>CAWDUD010000001.1:0-249969 GCA_963805415.1 uncultured Acidimicrobiia bacterium
TGGATCCGGCGATCCTCCGCCGACGGGTTCGGACCGATCGCCTCCGGTCCGGCCCTCCTCGTGCTGCACCCGCCCGACGCGCCGCCCTGGCTCGCCGTGGATCCCACCGACGCGCAGCTGAGCCGGGTCGTCGGTCCGTACGACCCGGTCGCGCTGCTCGAGGCCCTCGCACGCGACGGCGTCCGGGGACGGCGGGTCGGCGCGGCGACGGGCTCGGCTCGCACCTACCGGACCCGGCTCCCCGCGACGACCACGGCTCGTCTCGGCGTTCGCGCCGTCACCATCAGGACCGGTCCGGGAGGGCGGCCGGTGCGTGTCGCGCTCACGACCGACGCCGGGGTCGACGCGACGTACCGGATCGGGCGCGGCGAGGCGGCGGCGGTCTCGGCACCGCGAGCGGACGACATCGAGGGTGCCACCACCGAGCGGTCGGCGGCCGGTCCGTACGAGACCGCGGCCGCAGGGACCGCCGGGAGCACGAGCTACACGATCCGGCGCGCCCCGGCGACCGACGGCGGTACGTGCTGGCGGGTCGACGCGTCGCGCCCGTACCGCCCGAACGCAACCGCACGGCGAGGGGCGGTGTGCATCCCTCCGCTCGACCCGCCGGCGGGCCCGACCGTCCCCGTGGGCTTCGCGGTGGACGCGACGGCCGCCAGCCCCTACGAGCTCCTGGGGCTGCTCCTCCCGGCGGGCGCGACGGCGGCGGTCACCCGCCTCGACGGCTCGCACGCACCGATGCCGGTGTCCTCCGACGGCCTCGCCGTCTACGGCGGGCCGGCCGCGCCGCCGGCGGTGCTCGCGACCGTCACCCTGCCCGACGGGCGCGTCGTCTGGTGCGGCCCCGGCCCGGTGACGGCACCGGCCGACGTCACCGCCCTCGCGCCCGCGGACCGCGCCGGGATCCGGGACGAGCCCTGGAACTGCGCGTTCGCCGCCGACCTGGGCTGAGCGGGCTCAGTCGTAGTCGCACATGTTGCCGACGGGCCGCCCGAGCGCCTCGGCGATCTTCTGGGTCGTCTGGTCCGTGTCGGGCTCGATGACCCAGGTCCGGTCCTTCGCCATCACGAACGGGAGCCCGGCAAAGGCCCCGCCGCCGTTCTTCTTCTGGAGCTTCTCGATCCGCTTGCAGATGTACTTCGCCTTGGCGACGACGAAGTCCTGCGCCGACGGCTTCTTCCCGTACACCTCGACGAGGATCTCCTCGTCGCCACCGTTGGGGGCGCTGGGGTCCGCCGGGGTGTAACAGGTGCCCGCGCCGAGCGCCATCGGCATGTTGCCGGCGTTGTAACCCGAGAGCACGGCCTGGAACGAGTACTCGTTGAAGTCCCCGCACGCGAAGCCCGTCGCCTTCAGCTGGTCGATGACCTTGCTCGCGTCCGCGACGGCGGCCTTCTGGTAGTGCGTGCGCGACTCGTTGAGCTTCGTCCACGGTCGGGACGAGTCGGCGCTCGACCCTCCGCCGGACGAGCACGCCGCCACTCCGATGGCGACGGCGACGAGGAGTGGAGGAAGCCGGTGTCTCATGGCGGCGAAGGATACCGAAGGGTCCTCGGCGGCATGGCGCGACCCGGACCCACACGGGGCGTGCGAAGATCTGCGCCATGTGGGGAACGTCCAACGCCTTCGGCCGTCGCGTGTTCGCGGCGGTCCTCGTGCTCACGATGCTGGCGGCCGGCTGTTCGTCGGGCAGCGCCTCCGAGGGACCGGCGAAGCTGGACCTCGCCGGGGCCATCAGCGCCACCGAGCACCTCGGCATCGTGCGCACGGTCGGGACGGCGCGCCACGACGGCAAGGAGCTCCCGATCTCGGGGACCTTCGACTACCGGGCGCGCCGGGCGACCGCGCGGTACCCGATGGCCACCACCTCGACCTTCGGGTCCGTGGCCCTGCGCCGCATCGGGAGCCGCGTGTGGATCCATCGGCTCCCGACCACCAAGACGATCGCCATCGGCCCGGACCTCCTGGGGTTCCGCCGGCCGGGCGAACGGCCCTGGCGGTTCGTGGACGGCGCGAGCGACTCGTTCCTCCCCGGCATCGGTGCCGCCGACCCCGTCGCCGTCGTCCGGGAGGCGATGACGCGGAAGCTCACGTTCCACCGCACGGCCGAGTCCGAGACGATCGGCGGCAAGGGTGCGTCGGGGTTCGTGGCCAAGATCCCGACGCCCATCGGCAACGTGAACGGAATCGCCCGGCTGACGGTCTGGGTCGACGGATCCCAGCGCATCGTGCGGATCGAGGCCGTCTCGAACACCGGGGTGCACAGCAGCTACGACGTCACGAAGGCGAGCCGGAGCCCGAAGGTGAGCGAGCCGGCGGCCAAGGATGTGGAGGGCAACGACCAGGCGCCGGACGCGCCGTCCGGCCCGTTCGTCCCCGTCGCGACGGGAGACGCGGGCGGGGTCGCCTACCAGGTGCTGCGGGCGCCCTCGACGACGCACGGCACCTGCTGGAAGGTCGAATCCACGCCCACCTACCACGCGACGGGCGTCCCCGCGAAGGACGGCAGCGTCTGCGTGCCGACCCTCGAGCCCAAGGGTCCCGAGTTCGCTCGCTACCAGTTCGCGATCGACGCCAACGACAAGACGCCGTACGAGCTCTTCGGGATCCTGGTGCCCGCCGGGTCCACCGCCGAGATGACCCTCCTCGACGGGTCCCGCCACCCGGTGCCGTACGACCCTGGGAGCGGGTTGGTGCTCTACTCCGGTCCGGCGACACCCGTGGCCGCGTTGATGACGGTCGACCTTCCCGGCGGTCCCCACCTCGTGTGTGGGCCAGGTCCGATCGGTGACCGTTCGGACCTGGCCCAGCTCGATCCGGCCGACGTCCCGGACCTCCGCTGGCAGGCATGGAACTGCCTGCCGGGCGGCATGGACGGCTGAGCCGCCACCGGCTGAGCGCCGATCCCACGAGAAGGGCCCGCCCCCGTACGGGGCGGGCCCTTCTCGGTCCTGCGATGGAGCCGTGATGCGGTGCGCTCAGGGCTGGCCGACCGTGACCACCAGGTTGGACGCCTGGGTGATGTCGACCGCCACGAGGTTGGCGTAGCCGTCCTCGATGCCACCCGGACCCGCCGTGGCGTCGATGCAGTCCACGAAGTGCACGCTCTTCGTGTCACCCGCCGCCGGACCGAAGACGAACGGCTCGGTGAGGTTGCCACCGATGCCCGGGCCCTTGGTCACGACACCCTCGGCCGTGACCAGCGTCGGGTTGTTGGGGTCGTTCTTGATGTTGACGAACGCCTGGAGCGAACCGGGCTTCCCGTTGATCAGCTCCGCGAACTTCAGCGTCTGCTTGCCGCTCAGCGGGTAGGCCTGCGGGTAGTCGTTGTTCACGGTGGGGTCGGTCCGGTTGCACGACGAGCTCCCCGCGAGGGAGGCCTTGTTCGAGATCACGCTCAGCGCGCTCTGGCCCGAGGTCTGGTCGTCGTACGGGTTCGGCTTGGTGCTGTCGGTCGCCGGGTTGCTGGTCCGGATCCCGGCGTCGACGACGCAGGTCCCGTTCGTGCCCGACGCCGAGGCCTTCGTGTACTTGGCGTCCCCCGAGCCCAGCGCCGGGCTCAGCTTCGCGGTCGACGTCATTCCGGTGCACTGGAGCACGGTGCTCACCGCCGCACCCGCAGGTGCCGTGACGAGGCCGGCGGCCATGCTGCCCGCGACGGCCAGCGTGCTGGCCCCCGCGAGCACCCGTGTCTTGAGATTCAACGCATGTCTCCTTGGTGGTTGGGTCGTGCGGATGCGAACTCGCGCCGCACGGTGGAGCGTTCCCGGGCCCGGGCCTGCCGACCGGCCCGGGAACGAGAGTGGCCCGCCCCGAAGGGCGGGCCACTCTCCCGGTTTCCCGGTGTTCGTCGGTGCTGACTACGGCTGGCCGACGGTGACCGTCATCGGCGACGACTGGCTGATGTCGAGCGCCACGAGGTTGGCGTAGCCGTCCTCGATGCCGCCCGGACCCGCCACGGTGTCGATGCAGTCCACGAAGTGCACGCTCTTCGTGTCACCCACGGCCGGACCGAAGGTGAACGGCTCGGTGAGGTTGCCACCGATGCCCGGGCCCTTCGTGACGACACCCTCGGCGGTGACCGCCGTCGGGTTGTTCACGTCGCCGGTCAGGTACACGAACGCCTGCAGGGACAGCGCCTTGCCGGTGTTGGCGTTGATGTCGCTGAACTTGATGGTCTGCTTGCCGTTCAGCGGGTAAGCCGCCGGGTACACGTTCGCCGCGACGATGGCAGGGTCTTGCGTGTTGCACGACGTGCTGCCGGCGACGCCGACCTTGTTCGAGATGACGGTCAGGCCGGCGTCGCCACCGATCTGGTCGTCGTACGGGTTGGCCTTGGTGCTGTCGGTCGACGGGTTGTTCGTCCGGATGCCGGCATCAGCGATGCAGGCGCCGTTCGTGCCCGAGGCCGAGGCCTTGACGTACTTCGGGACGTTCGAGCCGAGCGCGGGGCTCAGCTTGGCCGTCTGGGTCATCCCCGAGCAGGTCAGGACCGTGTTCACCGCGGCACCGGCAGGTGCAGCTGCGAACCCGGCGACCATGCCCCCCGCGATGGCCAGCGTGCTGGCCCCCGCGAGAACGCGTGTCTTGAGGTTCAACGCATGTCTCCTTGGTCGTTGGTAGTGCCGGCCGTGACCGCGACGGACCGGAGAAGGACGGAAGGAGACGACGCGTGCACCTGAGATCCGGTGTCGTTCGCCATGTAGCACTCCCCCCAGCACTGGCCGACATGACGCCGGCCCGCCCATGACCAGCTGCCTCGCCTCCCCATGAAGAGGCCAGCCAGCCGTGCGGTCGGGGGCAATCCTGCCGGAATGCCGGGCAAGGTGTCAAGCGAATGTCACGTTTTGAACGCGGAACGTGCTCATGATTGCGATCCGGTGTCGCAGAGCGTGACGGCGCCGTCACACGTGCGGGACGGGGACGGAGGCGGCGGCCACCGGTCCGGAGCGCGAGAGGGCCCGCCCCGAAGGGCGGGCCCGCTCCCGGTTGCCCGGAACTTCGTTGGGTGCTGGCTACGGCTGGCCGACGGTGACCGTCATCGGCGCCGACTGGCTGATGTCGAGGGCCACGAGGTCGGCGTAGCCGTCCTCGATGCCGCCCGGACCCGCCACGGTGTCGATGCAGTCCACGAAGTGCACGCTCTTCGTGTCACCCACGGCCGGACCGAAGGTGAACGGCTCGGTCACGTTGCCACCGACGCCCGGACCCTTCGTGACGACACCCTCGGCGGTGACCGCGGTCGGGTTGTTCACGTCGCCGGTCAGGTACAGGAACGCCTGCAGCTGGATGTTCTTGAACTTCTCGTTGAGCTCGTTGAACTTGACGGTCTGCTTGCCGTTCAACGGGTAGGAGTTCGGGTAGACGTTCGCCGCGACGATCGCAGGGTCTGCCGTGTTGCACGACGTGCTCCCCGCCACCTTGACCTTGTTCGAGAGGACGGTCAGCGTCGAGTGCAGGTTCGTCTGGTTGTCGTACGGGTTGGCCTTGGTGCTGTCGGTCGCAGGGTTCTCCGTGCTGATCCCGGCGTCGACCGAGCAGGAACCGTTGATCCCACTGGCCGAGGCCTTCATGTACCGCGGGGTGTTCGACGTGAGGTGAGGGTTCAGCTTCGCCGTCTGGGTCATCCCGGTGCAGGTCAGCACGGTGCTCACCGCCGCACCCGCAGGTGCGGCCGCGAACCCGGCCACCATGCTCCCGGCGATGGCCAGCGAGCTGGCCCCCGCGAGGATGCGTGTCTTGAGATTCAACTGAGGTCTCCTTGGTCGTTGGTCGTGCCGGCCGTGACCGCGACGGACCGGGGTGAGACGGAAGGAGACGACAACACCACCGATGATTCGGCGCCGTGTGTCATGTGCACTCCCCCCAGCACGGCCAGCGGATGTACGCCGGCCCGCCCATGAACACCCGTCTCGCCTCCCCATGAAGAAGCGGGACGAACGTGCGGTCCGGGCGATCCTGCGCGGCGTCACGAACAGCGTCAAGGGAACCGGGAGAAGCGCGCAAGAGCGACGACAAACCCGCGCACAATCGCAAGATGCGGACCGAATTCGCTCACGCAGCGCCGCGAATCGACCCGCCCGGGAGGGCGGGCCGATCCACGTGACTCGCGCGGGGCACGTGCGGGTCGGGCTACGGCTGGCCGACGGTGACCGTCATCGGCGCGGACTGGCTGATGTCGAGGGCCACGAGGTCGGCGTAGCCGTCCTCGATGCCGCCCGGACCCGCCACGGTGTCGATGCAGTCCACGAAGTGCACGCTCTTCGTGTCACCCACGGCCGGACCGAAGGTGAACGGCTCGGTCACGTTGCCACCGACGCCCGGACCCTTCGTGACGACACCCTCGGCGGTGACCGCGGTCGGGTTGTTCACGTCGCCGGTCAGGTACAGGAACGCCTGCAGCTGGATGTTCTTGAACTTCTCGTTGAGCTCGTTGAACTTGATGATCTGCTTGCCGTTCAACGGGTAAGCCGCCGGGTACACGTTCGCCGCGACGATGGCAGGGTCTGCCGTGTTGCACGACGTGCTCCCCGCCACCTTGACCTTGTTCTTGAGGACGGTCAGCGTCGAGTGCAGGTTCGTCTGGTTGTCGTACGGGTTGGCCTTGGTGCTGTCGGTCGCAGGGTTCTCCGTGCTGATCCCGGCGTCGACCGAGCAGGAACCGTTGATCCCACTGGCCGAGGCCTTCACGTACCGCGGGGTGTTCGACGTGAGGTGAGGGTTCAGCTTCGCCGTCTGGGTCATCCCGGTGCAGGTCAGCACGGTGCTCACCGCCGCACCCGCAGGTGCGGCCGCGAACCCGGCCACCATGCTCCCGGCGATGGCCAGCGAGCTGGCCCCCGCGAGGATGCGTGTCTTGAGATTCAACTGAGGTCTCCTTGGTCGTTGGTCGTGCCGGCCGTGACCGCGACGGGTCGGCGTGAGATGGAAGGAGACGGTGCGCTCACCCTCGATGCGGCCTCGCGCCTCACGTGGACTCCCCCCAGCATCGGCCGGACGCTCGCACGCCGGCCCGCTCATGAGCAGCCGCCGCGCCCCGTCATGCAGGGGCCGGCGACCGTGCGGTCCAGGCGATCCTGCGGGACACCACAGAGCGCGTCAACGCGAATCGGCAAGCAGCACGCGACCGGTACGGGACCGTTGGCGCATCGGCACATTCGCGCTCGACGTGCCCGCCCTGCTGCGCGCGGAACGTGAGGACATGCGGGTCCGGCGACGGTCGCGGCGCGGCGCATCGCGTCGGCGCGCGACGTGTGGCGGCGGCTACCGTGCCCCGCTGTGAAACGCCCGAAGTGGCTCCGATCCCTGCGCGCCGCCCGCGCCGCCCCGGCCAAGCCGGCGGGCGGTGCCGCCGCCAGCCCCGAGGCCGCGTGGCAGTCGGCCATCGACGGCGAGGTGAGCTTCTGGCGCGTCTACCTCGAGACCAAGGGCGCGCGGTATCCGGGGAGCTACGAGACCCGGCTCGACCCGGACCTGCCCCTCCAGCCCGAGATCGCCGAGCTGGTCGACGCCCCCGAGGGCGCGACCGTCCGTCTGCTCGACGTCGGCGCCGGGCCCCTCACCTTCCTCGGCCGGCGCCGGGAGGGCTGGACCCTCGAGCTGACGGCGGTCGACGCCCTCGGGAAGCAGTACTCGGACCTGCTCGACGAGGCCGGCGTCACGCCGCCCGTCCGCACCCGGGCGTGCGAGAGCGAGCAGCTCTCGACCCTGCTCCCCGCCGACCACTTCGACCTCGTGACCGCTCGCAACACGCTCGATCACTCCTACGACCCGGTCCTCGCGATCGGAGAGATGGTGCGCTGCGCCAAGCCGGGCGCACCGCTGCTCCTGATCCACCACCGCAACACGGCCGAGGACGAGGAGTACCACGGGATGCACCAGTGGAACTTCGAGGCGACCGACGGCACCCTCGTCGTCTGGCGCCCCGGCGCGCGCAGCGACGTCGGTGTCGAGCTGGCCGGACGGGCCACCGTCGAGCGCAGCTGGCTCGACGGCGCGTGGGAGCACGTGGTGCTCCGCAAGGCCCGCTGAAGGGCGGGCTCAGCCGCCGTCCACGTACTCGGCGACCGCGTCCTCCCACGCACTGGTCGTCTCGTCGCTCCACTCGCTCGACCCGCCGTACCCGGTCGAGAAGAAGTTGTGGTACACGACGTCGCCGAACACCGTGCCGAGCAGGCCGGGTCCGCGCGTGCTCGTCACGGGGATCAGGTGGGTCGCGCCGGGCCCGAACTGCTCCCGCTCGCGGATGGAGATGTCCTCGCCCGCGTCGCGGAATCCGCCCTCACCCGCGGTCACACCCCTGTGCCACCGGCCGACCACCGTGAACGAGTGACGTCGGCGCACGAAGTCCCGCATCCGCATCGCGAGGAACGAGGGGTGCACGTAGTTGCGGTGGATGTGCCCGCCCGCCACCGTCGCGCCGGCGCGGAGCGGCTCGAGCACCGCGGGGAGCCAGCCGTCCGAGAACGGGAAGGCGTCGACGTCGAGCAGGACGAGGAACTCGGTGCGCACGAGGAGCGCGCCGAGATCCGCCGCGGGACCGTGGTGCACGTTGTACGGGAGCAGCCGGCCCACGACGTCGGGGTTCGACCGGATCCACTCACGCGACCCGTCGGTGGAGGCGTTGTCGACGACGACGATCCGCGTGCTCGACGGTGAATGGCGCCGCACCATCTCGCACATCGTGCGCAGGTAGGGGAGCGTGTTCCAGTTGACCGTGACCACCGTGACCGCACCGGGCTCGAACCCGTCGACGCGGCGCCCCAGCAGCGACCGGTGCAGAGGGAACCCGACGCGGATCTGCCAGCGCTTGTAGGCGACCAGAGGGAGCCGCGAGAGTCTCGCCCGGAAGCTGCTGGCCGCCATGCGGGGCGCAGGGTAGCCAATCGCGGGCGCCGGCGACGCGGCCAGGGGCCCGTTCGGCGCGCGTGTAGAGTCCCGGTCCGCCCGTTCCCGTGCAACGGCCCCTGGACGAGACCCACGTCGTGAACGAGTCACTCCCCGAGACCCCACCGCCCGAGATCCGATACCGCCGTGGGCTGCATCTCCGATCTGCGTTGCGCGCGCTCTGGGAATCCCGCCACATCATCGTGAACCTCGCCGCGGCGCGAGGTGCGGCTGCGCTACAGCCAGTCGGTCATCGGCATCGCGTGGGCCCTCGTCACCCCGCTCGTGCTGATGGTCGTCTTCACGGTCTTCCTGTCGAAGTCCAAGATCACGACGATCGACACCCACGGGATCGCGTACCCCGTGTTCTCCTACACCGGCCTGCTGGCCTGGACCTTCTTCTCCAGCGCGGTGTCGTCTGCCGGATCGGTCCTGGTCGGCAACCCGCTCCTCAACAAGATCTACGCGCCGCGGGAGGTCTTCTCCCTCGCGACGATGGCGACGAGCGGTGTCGACTCCTGCTTCGCCTCGCTCGCGCTCGTGCTGCTCTTCGTCATCTACGGCGAGACCCCCCAGGCGACGATCGTGTTCGCACCGCTCCTGATCCTCGTGCTCTGGTGTTCACCATCGGCGTGGGTCTGATCTTCTCGTCGGTCACGGTCTACGCGCGGGACCTGCGCTATGCGCTCCCGCTGATGCTCCAGGTCGGTCTCTTCGTCACCCCGGTGATCTACGGGCTCGACGTAGATCCCGTCGCAGTGGCGTGCGCTCTACGTCACGCTCAACCCGGTGGCGATGGTCATCGACGGCCTGCGGCGCACGGTCCTCTTCGACCAGGCGCCGCACTGGACCTACTTCGGGCTCGCGTCGGCCACCTCGATCATGGTGCTTCTCGCCGGGTACGCGCTGTTCAAGCAGCTCGAGACGGGCTTCGCGGATGTCAGCTGAGGGCTCGGTCTCGGTCAGCCACATCTGGAAGCGCTTCCGGAAGGACCGGGGCCGCAAGCTCGCCCGCGACCTCGTGGCCGCGCGATCCGGCACCCGAGCACCCGGGACCCGTGGCGCTGGGTGCTGAAGGACATCGACTTCGAGGTCGCCCCCGGCGAGGCGGTCGGCATCGTCGGCGTGAACGGCTCCGGCAAGTCGACGCTGCTCAAGATCATCTCGGGCGTGATGTTCCCGCACTCGGGCATGGTCGAGACCACGGGTCGCATCGGTGCGCTCATCGAGGTGATGTCGGGCATCAGCGGTGAACTCACCGGCCGGGAGAACGTGCTGGTGTACGGGACGCTCCTCGGGCTCAGCCGCAAGCAGATCGCCGAGCGCTTCGACCAGATCGTCGCCTTCGCCGAGGTCGAGGACGCGATCGACCGGCAGGTGAAGTTCTATTCGAGCGGCATGAAGATGCGGATCGGGTTCTCGATCGCCGCCTTCCTCGAGCCGGAGATCCTCATCGTCGACGAGGTGCTCGCGGTCGGGGACTCCTCGTTCCAGCAGAAGTGCCTGAACCGCATGCGCGAGGTCACCCAGAGCGGCTCGACGCTGCTGCTCGTGTCGCACGACCTCGCGTCGGTCGCCGCGACGGCCGAGCGCGGGATCTGGCTCGAGGACGCGCGCGGTCCGCGCCGCCGGCCCCATCGACGAGGTGCTGGGGAAGTACCGGACCGCCATCGAGCGGCGCGCCGAGATCGCATCCGAGCTCGAAGGCATCGTCCGGCTCAAGAACCTCCGCACGATGGGGCCGACGACGCTCGCTCGTCTCCACCAACGAGCGGTGCGAGATCACCTTCGAGATCGAGTCGGACGAGATGTGCGGCGTGAACCTCTACGTCGGGGTCACCGAAGGCGCGCCGACGCCCATCTTCGTCGTGCGGCGCGACACCCAGCTCCAGCCCGGACGGACCGAGGTCACGCTCGAGCTCCCCCGGCTGCCGCTGCCCGCGGGCAACTACTTCGTGTGGGCCGGCTGCTACCGCACCATGTCGCGGATCGAGCTGATGCCGTGGCACCCGGTGGGGTCGCTCGCGGTCGCGGGCCGGCACCGACTCGACCCCACGCCGGGATCGATCGTGCGGCTCTCGCCCGTGTTCGTCGAGTCGAACTGGAAGCTGGTCAACCCCCGCGCCTGAACCGGGCCGCGGGGCGACGCGAGCGACCGGGCCGGTCAGGACGCTGGGTAAGACTCCGTGCCCTTGACGGCGCCGGCACCGCGGAGACGAGCCCTGATCGCAGTGAGGTCGAGCGGCACGCACGCGGCCGCGCGACGGTGCTCCGCGGCGGGCTGACCGGACCCGCGACCGTGGCACGACGTCTGCACCGCCGGATCGCCCCCGTCGTGGGGCCCGCCCAGGAGCTGGTCGACCGCGTCGTCGCCGGTGTGCGCCACCGGAGCCCGACCGACCGGCTCCCCGAGGCTCCGGGCTCCTGCATCGGCGCCATCGCGCACTGGCGGGTCGAGGGACGCGAGCAGTACCTGATCGACACACTGGGCGCGCTGATGACCCAGGCGCCGGCCACGGCGTGTGCGATCTTCACCAACGAGCCCGCGACCGTGGCCGCGGTCGTGGACGGCGGCGCGTTCACCGTGCGCGTCTTCCCGAGCCTCGACGGGGTCGCCACCACGCTGATGCGCGAGCCACAGACGGTCGCGTGCGTCCGCTGGCCCGGCCTCGACCGCGAGCATCCGTTCCGGCTCACCTGGGCCCACAAGCAGCTCTTCCGTCAGCTCGTCGCGGACCACGCGTTCGACCGCGGGCTCGACCACCTCGTGTACCTCGAGGACGATCTCGCGCTCGCGCCGGGTGCGCTGGCCTACTGGTCCGAGTACCGGCGCGCGATCGCACCGCTCGGCCTGCTCCCCGGCTTCACCCGCGTCGAGGGACCGCCCGACGACCGCAGGCTCACGAGCCCGTACCAGCCCCACCAGATCTCCGAGCTCGTCACGTTCGACGCGCCCGCCGGCGTCGCGGCCGAGCGGTTGGTGAACATGCGCACGCCCTATCAGGGCTTCTACGTCCTCGACGGCCCGCTGGCCGAGCGGCACTTCGCGACGTCGGCATTCCGCGGGCCGTGCCGCAGTCAGCTCTCTGCGTCGCTCGGCGGCGGCTGGGCGATCCGTGAACGCGCTGCGGCCGGCGCGATCTTCGACGACCTCCCGCACGGACTGGCGTCGCGCAACGTGGTGCCGCTGCGGCGCGGGCACGGTCCGTACCTCGTGCCGCTCGACGTCGCGCTCGTGCGCCACCTCCCGTCGAACTACTACACGGACGCGGCGACGAAGAAGGCGACCGTTCCCGTCGACGCGGCGTTCCTCGCGTCGTGAGCCCGAAGATCGCGTTCCACATCGGTTACCACAAGACCGCGAGCACGTGGTTCCAGGAAGTCGCGATGCCGCTGCACCCCCAGATCGGGTGCTTCGTGAACGTCGCCGCCCTGGCGGGACCCCTTCCTGCACGAGATCTTCATGACCCCTGACCGCTCGTTCGACCCGGACACGACCCGACGCCTCATCGACGACCGCATCGCCGAGCTGGACGTGCCCGACGGTGGCGTGGTCCTCGTGTCGGCCGAGCGCCTGTCGGGCCACTCCGCGACCGGCGGGTACGACACCATCCGCATCGCCCGCCGCCTCGCCGCGGTCGCGCCCGGCGCGCGGGTGTTCTGGGTCGTGCGCGAGCAGGTCGGCATGCTCGAGTCGGAGTACCGCCAGCTCGTCCGCGAAGGCACGCCGGCCACGCTCGAGGCGTTCCTCCACGGCCCTCCCCGGCTCGGCATGCGCGTGGGGTTCGACCTCGGCCACTACGAGTACGACCTGCTGGCCGACGCCTACGTGGACCTGTTCGGCGCGTCGAACGTCCGGATGTTCGAGTTCGGCGCCCTGACCGCCGATCCGCGGGCGTTCCTCGGGCAGGTCGCGGCGTTCCTGGGGATCGACCCGTGGCCGGAGCTGACCGACGAGGTCCTGCTGCGACGCGTGAACGCCGGGCTGCCCCGCCGGCTGATGGGCGCGCGCCGGTTCCTCAACCACTTCGAGCGCGGCGGACTCAACCCGTATCCGCTCGTCCCGCTCAAGCCGGTGTGGCGCGGACCGCTGTCCTACCTCGGGTCCCGGCTCCCACCCCCGAAGCGCCCGTTCTTCGACCCGGAGACCGAGCAGTGGATCCGGGACCGGTTCGCGGCGTCGAACGAGCGGCTCCGCGAGCGCTACGGCATCGATCTCCGATGATCATCTCGCACGAGCACCGGTTCATCTTCGTCAAGACGCGGAAGACCGCGGGCACGTCGATCGAGGTCTTCCTCGCCGACCACGTGGAGCCGGGCGCGATCGTCACCCCGGTGAAGCCGCCGGTCGCCGGTCACGTCGCCCGGAACCACCGACGGGTCTTCAACCCGGTCCCCGAGATGTTGCGCACCCGTCACCTCGTCGGGCCCACCAAGGCGATGCTGCGGCGGAACGCCTTCTACAACCACATCGACGCGCAACGCATCCGCGACCGTGTGGGCGCGCGAATCTGGGACTCGTACTTCAAGTTCTGCTTCGAGCGCGACCCGTGGGACAAGGTCGTCTCGCAGTTCTACTTCCGCCGTTCGCGGACCGACGTCGAGACGCCGGCGACCTTCCGTGAGTTCGTGCTCCAGGGTCCCCTCGTCACGGACTGGAGCCTCTACTCGCTCGACGGGCGGCCGGCGATGGACTTCATCGGCCGCTTCGAGCACCTCGAGGACGACCTCCGCGAAGCCATGACGCGGATCGGCATCGACGCGACCGTCGAGCTCTCGCGCGAGAAGAGCGCGAGCCGATCCGACCCGACGTGTCCGACGCGACGTTCACGCCCGAGCTCGACGCACGGATCGCGACCGTGTTCGCGCGCGAGATCCGCCACTTCGGGTACCGCGACCGATCGCGGCCCTAGGACACCGATGAGCGTCGAGCCGCCAGCGAAGATCTTGATCACGGGCACCGGAAGGGCGGGCACGACGTTGCTCGTGCAGATCCTCACCGACCTCGGCCTCGACACGGGCTTCGCCCCCGACGCCCCGATCGACGAGCGCACTCACGCCGGCCTCGAGCTGCCGCTCGACGATCCCGCCGGGCCCCGGATCGTCAAGAGCCCGACTGCGATCCGCCGGCTCGACGGGCTCCTCGCGAGCGGCCGGCTGCGGCTCGAGCACGTCGTCGTCCCCATGCGCGACCTCGACGTCGCCGCGGCGAGTCGGGTGCGGAACACCCGCTACGGTGCCGACCTCGCCTCGCCCGGCGGCCTGCTCGGGACCCGGTCCGCGATCCGCCAGCGCGAGGCGCTCGCGCTCCTGCAGTACGAGCTCATGTACACGCTCGCGCGCTACGACGTTCCGAACACCCTGCTCGTGTTCCCCCGGTTCGCGTCGGACTGGCGGTACCTCGCGGACAGACTCGCGTTCCTCGACCCGACGATCCCGCCGGAACGCTGGCGCGCGGCCGTCGAGCGCAGGGCCGACCCGACGCTGATCCACGAGACGCCCCTCAGCCCGGACGAGCGGCGACGCGCCCGCCTGGGGACGGTGTACAACCGGTTCGTGGTCCGGCCGGCGCGGGCGGTCCGCACGATCGTGCGCGACCGCGGCGTCAGGTGAGCTGCCGGAAGAAGTCGTCGTCGGTCAGGATCCGACGGAACACGCGGTCGCTGGCGCTCGTCGCGCGCGACGCGAGGTCCGAGACGGCGCTCCGGTAGCGGTACTCGGAGATGCGGTACCGGGCGGAACGCTCGAGCCGTCCGACGACGGGCACCCAGACCGGTGTCCGCGCCGTCGACGCGGCCCGCAACACGGTCTGACGGCTCCCCATCAGCATCTGGCGTGACTTCGGGACGCGGAAGCCCGCGCCGTGGTGGTACACGGTGTCCGCGTAGATGCCGAACAGCATCGGGTCCTCCTCGGGCAGCGAGTTGGACCGGAGCAGGGGCTCCCACTCGATCTGGTTCCGCTCGAGGATCCCGAGGAGGTTGCCGCCGACGTCGGTCATCGTCCCTCCCATCTCGACCTCCCACTGGTAGCCCTGCCGCCAGTCGCCCTCGATCTCGTTCCAGAACCCGACGGTCGTGAGGCAGAAGCAGGGGTGGGGCTGTCGGTCGCCGTTGCACTCGTCCTGGCGCACGGCGGCGAGCGGTCTGCCGTTCAACAGCTCCCGCCCCACCGGTCCGATCGGGAACGCATCACCGTCCAGGAACAGGAGCAGGTCGTCGGGCGCGGCGCCGGCGGCGGTGACGATGCGGGCGAGCTCGTTGAGCTTCTCCGCGTGCTTGCCCTCGAGGTCGAAGCTCTCCTCGAAGACCTCGGCCCAGCCGGGGTCGATGCCGTTCAGGCAGCCCCACACCTTGAACTCCTCGGTGAGGTTGCGGCGCAGGAACCGGCGCTGCGGACCGATCCAGCGATCGTCCATGAAGTGGACGGTGACGACGTGAATCACGGTGGACGACCTACGGGGTTCCGGGTGTCGGTGGAGTGCGGAGACGGTGCGATCGCCGCTGGGACGAGCGCGGTCGAGCGGGCAAGGTAGCACGGGGTCCGGGGGACGATTCCCGCCGGAGGAGCCCCGGACGGCGACGAATATCATCCCGCTGGTGACCGGCCCGGAATCCACGCCCGAGAATCCGAGCGCGGTCGTGCTCTTCGATCCGTCGGGCACGGCGCACGCGGACAATGCGCTCCAGGGCCTCGCCGCCGCGGCCGCGCGACGAGAGGTCCGGCTCGTCGTGCACGCACCGACGGCGCCCCGCTCGACCGGCGAGATGGAGTGGGTCCCGGTCGAGGTCGGCACGACGTTGCCCGACCGGCGGACGCAGCTCGCCCACCGCCGCGCCCTGGTCGCCGCGATCGACACTGCGCCGCCCGGTGCCGTCGTGTGCGACCTCGGGCTGGGGCGCACGCTGCGCAGCCGCGGGCCGCGCATCCCGGCCTCGCCCGCCTTCGTCGGGATCGGTCACCAGACCAACGCGATCGACGAACGGGGTGACGGCTCCCGCAAGCCCGGTCAGCGCAAGAACCAGTCGGTGCTCCGACGCCTCGGTCGCAGCGGCGCGCGGATCGTCGCCCACACCGACGCGGCCGCGCGCCGCTTCGCCGAGTTCGTCCCGGCGGAGAACGTTCGGCGTCTGGGCTGGCCGGTCGTGGCGGCCGACGATCCCTGCCTCACGGCCCCGGTGTCGCCGGGCGACGGGGTCACGCTCCTGTTCGCGGGCACGGCGCGCGTCGAGAAGGGCCTCGCGACGCTGCTGCGCGTGGCGCGCCACGTCGAGGGCTTCGACCGGCTGGTCGTCCCCGGCCGGATCGCGCCGGCCGCGCTCGCCGGGCTCGATCTCTCCGACCCGCGTCTCGAGCGGTGGGACCGGTGGCTCGAGCCGGACGAGTACTTCGCGACCATGCAGGCGGCGTCGGTCGTGGTGCTGCCCTACCGCGGCAAGTACCTGCGCCACGGCATCTACTCGTCGGTCATGGGCGAGGCGATGGCGCGAGGTCGGCCGCTCGTCCTGACGCCCGCGCTCGGTCACCTGCTGCCGCCGGGGTACGCCGGCGCCGTGGTCGCCGCCGACGAGTCCGACGACGCGCTCGCCGCCGCGCTGCGGGAGGCGGTCGCGCGGCAACCCGAGCTCGAGGTCGCCGCGATGACGGCCGGCCGGGAGCATGTACGCACCCACCACACCTTCGAGGGCTACCTCGACGGCGTCATCCGCGCGGGCACACGATGATCGTCTCGCACGAGCACCGGTTCATCTTCCTCAAGACCCGCAAGACCGCGGGAACGTCCATCGAGGTCTACCTGGCGCGCCATCTCGGCCCCGACGCGGTGGTCACGCCGGTCGCCCCTCCCGTCGAGGGCCACCGGGCCCGTCACCACGACGAGCGCTTCAACCCGCTGCCCCAGATCCTCCACCAGCGCCGGTTCGGGCCGGCGCTGCACGACCTGCGGCGTCACCGCACCTTCTACAACCACATCCCGGCGGCACGGATCCGCGAGCGCGTCGGTGCCGAGGTCTGGAACGGCTACTTCAAGTTCTGCTTCGAGCGGGACCCGTGGGAGAAGGTCGTGTCCTGGTACTACTTCCGTCGCGACCGGCACCCCGGCATGACCTTCGACGAGTTCGTCCGCACCCAGCCGCTGCCGTCGGACTTCCACCTCTACTCGCTCGACGACCGCATCGCGGTGGACTTCGTCGGCCAGTTCTCGCGTCTGACGGCCGATCTCGCGACCGCGCTGGACCACGTCGGCTGGCCGCACCCGGTCGAGCTCACCCGCGAGAAGGGCACCTCGCGGCCGGCACACACCGCGACCGAGGCGCGCTTCACCCCGGAGCTGGACGCGCGCGTCGCCGACGTGTTCGCACGCGAGATCGCGGAGTTCGGGTACGAGGACCGGTCCCGACCTCCGGCACCGGGCGGGTAGTGCTCAGAACAGCTCGATGTCCCCGAGGGTGAGATCCCACGCGGTCGGCGGCTCGGTCGCGGTGATCCCGCGCCAGGTCAGGAGCGGACCGGTGCGCGGGAGCCGGACCAGCCCGCCGGGCCCGAACGGTCGGGCACCGATCGTGAGCAGGTAGTCGGCCTCGGCCTCGCGCACGACCGCTCGGACGAGGTCCCGCGCCGTGCGGCGGTCGCCACCTGCCGTGATGAGCGCGACGACGGCCGCCTCCCGCGCCGGACCACGGCGGCGGATCCGGAAGATCACGAGCCCGCCGGCGACGCCGCTCGCGGCGACGATCGCCCGATAGCCGAGCAACGGCGTGCCGAACCGCCACCGCAGGAAGGCCGGAGACACGTGGGTGTGCAGTCCCGAAGGGCGATCGGCGGCGGCCAGGAGCGCGCCGAGCGCCGCCGTCGTCCCGCAGCACCCCGGCCGCGTCGAGACCGGCGGCGCTCGGCGTCGACCACCGGTCCGCCGGCACCCGGGCCTTTGCGATCACCGCGGCGCGGCTCCACCGGGTCGGGCGCACGAGCGTGGGCTGGCGGCCCACGATCTGCCATCCCATCTTGAGGTACCCGGGCCGGCTCTGGTCGTTCGGCGTGTTGAACACGAACTCGACACCGTCGGCGCGCAGCTCGTCGATCGCGTGGAGCGTGAGCCCGGTGAAGATGCCGCGTCCCTGGTAGTCCGGGTGCGTCGCGGTGTCCACCGCGCGCACCGCGCGGACGACGCGATCTCCGTCGACGAACTCCCAGCGCATGAGGACGCGGAAGCCGGCGATCCGATCGCCGTCGGCGGCGACCCACGCCGGCGACGGCCCGAACGCGTTCTCGACGTGCTTCCACACGAAGAGCTGCTCGTACCGTGGGTCCACCTCCCGGCCGAGGGAAGCGCGCAGCAGCTCGATGATCGCCGGCCGGTCGGCATCCGTGGCGCGCCGGTACACGAGCTCGCTCACGCCGATGCACCCCCGATCGTGCGGTAGACCGCCTCGATCCGCGTCACGGTCCGTCGGATGTCGAACCGGGTGGCGGCGGCGGTCGATCCCGCACCGAGACGGGCGCGCCTCGCCGGATCGGACCCGAGCGCGGCCAGGGCGTCCGCCAGCGCGGCGGGATCGCGCGGTGGGACGAGCACGCCGTTGGTGTCGTCGACCGCTTCGGCCAGACCCCCGACCCTCGTCGCCACGATCGGCAGGCCGAGCGCGAGGGCCTCCATGATCGCCACCGGCAGGCCTTCGTTGCTCGACGCGAGGACGAAGACGTCGCACGCACTCATGACGCGGACGGCGTCGGACCGTTCCCCGAGCAGGTCCACGACGCCCTCCAGCCCGAGCCGCGCGTGCTCGGCGTGGATCTCGGCCTCGAGGGGTCCCTGGCCCACCGCCAGCACCCGGACCGGCACACCGCGGTCGGCGAGGATCCGGGCCGCGGCGAGGAGGTTCGGGTAGTCCTTCTGCGCGCGCAGGTTGGCCACGGTGCCCACGACGAACGCGTCGGCACCGAGGCCGAGCTCGGCGCGGGCCCCGGCACGGTCGCACTGGCCACGAGCCGCCGCGAGGTCGATGCCGTGCACGAGCACCTCCGTGCGTTCGGCGAGCGCGGCCGGCTCGGTCGACCGCACGAGCTCGGACACGGCGAGGTCGGCCGAGTCGAGACGCATCGTCGCCCCGTTGAGCAGGCGCGTCGGCCGGGCGAAGCTCCCCCAGGTGTTGTGCAGGGTGTAGACGACACGCGGCCGGATCCGCCGCGGCAGGGTGCGCACGACGAGCCGGGCGATCCCGGCGGGGTACGGCGAGTGCGCGTGCAGGACGTCGACCGGGTCCTCGACCAGCATCCGCCGCAGTCGGAACGCCCACCGGAGATCTCGCTCGTCCCGGACCTCGAGGCAGCGCGATTCGACCCCCCGCGACGCCAGCGCCGCGACCAGCTGGCGCTTCCACGGCAGCAGGTACGCGCAGCGGATCGAGAACGCGGCGTGGTCGTGACACCCCGCCGCGGCCACGAGCAGATGCTCGGCGCCGCCCGGTCCGAGCCCCTTGACCAGCCACAGCACGCGACACGGGGGCGCCGCCACCGGCGAGGTGTCCGCCACGTCAGCAGTCGGTGAGGAGTCCGGCCGGGAACCCGGCGAGCACCGAGCGCACGAGCTCGACGTCGTCACCGCTGAGTCGTTCGCGCCAGCGGTCCACCTGCTGGGCCGCGACCCGCGCGGTGACGAACCCACTGCCCTGCCGGTCGGACTCGGCGACGAAGGTGGTCGCGGCGTGGGTCCACACGAGCCCGAGCCGCTCGGCGAGGGCGCGCAGCTCCGTCGTCGCGTCGCGGCAGAGATCCTCGTGGCGGACGGTGACCCAGTCCGGATGGCGCGACGCCGCCTCGGCCAGCGCGGAGGCGGTCACCGCGTAGACGAACGCCTGCTGCGCGAGCCGCGGGGCATCGGGGGCGGGTGCGGTCACGCCCCAGCGCTCGTAGGCGTCCCGCGTGAGCGACTCGTTCTCGCGTGGGTTGCGGACGAACCCCAGGTCGCGCCAGCTCGCGATCGCGTTCAGCGGATGGCGCGCGAGCACGACCGTCGTCGGTGCGAACCGGTCCACGATCCACTCGACCGAGCGGGCGCACTGCACCGACTTCGCCACGACGTGCACGGGCTCCGGGTCGGACTGCGGCGGTCGTGCCGCCGCCATCGCGAACCGCAACCACGGGTCGAGGCGACCCCCGGCCCGGGCCCGGCGGCGCGCGTCCGTCCCGGCGCGGTGGTAGGTCCACGCGGCGAGACGAGCCACGGGACCTCGGGGCGACGCGCCGCCGCCGAAGACCCCGGCCCAGAGCCGTTCGTAGTCCGGAGCGGCGTCGCCCGGCACCAGGCGCGGGTTCTCCCCGAGCTGCATCATCGTGCGGAAGGCGAAGGCGTCACGGAAGCCGTCCGGCTCGTCGACGAGCCGCACCCCCGCACACCGACCCAGCGCCCCGGCCGTCCAGGAGGTGCCCGAGCGAGGCGCACCGGCGAGCAGGACGCGGACCATCGGGGTCACTCTACCGGCGGGCGCGCGCGGGCCCGACCGGTACTCTCCTCCCGTTTCCGACGTCCAAGGTGCTCATGCGGATCTACTGGTACTGGCCCTTCGCCCGCGAGGAGGACATCGCCCTCGCCTACGCGACCCCCGGACCGGACGACACGCTCACGGTGCACGCGCTGGACCGTCCGGGCGCGCCGCGGGCGTCGACGGCACGCGTCACGATGCGCGCCGAGCTCCCCGACGTCGACGTCGCGGCCGAAGGATCGCTGCGGTGGGCGGGCTCACGGGTGGCGACCTACCGCGCACGCGCGCGGCTCCGTCGGGAAGCCGTCGCGAACGGCGCGTTCGACGTCGCGCACGTGGCGTTCCTGAACCAGTACACCGACATCGTCGAGCTCCAGCGTCTCGCTCGACGTGTCACGATCGTCACCACCGTCCACGACGTGATCCCGCATCGCACCCGGCTCCCGGATTCCGTCCAGCACCGCCTGCTGGCCGCGCTCTACCGGCGGTGCGGGACGATCGTCGTCCACCACGCCGACGTCGGCACCGAGCTGACGGACCGGTTCGGCACGCCCGCGGACCGGATCCACGTCGTCCCGCACTGGGTCTCGCCGTTCCGCGCGGCCGACGACCGCCGCGTGCTCGGGGACGTCCCGACCGTCCTCTGCTTCGGGACCCTCCGCCGGAACAAGGGGATCCCCGAGCTGCTCGACGCGATCGAGCGCGTCGGTCCCGACGCCGGGATCCGGTTCCATGTCGCCGGCCGCGGCGACCCGGACCTCGAGGCCGCCGTGCTCGCCGCCGCGGACCGGATGCCCCAGCTGCGCGCGGAGATCGACTGGATCACGCCCGAGCGCAAGACCCGGCTCCTGCGGGAGGCCGACCTCATGGTCCTGCCCTACACCGCGTTCAGCTCCCAGAGCGGTGTCCTCCACGACGCGTTCGGCAGCCACCTCCCGGCCGTGGTCACCGATGTCGGGGCGTTGCGAGCGTCGGTCGTCGACGGCGCCGCCGGCTGGGTCGTGGACCCCGGCGACCCGGAGGCGCTGGCGGGCGCGCTCCGCGACGCGTTCGCCGACCCGACCGCCTGGCAACGCGCGTCCGACGGCGCCCGCCGGATCGCGATCGACCAGGCACCGGAGCGCATCGGCGCGGCGCTGCGCGCCGTCTACCGCGACGCCCGGGACCGGTCTCAGATGAAGAGCGACCGGTAGCGGATCGACCCCTCGACCTGGCCCAGGCGGTTCGCCGCCACCCAGGTCCACGCGGCCCGACCCTCGTTCGTGCGCAGGTCGGGGGCGTGGGCGACGAGCCACGCCCACGACCGCCAGCCGGCCACGCGGCTCGGACACTCGAGCCCCTGCTCGCGGCAGGCGGCGGACGACGAGCGGGCGCGACCGCCCGTAGTTCCGGCCCTGGCGCCACAGCGCCGCCGGCTCCGGGCGGTACCGGTAGTGGACGACGGCCTCGGGCACGAACCGGATCTCGACACCCTGCATCCACGCGCGCGATCGAGAGCTCGACGTCGTCCGCCCCGATGATCACGACCTCGTCGAAGCGTCCGAGCGCGCGCCAGGTGTCGCGCTGCATCCCCATGTTGTTGCCGTGGACGGTCGGGAAGATCCCGTGGAAGGTCGGCAGGCCCCGCTCGTCACCGCGCCCGCGCGAGCCGGCGAGCCACTCGGGGTTGAGCAGGTCCAGCTCGAGCGGCCCGGTGACCATGGCGTGCTCCCGGAGGGCGTCGCCCATGGCGCGGACCCATCCCGCGGCGACGAGGTCGTCGGCGTCGCACAGCGCGAACGCGGTCCCGTGCGCGGCCTCGATCCCCACGTTGCGGGCGTAGTTCAGACCGGCCCGCCCGGTCGCGGGCACGAGCCGGACCCGCGGACAGGACACGCCGTAGTCGGTCACGATCGTCGCCGTCGCGTCGGTCGAGCCGTTGTCGACGACGACGATCTCCCAGGAGCCGTCCCACTCCTGCCCGGTGAGGGCGTCGAGCTGCGCGACGATCGTCGCGGCCTCGTTGCGCGCGGGGATCACGACCGAGAGCTCCACCGGCCCTCCGGGATCGTCGGTCACCGGGGACCGGCGGTCGTCGAGGCGCAGGCCGTCACCCGGAGGATGGTACCGGCCGCGCCGTCGGGTCCCGGCCGCCCGCGCGCCCGTTCGGGACGCCGCGCGGCGGCGAATACCATTGCGCCCGTGACCGACCCGGACCCCTTGCCCGACGCGCCCGGGCCGGTGTCACGGTCGTGGTCGCTGATCCGCCGGCTCGCCGCACGCGTCCGCACCCCACGCGAGGAGCCGTTCGTCCCACCCTGGCGCGCGTCGGTGCTCGACGACGCCGTCATGAACCGTCCGATGAACCTCCTGTTCCGGGTCCTGCGGTGGCGCGTGCTCCTGCTCGCGCGGCTCGCGGATCCCCGGCCTGCGCCTCCATCCCGGTGCGACCATCGCGATCGTCAACTGGAACGCCGTCGACCTGCTGAAGGACGTCGTGCGCGCGCTCGAGCGGTTCGGTCCGCCCTCGGGCGGGCGCCTGGACATCCTGGTGATCGACAACGGCTCGACGGACGGCAGCCGGCGCTGGCTCCGCGGCCAGCGTACGGGCCGGCGGGTCCGCAGCGTGCTGCTGAACCGGAACGTGTTCCACGGCCCCGCGATGGATCTCGCGTTCCTCCTGAGCCGGACCGAGTACACGGTCGCGCTGGACGTCGACGCGTTCCCCATCGTCGAGGGCTGGCTCGACGAGCTGCTCGAGCCGCTGCGCCACCACAAGTTCGTGACCGGGGCCGAGGCCAAGCGCGGCTACATCCACCCGTGTTGTCTCGCCATGCGCACGTCGTACTTCGCCGCCCGGCGTCACACCTTCACGCCGCACGTCGGCACCTGGAACCAGGCACTGCTCGGTCGCGAGGAGTGGGACACGGGCGAGAGCATCACGCGGCGCGAGGGCCTGGACCGCGTCCACGCGTTCCCACGCACCCGCGTCCGCGGACCCATGCAGCTCGGGTCCGTGTTCGGCGGGTTCGTGTACCACAACGGCGCCTCCACCCGGCTGCGCTCCGACATCGAGGTCGCCGGATTGACCTCGACCGACGCCGAGTGCGCGTGGAACGAAGCGCTCACCGAGTACCTCGGGACGCCGGTCGCCGAGGGCGAGCCGACGTGGTGACTCAGAGGTAGAGGCTCCGCACCCGGATCGAGCCGGCGATCCTCCCGAGGCGCTGACCCGCGACCCAGAGCCATCGCGCCCGTCCGTCCCGGCTCCGCAACAGCACCAGGTGGCGCACCAGCCACGCCCAGGTGCGGGCGCCCCGCCATCGGGAGACGGGGGTCCCACCCCGCGCGCGCCAGCGCTCCGCGATCACCGGACCGGCCGCGCCGTACGCCACCCCGCGGTCGAACGTCGATCGCAGGGTCGGTCGGTAGCGGTAGTGGACCAGCGCGTCGGGCCGGAACCCGAGCCCGACGCCCGAGAGGTGGAGCCGCATCGACAGGTCGATGTCCTCACCGACGGGCAACGACTCGTCGAAGCCCGAGAGCGCCTCGAAGCGGGCGCGCCGGATCCCCAGGTTGCACGAGCTCGCGAACGGGAACCGGTCCTCGAACCGCGCGGCGGACCCGGTCCCGGTGGATCCCCGGGAGGCAGCCAGCCAGGACGGATTCAGGCGCTCGAGCTCGACCGGGCCGCACACGAACTCGTCGTCCGCGAGTCCGTCGCCCATCGCGGCGACCCAGCCCGGTCCGACGACGTCGTCGGCATCGCAGAACGCCAGGAGCGATCCGGCCGCGGCCGCGGCGCCGACGTTGCGGGCGTAGGCGGGTCCGCGCCCTCCGGTGGCGCCGACCAGCCGGAGGCGCGGGCACCGGGCCGCGACGCGGGCGACGACGGACGCCGTCGCGTCGGTCGACGCGTTGTCCACGACGACGATCTCCCACGGCCGGTCCCACTCCTGGCCGCACAGCGCGTCGAGCTGCTGCTCGAGGGTGGCGGCGGCGTCGTGGGCCGCGATCACGACCGACAGCTCGGGAGGTGGAGGCGCCAAGATGGTGATCCGGTGGTCGTCGACAACGCGGCGGAGCGGACCCGCCGGTCGCGCGGTCATGCGCTCCGACGGGCCCGGGTAGCGTACGCCGCCATGTTCAGTGCTCGGGCGACGACGCGCCACGCGCCGAGCCCGACGGCCGGGTGTCGGTGACCGGAGAGCCGTGCCGTCCCGCGCCCTGGTGTCCGACCTGAAGTTCCGCACGACGCGCCTGCTCGCGACCGCGGCCGCCGGGACGAGTCGGTTCACCGCCCGCCACGTCCACCGGTCCCTCGATCCCGACCGGTTCACGGTGCTCACCGTGAACTGGAACACCGGCGAGTTCCTCACCGACCTCATCCGCGGAGTCCGCCAGTTCAGCCCGGACGCCGATCTCGTGGTCGTCGACAACGCGTCCACCGACGACTCCCGCGCCGTCATCCACGCGAGCGGCGTCCGGGCGCTGCTGCTGCCCCTCAACCTCGGGCACGGCCCCGCGCTCGACCTCGGGATGCAGATGGTGCGCACGGAGTTCTTCGCGACCCTCGACGTCGACGCGTTCCCGGTGCGCGCCGACTGGCTCGACGTCCTGCGCGCCAAGCTGGACGAGGGCAACGTGGTCGTCGGCGGCCACATGCACCGGGGCTTCGCGCACCCCAGCATGCTCGCCATGCGGACCCGCGACTTCCGGGACCGCCGGCACACCTTCATCCGCTCGCACTGGCAGACGGGCGAGTTCGTCCACGGTCGCTCGTGGGACGTCGCCGAGCGGATCTCGATGCGCGAGCCCGGTCGCGTCGGGTTGATCGAGCCGTCCGAGGTGCGCGGCCCGGGCGTGATCGGCACCGTGTACGGCGGGATCGTGTACCACAACTGGTTCTCCGCGCAGGGTCCGGAGGAGCGGCGTACCGAGGCCCGCACCGCCTGGGGCGAAGCTGTCGCCCGTTTCCTCGACGGCGCCGATCCCGCCTGATCAGCTCGCGGCGGTCTCTTCCCGCCGGACCAGGTCGGCGAGGAGCCGCTCGAACCGCTCCACGATCCGCTCCGGGACGACATCGGGCCGACTCGCGTGGCTGCGCGCGGCGCGGACGAGGGTCTCGTACCGCGCGGGCTCGAGCGCGTCGTCGATCGCCTGCAGCCACGGTGCCGGATCGTCGGTGTCCTCCACGATGGTCCCGCCCGGTCCGACCGACTCGGTGAGGCCCGGGTAGTCGCTCGCGATCACGGGGATCCCGTTCGTCTGGGCCTCGAGCACGACGCGCGGCCGGTTGTCGACCCGGTGCGGGACCAGCAGCAGCCGGGCGTCCCGGAAGACCGCGGCCGGATCGTCGGCGAAGGACCGCACCTCGACGTTCGGGAGTCCGCCGGCGAGGCGGTGCACGCGCTCGCGCTCCTCGTCGGTCAGCAGCCCGGACTCCTGGACCACGAACCGGAGCCCGGGTCGGGCAGCCGCGATCGGGAACAGGCGGTCGCCGCCGAGCAGCGGGATCGGGTTCACGAGCAGGACCGTCTCGCGCGTGGTGTCGACCCGCGCGCGGTCGACCTCCGTCACCGACGGCACGACCTCGCACGGGAACCCGGCATCGGCCGCGCCCCGTGCGAGGCTCCCGGCATTGGCCAGCAACAGGTCGGGCGGCGCGCCCGTGATGGTGAGGTGCCCGATCGCGGACGCCTCCCGCAGGTACAGCACGCTCGGGATCGCCTCGGCCGCCAGCTGCGCGCGCAGCCGCCGCCACGTGACGCGCTCGATGCTGCTCGCCACGACGACGTCGGGTCGTGCGCCGCGGCGCAGCGCCCGGTACCCGTTCTCGGGGACTGCCGCGAACCACGTCGGGAAGTCGGGGGTGTCCTCGTGCCGCAGCCGCCGGCCCCAGGGTCGCTGCAGCGCGAGGAGCGCGGGACGCACGCGGCTCGACCGGAGGCGGGTGCTCAGGTCCACCTGGTGGTCGTACAGCGGCCGCACCACCCGGCTGGTCGGCGTGGCGGCCAGGAGATCCACCCGGTGCCCGCGGTCGGCGAGGCGGCGCGCGAGCTGCCGCTGTGACGTGCCCGACCCGCCGGCGGCGACGCTGGAGACGAAGACGATCTGCACCGGACCCTGACCGCGTGGATGGATGTGGCTGCTATTCTCGGCGGCTCGCCGAACGCGGACGGGCCAGAAGATGACAGATTCTACGTACGATCTCGCGTTCGAGACGATCGGCAACGCCACGCTGATCGTGCACGACCGCACCCCGCTCCTCGCCACGGACCCGTGGCTGTCCGGATCCGCGTACTTCGGGAGCTGGGTCCTCTCCCACGAGGTGCCCGACGAGCAGCTCGCATCGATCCGGGCGTGCCCGTACCTGTGGATCTCGCACGGCCATCCCGACCACCTGCACCTGCCGTCGCTCGAGACCCTCGCCGACAGGACGATCCTGCTGGCCGACCACGTCGGCTCCCGGATCAGGGACTTCCTGACCGGCGACGGCTACCGGGTCAAGGTCCTCCCCGATCGGCAGTGGGTGCCACTCAGCCCGCGTGTCCGGGTGATGGCCCTCGCGGATCCGTACCAGGACTCGGTCCTGCTCGTCGACCTGGACGGAGTCCTCGTCATCGACGCCAACGACTGCAACGACCGCGGCTGGGGACCGACCGCTCGCCGCGAGGCACGCCGGAGCACACGCCCCATCCTGCTGGCGCTCGCCGGGTTCGGCGATGCCGACATGATCAACTACTTCGACCCGGACGGTCATCGCATCCCGCCACGCGCGACCCGCCAGATCCCCCCGGGCATCGGGATCCTCTCCAAGATGCGCAGCCTCGGCGCGCAGGCGTTCGTGCCGTTCGCGACGATGCACCGCTACCAGCGCGAGGACAGCGTCTGGGCCAACGAGTACACGACCCCGATCGACGCGTTCTCCCTCGGCTTCACCGACACCGACCGGGAGCTGCTGCCGGCGTTCATCCGCTACGACGTGACCACCCACGCGGTGACCCGGATCGACCCACCCGAGAACCTCGTCGTTCCGAAGCCCAGCACGGACTTCGGCGACGACTGGAGCGAGCGACTCGAGCCGGCCGACGTCGAGGTGATCCGCGGCTACTTCGACGGGTTCGACCTGCTCGACGACGTCGTGGACACGATCACGTTCCGGGTCGGGGGCGTGGACCACGAGTTCTCCGTCGGCCACGACACGGGCCGGGCGATCCGCTTCGACGTCCCCCGCAGGTCGCTCGTCGACACCGCCCGGTGGAAGATCTTCGACGACCTCCTCATCGGCAACTTCATGCGCACGACGCTCTTCGGCGACTGGCCGACGAAGTCGTTGCGCCCGGAGTTCACCTCGCGGGTCGCGAAGTACTCGGACAACGGGCTCGCCCACACGCAGGCCGAGGTCGATCGCTACCTCGCCGAGTACCGCCGGCGCTCACCCCGCGATCACCTCGAGTACGAGATGCACCGCCGCTACTCGACGCTCGTGAAGCGCCTCGCCCGACAGTCGCGCGCGCACGTCTCGAGCGGATCGAAGCTCCACCGCGCCGGGCAGCGGCTCTACGCCCGGGCGCGGCGGTAGCGCCGGCTCAGACGCTCGACCGCGCGCGTCAACGAACGCACGTACCGCTTGCGGGTCCGCCGCAGCGTGATCCTCGCCTCGATCGTCGCCGCCTCGGCGCGAGCCGCGAGCGAGCGCCGGAGACCAGACCGGTCGTAGCCGAGCGCGTCGAGCGCGGCGCCGGCAACCTCGTCGAACACCGCGATGTCGTGCGGGGGCAGGTCCACGTGCCAATCGCGCACGCCGACGGTCGGCGGCCGCCGGATCCCCTGCACGTGGTCGGTGTGGCGGAGACCCGAGAGCAGCTCGTCGGCGCGGACGTGGTACTCGAGCATCGAGTCGGTGTACTCGAGCCCGAGGAAGGCGCAGATCCCGCCCAACACCGTCGCCGGGTCGGCCACGAGATCCTCGTAGTGGACCTCGTGGTAGCGGCCCGGTCCGAGACGCATCCCGGACGCGTGGGCCTTGAGCACCTTGCGGCGCCAGACCCGCGCCGCTTCGGGGAAGCGGGTGTGCCCGAAGTCCATCGTGACGACCGACGCGGCGACGTCCCGACCGTCCCGCACGATGTGCACGAACCGCGCGTTCGGGAATCGCTCCGCGAGCACGTCGACCCAGCGCAGGTGGCTCGGGGTCTTGTCGCCGTAGCGAGGCTTGCCGGCCCGGCGGGCGTAGAGCGCGTAGAGACCGGCAACGGCGTCGGCGGCGGTGCGGACGCGCGGATCGTCCCGGAGCTCGTCGAGCGCGTCGAGCGGCAGCTGCCAGTCGCCGAAGTAGCGGTCGGCGGCGAGGACCGCGCGGAGCCGCTCGAAGTCCACCGGCCCCGGACGCTCGAGCAGCTCCATGACGAAGTACGACTCGGGCGGGATCGCGAGCTGCGGGTGGGAGTCGAGCATGGCGCGCAGCATCGTGGTCCCCGAGCGCACGTGACCGAGCACGATCACGAAGGGGTCCGACGCCCGTCCGGGCGCGGCCTCCTCCGACGACGGTCGAGCGTCCACCACGGGCAGCGAGGTTACCCAGGCCGCGGTTCGGCCCCGATCCGGCCTTCGCTAGGGTGCCGAGATGCCGCCCGGCCGGGTCTCGTTCGTGATCGTGGGCGCGCCGCGGTCGGGAACCACGCTGGTGCAGCGCCTCGCGACGGAGCTTCCCGGCGTCGCGGTCCCCTTCGAGACGCACTTCTTCACCAAGGGCGTCGCGGTCCTCGCCGAGTGCGGAGCCTTCCCGATCTCGGGCTCCACGCTGACCGGCGCGCTCACCCGCTACGCGTCGCTGCCGGCACTGGCGGGCGCGGGCCTCGACGTCGACGCGGTCGTCGAGCGCCTCGGCGGGAGGGCGACCGGGGCCCTGGCCGTGTTCGACGCCGTCGTGGCCGTCGCCGCGGGACCGCACACCACGCTCGGCGAGAAGACCCCGGGCCACGTGAGCTGGCTCGCGCGCCTCTGTGACCTCCGCCCCGACCTGCTCGTGGTCGGCGTGGTGCGCGACCCGCGAGCCGTCGTCGCGTCCCGGCGGGCGGTGGCGTGGGGCGGTAGCTCCGTCGACGCACTCGCGACCCGCTGGCTCGATTCGCAGCGGCATCTGGCCGCGAGCGCTGCCGCGCGGCCCGAACGCACGCTGGTCCTGCGCTACGAGGACGTCGTGCAGGAGCCCGACCGGGCGCGGCAGTCGATCGCCGACCTGCTCGGGATCACACCAGGTGCGCCGGAGGCACCGGACCGACCGGTGCCGCTGGGACTCGCGTGGGAGCACTGGAAGGACGGTGCGGCCGGCCCGATCACCGACGCACGGATGGAGCAGTGGCGCGACGAGCTGAACGCCGACGAGCTGGCACGGATCGGTGCGGTGTGCGCACCGATGCTGGATCGCTTCGGCTATGCCGCCGCGGCCACGACGCACCCGACGTCGTGGTTCACGCGCGGCTCGCGCCGAGCTCGCCGCGATCGTCGCCGCGCCGAGGAGGCGATCCGCCGCGAGGCCGACGCGATCGCGCGGTCCGATCTCGGCGTTGGCGCCGAGCGCACCGGCTCGGCGGATTCCGGCACCACCGGACGCAGCTGAGCGGACCGGCGCCGTCATCCGTCGGGAGAGGGTCCGCTATCGTTCGGGCCCCGCGAGCACGAGGAACCGCTGTGAGCGAGCCCGGAGCACCACCGAGTCGAGATGCGAAGGTCGTGATCACCGGCACCGGACGGGCAGGGACGACGTTGCTCGTCCAGCTGCTGACGGACCTCGGTCTGGACACCGGCTACACGTCCGAGGCGCGGGCGGACCCGACGTCGCACGGCGGTCTCGAGAAGGACATCCTCGCTCCCGACGCACCCAAGATCGTCAAGGCTCCCGCCCTGAGTGGTCAGCTCGGCGACCTGATCGCGTCGGGCGCGGTCGAGGTGGAGCACGTCATCGTCCCGATGCGCGAGCTCGACGTCGCCGCCGCGAGCCGGGTGCGCAGCGCCCGCTACGGGTCGAACCTGCGGACGCCGGGTGGGCTCGTCTCGACGCCGAACGCGACGCGCCAGCGCTCGGCCCTCGCGATCCTGGAGTACGAGCTCTTCTACGCCGTCGCGCGCTTCGAGCTCCCGCTGACGCTGCTGCACTTCCCACGATTCGCCCAGGACTGGGAGTACACGTACCGGAACCTCTCGTTCCTCGCTCCGGGGCTGCCGGCGGAGGCGTGGCGCGACGCCCTCGCCGCGCGCTTCGAGCCGGGATGGCTCCACCAGGAGCCCCTGTCCCGACGCGAGCAGGGCCTGACCGTGCTCGGCACGCTCTACAACCGTGGCATCGCCGCGCCGGCCCGGGCCGCGCGGCGGCTCGTGACCGGCGGTTCGGTCCGCGCGTCGGGCCCGCGTCGGTAGTCCCCGGCCGGCAACCACGGGGCCGGACCGGTCACGCATCGTGGCCGGGCAGAAAGCCCTTGAATTCCGGCGACGATGTGCCGATCACGGGGCCACGACACCCTGGTCAGGCCGTGGAGAGCGATGCTAACCTTGTCGTTCGCGTCCATTTCTGGGCGCGAACGACCAATCGAGCGATTCCTCGAACTGAACCGGGCACGGTCGGACTCCACCGAGAGTGGTCGTCGGACAACTGGGGGAACGACACTTCATGCACGTCGAGCCGGAGCGGGTCCTCGACGGTGGCCTGAGCCGCCGCCAGTTGATCACGCGCGGCGCGGTCGCCGGCGGACTCGTGTGGGCGGCGCCGGTCATCCGCACGACCGCGGCCTACGCGACGACGTCGGCGGGCACGGAGCGACCCTGCATCAACTTCTACATGGTGGTGATCAACGCCGCCGGGCAGGTCCACCCCGCGCCGGGCAACACCCAGGCGGCCTCGGTGCCTCCCGCGATCCGGCAGTGGTTCCGTGACAACCCGAGCGTGGGCGTGGACTTCCCCGCGACCACGCCACAGCTGACGTCGAACGACGGTCAGGTGTGGGCGGTGCTCCTCCCGACGGTGACGGGACCGAACGCCGCGGCGCGCCAGTGCCGCATGGTGCTCGGATGGGCACGCCAGGGGAACCACTTCGTCGAGGGCTACATCGATCCGAATCCTCCGATCGCGGTGCACGTCGGGCTCCGGCTGCTGTTCCCCTGTGCCGGTACCGGCGGCGGCGGCGGCGGCGGCGGCGGTGGTGGCGGCGGCGACCACGGCGGTGGTGGTGGCGACGGCGACGGCGACGACAACGGTGGCGGGGGCAGCTCGGGCGGCGACCACGACGGCGACAACAACACGGGCGGCGGCGGCAACGGCGGGAGCGACGACAGCGGCGGTTGCAAGGAAGGTCATGACGACGGCGACCACGACGAGGACGACGTCGGTTGCGACCCGCGCGCCGTCGCCTCGGCGGAGGGTGCCGACGGCACCGGAACGCTCGACACCGTGGCAACGCCCGACACCACCGCGATCACCCCTGACGCGACGACCCAGGACACGACCGCGCTCGGCGCCGCGACCGCCGGCGGCCCGATCTCGTCGGGCGCCACGTCGCCATCGGTGTCGATCGGCAGCGACGGCAACCCGAGCCGGACGGTGACCTCGGACGGCACACCGTCCTCGGGCCGCGACCACCCCGACACGGGTCCCGGCGCCTGCATCGACGAGATCTACCTGATCTACTGCTGCCCGCGATGATCACGACCCTCCTGGGCCGTATCGACGACCGCACGGCCCGCGTCGTCATCGTCGGCCAGGGCTATGTCGGGCTCCCGGTCGCCATGCGCGCCTCGGAGGTCGGGTTCCCCGTCGTGGGGTACGAGGTCGACGCCACGCGCGTCGGCGCACTGCGCGCCGGCCGCTCGTTCGTCGAGGACGTCTCGGGCGAGCGACTGCAGGGTGCCCTGGACCGTGGCTACACCGTCACCGACGCGGTCGCGGATCTCGCCGGCTTCGACGTGGCGGTCATCTCCGTGCCCACCCCGCTGCGGGAGGGCGCTCCCGATCTCGCCTTCGTCGAATCGGCCACCGAGGCGCTCGCGGAGGTCCTCCGCCCCGGCGCGCTCGTGGTGCTCGAGTCCACCACCTACCCCGGTACGACCGAGGAGCTGGTGCGACCGGTCCTCGAGCGGTCGGGACTGCGCGCCGGCACCGACTTCTTCCTCGGCTACTCCCCCGAGCGCATCGATCCGGGCAACCCTCGGTGGACCTTCGAGAACACACCGAAGGTCGTCGCCGGGGTCGACGAATCCTCCGGTCGGGCGGTGGAGGCGTTCTACGCCACGCTCGTGGACAAGGTCGTCCCCGTCGCGACCACCGCCGAGGCCGAGCTGGTCAAGCTGCTCGAGAACACGTTCCGCCACGTCAACATCGCGCTGGTGAACGAGCTGGCGATGTTCGCAGGGGACCTCGGTGTCGACATCTGGTCCGCCATCGACGCCGCGTCCAGCAAGCCGTTCGGGTACATGCGCTTCACGCCCGGTCCCGGCGTCGGGGGGCACTGCCTCCCCATCGACCCGTCGTACCTCTCGTGGCGGGTCCGGCGACGCTCGGGCCACCCGTTCCGGTTCGTCGAGCTCGCGAACGACGTCAACGAGCACATGCCCGACTACGTCGTGTCACGTGTGGCGGCCCTCCTGAACCGCAACGAGCGGGCGGTCAAGGGCACCCGCATCCTGCTCCTCGGGATGGCGTACAAGGCCGGCACCTCGGACTGGCGGGAGTCGCCGTCGGTGATGGTCGCCGACCGCCTCGCCGCGTTGGGTGCGCGCCTCACGGCGTGCGACCCGCACATCCCGAACGCTCGCCACCACCAACTCGCGATCGACACCGTCGAGTTCGGCCCCGACGCTCTCGCGGCGTGCGACCTCGCCATCCTGCTCGTGGACCACCCGGAGTTCGATCCCGAGATCGTGTGCCGCCACGCTCCCCTCGTGTTCGACACCAAAGGCGTGTTGCGCGGCCGCGTGTTCACCGGCGAGACGCTCTGACCGACCGCGCCGGTCGGCGTCACCGCCGGAGCGCCGCGACGATCGTCGCGACCTTCATCCCCTCCACGATCGGCACCGCGTGGGCGAACGCCAGCACCGGCTCGAGCCGCGCCGGCGGACCGGCGAGCAGGGGTGCGAGCTCGGCGAAGGCGCTCGTCGGTGTAGGAGCCCCCCGGACCGCGACCGCGGCGACCGGGACCGTGCCCCACCCGAGTGACGGCGGTTCGAACCCCACGTCGCCACGCGCCGCGGCGGCCTGCCGGAGCGGCTCCCGGTCGACCTCGAGGCCGACGGGACCGAGCGTGGCCGTCCGGTGCTCCGGATCGACCACCACGCTCGCCAGGTCGCCGACCGCGAGCCCGGCCCGCGCCGCCGCGCGCTCGAACGCGACCCGGTTCCGGGGCGGAGGGACCAGCACGACGCGCGCGCCGTCGCCGACCGGGAGCGCGTCGAGGCGGAGGGAGTCGGGGTTCCGGTGGTGCGAGACGAGCGTGACCAACGCGTCGAGCACGCGCTGGGTACGACGGGCCCGGACCAGCACGTCCGGTCCGCGGTGGAGTCGCGGGACCTCCCGGAGACGACGCGCGTCCGTGGCGTCGGGGACGACGACCCCGTAGGAGGGCCGACCCGCCGGCTCGGCCAGGACGCCGAGCACGACGCCGTCGCCGAGCGCCGCGGTCAGCGGCCCGACCAGAGCTGCGTCGGTCCCGATGGTGAGCACGGCGTCTCCGACGTCCACGACGAGGTGGCGCTCGTACGCCGGACCCTCGCCGCACGAGGCACACAGCGGCGCGGGCTCGAGGACCTCCATCGAGCGGATCGGGACGTCCGGATCGGTGGTGAGCAGTCCACGACCGGTCAGGGTGTCGACCGCGCCGGCAACCTCCGCCTCCATGCCGACGGTGTCGACGTCGAAGCGGGCGGCGAGCTCCCGGGCGATCGCCGCGACGCTCCGGCTCCCGTCACACGCGAGCCAGATCGCCGTCGCGCTCGGGTTCAGCTCGTGGAGCTCGCCCGCCGCGAACAGGACCGTCGTGCCGTCGACCACCACCGCGTCGGCGTCGCTCCCCAGCCGTCGCGGCCGCGACGCGAGCGTGGTCGCGACGGTGCTCACGCGGCCGCCGCCTCGATGATCGCCTGGACCGCGTCGGCCGCGGACCGGAGGTCCCCGGAGACGAGCCGGTGGACCGACACCCCCTCGAGCAGGCCGGCCAGCCGGCCGAGGGTCCCCGGACGGTCGAGGCCGAACGCCTGGGCGGCCACGGCAGTGAGCGCCTCGGCCGGCTCGAGCCGTTCGACGGTCGTCGGCAGCGCCGGAGACGTAGCGGGGCAGGACGACCGCGCCCACGGGGACGGCCCGGGCGGCGCTCGTCCCCATCGTCGCCGGCGGGACGAGCCCGCTCGCGCCGAGGTACCGGCGGGCGACTCCGGACGGCACCCACGCGACCTCGAGCGTGTCCGGGGGTGCGCCCAGCGAGATGGGCTTCGCGTAGGGGCGCACCGATCCCGAGTCCACGTCGAACGCGACGACCTCGTCGGTGAGATAGCCGGCCCCGCGTCGGGTGAGCGCCGCAGCCAGAGTGGACTTCCCCGCGCCCATGGCACCCGGCAGCACCACCGCGCGGTCGCCGACCGCGACGGCGGCAGCGTGCAACCGCACGGCGTCCGCCACCGACGCGATCGCCTGTTGGTTCGCCTCGAACACGAGGTTCGTGAACGCGATGCTCGGCGCCGGCGTCCGGACCACGACCGAGCCGTCGAGCGAGGCGAAGCACCCGGGACGCCCGTCGACGGGCGTCACCCCCAGCGCGAGCGCGTGGTCGGCGTCGGCCGCGACCCGCGTCTCCCCGTACAGCAGCTCGACGAGCTCGATCACGTCCGGATCGTCGCTGTGGACCGACACGCGGAAGTCCAGCAACGCGAAGGTGCTCGACTGCACGTAGCCGGCGTCGCCGAAGAGCCCGCTCGGCGCGGGCGAAGCGACCGACACCGCTACCTCTCTCGGAACGGCGCGTAGGGATCGAACTCCGTCGCCATTCCGGCCGCCTCGTACGGATCGACGGGATCGGCGACCGACTCCGTCCCGCGCTCGTCCGCGTACGGATCGTGCGCCACCACCTCGTCCACCGGCGCGATCTCGTCACGACCCGTCAGCGCCTCCTCGGTCGTGATGACACCTTCGCGATTCCACTCGGGCAGGCAGAGCAGGGCGAGGTAGAACGGCAACACCTGACATCGCTGGCGGGCCAGGATCCCGAAGTTGGAGAACGCGGAGAACGCGTAGACGAACGTGAACACGATTCCGACGCAGTAGGCGACGAACGGATACCTCCGCATGCTGCGCGGGAGCGACCGCAGGCGCCGCAGCGACTTGACCGTCAGGTAGATCAGGAAGACACCCTCGAGTGCGGAGGCCGCGGCGACGCCACTGGTGGCCTCGATCGGGAGCGGCCGGAAGAGCACCGTGACGAACGCGAGCGGGAGCAACGCCGGGTTGTTGGTCGCGTTCACCGGCGTGAAGCGCGAGCCGGCCTCGGTCGTGCGCCCCTCGGCGTCCGCCAGCGTCTGGTTGATGGTCTCGGTGTTCAGGCTCGCGACGCCGAAGAACTGCGCCGTCGACGACGCGAGGAAGATGAACATGACGAAGAGCGCGCCGAAGAGCGCGATCCGCAGGAGCCCGGCACCGCCGCCGGGCCGGCGGGACTTCCCGACGAGTCCCGCGAGGGTCACACCCGCGAACATCGTCAGCGCGACGTGCGGGCGGAGCATCGTGATCCCCCCGAGACCGGCCGCGAACCACAGGATGCCGGAGAGGATTCGGCCCGTCGTGACCCGCGCCACGCCGTAGGACGCGACCCCGAGGCAGAACAGCGCCCAACCCTCCTTGCCCAGGGCGGACGGCCAGTAGAGGAGCGACGGCAGGAACAGGACGAGCAGCCCGTAGCGGTACGTGAGGCCGTCGGGCACGGCCCGCCGGAACGCCCGCCAGAGGAGGACCGCGCCGAGGAACGACAGGTACGACATCACGATCGCACCGCTGACCTTCGACGCCCCCGTGAACGTGTACACGACGCCGGTGAACACGCGCGATGAAGTCGGTGCCACTGACCGAGTTCACGTGCGAGAAGTCGAACGACCGGAACTGCGGGGCGAACGCCTGCCCGTACCGGTGGTAGTCCAGGGCGTCGGACCGGTTGCCGTAGACCCATGCCACGACGGCGGCCCGGATCAGGGTGCCGAGCAGCTTCGCGGCGAAGGCGGCGAGGACGAACCGCGCGACCGACGGATCGCCATCCTTCTCGGCGAGTCGGCGGCCGAGCCGGAGGGTGAAGTACGCGAGGATCGGTACGAGCGGGATCGCCTCCACCAGCTCGAACGTTCCGGAGCCGACGCCGAACACGACCATGATCCCGTAGGACACCGCGCCCGCACCGATGACCCAGGACGTCCAGGACTCGCTGTGCCCGGCGGTCGCGGTGAACGTGCTCGACAGCGGGAGCTGGTCGGGATCCGGCTCGGGGATCACGACGACCTCGTCGAGGTCCCCGACCTGCGGGACTCCCAGGCGCGCCGGACGCGTCGGAGGTAACCGCCGTCGTGCCGACCGACGTACCCGCGGTCGGGCAGGAGCAACGCGGTCACGAAGGACGCCTTGTTGCCGAGCCCCGAGACCGCAGGGATGGAGGCGGTCATCTGCTTCGCGTAGCTACGGTGCGGCCCCACGTACGCGGCCAGCGCGCGGCGCTCGAACCGTGATCCCTCGTAGCGTGCGGCCCACGCCACCGCGTCGTCCGACGGCAGGCGCAGCGAGGTCGACGCCAGCGCGATCGCCCACGCGACCACGATGGTCGACCGCCAGCGGTCGGCGAGGCGCAGGACCGCGTCGAGATCCACGTTCGTCGTCCGTAGCAGCTGGGCCACGTCACGCAGCGGGACGAGTCGGGACGGCCAGTCTCCAAGCACCGCATGCTGGCACGCGTGGAGGAACCGGAGGTCGCGGGTCAGCGTCGGGAGCGTCTCGCCCCCGATCCGTACCTCGTCGGCGTCGACGAACAGGGCATCCGAGTCGGCCGCGAGCCCGAACGGTCCGCCCGCCAGCATGCGGTGGACGTCCACCTGCACCCCGCGGGGGCCGAACATGCACACGCCCTTGCCGAAGCGCCGGTCGAACCCGGCTCGGACCTCCTGCGAACGACGCCGGCCGCCCCAGCCCTCGAGCGTCCTGACGGCCCGGTCGTAGTCGGCGGAGCGCACCAGCAGGTCCACGTCGCCGAAGGTGCGCCACGCGGGGTCGGGGTAGTCCAGGTGCGCGACGGCCGGGCCCTTGAGCACCCGGAACGCCACCCCGGCCCGACCGAGCAAGTCCGCGAGGTCGAGGAGCGTCTGCTCCAGCAGCACGCAACGCGACATGGCCGCCTCGTGCTCGGTCGCGAGGAGCGCACGGACCTCCTCACCGGTGACGAGCGCCCCGGACCGGACCGCGCTCGCGAGCACGGACACTGCCCGCTCGTCGAGCGCCGACTCGACGACGGCGCCGGCATCCTCGTCGGCGAGCCGGCGCACCTCGACGCCGGGGAGGCCCGCGCCGAGCAGCGCGGCGAGATCGGGATGGCTCACGACCGTTGCTCCAGGACCCCGGCACGAAGGAGCTCCGCGACCAGCGGCTCGACGTCGGCACGCACCGTCGCGGCGTCCGCCCCGAACCGGTCCGCGAGCTCGCCGACGACGTCCGCGAGCGAACGGGGGCGATCCAGCGCGTCCCACACGCTCACCCCGGTCCCCGCCAGGGCGATCGGACGCTCGTCGTGCCGTCCGAGGACCACGACGCCGAAGTCGCCACGGCGCACGAGCGCGGTCGGCGATCGACCGATGGGCCCCGAGCCGTCGACCCCTCGGCTCGTCGCCACCGGCGCTCAGACCCAGGGGTCGTCCGGATCGGCCACCGACGTCGGCGCCGACGACGCGGAGCCCGAGCGCCCGGCCTGGGACTGCTGGCGTTGGGGCGACGGCCGCGACGACGCCTTGCGCCCGGCCTTCCAGGGCATGAGCCGGTGCACGATCGAGACCTCGCCCGGATGCGCGTAGCCGTACCCGTAGCCGTAGTAGCCGTAGTAGCCGTAGTAGCCGGCCCGGACGCCGTGCTCCGCGCCGACGATGGCGATGCCGATCACGGGCGCCTCGAGCCGGCGCAGCAGGTCGGCGGAGGCGACGACGCCACTCCGGCGGGTCCAGCCCGCCCGGGCGAGCAGAATCGTCGCGTCCACGCCGAGCGCGAGGTCGGACGCATCGTTGGCCAGCAACAGCGGAGGCGAGTCGACGATCACGATGTCGGCGAGGTCCTGCGCGGCCCGCACGGCCGACTTCGCCACCGCGATCGCGTGACCTGGGTCCGACTTGGTCGGCGCGCTGGCCGCGAGCCGCACTCCCGGAACCTCGGTGTCCTGGAGCACGGCCTCGAGGTCCTCGGGTGAGCACGCGATGTCGAGGTCGGCGAGGTTCGGGCTCTTCGGGCGGTCGAGGTAGCGGCACTGCGTCGGGCGGCGGAAGTCCGAGTCGATGACGATGACCGACATCCCCGTCTCCGCGAACGCGGCGGCGAGGTTCACGACCGAGATCGACTTGCCCTCGGCCGGTCCGGGCGAGGTGACGAGCAGCGTCTTCAGCGGGCGGCCGTGGGGCGCACCGTTCCCGCTCCCGTTGACGTTCCCGTTGGTGGCGCCGTTCCCGTTGCCGTTGCGCGCCGCCGGCAACGGCGTGTTCTTCGGGTGGCGTTGCCACATCGCGAGCAGCGACGTGCGCAACGATCGGTAGGCCTCGGCGGTGAGCGAGGCCGGGTCCGCCGAGGTCGCCACGACGAAGCGGTCCGCCCGGTTCATCTTCACGACCGGGATCTCGGCGATGACCGGCATCCGGGCCGCGCCCTCGGTGCCCTGGACGTCACGGATCCGTGCGCCGAGGAGCTCCATGATGATGAGCAGGACGAGCCCGAGCAGCGCGCCGATCGCGCCGCCGAGGATCAGCCGCTGGCTGGACGAGATCGCCGACCCGCCCGGCGTGCGGACCTGCTGGAGCTGACCGTTCTGGGCCGAGTCGAGCGGGGCGTACTGCCCGATGGCCGGGCCCTGGCGCTCGAGCTGGACGAGGTCGGCCTGGATCCCTTCGATCTTCTGCGCGTTGTTGACCTTGCGCTGCTGGAGGCTCTGCACGAGCGGCGGGTTCGCCGCGGACGTCGCGATCTGCGCGTCGATGGACTGGTCGGCCACGACGAGGTCCGAGATCTGACCGGTGAGGTCGGCCTTCTGCTGCTGGTAGGCCTTGACGGCCTTGCCGTCGAGGAACTTGATCAGCTCGGCGGCGAAGGCGTCGGCCGCCTTGGGGGCCTGCTGCGCCCCGCCGGTGACGACGATCGAGAGGCCGTTGATCGACGGGTCCGGGACCGCGGCGACGTCGACGATGCCCTGCGGGGCGAAGACGCGCAGCGTCCCCTTCCCCTTCCGGAAGTTGATCGTGGACGCGTCGCCCGCCTTCGCCTTCTTGCGCGACGCGGAGTCGTTGCCGGTGCTGGAAGAGCTGCTGTCCGACTGCGACTGGGCCTGGACGACGTCGCCCACGGCGGAGCCGCCGAGGCTGGCCACGGCCTTGCGGGCCACCTCGCCGCGGATCGTGTAGAGGGCGAGCCGGTCCCAGGAGATCGGGGTGCTGCTGGTACGCGCGACGGAATCCGAGTTGGCGAGGATGAAACTCGTGGCGCGGTACCGCACGAGCGGCGCGGTCTGCTGGGCGACGGATGCGTCACTGGGCTGGGTCAGGAAGGCCAGCAGCCCGCCGATCAGCGCGCCGATCACGATGATCCACCACCGACGGCGCAAGATCCGCACGTAGTCCAATGGCCGCATAGCTGGCGTCCCCCCAGACGGAGGCCCACGCTCCGCCACTCAGTGGTCTCGCGTCCGTCGGATGCGCCGCGAGGACCACGTAGTGTAGTCATCCCCCGGCCCGGCTTCCATAGGCAGGCCGGCCCACGATCCGGCCCTCCCGACCCACACCCAGGCGCGTCTCAGGTCCGCGTCGCGCGACGGCCGGAGCGCGGCGTCGACCACTCTCAGCGTCAGGATCGGCGCCGGTCCCGCGCATTATCCTGCCGCGCTCGGTCACAACCGCGGGAGCCGGCGTTGGACGACGAGGGCGTGGGAGGGTGAGCGCGGACGAGCACGCAGAGCCCGGATCCACACCCCGGCGCGCTCCGCCGGAGTGGGCCCCGTGGTCGCCGTCCTGCTCGGGATCGCGATCTTCGGATTCGCGCTGCCCGTCGCGCTGACGGCGCACTACCGGGCGATCGGGATCCCCCGCAGCGACGACTGGTCCTACCTCGTCACCCTGTTCCGGCTGGTCGACCAGGGTCACCTGTCCTTCAACCACTGGGTCTCGATGAGCCTCGTCGGCCAGCTGCTCGTCGCCGCCCCGGTGGCGCTCGTGTCGACGCGTGACGTCGGCGCACTCCAGGTGACGACCGCGCTGCTCGGGGTCGTCGGGCTCGGCGCGCTGGCGGCGACCGCCCGCACGCTGGGGGTCTCCTGGCTCGGCGTGGTCCTGGTGACGGGCGCCGTCGCCGCCGGGCCGCTCTGGGGCCCGCTCGCGGTGAGCTTCATGACCGACGTCCCCGCGTTCGCGTTCTCGTCGGTGGCGCTGCTGCTCGCGGTGATCGCCCTCCGGCGGCGACCGGCGGCGACCGGGCTGCTGGTCGCCGCCGTCGCGGTGGGATGGTTCGCGTTCACGATCCGCCAGTACGCGATCGTCACCGTGATCGCGGTGCTCGCGACGGTGCTGGTCGACCGGGCGACCGCGGGCGACCGGGCCGGCGTCCGCCGGTGGCTCGTCCTCGGCGCGCTGGCCGGCCTCGCGACGATCGTGTTCCTCGCCTGGTGGCACTCCGTGCCCGACGGACGGTCGCTCGCCCCCGCGTTCCCGAGCGCGGGCTCGGTCCGGCGGACGATCATCAAGGCGGCCGGGTTCGTCCGGCTCGTCGGGCTGCTCTGCCTCCCCGTCCTCTGCTGGGCCCGACCGGTGGAGCGTCTACGTCGGGTCGTGGGACGAGACACCGATCGTCGGCGCGGCGGCGGGCACGGCCACGACGCTCTGGCTGGCGGTCACCGCGGCGCGGACGCCGGGCGATGCGTTCGTCGGCAACTACTTCATGCGCGACGGCGCCCTCTCGAACATCGTGCTCGTCGGCCGGCGGCCGGATGTCATGCCGCGCTCGGCGTGGCTGGCCCTCGTCCTGCTCGCGAGCGTGGCCGGCGTCGTGCTGGTGCTCGTCGTCGTCCCACCCCTCGTTGCGACCGCACGCCGGCTGCGGACACGGGACCGGACGTCCATCGAGCCCGTCACGCTGCTGCTCGGACTGGGCACTGCCGGCTACTCGGCCGCGTACCTCCTCGCCATGGCGACCCGGCTCCAGGTCTATGACCGGTACGCGCTCCCGCTGATCGCGCTCGTCGCACTCGCGCTCGCGTGGAGCCGCCCCGCGGTGGTCGCCACGGCACCGGAGGATCCCGGCGAGCGGAGGCTCGCGACCTCGGGACGGATCGCCGCCGTGCTCGCGCTCGGTGGGCTGGTGCTCCTCGGCGTCGCGTACACCGCGGACTCCGCGTCCTACGACAGCGCGCGCTGGCGCGCGGCCGAGGCCGCGGTGCGCGCCGGATGGCCGGCGCGCACCGTCAACGGCGGCTTCGAGTGGCGGAACTACCACCGCGGCGACAAGTTGCCGGCGCGGGACCGGTCGCGACCGGGACCGGCTCGCGAGCTGGTCTGCGTCACCGTCCACGTGGACCCGCCACACGTCCCGGGCGGATCGTCGCCGGTCACGCGGTCCCGCGCGCCGACCCGCGCGACGGCGCGGGTCGTCGCCTTCCGCACCGCGGAGCCGTGCACCGGTGTGCGCCAGGACCCGACGCCGTGATCGACCGCCTCGCCATCCTCGTGGTCTATGTCGTCCGGGACGCCGACGACGAGACGCTGCTCGCGCTCCACCTCGACCGCATCGCGCGTCACACGACGGTGCCGTACCGGATCCACGCCGCGCTCCCCCGTGTCACCGACTCGGCGCGGGGAGCGCTTGGAGGCGCGCGCGGAGGTGACCGTCTGGCCCACGGACCCGTCGCCCGATCGCGGCAGCCGTGAGCACGCGCACCACCTCGATGCGCTGATGGCCCGCGCCGTGCCGGGACCCGCGAGCCACGTCGTGACGCTCGACCTCGATTCGTTCCCCGTGGCCGACGCCTGGCACGACACGCTCGTCGCCGGCGCGGACGACTCCGTCGTCGGGATCCTGCGCCGCGAGAACGGCGACGTGCTCCTCCCGCACCCGTCCTGCACGGTGCTCCCCCGGAGCTTCCTCGAGCGGCACCCGTTCAGCTTCTCGCCGGACACCGACGGGACCCGCGAGTTCCGGACCTTCCTTCGGACGAGCGGTCAGGCCGCCGACACCGGCATCCGGCTCGCGTACCTCCTCGCGAGCCAGAACGTCCCCTGGTGCCCGATCCTGCGCTCCAACCGCCGCGACCTCCACCCCTTGATCGCCGGGATCTACGGCGACGCCGTGTTCCATCTCGGTGCCGGCGCCCGAGCCAGCCTGTTCCGGCGCGACCTCGCGGTGTCGACCGTCCACCGCCTGACCGACCCCGTCGAGCGGATCCCGGTCTCGTGGCCTCCGGCCCGCCGCTGGAAGCACCGCGCGTTGGGCGCGGTGCGCGGACCGGCGGAGCGTCGGATGATCGCGGCGAACGCCGACGCGGCGGCCCGGGCGCGCACCTGGCTCCGGGACGACCCCGACGGCCTGTTCACGTTCCTGCGGGGCGGGCCCGAACCCGGTGCCGCACCCGACGAGCCGGGCGGGGACCGCGGGGACGACGAGTAACATGAGCCGCACCGGGCCGCGGCGCGCGTCTCGGTCGTCCCGGCGCCGTGTGCACCCGATCCGCCCGATCCCATTCCACCCTCGTTCGAGCAGGCGACCGCATGACCACCGACCCGACCAGCGTCACGGCCTACGTCGCGAACCTGGACACCGCGCGTGCCACGGAGCTGTGCATCCGGTCGATGCGCCGGTTCGCCGGCATGCCCTTCGACCTGGTCGTCGGGGACTGCGGCTCGACCGACGGCTCGTTGGCGATGCTCGACCGGTTCCACGACGCGGGCTGGCTCGAGCTCCAGGTCGCGCCCCGCGGTCGCGGCCACGCCGACTGGCTGTCGGGCTGGCTCACGTCCTGTCCGACCCGCTACGCGCTGTTCTCGGACTCCGACGTGGAGTTCACCGGTGACCACTGGCTCCGCGACATGGTCGACACCGCGGCGGCCACGGGCGCGGCGATCGTGTGCGGGCGCATGCAGCACGGCAGCGAGTGCTACGTCCACCCGGTGACGCGCGCCGAGCGCCGGCTCGCGCCCCGGCCGACGGCGTGGCTGCTCATGATCGATGCCGAGCAGGTCCGCGGCCGCGTCGAACCGTCGTTCGAGTACACCGAGGTCGAGGACTTCAACGCCTTCGGCGGCAAGATCGCGTACGACACGGGTGCGTGGTACTTCAAGCAGTTGTGTGACGCCGGGCTGACCTGGGCGGAGATGCCCGTGAGTTGGCAGGGCAAGTACCACCACTTCGGCGGGCTGACCTGGCTCGGGCCGCGTCGGTCGGGACCGGCGCTGCGCGTCCGCGCCCGGCAGGCCGCGAAGCTCCTGATCGTGGAGCGCCACCTCCGGCGCGCCCGCCGCGAGGGCTGGGGTGAGCACATCCCGATCGAGTCGGCCGCCCCCACGCCCGCCGTCGACTGAGCCGGCCCGCGGCCCGTCGTCGGCGGCCGCCGGCGCCGCCGGACCGTCTACGATGCGCGACCCCGCGTCGGAGGAGACGGCAGTGTCGAGGCTGCCCAAGCAGGTGCTCAAGTGGTCCGCCCGGGCGGCGGATCGGGTCCGGCCACCGTCGCCCGGCGTCGTGGTGCTCATCTACCACCGCGTCGGCCGGCGCACCCCGCTCGACGTGGACCTCGCTCTCGCGGACTTCGAGGCCCAGATGGAGTCCCTGGCGTCCGCGGGCCGGGTCTGCACGATCGACGAGGCGATCGCGTCGCTCGAGCCGGTCACGCCTGCCATCAGCCGTCCGGTCGTGATCACCTTCGACGACGGGACCGCCGACTTCGCCGACCTCGCCCTCCCCGTGCTGGTCCGCCTCGGGCTCCCGGCGACGCTCTACGTCGCGACGGAGTTCGTCGACCGCCGTCGAGACTTTCCCCACCACGGCACCCCCATCAGCTGGGGCGCGCTCCGCGACGCGCACGCCACCGGGCTCGTCACGGTCGGGTCGCACACCCACACCCATGCGCTCCTCGACCGGCTGCCGGCCGAACGGATCGACGACGAGCTCGACCGGGCGGACGACCTCGTCGCCGAGCACGTCGGCGAGCGGCCACGCCACTTCGCGTACCCGAAGGCGGTGGCCGGCAGCTCCCTCGCGGAGGCGGCGGTGCGCCTCCGGTACCGGTCGGCGGCGCTCGCCGGGACCCGGGCCAACGTTCCCGGCCACACCGACGTCCACCGGCTCGCCCGCTCGCCCATCCAGGCGAGCGACGGCATGCGCTCGTTCGCCGCCAAGGTCGACGGTGGCATGCACCTCGAGGACGCGCTCCGGGAGCAGGCGAACCGATGGCGGTACCGGGGCGCGACGGAATGACGCGTCGGCTGGTGCACGTCACGACCACCGACATGAGCCTCGAGCTGTTGCTCGGACCCCAGCTCAGCGCCTTCCGCGACGCGGGCTACGAGGTCATCGGCGCGAGCGCGCCGGGGCGGTACGTCCCGGCGCTCACCGCCCGCGGGATCCGTCACGTGCCGCTGCAGCACGCGACGCGTTCGATGGCTCCGCACCGGGACGTCGCCGCGTTCGCCGAGCTGCGCAGCCTGTTCCGGTCGCTGCGTCCCGACATCGTGCACACCCACAACCCGAAGCCGGGGGTGTACGGCCGCCTCGCCGCCCGCACCGCGCGTGTGCCCGCGATCGTGAACACGGTCCACGGCCTCTACGCCACACGCGACGACGGGCGCGGCAAGCGGGCGGTCGTCTACTCGCTGGAGCGCATCGCCGCGACGGCGTCGCACGCGGAGCTGGTGCAGAACCCCGAGGACATCCCCGTCCTGCGTCGCCTCGGCATCCCGGCGGCCAAGCTCACCGTGCTCGGCAACGGCGTGGACCTGACGCGGTTCCGGCCGGGCCGCCTCGACGCCGTTCGGCGCACCGAGCTGCGCGCCGAATGGGGAGCCGGGCCGGACGACGTCGTCTGCGGCGCGGTCGGCCGCCTCGTGTGGGAGAAGGGCTACCGCGAGTTGTTCGACGCCGCCGCGCGCCTCCGTGATCGCGTCCCGAACCTGCGGTTCGTCGTCGTCGGCGGCCTCGACGAGGCCAAGACCGACCAGCTCGGCGCCTCGGACCTCGCCGCCGTCGAGCACCGGGCCGCGATCACGTTCCTCGGACTGCGCGACGACGTCGAGGACCTCTACGGCGCGATGGACCTGTACGTGCTCGCGTCGCATCGCGAGGGGTACCCCCGCTCCGCGATGGAAGCGGCCGCGACCGGGCTGCCCGTGATCGCGACCGACATCCGCGGCTGCCGACAGGTCGTCGAGCCCGGCCGGACCGGCCTGCTCGTGCCGCCGAGGAACGCACCGGCGCTGGCCGAGGCCGTCGCCATGTTGGCGACCGACGCCGGGCTCCGGGCCCGGATGGGCGCCGCCGCGCTCGAGAAGGCCCGTCGCGAGTTCGACGACCGGCGCCCGATCGAGATCACGCTCGAGACCTACGACCGGCTGTTGGCACGGCGCCGATCATGACCACCGCGACCTCCGTGCGTCCTGCCCGCCCCGACGACCTGACGCGCGTCGCCGCGCTGCACGCCGAACGAATCGCGGAGGGGTTCCTCTCCAGCCTCGGCGTGCCGTTCCTGCGCCGGCTCTACCGACGGGTGCTCGCCGGCCCCGACTCCTTCGTGCTCGTCGCGACCGGCGCCGACGCGACCGTGGTCGGATTCGTGGCCGGGGGAGGCGACCTCGGCGCGCTGTACCGGCGCTTCCTCCTGCGCGACGGCGTCGTCGCCGCGGCACGCGCGGCGCCGCGGCTGTTCCGGGCGCTTCCCCGCGTCCTCGAGACCCTGCGCTATCCGACCGCGACGGCCGAGCTCCCGGCCGCGGAGATCCTCGCGGTGGCGGTCGACCGGGGCGCGAGCGGCCGCGGCACCGGACGCGGCGCTCGTCGACGCCGCGTGTGTCGAGTTCCGCGCGCGTGGGATCCACGCGGCGCGGGTGGTCACGACGGCCGACAACGACCGGGCGCTGGCGATGTACCGCGCCTGCGGGTTCGGATCGGCAGCCAGGCTCGAGGTCCATGCCGGCCGCGACTCGGAGGTGCTCGTGTGGACGGACTCCTAGCCGCGGCGATCGGCCTCGTGGGCGGCGTGGTGTCGACGCCGCTCGTCCGCCGCCTCGCTCTCGCGCGCGGCATCGTCGATCACCCCGGCGCGCTGAAGACCCAGCGCGTGCCCGTCGCCTATCTCGGCGGCGTCGCCGTGTTCGTCGCCGCCGCGGCGGGGCCGGTGATCGCGGGCCGCCCGGCGATCCTGGTCCCCATGGCCCTCGCCCTGGCGCTCGGGCTGGCCGACGACGTGCGGCCGCTCCCCGTCGCGCCGCGCATCGTCACCGAACTGCTCATCGCCGCCGCGGCCGCCGCGGCGGTGCCGGGGTCGTGGCTCGCGCGCCTCGCGACCCGCGGTCCTGGTGCTCGGGCTGCTCAACGCCGTCAACCTGCTCGACGGGCAGGACGGGCTCGCCGCAGGTGTGGGCGCGGTGAGCGCCCTCGGGTTCGCCGTGCTGGGCGGGGCCGCGACTCCCGTGGGGCTCGCTCTCGCCGGCGCGCTCGTCGGTTTCCTGACCCTCAACCGGCCCCCGGCGCGCATCTACCTCGGCGACGCCGGGGCGTACCTCGTCGGGACGACGCTCGCCGTGCTCCCCGCCCTCACGGGCGACCCGGGTCGCTGGTCGGTCTGGTGGGCGGTCCCGCTGCTGGTCGCGGTCCCGGTCGCGGACACCGCGATCGCGATCACCCGCCGGCTGCGGAGTCACCAGCCGGTGCTGCTCGGCGACCGCAGTCACGTGTACGACCAACTCGTCGACCGGGGCATGTCGATCGGTGCCTCCACCACGACGGGGATCGTCCTGCAGGTGATGTTCACGCTCGTCGGACTCGGCGCGACCCGGCTCGTGCCGGCCGCGACGCTCGCCGTCACGCTCGGGGTGGCGCTCGTGGCCGCCGGGATCGCCACGCGTTCGGGGCTCCTGGGCGCGCCGAGCGCCTGATCAGGCGGCCGGCGATCCGGTCGCGGGCGGCGCCGGCCGCCGCGCCGACCGGCGCCGGCGTGGCCGCGGTCCGCCGGTCCGTCGGCGCGACAGGCCGAGCACGCCGCCGATCGCGATCCCGACCGGGATCGCCGGCAGGATCAGCACGGTGGCGCCGGCGCCCGTCCGGGCGAACCCGGCCACGCGGCTCCCGTACCAGGTCATCAGCACGTGGGCGAGGACGAAGGCGAGCCCGAAGGCCGCGACCGGCAACGTGCGCGCGAGCGGGACGATGCGGCGCCGGAACAGCGCCCGGCCGACGGGCTCGACCGCGAACAGCCCGAGCGCGCCGACCGCGCCGACGATCGAGCCGGGCCGTCCGTAGCCCTCGAGCGCACCGATCCAGACGAGCAACGCGACGGCGGCCGCCGTGCCCCCGGCTCCCAGCCGGCCGAGCCGCAACGGCCAGCCCACGAGGGCGAGCGGCAGCGCCGCGCCGACGAGGGGCCGGACCAGCTCGGTGTCCGGCACCGTCGCGTAGACGCCGATCACGCTCACCAGCCACAGGACGGGTCCGAGCCCGAGGCGCGCCGCCCGGCGGTCCAGGTCACCGGCGAGCGGCGCCACCACCGTGATGCTCACGATCACGAGCGGCCGGACCCAGCCCGGGCCCCGGAAGTCCTGGGCGACGCCGACCACGATCGCGGCCGGGAAGGCCAGGACCATCCCGATGACCTTCGGGTTCGGGGTGCGCGCCGCGAGCTCCGCACCGAGCGCGAGCAGCACGAGTCCCCACACGAGGGTCGCCGGGACCCAGCTGCCCGGCCTGGGAGCCGCGCCGCGAGCCCCCACCACCCGTCGAGCGCCGCCAGGGTCGCCAGGACCCATGCCGGGCCCAGCAGGCCCAGCGGGAGCGGCGCCCGCTCGGACCGGGCGGCCCGCAGCGCGATCGAGAGCACCACCACGACCAGCGCGGCCCAGACCCCGGCCTGGAGCCCGTCACGGAATGCCGGGAAGTCCGTGAGCGTCTGCACCCAGCTCATCGCGCTGCTCGCTCCCGTGAGTCGAGCGACTCACCACCCGACGGAAATCCCCAATATTGACCACGTTCGGTGAAAGTTTCGCTTGCGCTCGGCCACCATGTGCGACGACAATGCATCCCTGCTGGAGGGCGGCTGGGGGGCCGGTGCACAGAGCACGACGAGAGTACACACGGGGTGGACGGCGGGGCGGGGACAGCGCCTGATGTCGGTGACGGGAGCCTTGCGAGCGCCAGTGGAGCGACTGCGGACGTCCAAACGACTGGCCCGGGTCAGCGCCGATTGCCTGGTCTGGGTGATCGCCCTCTACCTCGCCTCCCTCCTCCGACTGGACTTCGACGTCAGCCGGGTGCGCTCCTTCGACCTCGCGATCCTCTTCCTCCCCGCGATCGCGCTCCAGATCGGCACCGGGCTCTGGACCGGCCTGTACCGCGGCTGGTGGGTGAACGGCTCGTTCGAGGAGGTCGCCGCGCTGGCCCGCGCCACGGCCGTCTCGACCCTCGCGCTCGTCGGCGTCGACCTGCTGTTCCGCACCGACCGACCCGCGCCGATCAGCGCGGTCATCGGCGCCGGCATCTTCGCCTTCGTGGGGATGGGTGGCGCCCGCTACACCGCCCGGCAGCTGCTCGAGCAGCGCCGGCGTGCTCTCGCGATCGGCCGGGACCGGGCGATCATCTTCGGTGCCGGTGACGGCGGCGAGCGCACGATCCGGGCCATGCTCTTCGACTCGGACAGCCCGTACGTCCCCGTCGCCCTCCTCGACGACGATCCGCGAAAGCGGAACCTGACCATCCGGGGGGTCCGCGTGCTCGGCGACCGCTCGCACATCGCCGCGGTGGCCGAGCGCCTCGGTGCCAAGACCCTGATCATGGCCGTGCCCACCGGCGACGGTGCGCTCGTGCGGGAGCTCTCCCGCGATGCCCGGGCCGCCGGACTCGACGTCCGCGTCGTCCCGTCGGTGCGCGAGCTGCTCGGCGGCGAGGTCCACGTCGGCGACCTCCGCGAGCCGACCGAGGCCGACCTCCTCGGCCGTCACAAGGTCGAGACCGACCTCCAGAGCGTCTCGGACTACGTCCGCGGCCGCACCGTCGTGGTCACCGGCGCCGGCGGATCCATCGGGTCGGAGCTCTGCCGGCAGCTGTCGGCATTCTCCCCCGGGCGGCTCGTCATGGTCGACCGGGACGAGTCCGGCCTGCACAGCGTCCAGCTGTCGCTCGAGGGCCGGGCCCTGCTCGACTCGGATTCGTTGATCCTCCTCGACATCCGCGACCGACAGCGTGTGGGCCGCCTCTTCGCCGAGATCGAGCCCGACGTCGTCTTCCACGCGGCCGCGCTGAAGCACCTCCCGCTGCTCCAGGCTCACCCGTCCGAGGCGTTGAAGAGCAACGTCTGGGGCACGCTCAGCGTCCTCGACGCCGCCGCGGCCGCCGGGGTCTCGCACTTCGTCAACATCTCCACCGACAAGGCCGCCAACGCCGCGAGCGTGCTCGGCTACTCGAAGCGCATCGCCGAGGCGCTCACGTCGTCGTTCGGCCGGCGGTTCCCGGGCCGCTACCTGAGCGTCCGCTTCGGCAACGTGCTCGGGAGCCGCGGGTCGGTGCTCACCGCCTTCCGCGCCCAGATCGAGCAGGGCGGCCCGCTCACCGTCACCCACCCCGAGGTCAGCCGCTACTTCATGACCATCGAGGAAGCCGTCCAGCTCGTGATCCAGGCCGGGGCGATCGGTGGGGACGGCCACGCGATGGTGCTCGACATGGGCGAGCCGGTGCGCATCTACGACGTCGCCCGCCAGCTCGCCGCCTGCCGGCGACCCGAGGTCCCGATCGAGTTCACCGGGCTCCGGCCCGGAGAGAAGCTCCACGAGGACCTCTTCTGCACCGAGGAGACGCCGACCCGCAGCGCGCACGCGCTGATCCGCTACGTCGACGTCCCCGCGCTCGAGCCGGAGCGGGTACGGCACCTCGACCCGACCGGTTCGCACGCGGACGTGATGGAGATCCTCACGTCCCTCGTCACCGAGATCGACCGCCGGACGCGCACGGCGCCGGCACGGGTCGTGGACATCGACCTCATCGAGCTCGAGATCGACGACCACACCACCGCCAGCTCCTGACGGCGGACACGGCTCAGCCGGGCCGCGTGAGGATCTCCGGGCCCTGATCGGTCACCGCGACCGTGTGCTCGAAGTGCGCGGCGCGGCTCCGGTCGACGGTGACCACCGTCCAGCCGTCGTCGAGCACCTCGGTCTCCGCGCTCCCGACGGTGAGCATCGGCTCGATCGCGACCACCAGCCCGGGCACGAGCTTGACGCGCCGGGCGCGCCCGGTGCGGTAGTTCGGCACCTCCGGCGGCTCGTGCATGGCGGTACCGATCCCGTGACCCACGTACTCCCGGACCACCGAGAGACCACCGGCGACCGCTGCGTGCTCCGCCGCACTCCCGACGTCGGCGAGCGTGTTGCCCACGACGAGCGCCGCGATGGCATCGGCGAGGGATCGCTCGGTGACCTCGAGCAGGCGCGTCGAGCCCTCGTCGACGGTCCCGACCGGCACGGTGATGGCCGCATCGGCATGCCAGCCGTCGACGATCGCGCCGCAGTCCAACGAGATGATGTCGCCCTCGGCGAGGACGGTGCCGTCAGGGATCCCGTGCACCACGACCTCGTTCGGCGACGTGCACACCACCGCCGGGAACCCGTGGTAGCCGAGGAAGTTCGATTGCGCGCCCCGGCGGTCGAGCACCTCGCGCGCGGCGGTGTCGATCTGCAGTGTCGTCGCCCCGGGGCGGGCGGCCCGCCGGCAGACCTCGTGCATCTCGGCCACGACACGCCCGGCGCGGCGCATGGTCGCGATCTGCTCGTGGGTCTTGACCCGACTCACTGGGCGAAACGGCGTGCGACCGCCGCGAGCACCGCGGCCTCGACGTCGCTCTCCGCCCCGAGACCGTTCACGGTCTCGAGCAGGGAGCGCTCGTGGTAGAACTCGACCAGCGGCTTGGTCTCCGAGTCGTAGAGCGCGAGCCGCTTGCGGATCGACTCCTCGGTGTCGTCCTCCCGCCCGCGGGCGCGCATGCGCTCCACGACGACGTCGGTCGGCACCTCGAGGTTGACCACGATGTCGAGCGGGTTCGAGGCGAGGATCCGGTCGAGCTCGAGGGCCTGGAGCCGGGTCCGGGGGAAGCCGTCGAGCACGAAGCCGGGCACGACCTCGTTGACGTTGCCGAACCGCTCCGCGACCACGGCGACCACGAGGTCGTCCGGGACGAGCTCGCCGCGGTCCATGTAGTCCTTGGCCTCGAGCCCGGCCTTGACCCCGACCTCGGCGGAGTCGCGGAACAGCTGGCCGGTCGAGAGGTGCTGCATGCCGAAGTGCCGCGCGAGCCGCTCGCCCTGCGTGCCTTTCCCGGAGCCCTGCTTGCCGAGCAGGACGATGCGCGGTCCGCGTTTCGACGTCATGGGCAGCTCAGGAGAGGAAGCCCTCGTAGTTGCGCATCATCAGCTGACTGTCGATCTGCTTCATCGTCTCCAGCGCCACGCCGACCGTGATCAGGAGAGCGACGCCACCGAACGGGAACTGGCTGATGTTCCACAGCTTGAACACGAGCAGCGGCACCAGCGCGATGACCATGAGGAAGATCGACCCGGGCAGCGTGATGCGATTGAGCACGCGGGCGAGATACTTCTCGGTCGGGGGTCCGGGACGGATGCCGGGGATGAAGCCACCCTGCTTGCGGATGATGTCCGCCTGCTGTTGCGGGTTGAACGCGATGGCGGTGTAGAAGTACGCGAAGAACAGGATCATCAGCGCGTACAGGCCGATGTAGGTCCAGCTGCTGCCGGAGACGAGGTTCTTGCTCGTCCACTCCTGGAGCCCTTTCCAGTTGGACGCGGTGGCGATGAGCGCCGGGAAGGCCAGGATCGAGCTCGCGAAGATCACCGGGATCACACCGGACTGGTTGACCTTGAGCGGGATGTAGGTGCTCTGACCACCGGACATCCGCCGGCCGACGACCCGTTTGGCGAACTGCACCGGGATCCTTCGCTGGCCCGATTCCACGAAGACGATGGCGGCGATCATCCCGATCCCCACCCCGACGAGCACCACGCCCTGGAACCAACCGCCCTCGGCGAACACCGAACCGCCCTGGGCCGGCATCCGGGACACGACCGAGGCGAAGATCAGGATCGACATCCCGTTGCCGACGCCCCGCTGGGTGATGGCCTCACCGAGCCACATCACCAACGCCGTTCCGGCGACCCAGGTGAGCACGATCAGCGCGGCCTTCGCCGCGGTGAAGCCCGGGATCATGTTGTGACCCTGGAAGCCGATCGTCCCGAGCAGGCCCTGGCTCCCGTCGCGCAGGGCGATGACGAGGCCGGAGGACTGCACCAGCGCGAGACCGACGGTCACGTACCGGGTCCACTGCGTGATCTTCTTCTGGCCCGACTGGCCTTCCTCCTGCCACTGCTCGAGCTTCGGGATGACGACCCCGAGCAGCTGCATGATGATCGATGCCGTGATGTACGGCATGATCCCCAGGAAGAAGACCGAGACGCTCGTGATCGCACCACCGGAGAAGAGGTCGAGGAATCCGACCACGCCCGAGTTGGTGGACTGTTCCTGCAGCGCCTTGATCTGCGCGAAGTCGACGTAGGGCACCGGGATATGGGTGCCCAGCCGGTAGATCAGCACAATGAAGATCGTGAAGAGGATCTTGTTGCGCAGGTCGGGCACCCGGAACATGTTCCGCAGCCGGGACAGCATGGGTGTGACGCCCTCCTCGAGAACCTGAGAGGTTCGAGACTATCGGTTGGTCGAGCGCGTTGCCCCGTGCGGGCGGGCGACGATCGCCCCAGGGCGCCGGGACGATCTCGGTCGATCCGCCCGCCGCCTCGATGGCCTGCTTGGCCGAGGCCGAGAACCCGTGCGCCTTGACCGTGAGGCCCTTCGAGAGCTCCCCGCGGCCGAGGACCTTGACCAGTCCCTGCTTGGCGACCAACCCACGCGCGCGCAGGGTCGCCGGTGACACCTCGCTCCCGGCATCGAAGAGCTCGAGCGTGTCGAGGTTGACGACGTGGTACTCGACGCGGAAGGGATTCTTGAATCCCTTCGCCTTCGGCGTCCGGCGGTGCAGCGGGGTCTGGCCACCTTCGAACCCGGGCTTGATGGTGTCGCGGGCGCCCTGGCCCTTGGAGCCACGGCCGGCGGTCTTGCCGCCCTTGCCGCCGATGCCGCGCGCGATGCGCTTGGGCGCGCGCCGCGAACCCGCGGCCGGCTTCAGATCGTGGACCTTCATGAGGGCGTCTCCTCGACTCGGACGAGGTGGGGGACCTTCGCGAGCATGCCGCGGAGCACCGGCGTGTCCGCGTGCTCACGGGTCTGGCCGATGCCGCGCAGCCCGAGGGCGCGCAGCGTGCCGCGGTGCTTCGGCTTGATGCCGATCGCCGATCGGACCTGGGTGACTCGGATCGTCATCACTTCACCTCGGTGATCTCGGGCTTCTTCGCGTTGCGCTCGCGGTAGGCCCGCAGCATGCCGACCGTCGACACCTCTTCCGCGGACTTCCCGCGCGCCTTGGCGACCACGTCGGGGCGGTGCAGTCCGGCGAGGCCCGCGATCGTGGCCCGCGAGACGTTGATCGCGTTCGAGCTGCCGAGGGACTTGGCCAGCACGTCGTGCACGCCGGCCGCCTCGAGGATCGCGCGGGCGGCACCACCGGCGATGACACCGGTGCCGGGCGCGGCCGGCTTGAGCAGCACGCGGGCGGAGTCGTGCCGACCCACGATCTCGTGGGTGATCGACGAACCCGCGAGCGGGACCGCGAAGAGGTTCTTCTTCGCCTCTTCCATGCCCTTCTGGATCGCGGCGGGAACCTCCTTGGCCTTGCCGTATCCGAGCCCCACGTTCCCGTTGCCGTCGCCCACCACCACCAGGGCGGTGAAGGAGAACCGACGGCCACCCTTCACGACCTTGGCCACGCGGTTGATCGCGATGACCCGCTCCTCGTACTGGGAGTCGTTCGCCATGATGCTCCTAGAACTCGAGTCCGGCGCTGCGCGCACCGTCGGCCACGGCGGCAACCCGTCCGTGGTACTTGAACCCACCCCGATCGAACACGACCGTGCCGATCCCGGCTTCCTTCGCCCGTTGCGCGACCCGCTCGCCGACCACTCGCGCCGCCGCGACGGTGCCCGTGGCCCCGGACCGGGCCGACGGCTCCATCGTCGATGCGCTGGCCACGGTGCGGCCGCCGACGTCGTCGATGACCTGCGCGTAGATGTGCTTGTTGGAACGGAACACCGCGAGGCGCGGGCGCTCGGCCGTGCCCCGGACCTTCTTGCGCACCCGCAGGTGACGCCGCGTCCGGCCGTCGGTCGTCTTCACGCTCATCTCTTCCCCTCCTGGCCCTGCGGGCCGGGCCGGTCGGGCCCCACTCGGCCGGCGCGGTACCGGTGCACCGGAGTCCAGGCCTCGCTCATCTCTTCCCCTCCTGGCCCTGCGGGCCGGGCCGGTCGGGCCCCACTCGGCCGGCGCGGTACCGGTGCACGGGAGTCCAGGCCTCGCTCATCACTCGCCTACTTCGCGGACTTCCCGGCCTTGCGCAGCACGCGCTCGCCGGAGTAGCGGATGCCCTTGCCCTTGTACGGCTCGGGCTTGCGGATCTTGCGGATGTCGGCCGCGACCTGGCCGACGAGCTGCTTGTCGATGCCCGACACCACGATGCGCCCCGGCGTGGGTACCTCGAAGGTGACACCTTCGGGCGCCTCGACCGGCACCACGTGGGAGAAGCCGACCTGGAGCTCGAGCTTGGAGGGCCCCTGGGCCTGCGCGCGGTAGCCGACTCCGACGATCTCGAGCTCCTTCGAGAAGCCCTCCGAGACCCCGGTCACCATGTTCGCGACCAGCGAGCGCGTCATGCCGTGGAGCGCGCGGTGACGACGCTCGTCGTCGGGTCGCGTCACCGTGAGGACGTCGCCGTCCTGGCTGATCCCGATGTCCTCGGGCGCGTCCCATGTCAGGGTGCCCTTCGGGCCCTTCACCGCGACGTGCGAGCCTGCGATCGTGACCTCCACGCCGGACGGCAGCGAGATCGGGGCCTTACCGATCCGAGACATGACTCACCACACCTGACACAGGATCTCGCCGCCGACCCGACGCTCGCGCGCCTCCCGGTCGGTCAGCAGACCCTGATTGGTCGACAGCACCGCGATCCCCATGCCGCCGAGCACCCGCGGCACGTCGGACGCGCCGGAGTACACCCGGAGGCCGGGCTTCGAGATGCGCTTGATGCCGGAGATCGTGCGCTTGCGCTCCGGCGTGTACTTCATCGTGATCGTGAGCTTGCGGCCCGGACGCTTGGGATCGTCCGCGACCTCGAAGCCCTCGATGTATCCCTCGCGGTGAAGGATCTTCGCGAGCGCTTCCTTCTGCTTCGACGACGGCATCTCGGTGAGATCGTGCATCGCGATGTTCGCGTTGCGGATCCGAGTCAGCATGTCGGCGATCGGGTCGGTCATCGTCATCGGCTCAACCCCCTCACCACGAGGCCTTCGTCACGCCGGGGACCTCACCGGCGTGCGTCAGCTCGCGCAGACAGATGCGGCACAGCCCGAACTTGCGGTACACCGAGCGCGGTCGCCCACACCGCCGGCACCGCGTGTATCCGCGCACCTTGAACTTCGGAGCACGCTGCTGCTTGTTGATGAGCGCCTTCTTGGCCATGCCTTACCCCTGAGCCTGACGGCGGAACGGGAACCCGAGCGCGCGGAGAAGTGCGCGCCCTTCGTCGTCGGTACGAGCGGTGGTGACGATGGTGATGTCCATGCCACGCACCGTGTCGATCTTGTCGTAGTCGATCTCCGGGAAGATCAGCTGCTCGGTCACGCCGAACGTGTAGTTGCCACGCCCGTCGAACGAGTCGGGGTTGAGGCCCCGGAAGTCGCGGATGCGGGGGATCGCGACGCTGACGAGCCGGTCGTAGAACTCCCACATGCGATCACCGCGCAGCGTCGCCTTCGCTCCGATCGCGTTGCCTTCTCGGAGCTTGAAGCCGGCGATCGACTTCTTCGCCCGGGTCACGGCCGGCTTCTGACCCGTGATCAACGTGAGGTCGGCGACCGCGCCGTCGAGCAACGACGACTGCTGGGTCGCGAGGCCGACTCCCATGTTGATCGAGATCTTGACGAGGCCGGGGACCTCCATCACGTTGCCGAGCGAGAGCTCGCTGCGCAGCTGCTCCCGCAGCTGTGACAGGTAGCGCTCCTTCAACCGCGGCTTGGTCGACGTGGCTGCCACTACAGGTCCTTCCCGCACTTGCGACAAACTCGGAACTTCGTGTCGCCCTCGATCCGGTAACCGATCCGGGTGTGCTGGCCGCAGGACGTGCAGACGACGGCGACGTTCGAGACGTGGACCGGCATGTCCTTGTCGATGATCCCGCCCTGCATCGTGGCCTGGGTCGCCCGCTGATGCCGCTTGGCGATGTTCACGCCGTCGACGATGACGCGTTCGGAGTCCACGAGCACCCGGGTCACCTCGCCGACCTTGCCGACGTCCTTGCCCGCGATCACCTGCACGGTGTCGCCCTTTCGAATCTTCATGGTCGCTCCACCCTCGCAACCACGGCGAGCGCGGCTGTCGTGATCGGGTTCCGCTCGGCCGTCCTCATCACAGCACCTCCGGCGCGAGTGAGACGATCCGCATGAACTTGCGGTCGCGCAGCTCCCGACCCACCGGGCCGAAGATGCGCGTTCCCCGCGGCTGCATCTGGTCGTTGATCAGCACCGCTGCGTTCTCGTCGAAGCGGATGTAGCTGCCGTCGGGACGCCGGCGCTCCTTGCGGGTGCGCACGACCACGCACTTCACGACGTCGCCCTTCTTGACCGCGGCACCGGGCGTGGCGTCCTTGACCGTCGCGACGAACACGTCGCCGATGCCGGCGTAGCGCCGCCGCGTGCCGCCGAGGACCTTGATGCAGAGGACCTCGCGGGCGCCGGAATTGTCGGCAACCTTGAGGCGGCTCTCCTGCTGGATCATCGAGCCCGCTCCAGGATCTCGATCACGCGCCAACGCTTCTGGCGGGAGAGCGGGCGGGTCTCGGCGACCCGGACGCGGTCGCCCTCGCGCACGTCGTTGGCCTCGTCGTGGGCGTAGAGCCGCGTGGTGCGCTGCAGCGTCTTGCGGTAGCGGCGGTGCTGCACGCGGTCGATGACGCTCACGACCACCGTCTTGTCCATCTTCGTGGACACGACGATGCCCTCGCGCACCTTGCGGCGATTCCGCTCCGTGCTCGTGTCGGTCATCGGTCCTCCTCCTGGGCCAGTCGCTCGGCCGCCGCGATCTCGCGTTCGCGCAGCAGTGTGTTGAGACGGGCGACCTCGCGCCGGACGTCGCCCAGCCGGGCGCTGTTGTCGAGCTGTCCGGTCGCGGCCTGGAAGCGGAGGTTGAAGTGCTCCTCCTTCGCTTCGGCCAGCTTCTGGACCAGCTCGGCGTCGTTGAGCTCGCGGAGCTCGGATGCTTTGGTCGACATGATGATCAGGCCTCGTCGCTGCGCACTACGAAGCGCGTCTTGATCGGCAGCTTGTGCATGGCGAGTCGCATCGCCTCGCGGGCGAGCGGCTCACCGACGCCGGAGAGCTCGAACATGACCCGGCCGGGCTTCACGACCGCGACCCAGCTCTCGGGGTTGCCCTTGCCCGAGCCCATGCGGGTCTCGGCGGGCTTCTGGGTGATCGGCTTGTCCGGGAAGACGTTGATCCAGACCTTGCCACCACGCTTGATGTGACGGGTCATCGCGATGCGAGCCGCCTCGATCTGGCGGTTCGTGATCCAGCCCGGCTCCAGCGCCTGGATGCCGTAGTCGCCGAAGGACACCTTCGTGCCGCCCTTGGCGACCCCCGACATGCGCCCACGCTGCACCTTGCGGTGCTTCACCTTCCGTGGCATCAACATCTACATCAACTCCTGCGCAGACCGCGAGCGAGCGCAGCCGAGCGAGCATCGAGCCGCAGCGTCCCGAAGGGCGCCGGAGCGGTATCCGTGGAGGCGAGCGGAGGCGACCATGAGTCAGTCTTCGTCCCCGTGGAACTTCGGCGCCTCGTGGTGCTGTCGCGTGCGGCGCTCGATCTCCTCTTCCTCGGCGAGGAGCCGCTCGAGCTCCGGATCGGCCTCCTTCACCAACGGCGCGGCCTCGGCGAGATCCTCGTCGCTGACGGACGCCTCGTCGACCGGGGTCGCCTCGGCGCTCGGACGGCGGCGACCGCCGCCCGCGCTGACGACGCGACGGCCGGTCGGACCCGCCGTGTCGCCGACCGCCATCGCGGCCTCCTTGGCGATCTTGTCCTCGGCCGCGGTCTTGTAGGGCAGGATCTCGCCCTTGTAGATCCAGACCTTCACGCCGATCCGCCCGAAGGTGGTGCGGGCCTCCGCGAGGCCGTAGTCGATGTCGGCCCGGAGGGTGTGCAGCGGGACCCGGCCCTCGCGGTACCACTCCTTGCGGCTCATCTCGGCGCCGCCGAGGCGGCCGCCGCACTGCACGCGGATGCCGAGCGCGCCGGCCTTCATCGCGGTCTGCACCGCGCGCTTCATGGCCCGTCGGAAGCTCACCCGGCCGGTGAGCTGGTCCGCGACACCCTGCGCGATCAGCGTTGCGTCGAGCTCGGGCTGCTTGATCTCCTGGATGTTGAAGTGGATCTTGGGATTGCCCGTGATCTTCAACAGCCCCGCACGCAGCCGATCGGCCTCCGCGCCGCGACGACCGATCACGATTCCCGGACGCGCGGTGTAGACGTCGACACGCAGTCGGTCGCGCGTACGCTCGATCTCGATCCGGCTGACCATCGCGCGATGGAGCTGGTTGCGCAGGTAGTCACGGATCTTCCAGTCCTCCACGAGGAGGTCCTTGTACTCCTCGTCCTCGGCGAACCACCGCGACTTCCAGTCGGTGGTGATGCCGAGTCGGAACCCGTACGGGTTGACCTTCTGGCCCATCAGTTCGCTCCCTTCGACTGGTCCTCGGACCCGTCGTCGCCCGACGCGTCGTCGGACTCGTCGCTCGCCGCGACCTCGGTCTCGGTGGCCGTCTCGGGCTCCACCGCGGCGTCGCCGTCGTCGGCGACCACGTCGTCCGTGCCCGCTCCGGACACGGTCTCCTCGGTCTCCTCGGTCTCGGCGGCCTCGTCGTGGTCGTGGTCGTGCTCGGCCTCCCGCGCGGCCTCACGTTCACGCCGGGCCTCGCTGGCCGCGACCCGCCGGCCGCGGCTCAGACGGCGGCGGCGGTCGGCGGCCGCGCCGGCACCGGAGGCTGCCTCCCGCTCGGAGCGCGCCCGCAGGTCGTCGTCGGAGTAGCGCTCCACGACGACCGTGATGTGGCTGGTGCGCTTGCGGATCCGGGTCCCCCGCCCGCGGCACGCGGCCGGAACCGCTTGACCGTCGGGCCCTCGTCGGCCCACGCGGCCGAGACGAACAGCTCGTCGCTCGCGATGTGGTCGTTGTGCTCGGCGTTGGCGATCGCCGAGTCGAGGAGCTTGCCCACCTCTTCGGAGGCGCCGCGCTCGCTGAACCGGAGGATCTCGCGTGCCTCGGAGACGTCGAGACCGCGGATCATGTCGAGCACGAGGCGGACCTTGCTCGGGGACGCCTGGTTGTACCGGAGGGTCGCGCGGGTCATCAGCGCCGCCCCTGCTTCTCTTGCCCCGCGTGGTACCGGAACGTCCGCGTGGGCGCGAACTCACCGAGCTTGTGACCGACCATCGCCTCGGTCACATAGACCGGGACGTGCTTGCGTCCGTCGTGCACCGCGAAGGTGTGACCCACGAAGTCCGGCGTGATGGTGGACCGGCGCGACCAGGTCTTGATGACCTTGCGGTCACCCGACTCGTTCATGCGCTCGACCTTCACCCGCAGGTGCTCGTCGACGAACGGACCCTTTTTCAGGCTGCGAGGCATCGCGCCTACCTCCGGCTGCCGCGGCTGCGGCGACGACGAACGATGAGCTGGTCCGAGGACTTGCCCTTCTTGCGGGTGCGGCCCTCCGGCTTGCCCCACGGGGACACAGGGTGCCGGCCTCCGGAGGTCTTGCCCTCGCCACCACCGAGCGGGTGGTCGACGGGGTTCATGGCGACGCCGCGCACGTGCGGGCGCTTGCCCTTCCAGCGGTTCCGGCCCGCCTTGCCGATCGAGATCAGCGCAGACTCGGAGTTGCCGACCGAGCCGACGGTGCCCCGGCAGTCGATCGGGACGCGCCGCATCTCGGTGGAAGGCAGGCGCACCGTGGCGAACTGGCCTTCCTTGGCGACGAGCTGGATCGCGGCACCCGCGCCCCGGCCGAGCTTGGCGCCCGCGCCCGGCTTGAGCTCGACGTTGTGGACCACGGTACCGACGGGGATGTAGCGCAGGGGCAGGGAGTTCCCGGCGCGGATCTCCGCACCCTGACCGCTCTGGAGCATGTCGCCGACACCCACGCCCGACGGGGCGAGGATGTAGCGCTTCTCGCCGTCGCGGTAGTGGAGCAGCGCGATGCGCGCGTTGCGGTTCGGGTCGTACTCGATCGCGGCGACCTTGGCCGGCACGCCGTCCTTGTTGCGCTTGAAGTCGATGACCCGGTACTGGCGCTTGTGGCCACCACCCCGGTGGCGCGAGGTCATGCGGCCGTAGGAGTTGCGTCCTCCCGTGCGCGGCTTGGGCTTGACGAGCGACTTCTCGGGACGGTCCTTGGTGATCTCGGCGAAGTCCGAGGCCGACTGGAACCGGCGCCCCGGCGAGGTCGGCTTGCGCTTGCGGATGGCCATCGTCAGCTCCCGAAGATCTCGATCGAGTCACCGGCCGCGAGCGACACGACGGCCCGCTTCTGGTTGGCGCGCCGGCCCCAGGTTCCGGTGCGCCGGTTCCGCTTGCGCTTGCCGGCCCGGTTCATCGTGTTCACGTTCAGCACCGTCACGCCGAAGATCGACTCGACCGCGTGCTTGATCTGGATCTTGTTCGCGGTCGGCGCGACCTCGAACGTGTAGACGTTCGCGTCGAGCGCGGCGTAGGACTTCTCCGACACGATCGGCCGCAGGATCACGTCACGGGGATCGCTCATGCCGCGTCCTCCTCGGATCTGGTCGCGCCATCGGTGAAGCGACTCACGACCGCTTCGAGCGTCGTCGCGGAGAACACGAGCCAGTCGTTGACGAGCACGTCGTACGCGTTCATCTCCTCGGGCAGGATGATCTGCACCCGCTCACCGAGGTTGCGGAACGAGCGCCAGGTCTGCTCGTCGGTGCGGTCGAGCACCAGGAGCACACGCGGCGCCCGGGCGTCGGCCGGACGGAGCCCGAGGGCCCCGAGCGCGGCGATCGCGTCCTTCGTGCGCGGCGTGTCGAACTGCCAGGCGTCGACCACCATCACCTTGGACTCGTGGGCCCGGTCGGAGAGCGCGCTCAGGAGGGCGAGCCGGACCATCTTCTTCGGGGTGCGCTGACGGTAGGAGCGGGGCTTCGGGCCGTGGGCGACACCACCGCCGCGCCACTGCGGCGAGCGGATGGAGCCCTGCCGGGCCCGGCCGGTGCCCTTCTGGCGCCAGGGCTTGGCCCCGCCGCCGCTCACCTCGGCACGGGTCTTGGTGCTGTGCGTCCCCGCACGCGCCGCGGCGAGCTGCGCGGTCACCACCTGGTGCATCACCGCGACGTTCGGCTCGATGCCGAACACCGAGTCGGGCAGCTCCACCGAGCCGGCGTCGCCGCCGCTCTGGGTCTTCATCGTCAGCGAGCTCATGGGGTGGCCGCCTTCACACCGTTGCGCACGAACACGAGCCCGCCGCTCGGACCGGGCACCGAGCCCCGTACGAGGAGCAGGTTCCGCTCGGCGTCGCTCTCGATCACCTCGAGGTTCAGCGTGGTGGTCTTCGCGTTGCCCATCTGGCCCGCCATCCGCATGCCCTTGAACACCCGGGCGGGCGTCGCGCAGGCACCGATCGAGCCCGGCGCACGGTGCTTCTTGTGGTTGCCGTGCGATGCACCCTGGCCCTTGAAGTTGTGACGCTTCATGCCACCGCTGAAGCCCTTGCCCTTCGAGACGCCACTGACGTCCACGAGGTCGCCCTTGGCGAACACGTCGACCGCGATCACCTGGCCGACGGCGAACTCGGCGAGATCGTCGACCCGCAGCTCGACGAGGTGCTTGGACGGACCGACGCCGGCAGCCTTGAGATGACCGAGCTCGGGGCGGCTCAGGCGGCGCTCCTTGGTCTCGCCGAACGCGAGCTGCACCGCGGCGTAGCCGTCGCGCTCGGGCGTCTTCAGCTGCGCGACGTGGCACGGCCCGGCCTGGATGACGGTGACCGGGATCACCCGGTTCTCGTCGTCCCAGACCTGGGTCATGCCGAGCTTGCGCCCCAGGATCCCCTTGGAAGCCATCGTTTCGCCTTCTTCTGGCGGACCTGCGGCCCGCACGCGAACGCTCCACCGGGAGGAGTCCCGGCGGAGCGCTGGTTCGGTTGTGCCGTGCGGTTCCTTCCCGAGTGGCGGGAAAGGCCTCCACGGACGTCGATTGAGAGCTTGCGAACACTAGTGGTCGGACTCGACGCCACCCAAATGGTGGAGCCGAGCCACTCCGCCGTCCCCTACCGCCGGGGGCCCGGGACCGGGCTGACGGTCATACTCCTTGGATCTTGATCTCGATGTCGACCCCGGCCGGCAGATCGAGCCGCTGGAGGGATTCGACGGTCTTGCCCGCCGGCTCGACGATGTCGAGCAGGCGCTTGTGGATCCTCATCTCGAAGTGCTCACGTGAGTCCTTGTCCACGTGGGGCCCGCGCACGACGCAGTACCGGTGGATCTCGGTCGGCAGCGGCACGGGACCCCGCACCCGGGCTCCCGTGCGCACGACCGTCTCGACGATCTTCTTCGTCGACTGGTCGATGATCTCGTGGTCGTACGCCTTGAGCCGGATGCGGATCTTCTGTGAAGCCATCTCTTCTACTTCTCTCCCTCACGGTTCGCCATCCGTGAGGCTGGCGGAGCATCGGCGCCGGTGTCCGTCCACCGAGCGAGTTCGCCGGCGCAGCCGGCGCATGTCTGAGCGAATGGACGGATGCCGGGGTCGATGGGCACCGCGCTACTTGAGGATCTTGGTGACACGACCGGCGCCGACCGTGCGGCCACCTTCACGGATGGCGAAGCGGAGGCCCTCTTCCATGGCGATGGGCTTCTGGAGCTGCACCGTCATCTCGGTGTTGTCACCGGGCATCACCATCTCGGTCCCCTCGGGCAGGTTGATCGTGCCCGTGACGTCGGTGGTGCGGAAGTAGAACTGCGGGTGGTAGTTGGCGAAGAACGGCGTGTGCCGGCCGCCCTCCTCCTTGGTGAGCACGTAGACCTGCGCCTCGAAGTCGGTGTGCGGGGTGATCGAACCCGGCTTGGCGAGCACCTGACCGCGCTCGACGTCTTCCTTCTTCGTGCCGCGGAGCAGGGCACCGATGTTGTCGCCCGCCTGACCCTGGTCCAGGATCTTGCGGAACATCTCCACGCCCGTGCAGGTCGTCTTCTGCGTGTCGCGCAGACCGACGATCTCGATCTCGTCGCCGGTGTGGAGCACACCCTGCTCGACCTTGCCGGTGACGACGGTGCCACGACCGGTGATCGTGAACACGTCCTCGATCGCCATCATGAACGGCTTGTCCAGCTCACGGACGGGCTCGGGGATGAAGGCGTCGACCTGGTTCATCAGCTCGACGATGCCCTCCGCGGCAGCCGGGTCTCCCTCGAGCGCCTTGAGCGCCGAGACCCGCACCACGGGGGTGTCGTCGCCGGGGAACTCGTACTCGTTGAGGAGCTCCCGCACCTCCATCTCGACCAGCTCGAGCAGCTCCTCGTCCTCGACCGCGTCGCACTTGTTGAGCGCCACGACGATGGAGGGAACGCCGACCTGGCGGGCGAGCAGCACGTGCTCACGCGTCTGGGGCATCGGACCGTCGGTCGCGGCGACGACGAGGATCGCTCCGTCGACCTGGGCCGCACCGGTGATCATGTTCTTGATGTAGTCCGCGTGGCCGGGCATGTCGACGTGCGCGTAGTGACGGTTGTCCGTCTCGTACTCGACGTGGGCGATGTTGATGGTGATACCCCGCGCCTTCTCTTCGGGCGCCTTGTCGATCATGTCGAAGGCGGTGGCCGTGACGTTCGGGTTCTTCTCGGCCAGCACCCGGGTGATCGCCGCGGTCAGCGTCGTCTTCCCATGGTCGATGTGACCCATGGTCCCGATGTTCAAGTGCGGCTTCGTCCGCTCGAACTTCTCCTTCGCCATCCTTCTGTCTCCGTTCGTTGCCGTGGTGCTCGGCCATGCCTCGCACCTCGGGCGGGTATACGCCCGCCTCGCGGGCACTCACTCCGACTGCTGCGTTCCGGGGCTTCGCCCCTGCACTTCGCTGGTTGTCTTACCGGTCGGTCCGCGACCCGGACCGTTCCGAGCGCTTCGTTGCTGTCTGGTGTTGCTCACTGCCGGGCGCGTGCTGCCGCTCGACAGAAATCCGGAACCGGACGCCGGGCTACTCGCCCCGCATCCGCTTGATGATCTCCTGCGCGATCGACTCCGGCACCTGGGCGTAGGAGTCGAACTGCATCGTGTAGGTCGCGCGCCCCTGGGTACGCGATCGAAGGTCGCCAACATAGCCGAACATCTCGGCGAGCGGCACTTTGGCGTTCACGACGTGGGAGGTGCCCCGCTGCTCCATGCCCTCGACCTGGCCCCGCCGGGAGTTCAAGTCGCCGATCACGTCGCCCATGTAGTCCTCGGGCGTGACCACCTCGACCTTCATGATCGGCTCGAGCAGGGCCGGTGCGGCCAGGCGGGCCGCCTTCTTGACCGCCATGGAACCGGCGATCTTGAAGGCCATCTCCGAGGAGTCGACGTCGTGGTAGGAGCCGTAGGTCAGGATCACCCGCACGTCGACGAGGGCGTACCCGGCGAGGACACCACCCTCGAGCGCCTCCTGGATCCCGGCGTCGACCGCGGGGATGTACTCCCGGGGGATCACGCCACCGGTGATCTTGTCGACGAACTCGTAGCCGCCGCCGGGTCCGGTCGGCTCCAGGCTGATCACGACGTGGCCGTACTGGCCGCGGCCACCGGTCTGGCGCACGTAGCGCTCCTCGACCTTCTCGACCGGCTTGGTGATCGTCTCGCGGTAGGCGACCTGGGGCTTGCCCACGTTGGCCTCGACGCTGAACTCGCGCATCATCCGGTCCACGAGGACCTCGAGGTGGAGCTCGCCCATCCCGCGGATGATGGTCTGACCGGTGTCCTCGTCGGTGTGGACCCGGAAGGTCGGGTCCTCCTCGGACAGCGAGCCGAGCGCCTTGCCCAGCTTGTCCTGGTCGGCCTTGGTCTTGGGCTCGATCGCCACGGAGATGACCGGCTCGGGGAACTCCATGCGCTCGAGCACGATCGGGTTCGCGGGGTCGCAGAGCGTGTCACCGGTCGTGGTGTTCTTCAGCCCGACGGCCGCGACGATGTCGCCCGCGAACACGGCGTCCTTGTCCTCGCGGTGGTTGGCGTGCATCTGCAGCAGGCGCCCGACCCGCTCGCGCTTGTCCTTGGTGGCGTTGAGCACCGACGCCCCGGACTCGAGGGTGCCGGAGTAGACGCGGAAGTACGTGAGCTTGCCGACGTACGGGTCACTCATGATCTTGAACGCCAGGGCGGCGAAGGGCTCGCTGTCGTCGGCCGACCGCAGCATCGTCTCCTCGCCCTTGACGTCGGTCCCCTCGATCTGGGTGACGTCGAGCGGGCTGGGCAGGTAGTCGACGACCGCGTCGAGCAGGGGCTGCACACCCTTGTTCTTGAAGGCCGTCCCGCACAGGATCGGCACGGTGCCCGCGGTGATCGTGGCGTGGCGCAGGCCCTTGCGGAGGTCCTCGGCCGTGATCTCCTCGTCGCCGACGTACTTCTCGAGGACGTTCTCGTCGTGGCGGGACACCACGTCGACGAGCTCGTGGCGCCAGGTCTCGGCGTCGTCGAGCATGTCGGCCGGGATGTCCTGCACCTCGAACTGCTCACCCATGCCGTCGTCCCAGACGAGGGCCTTCATCTCGAGCAGGTCGACGACCCCTGCGAACGCGCTCTCGGCGCCGATCGGCAGCTGGACCACGGCGACCTCGGCGTCGAGACGGTCCTTGATCATCTCGAGGCAGCGGTAGAAGTCGGCGCCGATGCGGTCCATCTTGTTGACGAAGCACATGCGCGGCACGGCGTACTTGTTGGCCTGGCGCCAGACGGTCTCGGTCTGGGGCTCGACGCCGGCGACGGCGTCGAAGACGGCGACCGCGCCGTCGAGCACGCGCAGTGACCGCTCGACCTCGACCGTGAAGTCGACGTGGCCGGGGGTGTCGATGATGTTGATCCAGCAGTCCCGCCACTTGCACGTGGTCGCGGCCGACGTGATCGTGATGCCGCGCTCCTGCTCCTGGACCATCCAGTCCATGACCGCGGCGCCCTCGTGCACCTCACCGATCTTGTAGGTGCGCCCCGTGTAGTAGAGGATCCGCTCGGTCGTCGTGGTCTTGCCCGCGTCGATGTGGGCCATGATCCCGATGTTGCGGGTCCGCGCCAGCGGAAACTCCCTGATGACCGGTCCGTCCTTCGCCATGTCCTTCTTCTCTTCCTCTACCTACGAGGCGTCCGCGCCGATGCTCGGCCCGGCGCACGCGTCGGGGCGGCGGTGTGCGTCCACCAAGCGAGTTCGCGAGCGCAGCGAGCGCATGTCCGAGCGACTGGACGTGCGCCGCCGTCCCGACGCCTGACGAAGTTGCGCCTACCAGCGGTAGTGCGCGAACGCCTTGTTCGATTCCGCCATCTTCTGCAGGTCGTCCTTGCGCTTGATCGCCGCGCCGAGCCCGTTGCTCGCGTCCATCAGCTCGGCGGCGAGACGACCGGCCATCGACTTCTCACGGCGCTGGCGCGAGTACCCGACGAGCCAGCGGATCGCCAGGGTCGTGGCCCGCCGGGGCCGGACCTCGACCGGGACCTGGTAGGTGGCACCACCGACACGACGTGACTTGACCTCGAGCACCGGCCGCACGTTCTCGACCGCGCGCTTCAGCGTCGGGATGGGGTCACCACCGGTCTTGCGCTCGATCTCGGAGAGCGCGTCGTAGACGATCCGCTCGGCCGTCGACCGCTTGCCCTCCTGGAGCACCTTGTTGACGAGCTGGGTCACGACCACCGACCGGTGGATCGGGTCGGGGAGCAGCTCACGCCGGGGGGCGGGTCCCTTCCGAGGCACGACTAACCCTTCTTGGCGCCGTAGCGACTACGGGCCTGCTTGCGGTTGGCGACGCCACTCGCGTCGAGCGCGCCACGGATGATCTTGTAGCGGACCCCGGGAAGGTCCTTCACCCGGCCACCACGCACGAGGACGATCGAGTGCTCCTGGAGGTTGTGGCCGATGCCCGGGATGTACGCGGTCACCTCGACGCCCGTGGTGAGCCGGACTCGTGCCACCTTGCGCAGTGCCGAGTTCGGCTTCTTCGGCGTGGTGGTGAACACGCGCGTGCAGACGCCGCGGCGCTGGGGGGACCCCTTCAGCGCCGGCGTCTTCGACTTGTCCGTCTTGCTCTCCCGGCCCTTGCGGACCAACTGGGCGATCGTGGGCACAACTCTCCTGCTGGTTGCGGACCCGGTTCGGACCCGATGAACGTCGCACGCCGCGAGGCGGCGCCGGCCTGCGCGGCCGCATGACCGCGCAAACCGTGGAAGGCTAGGCGCTGGCCGAGCCCGGATTCAACTTTGCTGGACGGCCGCGGGTGTCCCGAAACGGGGAAACCCCCGATTCGGGACCGCGCGTCCGGTTCATTCCCCTGCGGCCGCCTCGCCCGGCCCCGGGGCGCTCTCGGCCTCGGGCTCGGGATCCGGGACCGCCACGAGCCCTCCCGCCGGCGGGGCGAAGGGGTCGGTCGCCACCTCGGGGACCAGGAAGCTGGGGTCCACCGTCTCGGAGCGGGCGTCGATGCTGGCCCGCAGCCGCTCGGCGAGCTCGAGCGCGTCCTCGTCCGAGGAGTAGTAGGCCATCGGCTCGTAGTCCGGGGCCTCGGTCCCCACGTCGCGGTACCGGGGCATCCCGGTTCCCGCCGGGATGAGCTTGCCGATGATCACGTTCTCCTTGAGACCCTCGAGGCCGTCGTTCTTGCCCTCGATCGCGGCCTCGGTGAGGACCCGGGTGGTCTCCTGGAACGACGCTGCCGACAGCCACGACTCGGTTGCGAGCGACGCCTTGGTGATGCCCATGAGCTCGGGACGACCCTCGGCGGGACGCCCACCCTCGGCGACCAGCCGCTTGTTCACGTTCGCGAACTCGCGGGCGTCCGCCTTCTGGCCGGGCAGGAAGGACGAGTCGCCCGGGTCGGACACACCCACCCGGCGGAGCATCTGGCGCACGATCACCTCGACGTGCTTGTCGTGGATCGACACGCCCTGCTCCCGGTAGACCCGCTGGACCTGGTCCACCAGGTACTGCTGGGTGGAACGGATCCCCTCGATGTCGAGGATCTTCTTGGGGTCGAGCGAGCTCTTGACGTCGCCGGTGAGCTGGGCTCCGGCCTCGATCTCGGCACCGTCGACGATGCCGGGCGCGAGGTGGGTGCGCATGGAGACCGGGTGGATCTCCTCCTCTCCGTCGTCGGCGACGACGGTGATGGTGCGCTCGCCCTTCTCGTTCTCGCCGATCCGGACCACACCCGAGGACTCCGCGAGGACCGCCGCTCCCTTCGGGGTCCGGGCCTCGAACAGCTCCACGACCCGGGGCAGACCGTGCGTGATGTCCTCGCCGGCGACACCACCGGTGTGGAAGGTCCGCATCGTGAGCTGGGTTCCGGGCTCGCCGATCGACTGCGCCGCGATGATGCCGATGGCCTCACCGAGGTCGACGATCTTGCCGGTGGCGAGCATCGTGCCGTAGCAGGTGCTGCAGACGCCGGCGCGGTACTTCTCGTCGGCGGGCTCCTCGCCCGGCTCGCTTGCCTCGGCGGCGGGAGCGTCGCCGTCGGCACCGTCGCGCGGGTACTCGCACGTCAGCACCGACCGGACCCGGACGCGGGTCACGCCCTCGTCGGCGACGAGCAGCTCGAGCACGTCCTCGGTGACCTCGGTGTTGCGCGGGAGCGTCTCGCCGTTGGCCAGCGGGACGTCGTCCGCGAGGCACCGGCTGAGCAGCCCGGTCTCCAGGAAGCGGACGTGCTCGGGGTCCGAGGTCACGTTCTCGACCCAGATGCCGCGGGTCGAGCCGCAGTCCTCGTCGCGGACGATGAGCTCCTGGGCGACGTCCACGAGCCGCCGGGTCAGGTATCCCGAGTCGGCGGTCCGCAGCGCGGTGTCGGCGAGGCCCTTGCGGGCGCCGTGGGTCGAGATGAAGTACTCGAGCACCGACAGGCCCTCGCGGAAGTTGCTCTTGATCGGGCGCGGGATGATCTCACCGCGCGGGTTGGCGACCAGCCCGCGCATGCCGGCGATCTGGCGCACCTGCATCACGTTGCCTCGAGCACCGGAGCCCACCATCATCTCGATGGGGTTGAACTGCTCCGCCTTCTGCTCCGCGAGCATGGCCTCGGTCACCTGGTTGGTGGCGTCGGTCCAGATCTCGACTTCCTTCTGGCGCCGCTCGTCGTCGGTGATGATGCCGCGGTCGTACTGCTGCTCGACCTTGTCGGCCTCACGCTCGTGCTTGTCGAGGATCCCGGCCTTGGCGAGCGGGGTCCGGACGTCGGCGATCGAGATCGTGAGACCGGCGCGCGTGGAGTACTCGAAGCCGAGCTCCTTCAACCGGTCGAGGCTCGCCGCGACCTCCGACTTGGTGTACCGGTCGACGAGCAGTCCCGCGATGTCGGTGATGTCGCGCTTGCGGACGTTACGACCCTGGAACGGGAAGTCGGGCGGGAACGCCTCGTTGAAGAGCAGTCGACCCAACGTCGTCTCGACGAGCACCGACTCCGACGGGCCACTCCGATCGAGACCGGAACCACCGTGCTCGCCTGGCTCGCTGCGTGTGCTGCCGTCGCCGTTCGAGCCCGAGCGGCGGAGGACGATGCTGCCGTCGGCGGCCGGGTCGGTGACCCAGGCACCGGTGGCGTCGTCGAAGCGCTGGCGCGCCGGGAACTCGTCGGCCGGGAACCGGCCGGCCTCCATCCGGACCTTGATCAGGGCGTGGATGGACAGCTCGGGGACCTCGTGACCGTCGCGCAGCTCGTGCGCCATGCGGGCCTCTTCGATCGAGCCGAAGACGCCACCCTCGCCGGGCGCACCCTCGACGACCTCGGTGAGGTAGAACGCGCCGATGATCATGTCCTGGCTGGGCACGGCGATCGGACGCCCGTGCGCCGGCGACAGGATGTTGTGCGCCGAGAGCATGAGCAGCCGGGCCTCGGCCTGGGCCTCGGCGGACAGCGGGAGGTGCACGGCCATCTGGTCACCGTCGAAGTCGGCGTTGAACGCCGCGCACACGAGCGGGTGGATCTGGATCGCCTTGCCTTCGACGAGCACCGGCTCGAAGGCCTGGATGCCGAGGCGGTGCAGCGTCGGGGCACGGTTCAGGAAGACCGGGTGCTCCTTGATGACCTCCTCGAGGACGTCCCACACCTGCGGGCGGGCGCGCTCGACCATCCGCTTCGCGGACTTGATGTTCTGCGCGTACTCGAGGTCGACGAGCCGCTTCATCACGAACGGCTTGAACAGCTCGAGGGCCATCGCCTTGGGCAGTCCGCACTGGCGGAGCTTGAGCATCGGGCCGACCACGATCACCGAGCGGCCCGAGTAGTCGACGCGCTTGCCGAGCAGGTTCTGGCGGAACCGGCCCTGCTTGCCCTTCAGCATGTCCGAGAGGCTCTTGAGCGCCCGGTTGCCCGGACCCGTGACCGGGCGACCCCGGCGACCGTTGTCGAACAGGGCGTCGACGGCCTCCTGGAGCATCCGCTTCTCGTTGTTGATGATGATCTCGGGCGCACCGAGGTCGAGCAGACGCTTCAGCCGGTTGTTCCGGTTGATGACCCGTCGGTAGAGGTCGTTGAGGTCGGAGGTCGCGAAGCGGCCACCGTCGAGCTGCACCATCGGGCGGAGGTCCGGCGGGATCACCGGGACCGCGCGCAGCACCATGCCCATGGGCGAGTTGACCTGGCGGCCGGCGTCGTCGTTGCGGTTGAACGCCGAGATGACCTTCAGGCGCTTGATCGCCTTGGCCTTGCGCTGGCCCTTGGCGGTCGCGATGACCTCCTTCAGCTCGACCTCCTCGGCCGAGAGGTCCAGGCGGCTGATGAGGTCCTCGACGGCCTCGGCGCCCATTCCGCCGGCGAAGTAGTCGGACCAGCGGGCCCGGATCTCACGCCAGACGCGCTCGTCGTCGATGAGCTGCTTGGGCTTCAGGGCCCGCATGGTGTCGTAGACCGACTTCAGGAAGTCGATGTCGAACTGCGCGCGCTCGCGCAGCTCCTCGACGTCCTTCTCGGACGCCTTGCGGAGCTTGTCCATGTCGGCCTTGCGCCCGCCCTCGCCCTCGGAGGTCGCGAGGTCGGACTCGAGCTCCTGGAAACGGGCCTCGATGTCGAGGTCACGCCGCTTCTCCTCCTCCTCGATCTCGGCGCGGATCTCCGCCTCGATCTCGGGCAGGTCGGTGTGGAGCTTCTCGGTGTCGACCCAGGTGATGAGGTGCGCCGCGAAGTAGATGACCTTCTCGAGGCTCTTCGGCGCGATGTCCAGCAGGTAGCCGAGCCGGCTCGGCACACCCTTGAAGTACCAGATGTGGGTCACCGGAGCGGCGAGCTCGATGTGGCCCATCCGCTCGCGGCGGACCTTCGAGCGCGTGACCTCGACGCCGCAGCGCTCGCAGATGATGCCCTTGAACCGGACGCGCTTGTACTTGCCGCAGTAGCACTCCCAGTCCTTGGTGGGCCCGAAGATCTTCTCGCAGAACAGGCCGTCCTTCTCCGGCTTGAGCGTGCGGTAGTTGATCGTCTCGGGCTTCTTGACCTCGCCGTTGGACCACGTACGGATCTGTTCGGCCGTGGCGAGCGAGATGGACAGTCGGGCGGAGTCGTTGACGTCGAGCACCTAGTGCCTCTTCTCTGTGGTTCGGATCTGCGCGGGGGTCGTTCGGGTCACGGCATGGAATTCCGACGGGCCTCGTCTTCCTCGTCGGTACCGCGCTCGGGCCGGCTGAGGTCGATGCCGAGGGCCTCGGTGGTGCGGAAGGCGTCCTCGTCGAGCTCGCGGATCACGATCTCGGCACCCTCCTCGTCGATGACCTTGACGTTGAGGCAGAGCGCCTGCATCTCCTTGATGAGCACCTTGAAGCTCTCGGGGATGCCCGGCTCGGGAATGTTCTCGCCCTTGACGATCGCCTCGTAGACCTTGACCCGTCCGAGCACGTCGTCGGACTTGATCGTGAGGATCTCCTGGAGGGCGTAGCTCGCCCCGTAGGCCTCGAGCGCCCAGACCTCCATCTCCCCGAACCGCTGACCGCCGAACTGCGCCTTCCCACCCAGGGGCTGCTGGGTGATCATCGAGTACGGGCCGGTGGACCGGGCGTGGATCTTGTCGTCCACGAGGTGGCTGAGCTTCAGGATGTACATGTACCCGACGGTGACCGGGCTGTCGTAGGGCTCGCCCGTCCGACCGTCGTACAGCGTCGCCTTGCCCTCGGTGTTCACGAGGGTGGCGCCGTTCGCGCCGTCCGGGTGGAGGCTCGCGAACAGGTCGCGGATCGTGCCGTGCTGGCCCGCGTCCTCGCTCTCGTCCCAGTGCGCACCGTCGAACACCGGGGTGTTCACCCAGACCGCGGGCTCCGTGATGGGCCGGGTCTTGCGAGGGTTGGCCGGCGCGGTGCCCTGGCCCTCCCACCCGTGACGCGCGGCGTAGCCGAGATGGGCCTCGAGCACCTGACCGACGTTCATACGGCTCGGGACGCCGAGCGGGTTCAGGACGATGTCGACCGGCGTGCCGTCGGCGAGGTGGGGCATGTCCTCGACCGGGAGGATCTTGGAGATCACTCCCTTGTTGCCGTGGCGACCGGCGAGCTTGTCCCCCTCGCTGATCTTGCGCTTCTGACCGACATAGACGCGCACCAGCTGGTTCACGCCCGGCGGCAGCTCGTCGCCATCGTCGCGACTGAACACGCGGACGTCGATGACCTTGCCGTTCTCCCCGTGGGGGACCTTGAGCGACGTGTCGCGGACCTCGCGCGCCTTCTCGCCGAAGATCGCGCGCAGGAGCCGTTCCTCCGGGGTGAGCTCGGTCTCGCCCTTGGGCGTGACCTTCCCGACCAGCACGTCGCCGGCGCCCACCTCGGCGCCGATGCGGATGATGCCGCGCTCGTCGAGGTCCTTCAGGATGTCCTCGGAGAGGTTCGGGATGTCCCGGGTGATCTCCTCGGCGCCGAGCTTGGTGTCACGGGCGTCGATCTCGTGCTCCTCGATGTGGATCGACGTGAGCACGTCGTCGCGGACGAGTCGCTGCGAGAGGACGATCGCGTCCTCGAAGTTGTGACCCTTCCACGGCATGAACGCGACCAGCAGGTTCTTGCCGAGCGCGAGCTCGCCGTTGTGGGTCGACGGACCGTCGGCGAGGACGTCGCCCTCGGCCACGGTGTCGCCCGCCTTGACCAGGGACTTCTGGTTGATGCAGGTGCCCTGGTTGGAGCGGCGGAACTTCGACAGCCGGTACGTGACCGGCTTCGCGACGTGGTGGTAGGCGACGGTGATCGCGGAGCCCGTGACCTCGGTGACGGTGCCCTCGCCCTCGGCGATGACCAGCTCGCCCGCGTCCCGCGCGGCCCGCGCCTCGACACCGGTCCCGATGTACGGGGCCTCCGGCCGCAACGTCGGCACGGCCTGGCGCTGCATGTTGGCACCCATGAGGGCGCGGTTCGCGTCGTCGTGCTCGAGGAAGGGGATCAGCGCGGTGGCGACCGACACCATCTGCTTCGGCGAGACGTCCATGTAGTCGATCTCGTCCGGGGTGACGTAGGCGACCTCGCCGCGACCGGCGCGCACGAGGACCTTCTCGTCCACGAAGCGACCGTTCTCGTCGATGACGGCGTTGGCCTGGGCGATGACGTTGCGGTCCTCGTCGTCGGCCGCGAGGTAGTGGATCGTGTCGGTGACGACGCCCTTCTGGACCAGCCGGTACGGGGTCTCGATGAACCCGAAGCGGTTGATGCGCGCGTAGCAGGAGAGGTAGCCGATCAGGCCGATGTTCGGACCTTCGGGCGTCTCGATCGGGCACATCCGGCCGTAGTGGCTCGGGTGCACGTCGCGGACCTCGAAGCCCGCACGCTCGCGGGAGAGACCGCCCGGGCCCAGCGCCGAGAGCCGACGCTTGTGGGTCAGCCCGGCGAGCGGGTTGGTCTGGTCCATGAACTGGCTGAGCTGGCTGGAGCCGAAGAACTCCTTGATCGCCGCGACGACCGGGCGGATGTTGATCAGCGTCTGGGGTGTGATCGCCTCGACGTCCTGGGTCGTCATGCGCTCCCGGACGACGCGCTCCATGCGGGAGAGGCCGACCCGGACCTGGTTCATGATCAGCTCGCCGACCGAGCGCACCCGGCGGTTGCCGAAGTGGTCGATGTCGTCCGGGAAGTAGTCGTTGGGCTGGTCGTTGGCGTGGAGCTTCACGAGGTAGCTGACCGTCGCCAGGATGTCGGCGCGGCTCATCGTGTACTCGACCGGGCCCGCGTCGGGGTCGGCGTTGGGCACGGGGATGTCGAGGCGCTTCAGGGTCGCCGCGACCTTGGGGTACTCGTCGACCAGCTTCTTGGTCACCTTGTGGCGCCCGACCTTGGCCATGTCGTAGCGCTTCGGGTTGAAGAAGAGGTTCTCGATCAGGCTCCGCGCGCTGTCGGGCGTGGGCGGCTCGCCCGGGCGCAGCTTGCGGTAGATGTCGATGAAGGCCGCGTCGGCGTCCTCGGTCGAGTCCTTGTCGAGCGTGTTGCGCATCGAGTCGTACGGACGACCCTGGGGGTCGACGATGAGGTTGAGCAGCTCCTCCTCGGTCTCACCCAGGCCGAGCGCCTTCAGGAGCACCGTCACCGGCTGCTTGCGCTTGCGGTCGATCCGGACGTAGACGACGTTCTTCTTGTCGACCTCGAACTCGAGCCACGCACCCCGGCCCGGGATCATCTTGGCGCTGACGATGTCCTTCTCCGGCGAGGTCTTGTCCGGGGTCACGTCGAAGTAGACGCCCGGCGACCGGACGAGCTGGCTCACGACGATCCGCTCGGTGCCGTTGATGATGAACGTCCCCCGTGCCGTCATCATGGGGAAGTCCCCCATGAAGACGGTCTGCTCCTTGATCTCGCCGGTGCCCGCGTTCATGAACCGCGCGGTGACGAAGAGCGGCCGCGCGAAGGTCATGTCGCGCTCGCGGCACTCGTCCTCGGAGTGCTTCGGCGGGTCGAACACGTGGTCCGACAGCTCGAGCTTGAGCTGGCCGGTGAAGTCCTCGATCGGCGAGATGTCGCGCAGGACCTCGGCGACCCCCTGCTCGAGGAACCACTGGAAGGACTCACGCTGGACGGCGATGAGGTCCGGAAGGGCCAGCACCTCACGGAGCTGACCGAACGAGTAACGCTCCCGGGACGCGAGACGAGTCAACGCAACTCCTCGAAGTTGAAGGGCGTGTGCGGGCGCGCGCGAACCGACACCAGGGAGAACCAGGGGTGGAACGGGCAGATCGACACGGCTCGGCGGATCATAACCGCCGCGCGCACGAGTCTTCAAGCACACCAATCCAGGCGGTCACCCCAGGGGGGTGCCGCCAGACCGGGGGAGGATACAAATCCTCCCCCGACAGGTCAAGGATCTCGAATGCCCGAAGGGAGGAGAACCCCTGGGAAGCCGAGCTGGATTACTTGAGCTCGACGGTGGCGCCGGCGCCCTCGAGGGCCGCCTTGGCCTTGTCGGCGTCCTCCTTGGAGGCCTTCTCGAGCACGGGCTTCGGCGCGTTGTCGACGAGCTCCTTGGCCTCCTTCAGCCCGAGGCTCGTGAGCGCGCGGACCTCCTTGATGACCTGGATCTTCTTGTCGCCGGCCGCGGCCAGGACCACGTCGAACTCGTCCTTCTCCTCGGCGGCCGCGGCCTCGCCGCCACCCGCCGCCGGGGCGGCCGCGGCGACCGCCACGGGGGCGGCAGCGGTCACGCCGAACTCGTCCTCGAACGCCTTGAGGAAGTCGTTCAGCTCGAGGACCGTCATGTTCTTGAAGACGTCCAGGAGCTCGTCGGTGCTCATCGCCATTTCGGTGTCCCTTTTCTCTTGGTCGGATCAGGCGTCCGACGCAGGCGCGTCGGATGCGGTGTCGGTCTCGGTGTCGGTCTCGGTCTCGGTCTCGGTGTCGGTCTCGGTCTCGGTGTCGGTCTCGGTCTCGGCGGCGTCAGCGGCGACCGGCGGCTCGGGAGCGGGCTCGTCCGCGGGCGGCGTCGGGGCCTCCTCGCCGGCCTCGACGCGCTGGTCGATGAGGGCCTTGAGTCCGTAGGCCATGTTGCGCGTGAACGCCTGGAACAGCCCGGCCGCCTTGACCATCGGTGCCTGGAACCCTCCGGCCAGCCGGGCGAGCAGCTCGTCGCGTGGGGCGACCTCGGCGAGCGCGGCGACATCGGACGACACGAGGATCTTCGTGCCGAGCAGCCCGCCCTTGACGACGAGCGCCTGGTTGGTCCGACCGAAGTCACGCAGCGCCTTGGCCGCGATCACGGCATCGCCCTTGACGAAGGCGATCGCGGTGGGCCCCTCGAACATCGGGATCAGCTCGTCCAGCCCGGCCTCCTCGACGGCGCGCCGGGCCAGGGTGTTCTTGTAGATCTTGAAGTCGGTGCCGGCGGGACGCAGCGAGCCGCGGAGTGCGGCGAGCTCGCGGACCTTGAGGCCCCGGTACTCGGTCAGCACGGCCGCGTCGGCATCGGCGAGCCGCTCGCGGATCTCGGCGACGACGGCGACCTTCTCGGGTCTGGCCACGATGCCTGACTTCCTCTCACTCGGTCCGGGGCCGCAGTCGACACCGACGGACCCGAGCGGGGTCGGTCAGGATCGCCTCGTCCGGCGGGCCATGAGCCCATTACCGCCCCGGGGGGCGACCGAAGGTCTGCGGCGGAAAGATCTCGTCTCGGGGGCGGACCCTAGCCGGTCGCGCCGCCGGCGTGCTCCTCGGGGCGGCCGTGCGCCGGGTCGATCCGGACGCCCGGGCCCATCGTGGACGAGACGCTGATGCCCTTCACGTAGCGGCCCTTGGCCGAGGCGGGCTTGGCCCGCATCAGCTCGTCGTGCACGGCGACGTAGTTCTCGACGAGCGCGTCGGCTCCGAAGCTGACCTTCCCGAGGGGGACGTGGACGTTGCCGTAGCGGTCGGTGCGGTACTCCACCTTGCCGGCCTTGAACTCGCCGACGGCCCGGGCGACGTCGGGGGTCACCGTCCCGGTCTTCGGGTTCGGCATGAGGCCGCGGGGACCGAGCACCCGGCCGAGCTTGCCCACCTGGCCCATGAGATCCGGGGTGGCGATGGCGACGTCGAAGTCCATGAAGCCGCCCTCCACCCGGCTCACGAGGTCCGCGGCCCCGACGACGTCGGCGCCGGCCTCCTCGGCGGCACGGGCCGCGTCACCCTGGGCGAACACCGCGACCCGCACGCTCTTGCCGGTGCCCTCGGGCAGCGAGACCGTACCCCGCAGCATCTGGTCGGCCTTGCGGGGATCGACCCCCAAGCGGAAGGCCGCCTCGACCGTCTCGTCGAACTTGGCGGGGGCGAGGTGCTTGACCAGGTCGATCGCCTCCGCGGGCTCGTGCAGCCGCTCGCGGTCGAATCGCCGGGTGGCGTCGGTGTACTTCTTGCCGTGCTTGGCCATCTCTTCGGTCGCTCCTCACTCGGCGCCGGGACACCCGGTGCCGCCCTTCGGGTCGTGCGGAGCTCGACTCCACGGTCGCCCTTCACTCGGCGCCGGGACACCCGCCACCGCCCTTTCGGGACGTTCAGAACTCGGTGCGTCTCCGCTCCGCTACGACGCGGTGCTTCGGTACCTCGGACCCGGTACTCCGACAGCGAGGTCCTCTGTCGGCCGGTGGTGTTGACTTCCTGACGTCAGACGACGTCGATGCCCATGGATCGGGCGGTTCCCTCGACCTGGGCCATGGCACCCTCGAGGTCGATCGCGTTCAGGTCGGGCATCTTCTGCTCGGCGATCGCCTGGACCTGCGCCCGGGTCACCTTGCCCGCCTTCTCCCGGGGCGTGAGGCCGCTGCCCTTCTCGATGCCCGCCGCCTGGCGGAGCAGGAACGGCGTGGGCGGCGTCTTGGTGACGAAGGTGAACGTGCGATCTTCGTAGATCGAGATGTCGACCGGAATGATCTGGCCCCGCTGGTTCTCGGTCGCGGCGTTGTACGCCTTGCAGAAGTCCATGATGTTGATGCCGTGCGGGCCGAGCGCGGTCCCGACCGGCGGGGCGGGCGTCGCCGCTCCGGCCTGGATCTGGATCTTCACCACTGCGGCGAGCTTCTTCTTCGCCATCGTCTCGCTTGCTCCGTCTCTTCTGCCTCTTCGCTCGGCCGCAGGGTACCTGCGGCCGCCCTTCGGGACGCTACGAGGCTGCTCGCCCCTGCGCCTTCGCTTCGGGGCTCGGTTCCGACTGACCGCGGCTCGTCGCTTCGGCCATCTGCCTTCGGTGGGACGGGCGTCCGCCGCGTTCCCCACCCCGGACCCGGGAACCCCCGGGACCGACGAGATGCATGCTGCTACAGCTTGGCCACCTGACCGAACTCGAGCTCGACCGGGGTCTCCCGGCCGAAGATGTTGACGAGCACCTTGAGCTTCGAACGGTCCACGTCGATCTCGCTGATCGCGCCGTTGAAGTCCGCGAACGGACCGGAGGTCACCCGGACCTGCTCGCTGATCTCGTACTCGAGCCGAGGGCGGACCTTCTTCTCCTGCACCCCTTCGGGCGTCTCGCCCTTGCCCAGCCACTCCTCGACCTCGCGTCGGGTGAGCGGGGTCGGTTTGGCGCCGCTCCCCACGAAGCCGGTGACGCCGGGCGTGTTGCGCACGACGTACCAGGAGTCGTCGTCGAGGCCCATCCGGATCAGCAGGTAGCCGGGCCAGACCTTCTTCTGGACCACGACCTTGCGGCCGTTCTTGAACTCGATGACGTCCTCCATCGGGATGACGACCTCGAAGATCCGCTCCTCGACGTTCATCGAGCGCACCCGGCTGGCGAGGTTCTGCTTCACCTTGTTCTCGTAGCCGGCGTAGGTGTGCACGACGTACCACCGTCCCGGACGGTCGTACGGGCTGGGCTCGGCCACGACGGCGGCGTCCTCGTCCTCGTCGAGGTCGACCTCGACCATCTCCGCGTCGGCGGGGAGCACCACCTCCTCGACCACCACGGTGTCCTCCTCGACCGCCGCGGTCGGCTCGACCGGCGCGGTCGGCTCGACCGGCGCGGGGACGCGGCCACGGACGCGTCCGCGCCCGGGATCGTGTCGGGCGCCGGGGCGGGATCGGGTCGAGCGGTGTCGGCAAGCGGGTCCGGGGCGCCGTCGCCCGCGGCCGGCGCGGCGGCATCCGTGAAGTCGTCGTCAGTCATTGGCTCAGTCGTAGAGGAAGAGGACGCCCTTGGCGAAGACGTAGTCGGCGCCGAAGATCAACGAGGTCATCACGACCACCGCGATCAACACGATGATGGTGGAGTTCACGACCTCGCTGCGAGTCGGCCAGGCGACCTTGCGCAGCTCACCCTGGACCTCGGCGAAGAACTGACGCGGGCCGGTGCGCTCGGTACGCGTGGGGTTCGTCGGCCGACGCTCGGGCGCGCGCGGCTTGTCGGCCCCCTGCTTCTGGGCCATCCGCCGCATCTGTCGGTTCTGTTGTGTCACCGCTGGGGCCTTCCTGGGACGGGTCCCGGGTTGGTCGTCTTCGGAGCAGGGCAGGAGGGACTCGAACCCCCAACCGCCGGTTTTGGAGACCGGAGCTCTGCCAAATTGAGCTACTGCCCTCCGGGCGCGCGGGGGCCGGACGGTCGAGCCTAGCCGCACCCCCTCCGAGATCTCATCCCGGCTCCGCCCCGGGCGCGGCGCCCCGCTCAGCCGGCGAGCAGGCGCCGGCGCGAGCGGGCCGCGAGCAGCGCCGCGGTCGCGGCTCCGGCGACGGCCGCGCCACCCAGGGCGGCGCCCGCGACGACCATGCGCCGTCCGTTGAGGATCGAGCGAGCGACGCGCCGCTCCCCCTCGGCGGCCAGGGCGTTCAGGGTCTGGGCCAGCCCGCCGGGCGCGGGTTCGAGGTAGGTGGCGCGCAGGGTCCCGAGCCCGCGGAGCAGGCGGCGGTACCGGGCCAGCTCGGCCTGACAGCGCAGGTCGGACTCGATGAACACGCGGGTGCGGTCGTCGACCTCGGCCGTGCCGTCGACCAGGCCCGGCAACACGTCGGCGACGTCCTCATACCGCACGGGCCGCTCCCTTCTCCTCGAACACCGCGTCGCGCAGGCGCTTCCGGGCCCGGTGCAGCCGGACCTTCGCCGCCGACACGGAGATCCCGAGCTCGGTCGCGATCGCCTCGTGCGTGAGCCCGTAGACGTCCCGGAGCACGACCACGGCGCGCAGCTTGGGCGGCAGGTCGTCCACGGCCCGACCGATCCGCTCGAGGTCGAGGGTCGACTCGGTCACGGACTCGGGCTGGAGCTCGCCCCGGAGCTCCGCCGGATCGAAGCCCGGCGCGAACGGCTCGGTCCGGGTCCGTCGCCGGCGCGACAGGTGCGTCGACGCACAGTTCGCGGTGATGCGGTAGAGCCAGGTCGACAGCGCGGCATCGCCGCGGAACCCGCCGATCCCCTTCCACGCTCGCAGGTACGCGTCCTGGACCACGTCGCGTGCGTCCTCCTCGTTGCCCGTCAGTCGGACGGCCAGGGTGAAGAGGTCGGTGTAGGTCCGCCGGACCAACTCGTCGAACGCGGCGCGATCGCCGCTCTGGGCCGCTCGGATCAGCTGGGTCTCGTCCACCATGGATGCTCCGTTCCGAAGCGCGGATCAGACCTGTCGAGGTGGGACGAGGTTACGTCGGGCGGAAGGGGCCGCCGGGCGACCGGTGGGCGCGGCCGACGCAAGGGGCGCGAAACGCCCTGCGGTCAGCGGGTCTCCTTGTGCACGGTGTGGCGGCGGTCGAACCGGCAGTACTTCTTCATCTCGATCCGCTCGCGGTCGTTGTTCTTGTTCTTCTTGGTGATGTAGTTCCTGCGCTTGCACTCTTCGCATGCGAGCGTCACCTTGAGCCGCTTGTCCGACGCCATCTCCGTTGCTCCATCTGATCGGCTTCTTCGCTCGGCCGCAGGGTACCTGCGACCGCCCTACGGGACGCTCCGAGGCTGCTCGCACTCCGCCTTCGGTTCCGTGCTCGGGGTGGCACGATCGCGGCAGTGACTCTGTTGTTCCCCGGATGTCCCGAACGCCCGGCCGGTGCCGGACCGTCGGGTCGAGTAGCGGGAGAGGGGATCGAACCCTCGACCTCACGATTATGAGCCGTGCGCTCTGACCAGCTGAGCTATCCCGCCGGGTGCGGCACCAGGGGCTGGACCGCGCTCCACGCGCCACCGGGGTCACCGACCCCGACGCTGCGTCGGAGCCCCCTTACGGACTTGAACCGTAGACCCCTTCCTTACCATGGAAGTGCTCTGCCGACTGAGCTAAGGGGGCGTGGTGCCGGCCCGATCCGGACCGAACCCGGAGAGGTTAGCAACCCGGGCCCGGTCCGATACCGTCCGGGTCGTGCCGACCAGCCTCCGCTCCGCCACGATCGCCGACGCCGCGGCGCTCCAGGCGATCTACAACGTCGAGGTCGCCGGATCGACGGTCACGTTCGACCTGGTGCCCCGGAGCCTCGAGGACCAGCGGGCATGGATCGACGAGCACAGTGGCGGCCACCCGGCCGTCGTCGCCGTCGACGAGACCGGAACCGTCGTCGGCTTCGGCTCGCTCTCGCCCTACAAGGAGCGCCCGGCCTACCGCACCACCGTCGAGGACTCGGTCTACGTGCGCTCGGACCAGCGGGGGGCCGGCGTCGGCCACCAGATCCTGTCGGAGCTGCTCCGGCTCGCCGAGAGCTACGGCTACCACTCGGTGATCGCCCGGATCGTCGGGGGCCACGACGCGTCCGTCTCGCTGCACCGGCGCTGCGGGTTCGAGATCGTGGGCACCGAGCACGAGGTCGGCCGCAAGCTCGGTCACTGGCTCGACGTCGTGGTGATGCAGAGGATGATCTGACCCACCGCGACGCCTCGTCGGTGGATCGCCCCGAGACCGCCGAAGCAGTCGAATCTGATCGTCACGGGTGGTGGGCCCGGAGGGATTCGAACCCCCGTAGCTTGCGCAACTGGTTTACAGCCAGTTCCCTTTGGCCTCTCGGGTACGGACCCGGGCGTACAGTAGCAAGGCCCCGCAGACCCGCTTTCACGGAGTTGTCCTCGTCATGCCCAGTTTCGATGTCGTGTCCGAGCTCGACATGCAGGAGGTCCGCAACGCGGTCGACCAGACCGCCCGCGAGATCTCGCAGCGCTTCGACTTCAAGGGAACCGACAGCTCGGTCGAGCTGAAGGAGCGGACCATCGACCTGCACACCGAGTCCGAGCCGCGGCTCCAGGCGCTGCGTCAGGTCCTCGAGGAGAAGATGGTCAAGCGCCACGTCTCGCTCAAGGCGCTCGACTACGGCGGGGTCGAGGAGGCGGCCAAGGGCACGGTGCGCCAGACGGTCACGCTGCGCATGGGGATCACCGACGACAAGGCCCGCCAGGTCGGCAAGTTCATCAAGGGCCTCGGCAAGAAGGGCGTCCAGCACCAGATCCAGGGCGACCAGGTCCGGGTCACCGGCAAGAAGCGCGACGACCTCCAGGCCGTGATCGCGGCACTGAAGGACGAGGACTTCGACCTGCCCCTCCAGTACACGAACTTCCGCGACTAGCGCGCGCCCGACGGAGGGGTCGTGGTGGTCGTACCGGTGCTGCGTTCGGCCGCGCGCACGTAGCGGCGCGGGATCGGCGCCCCGTCCTCCAGCCCCGTGTCCGGTGGGTGTTCGACGTGGTTGTCCCGCTCGAGCTTGTCGAGCGACGCGGGGCAGGTGAGCAACGGCGCGGCGGGGCCGAGGAGGGTCCGCGCCTTCGCGAGCGACACCCTTCGGCGGCCGGTGGAGCCCGCGGATCTCCGCCGCCTCGGCCTCGCTGAGATCGCCGCCGGCGAGCGCGTCCGCGAGCGCGCGGTCGACGTCGTAGGTCACCCCGCTCAGGCGCGCGATCGCGCCGTGGCCGGCGCCGCGGTGCGCGTCGGCCACCGCCGTGGAGTCTTGCAGCCGCGGCCCGGCCGCCGTTCGGACGGCCGCCTCAGTCGAGCACGGCGTCGGGCACGCGCTCGGGGATCACGCCGTCGAGGAGGGGCACGGGTTCCAGCCGGGCCGCCCGGGACGACAAGCGGGCGAAGGCGAGGACGGCCACGGCGTACACCCCGAGCGCGATGAGCTGCACCGACCGGAACCCGATCGACATCGCCAGGATCGTGGAGAGCACGGAGCCGATCACAGAGAAGAACCCGTTGACCGCCCAGGCCCACGCGACGTACTCGTCGGGGTGCGCCGAGAGCCCGTTGACGACGCCGAGCCCGAGCGGCATGAACATGCCGAGGCACAGGCCGAGCGGCGCGAGCATCGCGAGGGCGACGACGACGCGGATCGGGAGCGACTGGTCCAGCAGCCCGTTCGTGACGCCGTCGAGCCCGAACTCGTAGAAGGCGGTCAGCGCGCAGAGCACCGCGAACACCACGCCCACCGCCGTCCGCGCGCGACGCCCAGGCGGTTGCTGAGCAGCGCCCCGAGGCCGGTGAAGACGAGCAGCGAGGCCAGGGTGACCGTGAGCGAATAGGTGGGGTATCCGAGAAAGAGGACCAGCCGTTGGATCATCGTGATCTCGAACAGGATGAAGCCGAGACCGAGCGCGGCGAAGAACACGGCCGAGGTGCCCTTCAGCGGGAGGGCCCGCCATTCGCGACGCACGAAGACGAACGGCACCAGCAGGAACACCGCGGCGTAGAGCACGGCGATGCCGAGGAGCAGCAGCAGCACCCGCTCGCCGATCGAGTCCTCGGGGTCGGTCGCGGTGATCGGACGGAAGAAGTCCCTCGCCACCTGCGAGAAGCTCGCGAAGTGCCAGAAGAAGGGTCCGTCGTCACTGATCGGTCCCACCTCGCGGTTGTACGACGCGGCGGCCGCGGCTGCCTGCGCGTCGGTCCCGCCGGCCAGCGTGGGCACGATGCCGGGACCCGGCGCGACGCCGGGCGCCCATGCGAGCTGCTCCTCGGGGATTGCGGCGACCCCTTCCTGGAACCGCGCGACCTCGGCGGGCGTGAAGGGGGTGCGCTTCACCATGACGGTCGAGAGGTCGCCGGTCGCGTTGGTGACGAAGGGCGCGACGGTGATGTGTGCACCCGGGTCCTTCACGCCCGTCTCCTCGAGCGCCTTACGGGCGGTCATGACGTAGCGCGCGGTGCGGTTCGGCGCGTCGTGGTAGTTCAACTCGCCGAACTGCACGACGAGCATGCCGTCACGCGTGAGGTGGCTCAGGCTCTCCTTGATCATGTCGGTCGTGTAGAGGTAGCTCTCGGACAGCACGAAGGCGCCCGAGGACGCCGCGTTGTTGGCCGCGTAGCTGTCCGGCGCGACGAACCAGATCACGTCGTAGTGATCGTCGCTGCGCGCGAGGTAGGTCCGGCCGTCACCCTGGTGGATCGCCACCCCGGGCTGGTGCTGGAGGTCGCCGGCGAAGGCACGGTAGCGGTGGGTCACGAGGTCCACCGTGACCGGGTTCAGCTCGACGCCGTCGATCTTCTTCGCGCCGTAGTGCAGCGCCGCCACGATCTCGTTGCCGCCCGCCGAGCCGATGATGAGGGTGTTGCCGGGCTTGCGGCCCATCGTGGCGAAGGGCAGCGAGCGGGGGTCCCGGTCGAAGCGTGTGACCGCGGCCGGGTCGCCGTCGAAGCGGTAGATGGCCGAGCCGAAGCTGCCGTCGTGGAAGAGCGACTTCAGGCCCGGACGGATCTCGGCCACGTCGACCCGGAACACGGGGCCCCACTCCGAGTACGCGGCGTGCGCCGGATCCGCCTTGGTCTGCTCGGGGAGCACGTCGACGAGGCCCGAGCCGCTCGTGACCGTGACGAGCAGCACCACCAGCACGGTGCCCGGCACGACCACGGCCATGCGCCGCTGCGAGGACATGACCGCGACGACCGCGAAGACGGCCGCGGCCAGGACGATCACCTGCGGGGGGCTCAACCGGGTGATCAGGGGGATGGCCAGCGCGCAGCCGAGACCCGCGCCGAGGAGATCGGCGAAGTAGAGCCGCCCGACCCGCCGCCCCCCGCGCCCGAGGATCGTCGACACGATGATGCCGAGCGGTACGAAGGACGCGAACAGCACGAAGCAGATCACGCCGAGCTTGGCCAGGCTCTTGAACGACGCCGACGTGCCGTAGTCCCAGATCTGCACCGTGTCGATCGGCAGCCGGGCCACGAGGAAGTAGCCCGCCGCGATCGCGACGGCGGAGACCAACGAGCAGGCGGCGATGACCGTGTCGGTCGCGGCACGGCGCAGCCGGGGCCAGACGACCACGAAGATCCCGCCCGACCCGATGCCCAGGAGCGCGAGACCGAGAACGAGGTAGGTGTAGTAGTACCAGAGCTTGAACGAGACGACACGCGTGTAGCCGACCTCGAGCAGCAGACCCGCGAGGCTCACCAGGAAGATGACGACGGTGTGGCGCGCGCGCAGCCCGGTGACCGATTCCTCGGATGTCTGCACGCACCCTCCCCGGGAATGCCGCGATCGGCGCCGACCGGACGTTCGATCGTAGCCCTGGCGCTTCGCGACGACGCGTCGCGCCGAGGTGCCCGCGAGCGCAGATGGGCCCGGAAACCGGGCGGGAATCAGGCGGTGTGGCGCAGCCGCGCGATCCGGTCCGCGGTGGAGGGGTGGGTGGAGAACAGGTTCGCGAACTGGACCCGGCGGCCGGTGAGGGGGTTCACGATGTAGGCCGTCGCCTGAGCCGGTGCGATCTGCATCGGCACCCGCTTGGCGGAGGCCTCGATCTTCTCGAGCGCCTGCGCCAGGGGCTCACCCGTTCCGAGGAGCAGCGCCGCCGAGCGGTCCGCCTCGTACTCACGCGACCGGCTGATCGCCATCTGGATCACCGCGGCGGCGAGGGGCGCGAGGATCGCGAGCAGCAGCGCGCCGACGACGTTGCCGTTGTCGCGGTCGCCGCCGCCACCACCGAACATGGCGCCCCACATGGCCAGGCGGGCCACCAACGTGATCGCCATCGCGAGGGCGGCCGCGACCGAGCCGATCAGGATGTCGCGGTTCTTCACGTGGCTCATCTCGTGGGCGAGGACGCCGCGGATCTGCTCGGTGTCGAGGACCTGCAGCAGTCCCTGGGTCACGCAGACGACGGCGTTGGAGGGGTTGCGACCCGTCGCGAAGGCGTTGGGCTGAGGCTCGGGCGAGAGGTAGACGCGTGGCATCGGTTGGCCGGCCCGCCGGGCCAGGTCCGTCACGATCGCGTAGAGCTCGGGTGCCTCCTGCTCGGAGACCGGCTGGGCCTTGGCCGACGCCACGGCGAGCTTGTCGCTGAACCAGTACGAGCCCCCCACCATGACGAGGCCGAGGCCGAGCCCGATGAACAGGCCGGTTCGGCCCCAGAAGGACCCGATCGCCATGAGAAGCCCGCCGAACGCGGCGAGCAGGACGTAGGTCTTGATCGTGTTCCGACTCATGCTGTCGACAACGTACCGGGGCCCGACCGCGTTCCCCGGTCGGCCTGCGGTCACTCGGTTGCACCCGGATGACCCCGGTGGCAACTTCTCCCGATGCCAGGAACCGTCCCGTCGGCGCGGCGCGACCGATGACCGAGTCGGAGATCTTCGTCGGGCTCGGACTGCTCCTCGCCCTCGCCGTCGGCTGCCAGGTCGTGGCGGAACGGGTGCGCGTGCCCGCCATCGTGCTCCTGCTCCCCGTGGGCTTCGCCGCCGGCCGGCTCACGCGCACCGTCGATCCGACGGTGCTCTTCGGCCGGGCGTTCACGCCGATGGTGAGCCTCGCGGTCGCGGTCATCCTGTTCGAGGGCGGGCTCCACCTGCGCGCGCGTGACCTCGAGGGCCACAGCCAGCGGGTCGTCCGCCGCCTCGTGTTCCGCGGCGTGGTCATCACCTGGGTCGGCGCGGCGGTGACCGCCGCACTGCTCCTCCCGGTGTCGACCGGCACCGCGGTGATGCTCGGGGCGATCCTGGTGGTCTCGGGGCCGACGGTCGTGGCGCCGCTCCTCCACCTCTCCCGACCCGGCCGGCGCCTCACCGCGATCCTCGAGTGGGAGAGCACGACGATCGACCCGATCGGCGCCATCCTCGGTGCGGTCACGTTCCAGGCGCTGCGTCACGGCATCGGGCTCCGACTCGGACGCGAGGTCCTGCAGTTCGGCGCCAGTCTCGGGGTCGGGGTCACCGCGGGCATCCTCGGCACGGTGCTCCTGTGGCTCTTCATCGAACGCCTGCACGTCAGCGGGGTCCTCGCGACGGAGGTCACCATTGCGCTCGTCGTCGCGATCGCGGCCGTGTCCAACGCGCTGCGCGACGACACCGGGCTCATCGCCGCGATCACCATGGGGGTCGCGGTCGCGAACGTCCCGTCGATGCGCACGCCCGAGGATCCACCGTTCTTCCGCACCCTCGTCGAGCTGATCATCGGCTTGCTCTTCATCTCGATCTCGGCGACCGTGACGGGGAACGAGCTCCGCAGCGTGCTGTGGCCGAGCCTCGCGCTGCTCGCGGTGCTCGTCCTCGTCGTCCGGCCGATCGTCACCCTGGTCGCGACGGTGGGCACCGACCTCTCGCGCGAGGAGCGCGTGTTCATCGGCTTGATGGACCCGCGCGGCATCGTGGCGGCGTCGACCGCCGCGACGTTCGCGGTCCCGCTCCAGGAGGCCGGGGTCGACGGCGCGCGGGTCCTGCTGCCGGTGACGTTCCTGGTCATCGTGGGCACCGTCACGCTGTCGGGGTTGCTCGCGGTCCCGGCCAAGCGGGTGCTCCGGCTCGACGCCGAGGGTCCGGCGATCGGGCCCGACGACCCGGTGGCTCCACCCACTTCGATGGAGCCGTAACCTGCGGTTCCGGAGGACACACGGATGCAGCGCACACCGCACCCGATCGGCGTCGACATCGGCGGCACGGGGATCAAGGGAGCCCCGGTGGACGTCCGGCAGGGGACGTTGACCGAGGACCGGGTCCGGGTCCTGACCCCGAGTCCCGCCACCCCCGACCGCGTCGCCGACGCCGTCGGCCAGGTGCTCGCCGATCTGGGCGTCGCGGGACCCACCGGCCTCACGATCCCCGCGGTCGTGCGCGACGGCGTGGTCGAGACGGCGGCCAACATCGACGAGGCCTGGATCGGCGTCGACGCCGTCGCGCTGTTCGGTCGGGCGATCGGCCACGAGGTCGCGGTCGTGAACGACGCCGACGCAGCCGGGATGGCCGAGGTCCGCTTCGGCGCCGGCCGGGGCCACACCGGGACCGTCGTGATGGTCACGCTCGGGACGGGCATCGGCAGCGCCGTCTTCGCGGGTGGGGTGCTCGTCGCCAACACCGAGCTCGGGCACCTCCCGCTCGAGGGCGGGGCCGCGGAGGACTGGGCCGCTGATTCCGTGCGCGAGCGCGAGGACCTCTCGTGGAAGCACTGGGCCCATCGGCTGCAGCGCTACCTCGAGCTCGTCGAGACGCTCCTCTGGCCGGAGCTCATCATCGTCGGCGGGGGCGTGAGCAAGAAGGCCGAGAAGTTCCTGCCCCGGATCGAGCTCCGCACCGAGGTCGTCGCGGCCGAGCTCCACAACGACGCCGGCATCGTCGGTGCGGCGCTCGGGGTCGCGACGGGGCGCTGATCCGTCCGCGCGGTCGGGGCGTTCGCGCGGCTCGATCCGTGGAGCGCACACCACCGTCACATCATGAGGGGTGACCCGCGGCGGTCCGTGTGCTAGCCATCCCGGAGCGCGGAAGGTGGGTACGGGCATGCTGCAGCGTTGGGGCGAGTTCGCGGCTCGGCGGCACTGGTGGGTGTGCGGCGCCTGGATCGTCGTCCTGGTCGCGGTGTGGGCGATCGGCATCGGGATCGGGGCCAAGCCGAACAACAACTTCACCCTGCCCGGCGCGTCGTCCCAGGAGGCACTGGACCTGCTCGGCCAGAGCTTCCCCGCGGCGGCGGGCACGAGCGCGACCGTCGTGTACCACAGCCCCGACGGCACCAACCTGACGACCGACCCCACCCTGCGGCTCGCGCTCGAGAACAGCATCACCGCCCTCCGCGACCTGGACGGCGTCGAATCGGTCACCGGTCCGTTCTCGAATCCCGCGCTGCTCTCCAAGACCGGTGCGACCGCGCTCGTGAACGTCGCGTACGCGCAGCCCTTCCAGGACCTCCCCGACAACGGCCAGGCCGCCTTCGACGCGCTCTCGGCATCGGTCGCGGAGTACCGCACCCCGGGCCTGCAGATCGACCTCGGCGGCTCGCTCCCCGGATCGCAACCGATCGACGTCAAGCCGGTGCTCGTGCTCTACGGCCTGATCATCGCCCTGATCATCCTCCTCGTCGCGCTGTCGACGTGGTGGTCCTTCGCCTGGCCCGTGGTCGGCGCGCTCGTGGGAGTCGGGCTCGGTGTCGGGCTGGTCCGGATCCTCGAGAGCTTCATCGACGTACCGACGATCTCGGAGACCACCGCGGTCATGATCGGGCTCGGGGTCGGGATCGACTACGGCCTCTTCGTGATCAGCCGGACCAAGGACCACGTCGAGGACGGCGAGTCGCCCGAGGTCGCCTCCGGCCGCGCGCTGGCGACCATCGGGCATGCCGTGCTCACGGCAGGGGCGACCGTCGTCGTCGCGCTCGTGGCGCTCCTCGTCTTCCAGGTCCCGTCGGTGACGGCGATCGCGTACGCGGTGGTCCTCGTCGTCGCCGCGGTCGTGCTCGCCGCGCTCACCCTGCTGCCCGCGATCGTGGGCATCGTCGGGCCTCGCCTCGCGTCGGCCCGGGTGCCCTGGGCGCGGGAGGCCGTGTCCGATCCCGAACGCACCCGCATGGGACGGTGGGCGGCGCTGGTCGACCGCACCGCACCGTTCGTGCTCACCGCCGCCTTGGTCGTGCTCCTGGTGCTCGCGATCCCGGTGTTCAAGGGGGATCTGCGGCTCGGGCCGCTCGACAACTCCCTGTTCCCGACCGACTCGACCCAGTACCGGGCGTGGGACGTCCAGACCCAGGCCTTCGGGGCCGGGTCGACCGATCCGTTCCTCGTCGTGGTCGAGATCCCGACGGGGGACGCCGGAGTCCAGGCCCAGCTCACGGCACTGTTCCAGGACCTGCAGCAGGCGCCGGACGTCGCCGCCGTCACCCCACCCCAGCTCAACGCGTCGGGGTCGACCGCGGTGCTCCAGGTCATTCCCGCGTCCGGCGCGCAATCGGGCGCGACCGCGAGCCTGGTGACGCACCTGCGCGACGACACCCTGCCCCAGGCCACCGCGGGGACGACCCTCACCGCCCTCGTCACGGGACGGAACGCGGTCTTCGTCGATCTCGACGACCGGATCGCCCAGCGGCTCCCGCTGTTCATCGCGCTCGTGGTGCTCGTCGCCCTCGTCATCCTCGGAAGCGTGTTCCGCTCGGTGTGGATCCCGATCAAGGCCGCGGTCTTCAACATCGTCACGATCCTCGCCACCTACGGGGTGCTGGTCGCCTTCCTCACGTTCGGCTGGGGCCGAAGTTGGATCGGCATCCCCGCCGACATCCCGATCCTGTCGCTGCTCGCGCCGGTCTTCTTCGCCGTGCTGTTCGGGCTCTCGAACGACTACGAGGTGTACCTGGTCTCACGGATGCGGGAGGAGCGCGAGACCTACGGTGCGCCGGAGTCGGTGAGGCGTGGTCTCGCCGAGGGCGGCCACATCGTGATCGCGGCCGCGTTCATCATGATCTTCGTGTTCGTGTCGTACGTCTTCCAGCCGGGGGCGCCGGTCAAGCAGTTCGGATTCGGGATGACCGTCGCGATCCTGATCGACGCGCTCGTCACGCGCATGACCGCACTCCCCGCCGTGATGCGCCTCGGCGGCGACAAGATGTGGTGGCCCGGCCGCCGCTCCGCAGCTCCTCCTCCCCCCTCACCGACCCCCTCTGCCGCCACGGACTGAGGCACGCGACAGGAGCGAGACACCCGCGCAGCCGGCTGCCGTGCGGGCGGCGTCGACGTGTCGCCACCGAGCGAGTTCGCGAGCGCAGCGAGCGCATGTCCGAGCGAATGGCGATGCGTCGACGCCGTCCACACCATCGAGCGGCGAGCGGAGGGAGCGCGACCTGGGGTCAGTCGTAGTAGCCGGAGTGTCGGTAGAGGGTCGGCACCCCTTCGGCCCGCAGCATCTCGACGTTGCGGCGGTCGTCCTCGATGCCGAGCAGGACCTCGAAGCCGTACTGGCGCAGGTCCCACAGGGAGAGCTGCTTGAAGTCACGGGACAGCTCGTAGTCGCCCCAGGGGCGCATGATGAGCAGCTCCCACCGGATGTGGTAGCGACGCAGCCATGCCTCGGTGAGCTCGTGCACACGCTGGGGCCGCGCCGTGAGCAGGATCACCTGGATCCCGCGGTCGAGCAGGTCCAGCATGACGCGGACCTCCTCGATGACCGGGTCCTCGCCGCACGCGTCGAAGAACGCCCGCCAGTCCCGGCGCGGCGCCTCCAGGTAGTGCTGGCGGGTCGCCGCCTCCGAGAGCACACCGTCGATGTCGACGACGACCGCGCGGCCGGGCTCGACCGGCCCGTCCCGCCAGGTCCAGTGCTCGGGGGCCACGAAGCGGCGGGCCAAGATCAATCCTCGTCCGTCGCCGTGGCGAGGTACCGAGCCTTGATGCCGTCGACCACGGCCGGGTCGGCCAGCGTCGTGACGTCGCCCAGCGCGTGGTCCTCGGCGACGTCGCGAAGGAGCCGGCGCATGATCTTGCCGGAACGTGTCTTGGGAAGATCCTCGGTGAACAGGATCGACTTCGGCTTCGCGATCGGCCCGATGTGGTGACCGACGTGCTCACGCAGCTCGCCCACCAGCGCGTCCGACGGCGCGTTCCCGGCCCGCAGGATCACGAACGCCGCCACCGCCTGGCCGGTGGTCTCGTCGGTCTTGCCCACCACCGCCGCCTCCGCGACGACCGGATGCGACACGAGCGACGACTCCACCTCGGTGGTGGAGATGTTGTGCCCGGCGACGAGCATGATGTCGTCCACGCGCCCGAGCAGCCAGTAGTAGCCGTCGGCGTCGCGCTTGGCGCCGTCGCCGGCGAAGTACCGGTCCTCGAAACGTGACCAGTACGTCTCCCGGTAGCGCTCGACGTCGCCCCAGATGCCCCGCAGCATGGACGGCCAGGGCCGGGTGAGCGTCAGGTAGCCACCACCGGGGATCCCGACCGGCTCCCCCTCGTCGTTCACGATCTCGGCCCCGACCCCCGGCAACGGGAACGTCGCGCTGCCCGGCTTGGCCACCGTGGCACCCGGGAAGGGACTGATCATGATGGCGCCGGTCTCGGTCTGCCACCACGTGTCGACCACAGGACAGCGGCCACCCCCGATCTCCTGCCAGTACCAGACCCACGCCTCGGGGTTGATCGGCTCGCCCACCGATCCGAGCAGCCGCAGCGACGACAGATCGTGCGCGTCGGGGAACTCGGTCCCCCACTTCATGAACGTCCGGATCGCGGTCGGGGCCGTATAGAGGATGGTGACCCCGTAGCGCTCGACGATCGACCAGAAGCGGTCCTTGCCCGGGTGGTCGGGCGTGCCCTCGTACATGACGGTCGTCGCACGGTTCGCGAGCGGTCCGTAGACGATGTACGAGTGACCGGTGACCCAGCCGCAGTCGGCGGTGCACCAGTACACGTCGGTGTCGGGATGGATGTCGAACACGTACTTGAACGTGAACGCGACCTGCGTCAGGTACCCGCCCGTGGTGTGCATGATGCCCTTGGGCCGGCCGGTCGTGCCGCTGGTGTAGAGGATGAAGAGCAGGTCCTCGGCACCCATCGGCTCGGCCGGGCAGTCCGCGGACTCGGTGGGGACGGCGTCGTGCCACCACACATCCCGCCCTTCGACCATCTCGACGTCCTGCTCGGTCCGGCGCAGGACGAGGCACCGCTCGATCGACGGTGTGTCGCGGAGCGCCTCGTCGGCGATCTCCTTGAGGGGCACGATGCCGCCGCGGCGCCACGCACCGTCGGCGGTGATCAGCACACGGGCCTCCGCGTCGTTGATGCGGTCCCGCAGCGAGTCGGCGGTGAAGCCGCCGAAGACCACCGAGTGGGCCGCGCCGATGCGTGCGCACGCGAGCATCGCGACGGCCAGCTCCGGCACCATGCCCATGTAGACGGCGACCCGGTCGCCCTTCCGGACCCCGAGATGCTTCAGGGCATTCGCGGTGCGCGCGACCTCGTCGAGCAGCTCGGAGTAGGTGATCGAGCGCGTGTCCCCCGGCTCGCCTTCCCAAAGGATCGCGACCTGATCGCCGTGGCCGGCCGCCACGTGCCGGTCGAGGCAGTTGGACGAGACGTTGAGCCGGCCGTCGGCGAACCACCGGGCGTCGGGCAGCTGCCACTCGCAGACGCTGGTGAAGTCGGTCTCCCAGTCGAGCAGCTCGCGCGCCTGGTCGGCCCAGAACGCCTCGGGATCCGCGGCGGCCCGTTCGGCCATCGCCGTGTCGGTCACCAGGGCGTGCGACCGGAACTCGGCCGATGCCGGGAACGTCCGGCCCTCCTCCAGCAGTGCCTCGAGCGTCACGTCCGCCATGCGCGTTTCCCCTTCTCGCGACCGGGATCCGGAGGCTATCCGGAGGCCGTCACGACGTGGTGAGGACGAAGACGGTGTGCGCTCCGAGTCCCCGGGGGTCCGTCAGCGCCGCCGCCTCCATCCCGCGGCTGCGTCCCGCCAGGGCCTCGAGGTCGGGCGCTGCGGCACCCGCCTCCCACCGGGCGGCGCCCTCGGCCACGAGGTCGTCGATCCCGAGGTCGCGCAGCCACGCCGCCTGGGTGGAGGTCCCGACGGCGAGCCCGGCGCGTCGCGCCGCGCGCTCGACCATCTCGAGCGGCACGTCGACCGTGATGTCGCAGGATCCGGGCGCGGCGAGGGGACCGCCGGCGCGCCGGTGATCCGCGTAGGTTCGGAGCCAGCCACCGTCACGCGCCGCGAGCTCGAGCCAGGGCGCGGCGTAGTCGATCAGCCACAGCGAGCCGCGCCGCACACCGTGCGCGGCCGCGACGATCCACTCGGCGGCACGCGTCGGGACCGGGAGGCGGGCGCCCACGGCCACGTCGAGCTCACCGATCCACACCAGCACGTCGGGCGAGGCCGGCACCCGGATCTCGACGAGGTCCGCACCGTCGAGACCGACGCGCACCTCGGACCACCCGTCGGGCTCCCGGACCGCGATCTCGAAGGGAAGGTTGTCGAGCAGCTCGTTCGCGAGCACGACACCGTCGACCGGACGCGCCGGAAGCTCGGCGAGCGCACTGACGATCGGTCCGAGTCCTCCGACGGGGACCGCCGGGTCGTCGGCTGGACCCGGCCGCGCCGGGCCCAGGATGTCGGCGAGCGGCTCGAGCGGCAGGTGCTCGGCCTGTTCGCGCGCGGAGCACGGGGCTGCGTTCGACCAGCACGTAGTGCAGGGCCGGCGCGCATGCCGGTGCGGCACGCAGGACCTCACGACAGAGTCGTCCGCTCCCGGCACCGCGCCTCGACGACCACGAACGGATCCGGTCGACCCTGACGCTCCCACTCCCGGTCGAGTGCCCTCGCCACACAGACCCCGAAGAGCGGTCCGACCTCGGGGCTGGTGAGGAAGTCCCGTCCCGCTCGCCCCGCGCCGCCGCCACGGGTGAAGAAGCCGCCCGGTCCGTAGAGCGCGAGCTCGACGAACTCGCCGAACCGCATCGGCCCACGACGGTGGATGTGCTCGACGATCGGCGTCCGCGGCGATTCCGGACGCGCGCCGACCATGGGTCGGGTCAGCCGCCGGCGGCGAGCTCGCCCAGACGGGCGAAGAGCTGCGGGTACACCCCGATGACGAGCACGACCCCTGCACACAGCACGACGGCGGCGTTGAGCGCGACCGGCGTCGTGATCGGTGCGGTGTCGACACCCTCGGCGGCAGGATGGAACCAGATCTCCCGCGCGACGCGCACGTAGTAGAAGAACGCGACCACCGAGCTGACCGCGGCGATCGCCCCGAGGACGGTCGCGCCCGGCGTGTTCGCATCGAGCGCGGCACGGAACATCGTGAACTTGGCGAACCAGCCCGCGAACGGTGGGACCCCGGCGAGCGAGAACAGGAACATCGACATCATCAGACCCATCACGGGCGCGTACTGCCCGAGGCCGGCGAAGCTCGAGATCTCGGCGCTGCGCGGTCCGGCGGGCGAGCGCGATGACGATGGCGAACGCTGCCGAGGTTCATCGCGCCGTAGATGAGGATGTAGACGACGACGGCCTCGATCGACGAGCTGACCGCGCCACCGTCGGGTGCGACGGCGAAGGGCACGAGGATGAACCCGCCCTGGGCGATCGACGAGTAGGCGAGCATGCGGACGATGTTGGTCTGGCGGAGGGCCACGAGGTTGCCGAGGATCATCGACGCCGCCGCGAGGACCCAGATGACCGGCTGCCACATGTCGGCGTTCGGGAAGAACCCGAAGATCACCACCGACAGCAGCGCGACGAACCCGCCGGCCTTCGACGCGACCGAGAGGAAGGCGGTCACGGGGGTCGGCGCACCCTCGTACGTGTCGGGCGCCCAGAAGTGGAACGGCACCGCACTGACCTTGAACGCGAACCCGACGATGGTCAGGAAGCCGGCGACCAGGAGCAGCGGCTCGTCGATCGTGCGCACCCGGGCGGCGATGTCGGTGAGCAGCGTCGAGCCGGTGAGGCCGAACACGAGCGACATGCCGTAGAGCATCACGGCCGAGGAGAGCACGCCGATCAGGTAGTACTTGATCGCGGCCTCGTTGGACTTCGGATCATGCTTGCGCCAGCCGGCGAGCACGAACGTCGGGATCGAGATCGTCTCCAGCGCCACGAAGATGGAGACGAGGTCACGAGCGCTCGCCATGACCATCATGCCGAGCAACGAGGTGAGCAGCAGGACGTAGAACTCGCCCTGGTAGTAGTCGCCGTCGCCGATGTAGTCGACCGAGAGCAGCATCGACACGTAGGCCGCGGCGAGGAAGAAGCCCTGGAACACGAGCGAGTACGGATCGACGACGAACCCGCCGCCGAACATCACGCGTGTGCCACCGTCGACCGCGAGCGAGATCACCGGGATCATCGCCGCGAGGACGCCGAAGGTCGCGAGCTGCTGGGTCCGGAAGCGGCCCCGGTACTCGAAGAAGAAGTCGGCGATCAGCACCACGACGATCGTCGCCGACACGATGATGATCGGCGCGATCGCGTGGAAGTCCCAGCCCGGGTTCATGGACGCGTCCTCACCCCGCTCGGCCGGCTCATGCGCCGAAGGCCCGCGTGATGTGGGCGATGCCGTCGTTGGTCAGCGAGAAGACCGTGTCCGGGTACACGCCGAGCACCACGATGAGCAGCAGGAGCGGGGTCCACGCGATCCACTCGATCGTGCTCACGTCGTGGATGTGCGCGTCCGCGAACTCGGCCTTGGGCTCACCGAACGCCACCCGCTGGTACATCCACAGGAGGTATCCCGCCGCGAGCACCGTCCCGACCGCGGCGATCACCATGAACGTGCGGAACAGCGCCTCCGAGAGCGCGGGCGCCGGCTGGTACGCCGACAGCACCGCCGGGAACTCACCCCAGAACCCGGCGAGCCCGGGGAGCCCGAGCGAGGCCATGGCGCAGAAGCCGAGGATCCAGCCCATCTTCGGCGCCTGCTTCAGCAGGCCGCCGAGCCGGCTCATCTCGCGGGTGCCGTACGTGTGCTGCACCGAGCCGGCGACGAAGAAGAGCATGCCGGTGATGAGCCCGTGGGCGACCATCCCGAAGACCGCGGCGTTGAGACCGAACGTGGTCAGCGACGCGATGCCGAGCATCACGAAGCCCATGTGAGCCACCGACGAGAACGCGATCAGGCGCTTCATGTCGGTCTGGGCCAGGCAGCACAGCGCGCCGTAGATGATGCCGATCACCGCGAGCAGACCGATCCAGGGCGCCCATTTCTCCGCGGCGTGCGGCAGCGTGGGCAGCGCGATGCGGATGAAGCCGTAGGTGCCGAGCTTCAGCAGGATCGCGGCCAGCAGCACCGAGCCCACGGTCGGCGCCTCGGTGTGCGCGTCCGGCAGCCACGTGTGGAACGGGAACATCGGCACCTTGATCGCGAAGCCGAGGAACAGGCCACCGAAGATCAGCAGCCGTGTGGTCTCGGCGAGGTTGCCGTCGCCCATGTCGCGCGAGCACCGGGATCTGGAACGAGCCCTGGAGGAAGAACAGCGCCAGGAAGCCCAGCAGCATCAGCGCCGAGCCGAACAACGTGAACAGGAAGAACTTGATCGACGCGTACTCACGGTTCGGACCGCCCCAGACGCCGATCATGAAGAACATCGGGAGCAGGACGATCTCGAAGAAGATGAAGAAGAGGATGAGGTCCTGGGCGAGGAAGGTGCCGTTCATGCCGACCTCGAGCACGAGGATCAGCGCCAGGAAGGCCTTCGGGTTGTGCGGCTCGGGGAAGTGGTTCCACGAGTAGACGATGCACAGCACGGTGATCAGCATCGAGAGGATCAGCAGCGGCAGCGAGATGCCGTCGAGCCCGAGGTGGTACCGGGCGTGGATGACGTCGATCCACTTCTCGTTGACGCCGAACTGCAACTTCCCGGCGCGGTCGTAGTCGAAGTCGGCGAGGATGCCGATGCCGACCGCCAGCGTGACGAGGCTCGTGAGCAGCGCGACGACCTTCGCGGTGTTCTCCTCGGCCTTCGGCACGAGCAGCACCAACCCCAGCCCGACGGCCGGGACGAAGATCGCCAGCGTCAGCGCCCAATCGTGGAACCAGTTCATCTCTCGTGTTCCCCTAACCGAAGATGGCGATCGCGAGGGCAATGACCCCGACGGAACCGAACAGGAACAGCGCGTAGCGCTGCACCCGACCCGACTGCAGGGGTCGGAGCAGGCCACCGGCCTGGTCCGTCTCCCGCGCGAGCCCATTCACCGCGCCGTCGACCGTGTTCTGGTCCACGTAGCGGTACATCACCCGACCGAGCACGGCGGTGCCACGGCCGACGCCGTTCACGACCCCGTCGATCACGCGCATGTTCACCCAGTACATGGCCCTCGCGATCGGGCCCTTGATGCCGGCGACGATCACGTCCGTGTACAGATGGTCCAAGTAGTACTTGTTGACGAGGAAGGTGTGGCCGGCCTTGGCCGCACCCGATCGCTGCGTCAGGCCCTTGAGCGACCGCAGCTCCTTGCGGTCGAGCCAGAAGAACAGCGTGAAGCCGATCGCGGCGAGCACCACCCCGACCGAGAGGCCGGCGAGCAGGTAGTCGAAGCTCGGCGTGGTCACGGGCGGGAAGGCGATCCGCGGCTCGACGTAGTCCTTGAACTTCTCGACGCCGATCGGCGCCGCGTTCGCGAGACCGGCGACGACGCTGAGGCCGGCGAGCACGACGAGCGGACCGGTGATCGCCTTGGGCGCCTCGTGCGGATGACCGTGACCGCGGTACTCGCCGAAGAAGGTGAGGTACACACAGCGGGTCATGTACGCGGCGGTGAGCACCGCCCCGACCACCCCGATGACCATGAAGACCTCGAACCCGCCCTGACCCGCCGTCGCGAGGATCTCGTCCTTGGACCAGAACCCGGCGAGCGGCACGACCCCGGCGAGCGCGAGCGAGCCGATGATGAAGGTCCAGAAGGTGATCGGCATGTGCTTGCGCAGACCGCCCATGTCCTTCTTCATGTCGAAGCTGTGATGCGAGCCCGAGTGGCTGATCGAGCCGGCGCCGAGGAAGAGCAGCGCCTTGAAGAAGGCGTGGGTGAAGAGGTGGAACACCGCGCCGACCCACGCGCCGACCCCGAGGCCCATCACCATGTACCCGAGCTGGCTGATCGTCGAGTAGGCGAGCACCTTCTTGATGTCGTCCTGCACGAACGCGAGCGCGGCTCCGATGATGATGGTCACGCCGCCGACCAGGGCCATCGCGTTGACCCCGCCCGCCTGGATCGAGAAGCCCTGCCAGAAGACGCCGTAGACCCGGGCGCCGAGGTACACGCCGGCGACGACCATCGTGGCGGCGTGGATCAGCGCGGAGACCGGGGTGGGGCCGGCCATGGCGTCGGGGAGCCAGGTGTGGAGCGGGAACTGACCGCTCTTGCCGATGATGCCGATGAGCAGGCACGAGGCACCGACGAGCCAGATGGTGTGTCCGTTCACCCCGGCCAGCGCGGCGGTGTTGATCCGTCCGATGTCGAAGGTCTGGTTGGCCGCGAAGAAGGTGACGATGATGCCGATCATCAGACCGATGTCGCCGGTGCGGGTGGTGAGGAACGCCTTCAACGCGGCGTTGGTGTTCTCCTGCTCCTCCCACCAGTGGCCGATGAGCATGAACGAGCAGAGGCCGACGAGCTCCCAGCCGACGAGCAACTGCAGGGTGTTCGACGCGACGACCAGCGTCAGCATCGACGCCGTGAACAGGCTGAGCGCGGCGTAGAAGTAGGTGTAGCGAACGTCGTCGTGCATGTACGCGGTCGAGTAGATGTGCACGAGCAGCGAGATCAGCGTGACGACGAAGAGCATCATCACCGCGAGCCCGTCGATGCGGGTCCCGACGCTGAACTCCATCCCGCCGTTGCGCCACCAGGTGACGGTGTGCACCACGGGCTTCACGACGGCCTCCTCGCCGGCGTGGAGCATCAGGCCCTTGCCGAACGCCGTGAACGGCCTCGGCGGCACCGCCGGACGCGTCCTCGACGCGGGAGAACCACTGCACCGCGGTGACGCAGGACAGCACGAACGTCGACGCGAGCGACACGATCCCGATCTCGGAGCCGCCCCTGGGCATCTTCTTCCCGAAGAAGAGGATCAGCAGGAACGACACCACCGGGATGACCGGGATGATCCATGCGGAGTCGAGCACGAAGTCTCCGCTACCCCTTCAGCTGTTCGATGTGGTCGAGATCGGGGCTGTGCAGGTTGCGGTAGATGAGCAGCACGATCGCGAGCCCGACGCCCACCTCGGCGGCGGCGATCGTGATGACGAACAGGGCGAACACCTCACCCGCGGTCTCACGCAGGTACGCCGAGAACGCGATCAGGTTGATGTTCACGGCGTTCAGCATCAGCTCGACGCTCATGAGCACGAGCACGCCGTTGCGACGCACGAGCACGCCGTAGACCCCGATGCAGAAGAGGATCGCCGCGAGCACGAGGAACTGGTTGAGGATCACGTCAGTCCCTCCGCGCGATCACGACGGCGCCGACGAGCGCGGCCAGCAGCAGGATCGACACCAGCTCGAACGGGACGACGTAGCTGCTGAAGATCGTGTCGGCGACGCGAGCCGTCTTGCCGACGTGCAACAGCTTCTCGCCCCCCGCACCGCCGATCGCGATCTTCTTGTCGCCGAAGGCCTGGATCAGCAACGTGCCGAGCACGCCGGCGAGGAACACCCCGACGACCGCGCCCTGCCACTTCTGGTCGTTGTCCAGATCGGTCTCACCGCGCATCGGCGCCCGCGGTGAGCATGATGCCGAAGAGGAACAGGATGATCACCGCGCCGATGTAGATGATCACCTGCACCCACGCCACGAACTCCGCCGCGAGCAGGATGTACTGCGCGGCCGCGCCGGCCATGACGACGACCAGGTACAGCGCGGCGTGCACGATGTTGCGGCGAGCGGACGACACCGATCGCGCGCCGACCATCGCGACCGCGAAGACCCAGAAGAAGATGTTCTGCACGATCACGAGCGCCTCACTTCTTGCCCTTGACTTCGGCGCCGAGCTCGAGGGGCTCGGGCTCGGGGACGAACTCCATCCACTCGCCGAGGCGCTCCTTGTCGTGGAGCAGGTCGGCGATCCGAGGTTCGGAGTACTCGTACTCGGGGCTCCAGAAGAGGGCGTCGAACGGGCAGACCTCGACGCAGATGCCGCAGTACATGCAGAGGCCGTAGTCGATGTCGAACCGGTCGAGGATGTTGACGCTGCGCGGGCGACCACCCTCACGTCGCGGCGGGCGCAGCTCCTTGTGCCCCTCGATGTAGATGCACCAGTCGGGACAGCTACGGCCGCAGAGCATGCAGGCGGTGCAGTTCTCCTCCTTGAGTGCGATGACGCCGCGCGGCGCGTGGCGCCGGGTCCTCGCGCTCGTGGGGGTACTGCACGGTGACAGCACCCTCCATCATCGTGCGGAAGGTGACGCCGAGACCGCTGATCACGCCGGGGAGGTTCGGCTTCGAGAACTTCGGCATCAGACCGCCACCTTGATGATCGCGGTGGCGATGATGTTGAGCAGCCCGATCGGGATCAGGTACTTCCACGCGAGCGCCTGGAGCTGGTCCTCGCGCAGGCGTGGGTAGGTGAAGCGGACCCAGAACATCAGGAACGCGACGACCATCAGCTTCACGAAGAGCACGATCGGGCCGAGCAGGTCGGCGATGCCGCCGTGCACGCCCGGGATCGCCCAGCCGCCGAGGAACATGGTGGCGGCGAGCGCCGCGAAGGCGAACGCGGTGCCGAACTCGCCGATGAAGAAGAAGAGGAACCGGAAGCCGGTGTACTCGACCATGTAGCCCGCGACGAGCTCGGACTCGGCGACCGGCATGTCGAACGGGCGTCTGGGTGAGCTCGGCCTGCGCGGCGACGAGGAAGAGCAGGAATCCGACGAACTGCGTGAGGATGAACGGGTTGCCGATCCCGTCGAACCCGAAGATCGAGCCGTTCTGCTGCGCGAGCACGATGTGCTGGAGGTTCATCGTGCCGGCCTGGATGACCACGCCGACGACCGCGAGCAGCAGCGGCAGCTCGTAGGCGATGAGCTGGGCGGCCGCGCGCAGGGCGCCGATGAGCGCGAACTTGTTGGCACTCGCCCAGCCGGCCATGAGCACGCCGATGACCGAGAGGCTCGAGACCGCCAGCGCGTAGAACACGCCGACATCGAGATCGCGCACGACGAGCCGCGGGCCGGTCGGGACGACCAGGAAGATCAGGAACGTCGAGATCACCACGACCGCGGGCGCGATCGCGAAGACGCGGCGATCCGAGTCGGCCGGCATGATGTCCTCCTTCTGGAGGAACTTGATGCCGTCGCCCACGAGCTGGAACCAGCCGTGGAACCCGCCGGGGTCCATCGGCCCGAGCCGGCTCTGCATGTGACTCATCATCTTGAGCAGGAACGTGTACCCGAGGATCAGGGCACCGAGCGGGATGATCGTGAGGACGATCACGGTCTTGATCGCGAGCGTCGTGCCCCAGCCGATCTCGAGGGCGAGCGAGGGAGTCACCGGTCGATGTCCCCGAGGATGAAGTACAGGCTGCCGAGGATCGTGATCACGTCGGGCACGTAGACGCCGCGCAGCAGCCACGGCAGGATCGATACGTTCGAGAACGACGCGGAGCGGATCTTGACCCGGAACGGACCCGTCGCCCCCTTCGAGACGACGTAGTAGCCCATCTGGCCGAGCGGGTTCTCCGTCTCGACCCAGGCCTCGCCCTCGGGCACCTTGATGATGCGCGGGACCTTGGCCATGATCGGCCCGGCGGGGAGCCCGTCGAGGAGCTGCAGCACCATGCGCGCCGACTCGCGGGTCTCCTGGAGCCGTACCCAGTACCGGGCGAAGGAATCGCCGTCGGTGTGGGTCCAGACCTTGAAGTCGAGGTCGGGGTACGCGAGGTAGGGCTTGCCGTCGCGACGCAGGTCCCAGTCGATGCCGGACGCGCGCAGGTTCGCGCCGGAGACGCCGTAGGCGGCGCCGAGCTCGCCCGGGATGATCCCGATGCCGCGCGTCCGGGCCACGAAGATCTCGTTGCCGACGAGCACGTCCTCGAAGTCGTCACAGCCGTCGAGGATCCGCTTCATCGTGTCGCGGCAGTCGGCGATCCAGCCCCACGGCAGGTCGTCCTTGACCCCGCCGATGCGGTTGAAGTTCGGGTGGAAGCGACCCCCGGTCGCGCGCCTCGATCAGGTTGAGCACGTGCTCCCGGTCGCGGAAGCCCCAGAACGCCGGCGTCGAGCGCGCCGACCTGGAGCCCCATCTCGCCGAGGAAGAGGTAGATGGTCGCGATGCGGCTCAGCTCGGTGAGGATCGTGCGGATCCACTGGGCGCGCGGGGGAGCCTCGATGTCCATCAGCTGCTCGGCGGCATGGATGAACGGCACCTCGTTGGCGAAGCTCGACAGCCAGTCGATGCGGTTGATCAGCGTGGTGATCTGCGGGTAGGTGCGGAACTCGCTGAGCTTCTCGTAGCCGCGGTGCATGTACCCGATCACCGGATCGGCCGCGACGACGCGCTCGCCGTCGAGCCGTACCACGAGCCTGAGCGTGCCGTGGGTCGCCGGGTGCTGCGGACCCAGGTTGAGGATCATGTCGCCGGTGTCGAGCTCGACGTTCACGGCCGCGTCGGCGAGGTGGCGGTAGAGCGACGGGTCGACCTCGAAGCCGGGGGTCTCGGTCGTGCTCATGAGGCGGTGTCGGCGTCGTCGGGGGAATCGTCACCGGGCATCGGCTCGACGTCGACGAGGCCCGGCCAGGGCTTCACCTCACGTGCGAGCAGGGCGAAGTCCTTGCGGAGGGGATGGCCCTCGAACTCGCCCGGGAGGTAGAGGTGGCGGATCTTCGGGTGGCCCCGGAAGTCGATGCCGTACATCTCCCAGCACTCGCGCTCGTGCCAGTCGGCGCCGGGGTAGATCGAGACCCAGCTGTCGACGGCGGGCTCGTCCTCGGCGACGTCGGTCTTGATCGTGACGCCCCAGTGCCGTGACGTGGACTGCACGTGCCCGAACACCTGGAGGCGACCCGCCGATCCGGCGACGCCGAAGGTCATGGTGTCGGGCTGGACCGGTGCCGACGTGTCGCTGCCCTCATCGCCCTCGGCCTTGGGTGCGGGCATCCAGTCGATGCCGGCGACGAACGAGAGGTAGTCGCAGTCGAGCTCGGCACGCGCGACCTCGGCGGCGCGCCGCCAGGCGTCGGGGCGCACCCGCACGACGAGGTCGCCCTGCGCGGCGCCGTGCTCGACGACGCCGTCGCCGAGCGCGGTCTCGAGGCGGGTGAGCAGCGCCTCGACATCGGCCGCGAGCTCGGGCGCAGGTTCGGGCTCCGGTTCGGGCGCCGCGTCCGCCCCCGGTGCCGGCAGCGAATCGTCCCCGGCCTCGGGCACCGCGTTCTCGTCGGGGGTCTCGTCGGCCATCGAGGGCTAGGCCTTCACCGGATCGGGAACGCGTTCGGCGGGGACGTACTCACCACGCCAGCGCTGCGCGAGCTCGTCGTTGCCGATGCCCTCGCCCTGAATGCGCTCCTGGAGCATGACGATCGCCTGGAGGAGCGCCTCGGGACGGGGCGGGCAGCCGGGGATGTAGATGTCGACGGGGATGACCTGGTCCACTCCCTTGGTCACCGAGTAGGAGTCCCAGTACGGGCCCGCCGCAGTTCGCGCACGATCCCATGGAGATCACGTACTTCGGGTCGGGCATCTGCTCGTAGAGCCGCTTGATCGCCGGGGCCATCTTGTCGGTGACGGTCCCCGAGATCACCACGAGGTCCGCCTGGCGGGGACTCGCCGGGAAGGGGATGACCCCGAGCCGCATCATGTCGTAGCGGGGGCTCGCGAGCGCGGCGCCCATCTCGATCGCGCAGCACGCGAGGCCCCACTGGAACATCCAGAGGCTGTACTTGCGGCTGTAGTTGAGCAGCCAGGTGACCGGCTTGAGCGGCTTCTTCCCGAGGGTGCCGTTCTCGACTAGGCCCACCGCAGGACCCCCTTCCGCCACGCGTACACGAGGCCGAGGGTCAGCACGACGATGAACACGATCATCGAGGCGAGCGTGCTCACGCCGAGCTGGTCGACCCGGGTCGCCCACGGGAAGATGAACACGGCTTCGACGTCGAACATCACGAAGAGGAGCGCGTACACGTAGTAGCGCACGTTGGACTGGCCCCATCCCCCGACGGGATCCGAGCCGGCCTCGTAGGTCACGTACTTCTGGGGCTGCGGCCGGGTCGGGCGGATGAGCCGTCCGAGGCCCAGCATGCCGCCGACCATGACGAGTCCCGCGCCGATCAGCACTGCGACCGCGAGATACTGCCGGTAATACTCCGTCACGCGTGCGGCCCCTCCAAACGCCGGAACCGGGCGAGTATATGTCTGGCCTTTTCGCTGCCCTCAAACCGTGGCGGACGAAGCCGCGGCGCCGCCGGAGGGAACCGTCGGTGGCCGTCCGGGCGGCGCGCCGGTCAGAGCTTGGTGACCGGGTCGCCCCGGGAGACCGTGCCGCCCGAGACCACCCGGGCGTTCATCCCCCGGAGTCGCAGCGCCCGCCCGACGGGCTCGTTCACGAATCGCAACGCGTCGCGGCCGAAGCGGCCGGCGAACTTCGCGCACCCGGTGTGCGGCTGATCCGTCACCTCGATGACGGCACCGCCGAGGGCGAGCCGGGTCCCGGGCGGGAGATTCGCCTCGGACAGGTCGAGGTCCACGTAGAGCTGGTCTCCCGCGAGCGGCCAGCGCTCGGCCGGACCGGCGACGAGCGCCGCGGCGCGGGCGTTCATCAGGTTGAGCTGCATGTCGGGGTGGGGAGCGCCGTCCTCGGTGCGTCCCGACGGTCGTACGTTCCACGTGTCACCGACGAGGCCGAGCGATTCGTCCAGTTCACCCGATTCGAGCACCTCGCGGGCGTCGATCGTCGGCCGGCGCACGATCAGGGCCAGCACGCCCCGCGTCGTCGGGGACCTCAGGATCTCCTCCAGACCGGCCTCGAGCTCGGCAGCCGTCCGCAGCACCGGGTCCATCGCGTCAGTCTGGCCCGACCCCGGGGTCCGCGGCGCGGATTTCGCTCCGGCTCAGAACAGCAGCGAGGCGCGGTGGGCGAAGTCGAGGACCACCGTCGGCAGCACGCCGATCCAGATCGTCGCGGCGACGCAGACGACGAGGACCGTGGCCGTCGCGGCCCCGATCCGCGGGCGGGCGGGCTCGGCCTCGAGCTCGTCGGGCTCCTCCTGCTCGTCCTCGGATGCGTACATCGTGAGGATCACCCGCAGGTAGAAGTAGGCCGTGATCACCGAGGTCAGGACCCCGACGACGAGCAGGGCGTACGAGTGCACCGCCGATGCCGCCGCGAACACCTCGAGCTTGGCGACGAAGCCCGCGGTGGGCGGGATCCCCGCCTGGGCGAGCAGGAAGAACGCCAGGAGCGCCGCGATGATCGGCCGGCGGCGACCGTAGGACTCGAGGTCCGCGATCGAGTGCAGATCGTCGCCGTCGTTGAGCGACGTGACGATGGCGAAGGCACCGATCGTCATGAAGGCGTATACGAGGAGGTAGAAGAGCGACGCCTCCAGCCCGCGTGCCGTCCCGGCCTGCACCCCGATGAGGATGTAGCCCGCATGCGCGATCGACGAGTAGGCGAGCAGCCGCTTCAGGTCGGTCTGGCGGAGCGCGCCGACGGAACCGACGAGCAGGGTGAGCACCGCCATCACGAAGACCAGCTGGCGCCAGTCGGTGCGGTACGACGGCAGCGCGGTGTAGAGAACGCGCAGCAGGGCGGCGAAGCCGGCGGCCTTGGTGGCCGAGGCCATGAACGCGGTCACGGGGCTCGGCGAGCCCTCGTAGACGTCGGGCGTCCACATGTGGAACGGCGCCGCGGCGATCTTGAAGCCCAACCCGACGAGCAGGAGCGCCAAGCCGGCGAGGAGCGTCCCCTCGTGGAGCAGCGCGTTGCTCGCGAGGTAGTTCTGGATCCCCTGGAGGGAGGTCGGTACCGGTCGCGCCGTAGAGGAGCGCGATCCCGTACAGCAGGATGGCCGAGGAGAACGCGCCCAGGACGAAGTACTTGATGCCGGCCTCGAGCGATCGCCTCCGGCGCACGTCGTACGCGGCCAGCACGTAGAGCGGGATCGAGAGCACCTCGAGAGCAACGAACACGACGATGAGATCGTTCGCTCCGGCCATCACCAGCATGCCGGCGACGCTGACGAGCAGCAGCACCACGTACTCGGGCCGGGACTCGATGCCGCGTCTCGTCAGGTAGTCGCTCGAGAGGAGCAGCACCAGGGCGGCGGCGACGACCACGACGACGCTGACGAACACCGAGAAGCCGTCGACCGCGACCATCTTCGCCATGGCGTCGTAGGGAGCATCGTCGGTGACGACGCTCCACTGCTCGGCGAGGAAGCAGGCCGACGCGGCGAGACCCAGCGTGCCGATGACCATCGCCGGCGGGTACGTACGGAACCGCTCGCGGCCGACCGAGCGCAGGAGCACGATCAGGATCGCGGCTGCGACCGGCATGACGACGGGCGCGATCGCGTACCAGTCGACGCGGGGAACTGCGACGCGCGATCATCCGCGACAGCCCTTCACATCGGCGGACTTCGTGAAGCTGTCGACCGCCGGTCGGCTGACATCGGTCTTGCGCTCGAACGTCCGCATCACGCACTTCACCGTCGGCTCGATGCGTTCGACGACAGGCGTCGGCCAGAGCCCGATGAAGAGTGACAGCGCCAGCAGGGGCAGGACCACCAGGAGCTCCCGCCCGCTCGCATCGGCCATCGTGGCGTTCTCCCCCTCGGGGGCGCCCGTGAACACGCGTTGGAACATCCACAGCATGTAGACGGCGGCGAGGATCACGCCGGCGGTCGCGACGACGGCCCACCACCGGTGGACGGTGAAGGTCCCGAGCAGGGAGAAGAACTCGCCCACGAAGCCCGAGAACGCCGGTAACCCGATCCCGGCGAAGGTGGCGATCAGGAAGAGCGCCGTGAGCTTGGGCGCCGACTTCCAGATGCCGCCGAACTGGTCGATCTGGCGGGTGTGGCGTCGCTCGTAGAGCATCCCGATCACGAGGAAGAGCGAGCCGGTCGTGAGCGGGTGGCTCACCATGGTGAACGCCGCGCCGTCGAGACCGAACACGGTGATGGAGAAGATCCCGAGCAGGATGAAGCCCATGTGGGCGACCGACGAATAGGCGATCACGCGCTTGGCGTCGCGTTGCATCGCCGCGACGATGGAGCCGTAGACGATGCCGATCACCGCCAGGGTGAGGAAGAGCGGGGCGAACGCGACCGAGGCTCGCGGGAACAGCTCGAACCCGAACCGCAGCACCCCGTAGGCGCCCATCTTCAGGATGACACCGGCCAGCACGACCGAGCCGGCGGTGGGTGCCTCGGTGTGGACGTCGGGCAACCACGTATGGAAGGGCACCAGCGGTGCCTTCACCGCGAACGCCACCATGAAGCCGAGGAACAGCCAGCGCTCCGTCGACTCCGACAGGCCGCCCCAGTGCGCGAGCACGCGGTAGTCGAAGGTCAGCACCCCGGTCGTCGGACTGATGCAGGAACGCGAGCACGAGCAGCGCGGCGAGGAGGAACGCCGAGCCCGCCGCGGTGTAGATGAAGAACTTCATCGCCGCATACCTGCGGTTCGCGCTCCCCCAGCCCGCGATGAGGAAGTACATCGGGACGAGCATCGCCTCCCAGAACACGAAGAACGCGATGAGGTCCAGGGAGAGGAAGATGCCCATGATCGCGGACTCGAGCAGCAGGAACCAGAACGTGTACGCCTTGACGCGGTGGTCGAGCTTGGACGAGCCGAGCAACCCGATCGGGAAGAGCAGGGCGGTCGCCACGATCATGAACAGGCTGAAGCCGTCGACGCCGACGATGTAGCCGACACCGAGCGAGTCGAACCACCGGTTGTGCTCGGTGAACTGGAAGCCGCCGAAGTTCGGTCCGGAAGTTCCAGAGGAGCAGCAGCGCGAAGCCGAGCGTGGCCGCGGACGCCAGGTAGCCGACGGCGCGGGCGAGCTCGGGCCGGCGCGACGGGGTGAGCAGGACCAGGAGCGCGCCGAGCATCGGCGTCGACGATGATCGCGGTGAGGATCGGATAGCCCCTCACGCGATCCCCACCCGCCAGACCGCCCAGACGAGCAGCGCGACCATGCCCACGGCGATGCCCGAGCGCGTACTGGCGCACGAGCCCCGTCTGCACCCGGCGCAGTCCCGTGCCCGCGGCGGCGAACGCCCGGGCGATGCCGTTGACGGCGCCGTCGATCACCTTCTCGTCGAGGACGTCGGCCGTCCACCGGGCCGCCGCGTCGGACGGGACCACCGACGAGCGCCGCGATCCCCTCGTCGTAGTACCAGGCGTGGCCGAAGAGACGCCCGAGGCCGCCGAGGCGCTCGTCACCGGGATCGACGGCCGGGTCGGCGAGCCCACGCCGGTAGATCCGCACCGCGACCGCGAGGCCGGTCGAGGCCGACCACCACCGCGAGCATCGACAGACCGAACGCGCCGAGGAACGACGACGGTTCCGCGCCCTTGGCGGCGCCGAAGGTCGGCTCGAGCCAGTCCGAGAGGAACTCGAGGCCCTTGAACGGCAGCTCGAGCACCCCGGCGACCGCGGCGAGGCCCGCGAGGACCACCACCGGCAGCACCATCGTGCCGGTGCCCTCGTGGGGGTCGTGCGTGCAGGTGGGCCGGCACGGGCGGCGTGCCGTAGTCGACCGTTGGCGACGCGGTGACGTCGTGCTCGGTCGACGCGTGCGCGTGGTCGTGCTCGCCGACCGGGGCGTCGCCCTCGGTCCCGGCGGCGACGGCGACGCGGAAGCGCTCCGGTCCGCCGAAGACGAGCAGGGTCTCGCGGGTCATGTAGAAGCCGGTGAGGCCGGCGGCGAGCAGCCCGATGATCCAGACGCCGTAGTCGTGGTGGAAGAACGCGGCCGCGAGCACACCGTCCTTGGCCCAGAAGCCCGAGAACGGGGGCAGCCCCGCGATCGTGAGCCACGCCACGATGAACGCGCCCGCGGTGAAGGGCATGAACCGGCGCAGGCCACCCATGATCCGGATGTCCTGGGTGTCCCCGGTGCCGTGGATCACCGTGCCGGAGCCGAGGAACAGCGTCGCCTTGTAGCACGCGTGCGCCAGGACGAAGAACACCGCGATCGAGTACGCACCGACGCCGGCGGCGAGGAACATGTAGCCGAGCTGGCTCACGGTGCTGTAGGCGAGCACTCGCTTGATGTCGGGCTGGACGAGCGCGACCGTCCCGGCGAGGAATGCCGTCAACGCGCCGACGATCGCGACGACGTCCATGGCCGTCCCGCTGCGCTCGAAGAACGGATGGGCCCGGCACACGAGGAACACGCCCGCGGTGACCATGGTCGCCGCGTGGATCAGTGCCGAGACCGGGGTCGGGCCCTCCATCGCGTCGGGCAGCCACACGTGGAGCCCGATCTGCGCGCTCTTGCCGATGCACCCGACGAAGAGCAGCAGCGCGATGGCCGTCGCGGTGGACTTGGTCATGCCCGACGCCTGGCCCATCGCGGCGTAGTCGAGGCTGCCGAGCGACCCGACGATGAAGAACATCGCGATCATGAAGCCGAAGTCGCCGACGCGGTTGGTGACGAATGCCTTCAGCGACGCGCTCGAAGCCCGCGGCCGCTCGTACCAGAATCCGATGAGGAGGTACGAGCAGAGCCCGACGCCCTCCCACCCGAGGAACGTGAGCAGGAAGCTGCTCGCGAGCACCAGCACGAGCATCGCCGTCGCGAAGAGGTTGAAGTAGGCGAAGAAGCGCGAGTACCGCTCGTCGCCGTGCATGTAGCCGATCGCGTAGAGGTGGATCAGCGAGCCGACCCCGGTGACGAGCAGGATCCACGTGACCGACAGCGGATCGGCCAGGAACCCGAGGTGCACGCGGAGGTTGCCGATCGAGAGCCACGTGTACACGTCGCTCGTGTGGGACCGCGCGTCGTCCCGGCAGCGAGAGCAGCGCCGCGAGCATCACGACGGACCAGACGAACGCGAGACCCATCAGCGCGGTCGCGAGCCAACCCGCTCTCGGGTCGCCGATGCGCTTGCCCGCGAGCAGCAGGATCACCGCACCGCTGAGCGGGAGCAGTGGGACGAGCCACACGAGGTCCAGGAGGTCACGAGCCATGGAAGTTGAGGTCCCCTACCCCGAGAGCACGTCGACGTCGTCGGCCGTCGCACCACTGCGGCGGCCCCGGAAGATGGCCACGATGATCGCGAGTCCCACGGCGACCTCGGCGGCGGCGACGACGAGGACGAAGAACACGATGGCCTGGCCACCGATGTCGTCGAGCGCCCGTGAGAACGCCACGAAGGTCAGGTTGACCGCGTTGAGCATCAGCTCCACGCACATGAACATCACGAGCACGTTGCGCCGCACCAGCAGCCCGACGGCACCGATCGCGAACAGGATCGCGGCGAAGACGAGGTAGTAGGTGGGCGTGGCGTGCGCGGACGCGATCACGATCCCTGCTCCTCGAGATCGGTCAACTCCTGATCGGCGCGCAGGTGCGAGCGCCGCGCCAGGACGACGCCACCGATCACCGCGGCGACGAGCAGCACCGCGGTCAGCTCGAACGGCCAGAGGAACGAGGTGAAGAGGCTCTCGGCGACCCCGCGCACGTTGCCCATCCGCGGCGCCACGACCCCGCGGGCCGATTGCTGCCCCGTGGCCCAGTGGTCCCAGCCGAGTCCGATGAGCGCGGCCGCCGAGACGACCCCGATCAGGATGGCGAGGGGCCGCTGGAGGCGCAGCGTCTCGGCCGTGGACTCGCTGCGGTCGACGCCCAGCAGCATGATCACGAACAGGAAGAGCACGACGATCGCGCCGGCGTAGACGATCACCTGCACCGCCGCCAGCAACTGGGCGTCCTGCAGGATGAACAGCACCGCGATCGAGATCAGCACGCTCACGAGGAAGAGCGCCGAGTGCACCGGGTTCTTCGCGAGGACCACGCCCAGCGCGGCGAGCAGCGCCAGGCCGGCGAACACGAAGAAGAGGACGAGCTCAGGCATCGGGCTCGCCTCCTCGGGCTCGGGCTCGGGCTCCGGAGCGCGCGGGGGGCGCTGGCCGTCCTCGGGGAGCCGCTCGCCGAACCCGAGCTCCCGGCTCCACGCGCACGCGTCCCTCCTGGGTCACGTCACCGCTCGGGGAGGTGGCCCGCATCCAGGCGCTCGTATGGTCGTCCTCGCCGCCCATCCACAGCTCCCACGGCTGGCGCCGGGCACGCCCGTCGTCACCGACCAGGAGCTCGGACTTGGTGTAGATCGCGTCCGCCCGGTTCGTGAACGAGAACTCGAACAGCTTGGTCTCGGTGATCGCCTCCGTCGGGCAGGCCTCCACGCACATGTCGCAGTGGATGCACCGGAGGTAGTTGATCTCGTAGACGAAGCCGTACCGCTCGCCGGGCGAGACCGGGGCGTCCGGCGGATTGTCGGCACCGCGCACGTAGATGCAGGCCGCCGGGCACACGCCCGCGCACAGCTCGCAGCCGATGCACTTCTCCATGCCGTCCTCGTAGCGGTTGAGGACGTGGCGGCCGTGGAACCGCTCGGGCTTCGGGCGCTTCTCGTCCGGGTACTCGGTGGTCAGGCGCGGCCGGAACATCTGCCGGAACGTGACCCCGAACCCTCTCGCGAGCCCCACTAGACCACCTCGCTGACGGACTCGTCGCGCTTGGGCATGCAGAGACGCAGCAGGCCGAGCAGCAGGATCGCGCCGCCGAAGGCGGCCGGGACGACGATCCACCGGTCCCACGCCTGGTCGCGCGCCACGACGATCACGGCGGTCACCATCACCGCGAGGAAGGAGAGCTCGATCAGCCACTTCCACCCGAGGTCCATCAGCTGGTCGTACCGCAGGCGCGGAAGCGACGCCCGCAGCCACACGGTCCCGAAGAGCAGCGCGAGGACCTTCACGAAGAACCAGAAGACGGGCACGATCCAGGCGTTCACCACGCCCGACGCCGGCAGGAACCCGAGCGCGGGGCCCGACGGTCCGCCGAGGAACAGCGTCACCGCGATCGCCGACATCGTGATGACGTTCATGAACTCGGCGAGGAAGAAGATCGCGAAGCGAATGCCCGTGTACTCGGTGTGGAAGCCGCCGACGAGCTCCTGCTCCGCCTCGACGAGGTCGAACGGCGGGTGGTTCGTCTCCGCCACCGCGGCGATCAGGAAGATCACGAACGACACGATCGCGATGCTCCAGTACCACTCGGTCACGAAGGAGTGCCAGCTCGTCCAGGCCTGCGCGTCGGCGATGCCGCGCGTCGTGAGCGTGCCCGCGTGGATCAGCACCGCGACCACCGACAAGCCGAACGCGGCCTCGTACGACAGCAGCTGCGCCGAAGCCCGCACCGCGCCGAGGAGCGGGTACTTGGAGCCGCTCGACCACCCGGCGAGCATCACGCCGTAGAGCCCGATGCCCGACATCATCAGCAGGAACAGGACGCCGATCGGGGGGTCGGCGAGCTGGAGGTAGGTCTGGTGCCCGGCGATCGAGACCTTGCCGCCGATGGGGATGATCGAGAACGCGAGGAACGCCGGCAGCACCGAGAGGTAGGGCGCGAGACGGAACACGAACCGGTCCGCGGAGTCGGGGATCGACTGCTCCTTGAAGAAGAGCTTGATGCCGTCGGCGAGCGTCTGGAGGATGCCCCACGGACCGGCGTTGTCGGGGCCGATCCGGTTCTGCATGTCGGCGATGACCTTGCGCATGAACCAGATGTAGAAGAGCACGAGGACGAGCAGCAGCGCGAAGACCACGATCGTCTTGCCGATCACGATCAGGACGACCTCGAGGTCGATCGAGCCCTCGAGGAGCGGGTCCGCGCCGAGGAGACCGAGCGCGCTCAACGGATCGACTCCACGCGCAGGTCCGTGACCGCGGCGGCGGCGTCCACGAGCACCGCCGCCGGGTGATCGGGGAGGTTCCAGGCCAGCGCGGCCGTGCCCACCGGCACGGACGGGTCGCCCGCCACCGCGATCTCGATCCGGCCCCGCGCCGAGGTCACGCGCACGGCACCACCGTCGGTCACGCCGACGCGGTCACGGTCGTGCGGGTTGACGCGCAGCACCGCGGGGCGCACGAGCGGGTCGAAGGCCGGCGTCGCCGCGACCTCGATCCCGCCGTCGTAGAGGACGCGCCCGCTCACGAGGCGCAGAGCGTAGGCGTCACGGCCGGGACGGTCCCCGAGCGGTGCCGCGCCGGTCCAGGTGTGGAGCGCCGGGACCTCGGGGCCTCCGACCGGCTCGGGCGGACTCGGCCGCGTCCGCGTCCTCGTCGCCCTCCGACGCCGCGTCGGGCTCGGGGACGACGAGCTCCGCGTTCGTCGCGTCGACCTTGCCCGGCACGATCGGCTCCCACGACGCGTCCGTCAACGGGATGGAGAGCGGTCCCAGGACCAGCTCGTCCCGGTGGTCGGCGAGGGGCAGCACGACACCGTCGCGTGCCCGGTGCACGAGCGCGGCGTCGACGCCTGCGAACGCCGGTGCGACGCGGGCGATCTCGTCCTGCACCTCGGCGGCGGTCGCGAGGTCGAAGTCCTCGCGCAGGCGCAGGGCCAGCTCGGCGGCGATCCGCCAGTCCGGCATGGCCGTGCCCTCGGGCGAGACGCGGCGGCCCACGCGCTGCACCCGGCCCTCGACGTTGCTGACGGTGCCGTCCTGCTCACCCCATGCGGTGACGGGCAGGAACACGTCGGCGCCACGCGTGCTGTCGGTGAGGAACATGTCCACGGCGATCGTGAATCGGGCGCCGGCGAGCCCACGCACCGCGAGCTCGCGGTCGGGGCAGTCGTCGTGCGGGTCCGTCCCGAGGAGCACGAGGGTGTCGATTCCCCCGGCGGCCGCCGACGCCAGGATGCCGGCGGCGTCGAGTCCGACCTCGCTCGGGACGGCGCCCCAGGCGTCTTCGAACCACTCGCGCCCGGCCTCGAGGCCGACCCGCCCCGGGAGGAAGCCCGGTGCGAGGCCGAGGTCGAGCGCACCACGGACGTTGCTGCGCCGCAGGGCGGTCAGGAACCGCGTGCCCGGCCGGTCCCGCAGGTGGGCCAGGGCGGCGACGGTGTCGACGGCGGACGCGGCGAGGTTGCCGCGGCCCGCGACGACCACGAGATCGCCCGAGCCGGCCGTGATCGCCGCGGCGGCGGCATCGATCGCGGCATCGCCGGACGGGTTCCCTCCGAGCGCACCGACCAGGGCCGCGACCGCGGTCGCCAGCTCCCCGGGCGCCGGGCGGACGGACGCGGCGGCGTAGGGCGCGAGTCCCGTCGCCGTGGGGTTGATCTCCACGAGCGGCACGCCGAGGTCCGCGGCGGCGCGGCGCGCCCGCAGGTACAGGACGGGCAGCTCCTCCTTGAGGTCCACGCCGAGCACGACGATCGCGCCGGCGTGGTCGAGATCCGCGATCGTCGCGCCCGGCAGCCCGAGCGTGACCTCGGCCGGCAGGCCGTCACCGGGCTGCGCGTCGACGTTGTCGGTGCGCAGCACGCCCTTGGCGAACCGGGCCCAGACGTAGGCGTCCTCGTTCGTGCCGCGGGCACCGCCGAGCACCCCGATGGCGGACGCACCGCGCCCGGCCAGGGTGTCGCGCAGCGCGTCGGCGGCGGCGTCGAGCGCCTCCGGCCAGGAACAGGGCACGAGCTCGTCCCCGCGGCGGATCATCGGGTGCAGCACCCGGCTGTCGTCGTGGACCGCCTCGTAGCCGTAGCGGCCCTTGTCGCAGAGCCAGCCCTGGTTGACCGGCTCGCTGTCGACGCCCAGCAGGCGGACCAGGCGGTTGGAGCTGGACTCCAGCGCGCCGCGGCAGTGCAGCGCGCACGTGGTGCAGCTGGTCTCGGTGGCCGCGAGGTCCCACGGCCGGGCGCGGAACCGGTAGGGCTTCGCGGTCAGGGCGCCCACGGGGCAGATCTGGACCGTGTTGCCGGAGAAGTACGACGCGAACGGCTCGTCGGGGAACGTCGCGATCTCGGTGTGCCCGCCGCGGTCGTAGAAGCTGATGAGCGGGTCGCCGGCGATCTCGTCCGCGAAGCGGGTGCACCGCGCGCACTGGATGCAGCGCTCGCGGTCGAGCAGGACGAGATCCGAGAGCGGGATCGGCTTCTCCCAGTGCCGCTTCTCCTCGGTGAAGCGCGACTCACCCGGTCCGAACGCGAGCGTGGTGTCCTGCAACGGGCACTCCCCGCCGCGGTCGCACACCGGGCAGTCGAGCGGATGGTTCACGAGCAGCAGCTCGAGCACGCCGTCCTGGGCCTGCTTGACCGCGTCCGAGACGGTGTTGACGACCATTCCTTCGGCGACGGGGAGGGTGCACGCGGGTGGGAGCCCGCGTATCCCCTCCACCTCGACGAGGCACATGCGGCACATGCCGACCGGCTTCATCCGCTCGTGCCAGCAGAAGCGCGGGATGTACGTGCCGTGCTCCTGGGCGGCCTTGATGAGCAGCTCGCCCTTGGGCACGTCGACGGTCTTCCCGTCGATCGTGATCGACACCTGGTCGGTCACTGCGACACCCCCGCGGTCACGGGGATGGACGTGGGCCCGGCCGCGCACGCGGCCTCCGCCTCGGCCCGGAAGTGCTTGGCGATGCTCGCCACCGCGCTGACCGGCGACGGTCCGAGCGGGCAGATCGTGGTCTGGGTGAACGGTGCGCGCATCACGTCGGGCGAGATGTCCGCGCTCATCGAGACGAGGAGGTCCAGGTCGCCGGGACGGCCCTGACCGTGGCTCATGCGGTAGAGCACCTTCTCGATCCACCCGGTGCCCTCGCGACACGGCGTGCACTTCCCGCAGGACTCGTGCGCGAAGAACTTCGCCAACCGCCACGCGACGAGCAGCGGGTCGGTGGTCTCGTCGTAGACCATGATCGCCCCGGACCCGAGCGTCGTGCCGAGCTTCGCGGAGATGTCGTCGATGTCATAGGTCTGGTCGAGGTGCTCGTCGATCGGCATCAGCCACTGGAACGACGCTCCGCCGGGCAGGAAGAACCTCAGCGCGCGGTCCTCCCGGACCCCACCCGCGAGCTCGAAGATGATCTCGCGGAAGGTCATCCCGAACTCGATCTCGTAGGTGCCGGGACGCTGCACGTGTCCCGAGATCGCTGCGATGCGTGTCCCCGTGCTGCGGTTCACCCCGAGCTCGGCGTACTTCTCGCCACCCATCGTCAGGATGTGCGGGAGCGTGCTCACGGTCTCGACGTTGTTCACGACCGTCGGCTTCGCGTAGACGCCCGAGTGGATCGGCAGCGGCGGCTTGATGCGGGGCATCCCGCGCTTGCCCTCGAGGCTCTCGATCAGCGCGCTCTCCTCGCCGCAGATGTACGCGCCGGCGCCGCGGTGGAGCACGATCTCGAGGTCGTAACCCGACCCGCCGACGTTCGGGCCGATCCAGCCGTTGGCGCGCGCGTCGGCGAGGGCCTGCTCCACGCGGTCCGCGCCGAGCGCGAACTCACCGCGGAGATAGAGGAAGCAGGTGTGGATCCCGCACGCGAACGCCTCGATCGCGATGCCTTCGATGAGCTGGTGGGGGTCCTTCTCGATGAGCTCGCGGTCCTTGAACGTGGACGGCTCGCCCTCGTCGCCGTTGATGACGAGGTACCGCGGGTGGACGTCGGGCAGGGACTCCCACTTGATGGCCGTGGGGAAGTTCGCGCCGCCCCGACCACGGAGGCCCGAGGCCTTGACCTGGGCGAGGATGTCCGCCGGGTCGTTGGCCTTCGAGCACGCGTTCCCAGACGGTGTACGCGCCGTCGGCGCGCGCCGCCTCGTAGGTGAAGGAGTCGCGCACCTCGCGGAGTCGACGCGTGACGATGCGCGTCTCGCGCACCTCCTTGCCCGACACGGTCACGACGCACCTCCCGAGACGCCGCGTGCGACGAGCTTCCCCGACTTGTAGTCGTCCACCACGGCCGCGGCCAGCTCCGGGTTCATGTGCTCGTGGAACTCGTAGTTCACCTGCATCGACGGCGCGTTCCCGCACGCGGCGAGGCACTCCACCTCCTCGACGAGGACGTCGTCGTCGTCCGCGTAGCGGTCCTCGAGGTGCTCGAGGATCTCCGGCCCTCCGACGACGAGGCACGTGACGTTGGTGCACACGCTCACGACGTACTTCCCGCAGGGCGTGCGCTTGAACATGGTGTAGAAGCTGCAGACACCCTGCACGTCGGCCGCGGTGGTGGCGCACAGCTGCGCGATCTCACGCATGGCCTCGACGCTCAGGTATCCCTCTTGATCCTGGGCGAGGTGCGCGAGCGGCAGGATCGCCGAGTGCGGGTCCGGGTACCGGGCCACGATCTCGGCGGCCTTCGCCGCGTCCAGGCTCATCGGTCCACCTCGCCCATGATGGGATCGACGCTCGAGATGATCGCGACGCCGTCGGCGATCATGCGGTCCTTGATCATCGGGTGCATCGACTGCAGGTTGTAGAAGGACGGGCCCCGGACGTGGAGGCGGACGGGCTTGCCGGTGCCGTCGCTGACCAGGTAGCAGCCGACCTCGCCGCGCGGGGACTCCACCGCGACGTAGGTCTCCCCGGCCGGCACGCGGAAGCCCTCGGTGAAGAGCTTGAAGTGGTGGATCAACGCCTCCATCGACTCGTCGATGCGCGCCCGCGGCGGTGGCGTCACCTTCTTGTCCTGGAGCCGGTAGTCGCCGCCGGGCATGCGGTCCACGCACTGGCGCACGATCTTGACGGACTCCGCGATCTCGTAGAGGCGGATCCGGTACCGGTCGAAGCAGTCGCCGTTCTCGGTGTAGATGACGTCGAAGTCCACCTGGTCGTACGCGAGGGTCGGCTGCGCCTTGCGCAGATCCCACGCGAACCCGGTGGAACGCAGGATCGGACCGGACGCGCCCAGCGCGAGCGCCTCCTCGGTCGTGATGACCCCGACGCCGACCATCCGCTCGAGCCAGATCGGATTGCCCGTGAGCAGTTCGTCGTACTCGCCGATCCCCCGCTCGACGAGATCGCACAGCTCGAGGCAGGCGAGCTGCCAACCATCGGGAAGGTCGGCCGCGATCCCTCCCGGTCGGACGAAGTTGTGGTTCATCCGCAGCCCGGTGATGAGCTCGAGGACGCGCAGCGTCTCCTCGCGCTCACGCCATCCGTAGAGCATCATCGACACGGCGCCGAGGTCCATGCCGTTCGTCGCCTGGAACAGCAGGTGCGACGCCATGCGGCTGAGCTCGGCGAGCAGCATCCGCGCCCACACGGCGCGCTCGGGCACCTCGATGTCGAGCAGACGTTCGACCGCCATCGAGAAGACCAGCTCGTTGGCGATCGGCGACGCGTAGTCCATACGCGTCACGTTGGTGGAGCCCTGGACGTAGGTGAGCTGCTCGCCCGTCTTCTCCATACCGGTGTGCAGGTACCCGATGACGGGCTTGGCCCGCACGACGGTCTCGCCGTCGAGCTCGAGCATGATGCGCAGCACACCGTGGGTGGACGGGTGCTGGGGCCCCATGTTGATGACCATCGTCTGGGACTCGCCCTCGAGCTCGGGCCAGGGACCGCCGGTCACGACGATCTCGGACTCCTGGACGAGCTTCTGCGCGCCCTCGTCGGTCTGACGCTCGAGCCGCTCGTGCTCGCGCTCGGTCATCTCCTCGGTGACCGGCTCGTGGTCGTCGACGTCGTCGTCGAGATACTCGTCGGTCTCGACGTCGACCGCCTCCAGGTCCTGTTCGACGTCGCTCGTGTCCGGGCTCATCCTCGGTCCTCCTGCTCCTGCGGAGCGGGCCGGACGGGCCCCACGACGTTGCCGCGCGGCCGGGGCACGGTGTGCGTCCCACGTCGCTCATCGCGGGCCGGGGTCGCCTTTGAACGTGACGGGCACGCGTGCCGGTGCGTCGTCCTTGCGCAGCGGGTGGCCCACCCAGTCGTCGGGCATCAGGATGCGCGTGAGGTCGGGGTGGCCGGGGAACTCGATGCCGAAGAGGTCATAGACCTCGCGCTCGGCGAAGTTGAGCCCGGGGTAGATCGGCGTGAGACTCGCGATCGTCGGGTCGCCGACCGGCACCTGCGCGACGAGCCGGATGCGGCGATTGCGCGGGTGGGAGAGGAAGTTCGCGACGACCTCGAACCGCTCGGGCGTGACGCCGGCCACGAGGACACGGTCCGCGTCGACGAGGTGGTCGACCGCGGTCACGTCGAGACAGGTCGTGAACTGCTCGTCGTCGCGCAGCGCGAGCGCGGCTCCGGACCAGTGCTCGCGGTCGAGATACACGACGGCCTGGCCGTGCGAGTCGCGGAACACCGCGCCCTCGAAGCGCTCGCACAGCGCCGCGGCCACCTCGTCCCAGGGCGCGACCGGCTTGTGCTCTTCTTCACGAGCGTCGTCGGCAGGAGGCGCATCGGGCGTCTCGGGCATGGTCAGGTGCCCGCCGGCTCGGGGACGGGAAGATCCACCGGGACGCCGTCGCGCTGGGGGATCTCGATCCCCGCGCCAGCCGACGGCGACTCGTCACGCCGCTTGAGCAGCTCGCCCGTGCGGATGAGCTCGTGCAACGTGACGATGCCGTGGAGGAGCGTCTCGGGTCCCGGAGGGCAACCGGGCACGTACACGTCGACCGGCACGATCTGGTCGACGCCCTGCACGATCGCGTAGTTGTTGAACATGCCGCCGCTGCTCGCGCACACGCCCATGGAGATCACCCACTTGGGCTCGACCATCTGGTCGTAGACCTGGCGCAGCACCGGGGCCATCTTCTGGCTCACGCGACCCGCGACGATCATGAGGTCCGCCTGACGCGGGCTCGCGCGGAACGTCTCCATGCCGAAGCGGGCGAGGTCGTAGTGCGCCGCGCCGGTGGCCATCATCTCGATCGCGCAGCACGCGAGCCCGAACGTCGCGGGCATCACCGAGTTCCGGCGCGCCCAGCGGACGACGTCCTCGAGCCGCGCGGTGAGGAAGTTGTACGGGACCGCGTCGAGGCCCACGGCTAGGCCGCCTCGGATGCTTCGTCGGCCGGCGCCACGGGGGCCTCGGCGACGCCCTCGGGCCGACCCGCGGCCCGGAGCACGGGTCGGACGATGCGGCTCGCGACCTGGCGGACCGGTCCCCAGTCGAGCGCGCCGACGCTCAACAGGTAGGCGAACGGGACGATGAGCACGAGCAGGAAGACGCCCATGATCGCGATGCCGTAGCCGCCGAGACCGCGGAACACGGTGGCGAAGGGATAGAGGAAGATGATCTCGACGTCGAGGACGATGAACGTCATCGCGACCAGGTAGAACTTCACCGGGAACCGCTCGGCGGGCTCGCGCTCGGGCACGATGCCGCACTCGTAGGGCATCGTCTTGGCGCGGGTGGGCCGCTTCACACCGAGCAGGATCGACGCGACGAAGGATCCCAGCACGAAGAGGACGACGAGGATCACCATGGTCAGGATCGGCAGGTACTGCGCCATGTTCACTCCCCCTTCCGTGTGTCCCGTGAACCGCGCGCCGAGGCTATCTGACCGAAGTCCTCCGGCGGCAAAGTGAGGCGCCGTTAGCCTCGCCGCGTGGCTCTCGCGATCGATGCGCACCGGAAGCTCGCCGGCGTGGGCGGTGCGCTGCGCGGGCTCGTGACCGGACGGCTGCCGGTCCGAGGACGCGGTGCTGCGGTGCTCTGCTACCACGACGTCGGGACCGACCCGGCGAACACCACCGAGTACTACGTGTCTCCCGACCTGCTCGCGCGCCACGTCGAATGGATCCGGGGGTGGGGCCTCACGTTCGTCCCGCTGGCCGAGGTCGTCGACCGGCTGCTCGCCGGCCGGGAGCTCGACGGCCTGGTGGCGATGACCTTCGACGACGCGCTCGTGGGCGTCGGCCGGGACGCGGCACCGATCCTCGCGGCGCGGGGAGTCCCCGCCACGGTCTTCGTCGTCACCGACGTCCTCGGCGTCGAGCCGCCCTTCTGGCCGGGTGCGGCGCGCGCCATGGCACCGGACGAACTCCGCGAGATGACCGATTCCGGGCTGATCACCCTGGCGTCGCACACCGCGACGCATGCGTCGCTGCCCGACGTCGACCCCGACGAGCGGATGCGTGAGCTCCGTGCTTCTCGCGCCTGGCTCGCCGCCGCCGACGGGGTCCCCGACCTGCTGGCCTACCCCTTCGGCCATCACGGCGCGACCACCGCCGCGGCGGTCCGGGACGCGGGCTACCGCGCCGCGTGCACCTTCACGTTCGGGCGGGTCACGCCAGGGACCGACCCGTTCGCGATCCCGCGCTTCTGCATCGGACCCGGCCACGACCGCTTCCGGCTCGCACGCCAGCTCGCCCGCCCCGCTCGCGCCTGGTGAGCCACGGCGCGTGCGCCGGTCAGGACGCGTGCCGCTCGCGCGCCTCGGCGATCGTCCCGATCAGGGAGGCGGTGGTCGTGCGCGCGTCGAAGCGCAGTTGGGCCCGCTCGTACCCGGCGCGACCCATCCGTCGCCGCAGGGCGTCGTCACCCAGCAACCGCTCGATCGCCGCTCCGATCGCGACGTCGTCGCCCGGGGGCACGAGGATGCCGGTCTCGCCGTCGATCACCATCTCCGGGATCCCACCGACCGGGGTCGAGACCACGGGCAGCCCGGCGAACATCGCCTCGAGCACGGAGTAGGGCGATTTGTCGATCTCGCTCGGGAACGCGAACACGGAGGAGCGCGCCAGCATCTCGACGAGACGGGGGTCGCCGGGGCGGACGTCGGAGAACACCCGCACCCCGGGCTCGGGCGGGATCTGCTCGGGCGTGACCAGGTTGAGGACACAGGAGCCCCGCAGCGTCGAGCGGAACGCCCGCAGCAGCGCCCACCCGCCCTTGCGGTCCATGGAGTTCCCCGTGAAGGTGACCTCGGGAAGGGCGTCGGGGTCGGGCGGCGGGACGGCCACGGGGTCGGGCGGGTAGATCCCGAACGGGATCACGCGCAGCCGGTCGGGGTCGAGGCCGTAGCGCGTGCGGATCGCCCGGGCGCACCACTCGGACTGGGCGACCACGATCGTGGCCGCGTCGAACACCTTCGCCTCGAAGCGCTCACCGACGCCGCGCGGTCATCGGCGTGAACCGACCGGGCCGCCGGAACGGGAGCTGCACCGCGTTCTGCGCCGCGGAGCCGTCGGTGGAGACGACCGAGGGGTAGGCGCGCAACTCGTCGAGCGACCGCAGCGCAACGTGTTGGGAGTAGGCGTGGATCGCGCCGACGGGACCGGACCGGATCGCGGCCCGCAGCATGCGGTGCGCGGTCATCGAGATCGCGAGCTGCGCCGCGGACCGGCGCGAGGTCCACGTCGAGGCGGGAGAGGCCGGGGAGGCGCAGCCCCGCGGCGCGCCGGACCAGCGAGCGCGGCGGCACGTCGAGCGCCACGAAGTCCACCTCCGGGTGCTCCGCGAGCGCTCGATAGATGTTGAGGTGCATCGTGGCGTGCCCGCCGAGGTTCTCGTTCAGCATGAGCAGCCGACCGACATCGGGCAGCACCTCGGCCTGGTTCACGGCTGCCATCACCCAGCTATCGGATCGATCCGTGGTCCTCTCGACCCCGAAACCCGTCCCTTCGGCTCGGGCAGCACCGCCACGATGCGCTCGACGGCGGCGTACGCCGCCTCGGCCGGCCCCATCTCGTCGGGACGGAGGAGGTTGGCCATGATCCGCAGCACCCACTCCATGAGCGGGCGCGAGTGCATCCCGACCCGGGTGAGCTCGCGCATCACGGCCGGGTTGCCGATCAGCTTCACGAACGTGCGCGCGACCTTGAAGTAGAGGCCGTAGATGTCCTCGAGCCGCTCCGGGTAGCGGGCCAGGGCGAGCCCGTCGCCCGTCACGAGGGCCTCGCTGACCGTTTCGGCCACCATTCGCCCGGTTTCGTAGGCGTAGGCGATGCCCTCGCCGTTGAACGGGTTGATGGAGCCCGCGGCGTCGCCGGCCACGATCCAGGTCGGACCGACCTTGGGCAGCACCGATCCCCCGGTCGGGAGCCGGCCCCCGGTCGGGGCGCCGCACGCCGTCTCGGGCGAGAGGCCCCACCGGGCCGGGGCGGTGGCGACGAACGCGTCGAGGAGACGGGAGGTGTTGACGGCGGTGAAGCCGGTGAAGGTGTCGAGCAGGCCCGCACCCACGTTCACGGTCCCGTCACCGACGGGGAAGATCCAGCCGTAGCCGGGCATGTGGTTGCCGTCGCGGTCGCGCAGGTCGAGATGGGACTCGATCCAGGTCTCGTCGTGGAACGGACTGGTGTAATAGCCGCGAATCGCCATACCCATCGGGTAGGAGCGGTCGCGCGACGTGCCGAGCGCCCGGCCGAAGCGGGAGTTGGCGCCGTCGGCCACCACGACATAGCGCGCCCGGACCGCCTCGGTCCTGCCCGAGTCCTGCCGCCGGACCGCCGCACCCGTCACGAGGCCCCGCTCGACGATCGGCTCGAGCGCCTCGGATCGCTGCCAGAGCGTGGCGCCGGCCTTCACGGCCCGCTCGGCGACCATCCGATCCAGGTCCCGGCGGCGCACGACATAGCCATGGGAGGGGAACTCGGGGTGCTCGGGCCAGGCCAGCTCCATCGTGATGCCGTGGGCGATCGAGCGCAGGCCGTCGTAACGGTGGAACTCGGTCAGCTGGTCGGCGAGGCCCATGTCGTCGAGCTGGCGGACCGCACGCGGCGTGAGGCCGTCGCCGCAGGTCTTCTCGCGGGGGAACTGCTTCTTCTCGACCGCGAGGACCGAGTGGCCGCGCTCGGCGAGCCAGTACGCCGCGGCGGCTCCCGCGGGGCCGGCGCCGACCACCAGGACGTCGACCCGCTCGGGCCCGCGCACGCTCACCCCGGCATCGTCCCACGTCGACGCTTGACCGGGCACACCACCTGCGCCCGCGGGTCGCGATCCGCGCGATCCGACACCGTGGTCGCGCGGAGCGCACAATGTGTCGCGGCGCGATCTAGCGTGGTAGAGAAACGCCCCGGAGGAAGGGCCGAGGACGACCTCAGAGGGGGATGTCGACTCGGACCGAGGAGGAGACTCGCGGCACCATGCCCAACCTGCTGCCCGACTGGCACTTCTTCCGGCCGAACGGTCGGTTGATCTGGTTCACCGTGATCGCGCTGGTGATGATCGCACTGGCGATCTGGCGCCTGCGCACCCCGAAGCCCGACCGTCCGACCACCTGGGCCGAGGCGATGGCCGGCGCCCTCTACGTGTTCGCGTTGTTCCTCCTCACCTACGCGATGATCCCGAGCGAGTTCATCTCGGCGTCGGACAAGTACTGGGGTCTCGCGACCAACCGGTACATCATCAAGTCGACGACCCCGATCCCGTTCATGAAGTCGTGGAACTGGCCGTTCTCCATCGACCTGCAACACGGGTTGCGCGATCCCCTCGTCGTCGTCATCTACCTCATCTTCTTCGGCCTCAACATCGCGATGTTCGTGCTCTGGCAGAAGCGGCCCACCGTGTCCGAGGCGGCCGAGCGCACGCCGGTCGAGGCGGGCACGTCGCGCTTCGGTCGGCCGCTCAAGGCGAAGGCCTGACATGGCCAAGACCGACGCGAACCCACCGATGCCGGAGTTCGTGACCGACTACGTGCTCCAGGAGGTCGACCCGGCCTTCCTCACGCAGTCGGTGAAGCCGAAGCAGTTCCTCCACATCGACCAGGCCGAGTGCATCATGTGCGAGGGCTGCGTCGACATCTGCCCGTGGAAGTGCATCCACATGGTCTCGGTCGGCGCGATCGACACCGCGGTCGGCACCGAACGTCCGGGCGAGGATCCACGCGACCACGTGGCCTTCATCGTCGACGAGGACGTGTGCACACGCTGCGCGCTCTGCGTGGACCGTTGCCCGACCGGCGTCATCATCCTCGGCAAGATCACCCAGCAGGGTGCGGTCGGCGACCCCCACGTGCGCACGAACCGGCACGGCTACAGCTACGGGGTGCGGTTCTGATGTGTCCCGAAGGGCAGCGGCGGGGTCCCCGCCGCCGAGTGAGCGGAGCGACCTAGATGGCCCAGGGAAACGGGAGCAACGGGAACGGCGGCGGGCTGAAGCTCGGTGCGCGCGCCAAGGAGATGGGCGAGAAGGTCGGCAACTCCCAGGTGGTGACGTCCATCGTCCGGCCCGGCTCGATCTTCCGGCGGGGCTACACCGACAGCCCGAGGAACCGCTCGTACGTGATCATGAACAGCGTGCTGTACCACCTGCACCCGGTGAAGGTGAAGCGCCACGCGGTCAAGGTGAGCTACACGCTCTGCCTCGGCGGGCTGTCCTTCTTCCTCTTCATCCTGCTGACGGTGACCGGCATCTTCCTGATGTTCTTCTACCGGCCGACCGAGGCCGCGGCGTGGTCGAACGTGCAACAGCTCGAGACCGCGGTGTGGTTCGGCTCGCTCGTACGCAACATGCACCGATGGGGTGCGCACCTCATGGTGCTGTCGGTGTTCCTGCACATGAGCCGCGTCTTCTACCACGGCGCGTACAAGGCCCCCCGCGAGTTCAACTGGGTGATCGGCGTGATCCTGCTCACGCTGACGCTGCTGCTGTCCTTCACCGGCTACCTCCTGCCGTGGGACCAGCTGGCGCTGTGGGCCGTCACCGTCGGTACCAACATGATGGGCTACACCCCGGTCTTCGGTGGCCAGATGCGCTACGCGCTGCTCGGTGCGAAGGAGATCTCGGGCGACACGCTGCTGCGTTGGTACACGCTCCACGTGCTGCTGCTCCCGTTCGTCATCGTCATCTTCATGGCGATCCACTTCTGGCGCGTCCGCAAGGACGGCGGCATCAGTGGACCGCTGTAGGCCGGGGAGGGATTGACTCATGGCTGATGTCCCCGAACACCTGCTCAAGCGCAGCGCCGAGCGGCGCAAGCAGTTGGGACTGCCCGGTGGTGAAGGCGCGGACGACGCGCCTGCTGCCGACACGCCCGCACCGGACGCGCCCGCGGAGACACCCGCCGAGGCACCGGCGGCGGCGGCCGCATCGGACGAGGGTGCGGTCACCGAGGACAAGGGTGGCGTGCCCGCCCACCTGCTCGAGCGCTCGCGCAAGCGCAAGGCCGCGATGGCCGGCGGGGGCGGAGCCGGCGGCGCGACCGCCGCAGCCGCGACCGCGACGGCCACCGCTCCGATCACGGCGCCGACGGGCACCGGGCCCGGAGGTCACACCCAGCGGCTGCTGACCGTCGTCAAGTCCGGCTCGATCCAGCAGACGCGCGCCGAGGCGCAGGACAAGGTCCACACCTGGCCGCACCTGCTCGTCGTCGAGTTCGCGGCGGCGCTGGCACTCACCGCGATCATCCTGGTCTTCTCCGCGATCGTGCGGGCCCCGCTGCTCGGGCTCGCGGACGTCAACCAGACGCCGAACCCCTCCAAGGCACCGTGGTACTTCCTCGGTCTCCAGGAGCTGCTCACCATGTTCCACCCGATGGTCGCGGGTGTGACCATCCCCGGCATGGGCCTGTTCCTGCTCATCATCGCCCCGTACGTGGACTCGAACCCGTCGAACAAGCCGAACGACCGCAAGTTCGCGATCTCGCTGTTCACGATCTTCCTCATGTTCTGGGCGGTGCTCGTCATCATCGGATCGTTCTTCCGGGGCGCGGGGTTCAACTTCGTGTTCCCGTGGCACGACGGCATCTTCTTCGAGCTCTAGGAGCCTCGGTTGAACATCGCGCTGATCATCGGGATCCCGGTCGTCATCCTGCTCGCGGCAGTGACGGTCTTCGCCTCCACGCGCCGGCGGACGACCGACCCCCAGGGGCGCGTGACCGGCTCCCTCAGCGGCGAGACCAGAGCGAGCGACGCCACCGACGTCGCGGTCACCGACGACGCGTCCGAGGCCGCGAGGGCCCGCGCCGGCGAGACCCGCGCCGGAGTCGGGGGCACGCCGGCCACGCGCGGGACCACGGCGGTCGCCGAGTACACGCCGGCCGAGTACGAGGAGATCCAGGTCAGCCGGCGCCAGTTCTTCAACCGGTCGATCCTCGTCACGATGTCGATCTCGGTCGGAGCGTTCGGGGCGGCGGCGATCGCGTTCCTCTACGCGAAGTCCTCGGGTGGCTTCGGGGGCAAGGTCGACGCCGGCATCGGTCTCGCCGACGCGCAGGCGTACTGGGCCGCCAACAAGGCACCGTTCTACATCCCGGAGGCGAGGACCTATCTCCAGCCGTACCCCGTCGCCGACGTGCCCAAGGCCAAGAAGGTCACCGAGTACGCGCTGGTGATCCCCGACATGGAGCAGGGGATCATCGCTCTCTACCAGAAGTGCGTCCACCTGGGCTGCCGGGTGCCGTGGTGCCAGACCTCGCAGTGGTTCGAATGCCCGTGCCACGGCTCGAAGTACAGCCGGGTCGGCGAGAAGAAGGGCGGCCCCGCGCCACGGGGTCTCGACCGGTTCGTCGTGACGATCGCGGGCTCGAAGATGAGCATCGACACCACGACCGTCATCACCGGTCCGCCGATCGGCACCGACACGACCGGTCAGAGCGCCGAAGGGCCCCCGTGCGTCTGACCCCACCGTCCCACTCGCTTCCGGGAGCATCGAAGAGGCCACTGTGACCCTGCGCACTCTCCTGATCCTCATCAACGTGGCCGCGGTCCTCGTGATCGTGGTGATCCTCGGCGCCAAGGTGCTCTCGGTGCGGCGCGAGCCCACCGAGCGCGACGCCGCCAACCTCACGCCGTTCTACGACGACGAGATCCTCGAGGACACCCACCTGACGCGGGTGCTGCGGTGGTCGCTCATCTTCTCGACGATCGTCGCGGTCGTCCTGCCGCTGTACTGGCTCCTGGAGCCGGGCCGTCAGAGCTCGGAGGCCAAGGGCTTCGACGAGCGCGCCATCGAGCGCGGTGCGACGCTCTTCGCCAACCCGACCATGCCCGCGTTCGACAGCGCCAAGTCCCTGCAGTGCGCGAACTGTCACGGCGCGGACGCGAGCGGCGGTGCCGCGACGTTCGTCCTCACCGCCGAGGCCCAGGGCGATCCGAACACCGCGCCGGTGAGCGAGACGTGGGTGGCCCCGTCGCTCAACGACGTCTTCTACCGCTACACCGAGGACCCGACGACGGCGGTGCAGCAGATCACCCAGATCATCACCTACGGCCGGCCCGGCACCCCGATGCCGGCCTGGGGTGTGCCCGGTGGTGGCCCGAAGAACGAGCAGGCCATCAGCGACCTCGTCGCGTACCTCAAGAGCATCCAGGTCAGCCCGGCCGCGGCGCGGGCCCAGGCGGCCAAGAAGGTCAAGGACTTCGAGAAGTTCGTGAACGGCGAAGAGGCCAAGGCCCGCAAGAACCTCGCCGATGCGCAGGCGAGCCTCGCCACCTCGGAGACCGACGCCCAGCGCCAGAAGTACCAGGGTGAGATCGACGCCGCCAACGTCGCCATCCAGCGGTCGGCCGACTACGCGGCCCAGGTCGCGAAGATGAGTCAGGGCGAGCTGCTGTTCAACACGCAGTGCGCGCGGTGCCACACCAAGGGCTGGTCGACGCTCGAGCCGAGTGACGGCTTCGTGCCGATGCCCGAACCACCCGGCAGCGGCGCACTCGGACCGTCGCTGCGCGACGGTGCGACCCTGAGCCAGTTCCCCGGCGACCCGGGCAAGCAGAAGCAGTACGACTGGGTGGCGACCGGCGTCGAGGCGAACAAGGGCTACGGCGTCCGCGGGATCTCGTCGGGGAAGATGCCGCACTTCATGAACATCCTGACCAAGGCGCAGATCGACGCGATCATCGAGTTCGAGCGGAGCCTGTAGGAGGCGATGATGAACGCAGGGCACATCCTCGCCAGCGAGGGCATCAAGAACCCCGACCTCTGGTACCCCACGATCCTCGGCGTGCTCGTCGTCATCGCGGCCGTCGGACTGTTCTGTGGCAGCGCGTACATGCTGCTCGCGACGAACCTCGGCGCCCGCCTCGGCTTCCTCGTCGCGACCGCGGCGCTCTCGGGCCTCATGATCCTGATGGCGCTGCTCTGGCTCACCAACCCGTCGCCGGTCAACACCCTGAAGGGGCGGATCCCGCAGTGGCGCGCCGTCGAGGCGATCCAGTCCGGAGACGTCGCGCGATCGAAGATCCCCGCGGTCCAACAGATCGACCAGAACGGCAAGCAGGTCAGCGAGGAGGAAGGCGCCAACCTCAAGGCCGCGGTCGACCTCAACCTGATCGTCACCAAGAACGAGCAGACCGGCGAGATCCTCTCGGGCGCCGGCGGCAAGTTCGCGACGTACCAGGCCGCGACCGACTACCTGGTCACCAACAACCAGGAGACCGGCGGCGGCGAGATCTTCAGCCAGTTCACGGTCGACACCGGCGGCGGGTTCCCGTGGATCCACGTGAGCCTCCACAAGCCGCACTACGCGGTGGTCACCACGTGCAAGGTGGATCCGAACCTCGCGGGCGACGAGGTCCCCTTCGGGGCCAAGCCGCCGACACCGAAGTGTGACGGCACCGCCCGCCAGGTCCTCGTGCTCGAGCGCGACCTCGGGTCGCTCCGGGTCCCGCCGTTCGTGGCGCTGCTGGCGTTCAGCACGCTCTTCGTCCTGAGCCTGCTCGGCCTCCACTGGCGGGAGCGTGACCTCCAGGAAGCTGCCAAGCGCGTGGAGGGCGAGGCCGAGGCCATCACGAAGGCCGCGGCCGAGCCCACCCCCGAGACCGTCTGAGGAGCCTGATGCACCGGTTGACCCCCACCTTGCGCAACTGGGCCGCCGCGGCGCTGCTCCTGGTCGTCGCGACCGGCTGCACCAACGGTCAGCTCGTCGACGCCGGCGGCGAGCGCGGCCAGGGCGGCCTGGCGTTCGTGCTGCTCGCCTTCTTCTTCTTCCTGCTCTTCGGCGCCCTCTTCTACATGGACCACGTCCGCCAGCGTCGTGGCACCGGCGACGAGGACTAGCGGCTACAGGGTCGCGGCAACCTCAGCGGCGATGCCGACGGTCTGCTCGATGATCGCGTCGGTGTGCGCGAGCGAGACGAAGAGGGTCTCGTAGCCGCTCGGCGCGAGGTACACGCCGCGATCGAGCATGCCGTGGAAGAAGCGGGCGTACCGCTCGTGGTCCGCAGCCTGGGCGCCGGCGTAGTCGGTGACCCGCTGGGGTGAGAAGAACAGCCCACCGAGGGTCATGGCCCGCGTCACCTGCGCCGGGATCCGGGCCTCGCTGAACACCCGGGCGAGGCCGGTGAGCAGGGCATCGGCCTTCCCGGTGAGCGTGGCGTAGGCGTCCTCGTCCAGCGCGGCGAGCGCCGCGAGGCCCGCGGCGGTCGCGAGCGGGTTCCCGGAGAGCGTGCCGGCCTGGTACACGGGTCCGAGCGGTGCGAGATGGTCCATGACCGCCGCCGGTCCGCCGACGGCGGCGAGCGGCAGACCGCCGCCCACCACCTTGCCGAGGATGGTCAGGTCCGGTGTGATCCCGAACCACGCCTGCGCGCCGCCGTGCGCCGACGCGGAAGCCGGTGATCACCTCGTCGAGGACGAGCAGCGCCCCGGCCCCGGTGCACCGGTTCCGCAGGTAGTCGAGGAACCCGGCGGCGGGCGGGACGAGCCCCATGTTGGCGGCGATCGGCTCGACCAGCACCGCCGCGAAGTCGTGCTCGGCGAACGCGGCGTCGACCGCGGGGATGTCGTTGTACGGAACGACGACGGTGTCGGCGACCGCGCCGGGCGTGACCCCCGCCGAGCCCGGGATGCCCAGGGTCGCGAGGCCACTGCCGGCCGCCACGAGCAGCGCATCCAGGTGACCGTGGTAGCAGCCCGCGAACTTCAGGATCTCGGTCCGCCCGGTCGCGCCGCGGCGAGCCGCACCGCGGTCATCGCCGCTTCGGTGCCGCTCGAGACCAGCCGCACCTTCTCGATGCTCTCGACCCGCGCCGCGATCGCTTCGGCCAGCTCGACCTCGCGCGCCGTCGGCGCGCCGAACGACGTGCCGTCGGCCGCCGCTCGCTGGACCGCCTCCACGATGCGCGGATCCGCGTGCCCGAGGATCGACGCGCCCCAGGACTGGACGTAGTCGACGTAGGTCCGGCCCTCGCTGTCCACGAGCTCCGCCCCGCGGGCGCGCGCCACGAAGAACGGAGCACCGCCCACCGCGTCGAACGCGCGCACCGGCGAGTTGACGCCGCCGGGGATGCACGCGAGCGCGCGCGCCAGGAGCGCTTCGTCGGTCACGGTCTGCTCACTGCAGCGATTCGGCGATCTCACGCGCGAAGTAGGTGAGCACGAAGTCGGCACCGGCCCGCCGGATCGCGAGGAGGTGCTCGCGCGCGACGGCCTCGCCGTCGATCCAGCCGTTGGCGGCCGCGGCCTTGACCATCGCGTACTCACCGCTCACGTGGTACGCCGCGAGCGGGACGTCGAAGGCCGGCCGCAGCGCCGCGATGACGTCGAGGTAGGCGAGGGCGGGCTTCACCATGATCATGTCGGCACCCTCGGCGACGTCGAGCGCCGTCTCCTCGAGCGCCTCCCGTACGTTCCCCGCCTGCATCTGGTAGCCGCGCCGGTCGCCGAACTGCGGCGCGCACTCGGCCGCGTCCCGGAACGGGCCGTACAGCGCGGAGGCGTACTTCGCCGAGTAGGCGAGGATCGCGGTGTCGGGGTGGCCCGCGGCGTCGAGCGCGGCGCGGATGGCGCCCACCTGACCGTCCATCATCCCGCTGGGCGCGACGACGTCGACCCCCGCGTCCGCCTGGGCGACCGCGATCGACGCGTAGCGCTCCAGCGTGCTGTCGTTGTCGACCTCGCCGGTCGCGGTCAGGAGACCGCAGTGGCCGTGGTCGGTGTACTCGTCGAGGCAGGCGTCGGCCATCAGCACGAGCGCGTCGCCGATCTCGTCGCGGAGGTTGCGCAGCGCGTCCTGGACCACGCCGTCGGGGGCGTCCGCCTGGCTCCCGGGGCGTCCTTCGTGGCCGGGATCCCGAACAGGATCACCGCGGGGACCCCGAGCCCGGCGAGCGCGCGGACCTCCTTGCGGAGGCTCTCCTGGCTGTGCTGGACCACGCCGGGCATCGAGACGACCGGTTCGGGCTCGGCGACGCCCTCCTTCACGAACAGGGGGGCGACGAGGTCGTCGACGTCGAGCCGGGTCTCGGCCACGAGCCGGCGCATGGCCGCGGTGCGGCGCAGCCGGCGCGGCCGCTGGTCGGGGAAGGTCACGGTCGCCAGGCTACCGATCGGCCGGCGTCGACAGCGCGCCCAGGAGCGCCGTGACGAGACCGTCGATCGTGTGGGGATCGGCCTCCGCGCCCACCACGAGACCGCGGCCGCGCGCCCGGTCGCTCGTGACCGGCCCGATCGAGACCACGAGCGGCGCGGGCTCGGGCAGCGGGCCGACGAGGTCGCAGAAGTTGTCGACCGTCGAGGACGCCGTGAACGTGATGGCATCGACCTCGCCGCGCTGCACGCGTGCGAGATCCTCGGGGTCGGGCGTGGCCGTGACGGTCCGGTACACCGGCAGCACCTCGACGACGTACCCGAGCCGGGCGAGTCCCTCGGGCAACGTGTCGCGGGCGACCTCGGCGCCGCCAGCAGCACGCGGTCGCCGGTGAGCGCAGGCGGGAACGCCTCGAGCAGCGACTCCGCCACGAACCGCTCGGGCACGAGATCGGGGACGATCCCATGGTGGCCGAGCGCCGCCGCCGTCCCCGACCCGATCGCGGCGATCCGGCACCCGCCGAGCGCACGGGCGTCGAGGCCGTGCGCGGCGAGCCCGCGGGCGAAGAAGCCGTCCACCCCGTTCACCGACGTGAACACGACCCACGCGTAGCCACTCGGATCCGGCCGCGCGATGGGCAGCGGCTCGATGGCGATCGACGGCAGCTCGACGACCGTCGCCCCGAGCTCCTCGAGGCGGTTCCGGAGCGAGCTCGCCTGCTCTCGTGCCCGCGTGACCACGACGGTGCGGCCGAACAGCGGGCGGGTCTCGAACCAGCTGAGGTCCAGGCCGGCCACGGGACCGACCACGATCGCGCTCGGCGAGGCGACACCGAGCGCGGTGATGGTGGAGAGCGTGGCCCGGGTCGTCGCCTGCTCGGGCGCGTGCCCCAGCGCACGGCCGCCACGGGCGTGTCGGGATCGCGCCCGTGCTCGATGAGCAGGTCCACGATCGTCTCGAGGCGGCCCGCGCCCATCAGGATCACGAGCGTCCCGCCGGCACGCGGCGAGCGCGGCCCAGTCGGTGTCGGTCGTGCCCTTCGCCGGGTCCTCGTGGCCGGTGACGACGGTGACGTGCGTCGACAGCCCGCGGTGGGTCACCGGGATCCCGGCGTAGGCGGGCGCGGCAATCGCGGTCGGTGATGCCCGGAACCACCTCGAACGGGACGCCGGCCGCGATCAGGGCCTCGGCCTCCTCGCCGCCGCGCCCGAACACGAACGGGTCGCCCCCCTTGAGTCGCACGACGGCGCGGCCCGCGGCACCGTGCTCGACCAGCGTCGCGTTGATCCCCTCCTGGTCCATCGCGACCCGACCCGGCGCCTTGCCCACGTCGATCCGCGTTGCCGCCACGGGCGCGAGGTCGAGGAGCGACGGATGGGCGAGTCGGTCGAAGACCACCACATCGGCCCGTGCCAGCAGCTCGGCCCCCCGCACCGTGACCAACCCCGGGTCCCCCGGCCCGGCCCCGACCAGGTACACGGTCATGCCCGGACCTCCACACCGGCGGGGACGGGCCGTGCGCAACGGAGGGCGGCGCCGCAGGCGACGACCACCGTGGAGCGGACCAGGCGCCCGGCCCCGACCAGGTACACGGTCATGACGCGGCCCCGTCGGTGAGGAGATCGGCGCCGCCGAGGTCGTCGAGGATGCGGCGGGCCGCGGCCACCCCGGCCCGCTCGGGATCGGCATCGCCGGTCACGGTCCGCAGCACGCGGGCACCGTCCTCCGAGGCCAGGAGCGCGTCGAGCGACACGCTGCCGTCGGGCGCGACCGTCGCCAACGCGCCGCACGGCATGGTGCAGCCCCCGCCCAGCTCGCGCAAGAACGCGCGCTCGGCGTCGAGGGAGCGGTGCAGCTCGTCGTCGTCGATCGGCGTGACCAGGTCGCGCACGACCGCGTCGTCGCGCCGGCACTCGACCGCGAGTGCGCCCTGCCCGACCATCGGGAGCATCAGCTCGACGTCGAGGATCTCCGCGACGCGATCCGAGAGCCCGAGCCGCCGAGCGCGGCGGCCGCGACCACGACCGCCGCGTGCTCGACGCCTTCTCCACGCGCGTCGGCACGTTGCCGCGGAGCTCGGCGAAGCAGAGGTCCGGACGGATGGCGGCGAGCTGCGCCCGGCGGCGCACCGAACCCGTCCCGATCGTCCCCGCGTGGGGGACCGCGGCGAGCGTCGAGCCGACGAGCGCGTCACGCACGTCGGCCCGCTCGGGCACCGCGGCGAGCACGAGGTCCTCCGGGGTCACCGCCATGAGGTCCTTGGCCGAGTGCACGGCGAGGTCGGCGTCGCCACGGCGCACGACCTCCTGGACCTCCTTGACGAACACGCCGTTGCCGCCGAGCGTGTGGATCGCGCTCGGTGCGGTCGCGGTCGCCGTGGGTCGACACGATCACGAGCTCGGTCTCGGTCCCGAGCCGGGCCGCGACGCGCTCCGCCTGCCAGCGCGCCAGCGCGCTGCCACGCGTGGCGATCCGGACCGGTGCGGTCATCCTGGTTCGTCGCGAAGGTCGAACAGCGCGGAGAGCGCGTCCGAGTAGAGCTCACCGCGCGCCGTGCCCGCGGCCTCCTTGAGCCGGACCGTCGGCTCGTGCAGGAGCTTGTTGACGATGCCCTGCGTGAGAGCATCGACGACGTTGCGCGACTCGGGATCGAGGCCGTCGAGCTTCGCCCGGAAGCGGTCCAGCTCGCCCTGACGCACCGACTCGGCCCACTCGCGCAGCCCCACCACGACCGGTGCGACCTCGCGGGCCGCCCGGTCGGTCTGGAAGCGCTCGAGCTCCTCGTTGATGATCTCGCGCACCGTCCCGACCTCGCGACGGCGCTCGTCGAGCGCGGCCTCGGTGCGTTGGTGGAGGTCGTCGACGTCGTGGAGCGTGACCCCCGGGACGTCGGCCGCGCCCGGATCGACGTCGCGCGGCACGGCGACGTCCACGACGAGCAGTGGCACCCCGGCGCGCCGCTCCATGACCGCCTCGATGTCGGACCGCTCGACGTGCACCTCGGTGGAGTCGGTGGCGGTCAACAGCACGTCCACGGTGGTGAGCACCTCGGGGAGCTCGCCGAGCGCGACGGCCCGACCGCCGATGTCCTTGGCCAGCCGGACCGCGCGGGCGTGAGTCCGGTTGGCCACCGCGACGTCCCCGGCGCCCGCCGCGACGAGCGCGCCGACCGAGTCCCTCGGCCACCTCACCGGCGCCGAGGATCAGCACCGAGCGGCCGCGCAGGGAGAACATCGTGCGCTCGGCGAGCGCGACCGCGGCGGAGGACACCGAGAGCGCGGAGCGGCCGATCGCGGTCTCGGTGCGGGCGCGCTTGCCGACCTCGATCGCCTGGCGGAACACCCGGGCCAGCGCCGACCCCGATGCGCCCTCGGCCTCGGCGCGCTTCCACGCGTCGCGCACCTGGCCGAGGATCTCGCCCTCACCGAGGATCATCGAGTCGAGCCCGGCGGCCACGCCGAAGAGGTGGGAGACCGCGCTGTCGTCGTAGTACGTGTAGAGGTGCTCGGAGAAGTCCTCCGGCGCCGCGCCGCCCTGCTCGGACAGGAAGTCCAGGACGTCGGACACCGCCGAGTGGAACTTCGTCGACCGGGCGTAGATCTCGGTGCGGTTGCAGGTCGACAGGAGCACGACCTCGGCGAGGTGCTCCCGCGACGACAGGTCGTGGAGCGCCTTCACCAGGCTCGAGGACGGCACCGCCACCCGCTCGCGCAGCTCCACCGGCGCGCTGCGGTGGTTGAGACCAACGACGATCACAGACACGAGCGGAGCAGCTCCCTTGCTTCGGCCTCGCGGCCGGCGCGGACCAGGTCGAGAATGCCGGATTCGAAGGCACGCCGCCAATCGGCGTCCTCGCTCGAACGCCCCGCGGCGCGAAAGGCTTCCCGGGCCTCGGCGAGCAGCTCCAGCAGCGTCTCGTACTCGGCGCCCATCTCGGTGGCGACGTGATCGCGCAGATAGGTCGCGAGCGCGGGACTCCGCCCGTTCGTCCCGATCGTGACCACGATGTCGCCGCGGCGGACCACCGACATGAGCGTGAAACTGCAGTTCCGCGGGTCGTCGGCGGAGTTCACCCAGACGCGCCGCTCCTCACCGGCGAGGAACACCACGCGGTCGACGTCGGGCACGCCGGTGGCGGTGATCGCGAGCCAGACGTCGTCGAGGTCGCCGGGTCGGAACCCTCGCGCCTCCCACGCGACCCGGCCGTCCGCCGCCATCGTCCGGACCCCCTCGCCCGCCTCGGGAGCGACCACGAGGACGTCGGCCCGCGCGCGCAGCAGTCCCTCGATCTTGCGCTGGGCGATGCGGCCGGCACCGACCACGAGGCAGCGCCGACCGGCGACGACGAAGTTCGCGGGGTAGCCGTCGAGCACCGGCCTGTCGGTCGCCCCGCTCACGAGGCGCGCTCCTTGATCCGCCGGTGTGACTGGTAGAACGACAGGATCTGGAGCTCGGTGGCGAGGTCCACCTTGCGCACCGAGACGCCGTCGGGGACCGAGATCACGGCCGGGGCGAAGTTGAGGATCGACGCCACGCCGGCCTCGACCAGGCGGTCGGCGACGGCCTGGGCCGCGCCGGCCGGGGCGGCGATGATGCCGATGGTGATGCCGCGGGTCCGCACGATCTGGGGCAGGTCGTCCATCGGCTCGACGGTGAGCTCGCCGAGGCGCTTGCCGACCTTGGCCGGATCCGTGTCGACCAGGGCCAGGACCCGGAACCCCCGGGCGCTCAGCCCGCCGTAGTTGGCGAGGGCGTGGCCGAGGTTCCCGACCCCGGCGATGACGACCGGCCAGTCGTGGGTCAGGCCGAGCTCGCGCGAGATGCGATCGAGCAGGAAGGCGACGTCGTAGCCGACCCCACGCGTGCCGTAGGAGCCGAGGTAGGACAGGTCCTTGCGCACTTGTGCCGCGTTCACCCCGGCGAGCTCGGCGAGCCGCTCGGACGAGACGGTGTCGACATCACCCTCGGCCACCTCGAGCAGGGCGCGGTAGTAGAGCGGGAGACGAGCGACGGCCGCGCCGGGAATCTTCCGGCTGTTCGACTGCGCTCCGCCTCGCTGGGCCACCCCGTCACCTCGTCGTCGCTCGCCACGCCGGCCCGGAGCCGACGCCGGACTCCACGGTACACCCCGATCGTGCAGTTCTTCACAAGCGGACCATTCCCACCCAAGCCGCCCGGCGTGCGTGGCGTTCCGCGACGGTCGGACGGTCCGGGGCCGGGGGCCGGCCCCGGCCGGGGACCGGGACGGGGCGCGGCGTACGCTCGCCGACGCCATGATCGTCGGCCTCGCGTTCCTCGCCACCGCCGTGGCCACGCTCTTCGCCCAGGCGACGCTGGCGCGCGCCACCACCACCCACCGGCCCCAGGACCGGGCGTGGACCGTGGCGCTGGCCCTGTTCGCCCTGGCGTCGGCCGCGCTCGCCACCGGAGTCTCGACCGGGTGGGACCGTGGGACGTTCCGGCTCTTCTACCTCCTCGGCGCGGTGCTGTCGGTGCCGTGGCTGGCCCTCGGCACCATCCACCTGCTCGCCCGGCCGACCGTGGGTCGGCGGGCGGAGCGGATCCTCGTCTTCCTGAGCGGGCTGGCCGCCGGCGGCCTGCTCGCCGCGCCGATGCACGACGTCTCCGGGACGGCCATACCGGTGGGCAAGGACGTGTTCGGGGTGTTCCCCCGGGTGCTCGCCGCCGTCGGCAGCGGGGTCGGCGCCACGGTGATCATCGTGGGCGCGCTCGTGTCCGCGCAGCGCTACGCGCGGGCGCGTGACGTCGCGGGTTCCGGCGGCCGCGCGGTCGCCAACCTCCTGATCGCGCTGGGGACGATCGTGCTCTCGAGCGGCGGGCTCATCCAGGGCATCGCGGGCAAGGACGAGGCGTTCGTCCTGTCACTCGCGCTCGGCATCACGGTCATCTACGCCGGGTTCCAGGTCGCGGCCCGGTCGGCGCGTCAGCCCGAGGGATCGAGCGCGCGGCGCACGAGCTTGCCCGCCTGATTCCGCGGCAGCTCCTCGACCAGCTCCAAGGACGTGGGGACCTTGTAGCGGGCGAGCCGGCGCGCCACGTGGTCCCGGATGCTCGCGAGCGTGGGGGTACGGCCCGGCGCGGGGACCACGAACGCCGCGACCGCCTCGCCCGAACGCGGGCTCGGGACTCCGATGACCGCGACGTCGGCGACGTCGGGGTGATCGAGCAGCGCCTCCTCGACCTCGGCCGGGTAGACGTTGAACCCCGACACGATGATGAGGTCCTTCATCCGGTCCACGAGGCTGAGGAAGCCGTCGTCGCCGGCGACCGCGACGTCCCCGGTGCGCAACCAGCCGTCCTGGAGCACGCGGGCGGTGGCCTCCGGGTCCTCCCAGTAGCCCCGGAAGACGTTCGCGCCCCGCACCCAGATCTCACCCGGGTCGCCCACGGCCACGTCGGTCCCCTCGGCGTCGACGAGGCGCACCTCCACGCCGGGCAGCGGCGGCCCGATGGAGCCCCAGCGGGGCCGGCGCTCGACCGCGGTCGTCGTGACGATCGGCGCGGCCTCGGTGAGTCCGTAGCCCTCGTGGATCACGACGTCGAACCGCTCCTGGAAGCGATCGGCGACGTCCCGGGGCAGCTCCGCCGCACCCGCCACCGCGAGACGGACGGAGCGGAAGCTGTCGCGCGGCGCGACCGGCTCGGGGAGCTCGAGCAGCGCGTCGAACATGGCCGGCACCCCGGCGAGGATCGAGACCCGGTGCGCGCGGACCAGATCGACCACACGGGTCGCGTCGAACTGGGGCAGCAGCACCGACTGCACGCCACCCGCGAGCGCGACCCCGAGCGCGACGTTGAGCCCGAAGACGTGGAAGAAGGGGAGGGTCGCGAGCCCGATGTCGTCGGGACTGACCCGCAGCCCGGGGTGGGACTGGACCTGGCCGATGTTGGCTTCGAGGTTGCCGTGGCTGAGCATCGCGGCGCGGGGCGCGCCCGCGGTCCCGGAGGTGAAGAGCAGCACCGCGAGCTCGTCGTCGTCGCGCTCGACCTCACCGGCGAGTGGGGTCGCCGCCGGCAGCAGGCTCGACGCGACCGCACCCGGCAGGTCGAGCAGGTGCTCGCCCCCGGGGCCGACGACGAGCACCCGGGCGCCGACCCGCGCCAGCTCGGGACCGAGCTCGACCGCCGGCGCGCCCGGGTTGACCGGCACCGCCACCGCCCCGCACCAGAGTGCCCCGAGGTACGCCGCCACGAACGACAGGTCGTTCCATGCGGCGATCGCGATCCGGTCGCCGGGCGCCACCCCGAGCTGCACGAAGCTCCCGGCGGTCTCGGCCGCGAGCAGCTCGAGATCGCCGAAGGTCAGGGTCCGGTCCCCCTCGACCACCGCGGGGGCGTCGGGGCGGGATTCGGCATGGCGGAGCAGCACCGACGCGAGGTTCACGGTCGGGCAGTCTGGCAGGGTCAGCCCAGCAACGCGCCAGCCGCGCGGAGCGCCGCCGCGCAGCTCGTCGGGCTCCACGGGGACCGCCGGACCGGGTCGGCGCGTCGCCAGAGCAGCCGCCGTGCCCGCCGCCTCGCCGATCGCCATCGAGGGCGCCATCACCCGGGTGGACGCGAGCGCGTCGTGGTCGGCCGAGATGCAGCGTCCGGCGACGAGCAGGTTGGACCGCTCGTTGGTCCGGAGCGCGCCGAACGGCACGTCGTAGGCGACGCCCGGCGGCAGGAACTCGTACTCGGTCGAGCGGTCGCGGACGTGGTACTCGCGCGGCCACGCGCCCTGGGCGATGCCGTCGGGGTGGCGGGCCCCGGCCGTGACCTCCGCTCCGGTCAACGTGGTCGTGCCCACGATGCGTCGCGTCTCGCGGACCCCGAGCGTCGCGGCGGTGTCGGCCAGGAAGGCCGGCGCGAACCCGTCGACGTGGGCCCGGACGAACTCGGCGGCCTCCTCCGCCAACCGGCGACCCTCGAGCTCCCCCCACGTCGCGGCCCGGGGGTCGGTGACGTCGATCGGGCCCCCGTCGGGCCCGCGCACGCGGGTCATGGCCCCGATGAACTCGCCCGGACGCAGGGTGGGGATCGAACGCGCCACCGTCCCGCGACAGCGCGTGGCCCTCCGCGGCGATCGCGGCGCCGAGCGAGGCGATCGCCGCCATGGCGCGGTCGGGATCGGCGTGCTGGAGCACGAACTGCATGGACGCGTGCTGGCGGTGCCCGGGATCGCCGAGCACCGTCGGCACCCCGGCGAAGGTGGCGAGGTCGGCGTCCCCGGTGCAGTCGACGAACATCCTTCCGCGGACGGCCTGGAGCCCGCGCTTGGTGGCGACCACGAGGGCGGCGAGCGCGCCGTCGACGACCACGGCGTCCGCCACCGTCACGTGCAGCAGCAGGTCGATGCCGTCGGTGTCTCCGACCAGGTGGTCCGCGTAGCGCTTCGCGGCCCACGGGACGTAGACGAAGACCGCCGTCTCCTTGAACGGCACGGGGCCGATGCCGGCGCCGGCGCCGGCCAGCGCATCGGTCATCTCGCGGGCGAGACCGCCGACCACGTGGTCGAAGCCCGCGCCGGTGTCGAGGTAGAGCCCGCACACCGTCCCGACGGACGCGGCGGTGAAGTTCCCGCCGAGGAAGCCGAGCTGCTCGCAGAGCACGACCGACGCCCCCGCCCGGGCGGCCGCCACCGCGGCGCCGAGACCGGCGGGACCCCCTCCGGCGACCACGACGTCGGCCGCCGCGAGGACGGGGAGCTCACGGGCGTCCAGGCGCATCCCCCGCAGCGTAGGGGGACCCGGCAAAAACCGCGATCGGTCGCTCAAGTGTCGGGGCCGGTGGGCCGATGACAGGAAGGTTCCAGTGACCAGAGGAGCAAGCGGGGCGGAATGGGGAGGCACCGATGCGACTCCGAAAGACGATGTGCGGCATTGCCGTCGTGCTCGTCGCTGCAGGATCGATCGTGGGGTTGGCGGCAGCCGCCGGCGCCACGACCGACCCGGGCGCCGAGAGCGACTTCATTGCCCGAACCAACTCGCTGCGAGCATCACTCGGGCTCCCGGCACTCAGTGTCAACGGCACCCTCAGCGCCAAGGCCCGTGGTTGGGCCGAGCACATGGCGGCAGTCGGTGCCATCAGCCATTCGAACCTCGCCGACGGCGCTCCTCCGGAGTGGCAGCGGCTGGGCGAGAACGTCGGGAGCGGCCCGAGCGTGGACTCGATCCACAAAGCGCTCGTCGCCTCGCCCGAGCACTACAGGAATCTCACCGATCCGGGGTTTCGGTCAGTGGGTGTGGGCGTCGTGAACGCCAACGGGACGTTCTACGTCTCCGAGGTGTTCATGGAATCAGCCTCCCAGCCCGCCCCAAGCACGTCCGCACCTGCGGCCGCGACCCCGTCGCCGGGGGCCCCGCGGTCGGCGCCACGAGCGCCGGCCGCGGCCCCGGCACCTCCGCCCCCGGTGACGCCGTCCACGACGACGCCGACACCGGCCCCCGACCTCGTCCGCCCGACCGGCCCACGCTCGATCTACCGCCAGGGGCTCTACTGGGTCGTCTGACCCGCCCTACGGGTTCAGGTGCACGACGAACTGCAGGAACGCGGCGCCGAGGATCAACACGAGCAGGACGATGATCGCGATCGACGTGCCGGGTCTCATGCTGCGCCTCCGGGAGGGACGATCGTCACGGCCGAGCCGGCCCGCAGCCCGCAGTCGGCCGCGGCCGAGGCGCGGTCCAGCGCCAGCGACACGAGGCCGTAGGAGTCCACCAGCGCCACCAGCTCCGACGGTCGCGCGTCGGCATAGGTGTGGACCCAGCGCGCCCGGCGCGCGCCCTCGGCGAAGCGCACCTCGAGCGGGCTCCCCGGGCCCGCACCGAGCTGCGCGAGCTCCTCGGGGCCGATGTTGAGCTGGCAGTTGCCGAAGCGGTCCACCCACCAGACCTCCCCGGCGACCGCGTCCACCGCGACCGAGGGGAGCGGCACCAGCCCGGGCACGAGCGTCACCGGATCGATCTCCTCGCCCAGCTCGTCGATCGTGACCCCCCCGGCGAGGAACCCGGCGGCGGGTGCCATCACGTCGCGGCCTGCGAACGTCGGGCCCGGCGAGGAGAGGTGGTACTCCTCGTTGGTGAGCGACACGGCGCGGGTCGCCCCACCGATCATCGCGACCGCCGGTGCGAGGAGCCCGTTGTCGGGACCGATCAGCACCCCCGACCCGGTCTCGATCGCGACCGCACGCCGGTCGGTGCCCACGCCGGGATCGACCACCGCGAGCACGACCCCGTCGGGCAGGTACTGGATCGCGCGCACCAGCGTGAGCCCGCCCGCCCGGACGTCGTGCGCCGGGACGTCGTGGGAGATGTCGACGATCGTCACGGCGGGTGCCAGCCCGAGCATCACCGCCTTGCACACGCCGACGAACTCGTCGGCGTGGCCGTAGTCGGAGAGGAAGGAGACACAACCGGGAGCGGACACGTCAGGGACCGTACCCGCCGCTCGCGGCGAGGACCCGCCTCGGACGGTGCCCGTCAGCGGGGGGCGCCGAGCTCGCGGGAGCGGTCGGTGGCGGCAGTGACGGCGTCGAGCACCGCCGATCGCACCGACCCGGCCTCGAGCGCCCGCAGGCCCGCAGCAGTCGTGCCGCCGGGCGACGTCACACCGGCGCGGAGGGACTCCGCGGTCTCGCCGCTGTCGGTGAGCATCACGCCCGCGCCCCGGATCGTGCCGTGGACCAGCGTCGTGGCGACGTCACGCGGAAGGCCGTTGAGCACGCCCGCCTCGATCATCGCCTCGGCCAGCAGGAAGACGTACGCGGGTCCGGAGCCGGACAATCCGGTGACCGCGTCGAGCGACCGCTCGGGGAGCTCGACCACGGTGCCCACCGCTCCGAGCAGCCGGCAGGCGGTGGCGACGTGGGTCTCGGTCGTCACCGACCCGCCCGCGACGGCGGCGACCCCTTCGCCGACGAGCGCCGGCGTGTTGGGCATCGCTCGGACCACGGGACGACCGGGCACGGCCGCCTCGAGCGTCGTGATCGAGACGCCGGCCGCGATCGAGACCACCAGCGCGTCGGCGCCGAGCGCAGGCTCGGCCGCCTCGAGGACCGCGGCGACGTCGGGCGGCTTCACCGCGACGACGACGACGTCCGCATCGCCGACGACCCACGGTGCGCTCGGCGCGATGCGCACGCCGGGCAGCTCCTCCTCGAGGAGGCGCCGGCGAGCGGCGTCGGCTTCGGCGACCGCGAGCGTGTCCGGCTCGAGCCCGGCGTCGATCAGGCCCGCGACGAGCGCCGCCCCCATCCGACCACCGCCGAGCACCGCGATCCGCTCCATCGCCGCAGGCTATTGGCGCCGACCCGGCGTCGGGCTCACTCCCGGCGCGAGACGGCCCGAGGCTCACCGGTCAGCTCCGCACTTCCCCGAACGGAGCGGCTGCGTGGTCCTCGGGCCCTCTCAGACCCGCCACCCGTCGGTGGCGAGGCGCGGCAGAGTATCGAGTCGCGGATCTCACCGCAAGTCAATGGAACCGAACGATTCCGAACGATTCGACAGGGAACGACGGGTCACCGGTAGGCGATGGTCACCGCCGCCTGGAACCACCGCTCGGTCAGCTCGAAGAGCACGCCGACGACCCGATCGAGCTCCTGCACCGTGAGGTGCTCGATCGCGACGCGACCGGTGAGGTACACGTCGCCGTCCGGACCGAGCGAGAAGCGGGCGCCGTAGAGGTCGTGGTTGCGCCGGAGGAGCCACGCGTGCAGCGCGGCGACGCGAGCCGGATCATCGGGCGCCGGGAGGAAGTAGAGCTCGTAGCGCAGGGTGCGCTGGTGCAGATCGAAGTAGATGGTCGCGGCGTCCCGGCCCTCGCAACCGAACCGCACGTACCAGCGGGTGAGCTCGGGGTCGTACTCGACGTGCTGGACGAGCTCGGCGACCGGGCCGAAGAGATGCCCGTCGACCAGCTGGTGGACCGCGTCGAGCTCGGCGGCGTCGGGCGTCAGCGACACGACACGGGCTCGCGGGCGAGCAGGTCCGTGTAGAGCCGGCGCAGTCGTGCCGCGGTCATGCTCCAGGCGTAGCGCCGGGACCCGGCCTCGGCGGCGACACCCATCGCGTGGGCGGCCTCCGGGTTCGCGAGCAACCGCTCGATCGGTCGGGCGTAGTCGTCGGGATCACGGCTGTCGATGAGGTACCCGCTCACCCCGTCGTCGACCAGCGAGCACAGCCCGCCTACGGCCGCGGCAACGACCGGCGTGCCGGACGCGGCGGCCTCGAGCGCCACCAGGCCGAAGGACTCGCTGTGGCTCGGGACGAGACAGACGTCGGTCGCGCGGTAGTACCGGGCGAGGTCACCGTGCGCCTGGGCGGGAACGAACCGGACCCGCTCCGTGAGGCCGCGCCGGGCGACCAGCTCGTGCAGCCGGGCCAGCTCGGCGGGTCCGTCGGGACCGCTCGGGCCGCCGACGAGGAGCAGCGTGGCGTCGCGGTGGGACAGCCGGGCGAGCGCGTCGATCGCGAGATCGGCGCCCTTGAGGGGCTGGATGCGACCGGCGAACAGCAGCGACGGCGCGTCGCCGATGCCCAGCGCCCGCCGTTCGACGCGGCGCTGCGCGGGGGTCGCGGGGCGGAAGACGTCGTGGTCCACCCCGGGCGGGACGATCTCGATCCGGGCCGCATCGGCGCCGTACAGCAGCTCGAGCTGGTCCTGCTCCGAACCCGTGGACGCGAGCATGAGGTCCGCGCACGCGATCGTCTCGTGCTCGATCCGCGAGCGCAGCGCGGGATCGTCGTCGATGCCCGCGTCGGCCTTCACCCGCGCCAGGGTGTGGAACGTCGCGACCAGCGGACGGTCGAGCTCGTGCTTGAGCCGGTGCCCGACCGCTCCCGACACCCAGTAGTTCGCGTGGAACGCGTCGTAGGGTCCGTCGAGCTCCACGCGCTCGAGGGTGCGCGCCACCATGGGGTCGACCAGGTCGATCAGATCGTGCTTGGAGACGGGGGCCGCGGGTCCCGCGTCGAGGTGCACGACCCGGAATCCGGGCTCGACCTCGACCACCGCAGGGTCGTCGGCGTGCTCGCGGCGCACCAGGACGTCGCACTCGACCCCGGCACGCGCGAGCGCGCCGGCGAGGGCACGGACGTACACGCTCATGCCCCCGCCGTCACCCGTTCCGGGCTGGGTCAGCGGGGAGCTGTGAACGCTCAGGACGGCGAGACGGCGGAGCGACATGGGCTTCGCCGATCCTAACCCTGGCCCTCAGGGATTGATTCCTGGGCCCGACGGAGGACCTACTCGCGCTGGAAGGAGCGGTAGATCTCGATCAGGGACTGCTTCTGGCGGTCCGAGATCGTGGAGTCCGCCATGATGGCCGCGGTGAGGTCCGACGCGTTCTTCTCGTCGAGGATGCCGGCGCGGACGTAGAGCGTCTCGGCGGAGATGCGCAGCCCCTTCGCGATCCCCTGGAGGATCTCGGCCGAGGGCTTGCGCAGGCCGCGCTCGATCTGGCTGAGGTACGGGTTCGAGATGCCCGCCAGCTCGCTCAGCTTGCGCAGCGAGAGCCGGTCACGCCGACGCTGATCGCGGATGAACTCGCCGAGCTCACGGAGCCGGGCCTCGACGGCCTCGGCCGGTGCGCTCATCCGGCCGCGGCGAGCCGAGCGGCGACGGCGTGGGTGACCGTGTCGAGCACGGTGTGGAGCCGGCGCCGCCGAGCCGAGACGTCCTGCTCCAGCTCGCGCAGCTGGGCGACGGTCGCCTGGAGCTCCGCATCGGAGAGGTTCGGCAGGTTCACGAGCGTGGCGTCGGTGACGAGCCGCTCGAGCCCGCGGTTCCAACGGATCGACTCCGCCGGCGCGAGCAGCGGCTGCGCCCGGGTCGTGCCGGGACCGCTTCGCCCGGTCTCCTCGGAGAGGATCCGCGGCAGTGCCGCGATGAGGTCCCCGAGCGCGCCCCCCGCGGCCCGCCGGTCCCGTTCGGCCTCGAGGATGTCGAGCCGGCCCTGGGCGAGCCGACGGACGTAGGAGATCTCGGTCTCGACCTCGAGACAGTCCCGCTCCATCGTCCGGAGCTCGTCGATCGACCGGTCGTCGATGCCCGCGACGTACTCCGGCGCGAGGATGCGGTCGATGCGGCGTTCGTGATCGGTCATCGGGCCGCAGGCTACCGCGCCGGTCGGAATACTCCGGCCCACAGTGGGGTATACCCCTCCCCACCGACGAGGAGCGTCCCCCATGGCCACATACACACTTCCCGATCTCCCGTACGACGTGTCGGCGCTCGAGCCGCACTATTCGGCGCAGACCCTCGAGCTGCATCACGACAAGCACCACGCGGCGTACGTCAAGGGCGCCAACACGGCCCTGGAGAAGCTGGACCATGCCCGCGAGAGCGAGGACTACGGCTCGATCAACCAGCTCCAGAAGAACCTCGCGTTCCACCTCTCCGGTCACGTCCTGCACTCCATGTTCTGGGAGAACCTCTCACCGGACGGTGGCGGGAAGCCCGAGGACGACCTCGCCGCGGCGATCGACGACGGCTTCGGGACCTTCAACGGGTTCCGGGAGCAGATGACCCAGGCCGCGCTGAACGTCCAGGGCTCGGGCTGGGGCGCGCTCACCTGGGAGCCGCTCGGCAAGCGACTGATCGTGGAGCAGGTCTACGACCACCAGAGCAACGTCGGGCAGGGCGCCCCGCCGCTGCTGGTCCTCGACATGTGGGAGCACGCCTACTACCTGCAGTTCCAGAACGTGAAGGCGGACTGGGTCGAGGCGTTCTGGCAGATCGTGAACTGGCCCGACGTCGCGGCACGCTTCGAGCGCGCGCGCACGCTCGAGCTCCTCTAGCCGCCACTCGCCCACGACCCGCGGGCAGGAGCACTCGATGACCGCCGACGTCCTGCTCGCCGGCGCGCTCGCCATCCTCGTGCTCATGGTCGCGACGTGGCTCGTCAGCCTCGCGTGGCGCGATGCCTCTATCGTCGACCCGATCTGGCCGCTCGGCTTCGTGGTGGTCGCGTGGGTGACGCGATACGGCGCGACGGGGAACGACGCGCGCGGGTGGCTGCTCGTCGCACTCGTCAGCGTGTGGGGCCTGCGCCTCTCGGGCTACCTCGCCTGGCGCAAGCGTGGGGCGCCGGAGGATCCGCGCTATCAGGCGATGCGTCGACACTGGGGGGATCGCTTCCCCGTCGTCAGCCTGGTGACCGTGTTCCTGCTCCAGGGCGCGCTCATGTGGATCGTGTCCCTGCCGGTGCAGCTCGGCCAGGTCCGGGACGAGCCGGGCCTGGGGCTCCTCACGGTGCTCGGCGTCCTCGTCTGGACGGTGGGCTTCGCGTTCGAGACGATCGGCGACGCGCAGCTCGCCCGGTTCAAGGCGGACCCGGCGAGCGCGGGGCAGGTGATGGACCGCGGGCTCTGGCGCTACACGCGCCACCCCAACTACTTCGGCGACGCCTGCGTCTGGTGGGGCATCGCCCTCGTCGCCGCGGAATCGACGCTCGGTGCGATCGGGCTCGTGGGCGCACTGGTGATGACCGTGCTGCTGGTGCGGGTGTCCGGGGTACCGATGCTCGAGCGGAGCCTGCCCCGGCGTCGCCCCGGCTACACCGACTACGTCCGGCGCACGTCCGGGTTCGTGCCACTGCCGCCGAAGTCCTGACGCTCAGCCCCCGCTGACGGGTGGGAGCACCGCGACCTCGGCGCCGTCGGCGAGGGGCGTCGCATCGCCCGACGCGGGCTCGTCGCCGTCGATCCAGACGCGCGCGGCGGCGAGCACGGCCGTGAAATCCGGGCCGAACCGCTCGCGGCACTGCTCGAGCAGTTCGCCGAGCGTGCCGGCCTCGAGCGCCACCGTCGCCGTCCCGGCCGCCTCCCGCGCGGCGGCGAAGAGCCGGAGCGTGACGGCGGCCATGGAGCGCCTCCTAGGGCGCGACCTCCACGAGACCGTCCTTGATCACGACCTCGCCGTCGCCGTTGCGGGTCTCGTATCCGAACACGCGGTTGCCGTCGTGCTCACCCGCGTCCCAGAACGTCGTGGTGATCTCCTGGCCCGGGAGCACGGGACGCGAGAACCGCACCGCGAGCCGGCGCAGGCGCGCGGTGTCGCTCCCACAGAGCTCGGTGAGCGCGGCGACCGACGTGAACGCCATCGTGCAGAGCCCGTGGATGATGATCCCCGGCAGGCCGACCGACCTGGCGACGTCGGCGTCGAGGTGGATCGGCATCTGGTCGCCCGACGCCTCGGCGTAACGGTAGGTCTGGTCGTCGTCGAGCTTCTGGGTGACCGTCGCGACGGCCGGGCCGGCCTTGGTCTCCGCGGTCAGCTTGTGGCCCGGGGCCTCGTCGCCGCCGCTGGCGCCGTCGCTGACGCCGCGGAAGAACGAGGTCATGTACTGCTCGACCACCAGCTCTCCCGACTCGTCGCGCGTCTCGACCTTCACGATCACCGAGGTCCCGTTGGGCTTCACGTGGATGCCGATCGGCGCGGCGGCCGAGCGCAGCACGGAACCGGGCCGGATCGGGCGGTGGAAGAACATGTCCTGCTCACCGTGGACCACGAGGAGGAGCACCTCGGGCGGGACCACCCCCGCCATCGCGCCGGCCATGGTGTCCCAGATCGGCACCACCGCGAAGACCGGCGGCGCGACCTCGCCGTTCACGTGCGCCGGGATCGGGTCGTTCGTCGCCGCCGCGTAGGCCTTCGTGCGGTCGGCCTCGACCTTGAACTCGGGTCCCTCCGTCCACTGGCCCAGCTTCTCCAGCGCAAAGCCCATCGCGTGCTCCTCTCGTGGCGGCGGGCCGGACTGTAGCGGCCCCTCCGGCTCGGTCTCCCCCGACTCGATGCGCTCGATCGAACGCTCGATCCCGGCCAGCTCACCCTCGAGCTCGTCGAGCGTCGTGAGATCGGGCGCGACCGGCCCGACGGGTGCGACGGGTTCGACGGACCGTGGGACGTCTGACTCCATGGCCGGCGACCCTAGCGGCGCACCGCCGGAGCGGGGTCGCCCGGTACGCGGTCAGGCGAGCCGGAGCTCCAGGAGCTCGGCGGCGCCGGCGAGTGCGGACACGATCCGGTCCGCGCGCCGGCCCGGATCGTCCTCGCCGAGGATCGCGACGACGTCGAGGGGGCCGATCGGCGCCATCGCCACCGCGTCCCACGCCGCCCGCGCCGGGTCCTCGGCCAGGGCGAGCCCGGGAGGGATCTCCGATCCGAGGGCGCGGGCCGCGGCGACGACCCGCGCGAAGGCGGCCCGCACCGCACCGTCCCGGCGGGCGACGGCCGCGCCGTCGACGTCGCCGGCGGCGTCGTCCAGGAGCTCGACCTCGGCGCGGGGGTAGGGGTCGTCGCCGAGCCACCGCGTCACGCGGAGTCGCTCGGTTCCCGCGACCGCGAGGCCGACGTTGCCGTCGGGGAGCTCGGCGACGTCCAGGATCCGTCCGGCGGTGCCCACGGCGAAGCGGACGTCGCCGCCGCCCACCTCCGAGCCGCGCTCGATGAGGACCACGCCGAGCCGACGGTCCCCCGCGAGGCAGTCGTCCACCAGCGCGCGGTAGCGGGGCTCGAAGACCCGCAGGGGCAGCAGCTGGTGGGGCACGAGCGTGGTCCCGAGCGGGAACATGGCGAGCTCGACCGACATGTCAGTTGGATCGGGCGCGGTAGGCGCGGGCCCGTTGGTGCAGCGACTCGCCCGCGGACTCCTCGGCGCGGTCGGCGAGCCCCTCCAGCACGACGGCGGCCTCGTCGGACGCGCCGACCGACGCGAGGACCTCGGCCGCGGCCACCCGGGCGGCGTCGGGGAGCTCGGGGAACGCGAGGCGGAGATGGGTCACCCAGCGCGCCTCGGGGGCGCGCCGGGCGACGTAGGTGCGCTCGAGGTTGGTGAGCATCCGGAGCAGGATCGCCCGCGTGCTCGTCGGTGCGAGGTAGGCCGGCGAGAACGGCGCCGCGGGACCATGGAGCGCCGCGAACCGGCGCTGCGCGCCGGCCGGGTCGAGCAGGGCTCCCGCGTGGAAGGGATCGACGAACTCGTCGTCCGCGTCGTCGACCCCGACGAGGAAGTGCCCGGGCATCCCGACACCGTGCAGATGCACTCCGATCCGGCGCCCGACCTCGATCATCAGCACGCTGAGCGTGATCGGCAGACCGAGCCGACGGTCCATCACGTCGGGCAGGAACGAGTTCCGGGGGTCGCCGTAGTCCTCGACGTTGCCCGCGAAGGACCAGTCGACGAAGAGCACGTGCGCGAGCCCAGGGACCGTCCGCGCGTCCGGGAAGGCCAGCGCGCCGCCGGCCAGCTCGTCGAGCCGCGCGAGGCCGGCGTCCACGTCGGCGCCCGTCGCGATCGCGGCGATCAGGAGCGCCGCCTCGTCGAGCGGCGGTTGGTGCTCCGGGTCGGCCACGAGCGCGGCGAACTCATCCATCCCGTGGTGTCTACCCGGCCTCACAGCCGGACGACCAGCGCGCGTCAGGCGGCTCGAGCGCGAGCCTGCCGGGAGCGGAGACCGCTAGCGCTTCCGGCGCATGAGGACGAGCGCGCCGCCCCCGATCACGACGACCGCGGCGACGACGCCGAGGATCACCCCGGTGGAGCTGCTGGAGTCGTCCGACTTCTTCGCGGCGGGCGCGGTCGTGGTGGTCGAGGACGCGGACGACGCGGCCCTGATCTCGAGCACCGGTGCCGGGTGCTCGGGCTCCTCCCCGCCCGGAGGCGTCGGCTCCACCCAGCGGATCACGTCGCCGTTGGCGCAGGTCTGGAGTGCGGTGAACGAGAGCGAGTCGGTGGTCGCCGGGATCGGCGCGAGCGTCAGGGCGAACGCCTGCTCGTCGCTCCCCGACAGCGTGCCGGTGAGGGTCAGCTTGGTCACCGCGTTCGACTGCGGATCGGTCGTGTCGGTGGACGTCCAGCCCTCGACCGGCGTCACGTCGACGCTCGTGACCTCGGGGGTCGCGGGGAAGTTGAGGTCGATGCTCGTGGTCGACGACCCCTCGCACTCGTTGGGGACGTGCAGGGTGGCCTTCATGGTCCCGTCGGCGGCGAGCTTGCCGTCAGGCTCGATCTCGACGTGGGCGCCCGCGAGCGCGGGGAAGGCGAGCAGCGTGACGGCGAACACCGCCACGGCGAGGACCGACTTGCGGATCATGGAGTGACTCCCTTGGTTTCGGTACGACGGGTTCTGAAGGGTCTCGGGTCGGGCGGTCTCATCCGACGTTCGCGTCGAGGGTCGCGGTCTCGGACTTCACGTCGGTCACGAACGCCGTGATCGTGATCGTCCACCGGCCCGGGAACGGGACCGCGACGGCCTGGCCGATGTAGTGACCGACGCCGATCTTGTCGAGCGGGATCTTGATGGGCGGGATCCCGCGATCGGAGTTCTCGAGGGTCGCGTCGAGCTCGGTCACCTCACGGGGCAGCCCGTTCGGCTTGAGCACCGTGACGTGCAGCTCGTTGTCGACGCCCGACTTGGCCGGTGCGAAGAACGTGTCGAAGCGCACGGTGCCCGCGTCCAGCACCGCTTGGGCCGGGCCCGACGCGAGCACGTCGCGGGGTGGCGCCGTGTTGACGAGCACGGCCGTGAGCGCGAGCACGACGGCGCCGAGCGCCAACTCGGCCCAGACGCCGCGCACCAGGTGCGAGATGCCACCCGATCGCGGTGGTTCCCCGCCCGGGCCGGCGGGATCCGGGACCTCGGTGCGCACGAGCGTCGCCACGCCGCCCCCGGGCTCGAGGGAATCGGGCCCCGCGGCGGCGGCCGCGGCGGGACCGGCCGCGGCGGGTGGCGCGACCGAGCCACGGCCGAGCGGGATCGCGAGCCTGCCGTGGACCACCCGGCGACTCCACGTCGCGAGCCCCAGGAGCAGCGCGAAGAACACGAGCTTGCCGAGGAGGATCCGGCCGTAGTCCGTGTTCCAGAGGTCACCGAGCGCCGGTACCTGGCGGACCGCCTGGAACGTCCCGGTCGCCACGATCACCGAGACCGCGCCGAGCGCGACGCCCGAGAACCGCTCCGCCACCGCGGCGAAGCGCTCGCGGTCGGCGTGCGCCAGGACCAGCCCGACGAGCCCACCCATCCAGATCGCCATCGCGAGCACGTGCAGCGCGTCGGAGGGGATCGCGATCGTCACCCAGCGTCCCGTCGTCGGATGCCCGGCGATGCCCGGGGTCGCCGCGAGGGCCAGTGCGGTCACGCCCGCCGCGTCGAACCACCACGTCGGCAGCTCGTCCCGGCGGCGCAGCATGATCCGCACGAGGAGCGCGGCGACCACGAGGATCGCGAGGCGCAGTGCCCACACCTTGCCGAAGCGGGTGTCCCACACTGCCGAGATCTGGTCCGAGGAGAACGCGTCGGCCACGCCGCCACCCGAGGAGTAGGGCCCCTGGAGCAGGAAGCCGAGGACGGTCGCGCCGGCGGTGAGCGCCAGCGCGCCTCCGATCACGCGGCGAGCACCGCGCGAGGCGCGACCCTCCGGCCAGAGCCACGCGCAGAACCAGCCCACTCCGATGAGCAGGGCGAGCCCCACGAACACGCCGAAGCGCATCGCGCCCAGCAGCACCCCGACGACGTGGTCGCCCGCGCTGCCCGCGCTCGCCTGGGCCGCGAGCGCGTCGGCCGCCGTCCCGGAGCCCGCGGTGCCGACGCCGAACGTGAACGCGCCCTGCACCGGGTGCGAGTCGGCCGAGACGGCGCGCCACGCCACCGCGTAGAGACCCTTGCCGAGCTTCGGCGCCGAGACCGTGACGACGTTGTTCCGGCCGGCGGGATGCCGCGGATCGCCGACGGACACCTCGGACCCGGAGCCGTCGAGCACCCGGATGTACCCGGGTTGGACATCGACGGCCTCGCTGAAGGTCAGCGTGATCGCGCGCGGCGCCGTCGCGACGGTCGCGCCGGGGGACGGGTCCGTGGAGTCCAGCACCGCGTGCGCGAACGCGGGCGATGCGAGCGCGAACAGGATCGCACCGACCGCCGATCCGAACACGAAGAGCCGCGACACGACGCCGCGACCTCGGCGCTGCCGCGGACGGCGGTGAGGAGCAGTGCACGCGCGGACCGGCGCGCTCACTGCGGGCGCGGTCGACCGATGAGGGGCGTCCATCGCCGTATGGTCGCCCAGGACCACCGAAAAGTTCCAGCCCGCGCCCGGGAGGCCCGGGAGGGCCACCGCTAGGGTCCGCTCACGTGGACGATGCGTGCACGAATCGCGGCCGGGGCCCCGGCCGGGCCTTCGCCGCCCCGGCGGCCGCGCGACCGTGACGCGACCGCGCGCGGCACAGGGTCTGGCTGCACTCGCAGTGACGCTCGTGACCCTCGGCATCTCCGTGCCCGCCGGTGCCCACACCACGAGCGGACCACCCGCGTCGAACTACCACACCGTGGTGCGGGGCCTCGTGCCGGCACACGCCGGCGTGCACGCGGCGGCCGGTCCCGACGGCGAGCAGATCGAGGTGCGGGTCGGCGGCGACACGAGCGTCGTCGTGCTCGGGTACCAGGAGGAGCCGTACCTGCGCATCGACCGGCGTGGAGTCTTCGAGAACACCCGCTCCCCGGCGGTGGCGCTCAACCGCACCCGCATCCCTTCGGGCCCGACGACCCGCCCGTCCGGTCACGGGGTCCACTGGGTGCGCGTCTCCTCATCGCCGGTCGCGCGCTGGCACGATCACCGCGCGCACTGGATGGGCGGAGTCACGCCGACGGTCGTGCAGCGTGCACCGCACGCGAGGCACGTGATCGAGCAGTGGCGCATCCCGGTGCGGGTCGACGGGCAGCCTGAGGCGATTGCCGGTCGCATCGTCTGGCAGCCACCGCCGGACGCGTGGTCTTCCTACCTCCTCGCCCTCGGCTTCGCGTTGGTCGTCGCGGTCGCGGTCCGTCTCGCCACGCGTCCCGCGCTCGTCGCGACGACGTTCCTCCTCGGGGCCGCCGAGCTCGTGCACCTCTGGGGCAGCTGGCCGTACTCGAGCTCGTCGACGGTCGGGCGGGTCGGGGGCAGCCTCTCGTCGATCGCGGCCGTCGCCATGAACCTCTTCACCGCGGTCTGGCTCCTGCGGCGCTCGCTCTGGAGCACGGCCCCCCTCCTCCTGCTCGCCGGCCTGTTCGCGGTGGCGGCGGGCGGGCTCGCCGAGCTCCCGACGCTCTCGCACTCGTGGATCCCGTCCCGTCTCGACCCCGCGACGGTGCGCGTGCTCGTCGCGTTCGCGCTCGGTGCGGGCGCAGCCGTCGCCGTCTTCGGCGCACGACGGTTGCGCTCGATGCGGGGCGTCCGTGCCGGACCCACGACCGACGCGCCGGTCGCATCGGGCTCGTAGAGTTCGGCCGTGACCACGATCTTCACGCGGATCATCGAGGGGGAGCTCCCCGGTCGCTTCGTCTGGCACGACGACGACTGCGTCGCCTTCCTCTCCATCGCACCGCTCCGGCCCGGGCACACGCTGGTGGTCCCGCGGGTCGAGGTGGACCACTGGATCGACCTCGAGCCGGACCTCAACGCCCACCTCATGCGGGTCGCGCACACGATCGGCGCCGCCCAGATGGAGGCCTTCGACCCGACGCGGATCGGCCTCGTCGTGGCCGGGCTCGAGGTGCCCCACGTCCACCTGCACGTCGTGCCGATCGACGCCGAGCGGGACCTCAGCTTCGCCAACGCCGACCCGTCGCCGGCGGCCGAGGCGCTCGACGACGCCGCGGACCGCCTGCGGGACGCGCTGCGCCGGCGCGGCGCCACCGGCGTCGGCGACTGACGCTTCCCGCCGGCCGGTAGCCTCCGCGGCGTGCGACTCGCGGGGGAGCTGGCGCTCGTCACCGGCTCCACGTCGGGCATCGGGGCGGCGATCGCCCGCCGGTTCGCGGCCGAGGGCGCCGTGGTGGCGGTCACCGGTCGGGACGCCGGGCGCGCCGAGGCCGTCGCCGGCGCGATCACCCGGGCGGGAGGCGTCGCGCACGTGGTGCTGGCCGACCTCGCCGTCGAGGCCGAGTGCACCCGGCTCGTGGAAGCCACCGCGGCGATGCTCGGGGGACTCACCGTCCTGGTGAACAACGCGGTCGCGAGCACGGTGGACCATGCGGACGGTGCGGTGGCCGACCTGACCACCGAGGCCTGGGAGGCGTCGCTGCGCGTGAACCTCTCCGCCCCGATGTGGTTGTGCCGCGCCGCGATCCCGCACCTCCGTGCGGCCGGGCACGGCTCGATCGTCAACATCTCCACGCGCCAGGCCGAGCGCGCCGGCCGCGGGCTCGCGGCGTACGTCGCGAGCAAGGCGGGCCTCAACGGGTTGACGCGCGCGATCGCGGTCGACGAAGCCCCCCACGGCATCCGGGCCAACACGATCAGCCCCGGCTACGTCCTGAACGACCGGCGCGACGCGACCCTCGACGCCGACCGGCGGACCCGGCTCGAGGCGATGCACCTCACCCGCCTCGGTGAGGCAGACGACGTCGCGCACGCCGCCGTGTACCTCGCGAGCCGCGAGAGCGAGTTCCTCACCGGTGCCAACCTCCCGCTCGACGGTGGCGGGAGCATCGCGCGCGGCGCCGTGCTGGGCTGATGCACGACCGTGTCTCCGTCAGCGCGATCTGCACGTTCGGCTGGCCGCTCGACCGCGACCTCGCCTTCTGGGCCGAGCACGACATCACCAACGTCGGCGTCTCGGTCGCCAAGCTCGAGCGCTTCGGCTGGGAGGAGGGCACGGCACGCGTGCTCGACGCCGGCGTCCGCGTGACGAACCTGATCGGGCTCGGTCCGTTCCGGCTCGCGGAGCCCGACGGGTGGGGCCGCCAGCAGGAGCGGCTGGTGCGGGCGCTCGACGTCGCCGCCCGCGTGCAGGCGGAGTGCCTCGTGTTCACCACCGGGCCCGCCGGCCCGCTGCCCTGGGACGAGGCGGCCGACGCGCTGGCCGTCGCGATGGCCCCGGTGCTCCGCGAAGCCGCGGCCCGGAAGGTGCGCTTCGCGATCGAGCACACGAACCCGCTCCGGGTCGACGTCGGGTTCGTCCACACGCTCGCCGACGCCGTGGACCTCGCCCGCCGGCTCGGCACGGGTGTCTGCATGGAGATCAACGCCTGCTGGGCCGAGCGCGGGCTCGCGGCGACCGTCGCGGGCGGCGTCGACACCCTGGCCCTCGTGCAGGTCAGCGACTTCGCGGTCGGCACGCTCTCCACCCCCCACCGCCTCGTACCCGGCGACGGCGACATCCCCCTCGCGCGCATCGTCGGCGAGGTCCTCGCCGCCGGTTACGCAGGGTGCTTCGACCTCGAGCTCATCGGCCCGGCGATCGACGCCGAGGGCTACGACGCCGCTGTCCCGCGCGCGGTCGGCGCACTCTCGACCGTCCTCGCCGGCGCGGGGATCTGATCGCTCGTCAGCTCGGGGGTCCCCACGTCGTCGACGACCTGGACGGCCCACGCACGCGCGACGACTTACTCGCCCCCACCGCGGTCGAGCGTCACGCCCACATGAACGCGCCGCCGTCGGCCATGAACGTGTGGCCGGTCAGGTAGCGGCAGGCATCGGAGCACAGGAACCACGCGAGCGGCCCGATGTCGGTCTCGGGATCACCCTGACGACCCATCGGACAGCTCTCCACGAAGATCCGGTAGCCCTCGGACTGCTTGGCGCCGTCACCGTGGTGGTCCGCGGCCGCGGGGGCGATGCAGTTGACCACGATGCCGTCGGGGGCCCACTCCCGCGCCGCGGTGCGGGTGAGCGCACGGATCGCCTCCTTCGACGCGTTGTAGGCCCCGAAGCCCCGACCGCCGGTGATGCCCATCGACGACGCGAAGTTGACGATCCGACCCCATCCCTGACCCGCCATGTGCGGGTACACCGCTTGCATGGCCCAGAGGGTCCCCTTCACCCCGGAGTCGTGGAAGACGTCGACGTCCTCCGCGCTCACCGAGGCCATCGGCGCCATCGGTCGGAAGGTCTGCGCGTTGTTCACGATGGCGTCGACGCGACCGAACCGCTCGATCGTGGCCCCGACCATGGCCTCGATCTCGTCCCGCACCATGACGTTGGTGGCGACGCCGAGCACCTCGACGCCCAGACCGTCGAGCTCGGCGGTGGCCGCGGCGCGCAGGTCGTCGTTCCACTCGGCCACGACGACCTTGGCGCCCCCGCGACCGACGTGACGGGCGATGCCGAGCCCGACGCCCCGACCCGAGCCCGTCACGATGATCACGCGTCCGTCGACCTCGTGCATCCCGGCCGTGTCCCGATCGACCATCGCCGCTTCCCCCGATCAGCCTGGTCGCTCAACCTAACCGGGAGGTACGGTCGGCCCCGTGAACCCACTGCTCGCGGATCGGGTCGTGCTCGTCACCGGCGGCGGGAGTGGGATCGGACGGGCCACTGCGCTCGAAATCGCCACGCGTCGCGGCGTGCCCGTCGTCCTGGACCGAGACGGTGACGGCGTCCGCGAGACGCTGGCCCTCGTCACCGAGACGGGCGCCCGAGCCCTCGGCGCGGTCGGCGACGTCAGCGACGAGTCCGCGGTGGCGGCTGCGGTGGCGCGCGCCATCGAGGGGCACGGGCGGCTCGACGGTGTCGTCACCGCGGCCGGCATCTTCCACGGCCCCGATCTCACGCCACTCGCGGAGGTCACGCTCGAGACGTTCGAGCACGTGCTCGCGGTGAACCTGACCGGCACGTTCCTCGCGATCAAGCACGCGCTGCCGCACCTCGTGCGCGCCGAGGGCGAGCCGCGCAGCAGCGTCGTCACCATCGCGTCGACCGCCGCGCTGCGCGGTCACGGCTACGGATCCGGCTACACGGCGAGCAAGGGAGGCGTCGTCGCGCTCACGCGGCTCGCCGCGGTGCAGTACGGGTCGCAGGGAGTCCGGGCGAACTGCATCTGCCCGGGCGCGGTCGACACGCCGATGACGGGCGGCGTGTGGGACACCCCGGAGTCGCGGGCCCGCATGAAGCGCGACGTCCCGCTCGGCGTCGTGGCGTCGGCCGGGGACATCGCGTCGGTCGCCGGGTTCCTCCTCTCCCCCGACGCGCACCACCTCACCGGCCAGGTCATGGCCGTCGACGGCGGTACCACCGTCACATGACCCGACCGTGGTTCGGGCTCTTCCTCCCCCAGATTCGGATGAGCTTCGACGTGATCCTCGAGCGGACGCTCGCGGCCGAGGCGGCCGGCTTCGACTCGGTCTGGCTCATGGATCACCTGGTCGCGCCGATGGCGCGCGACGTCGACGTGTTCGAGGGCTGGACGCTGGCCGCCGCGCTCGGCGGCGCGGACCACCCGGATCCGCATCGGACATCTCGTCACGTGCGATCCGTTCCGCCATCCCGCACTCCTCGCCAAGATGGCGGCGACCCTCGACGTCGTCTCCGACGGCCGGCTCGACCTCGGGATCGGCTGGGGATCGGTGCCCGAAGAGCTCACCGCGTTCGGCTTCGGCGGTGGGCCGCCGAGCGTCCGGGCCGGTCGCCTCGGAGAGTCCCTCGAGATCCTCGATCTGATGTTCACGGGCGAGCCGTTCGACTTCGACGGCGCGCACTTCACGATGACGCGCGCGATCGGGCGGCCACGCCCGGTGCAGCAGCCACGGCCCCCGATCCATCTCGGCGGCGCAGGACCCAGGCTCACGATGCCGCTCGTCGCCGCGCACGCCGACTGGTGGAACTGCCCGTCGTACGCGGTCGAGCGGCTCGACGAGCTGCTCCCTGCGGCCGGCGGGGCCCGCGTCTCCACCCAGCACCCGGTCGCGCTCGCCCGCACCGACGCCGCGCGGTCCGAGGTACTGGCGGTGGGCGAGCGCCGGTTCGGGCCGTGGGGCGGGCTGATCGGCGGCACCGCGCCCGAGGTGGCCGACGCGATCGGCGCCGAGGTGGCCCGGGGCGTCGAGGGATTCGTGATCCAGCTCACCGACTTCGGGCAGCCCGAGACGATCGAGCACTTCATGACCGCGGTCGCGCCCGCGGCCACCGGCTGACCCGCCGCGATCGGACACCGCCGGTCGAATCTGCGACCATGGCCGTCGTGCGCCGCTCGTCCCGCCTCGGAGTCCTCGCCGTCGTGCTGCTCGTCGCCCTCGCGGCGTGCGGCTCCTCCTCCGGATCGGCCGCCCGGAAGCCGGCCGAGGCGGCCAAGCTCCAGGGACTCCAGCAGAGCCCGCAGCCCGACGTGTCGACGCTGGCCCTCCCCGACGTCACCACCGGGCAGAACCTGCCGTTCAAGGCCCAGCCGGGCCAGCTCCTCCTGGTGTACTTCGGCTACACCTCGTGCCCCGACATCTGCCCGGGCACGCTGGCAGGTCTGAAGCTCGCGCTGCACAAGATCGGCCCGGACGCGAGCAAGGTGCAGGTCGCCATGGCCACCGTGGACCCCGGTCGCGACACCGGTCCGGTCCTCACGGAGTACCTCTCCCACTTCTTCAAGACCTCGCACGCCCTGCGCACCGACGACCCGGCGCTCCTGAAGACGGTGGCCGACGCGTTCGGGGTGCAGTACGAGGTCGCGAAGAACGCCGACGGCCAGGTCGAGGTCGGGCACACCTCGCTCGTGTTCGCGATCGACGAGCACGGCAAGGTCATCGACGCCTGGCCCTTCGGCATGAGCGAGAAGATGATCGCCTCCGATCTGGAGCTCCTCCTCGCCAAGGCGGGTCCGGCCGGCTCCTCGTCATGAGGCGGGCGCTCGGCGTGCTGGCGCTCGGCGCGAGCACGCTCCTCGCGGCCGGATGCGCCAGCAGCCCGACGGCGGGACCGATCCGGGTCCACGACACGTGGGCGCGTGACACCGCGGAGTCCCAGACCACGGCGGCGGTGTACTTCACCGTCGAGAACGCGGGTGACGCCGACATCACGATCACCTCGGCCGGCGTGCCGGAGGCGATCGCCGGCGGGACCATGCTGCACCGGATCGCGACGAAGGGCTCCGGTGCCCACGCGATCGTCGGCATGGTCGAGATGGGCGACGTGAAGGTCCCGGCCCACGGTCGGGTCACGTTCCGGCCGGGTTCGAACCACGTGATGCTGACGGGTCTGCGCGCCCCCTCCGTGCCGGTGAGCACTTCGCCATCGTCCTCCGGCGCAGCGACGGCAGGACCGCACGCGCCACGGTCACGGTCCGTCCCGTCTGACCCGCCCGTCGGCGCCGGCGGGGCCGAGGTCGCGATCTGCGTCGGGACTCCGGGAACCATCTCTGCGCCGGGCCCGACTGTCGATCGAGGGGTGCAACCGGTCCGGCCCCGGTGGGCCATCCCTTCCCACGACCGGCACGGAGGGACGAACAGCATGCGAGCACGGTCCGGCATCCGGGCGCTGGCCCCGATCACACCGACCCGGCACGGGGAGCTCGGACCTGCACGCGACGGTCGCGGTCCGGAGCGTGTGACGGCCCGGGCCGGGACCGGATCCCGACGGCCCCGCTCAACCGGGAAGCGCCACCTCGCGCTCGACCCCGTCGAGCGCGAGCAGATCCGAGCGCGCCCGGGCGACCCGGCTGCGGATCGTCCCGATGGGCACCCCGGCGACCGCCGCCGCCTCCTCGTAGGACAGGCCCACGAGCTGGGTCAGCACGAAGGCCTGGCGCCGGTCCGGATCGAGGGTCGCCAGCAGCGCGTCCGGGGTCGCGGACTCGCCGAGCACAGTGGTCCCGGCCGGTCGGAGATCCACCACCCGGTCGCGCAGGGCGCGCCGCCGCACGCGGGCGCGGATCGCGTCCGCCGCGGCCCGGCGGGCGATGGCGAGCAGCCACGTGCGGCCCGTCGCCTCCACGCGGAACCGCGGCAGCGCGCCCCACGCCCGCACGAACGTGTCCTGGACGGCGTCGTCGAGGTCCTCGAGGTCGACGGTGGCCCGCAGGTAGCGCTCGACGGGGGCCGCCGCGAGGCGCACCGCCCCGGCGAACGCCTCGCGGTCGCCGTCGCGGGCCTCGATCAGGAGGTGGGTCAGCTCGTCCACGCGGGCGAGATCCTACCGACGACCCGCTCGTGCACCGCCTTCGGCTCGAGGCCCGGTGCCGAGCGCGGTGGGAAGATCGCATGATGCGCTGTGACGACGCGCGCGTCGCGCTCTCGGCGCGCCTCGACGGCGAGGTGCTGCCCGTCGAGGCTGCCGACCTCGAACACCATCTCGCCGCATGCCCGGAGTGCCGGCGTCACGAGGCCGACCTCGCGGGTCTGCGCCGCGCCGGCCTCGTGGTCCCGACCCCCACACCACCGGCCCTCCCCGAACGCGTCCTCGCCGCGATCGAGCCGGATCGCTCGACCAGCCCGCAGGCGCGCTCGCTGCGGGTCGCGCTCGTGACCGTCGCCATCGCGCAGGCCGGGATCGCAGCTCCGGAGCTGTTCCGCGCCGGCGGAGGTCTCACCGCGCACCAGGCGCGCCACCTCGGTGTGTTCTCGATCGCGCTCGCCGCCGGGTTCCTGTTCACGGCGCTCCGGCCGCGCCGCGTCGGTGCGCTGCTGCCGCTCGCGGCCGTGCTCGCCGGCGGACTGGTCCTGACCGGTGTGCTCGACGCCGCTGCGGGACGCACGCCGATCGCCGGCGAGTCCACCCATCTGCTCGAGGTGGTGGGACTCGTCCTGCTCTGGATGCTGACCCGCATCGAACGGCCACGCCCCACCACGGCGCGTCCCGCCTCCTTGCGCGTCGCCGGCGATCCGGCGCGCGACCGGGACTAGCGGCTCTCGCCCGCGACCGGGGTGCTGCTGCTCTGGTCGTCGGGGATCAGACCGTAGGTCCCGAAGCACATCTCGTCCTCGGTGCCCTCGGCGAACACGATGTACTTGGGCGCGCGGTTCGGATCGAGGCTGCGGTCCCAGGTGCACTCCATCTTGAGCTTCTGACCCTTCTGGACGTGGATGGGGGTCTCGAGCTGGTAGTTCATCTGCCAGTCGAAGTTCCACGTCGGGATGTCCAGGAGGATCTTCTCCTGGGGCGTCCCGGGATCGAGCGTCAGACGGAAGCTCCGCCCGAGGGTGTGCTCGTGACCGAGCACGCCGACGATGGTGCCGGACTCGGGCACCGAGTACATGCAGTCGGACGACGCGATGCCGTTCTGGAACCTCCCGGCCAGCTCGGCCTGGGTCTTGCCGCAGAGTCCGAGCAGTCCACCCTCCACCGCGGAGCCGAACGGTCCGTAGAGCTTCGCGTTGTCGGCGAGCGCGGCCGTCCGGTCGCACAGCGCGGCGGTCTCACCGGGCATGCAGGGGATCTCGACCGGCGCGATCGGGTTCACCACACGGAGCTGGCGGACCTTCGAGCTGACCGGGTCGAGCTGGAGCGAGATCGTGGTGCGGTCGGGTACCGGCGTCGTGTCGTAGTGGTAGTGGATCTGGTGGACGAGCACGTCGCCCGGCTGCAGCAGGACGCCCGAGTGCTCGGGGAAGATCGTCGGGTCCTGACCGGGCACCCAGCCGGCGACGAGGCCCGACTGGCCGCTGAAGCCACCGCCACCGCCACGCCTCGCGCTCACGCCCTCCGGACTGGAGTAGCAGCTCCAGCCCGGCTTGCCGTCCTGGCCCGACCGCGCCCGGCTGCGCGCGGCCTGCTCCGCGTTCTGGTGGAACACCTGGCTGTGGTGGATCTCGGTGCGCACGCCGGGCGTGACCTCGTAGCCGGTGAGGTACATCGGCTTGGTGAGGTGCGGATCGAGCACGAAGCAGCGGTAGTCGTTGGGCACGCTGAGCGAGCCCGTGTAGGCCTCGGGCATCTTGAGCACGAGGTCGCGCCGCGGTGGGTCCGGGACCGGGCCCTTGGTGGCCTTGATCTTGGTGGACGCGGGCACGTCGATCGGACCGCCGGCGCGCGCCCACTTCAGGATCGTCTTCAGGTCCTTGTCGTCGAGGCGCTTCGAGTGGGCGAGCGGGACGCCCTTGCCCGAGGCCGGCCACGGCGGCATGTAGCGGGCCTCGACGACCGTGCCGATGCCGTCGGCGACGGTCTGCGCGTCTCGGACGGTGTCGAACTTCCAGTGCGCCGCGCCGACCTGACCGGACATGTGGCAGGAGGCGCAGTTCGCCTCCATCACCGGCAGCACGGCCTTCTCGAACGACGGGCTGTGGCCCGAGCGCGGCGCGGACTTCGGGGGCGAGATGGACGCCGGGATCACGTGGTTCGACGGGTCGAGCGCAACGAGCCTCATCGTGAGATCCACGTCGTCACCGGTGCTCACGAGCCCGGCGATGCTGATCGGCCCGATGCCGAACGTCGACATCTTCACCTTGGTCCTGGCCGTCGCCTCGAGTCGTCCGTTGTGGACGACCGCGTCGACGTTCCAGGTCACCGCGGCGGGCGTGTCGCGGACGGTCAGCTGGCTCGGGAGGTCGAACTGGTAGTGCGTGCCGTCCTGGATCGAGGTCGGCAGGTCACTCAGGTCGCCGACCGAGAGGTACGCCAGCGGGTGGTCGTGGGACTCCAGGTTGTCCTGGCGCATCTTGGCGTCGCGCAGATTGTTGTCGGAGTGGAGCTGCTCGACGTTGACCACGATCTGACCCACGTGGCTGCTGCGCGGATCCGTCGCGTTGATCGCGAAGTCTCCGGCGATGCCGTTGGTCGTGCCGTTCGCGCGACTCGTCGACTGGCCGAACAGCTTCTCGTCCACGCCGTAGGTGACCGACGACTGCGTCGGGTCGATCCGGTAGACGGTCTCGCCCTCACCGGCGACGAGGTGGGGCGCGTCCGGGACGTCGTAGGAGATCACCTGGTACTTCGACGAGGTGAGGTTGCGGTACTGGGACCACGCGTACCCACCCACCACGAGCGCTGCGATCAGCACGAAGCCACCGAGGAAGTACGGCCACCGACGGCGCGACCTCGGGCTCTCGGGCGGCGGCGGGACCTCGTCGGTACCCTCGATCGTCGCGGTCATGCGTCGTTCCCCATCCCCCCGGGGCGGTCGCGCGCGCGACGTGCTCCGGGAAACAATTTGCAGTGGCCGAGCAACAATACCGAGATCGGCCCCGGACTTCCACCGTATGATCGCCGATCGTGCGCGTCACGTCCTCCCGCCCTTCACGATGGGTGGTCGCGACGGTCCTCGCCGCGACCGCGCTGGCCGCCTGCTCGGGCGGGTCCGGGTCCGCGACGCGGCCCCGGACTCCCGCCACGCTGCAGATCACCGCTCCCCGGCCCAACGCCGTGACCGGGCCCGACCTCGTGGTCAGGGTCCGCCTGCGTCACGCCCACCTGGTCCAGGGCACCCAGGTCGGCGGGAAGGTCGATCCCCATCGGGGCCACGTCCACGTCAGCGTCGACGGGCGCCTCATCGCGATGATCAACCGGCCCCGGGTGCCGGTGCACGGGCTCGGCCCCGGCGAGCACACGATCCAGGCCGAGTTCGTGGCCTCCGACCACCTCCCGTTCGCCAACTCGGTGGACGCCGCGGTCTCCTTCACCGTCGGATGACCACCGTCCCGGTCGCCGTCGGCGCAGGAGTGCCGCGCCTGCGCTCCGCCCTGCTGCTCGCCGCCGGCACCGCCCTCCTCGCCGCGCGCCCCGCGCTCACGACGGCGTCACCGCATCCGGCCGCACTGCTCGTCGTGCTCTTCGCGGGGTTGGCCGTCGTCGGGCGCGCGCTGCCCGTCCCCGAGCACGCCGCGCGCGCGACGGTGTGGGCCCCGTGGGCCGGCGCCATCGGCGTCGTCGGCTTCCTCGTCGCGCGCCTGCTCCTCGTCGGGACCGCGCCGGGACCGTTCACCGCGACCGCGGTCCTGGCCGGAACGCTCGCGGCGGTGGCCGAGGAGATCTGGTTCCGCCGCCTGGCCTTCGGGTTGCTCGCCCCGGGAGGCCCGGTGCTCGCGGTCGCGGGGAGCGCGGCGCTCTTCGCCGCGGTCCACGTCCCGATCTACGGCATCTGGGTCCTGCCGATCGACCTCGCCGCCGGCGCGCTGCTCGGCTGGCAACGGCTCGTCACCGGGTCCTGGGAGACGTCGGCCGTCACCCACGCGGTGGCCAACGTCCTGGTGCTGCTGTGACGCGCGGCCGGGCCCTCTCGACCGGGCTCGCCCTCGCCGCGCTCCTCGTCCTGGTCGTGCTCGCCGGCCGCGGGCCCGGTGTCCGGCCGCTGTTCGACGGCTTCTCGCCCATCCCCGAGTACCGGTTCGTCGCGCCGCCGCCCGCGTTCGAGGCCGGGAACCGACGACCCGAGGGGGTGCGCGTCCGCGTCGCGCTGGGGGCGACCGGCAGCGCGGCCCGCGGCTTCTCCACGCCGGACGGCCAGGTCGTGATCACGCTCGGCCCCGGGGCGGTCGCACCCCGGACGGGCGACACGCACGTGCAGGTGGTCGTCACGCCACACGACGGAGCGCGCCTCGCCGCGCTCCCGGACGGGCTGCGCCCGAACGGCAACGACTACCGCATCGCGATGACGTACGAGCCGTCGGGCACGCCGGTGCGCGAGCTGGCCCGGCCGGGCACGCTCGTGCTCGAGGTCCCCGAGATCAGCACGGGCGTGTTCCGCTCTGCGTCCGCCGGGCCCTGGGAGCCCGTCGACGCCCGAGCGGTGCCGCCCCGCCAGGTCGTGCTGAGCATCAGGCTCGCCGCGGCCGGCGACTACCTCAGCGGGACGAACCTGCCCGTCCTCCCCGGCCCGACGGGCGCCGCGGACGACTCGATGCTGATCGGCGTGCTCGTCGGCATCGGTGCCGCGCTGCTCGTGCTCACCGCGGTGCTGCTCGCGCGACGACGCCGGCACCGGTCGCGAGGTGACTCCGCGCTCGGCGTCGAGGACGTCTAGGTCTGCGGGAAGCCGAGGTCGGGACCACGACGAGCCGGGTCTCCCCAGCGCGTCGTGACCACCTTCGCACGCGTCGCGAAGTGCACACCCTCCGGACCGTGGACGTGCGTGTCGCCGAAGAGGCTCTGCTTCCACCCGCCGAAGGAGTAGTAGGCCATCGGCACCGGGATGGGCACGTTGACGCCGACCATGCCGGCGTCGACCTCGTGCTCGAAGCGCCGGGCGGCGCCGCCGTCGCGGGTGAAGATGGCCGCGCCGTTCGCGTACGGGTTCTCCGACACGAGGGCCGCGGCCTCGTCGTAGGTCTCGACTCGTACGACGCAGAGCACCGGACCGAAGATCTCGTCGGTGTAGATCGACATCGCCGGTGTCACCCGGTCGAACAGGCACGGGCCGAGGAAGAAGCCCGGTCCGGTGGCGAGGCCGCGACCGTCGACCACGAGATCCGCCCCCGCCGTGACCCCGGCGTCGACGTACCCGAGCACCCGGTCGCGGTGGGCGCCGGTGACGAGCGGACCCATCTCGGCCTCCACGTCGTTCCCCGCGCCGACGCGCAGGGCGCGCGTGCGCTCGGCGATCGCGGCGACGAGCCCATCGCCGACGTCGCCGACGGCGACCACGACCGAGATGGCCATGCACCGCTCGCCGGCCGAGCCGTACCCCGCGCTCACCGCGGCGTCGGCGGCAGCCCCGATCTCGGCGTCGGGCAGCACGACCATGTGGTTCTTCGCCCCGCCGAGGGCCTGGACCCGCTTGCCGTGGCGCGCCGCGGTCTCGTACACGTACCTCGCGATCGGTGTCGAGCCCACGAAGCTCACGGCCCGCACGTCCGGGTGCGCGAGCAGCCCGTCGACCGCCTCCTTGTCGCCGTGGAGCACGGTGAACACGCCCGGGGGCAGCCCGGCCTCGGCCCAACGCTCGGCGATCCAGTTCGACGCCGACGGGTCGCGCTCGCTGGGCTTGAGCACGAACGCGTTCCCGCAGGCGATGGCGACGGGGAACATCCACATCGGGACCATCGCCGGGAAGTTGAACGGCGTGATGCCCGCCATCACCCCGAGGGGTTGGCGGAGCGAGTGGACGTCGGTCCCGGTCGAGACCGACTCGGAGTAGCCGCCCTTCAGGAGGTGCGGGATCCCGCACGAGAACTCGACGACCTCGAGGCCCCGGGCCACCTCCCCGAGCGCGTCCGAGACCACCTTGCCGTGCTCCGCGCTGACGATGCGCGCCAGCTCGGACTTCCGCTGCTCGAGCAGCTCCCGGAACGCGAAGAGCACCGCCACGCGCCGGCCGATCGGCGTCTCCGCCCACTCGAGCGCGGCGCGCGATGCGCCCGCGACGGCGGCCGCGATCGCATCCGGGCCCGCGAGCGCGACGGTGCGCGCGACCTCGCCGGTGGCGGGGTCGAAGACGTCGGCCGTCCGGGCCGGGAGACCGTCCCACGGCTTGCCGTCGATCCAGTGCCGGACGAGCCCCATGACGCCCCTACAGCCCGAGCCGGCGACGCCGGCGCGCCCCCAGCCAGGTGCCGAGCGCCATCACGCCGACGCTGCCGAACAGGATCATCGACGCGAGCACGTTGATCTGTGGAGGCGTCCCGACGCGCGACTGACCGAAGATGCGGACGGGGAAGGTCTGCGTGCTCGGGCCGGAGACGAAGTACGTGATGATGAAGTCGTCGATCGACAGGGCGAACGACAGCATGAACGCGGCGAAGATCCCCGGCGTGATGAGCGGCAGCGTCACCTTGAGGAACGTCCGAGTCGGCGTCGCGCCGAGGTCCATCGCCGCGTCCTCGAGCGTCCAGTCGAACCCGCGGATGCGCGCCTTGACCGTGAGCGCGACGTAGCTGATGCAGAACATGATGTGCGCGATCAGGATCGTCGAGAACCCGAGCTGGAACTGGTGGTTCGCGGTGGCCAGGTGCGGCTCCAGGAACAGCGTCAGCAGCGAGGCACCGAGCACGATCTCGGGCGTGGTCAGCGGCAGCACGTTCAGGAAGTTGACCGATCCCGATCCGCGGAAGCGGTACCGCACGATCGCGATCGCCATGAACGTCCCGAGCACCGTGGCCACGGCCGACGCGATGAGCGCGATCCGCAGGCTGAGGAGCAGCGCGTCCACGAGCGGCGAGGCATTGAGGGGCGGGGTCGGGTGCAGCCAGTTGTCGAGCGTGAAGCCCTGCCACACCGCATTGAACTTGCCCTTCGGCTGATTGAAGCTGAACGCCACGATGACGAAGATCGGCAGGAACAGGTAGAGCAGCGAGGCGGCCGCGGCCAGGTTCACGAGGATCTTGCCGACCCGGCCGCCGGGCGAGGTCACGGTCCCCATCGGCTCGCCGCGCTGCTCCGGCTGCTGCAGCAACGCGGTCATCGCGGTGTCCTCACCGTGCGGGTCATGCGAGGTCCTCGGTGCCGAGCACGCGGGCGTAGACGATCACGATCGCCATCACGATCGCCATGAAGACGAACGAGAGCGCGGCGGCGACGGGATAGTCGACCTGGACCAGGAACTGGTTCTGCACCACGTTGCCGATCATCGACGTCCGCGAGTTGCCGAGGTAGTACGCGTTCACGAAGTCGCCCGCGGCGGGGATGAAGACGAGCAGGCTGCCTGCGAACACGCCGGGGAGCGACAGCGGGAAGACGACCTTGCGGAACGCCCGCCACGTGTCGGAGTAGAGGTCGCGCGCCGCATCGACGAGGCGCGGATCGATCTTCTCCAGCGCGACGTAGAGCGGGAGCACCATGAACGGCAGGAAGTTGTAGGTCAGCCCGCCGATCACCGCGGCCGGCGTGCGCAACAGCGTGTCGCCGGATCCGAAGATCCCCAGGTCGCGCAGGATCCCCACGACCGTTCCCTGGTCGCCGAGGATCGTCTTCCAGGCGAGCGTGCGGATGAGGAAGTTCGTGAAGAACGGGACGACGACGAGCCCGAGCAGCAGGTTGCGCCACCGACCACCGCGGAACGCGATGACGTAGGCGAGGGGGTAGGCGATGAGCAGCGCGAGCAGCGGTGGCGAGCGCCGCGTACACGAACGAGCGCACGAACTGGTTGCCGTAGCTCGAGAAGGCGCTGTTGAAGTTCTCCCAGTGCCACCCGAACACCGGATCGGCGAACCGACTCGGGCTCTTCGACAGCGCCATGCGCCCGAGCGTGTAGAGCGGGAAGAAGAAGAACACGACGAGGAAGAGGATCCCCGGCCCGAGCAGCAGCCAGGGCGCCTTCCGGGCGCGCTTGCGCCCCTGGTCGTCGCGCTCCACCGATCAGGTGCCGGTGATCTGGGCGAAGCGCTTGTCGAACTGCTCTTCCTCCTTGGAGCTCAGCGGGCCGAAGATCGACAGCCCGGCCAGGAACTCGTCGGTGGGGACGACCAGGGGGTCGTCGACGAGCTTCGCCGCATCGCCACCGAGCTTGGTGAGCTCGTCCGCGACACCGTCGACCGGTGAGATGTACTGGATCTCCGCCGTGAGCACCGCCGCGTTCTTCGGGTCGTAGAAGAAGTTGATGAAGTCCGTGGCGAGCCCGGCCTTGTCCGTGGTCTTGGGCAGCATGAAGTTGTCGGACCAGAGCGTGCCACCGGACTCGGGCACCGCGAACTTCACGCTCGGGTTGTCCTTGGCGATCTGCGCGACGTCACCGGACCACGCGAACGCAGCCGCGAGGTTGCCGCTGCCGAGGTCGTTGACGTACTCGTTGCCGTTCGTACCGTCGATCTGACCGTCCTTGAGGGCCTTGTCGATCCGGTCGAAGGCGGGCTGCGCATCGGCGTAGGTGGGCTTGGTGATGTCCTTGCCGTCGGCCAGCATGAAGAGGCCGACGGTGTCGCGCATCTCGCTCAGGATGGTCTTGGTCCCCTCGCACCGCGAGGAAGTCGTCGATGGTCTTGACCTCCTTGCCGCCCGTGCCATCCAGGTTGTACGCGATGCCCGCGACCCCGCTCGCCCACGGCGCGCTGGACCGGCGTTCGGGGTCGAAGGCGGGGTGCGCCAGCGCGGCCCGGAGGTTCGACTTGTTCGGGAAGTCCTTGACCACGAGGGGCTGGGTCCACTTCACCTGGTTGATCATCCGGTTGGCCATCCAGTCCGTGAGGACGAAGGCGTCGGAGCCGATGCTCTGGTCACGGGAGAGGTTCGGCCGGACCTTGGCGAAGTACTCGTTGTTGTCGTTGATGTCCTCGTTGTACGTGAGCTTGATCCCGGTGTCCTTGGTGAAGTCCTTCTTGGACTGCGAGCTGATGTACGCCGTCCAGTTCGAGATCGTGACCGACTTGTCGCCGCCCCCGCCCGCCTTGGATCCGGAGGACCCGCAGGCGGCCAGCACCGCCGGGGCCACCGCGGCACCCGCGAACATGACGCCCGCGCGGCCGAGGAACCGGCGGCGGGACATCGCGGCTCGCGCCATGCGCACCGCCTCGGCTCGGACGAATGCTTCGTGCTCGGTCATCGTGCCTCCCCTGGCATGGTCAATTGCTCGGTCAGTTCGTCCCCGCCGACGATCGTGGTCTCGGTGCGGCGGAGCAAGCGCCCCCCGTCGTGGTCCCAGAGCACCTGCACGCGGTCGCCGGGCCGCAGCAGCGGCAACTCCTCCTCGGGCCCCACGTGGGCGACGAGCGGACTGCCGTCGGCCGCGCGGAGCTCGAAGCGGATCAGCGGTCCCTGGAACACCAGATCCACGACCTCGGCGCCGATCCCGTCGTCGCCGGCGGCCTTGACGTGCATGCGCTCGGGTCGGATCATGAACGTCGCCGGGTCGCCGGGCGCGAGCCCGTCGACGGCGGAGCCGCTGACCGTCGACCCGTCGCCCAACCGGGCCACCGCTCCACCGTTCGCGGCCGATTCGACGACCGCCGGCATCAGGTTCGCCATCCCGATGAAGCCGGCGACGAACTCCGACGCGGGCTCGTGGTAGATCTGCTCGGGCGTGCCGATCTGCTCCACGCGCCCATCCGACATCACCGCGATCCGGTCGCTCATGGTGAGCGCCTCTTCCTGATCGTGGGTGACGAACACGAACGTGATGCCCACCTCGCGCTGGATGCGCTTGAGCTCGAGCTGCATCGCCTGCCGCAGCTTGAGGTCCAGGGCGCCGAGCGGCTCGTCGAGGAGCAGCGCGCTCGGGAAGTTCACCAGCGCCCGGGCGAGCGCGATGCGCTGCTGCTGGCCACCGGAGAGCTGCGCCGGCTTGCGGTTGCCGAAGTCGTCGAGGCGGACCACACCGAGCATCTCGTCGACCCGGCCGCCGATCTCGGCCTTGGGCACCTTCTTGGCCTGGAGCCCGAACGCCACGTTGGCAAAGACGGTGAGGTGCGGGAACAGCGCGTACTGCTGGAAGACCGTGTTCACGTTGCGCTTGTAGGGCGGAACCCGGGAGACGTCCTGACCCTCGAGGCGGATCGCCCCCGCGGTCGGCTGCTCGAAGCCGGCGATCATGCGCAGCGTGGTGGTCTTCCCACAACCCGACGGCCCGAGCATCGAGAAGAACTCCCCGCGGCGGATGTCGAAGTGCGCGTCGTCGACGGCCACGAAGTCACCGAATCGCTTGGTGACGTGCTCGATGCCGATGACCGTCTCATCGCTCACGCTCACGCGGTGCCGCACCTCCCACAAGGATCGCCGGAGTCTCACGGATCTGCACCGTCGACGCAAGGTCAATTCATGGCGGATTCCGTCATCAAACCGACGGATTTCGACGGATTCCCTTGCACACCGGTCGCCACGGGACGCAATATCGTCGTCAGCCAGGCAGGCATCCGGACGAGGAGCGACGCAATGCCGAACCAGAACCACATCGCGGGCGCATGGGTCCCGGCGGCGTCCGGGCGGACCGAAGAGGTGCGCAACCCCGCAACGGGCGAGGTGATCGCCGAGGTCCCCGCCTCGGACGCCACGGACGTCGACGCTGCGGTCGCCGCGGCGAAGGATGCGTTCCCGGCGTGGCGGGCGCTCACGCCCCGGGCCCGCAGCGAGGCGCTGCACGGCGTCGCCGACGCGATCGCGGCCGACCTCGAGAGCATCAAGCGCATCGAGATGGAGAACTGCGGCAAGCCCGCCGGGATGATCGAGTTCGAGATGGACCTCACCCTCGACAACTGGCGGTTCTTCGCCGCCGGGGCCCGCTTCCTCGAGGGCCGGGCCGCCGGGGAGTACATCGAGGAGCACACCTCCTACCTGCGCCGGGACCCGCTCGGGGTGGTCGGGTCGATCGCCCCCTGGAACTACCCGATCAACATGGCCACGTGGAAGCTCGGTCCCGCGCTCGCGGCCGGGAACACCGTGGTGCTCAAGCCGTCCGAGCTGACCCCGATGACCGCGCTCCGGCTCGCGGAGATCACTGGCGACATCCTCCCGCCGGGCGTGCTCAACGTCGTGACCGGCGACGGGAAGAGCGCCGGCGACGCGCTCGTCCGCCACCCCGACGTCGCGATGGTGTCGCTGACCGGGAGCGTCGAGACCGGCAAGATCATCGCCCGCACCGCGGCCGAGACCCTCAAGCGCGTGCACCTCGAGCTCGGGGGCAAGGCGCCGGTGATCATCTTCGACGACGCCGACGTCGACGCTGCGGTCGCCTGCCTCACCGAGATGGCGTACTACAACTCCGGCCAGGACTGCACCGCGCCGTGCCGGCTCGTCGCGGGACCGAAGGTGTTCGACGACCTCGTGAACGGCCTCACCGACTCGGTCGGGCGGATCGTCACCGGCGACCCCTTCGCCGAGGACACCGCCATGGGTCCGGTCATCTCCGCCAAGCAGCTCGAGCGCGTGAGTGGGATGGTCGGGCGCGCCGAGGAGGCGGGCGCGGAGGTGACCGTCGGGGGGACGGCGCTCGACCGCCCTGGCTACTTCTACGCCCCGTCCGTGGTGGTCAACCCGGCCCAGGACTCCGAGATCGTGCAGCGCGAGGTCTTCGGTCCGGTCGTGACCGTGCAGCGCTTCGCCGACGACGACGAAGCGCTCGCCTGGGCGAACGACGTCGACTACGGGCTCTCGGCCAGCGTCTGGACCACCGACGTCGGGCGCGCGATGCGGATGACCGCCGCGCTCGACTTCGGCTGCGTCTGGGTGAACGACCACATCCCGATCACCTCCGAGATGCCCCACGGCGGGTTCAAGCAGTCCGGCTACGGCAAGGACATGTCGATCTACGCGATCGAGGCCTACACCGAGCTCAAGCACGTCATGATCAAGCACTGAGGTCCACTGCGATGATCAAGCACCGAGGTCCCCTGCGATGAGTGACGCCCTGACCGCCCGCGCCGGCACCATCGCCGCCGCCGAGAACGAGACGCTCTGGGCCGCGACCCCCGGGTCGAAGGCCCTCTACGACCGCGCGGTGCGCCACATGCCCATGGGCGTCGGCTCGTCGTTCCAGGCCTGGGACCCGTACCCGGTCTATCTCCGCGAGGGGAGGGGCAGCGGGGTCGTCGACGTCGACGGCAACGAGTACCTCGACTTCCACAACGGCTTCGGGTGCATGGTCGTCGGACACGCGCACCCGAAGGTCGCCGAGGCGATCGAGCGCGCGGCCCGGACCGGCACGCACTTCGCCGCGCCGACCGAGGCGACGGTCCGCTTCGCCGAGGTGCTGTGCGAGCGCTTCGGCGCCGAGTCCGTCCGCTTCATCAACTCCGGCACCGAGGCGACGATGAGCGCCATCCGCGTCGCTCGCGCGGCGACCGGGCGCGAGCACATCGTCAAGGTCGAGGGCTCGTACCACGGCCATCACGACGCCGTGATGTTCTCCGTGGTGCCCGGATCGGACCTCGTCGGCGGCCGCGACGCTCCGTCGACCACGCCGATGTCGAGCGGGATCCCGAGGGTGATGTCCGAGTACACGCACGTCGTGCCGTTCAACGACCTCGAGGTCCTCCGCGCGCTGCTCGACGAGCGCGGCGACGAGATCGCGTGCCTCATCCTCGAGCCGGTGATGATGAACATCGGGATCTGCCGACCCCAGCCGGGCTACCTGCAGGGCCTGAAGGACCTCCTGCACCGTCACGGCGCGTTGCTGATCTTCGACGAGGTGAAGAGCGGTGCGACCGTCGCGTACGGCGGTGCGGCCGAGCGGTACGGCGTCCAACCCGACCTCGCGTGCTGGGCCAAGGCCATCTGCGGTGGCACGCCCGGTGCCGCGTTCGGCGGGCGCGCCGACGTGATGGAGGCGATCGACGCCGGCGCGGCGCAGCAGGGGACGTTCAACGGCAACCCGCTCGTCGCCGCCGCGGGGCTCGCGACCCTGACCGAGGTGCTCACGCGCGACGCGTACGACTACCTCGGTACGATCGGCACACGCTTGGCCGAGGGCTGCGCCAAGGCGCTGACCGAGCACGACATCCCCGGCCACGCGGTCGACCTCGGCGCCAAGGGGTGCGTCTCCTACCGCCCGGAGCCGCTCACGAACTACCGCGACTTCCTCGAGACCAACCCGGAGCTCTACCTCGCGTCGTACCCCTGGGCGATGAACCGGGGCATCTTCATGACGCCGGGCGACGAGGAGCAGTGGACCCTGTCGGTCCAGCACACCGAGGCCGACATCGACCGCTACGTCGAGCAGTTCGCCGACTTCTGCGCCGCCCTCGCCACCGGCTGAGCGGGCCGTCGCGATCCGCGCGGCAGCGCCCGACCCGTAGCATCCGGACCCGTGAGGACGCCATGAGCAACGACGAGTGGGTGCGGCGCGACGCCGCGGTCGTGTGGCACGGCTTCACCCAGATGGACACCTACGCCGACAACGCGCCGATCGTGGTCGACCACACCGACGGGCGATACGTCGTCGACAGCGAAGGCCGCCGCTACCTCGACGCCATCTCGTCGCTGTGGGTCACGACCCTCGGCCATCGCGTCCCCGAGCTCGACGACGCGATCATCGGCCAGCTCCGCAAGGGCGCGCACACGACGATGCTCGGCAACGGCAACACGGTCGTCGTGGAGCTGTCCGAGGCGCTCGCGGGGGTCGTGCCGGTGGACGATCCGCACTTCCTCTACGCGTCCGACGGCGCGAGCGCCGTGGAGCAGGCGCTGAAGATCGCCTTCCAGTACTGGCTGAACCGGGGGATCACCGGGCGCTCCACGTTCCTCGCGTTCGGCGGGGCGTACCACGGCGACACCATCGGTGCGCTGTCCCTGGGCGGGGGCGGCTTCGGCACGAGCATCTTCGACCCGCTCCGCTTCCCCGTGCTGCGAGCGCCCGCGTTCGGCGACCCGGAGTGCTTCGCCCGCGCGTGCGCGATGGTCGCCGAGCACGCGTCGGACCTCGCGGCGGTGATCGTGGAGCCCCTCGTGCAGGGTGCGGCCGGCATGCAGCTGTGCGCGCCCGAGGATCTCACCGCGCTCGCCGCCGCGTGCCGCGACCACGACGTCCTGCTGATCTGCGACGAGATCGCGACCGGGTTCGGGCGCACGGGCACGCTGTTCGCGTGCGAGCTCGCGGGGATCCGACCCGACCTCCTCTGCCTCGGCAAGGGCATGACCGCGGGGTACCTGCCGATGTCGGCGACGGCGGCCTCGGGCGAGGTCTTCGCGGCGTTCCTGGGGCCGGACCTCTCGGAGAAGACGCTGTACCACGGGCACTCGTACAGCGGGAACGCGCTGGGAGCGGCGGTGGCGCTCCGGCACCTCGAGCTGCTCGAGGCCTGGGGCGTCCTCGCGAACGTGCAGGACCGCTCGCGCGAGCTCCGCGACCTGCTCGACGACCGGATCGCCCCCTTGCCCCAGGTCCGCGAGACGCGTCTCCGCGGCCTGATGGGCGGCGTGGAGCTCGCCCCGCCCCGCGCCGATCTGCGGTGGGGTCGCCAGGCGAGTGCCGGCGCGGTGCGTCGTGGCGTGCTGGTCCGGCCGATCGGCGACACCGTGATCCTGATGCCGCCCCTGACGGTCACGTCGGAGGAGCTGCACACGACCGTCCGGGCGCTCCACGACTCCATCGCCGAGCTCGGCGACACGTGAGGCCGCCACGGTGAGCTGGTCCGACTGGGCCGCGGCCACGACCGACGAGATCCGAGCCGGCGGGCGCTGGCGGGCCCCACGCGACCTCGACGCGTCCGGAGTCGAGGGCGCGCTCGCACCCGACGGGCGGCGGGTCGTCCACTTCGCGTCGAACGACTACCTCGGCCTGACCCGCCACCCCGCGGTCGTCGCCGCCGCCCACGATGCGCTCGACCACTGGGGCGCCGGGGCCGGCTCGGCCCGGCTCATCGTCGGCAGCCGCCCGGTGCACACGCAGCTGGAGGCGGCGCTCGCCGACTGGAAGCGGACCGAGTCCGCGGTCCTCTTCCCGACCGGCTTCGCGGCGAACCTCGGGGTGATCACCACCTTCGCGGACGAGGACGTCCTGATCTGCTCGGACGAGCTCAACCACGCCTCGATCATCGACGGTGCCCGCCTGGCACCGGCCGAGGTCGCGGTGTACCCCCACCGCGACCTGGACGTGCTGGAGGCGCTGATCACCCGGCGGGCTGCCGGCCGGCGGGTCCTCGTGGTCAGCGACACCGTCTTCTCGATGGACGGCGATCTCGCCGACACCGACGCGCTGGCCGCCGTCGCCGCCCGGCACGGCGCCCTGCTCGTGGTGGACGAGGCGCACGCGGTCCTCGGACCGGACCCGGAGATCGCCGACGGCGCCGACGTGCTGCGGGTCGGCACGCTCTCCAAGACCCTCGGCGCGCTCGGCGGGTTCGTCGCCGGTCCCCGGCGGCTCACCGACCTCGTCGTCAACCGGGCCCGCTCGGGCATCTTCACGACCGCACCGACGCCCGCGGACACCGCGGCGGCGGGCGCCGCGCTGGCGGTGCTCCGGAGCGCGGAGGGCGACACCCTGCGCGCCCGCCTGCGCGCCAACGTCGACCGGATCCGCGAGGGCCACCCGTCGCCGATCGTGCCGATCGTGTGCGGCGACGAGACACGCGCGCTCGACGCCGCCGCGCGCCTGCTCGACCACGGCATCCTCGTGCCCGCCATCCGCCCACCCACGGTCCCGCCCGGGACGAGCCGGCTGCGCATCGCGATGTCGGCCGCGCACACGATCGAGCACACGCGTCGCCTCCGCGTGGCGCTCGACGAGCTCGGCCTGCGATGACCGCCGTGCTCGTCACCGGGACCGGCACCGAAGTCGGCAAGACCTGGACCACGGTCCGGCTCGTCGCGGCCCTGCGCGCCCGGGGCGTGCCCGTTCGGGCCCGCAAGCCCGCACAGTCGTTCACGCCGGCGGAGCTCGGCACGACCGACGCGGAGCTGCTCGCACGCGCGACCGGCGAGTCACCCGAGACCGTCTGCCCACCGGAACGCTGGTACCCCGAGCCCATGGCCCCGCCGATGGCCGCCGAGGTGCTCGGCCGTCCTTCGTTCACGATCGCGGACCTCGTCCGGACGACGGACGTCGGCCCCGGGGCGCTCACCCTCGTCGAGGGCGCCGGCGGACCGCTCTCGCCCCTCGCCGCCGACGGTCACGTGGTGGACCTCGCCCGCGCGCTCGGCATCGGACTCGCGGTCCTCGTCGCCGACGCGGGGCTCGGGACCGTGAACGCGGTCCGGGTCAGCGTGGCGGCGCTCGCCGGCTTCGAGACGCTGGTGGTGCTGAACCGCTCCGACCCGGGCGACCGGTTGCACCGGCTCAACGCCGAGCGGCTGCGGGCGGACGGCTTCGTCGTCCTCACCTCGGTCGACGAGTTGGCGACCCGGCTCGCTGACGCGGGTTCCGTCGCTGTAGTCCGCGAGATCTGCTGATTCCATCGTCGCCAAGGGCATTGTCGACGGAATCCCTTGCCCTGAGACGCGCGAGCGGCCAGAATGGTTCCGGTATGCCCTCCCGGAAGCCCGATGCGACCCGCCCCGCCGTGACGATCGACGCCACCGACAAGGCGCTCGTCGAGCTGCTCCAGGAGGACGGCCGCCTGCCGTACACGAAGCTCGCGTCCGCGGTCGGCCTCTCGGAGGCGGCCGTCCGCCAGCGCGTGCAGCGGCTCATCGAATCGGGTGTCGTCCAGATCGTCGCGGTCACCGACCCGATGACCCTCGGGTTCCGTCGCACGGCGATGATCGGCCTGAAGGTCGAGGGCGACCTCCGTACGGTCGCGCACGAGCTCGCCGACCTCGCCGAGATCAGCTACGTCGTCGTGGTGAGCGGCTCGTTCGACCTGCTCGCGGAGATCGTCTGCGAGGACGACGAACACCTGCTCGCCCTCCTCAACGACAAGATCCGCTCGATCGACGGCGTGCGCAGCACCGAGACCTTCACCTACCTCCGACTGTTCAAGCAGACCTACGCCTGGGGAACGAGATGACCCACACCGACTACGACATCGACGACCTGAACCGCAAGGCGCGCGAGCACCTCTGGATGCACTTCACCCGGCTCGGCTCCTACGCGACCAAGGAGATCCCGATCATCGCCCGCGGCGAGGGGTGCTACCTCTGGGATGTCCACGACAAGCGCTACCTCGACTCCCTGTCGGGGCTGTTCACCGTCCAGCTCGGTCACGGCCGGCACGACCTCGCCCAGGCCGCGGCGACCCAGGCCGAGACGCTCGAGTACTTCCCGATCTGGAGCTACGGCCACCCGCCCGCGATCGAGCTGGCGGCGCGCCTCGCGGAGCTGGCGCCGGGCGACCTGAACCGCGTCTTCTTCACGACGGGCGGTTCCGAGGCCGTGGAATCGGCCTGGAAGCTCGCGCGGCAGTACTTCCGCGCCAAGGGCGAGGGCCAGCGATACAAGGTGATCGCCCACGACACCGCGTACCACGGCACCACGCTGGGAGCGCTCGCGATCACCGGCGTGCCGTCGCTGCGCACCCCGTTCGAGCCCCTCACGCCGGGCGCCTCGCACGTGCCCAACACGAACCGGTACCGCCATCCCCTCGGCAAGGACGACGCCGCGTTCTGCGACTGGCTCCTCCAGGAGATGGAGGACCGCATCCTCTGGGAGGGCCCCGAGACGGTCGCCGCGCTCTACCTCGAGCCGGTGCAGAACGCCGGCGGCTGCTTCGTGCCGCCGGAGGGCTACTTCCCGCGCGTGCGAGCCCTCTGCGACAAGTACGGCATCCTCATGGTCTCCGACGAGGTCATCTGCGCGTTCGGCCGCCTCGGCACCATGTTCGGCGCGGAGCGCTACGGCTACCTGCCCGACATGATCACGTGCGCGAAGGGGTTGACCAGTGGCTACTCGCCGCTCGGCGCGGTGATCTGTCGCGACCACCTGGCGGAGCCGTTCCTCGAGGGACCCTCCAGCTTCCTCCACGGCATCACCTTCGGCGGTCACCCCGTGAGCTGCGCCGTCGGGCTCCGCAACCTCGAGGTGTTCGACGAGGAGAACGTCCTCGAGCACGTCCGGGCGAACGAAGCCGGCCTCCGCGAGCGCATCGAGGGACTCCGGGACATCCCGATCGTCGGCGACGTGCGTGGCGCCGGCTACTTCCTCGCGCTCGAGCTGGTCGCCGACCCGGAGACCGAGGCGCACTTCACCAAGGAGCAGGGGGAGGAGATCCTGCGCGGGATCCTCTCGCCCGCGTTCTTCGATGCCGGGCTCATCTGTCGCGCCGACGACCGCGGCGACCCGGTCGTCCAGCTCTCGCCCCCGCTCATCGCGGGTGAGCAGCAGTTCGACGAGATCGAGTCGATCCTGCGCACCTGCCTGACCGAGGCGTCGAACCACCTGCCGCGGTCATGACCATCCCCACCGTCGGGATCCCCCGCGAGGTGAAGGACGGTGAGCACCGGGTCGCCATCACGCCCGACGGCGTCCACGAGCTGGTCGCCCACGAGGTGACGGTGCTCGTGGAGACGGGCGCCGGCTCCGACTCCGCCATCAGCGACGACGAGTACCACGCCGCGGGCGCCGAGATCGTGCGTGACGCGGTCGAGGTGTGGTCGCGCGCCGGGATGATCCTCAAGGTCAAGGAGCCCCAGGACTCCGAGTTCGCGCTGCTCCGTCCCGACCTCGTCCTGTTCACGTATCTCCACCTCGCGGCGTACCCGCACGTCGCCGACGCGCTGCTCGCCCACGGCACGACCGGCATCGCCTACGAGACCGTGCAGGTGAACGGGACGCTCCCGCTCCTCGCGCCGATGAGCGAGGTGGCGGGCCGGATGGCCACGCAGGTGGGCGCCCGGTTCCTCGAACGCGAGCTCGGCGGGCGCGGTGTGCTGCTCGGCGGCGTCCCCGGCGTCCGGCCCGCACGTGTGGTCGTGCTCGGTGCCGGCAACGTCGGGTGGAACAGCGCCTGGATCGCGCAGGGCATGGAGGCCGAGGTCCTGCTGCTCGACAAGAACCTCGACCGGCTGCGCTGGGTCGACCAGATCCACCAGGGCCGGATCGTCACCCTCGCGTCCAACCGCGGGGCGGTCGCCCGCGCGGTGGCCGATGCGGACCTCGTCATCGGCGCGGTCCTCGTCCCCGCCGGTCGCGCGCCCGTGGTCGTCACCGAGGACATGGTCCGGTCGATGAAGCCCGGCGCGGTGATCGTCGACGTCGCGGTCGACCAGGGCGGGTGCATCGCCACCACCCACGAGACCACGCACGCGGACCCGGTCTACGAGGAGCACGGCGTGCTGCACTACGCGGTCGGCAACATGCCCGGTGCCGTCCCCTTCACGTCGACCTACGGACTCACCAACGCCACGCTGCCCTACGTGCTCCAGCTGGCGGTCCACGGGGTCGCCGGGGCCACGGCCGCCGATCCTGCGCTCGCGCTCGGCGTGAACACGGTGTGCGGTCACCTCACGCACCCGATCGTGGCCGAGGCGCTCGACCGCCCGGTCGTGGGCCTCGCCGCGGCACTCGCCGCCTGACGACGAGCGGATCCGGTCAGTCCGCGCCGCCGGCGCGGAGCTCCTCCCGGACGACCTCGACGTCGCGTGGTGCGTCGATCCCGAGGCGGACCTGGTCGCCGCGCACCTCCAGGACGGTCACGGTGATCGAGTTGCCGATCATGATGCGTTCGTCGACGCGGCGGGTCAGGACGAGCATGCCGGCGGCTCCTTCCGTGGACCGATGTGATCGACGGTCAGCCTAGGGGTCCCGGCCGTCAGCCCAGGAGGCCGAGCGCCATCGCGCGCCCGAGGGCCTCGTTGCGGTTGCGCGCCTCGAGCTTGTCGTAGATGTGCGCGAGATGCGTCTTCACCGTGGGGAGCGACACGAACAGGGAGGACGCGATCTCCCGGTTCGAGCACCCCGACGCGAGGAGCCCGAGGACCTCGCGCTCGCGGGTCGTGAGCGTGCTGGGCTCGAAGTCCTCGTCGGGCACGTCGCCGGCGACGAGCGCCGGGTCGATGAACCGCTCGCCCGCGAGGACCCGGGCGATGCCCGTACCGAGTCCCTCCGGGTCGATCGCCCGGGAGAGGAGCCCGTCGACGTCGAGCGCCAGGAGGTCCGCGAGCGTGTCGTGGGGCACCCGGTTGAGCAGCACCACGATGCGCGCGCCGGCCGCCGACTCCCGGACCTGGCGGGCGAGATCGTCGGTCGCGAGGTCGTTCACCGCGCCCGCGACGACGAGATCCGGTGCGTGCGCCACCACCGCCTTGACGACGTCACGACCGCTCGACTCCTCCGCCACGACCGTGTGCCCCGCGGCCCGCAGCACGGTGAGGAGTCCGACGCGGATCAGGGGGACCACGTCGGCGACGACGACGGTCGGCATGGCGGTCACGCTACCGGCCGTGCTCCGGGGCGGCCGGGACTCCGACCGCGCGCGTCACGAGGTGGGTGGCGTCCAGCGGACGGGCAGCGTGGCGGGGCCCCAGATGCCGAAGGTCTCGGGCTTCCACGTCACCGCTCCCGCGAGCGCGAGATCCGGGAAGCGGGTCGCGATCAGCGCGAGTGCCTCCTGCAGCTCGCCGCGAGCGAGGTGCGCACCCAGGCAGTAGTGGATTCCCGAGCCGAAGGTGAGGTGGGGGACCGTCGACTCACGCGTGATGTCGAACGTCTCCGGATCCGGGAAAAGCTCGGGATCACGATTGCCGCCCGCGAGCGAGAGGAACACGAGCGTCCCTTGCGGGAACACCACGTCGCGATACTGGATCGCCTCGGACGCGACGCGCACCGTCCCCTGCACCGCCCCGAGGTAGCGCATCGTCTCGTCGACCGCGCGGGGCGAGCGACGGATCGGCGACGAGGCGCGCCCACTGCTCGGGGTGCGCACCGAGGAGCGCGATGCTGCAGGCCAGCTGGTTGCGCGTCGTGTCCGTGCCCGCCATGAGGACCGCCTCCGCGAGCATCACGAGCTCGTCGGTGGAGAGGCGGTCCCCTTGCTCCTCGACCGCGATCAGGGCGCTCAGCAGGTCCTCGCGCGGATGCGCCCGGTGGTCGTCGACGAGCGCGCGCACGTACTCCTCGAGCTCCTCGCCCGCCTGCTGGATGGCGGGGAGGTCCTCGACGAGGTTCTGGTTGAAGATCCGGAAGATCTCCGTCGCCCAGTGCGAGAACCGCTGCCAGTCGGCACGGGGCGCGCCGAGCAGCTCGCAGATGATCGGGATCGGGTACGGCTCGCAGACGTCGGTCACGAAGTCGCACTCGCCACGCGGCGCCACCGCGTCGAGCAGCTCGCCGATGACCTCCGCCATGAACGGGCGGAGCCGGTTGGCGGCGGCGGGGGTGAACGCGGGCGCGACCAGGCGACGCAGCCGGGCGTGCTCGTCGCCCTCCATCGAGAGGATCGACGGTCGGCGCTCTTCGATGGTCGTGTCGCTGAGGCCCTGCATCTGCGGGAGGAGCGACAGCGCCGAGTGGAACCGGCGGTCCCGAAGGATCGCGACGATGTCCGAGTGACGGGTGACCGCGAAGCCCAGCGGGCTCCGGGCGAGCCAGTGCTCCGACCGGACCCTCGCCGCGAGGGCGAGCCGTTCCGTGCGGTCCAGCCCCTCGGGCTCGTAGACCGGCAGCTCCAGCTCCTGCACCGACATCGCGACCATGGGTCCGTCCTTCTCCGCGGGTGGGTCGCCAGGGACTCGAACCCTGAACCTGCGGGTTAAAAGCCCGATGCTCTGCCAGTTGAGCTAGCGACCCCGACCGCGCACGATACCGCCGCCGGTCCGGGAGCCCGGCGGTGGTGCGTCAGAGCTCGGCGAGCGGGCGCCGGTCCTCGACCTGCGGCTGACGCCCGGTCCGCAGCGGTGCGAGCGGGGCGTCGACGAGGAGCGTCCGCTCCACGTACGCGCCGAGGTCGGCGACGGCGTCCTTCCAGCCGAGGAAGCGGGTGTCCGCCACGTTCGCCTGCTCGAAGTCCGCCCACGTCGTCCAGTCCGGGATCGACCAGATCAGCACGGCCTCGGTCTCGGACCGCATCGCGGTGCTGAACGCGCCCACCACGGTCAGCCCGTGCTCCCCGTAGAGGCCGGCACCGTCGTGCGCGACCGCGTTCAGGTACTCGCCCGCCCGCCCGGGCCCGACGCTGACGACCTCGTGCGCGTAGACGGCACCGCCCGCGTCGTCGGCGCAGAGCTCGTCGATCGTCGGGCTCCACACCGCGGGAACGAGGATCCGGTCCGTGCCACCCCGGCGGAGCTCCGCCGCGACGCCCCACCACTCCGCGAGCGACGGGTCCTGGGTCCGTCCGCCGGCGAACTCGTGCTCGAAGTTGGCGACGAGCCCGTCCCAGCCGTCGAGCTCCCACACGTTGACCACCTCGGGCCAGCGGCCGGTCGAGCCCACGGTCGCCCAGACGCCGAAGCAGAGCTGGTCGCGCTCGTCACGCGCGATGGGACACCAGTTCGCGGTCATGTGGTGCATGTAGCGGTTTCGGTTCGGACCGACGATGTCGATGAGCTCGTGGATGTAGACCTTGTGGTTCTCCACGCTCACCGCCCGCCGAAGCTGGGGTCGCGCTTCTCGCGCATGGCGGTGATGCCCTCGCGGAAGTCGGGGCTGCGCGACGACAGCTCCAGCGCGAGCGCCTCCGCCGCGAGCTGCTGCTCGAGCCCGGCAGCCGCGACTGCGGTGCAGCAGGTCCTTGGTGAGGCCGAGCGCGACGGTCGGTCCCTTCGCGAGCGCGGCGACGACCGCGTCCGCCTCCCGGTCGACCTGCTTGGCCGACACCGCGCGGTGGATCGCGCCCCAGTCGGCCGCCTCGCTCCCCTCCAGCACCCGACCGAGGAGCAACAGCTCCCGGGCCCGGACCTCACCGACCCGACGCGGGAGCAGCCACGTCGCGCCGCTGTCGGGGGTGAAGCCGCGGTGGAGGAACGGTGCCCAGAACCGGGCGTCGGTCGCAGCGATGCAGAAGTCGGCCGCGAGCGCGAGCTGGAACCCGACCCCGGCCGCCCAGCCGCGCACCGCGCACACCACGGGCACCTGGGTCGTGAGCAGCAGGGGCACGAGCCGGTGCGACTGCGTGGGCAGCCGCCGCTGGATGCTCCCGGTGCGCGGTCGCTCGTCGTCGGCGTTGCGGGCGAGCAGGTCCGCGCCCGAGCAGAAGTGGTCCCCGGCGCCGCCGAGGCGCACCACCCGGACCCGGTCGTCGGAACCCACCCGCTCGAACACGGCGACGAGCGCGTCCATCATGCCGTCGTCGATCGCGTTGCGCGCGTCCACCCGATCGAGCGTGACGCGGAGCACCGGTTCGGCGAGCTCCACCTGGAGACCGGGCACGGAGGTGTAGCTCATCGGCGGGAGAACTCCTCGGAGATCGCAGTGAGGGCGCCGGCGAGCGTGGACGCGCCGCCGGGGGGATCGGGCAGTCGGACGGCACCGTGCTCCCGGCTCGGCAGCAGGATCGTCGCGTGGCCGGGGGTCGTGGTCACGCCGCGTTGGTTGACGCATTCGAGGTCGAGGTCCACCGCGGGTCGGTCCCCCGCGGCGAGGAACTTGCGCACGACGCGACCGGAGAGCCACTGCGTGTCGCCGACGAAGTTGAAGGCCCGGAACTCGCAGTCCAGCTTCCAGAGCCACGCGTCGTCACCCATCCAGTCGGTGCAGAGGTGGACGAGCCAGGTCTCGCGCATGCGGCCGTAGTCGTAGGTGGACGGATTGCCGGCGCGCCGCGCGAACTCCGGGTCCCAGTGCACCCGCTGCATCACATCGGGGACGTTGAGGTCGTCGCGGTGGAAGAACCGCGGGATGCGTTGGCGGTTCCGGTAGCCGAGGCGCAGGGGCTTGACGCCGTAGAGGCCCATGCCCATGCCCGCGTGCCAGCAGATCATGTCGGTGACCGTGAGCGGCCCCTTCACCATGGGACCGACGGGATCGCCCTCGACGACGTCCTCCCACCAGCGCGGCTCGGGTCCGCGTGCCCGTTCGACCGCGTACTGCGCGTCGACCGCGGCGATCTCCTCGTCGGTGTACGGGCGGAACTCGATGGCATCGTTGCGCTTGCGCTCGCGCGCCTTCTTCCGCTCCGTGCGCACCATCAGCCGGTACTGACCGCCGAGCACGTCGCCCGCGTCGTCGCGGAACACCTGGGCCGTCCATTCGTGGATCGCACGCCCGGCGAACTCGCTCGGCTTGTCGAGCACCGCCACGAGCGCGTTCCGGCGCGTGATGCGCCGGAACGGCCGCAACGGCGCCCACCACTCCCGCGCGCTCGCGGAGTAGAACGCGTGCACGCCCCGCAACGGGTCGCCCTTCATCAGGTCGTGGTGCTCGGGCGCGACCACGGGCACCTCGTCCTCGCCGACGAGCGTGTCGCCACCGGTCAGCGGCGGCGGACCGAGCGGCCCGCCCCAGCGGCTCGCGGTCGCGTGGTCGGGATCGGTCCAGAGCGGGTTGTCGTCGCCGTAGGCCTGCGCGACGTTGCGGAACGTGTCGACCGTCGGCACCGTGTAGCACGGTGGCTGCGGGTGGGGCTCGGGGATCCCGATGCGCGCCCGCAGCCGCGCCACACCGTCGTCGGTGATGCCCCCGGTGTCGTCTTCGGCGCCCAAGGGCCGACAACCTATATTGCGCCCACCGCCTCAGATCCCGGAGTGACCGAGACCCATGATCGACGAGCGACCACCCGAGGACTCCATCGCCAGCGGCGCGTTCTGGGGTCGCAACCCCCACGGCGAGCTCCAGTGGATCCGCCGGCACGACCCCGTCTACTTCGACGAGGAGGCGGGCGTCTGGGGGATCAGCCGGTACGAGCACATCAAGGAGATCGAGTCCGACCCGGCCACCTTCTCCAACGCGGGCGGGATCCGGCCCGAGACCGGACCGATCCCGATGATGATCGACATGGACGATCCCGAGCACCGCATGCGGCGCAAGCTCGTCGCCCGCGGCTTCACCCCGAACCGGGTCCGGGAGCAGGAGCCCGGCATCCACACGCTCGTCCACGATCTCGTCGACGAGGTCTGCGAGGCGGGCGAGTGCGACTTCGTCTGGGACATCGCCGCGTGGGTGCCGCTGATCATGATCGGCGACGCCCTCGGCGTGGAGCCCGACGACCGCGGCACCCTGCTGCGCTGGTCCGACGACCTCCTCCGCGGTCTCGGCACCGAAGACCTCGACCTGTTGCTGAAGGCGGGCGAGGCGTTCAACGGCTACACGGGCTACGCGGCGCGCGTCATCGAGGACCGCCGCGCCTGCCCGCGCGACGACCTCATGAGCATCCTCGTCCACGCCGAGGTCGACGGTGACCGCCTCGACCACGACTCGGTCCTGCACGAGTCGCTGCTGATCCTCATCGGTGGTGACGAGACGACCCGTCACGTCATGTCGGGCGGTGCGTACCAGCTGATGACCCATCCCGAGCAGTGGCAGCGCCTGCGCGAGGACCGGTCGCTGATCGTCCCCGCCGTCGAGGAGATGCTGCGGTGGGTCACGCCGATCAAGAACATGGCGCGGACGGCGACCGAGACCGTCGAGTTCCACGGGAAGACGATCCGGGCGGGCCAGAAGCTGCTGATGCTCTACCCGTCGGCGAACCGGGACGAGGAGCACTTCCCCGACCCGCACACCTTCGACATCGAACGCAGTCCCAACGACCACCTCGCGTTCGGCTTCGGCACGCACTTCTGTCTCGGGAGCTCACTCGCCCGCCTCGAGCTGCGGGCGTTGTTCAGCGTGCTGGCGGACCGGCTGCCGGACCTCCGTCTCGTGAGCCCGACGAGCCCGCCCACCGTGCCGCGAACTTCGTGAGCGGATACGAGGGCATGAAGGTCGCCTTCACGCCGACCGCACGCCGGAGCCCGGCCGCGTAGCCGGAGTGCCCTGACGCGATCCCGGCTCAGTCGTCGTCGCGGATCGACACGACGCCGGTGTTGTCGATGACGGTGGCGTTCGTCGCGCTGTTCACCACGATCTGGAACGACTCGGTGCCCTCCGAGCCGAGGTCGGCCTTGATCGGGATGCTCAGGTTCACGAACCTGCCTTTGGCCTTGATCTTCACCGTCCCGGACTTCGCGGTGAAGTCCGCGCCCGCGGTGGCCGTGCCGGCCACGGTCGTGTAGTTGATCAGCACCTCGCCGGCCGCGGGCTTGGTGAGCGTGATCGGCACGAGGAGGTTTCGGGTCCCCGAATCCCCCTCGACCACGAGCTGGTCGGCCACCGCGAGCCGGATTCCCGAACCCGGATCGTCGTTCACGATGGTGCCCACGCCGCGCTCACGGTGGTTCTCGCCCCCGTCGACGCCGGCGACGACGAGCGCCATGCGCTCGTCGGACTCGGTCTTGGTGTCGGGCGTGGCCTTGACCGACACCGTCTTGAGCACCTGTGAGCCCTTGAAGAGCACCTTGCCCTTGGTGGTCTTGTAATCCGAGGTGGTCGCGGTACCCGGAGTCGTCGACCAGTACACGGTCACCACCTTGCCCGAGCCCGGTGCGCTGCTGAGCGAGATCGGGAAGCGGACGGACCGCGTGCCGCTCTCGCCCTCGATCACCGACCCGTCCCCGACCGAGACCTCGGGCCCGGTGATCACCCCGGGGTGGGCGACGTCCCAGGCCCGCGCCGCGGCATCCCACACGGAACGGTCCGTGGTGATCGTGAAGCAGGTCGGCAGGGAACCGGGGAAGGGCCCGTCGCCGAGCCAGACCATCGTGTTGTTCGAGCAGGTGACGTTGTACCCCGCCGGCAGGTTCAGGTCCTGGTGGTTGGTGTCCTGGTCCGCGCGGAAGATCGTGTTCGAGATGTTGAGCTTCGGGCTGACGGCGCGCGGAGTCGTCCCACTTGAAGAAGCCGCCGTGACCGGCGGCAGTGCCCTTGTAGACCGTCGGCATCGCCTGGAGCCGCACGAGCGAGTTGGAGATCGTCCACGTGTTGAGGTGGCCGTCGAAGCTCGTGCCGTCCGAGCGCCGGGCCGAGAACGCGACGTAGCAGCCGTCGAGGTACGAGTCGGTGACGGTCCCGGAGAACAGGTCGTCGTTCTGGATGCAGTCGTCGTGGATGTAGGCGAGGTACGCATTGCGGATCGTGAAGTTGGAGGCCCCGTCACCGACGTTGATCCCGTCGCCCTGGTTGAAGATGCGGGGATGGTCGAGCGTGAAGTTCGGCCCGGCGAACCCGAAGGCGGTCTTGCCGTGGTAGCTGTTCCAGGTCGTGGTGACCGGGAAGGTGCCGGTGATCGAGCCGCCGTCCCAGCAGGCGTCGCTTCCCGCGCCGAAGTAGACGGGGTAGTTGGTGGTGCCGGTCCACGTCGCGCCGTTCGCCTTCACGTGCTCGTTGGCGGCGAGCGTCGAGGTGAAGGCCGGCTGTGCCCCGGTGAGGGTGCGGGTCGGCGTCGCCGAGCACGGTCCGGTCGCCGCCACCGGCGAGGCCGTGATCGCGACGAGTGCAGCACCGGCGAGCGCGGCCGCGGCCGCGAGCGCCCCGAATCGGCGACCGATCATGTCTCCCCCAACCCGCAACGACGCACCGCCTCCATCACGACGTCCAACGCTGCCGGATCGAGCCCATCCACCCGAATGACGACGGGTCCGACTGCGATTGCGGCGAATCTACTCCTTGAGGACAGAGCGCATCCAGAAGGGTGAGACCGGACTCCAGCTCGGCCCGGCGGGCGGCCGGATCGGCGCCCTCGAGGCGGCTCTGGCGCTGGTCACGGCGTCCGAGCCGATCCACGAGCACGTCCAGCGGGGCATCGACGCGGACCAGCACGTCCGAACGCTCGGCCGGGTCCGCCGCCGCGGCGGCCAGCACCCGGTCGCGTGTCGCCCCGGAGCCCGGCCGACCACCACTCCTGGAGCGGGCCCTGGTCGAGCACCGACACGCCGGGCCGGCGACGCGCCCGACGCACGGCATCACGCACCACGAGCAGGTTGGCCGGGCGGGCGACGCGGTCACGCCGGCCGAGCGCTGGCGGGAGCCGACCGCGACGGTCGTCGCCAGAGCAGGGATCCCGGACCCAGGAGCCCGCGGCGACGCTCGCCGCCGGTCTTGCGGGCCAGCCGCGTGACCCGACCCGCGTCCGGACCGAGCGGGGCCATCACGTCGGCGGCCGGGATCCCCTCCAGCCGGAGTTGCGACCACCAGGGCACGCGCGAGCGTCGACTTCCCCGAACCCGGGAGACCGCAGCACTCGACGACGAAGCCCACGGCGTCAGAGCCGGGACCAGATCGCGCGCAGGATCTCGGTGAGCACCTTGTCGGGCGGCCTGGGTCGCATCGACGTCGACCACACCGAACAGCGATCCCGGGAAGTCGAGCGACTCGGACGAGCCCGATCCGGTGCTCGAGGTAGTCGCGACCGTCCTCGGGGCGGCGGGCGGCGGCGGTGTCGAGGTCCACGTCGAGACGGATCACCAGGTCCGGCGGGAAGCGGCGGGCCAGCTCGTAGGGACGGAGCTCGTAGCGCGCCAGCCAGCGTTGCCACGCGGAGCCCCCGGACCAGTGCGTGAGCCGGGGACCGTCGAGCTCACCCGGATACTGCATCTGCGGCCACCGGTCGCAGATCACGACCATGCCCCGAGTCCGCGCGTTCATCGTCTGGCGGATCTTGCGCTGCTTCTCGGCCACGAGCGTCACCGCCCAGATCGCCTTCGCGACCGACATCGCCCCGGGATGGGAGTCGGCGACGTCGGCCTTGCGGGCGATCGTGTCACGATCGCGGGCCGGGCCGAACACGCGGTCGCGGACCGCCTTCATGGGTTTGCGGAGCAGTGACGACGAGCCGTCGCCCGACCCGAGGTACATCGGGAAGACGTCGATCTTGGGCGCGAGGAAGGCACGGGTCTCCCCGACCATCGTGGACTTCCCCGAGCCGTCGCAGCCGACGAACGCCACGAGCAGGCCGCCGCCGGTGCCGCCCCGACCCTTGAGGACCGGCCGCGGTCGGAACTTCCGCGAGATGCCGCGCAGGGCCCATGCCGCCTCGCGATTCATCCGGCGTGCGAACGCCGCCGGACCGCGCGAGCTCGTCTGGCTCCCGAGCTCGCGCAGGACGACGCGACGCAGACGGTACAGCGAGCCGGTGTCCATGCCGCGGTCGAGACAGCGTGCGATGGCGTCGCGGCCGCCGGCACCGAGCAGCTGCTCGGCGAGACGCATCACCTCGGTGCGATCGGCGCGCTCCATGAGGTAGGCGAGCTCGCCGCCGGGCCCGCTCGCGCCCCGTGCGAGATCACGACCGCGCAGCTTCAACGCGTAGCGGGTCATGAGCAGCACGACCTCGAGCGCGGGGGCGGTCACCCACACCCCGCTCGCGTCCCGCACGCGGGTCTCGAGCACGGCCCGCTCCCACGGCAGGCGGAACCGCTTGTTGTGCCGCTCGCCACCGGGAATCCGGTAGTGGACGTGGAAGTGGACCATCCGGCCGGACTCCTCGTCGATGCCGAGGAAGTCCTCGAGGCCGACGTCGTTGCGCGCGTTCGCAACCCGGCCCCGCCGGCAGGCGAGCTCGGCGAACACCGCGTACACGTCATCGATCCCGGCCGGGTCGACGAGGATGTCGAGGTCGGTGTCCGCGCTCAGCGCGGCCGCGAGATGGTCGTTGCTCTTCCAGTGGCAGTAGGCCACGCCGCGGTCGTCGAGCCGGCGGGTGACCTCCAGGACCAGGCTCACAGCACTCCTTCTTCCGGCGCACCCGGGTGTGCCGGCTCGGGCGGGCGGGTGCTCTCGGCGCCCGCACCACCACGGGACCGAACGACCGCGAGCAGCCACCGGCCGTCGCCCCCGATGGTCGCAGTCGGGGCGAGCAGGATGGCGGACCCGAGCACGACGATCGTCGCGACCGTCCCCGCGAGGATCGTCAGCAGGTTGCCCAGGCCCCCGGAGCGGGCGGCGAGGACCGCCGGCACCGCCCCCGCGGCGGTGAGAACGGCGAGCGCGAGCCCGCGACCCTGGCGCACGATGAAGGTCCACCAGCCGATCGGCGCGGTCCGGATGCTGAGATCCGCCATCAGCAGGTAGTTCAGGACGATGGCACCGGTCACCCCGGCCGCGACCCAGACGAGTCCGAACAGCGATCCCACCAGCGCACCGACGACCACGGCGATCGCGTAGACGGCCTGGCGCCAGGCCCGCCGGTACACCGTGCCCATCGCCCGGGCGAGCGAGTCGCTGATCTTGTAGCTCGTCCGGAAGATCAGGCCGCCGGCGAAGATCTGGAACGGCACGATGGCGTCGTCCCATTTGTGGCCGCCGCCGAGCAGCAGGTGGATGATCTCGGGGCCGAGGAGGACCGCGAGGATCGATCCCGGCAGCGTGATCATCGCGACGAGGGAGATCCCGCGCAGGTAGGCGCCCGCGACCCGCTCGAGGTCGTCCTGGAACCGCGAGATGACCGGGAAGATCACGCGGTCCATGACCTGACCGAGCAGCTGCGCCGGCACCGCCGCGAGCTGGTACGCGTTCTTGTAGGCACCGAGGCTGGCCGCGCTCATCCGACCACCCACGACCGTGTAGTCGCCGTACAGCGCCACGAAGTTGAACCCGCGGGCCGCGGTCATGCCACCGGCGTAGACGACGAGATCACGCGACTCGGCGCGCCGCGGGCGCAGCGAGCGCGGATGCGCACGCCGGGCCACCAGGATGCCGGTGAGGAGCAGGGCCTGGGCGATCTGGGCGATCACGATCGACCACACGCCGAATCCGCTCATGGCGAGCACCACGCCGACGAGTGCGAACCCGAGGAAGTAGGAGACGGTCTCGGCGATGGCGATCGACTTGAAGTCGAGGTCCCGCTGCAGGAGGGCCATCGCCACGACGGCGGGCCCCTGGATCGTGAACACGAAGGCGAGCCCGCGCATCACCGACTCGAGATGGGGCTGGCCGAAGTAGTCGGCGGCGAGGGGCGCGCCCAGGAACACGAGCACGGTCATCACGAACCCGGCGAACACGGAGAGGGCGAAGGCGCTCCGGACGTGCTCGTCCGTGAGCCGCTCCCGCTGGATCACCGCGGGGCCGAAGCCCGCCTCCGTGAAGAGCTGGCCCAAGGCGATCACGATCAGCGCCGCGGCCACGACACCGTTGTCGGACTTGGTCAGGTAGCGCGCGAACACGATGACCACGAGGAACTGGCCGACACCCTGCGCGCCGAACCCCAGGCCCGACCACACCATCCCGCCCAGGGCGTGCCGGGCGGTCCGCCCGGGCTTCGCGGGTGACGGCGCGGTCATGTGAGCACCACCTCGTCCTCCTCCCGCTGGAAGCGCCGGGCCTGCTCCGCGGCGACCAGCGCCATCGGGAGGAAGAGCCAGAAGTGCCGGTAGTGCCACGTCTCGCGGAAGAAGCTGCCGAAGATGTAGGCGAGGACCATGGCGCGCGCCTGGGTCCCCCGCGGGCAGAGCCGCAACAGGGCGAACCACATCAGGAAGAGCCCGAACAGGCCGATGACGCCGCGCTCCACCAGGAACGCGAGCGGCTCGGAGTGCAGTTCGGTCTCGAGCGTGTTGAGGTCCAGCCCGCGCACCGAACCGGGGCCGACCCCCCAGGGCGCGTCCGGGACCTTCCGGATCGCCTCCTCCCAGACGGCGACGCGCAGCCCACCGCTGCGGTCGAAGCGCGCCTGGTTGAAGCCGCTCTTGTCCTGGCCGCCACGCAGCTGGGTGAATGCGAAGAACGCGACGAGCGCCAGGAGCAACAACGGGATCACCGCCAGGAGGCGGCGGCCTCGCATCAGGTTGCGGGCCTGGTCCACGTGCGTGAGCCCGAGGTACCCGAACCCGACCCCGAGCTGCAGCATGGAGCCGAACGACGCGGCCGAGAGCAGGCCGATCACCGCCACGCCACCGACCGCGAGCTTGGTCCCGGTGCGGAACGGCGCGGCCGACCAGCAGAGGAGACCCATCGCGAGGAGGTTCCCGGCCACGTTCGGGTTCGGGAACGTGCCGCTCGCGCGGAGCTCGTCGCCTCCCGAGGTGCCGAGCTGGACCGCGGCGGCGACGAGGGCGATCCCGAGCGCCGCGAAGCACATGCGCGTCGCGCGGGGACCGCCGCGCCGCAGGATGTCGATCGCCGAGAGGAACACGAGGATGGTGGCGACGTCGCGCACGAGGTCGCCGACGATCCAGGCGCGCAGCCCCGCGTAGAGCGACCCGACCAGCGCGCCGATCCCGATCACCCAGATCGGCACCGCGATCTGGCGAGCCACGTCCCGCGCGCGCCAGTCGCCGCGGAAGGTGTGCAGCATCGACGCGATGATCGTCGCGCCGATGAGGAAGTCGGTCAGGACGAAGTCCGAGACGACCTTCGGGTAGAGGAACGCCACGAACAGCACCGAGAGGGAGAGCAACAGCGTCGCCAGCGGCGCGTCGAGGATCTCGCGGCGCCACGTCTGGCGCGGTGGCGCGACGTCAGCCAGCACGGCGCACCTCCTCGAGCACCTCGTGCGCGACGCGACGGTACGCCGCGCGGATCACGGCCGGGTCCCAGGAGCCCGTGTCGACCCGCACCGTCCGCTCACCCGCCGCGACGAGTCGCGCGGTGACGGCGTCGGCCGCCGCGTCGACGTCGCCGAGAGGGACGACCGCCCCGACCGCACCGAGCCCCACGACCTCGCGCGCCCCGTCGACCTCGTACGTCACGAACGGGAGCCCGGCCGCGGCGGCCTGGATCAGGACCTGGGGGAGGCCCTCGGCCTCGCTGAGGAGCACGAGCACGTCGGCCCGCCAGAGGAGCGGGTCGACCGGCTTCACGAATCCCAGCAGCGCGACGTCGCCCACGAGCCCGGCGGCCCGGACCGCGTCCGCGAGCTCCGGCGCGAGCGGACCCTCGCCCGCGACCGCGAGGAAGGCGTCCGGGACGGTGCGCTGCACCGACCGGAGGAGTGTGACCAGGTCGAGCGGGTGCTTGCGCGGCTCGAGCGCGCCGATCGAGAGGATCACGGGCCGGCCGGGGGGGATGTCGGCCACCACGGGCCGCTCGTCCGGCGCCGGGCTCGGGAGTGTCGCCGCGGAGCGGACGATGGTCAGCTTCCGGGGCGTCACGCCCGCGACCTCGAACCGCCGCGCCAGGTCCGCGCCGACCACGACGTAGCGCGCGGTCAGCGGGGCGAGCGCACGCTCGATCATCCGGAACAGCGCGCTCTCGGCCCGGCCGTAGCCGGGACCGAAGCTCGCCATGGAGAGGGAGTGGACCACGGGGATCCCGCCGCAGGCACGGGCCGCGACCCGGCCCACGACGCCCGCCTTCGACTGGTGCGTCACCACGAGGTCGAACGAACCCGCGCGCAGCCGTCGGCGGACGCTGACGACCGCGCGGGCGTCACGATCCGGGCGTGGCGAACGGACCAGGTGCGGCTCGACCTCGACGGGCAACCCGAGCTGCTCGCGTGCGAGCTCGGGGTCCGAGTCCGCGCCGACGATGACGACGTGCTCGGCGTCGTCGAGGGCGGCGATGAGATCGCGCACCCGCTGCTCGGATCCCCCACGGCGGTATCTCGTGACCACGTGGAGCACCCGCACCGGGCGGGGTGGTTCGGACATCGGCGTCAGCTCGCCGACACTCCGGTGGCTCGGGGGACGTAGGCCGCGCTCGCCGCGCCCGGCTTGGCCGGATCGGAGAGAACACCGAGCACTGCGCCACCGACCCGCCGGAGCCGCGTCGCAGCTCGCTCGGCATCGCGAAGCTTGGTCACACCGTGCTGAGCGATGAGGACCGTGGCGTCGGCCAGCTCGGCGAGAACCAGCGTCGCGGGCTCGACCGTGGGCGACTGCGCCGCGATCACGACGTACTCGCACTGCTCGGTCAGCCGCCGCAGCACGGTGCGGGCACGCGCGACCGTGAGCTCGGAGACGGCGATGCCGTCGTCGAGGACGCGCAGCCGGCCACCGGTCTGCTGCTCCTGCACGACCGAGAGGCGCGCCCGCGGGACGGGCGCCTCGAACTCGTCGTCGTCGGACGTGTCGGCGACCCCGCGGCAGGCGGCGTAGACGACCCGGGCGCCGGACTCCGCGATGGCCTGGGCGATGCGACGGCTCGTGATCTCGGGGGCCGGGCCGTCGACCCCGCAGAACATGACCACGTTCGGTTTGGAGCGCCCGAGCAGGTGCACGATCTGCAGGCCCACCTCGTCGACCGTGGCCCCCGCGCCGGTGACCACCCCGCGCGGCGTCCCACCGTTGCGCAGCGGCAGCACGCCGAGCACGCGGGCACCGGCGCGGCGCGACTCCGAGGCGTCGCCGCTGTGGAACCGCCCGACCAGCTCCTCACGGCCGTAGACCACGCCGACGGCGATCAGCAGGACCGCGAGGCCACCGAGGATGGCCCAGCTCGTCGGCTTGGGGAAGTCGGGCGAGGACGGGCGCGACGCCTCCTCGTAGTTCTCGAGGCCGCCGTCGGCGGTCAGGGCGTCGGTGCGCTCGAGGCCGGCCTGTTGCGTGGTGTCGGTGAACTCGGTCGTCGCGGCGGTGAGCTTCGCCTGGGTGGAGGGGATCTTCGAGTCGTTGGCAGGGAGCGCAGCGAGCTGCTCGCTCAGGTCGTTGACCTGCGCCTCGAGCTGGGCGGCATCGCCGACCGAGGACAGGCCCTGGCTCATCGGCGAGAGGTGCCCAGGCGGCGAGCATGGTGCCGAGGGCCTGGCGCGGCAGCTCCTCCCGCTGTACGGAGGGCCGATCGTGGCGGTCGGGTCGCCGGTGGCGTGCTTGACGCTGGTGAACGCCTCGTGGGTGGAGAGCTCCTCGTAGACGCTCAGCGGGATCGCCTGGCCGGTGCGGCCGGGCACGTCGTAGAGCATCACCGGCAGGTCGGCGGCGCGCGACGACGCTGCGGTGAAGTGGTGCAGTCACGCCGGCCGGGCCGGGCTTGTTGTAGTAGGGCGTCACCAGCAGCAGCGCGTCGACGCCGACCTTCTCGGCCTGGCGGGTCGAGCTCGACCGAGTGGGCGGTGGCGTTGGTGCCGACGCCGGCGATGATCGTCGGCCCGGCCGCCGACAGCGTCCTTGACCGCCCGCGAGGATCTCGGCGTCCTCCTCGACCGTGGTGGTCGGGACTCTCCCCGGTCGTCCCGCTGACGACGACCCCGTCGTTGCCGGTGTCGACCAGGTGGGCGGCGATGCGCGCGGTGCCGTCGAGGTCGACCGAGCCGTCGTCGTGGAACGCCGTGGCCATCGCGGTGAGCACACGACCGAAGGGCCGGGACGGAGTCAGCCCTGCAGTCATGGCGGCTCAGGCTATCGCTCGAGGTGCGGCATGACCTCGGCCGCCACGAGGTCGAGGTGGTCGAGGTCGCCGAGGTCGAGCACCTGGAGGTAGAGCCGCTCGGCGCCGAGGTCGGCGTAGCGCCGATCTTGTCGACCACCTCGCTGCGGGCGTGCCGGCCAGGCCGTTCGCCCGCAGGTCGTCGACCTCGCGACCGATCGCCGCCGCGCGGCGGGCGAGCTCGGCCTCGTCCTCGCCGACGCAGAGCACGAGCGCGTTGGACAGCACCAGTCGTCGCCGGGTCGCGCTCGATCGCCTCGCAGGCGCGGCGCGCACCCGGGCGAACTGCGCCTCGCGTCGTCGCCTCGTCGACGAACGGCAGGTTGAACTCGTCGGCGTAGCGCGCGGCCAGCGCCGGGGTGCGCTTCTTGCCGAGCCCGCCGATGAGGACCGGCGGCTTGGCCTGGGTCGGCTTCGGGCAGCGCCGGGGCTGTCGACGACCGAGTAGTGCGTGCCCGTCGTAGGTGAAGCCGTCGCCGCCCGACCGGTGTCGCCCACAGCCCGGTGATGATCGCCAGCTTGTCCTCGAAGCGGTCGAAGCGCTCACCGGTGCTCGGGAACGGGATGCCGTACGCCGTGTGCTCGGCCTCGAACCAGCCGGCGCCGATGCCGAGCTCGACCCGGCCCCCGCTCATCTGGTCGACGTTCGCCACGCTGATCGCCAGCGGGCCCGGGTGCCGGAAGGTCGCGCTGGTCATCATGGTGCCGAGCCGGATGGTGCTGGTGTCGCGGGCCAGGCCGGCCAGCGTGATCCAGGCGTCGCTCGGCCCGGGCAGCCCGTCGCCGCCCATCGCGAGGTAGTGGTCGGAGCGGAAGAACGCCCCGAACCCGAGCTCCTCGGCCTTGCAGCGCGACCGCGAGGAGGTCGTCGTACGTCGCGCCCTGCTGGGGCTCGGTGAAGATGCGCAGCTCCATGCCCTCCAGCCTGCCACGTGACGGGTGGGCTGGGGTGGGGACGGGGCGCAGGCGGTTGCGGCGGGCGTCTGACGGCGGGCGGCGGGCGGTCGTAGCGCCACAATCGTGAGCAATGCAGGTCCTGGCGCCCCGAGACCTGCCGATGCTCCACAATCGTGACCGAACGACAGGCCGGGCCCCTCACTCTGCCGTTGCTCCACAATCGTGACGCAATGACAGGTCCTGACCCCCGGAACCTGCCATTGCTCCGCAATTGTGACGAAACGACCGCTCACGCCGCAGCCGCCACCCGCGCCCAGCGCACCACGTCGTAGCCGTCGTGCGGCTCGCGCGCGGTCTCGACCCAGGCGTCGCGGTCGATCGCCGGGTAGAGCGCGTCGCCCTCGGGCTCAGGTGCACCTCGCTGAGCACCTGCTCGTCGGCGTGCGGCAGCGCCGCGTAGATCTCGCCCCCGCCGGCGACCATCGCGTCGCCCGGCAGCTCGGCGGCGAGCGCCAGTGCCTCCTCGACGGAGCCGGCGACCAGCACGCCGGGGTGCCGACCAGTCCGGGTCGCGGGTGAGCACGACGGTGTTGCGTCCGGGCAGCGGCCGGCCGATGGACTCGTACGTCGTGCGCCCCATCAGCAGCACGTGGCCCAGCGTGAGCGTCCTTGAAGTGGGCGAAGTCCCCGGGATCCGCCAGGGGATGTCGCCGTCCGTCGCCGATGACGCCGTTGGCGGCGACGGCGGCGACCAGGACGACCCGCTGTGCCGCCGGGCGTCAGACGGCGATGGGCGCCTTGATGCCCGGGTGCGGGTCGTAGCCCTCGACCGCGATGTGCTCGAGGTCGAAGGCGTCGAGCGCGGTGACCACGGGGTTGAGCACGAGCGTCGGCAGCGGCCGCGGCTCGCGGGTGAGCTGCAGCCGCGCCTGGTCGAGGTGGTTGGTGTAGAGGTGGGCGTCGCCCAGGGTGTGCACGAAGTCGCCGACCCCCAGCCCGGTGACCTGGGCGACCATGTGGGTGAGCAGGGCGTAGGACGCGATGTTGAAGGGCACGCCGAGGAAGACGTCGGCCGAGCGCTGGTAGAGCTGGCAGGAGAGCCGGCCGCCGTCGGTCGGGCGACGTAGAACTGGAACATCGCGTGGCACGGCGCCAGCGCCATCTGCGGGATGTCGGCGACGTTCCAGGCCGAGACGATGTGGCGCCGCGAGTCGGGGTCGGTGCGGAGTCTGCTCGACCACCTGGGCGATCTGGTCGACGTGGTGGCCGTCGGGGGTGGGCCACGAGCGCCACTGGTAGCCGTAGACCGGGCCGAGGTCGCCGTCGGCGTCGGCCCACTCGTCCCAGATCGTGATGCCGCGGTCCTGCAGCCACTTCACGTTGGTGTCGCCGCGCAGGAACCACAGCAGCTCGCCGAAGACCGAGCGGGTGTGGATCTTCTTCGTCGTCACCAGCGGGAAGCCCGCGGTGAGGTCGAAGCGCATCTGGTGGCCGAAGACCGAGCGGGTGCCGGTGCCGGTGCGGTCGCCCTTCTCGACGCCGTCGTCGAGGATCCGCTGGAGGAGGTCGAGGTACTGCTGCACGACCCCGAGGCTACCGCCCGCGACGGGCCTCAGCAGAGCGACCGTCGCCGGCGATCGCGGTCCGGGTCGTCGCCGCCGACCCAGACGACGCCGTCCTCGCAGCGACACGTGCACCCGGCCGGCGCGACCCAGCGCGGTGCCCTGCGCGGCGACGTACGACGCCGGGCAGGCGGGTGCCGGCCGAGCCAGGCGCCGATGCCCGGCGTTGAGGCTGCCGGTGACCGGGTCCTCCCCCACCCCCAGGCTCGGGGCGAAGGCCCGCACCTCGACGAGCGGCGTCGCCCGGTGCCGGGCCGGCGTGACCGCCGACCACGCCCGATCTTCAGGTCGCCGGCCGCGGCCCGGTCGAGCCGGCAGCGCCAGCACCGCGTCGGCGTCGCGGAGGAGCGGGCCGAGCCAGCCCGGCCCGTTGTCGATCCAGGCCGCCTCGAGCACGTCGGCCTCGCTCCACGCCGACCGCGCGGCCGTCGCCTGCGGCGAGCTCCGGCGCCGAGGCGGCGCCGGAGCGCAGCAGCGGCGGGCCGGCGAACGCCAGCCGCGTCGCCCCGGCGCACGACGACCAGGCCGGCGCCGCACTCCTGCACGACGCGCGCCGCGGTCGGCCGCGGCGAACCGCCGGCCTCGAGCCAGGCGTGCGCCGAGCCGAGCGTCGGGTGCCCGGCGAAGGGCAGCTCGCCGCCGGGGGTGAAGATCCGCAGCCGGTAGTCGGCCGCCGGGACGGTCGGGCGTCAGCAGGAACGTCGTCTCGGAGAGGTTCGTCCAGCGCGCGAACGCGGCCATGCTGCTCGTCGCTCGAGCCCGTCGGCGTCGTGCACCACGGACGGGTTGCCGCGACCGGGTGATGCCACCTGCGGAAGGCGGCCATGCGGCCGAGAGGCCGGCGACCTGGTCGGAGCAGTGCAGGCGCGGACCGTCGGCACGAGCCGGGCTCAGGGGTGCAGCGACATCGGTCCGTAGACCTGGCGCTCGTGCTCGAAGAGGGTCACCTGCGTCGACGCCGGCGGCGGCCAGGTCGGCCAAGATCTCGCCCACCCACGACTCGGCGTCGGCCTGGGTGGCGAACCGCTGCTCGGCGAGGTCGCCGCTCAGCGTCGACCTCGGCTCCCGCGGCGTCCTCGAGGCGCCACACACCACGGCCGCTCGGACGCGGTCGGCGCTCGGAAGGTGGCGGCTGGTCGGGCAGGTTCACGACTCACGCACCGAGGTGTCGACGAAGGGCAGCTTGACGATCTGGAACATCTCGCGCCGCCCGCGGACGTCGACGCCGACCTGGGCCTCCGGGTCGACCACGGTCGACAGCAGCGCCAGCGCGATGCCCTTCTTGCAGGGTCGGCGAGAACGTGCCGGAGGTGATCTCGCCGAGCAGCACGTCGGGCGTCAGGCTGACGCTCATGTGCGGGCGCGGGATGCCGCGGCCGGTCGACGCGCAGGGCGAAGCAGCCGGCGCCGCGGCCCGCGCCTCCTTCTCGGCGACCAGCGCCTCCTTGCCCCAGAAGGCGTCCTTGCTCCCAGCCGACCGCCCAGCCGAGGCGGGCCTCGTTGGGCGTGACGTCGAGGCGAGATGTCCTGCCCGTGCAGCGGGTAGCCCATCTCGGTGCGCAGGGTGTCGCGGGCGCCGAGGCCGCAGGGCGCGATGCCGTACGGCTCGCCGGCGGCGAGCAGCGCGTCCCACAGCGGCCGGCGCGGTGTCGTTCTCGACGATCAGCTCGTAGCCGCGCTCGCCGGTGTAGCCGGTGCGGCACACGACCACCCCGACACCGTCGAAGCGCGCCCTCCTCGAAGCACATGTAGTCGTGCCCGGTCGGCAGCCCCACGCGCGCCGAGCACCTCGTCGGAGCGGGTGCCCTGCACGGCGAGCACGGCGTAGTCGCGGTGGTGGTCGGTGACGACGACGCCCTCGGGCGCCTGCGGCGCGGAGCCGGCGGACGACCTCGGCGGTGTTGGCGGCGTTGGGGACGAGCAGCACCTGCTCGTCGCTCTGGTAGTAGGCGATCAGGTCGTCGACGATGCCGCCGGTCTCGGCGTCGCAGCACAGCGTGTACTGCGCCTGGCCGGGCCCGATCCGGCCGAGGTCGTTGGTCAGGCGGCGTTGACGAAGCGCCGCCGCACCCGGGCCGGAGACCATCACCTTGCCGAGGTGGCTGACGTCGAAGATGCCGACGGCGGTGCGCACGGCCGTGTGCTCCTTGACGACCCCGCCGCGCTCGCCGGCGTACTCGAGCGGCATCGTCCAGCCGCCGAACTCGGCGAACTTGGCGCCGAGCGCCTCGTGGCGGTCGTGGAGGGGGGAGCGGAGGAGCGCGTCGGCGGGCTCCTCCGGTGCGGCTGGCGACATGGCCGAAACCTACCGCAGCGGGCCTCGCGGCCGGCAGCGACCGCGGCCGGCGGCCTGGCCTATCCTGCGTCGGTGACGACCTACGCCTCTGCGCAGCGCCAGCCCCGCCAAGTCCCGGGCCGACGCCGTCGTCGTCGGGGTCGCTCGCGGGAGCGCAAGGGCGCGACGCTCGCCGCCGGGCGCCGAGGACGTCGCCGAGGCCTACGGCCGCAAGCTGCGCGCCGCTGCTCTCCGCGCTCGGGGTCACCGGCAAGGCCGGCGAGGTCGTCAAGGTCCCCGACCAGCGGGCGCGATCGGCTGCCCCGCTGCTGGTGCTGGTCGGGCCTCGGCGACGCCGCCGACCACCGCGTCCGTACGCCGGGCCGCCGGGCAACGCCGCCCGCGCGGTGACCAACGCCGCCTCGGTGGCCCTGGCGCTGCCGGCCGACACCCCCGCGCTGGTGCGCGCCGCGGCCGAGGGCTGCCTGCTCGGCGGCTACACGCTTCACCGACCTACAAGCAGCCGACGCGGCGAGCGACCGCCGCCGCCGAGGTCGTCGTGCTGACCCCGATCGCCCGCCGCAAGGACGCGGTCGCCGCCTTCGAGGAGGCCCAGGTCGTCGCGACGGCGGTCGCCGGCACCCGCGACTGGGTCAACACCCCGCCCAACGACCTGCGCCCCCCGGCGTTCGCCGACGCCGGTGCGCCGCGCACGGACAAGGCCACGGGGCCGCTGCGGGCAAGGTCACGATCACGGTGCTCGACGACGAGCGCGCTCGCCGAGCTCGGCTGCGGCGGCATCCTCGGCGTCGGGCAGGGCCTCCGACGCGCCGCCGCGGCTGGTGCAGCTCGCCTACGCGCCCAAGGGCGCGCACCCGCCACCTCGCGCTGGTCGGCAAGGGCATCACCTTCGACTCCGGCGGCCTGAGCATCAAGCCGGCCGCCGGGCATGGCCGAGATGAAGTCCGACATGGCCGGCGCCGCCGCCGTCGTCCAGGCGACCTTCGCGATCGCCGACCTCGGCCTGCCGCTCGAGGTCACGACGTACGCCGCCGATGGCCGAGAACATGGTCGGCCGGCCTCGATGCGCCCCGGCGACGTGATCACGATGTACGGCGGCACCACCGTCGAGATCATGAACACCGACGCCGAGGGCCGCCTCGTCCTCGGCCGACGCCCTGGTGATGGCCGACCGAGCAGAAGCCCGACGTGCTGCTCGACGTCGCCACCCTGACCGGCCACATGGTCGTCGCGCTCGGCGACAAGGTCGCCGGCGTGATGGGTCGACGACGAGGTCGTCGCGCAGGTGCTCGCCGCCGGCCGAGCGTCGCCGGCGAGGACCAGTGGCCGATGCCGATCCCCGAGCACATGGACGAGCGCATCCACACCACCAAGATCGCCGACCTGTCCCAGCACGACTGGATCCGCTGGGGCGGCGGGCTGTTCGCGGCGGCGTTCCTGCGCGAGTTCACCGGCGGGCCTGCCCTGGGCGCACCTGGACATCGCCGGCCCGGCGTTCAACTCCGGTGGGCCCACGGCCACGTCACCGCCGGCGGCACCGGTGCGGCCGTCGCCGACGCTGGTCGAGTTCGCCCGGCGCTGTCCGCCCGTGGCCTGAGCCCCCGTGGCCGGCCGGGGCGCTCGGGTCAGTCGGCCCTGCTGGCCGCGCGCTGCTGCTTGACGCCGGGAGTTGTAGTCGCGCATCCGCTGCGGGATGCCCGACCACGGCGGCGTCGTAGGACGGCACCTGGTGCTTGTTGGCGAAGTCGTGGGCCCAGTTGACCGACGGCACCCGGCGACGGGTCCACTCACCGTCGTGGGCGACCAGCAGCAGGGTGACGTCGCTGACGGCGGTGCGGGGCTCGACGAAGCCCTCGACGCCGCGCTTGCTCGGTCACGAACTCGCGCAGGTGCTGCTCGTCGACCTTGTCGGACGCGCGCGACGCGGGTGGAGCCGGTGCGGTGGCCGTCGCTCGCAGGTCCACTCATCTTCGTGGCGCGAGCCGCGGCGGAAGCGGTCGAAGAATCCCATGGCCCAGTCTGCCCCTCCACGGTCGGATGCCCGCGCAGCCCCCGCAGGCCGCGCCGAGGAGCCGGGTGGCCCCGCCGCGGTCACCGACGAGCACTCCGAGGGCCCGCCAGCCGCACGGAGGAGCACTTGTGGTCGACGCGGTCGCTAGTGCAAAGATGGGTCGTCCACTCACGGGAAGGGTGATCACCTACAGTGAACACCAGCACGTCCGACGACGACTTCGACGTCCTCATCCTCGGTGCGGGTTCGGGCGGCTACGCCTGTGCGCTGCGGGCGGCCCAGCTCGGCCTCAGCGTCGGGCTGGTCGAGAAGGGCAAGCTCGGCGGCACCTGCCTGCACGTCGGCTGCATCCCGACCAAGGCGCTGCTGCACGCCGCCGAGGTCGCCGACAGCGCCCGCGAGTCCGAGCAGTTCGGCGTCCGCGCCACGCTTCGACGGCATCGACATGGCCGGCGTCAACGCCTACAAGGACGGCGTCGTCTCCCGCCTCTTCAAGGGCCTCGCCGGCCTGATCAAGTGCCGCGGCATCACCGTCATCGAGGGCGAGGGTCGCGTCACCGGGCCGAACGCAGGTCGACCGTCGGCGACACGACCTACACCGGTCGCCACCTCGTGCTCGCCTCCGGCTCCTACTCCAGGTCCCTGCCCGGCCTCGAGGTCGACGGCGAGCGGGTGCTCACCTCCGAGCACGCCCTGCGCCTCGAGCGCGTGCCGGCCTCGGTGATCGTGCTCGGCGGCGGCGTCATCGGCTGCGAGTTCGCCAGCGTGTGGCGCAGCTTCGGCGCCGAGGTCACCATCGTCGAGGCCCTCCCGCGGCTGGTCGCCGCCGAGGACGAGGCCTCCTCCAAGGCCCTCGAGCGGGCCTTCCGCAAGCGCAAGATCGCCTTCCGCACCGGCACGCCGCTTCGAGAGCGTCGAAGACCACCGACGACGGCGTGCGCCGTCACCGTCGAGGGCGGCGACGTCATCGAGGCCGAGCTGCTGCTCGTCGCCGTCGGCCGCGGCCCGTCCACCGACCGGCCTCGGCTACGCGGAGGCCGGGCGTCGCGATGGACCGCGGCTTCGTGCTCACCGACGAGCGCTGCCGCACCAACGTCGAGGGCGTCTACGCCGTCGGCGACATCGTGCCCGGGCTCCAGCTGGCCCACCGCGGCTTCCAGCAGGGCATCTTCGTCGCCGAGGACATCGCCGGTCTCGACCCGCAGCCCATCGACGAGGCCGGCATCCCCCGGGTGACCTACTCCCACCCCGAGATCGCCTCGGTCGGCCTCGACGAGGCCAGGCCGCGACGGCGACCTACGGCGACGACGGCACCAGGTGCTCACCTACGACCTCGGCGGCAACGGCAAGAGCCAGATCCTCAAGACCCAGGGCTTCGTCAAGCTGGTCCGTCGCAGCCGACGGCCCGGTGGTCGGCGTCCACATGGTCGGCGACCGGGTCGGCGAGCTCATCGGCGAGGCCCAGCTGATCTACAACTGGGAGGCGTACGCCGACGACGTCGCGCCGCTCGTGCACGCCCACCCCACCCAGAACGAGGCGCTCGGCGAGGCGCACCTGGCCCTCGCCGGCAAAGCGCCTCCACGCCCACTCCTGACCAAGCACCGACCCGAGACGAAGGAAAACCCATGGCCACCGAAGTCACCCTCCCGGCCCTCGGCGAATCCGTCACCGAGGGCACCGTCACCCGCTGGCTCAAGCAGGTCGGTGACACCGTCGCGGTCGACGAGCCGCTGCTCGAGGTCTCCACCGACAAGGTCGACACCGAGATCCCCTCCCCCGTCGCCGGCACGCTGCTCGAGATCAAGGCCAACGAGGACGACACCGTCGAGGTCGGCGCGGTGCTGGCGGTCATCGGCGACGAGGGCGAGTCGTCCGGCGACGCGGAGGGCTCCGCGGAGCCCGAGGCCCAGCCGGCGGACGAGGAGGAGGCCGAGAAGAAGGCCGAGCAGGAGGAGGAGGTCGCCGAGGAGACCGGCGAGCTGCCTCCGGGCGACGAGACCCCGCGAGGAGGACGAGCCGGCGCAGGACGAGCCCGCCGAGCGACAAGCCGGCCGCGGCCGTCGCTCCGGCGGCGGCGGCGGTACGTCGGTGACGCTGCCCGCGCTCGGTGAGTCCGTCACCGAGGGCACCGTCACCCGCTGGCTGAAGAAGGTCGGCGACGAGGTCGCCGTCGACGAGCCGCTGCTCGAGGTCTCCACCGACAAGGTCGACACCGAGATCCCCTCGCCCGTCGCCGGCACGCTGCTGGAGATCAAGGCCGAGGAGGACGAGACCGTCGAGGTCGGCGCCGAGCTGGCGATCATCGGCGACGGCTCTGCCGCGCCCGCCGCGAAGGAGCCGGAGCCGGAGCCCGAGCCCGAGCCGGAGCCCGAGCCCGAGCCGGAGCCCGAGACGGAGCCCGAGCCGGAGCCCGAGCCCGAGCAAGAAGCCGAGCCCGCGCCCGAGCCCGAGAAGGAGCCCGGAGCCGGAGGCCAGCCCGCGGCCGAGCAGCTCGTCGAGCAGCGCCCCGAGCAGGGACGCGGCGGCTACGTCACCCCGCTGGTGCGCAAGCTCGCCGCCCAGCACGGCGTCGACCTGTCCTCGGTGAGGGCACCGGTGTCGGTGGCCGCATCCGCAAGCAGGACGTCCTCGACGCCGCGAAGGCCAAGCAGGCCCCGGCCCCGGCCGCCGCCCCTCGGCCGCGCGCAGCCGCCGGCCGCCTCGTCCGGCGCGAGCGCTCCCTCGGTGGACCCGTCGCCGCTGCGCGGCACGACCGAGAAGATCTCGCGGCTGCGCAAGGTGATCGCCACCCGGATGGTCGAGTCGCTGCAGACCAGCGGCCCAGCTGACCCAGGTCATGGAGGTCGACGTCACCACGATCGCGCGGCTGCGCGAGGCGGCCAAGGCCGACTTCCTGGCCCGCGAGGGCGTGAAGCTGACCTACCTGCCGTTCTTCGCCAAGGCGGCGATCGACGCGCTCAAGCAGCACCCCAAGCTCAACGCGGCGATCGACACCGAGAAGGGCGAGGTGACCTACTTCGACCGCGAGAACATCGCGTTCGCCGTGGACACCGAGAAGGGCCTGCTGACGCCGGTCGTCAAGGACGCCGGTGACCTCTCGATCGCCGGGCTGGCCAAGAAGATCGCCGACGTCGCCGAGCGCACCCGCACCAACAAGATCACCCCCGACGAGCTCTCCGGCGGCACCTTCACGATCACCAACCTCGGCAGCTTCGGGGCCCTGTTCGACACCCCGATCATCAACAAGCCGCAGGTCGCGATCCTCGGCCCCGGTGCGGTCGTGAAGCGGCCCGTCGTGATCGACGACGCCAACCTCGGCGAGACGATCGCGGTGCGCCACATGGTCTACCTGTCGCTGACCTACGACCACCGCCTGGTCGACGGCGCCGACGCCGGCCGCTTCCTCCAGGACGTCAAGAAGCGCCTCGAGTCCGGCGCGTTCGAGGTCTGAGCGGCAGGCCGCGAGACACGAGCGGGCACTGCAGCGCGAAGAGGTTGAGCAAGCGGCGCGACTGAGGTCTGAGGGCAGGCAGACCGCGAAGCATGAGCGGACTGCCTGGCGCGAAGAGGTTGAGCAAGCGGCGCCGACTGAGGCACGAAGTCGCGACCCGCGGGTCGAAACCACCGCAAGCCGGCCAGCTCGGCCCAGCAGGCCCAGCACCCCACGACGGCCCGGGACCTGCTGGTCCCGGGCCGTCGTGCGTCCTCAGCGGCTCAGAAGTCGTCGTCGAACGACACCGCGCCGCTGACCCCGACCTGGTAGGCCGAGACCTTCCGCTCGAAGAAGTTCGACAGCTCCTGCACGTCCTGGAGCTCCATGAACGCCAGCGGGTTGCGCGACCCGTAGATCGGCGGCAGGCCGAGCCGCTCCATCCGTCGGTCGGCGACGTACTCCAGGTAGGCGCGCATGTCGGCCGTGGACAGGCCGGCGACGCCACCGCCGAGCAGGTCCTCGGCGAACTGCGCCTCGGCGTCGACGCCGTCGATCAGCATCTGGCGCGACCTGGGCGGCCAGCTCGTCGTCGAAGAGGTCGGGCTCCTCGTCCCGCACCGTGTCGACGACGTCGAAGGCGAACGCCATGTGCATCGACTCGTCGCGGAAGACCCAGTTGGTGCCGGACGCGAGGCCGTTGAGGAGGCCGCGCGAGCGCAGGAAGTAGACGTAGGCGAACGCGCCGTAGAAGAACAGCCCCTCGATCACCGCCGCGAAGCAGATCAGGTTGAGCAGGAACGTCCGGCGGTGCTCCCGGGTCTCGAGCGGCGTCGAGGTCGAAGACCGAGTCGATCCACGCGAAGCAGAAGTCGGCCTTGGCCTTGATCGACGCGATGTTGTCGACCGCCGCGAACGCCTCGTGCCGCTCGTTCTCGTCGGGCACGTAGGTGTCGAGCAGGGTCAGGTAGAACTGCACGTGCACCGCCTCCTCGAAGAGCTGGCGGGAGAGGTAGAGCCGCCCCTCGGGCGAGTTGATGTGCTGGTAGAGGTTGAGCACCAGGTTGTTGGCGACGATCGTGTCGCCGGTCGCGAAGAACGCGACCAGCCGCGAGACCAGGTGCCGCTCGGCGTCGGTGAGCCGCTGCAGGTCCTTCAGGTCGGAGTGCAGGTCGACCTCCTCGACGGTCCAGGTGTTCTTGATCGCGTCGCGGTAGCGCTCGTAGAAGTGCGGGTAGCGCATCGGCCGCAGGGTGAGGTTCATCCCGGGGTCGAGCAGCCTCCGCCGGTCCTGGGCGTCGGGGTCGGTCGTGGTCACTGGCAGGCCTCGCAGCTCTCGGGGTTCTCGAGCGAGCAGGCCAGGGCCTCGTCGTCGGCGGTCAGGGTGATGGTCGGTGGCGGTCGACGGCGTCGGCGCGTGACCGACGCTCGTCGTCGTCTGCTGGATCCGGGTGGCCGGTCGCGAGCGCAGGTAGTAGGTCGTCTTGAGCCCGGACTTCCACGCGTGCAGGTACATCGAGGAGAGCTTCCCGATCGACGGGCCCGCGATGAAGAGGTTGAGCGACTGGCTCTGGTCGATGTACGGCCGACGCGCTCGGCCGCCATGTCGATCAGCGCCCGCTGCGGCAGCTCCCAGGCGGTGCGGAAGAGCCGTCGTACGTCCTCGGGCAGGGCTCGGTGATGCCCTGCACGGACCCCTCGGCCCGCTTGATCGCCTCGCGCACCTCGGCGGTCCACAGTCCGCGGGCCTTGAGCTCGCGGACCAGCGCGGCGTTGACCTGGAGGAACTCCCCCGACAGCGTCTCGCGCTTGAACAGGTTGGAGACCTGCGGCTCGATGCACTCGTAGCAGCCGGCGATCGAGGCGATGGTCGCGGTCGGCGCGATCGCGACCAGCAGCGAGTTGCGCAGGCCGTGCTCGGCGACGCCGGCACGCAGTGCGTCCCAGCGCTCGGTCTGGGTCGGCGCGGCGCCGCCAGAGGTCCGGCTGCAGCACGCCCGCGCGCCGCACGGGTCTCGGTCGAAGGCCGGGTGCGGCGCCGTGGCGCTGCGGCCAGGTCGCACGAGACCTCGAGCGCGGTCAGGTAGACCTCCTCGGAGATCCGGGTGGACAGCTCGAGCGCCTCCGGCGGAGTCGAACGGCAGCCCGAGGGCGAAGAACACGTCCTGCAGGCCCATCAGGCCGAGCCCGACCGGGCGCCAGCGCGGGTTGGAGGCGGCGGCCTGGTCGCTCGGGTAGTAGTTGATGTCGATCACCCGGTCCAGGAGCGGCACTGCGGTGCGCACGGTGTCGCGCAGCTTGTCCCAGTCGACGTCGCGAGCCGTCGCCGTCGACGCCGGTGAGGTGCTGGGCGAGGTTGATCGACCCGAGGTTGCACACCGCCGTCTCGTCGTCGGAGGAGACCTCGATGATCTCGGTGCACAGGTTGGACAGGTGCACGACCGGCCCGCCAGGGGCGTCCGAGGTCTGGTTGCAGGTCCGGTTGCGAGGCGTCCTTGAAGGTCATCCACCCGTTGCCGGTCTGGGCGAGCGTGCGCATCATCTTGCCGTAGAGCTCACGGGCCTGGACCTGGCGCACGTAGCGGCCCTCCTCCTCGGCCGGCCGGTAGGCCGCGTCGAACGCCTCGCCCCACAGGTCGGGCAGCTCGGGCGCCTGGTCGGGGTCGATCAGCGACCACGGCGCCGTCGGCCTCGACCCGACGCATGAACTCGTCGGGGACCCAGTTGGCGAGGTTGAGGTTGTGCGTGCGTCGCGCGTCCTCGCCGGTGTTGTCGCGCAGCTCGAGGAACTCCTCGACGTCGGGGTGCCACGGCTCGAGGTAGACGCAGGCCGCGCCCTTGCGCCGACCGCCCTGGTTGACCGCGGCGACCGAGGCGTCGAGGGTGCGCAGGAACGGCACGATCCCGTTGGACTGCCCGTTGGTGCCGCGGATCAGCGCCCCCGCGACGCGGACCCGGGAGAACCCGATCCCGATGCCGCCGGCGAACTTGGAGAGCTTGGCGACCTGCTGCGTAGCGGGAGTAGATCGAGTCGAGGTCGTCGCGCGGCGAGTCGATCAGGTAGCACGAGGACATCTGGGTGTGCCGGGTGCCGGAGTTGAACAGCGTCGGGCTGCTCGGGCAGGTAGGCCAGCTGCGACATCAGCCGGTAGAACTCGATCGCCTCGCGCCGGCGTCCGGGCGAGCCCGCAGGCCACCCGCAGCAGGAAGTACTGCGGGGTCTCGATGACCAGTCGGCTGGTGGGGTGCCGCAGCAGGTAGCGGTCGTAGACCGTGCGCAGCCCGAAGTACTCGAAGCGGTGGTCGGCGGCGGCGTCGATCGCGAAGTCGAGCTTGCGGGCGTTGTCCTTGACGAACCTCGCCGTGTCGTCGCCGATCAGACCCTCGGCGTGCCCAGCGCGACGGACTGGCTGAACGAGGCGACGCCCTGGTTGCGGACCTCCTTCTCGACGTAGCCGGCCAGCAGCCGGGCCGGCGAGCCGGGAGTACTGCGGCTCCTCGCCGATCATCTCCGCCGCGGTCTGGATCGACAGCCGGTCCAGCTCGGCGGTGGTGGCGCCGTCGTACAGGCCGCTGATGGTGCGGGTGGCGACCCGCATCGGGTCGACGTCGTCCAGGTCGGCGCGACGCGGTCGACGGCGCGCACGATCTTGTTGACGTCGACCGGTCCTCGGTGTCGCCGTTGCGCTTGCGCACCTGCATCGAGGTGACGCGGGTGGGGATGGGTGCTGCGGTGACCGTCATGCTCTCTCCTCGCGAGATCGGTCCTGGACGGTCCGGGCCGTGCGGGAGGACGACGGGGTACGAGCACGAGCCGGGGCGTGCGTCGTACGAGCCGTCGGCCGTCCCACGCGGCCTCGGACCACCGCACCCGACGGGTGTGGTGCGCTGGCAGGTCTTCGGACTCGTGGGCACGCCGCGACGATCGCTCGGTCTCGACCCCTACTGGCCGTCGCTTCCCAGGTCCGGTGGACCCAGTGCTCGGTGACGGCGGTCGTTCCCACTCACCGCTGCGGGGCAGTCCCGGAGTCTCACCGGGTTCCCTCTTGCCTCGTCCCGCCTGGATGACGGGAGCGAACCAGCTGCGTCGAACACGATATGTAGTGGTCGGCCACAATTGTGGGACCAGATCTGGTGTCGGCGTGTCGGGCACCCCTCCGGGGGGACGAGGCCGTCCGCAGGTCTGGGAGGCTAGGCGCATGGCCCCTCTCACCGTCGTCATCGCCGGCTCGTCCGGCTTCCTGGGCACCCACCTCGGTGCCGCGCTCGCCGAGCACGGCCACCGCGTGGTCTCCCTCGTACGACGACCCAGCAGCGGACCCGACGAGGCGACCTGGGACCCCTACGCCGGGCGGGTCGCCGCAGCCGGTGATCGACAGCGCGGACGTCGTGGTCAACCTCGCCGGCGCCCCCACGCTGGGCAACCCGCACTCGGAGAAGTGGGCGAACGCCCTGCGCGAGAGCCGGGTGGTCACCACCCGGGTGCTGGCCGAGGCGATCGCCGCGGCGCCCACCCCGCCGGCGTTCCTGGCCGGCAACGGCATCTCCTACTACGGCGACCACGGCGACGCCGTCCTGACCGAGGCCGCCGACACCCGCGGCCACGCCCTGCTCACCGAGGTGGCCCGTGAGTGGGAGGCGGCGACGGCCGCCGCCGACAAGGCCGGCGCGCGGGTCTGCATCCTGCGCACGTCGCCGGTGATGGACCACCGGGCGGCTCCGCTCAAGCAGCAGGCGCTCCAGTTCAAGGCCGGCGTCGGTGGTCGTCTCGGCAACGGCGAGCAGTACATGCCGATGTCGTCGTTGCGCGACTGGGTCGGGGCCGTCGTCCACCTCGCGGAGCACCCGAGCGCCTCGGGGCCCTTCAACATTGCTGCCTCCCGACCGCACCGACCAACGCGGAGTTCACCAAGGCGTTGGCCGCTGCGGTCCACCGCCCGGCCTTCCTGCACGTGCCGGCCGCGGTGCTCAAGGTGGCTGCCGGCGACATGAGCTCGGAGCTGCTCGGGTCGCTCAACGTCCGCCCTGCCGCCCTGCAGGAGGCGGGCTTCACGTTCCAGGACCAGGACGTCGAGCAGCTGCTCGCCACGGGACTGCCTGACTGACGGCCCCTCCCGGCCCAGGCCCTAGGGCATTTCTCGCCCTAGACCTCGGTCACCGCGGCGACCCGCCACCCGGCACCGTCGTCGTGGACGAGCACGACTCGACGAGTGCTCGGCTCGTCGCGCGGCAGCCGCACGGGCTCGCCGTCGCGCTCGGCGCGCACGACGGCGAGCCGGTCGGTGACCAGGAGCACGAGGTGCGTCGCACTCGCCTGCTCGACGTCGAGGGCGAGGACCTGCGGCTCGAGGCGGGTGACGCGCAGCGAGCGCGCCGACCACTGCCGCAGGAGTCGTACGTCGCGGCGCCCGGCGACCGAGTCCGGCATGTAGAGCCGGGCCAGGCCCTCGCTGTCGGCGGACTCCCAGGCCGTCGCACGCGCCGCGTCCCAGACCCGCAGGACGTCGCGGGGCACCACCTCCGTCCGGCGAGCCAGCGAACCCGCCCTCGCCGCGACCTCCCCCACCCGTGGCACCAGCCGAGGCTCCGGGTCGGAGCCTCCCGCCAGCACCCCGAGGCAGGTCAGGACCAGGGTGCAGGCCGCCACGACCAGCCCAGCGAGGGTCAGGACCGCGCGGGCCGGACGCCGTCTGCGGTGGCTGCCCGGAGTGCCCATGGCCCCATCCTGCGCCGTCGGGCGCGATCGTGCGTCGCGTCATCCACAGGCTGCTCGGATGGCATGCTGGGGCGGTGCTGAGCCGCCGGTCGTTGCTGCTGGGCGCGGGCACCGCAGCCGCCGCGGCCGCCGCAGCCGGCGTCGGCGTGCCGCTCGTGCGGTCGTCGAGCCCCGAGCAGCGCGACCGGCCGGTGGAGCCCGGCCCCGTCGTCCGCGACTCGTTCGTCTCCGAGCACCGCCTCGGCGCCCGCGTCGCCTGGTCGCTCGTGCGACCGCCGGGCCCGGCCGACGAGGTGCTGCCGCTCGTCGTGGCGCTGCACGGCCACGGCGGCTCCACCGCCGTCCTCCTCGGTGACGCGTGGGACCTCCCCGGCGCCCTGGCCCGCGCGGTCGCGGCCGGCGTCGCGCCGTTCGCGATCGCCACCGTCAGCGGCGGCAACACCTTCTGGCACCCGCGCCCGACCGGCGAGGACGCCGGCGCGATGGTCACCGACGAGCTCCTCCCGCTCCTCACCGAGCGGTCCGCCGACCTCGCGATCACCACCGACCGGCTCGGCCTCCTCGGCTGGTCGATGGGCGGGTACGGCGTCCTCCGGCTCGCCGCCGATCCTCGGGGCGGCGCGGGTCCGCGCCGTGTGCGCGTCGAGCCCGGGCCTCTACACCGACGCGACCGCCGCGCACCCCGACGGCTTCGCCGGCGCCGCGGAGTACGAGCGCTTCTCGGTGATGGGCTCCCAGGGCGACCTCGCCGGCATCCCGGTGCGGGTCGACGTCGGGACCAGCGACGGCTTCTACGCCGCGACCCGGGCCTACGTCGAGGGCTTCCCGCCCGGCGCCGACGTCACCAGCACCTTCGGCGAGGGCGGGCACAGCCTGGACTACTCGACCCGGGTGATGCCGGCCGAGCTCGCCTTCCTGGGCGAGCGCGTAGGCTCGACGACGTGAGTGAGCTCCAGTTCGAGGTGGCCGGCCTCGGCGCCGACGCGGTCGACTACACGACGGCCTGGGAGCTGCAGCGCGAGGTGCACGCCGAGGTGGTCGCGGGCACCCGTCCACCGACCGTGCTGCTGCTCGAGCACCCGCCCGTCTACACCGCCGGCAAGCGCACCGACGCCCACGAACGCCCTGCCGACCCCGGTCGGCGCCGAGGTGATCGACGTCGACCGCGGCGGCAAGATCACCTTCCACGGCCCCGGCCAGCTCGTCGGCTACCCGATCGTGCGGCCTGCCCGACCACGTCAAGGTCGTCGACTACGTGCGCCGGGTCGAGGAGGCGCTGATCCAGGTGTGTGCCGACCTCGGCGTCGCCACCGCCCGGGTGCCCGGACGCAGCGGCGTCTGGCTCCGCGCCGACGAGCCGGGTGCGGGACCCGCCCCGAGCGCAAGATCGCCGCCATCGGCATCCGGGTCAGCCGCGGCGTCACCATGCACGGCTTCTCCCTCAACTGCGACGTCGACCTCGGCTGGTACGACCGGTTCGTGCCCTGCGGCATCGCCGACGCCGGCGTCACCACGCTCAGCCAGGAGCTCGGCCGACCGGTGACCGTCACCGACGTGATCCCGACGGTGGAGCGGCACCTGCGCCACTACCTCGACTGGACGTCGTACGAGCCGACGCCCGACTACGACCCGCGCCCCGGCAGCCCGGGCGTGTCCCGAGGATCGAGCTCGTCCGGCCGTGATCCACTACGCCCGTGGACACGGGAACCTCGGGTGAGCTGGTCATCGAGACCTCCGGACTCCGCAAGGAGTTCCGCACGCAGGCGCGGCGGGCTGCGCGTCGCCGTCGCAGGACCTGGACCTGGCGGTCCCCGCCGGCGGCGTGCACGGCTTCCTCGGACCCAACGGCTCCGGCAAGACGACGACGATCCGGATGCTGCTCGGCCTGGCGCACGCCAGTCGAGGCCGGATGCGGCTCTTCGGCCAGGAGGTGCCGCAGCACCTGCCCGACGTGATCGACCGGGTCGGCGCGGTGGTGGAGATGCCGAAGTTCTCGCCCAACCTCAGCGGCACGCCGCAACCTGCAGCTGCTCGCCCGCAGCATCGGTGCACCGCGGGCCCGGGTGGACGCCGCGATCGAGATCGTCGGGCTCACCGGTCGCGAGAGGGACCGCTTCAAGGGCTACTCCCTCGGCATGAAGCAGCGGCTCGCGATCGCCGCGACGCTGCTCAAGGACCCGCAGCTGCTGATCCTCGACGAGCCGACCAACGGCCTCGACCCGGCGGGCATCCGCGAGATCCGCGACACCATCCGCGACCTGGGCGAGCGCGGCGTGACCGTGCTGCTCAGCTCCCACATCCTCGCCGAGGTCCAGCGGTGTGCACCTCGGCGACGATCATCGGCAACGGCCGACTCCTGGCCTCCGGGCGGGTCGACGAGCTGATCGACTCGGGCCCAGGGACCTACGCCGTGACCGTGCCCGACGCGGCCGCCGCCGGGGTGGCGTTGTCGAGCGCCGGGTTCGTCGTCTCGGCCTCGCCGACCGGGGTCCGGGTGGAGTCCGAGGACCCGGCCGCCATCACCCGCACCCTCGCCGACGCCGGCATCTGGCTGACCGGGCTCACCGCCGAGCGTCGCGACCTCGAGTCGGTCTTCCTCGAGCTCACGTCGGCCGACACTCTCGGCCACGACACCGGGGAGGTCGCGTGAACACGTTCGTGCGCGCCGTCGGCGTCGAGCTGACCCGCCTGCGATGGCGACGCGCGGTCGTCCTGCTGCTGATCGCGGCCGTGGCGGTCCCGGCGCTCTTCCTGGCCTCGACCGCCTACAACACGCGCAGCTTCAGCGACGCCGAGGTCGCCGAGGCCCAGGCCCAGGTCGACGCCGACACCCAGTCCTACGGCCTGCAGGAGGTCGATCGCTGCGTGAAGCGGCCGGGACGGTACGGCGTGGGCAAGGCCGACGACGTCCAGGCGGCGTGCGAGGAGGCGGTCCTCCCCCGCCTGGAGTACTACCTCTACCGCGACACCCTCGACCTCGACTACGAGCGCACCCAGAGCTCGGGCATCGGGGTGGTGACCGTGCTCATCGTGCTGATGATGCTGATGGGCACCACGTTCGCCGGGCACGACTGGGCGACCGGGTCGATGAGCAACCAGGTGCTCTTCCAGTCCCGACGGATGCTGGTCTGGGCGGCCAAGGCGGTGGCGGTCACGCTGACCGCTCTCGTGGTGTGCCTGGTCGTCGCCGGCGCCTACTGGCTGGCGCTGCGCGGGATCGCCGGGATGCGCGACGTGCCGGTCCGCTCCGGCGCGCTGCACGACGGTCTGCTCCAGGGGGCCCGCGGGTCCGTGTTCGCCGCGGCCGCAGCGCTCGGCGGCTTCGCCCTGACCATGCTGTTCCGGAGCACCGTGCTCACGCTCGGGGTGCTCTTCGGCATCTCGGTCGCCGGGGGGATCGCGATCGGTCTGATCGGCACCAGCGACATCGGACGCTGGGAGCCCACGGTCAACGCGGCCGCGATCGTCCAGGACGGCGCGGAGTACTACCGCAACGTGCCCAACGAGTGCTTCAGCGGCAACCCGCCCACGGACCCGAAGGCCTGCGAGGAGCGGCGCAAGGTGACCCTGGGCCAGGGCGGTCGCTACTACGGGGGCGTGCTCCTCCTGGCGGGCGTCCCGTCGCTGCTGCTCTTCCGGCGCCGCGACATGCCCTGACCGCCGGCCAGGGCCCGCCGGAGGTCGCCCGTCTCACGTTGGGGTGAGCGTGCACCCGGCGTAGGGTTGGGACGGTGACGACGACCCCGACGCCCGCCCCCGTGCCCGAAGGCCGCAAGCTCCTGCGCCTCGAGGTCCGCAACGCCGAGACGCCGATCGAGCGCAAGCCGGAGTGGATCAAGACCCGGGCCAAGATGGGCCCGGAGTACAACGAGCTGAGAAGCTGGTGAAGAGCGAGGGCCTGCACACGGTCTGCCAGGAGGCGGGCTGCCCCAACATCTTCGAGTGCTGGGAGGACCGCGAGGCGACCTTCCTCATCGGCGGCGAGCAGTGCACCCGGCGCTGCGACTTCTGCCAGATCGACACCGGCAAGCCGCAGCCCCTCGACCGCGACGAGCCCCGCCGGGTCGCCGAGTCGGTGCAGAAGATGGAGCTGCGCTACGCCACGATCACCGGCGTCGCCCGCGACGACCTCGCCCGACGGCGGTGCCTGGCTCTACGCCGAGACCGTGCGGATGATCCACGAGCTCAACCCCGGCACCGGCGTCGAGAACCTCATCCCCGACTTCAACGGCAAGCCCGACCTGCTGCGCGAGGTCTTCGAGTCGCGCCCCGAGGTGCTGGCCCACAACGTCGAGACCGTGCCGCGGATCTTCAAGCGGATCCGCCCGGCCTTCCGCTACGAGCGCTCGCTCGACGTGATCACCCAGGCCCGCGACTTCGGCCTGGTCACCAAGTCCAACCTGATCCTCGGGATGGGCGAGACCCGCGAGGAGGTCAGCCAGGCGCTGCAGGACCTCCACGACGCCGGCTGCGAGATCATCACGATCACCCAGTACCTCCGCCCCTCCGCTGCGCCACCACCCCGTCGAGCGGTGGGTCAAGCCGGAGGAGTTCGTCGAGCTGAAGGACGAGGCCGACGAGATCGGCTTCTCCGGGGCGCTGTCCGGACCGCTGGTCCGTTCGTCCTACCGGGCCGGTCGGCTGTACCGTCAGGCGATGGAAGCCCGCCAGGGCGCTCCCGCCTGAGCAGCACCACACCGTCCGACCACTGGATTCGTTCCACCGCGTAGTAAGGCAGCACCAGACCGATGGCCAAGGAGCCGAAGCTCTCCCGAGCGGACAAGCGCGCCGCCAAGCGCGCCGAGACCGACCCGAGCAAGATGAGCCGGCGTCGCCAGATCGTCATGACCTACAAGATGTCGAAGGAGAACGACCCGCGGCTCGGTCTGCTGGATGCTCGGCGGCTTCCTGGTCGCCGGTGCGATCGGCTTCGGCGTCTTCTAGCTGCTCCCCGGGTCCGGCACGTTCTCGCTCGTGATCGCCGCGATCGGCGCCGTGCTCTTCGGCGTGCTCGCGATGATGATCGTCTTCAGCCGGCGCGCCCAGAAGGCGGCGTTCAAGCCGACTCGAGGGTCAGCTCGGTGCCGCCGCCCGCGCCCTGTCATGCTGCGCCGCGGCTGGACGACCGACGAGGTCGTGGCCTTCACCAAGCAGCAGGACATGGTGCACCGGGTCGTCGGCCCTCCCGGCATCGTCCTGGTCGGTGAGGGCAACCCCAACCGGGTCAAGACCCTGATGGCCAGCGAGCGCCGCAAGCACGAGCGGGTCGCCGCGGAGACCCCGATCCACGAGGTCGTCGTCGGCAACGGCGAGGGCGAGGTGCCGCTGCCCAAGCTGGTGCGTCACGTCCAGAAGCTCGGCCGCGAGCGTGAAGCCCGCCGAGATCACCGACGTCCTCAACCGGATCAAGGCCCTCGACGCCCAGCCGGCCCAAGATCCCGCATGCCCCGCGGCCCGGTGCCGACCAGCATGAAGGGCATGCGCGGCAACATGCGCGGCCGCTGACCCAGCCCCTCCCGGTCGACCCCGCACGAGACCGACTCCCGGCTCACCGGGTTTCGAGGCTCGTCGCTAGCGCTCCTCACACCTCAACCACCGCCAGCGCTCACCGAGGTTTCGAGGCTCGTGGCGAGGTCGAGTCCGAAGTGCGTGCGCAACACCGGGTAGGGACGGGGTATGGGAGATGGGAAGGCCACCGACGAGGACGGGGGTACAGCAGGAGTTCAGGGAGCAGGTCGCGGAGGGGCTATCGGTGGTAGAGGCTGGCGAGGTGCGGGGAAAGGCGCGGGCTAAGGCACAGCGGTTGTTTGCAAGATCTGGTGGTGTAGATACATAGTTGCGAGCAAAGGTGCCTGGTGCAGGTTGTAGTTTGCTGATAGTGAAGAGATCGCTTGTCTGCGCCACAGCGGCCTGGGCGTGAGACAGATGGCGGCACGTGGGGCCGTGCGCCCTCGACGATCAGCCGCGAGCTGGCCGCAATAAAGGCTCCGGTGGGCTCACCGGGCGGCGCGGCAAGCAGGGCACGGATGCGCGCGCCAGGGCCGGAGGATCGCGCGCCAGAGAAGCGAGGCACCGACTGAAGTGCGCGCGGTGGCAGAGCACGAAGGACGATCATTCGCCCGAGCAGATCTCGAACAGGCTCGAAGAAGACCCCGACGATGCGGAGATACAGGTGTCACCGAGACGATCTACCAGTGATCCAACAGGGCGTGTAGGCTCGAACATCACCTGGAAGCACCTGCGTACCGGTCGGAGCTGCGCAACAACGCAAGGGCAGGTACGACGCGCGCGAAGCGGCGGAAGGGAGTGATCAACATCGCGGATCGTCCAGACGTCGCTGATCGCGCGGTGACAGGGCGCTGGGAAGGTGATCTCATCACCGGAGCCGGCAACGACACCGCGATAGGGACCCTCGTGGAACGCACCGCCGGATTAGTTGTACTGCTACACCTGCGCGACAACCACGGTGCGCTCGCGTGCAAGAGAGATCACCACAGCGCTCGCGGGCCTGCGAGAGCTGATGATCAAGACACTGAACTGGGAACAGGGAGTGGAGCTGGCAGACAGCGCGAAGATAGCTGAGGCCACAGAACTGAACATCTACTTCTGCGAAGAGCCTCACCTGGCAACGGCACAGCAACAAGAACAAAGACGGACTGCTGCGACAGAATACCGAAGGCACGATGTGTACACGGCACGGGATCTCGAAGCGTGCGATCAAGCTAGACAACCGCCCGAAACAGACTGGCTGGGCCGCGAAGCCTCGACAACTGCTCCGAACACGACAACAACACCGGTGTTGCAGACGCAGGTTGAATCCGCCTAGCGCTCCTCACACCTCGACCACCGCCACCACCGCTGGTTGAGGTGCGAGGGCCGCCAGGCAGAGCTTCGAAACCCCGGGTGCCGTCCAGTAGACCGCCACCAGCGGCGGGATGTCGGGCGACGCGCGGGCGCCTCGATGTCGACGGGGACGCCCCAGTCGGTGTAGCCGACGCGGCGAGCTGGGGCCCCAGGTCGAAGTCGAGCGCACCGGCAGGTCGTCCGCGTCGAGTGACAGCGTCACCTCGGCCGTCGCCGGGACGTCGGCCGGGACGATCAGGGAGGGCTGCGGCACTCCGCGAGGTCGAGCGTGAACGGTACGACGTCACCGCGACGCCGTCGATGTCGGTCGGGCCGCCCTCGGTGACCTCCTGCGCGCCTCGAGGACGCTCGCAGGTCGGGCGAGCGGGTTCCAGGCACAGCAGCGCGGGCACGAGCGCCGCACGGCCGTGGAGGCGCCGTGGGCTCGCTGGGGTCGACGACGACCGAGCCCCGTCGCTCGTGTCGGCGTAGAAGGTGTCGTCGACGCGACGGATCGACGTCGGCTGCCCGGTCCGAGGTTCAGGGTGGCGGTCGAAGTCGTCGCCGTCGGCCGAAGGGTGGTCGGCCTCGAGGACCGGCGGCGGGTTCTCGTCGCCACCGCTGACGTGGACGGTGTCGAGGTCGCCGATCGCAGCCACGCCGTTCGACGCAGGGTCGCCGGTGCACCGTCCGGCGCCCGGGTCGGTGGCGTCGGCGCCGTCGGTCTTCGTCGGGACGGTGCCGCGCGTCTCGACCGGGGCAGGGCGTCGGGATCGACGGCACCTGCCGCCCTCGAGGTCGGTGAGGAGGTAGGTGTTGGTGTCGGGCCTCGCACCCCCCGCCGCACCCGGCGCGCACAGCGAGCGACGGGCACCAGGAGCGCGCGCTGCGAGCCGCCTGTTAAGATGTGTCATGTCGGTATCAACGACGCGTAGGTGTCCTTGGTGACGGTCGCGGTGCCGGCGACCAGGTCGTGGAGGCCGCGGCCGTCGGGCCGGAAGACCAGCGGCGGGATGACCAGGGCGACCAGCACCTGCGCGCAGCAGCAGCGCAGCGGGTTGATCGGGCGCCACCGCCGTCGGCCGGCACGACGCGCAGGCCGGTGGCGAGCTTGCCGAAGGAGCCGGCCGAGCAGCCAGGTGAAGAGGGCCGACTCGAGCGACGTAGACCGCCGAGGACGAGGAAGCCGCTCGGGCCGCCCTGCTCGCCGTACGCGTCGGTGCCGACGATGGCGACGACCACCAGCGTCGAGGCGAGCCAGTCGACCAGCAGCGCGAGGACGCGGCGCCCCCAGGAGGCGGTCTCGAAGCGCAGTCGCCGCCGTGGCTGGTCACGGCGCCCAGCCTAGAGACGCGCGCCTGCCCGGGTCCAGCGCCGGACCACCTGTTACGCCGGGGAAATAAACCCGATACGGTCAAGAAACGGCCCGTTCGTAATTTCGGGCTGTCCGGCGCAGCGCCGCGCCGGGCTCTCACACCGCCGAATGTGACGGCTGCGCCCGCACGGGCGCCGGCCAAGGAGGACGAATGTTCAGACCAGCGAGGAGCTGCTCGCCTACATCAAGGACGAGGGCGTCGAGATGGTCGACGTCCGCTTCTGCGACCTGCCCGGCATCATGCAGCACTTCACCGTGCCGGTGTCGTCGTTCGACGAGAGCGTCTTCGAGGACGGCCTGAACTTCGACGGCTCCTCGATCCGTGGCTTCCAGGCCATCAACGAGTCGGACATGTCGCTGTTCCCGGACCCGACCACCGCCTACATCGACCCGTTCCGCAAGGCGAAGACGCTGAACGTCAACTTCTTCATCCACGACCCGATCACCGGCGAGCCCTACTCGCGCGACCCGCGCAACATCGCCCGCAAGGCGCTGGCCTACCTCGTCGACCACCGGCATCGCCGACACGGCGTTCTTCGCCCCCGAGGCGGAGTTCTACATCTTCGACAACGTGCGCTACTCCACCAAGGTCAACGACGGCTACTACCAGATCGACTCGGTCGGAGGGCTGGTGGAACTCCGGCGACGAGGGCGAGCGACAACCTCGGCTACAAGGCCCGGTTCAAGGGCGGCTACTTCCCCGTCGAGCCCTACGACCACTACAGCGACCTGCGCGCCGAGATGGTCAAGAACCTCGAGAAGCCGGCCTGCAGGTCGAGCGCGCCCACCACGAGGTCGGCACCGCCGGCCAGGCGGAGATCAACTACCGCTTCGACACGCTGCTCAAGGCCGCCGACGACGTGATGAAGTTCAAGTACCTCATCAAGAACACCGCCTGGGAGCAACGGCAAGTCGGTCACCTTCATGCCGAAGCCGATCTTCGGTGACAACGGCTCGGGCATGCACGTGCACCAGTCGCTGTGGAACGACGGCGTGCCGCTGTTCTACGACGAGACCGGGTACGGCGGCCTGTCCGACATGGCGCGCTGGTACATCGGCGGCATCCTCAAGCACGCCCCGTCGCTGCTGGCCTTCACCAACCCGACGGTGAACTCCTACCACCGCCTGGTGCCGGGCTTCGAGGCCCCGATCTCGCTGGTCTACTCCTCGCGCAACCGCTCGGCCTCGGTCCGGATCCCGATCACCGGCTCCAACCCGAAGGCCAAGCGCATCGAGACCCGCTTCCCCGACCCGTCGGCGAACCCCTACCTCGCGTTCTCGGCGCTGCTGCTCGCCGGCCTCGACGGCATCAAGAACAAGATCGAGCCGCCGGCCCCGATCGACAAGGACATCTACGAGCTCCCGCCGGACGAGATGGCCGAGATCGACCAGGTGCCGACCTCGCTCAACGCCGTCCTCGACTCCCTCGAGGCCGACCACGAGTTCCTGACGGCCGGCAACGTCTTCACGCCCGACCTGATCGAGACGTGGATCGACTACAAGCGCACCCACGAGATCGCTGCCCGTGCAGCTGCGCCCGCACCCGCACGAGTTCGAGCTCTACTACGACATCTGAGATCGCCCTGCCACCGAACCGGCCTTCGACCTGCGCAAACGCGGGATCGGGGGCCGGTTTCGTGGTTTCTGGAGGCTACGCCTCGATGACATCGCCTCGGCCACCACGCCGATCCGCTCCCACCTTCAACCTGGCCGATCTCTGTTGAGATCGTCATGGACGCCGTCGCCATGCGACTCCTGGAGATCGGCGACGCGGTGAAAGTAATCAGTCCCGGCTGACAGCGGCCAAGCCTGATATCCAGTGGAGCGACATCGCCGAGATGCGCGGCTTGGCCCTCACGACGAACGCCTCGCAGAACTCGCCGAAGACGCTGGAGTGCGCCGAAGAGACGGGGCGAGAACGGTAGCGGAGTGCCATCTACGGACGCGTTCGGTCCGGCCCTCATGACAGGATCCATCTATGGCCGATTCCCACACCGAGACCACCATCATCCTCACGGACGAGAAGGGATCGCTCGCCTGAAGGGCAGACCTCGCCCTCCCCGACGACGATGACATGTACACGCTCCCGGGCAACGAAAAGGTCAACGTCGCGGCGAATGGCACCATCACGTTCCGCGTTCGAGACACCGAATACACCCTCTCTCCCAGCGCCTACGTTGCTATCAGCGTCAGCAAGGCCGCTAAGTAGGGCGGTTCGAGCTGTACTACGACATCTGAGCCCGTCGTCTGATCGAGCTGCTCGTGCTCGATCGTCGCCGGTTCGTTCGTCGTCCTGCGATGGCCCGGGGGTCTTCCCCCGGGCCATCGCCTCTTCGAGCCCGTGGCGGCTGACCCGGACCTCCTCGCTGGACCTTCTCCGCGCGAACGACCGGACTCCCGGGAGTCGACGCCGAGGTCTCAGAAGGCACGCGCGTAGTCGGACGTACCTACCTGACGGCTTGCAGTCGGCGACCAGCGCGGCGACGCGGAACTACATCGGGTCCTGCCCGTTACGTACGTCCGACTACGAGGTTCACCATCCGCTCCCTGGGGCACCGAGGTGACGGAACCGCCCGTGGAGGCCAGGCGGGTGCGACGAGGTCGGCCGGGCGTCCGGTTCGTCAGGCGCGCGTCCCCGGGACACCCGTCACCGGAAACACCGGCCACCCGATCTCGGTGCGCTAGGCCGAGGCCGTGCTGAGGCGGTAGATGCCGACGTCGGAGTTCTCGTAGGCCAACGACGCGAACCGGGCCAAATCCGGTGAGACCTGCGTCGAGAGCCGGTCGGCGTAGATCCAGTCGACGCCCTGGTCGCGGAGCTGCGCGATCACGGCAGCCGTGGGCGCCCGGACTGCCTCCAAGCTGAGGGCGAGCCGCTCGGGCCGGGGCGCGGGACCCCGCTGGTAGTCGACGCCGGTCTCCGGGTAGGCGCTCAGGCTCTCCGCGGTGTAGGCCCACGCGCCGTAGTGAGCCGGCGCTCGGTCAGCGCGGCCACCCAGAAGGCCACGTGACGGCACCCCGGCTCGTACGGCGTGGGCGCGCAGAACACGTTGGTGGCGACGACGTCGTCAACCCCCAGTGCTGCTCCAGCCACACCGCCGCCGCCTGCTCGTCGGCGCTGACGCTGCGGGCGGGAACGGCGCGGGGGGCGGCCCCGCGCAACGCCGCTCCGACGGTGGCGTCGAAGCCCACACCGTGAACGGCACCGAGGCCAGGACCACGAAGACCGTCACCGGCACGAGCACGGGGATCCCGCCGACTGGTCCGCCACCGAGGGGCCGGGCACGCCGGGCGACGAGGAGGATCGAGCAGACCAGCACCGCGGCGGCGTACGGGAGCAGGCGGCGTCCCATCGACTCGGCGGGCGAGGCGACCCCGAACGCCACCAGGCCGACGGCGAGGCCCCCGGCGCCGAAGCCGATCAGGTCCGCGCCGACCTGACGCCAACCGAGCTGCGCAGGCACGAGCCGAACCGCGGTGGTGAGCGTCAGGACGACCCCGAGGGCGATCGTGATGCGCCAGAAGTAGTGCTGGCTGAACGCCGGGTGGGCCAGGAGCCACAGCCCGCAGAACCCCGAGGCGAGGACCCCGCTGCACCACCACGCGCCGGGGTCGGAGCGCACAGCCCGGGCGTGGTCGCCGCGCGCCAGGACGCCGAGGCCCCCGAGCAGGCGCGGCAGCTCGGTGAGCGTGTAGAGGGCGACCAGCCCCAGCGCCACGCCCCAGACGTGCGCCGAGCCGCCGGCGAGGCCGGGGACCAACCAGCCGCCGTAGCCGGGAAGGTTCGTCGCGGGCGCCGTCGCCTCGCCGTACGCCGGGTCCAGCAGCACGAGGTCGAACAGCTGGATCCTGCTGCCTCCGGTGCTCCCGATCAGCGCGACGGCCGAGATCGGGATGAGCACCAGGGAGACGAGGGCCAGGGTCGTGGCCGTCCGGGGGAAGCGGCGCGTCTGCACCCACTGCGCCACGGCCGTCAGCGCGGCACCGCACGCCATGACCGGCAGGATGCTCGGCTTGCTCCCGACACTCAGCAGGAGGAGCAGACCCAGGAGCACCCAGGTCCCGCGACGACCACGACCGTGCAGCAGGTCCAGGACGGGTCCGACCAGGGCGAGGACGATGCTCAGGGCGAGGATGCCCGACGTGCTCGACACGACGAACCCGTTGTCGACCCCGCTGAGCAACGACCGACCCACGGACCACGTGACCGGGAGGACGGCCACGAGCAGCGCCGCGAGGGGGCCGACCCACCAACGGCGAGCGGTCGTCGCCGCCGTCAGGTCGCCAGGACCCTGGAGGAGCCGCTCGGTCGCGGCGGCCATCGCGAAGACGAGGACGAAGAGCATCGCCGCGGGCCAGATGTGCATCACCACGGCGCTCGGGGTCGAGCCGCTGAGCTCCTGCACCGCGGCGGCGTGCGCGTTGGAGAACCAGTGGTACCTCAGCGGCACCCCCGCCACCGCGGGGTCGTCGATGGCGACGTGGTGGGCGAGCCGGGCGGTGAGCGAGATCTCGTACCAGAAGTCCTGGAAGACGGTCGAGGCCTGCGGCGGCAGGGCCGTCTGCCGGAACGCCATCGCCCACAGGCGCAGGAACCCGAGGGCGGCCACGACCATCATCGACAGCTGCCACCGCACCGAGGTGCGCTCCTGGTGGGCGCGCCGCGGTCTCAGGTGGGTGCGCAGCGACGGGGCCGCGGCGAAGGCGACCACGATGCCGATGGGCCACAACCAGATCAGGAGCGGCTGGCCGGCCAGGGTCGCGGGCAGCCACGCGAGCAGCAGCAGCCCGATGCCCAGCACGGACCCGAAGCCCACCTCCTGGACGACGCTCGTGGGTCGGCACAGGGCCCGCCAGACCAGGATCCCCGGCACCGTGGTCGAGACCAGCCACACGAGTGCGAAGACCAGCACCGCCCCCGGGCGGTGGCCCTCGGCCGCCAGCGCGACGATCACCACGATCGCGACCGCGACCCAGCCCAGCGCCGCTACGACCCCGCCGGCGGCGAGCGGGGCTCGCCCGGGGCGCACCGACGTCAACGGCGGGTCGCCGCGACGACGACGGACGAGCCGAACGGGAGGTCGTGGCGTGCCAGGAGCCGCTCGTCGACCCTCGTCAGCCCGACCAGGAGCCGCTCCACCGAGGGCGCCAGGTGCGGGACGGTGGCGATGTCAGCGGGCCCGAGGTCGGAGTGCGCCCTGAGGCCGGCGAGGGCCCGTCGGGCCAGCCGCTCGGCGGCGAAGAACGGGAACACCGAGGTGAACGCGTACGTCGCCCGGTCGACCTCGAAGCCGGCGCCCTCGAGCGCCGTCACCAGACGCCTCCGGGTGTAGCGCCGGTGATGACCGTTGTCCACGTCGTGCCGGCTCCACGCCCACTGGTAGGCCGGCACCGAGGCGAGCAGCCGGCCGCCCGGCACGAGCACCCGGTGCAGCTCGTCGAGTGCCTGCTCGCTCCGGCTCGCAGTGCTCGATCACGTCGAAGGCGGTGACCAGGTCGAAGGACCCCGCGCCGAACGGGAGCGCCAGGGCGGAGCCGCACACCCCACCGGGGCTGCAGGCCGCGCGGGCGACGTCGAGGGACACCTTGTGCCCCACGTCGGTCAGCCAGCCGACGCTCGGACCATCGGCGCTGCCGACGTCGAGCGTGCGGCTCGGCCGGCCGACGTACTGCTGCAGGGTCACGCGCAGCAGCTCCGACCGGGCGACGTACCACCAGTAGTCGGGGGTCTCGATCGAGGGCGAACCCCCACGATAGGTCCCGGTCACGGGGCGAGGGTAACCCGGCGGCTCCGCGGACCTCGGACGGCACCCCCGGCGCGGCGTCGCGGCCGCCTCCTCACCCGCTCGGGGCTACGGCCGGCCCGCTGCGCGAGCCATGCTCGACCCATGACCACCGACACCACTGACCGCGAGCACCTCGTCGAGCTGATGCGCGACATGCCCATCACCATGTTCACCACGTTCCCCGACGGACCGCGCACCGTGCCGATGGCGCGCCAGGAGGTCGACCCCGACGCCGAGCTGTGGTTCATCACCGCCCGCAACACCGACCACGTGCGCGCCTTCCGCCGAGCCGAAGGTCGCCCTCTCGTTCTCCTCGCGCGACGCCTGGGTCGCGCTGACGGCTCGGCCCACGTCGTCGACGACCTCGACAAGCTCGCGAGCTGTGGAGCACGTTCGCCGAGGCCTGGCTGCCCGGCGGACCCGAGGACCCCGACGCGGTGCTGCTGCGCGTGGACGTCGAGCGCGCGGAGTACTGGGACACCCCCGGCGGCAAGGTCGCCTCCCTGATCAGCTTCGCCAAGACCAAGCTGACCGGAGAGACGTACGACGCCGACCACGGCGTCGTGCAGCCCTGAGCGCCCGTCTGGTCACGTCGCACCTGCCGCGCCGGCCACGCGGCGTCGTCGTGGTGCTGCACGGCGGGGGCTCACGGCAGGACTCGGTCGCGGTGAGCCCGACCCAGCTCTCGGTGCTCCGGATGGTGCCGGTCGCGCGACGAGTCGCCCGGGCGGCGCGACGTGACCTCGCCGTCTTCCGCCTGCTCAACACCCACCGCGGATGGGACACCCAGCACACCCCCGTGGCCGACGTGACCTGGGCGCTCGAGCAGCTGAGCGACCGGCTGCCGGCCCTCCCGGTGGGCCTGGTCGGCCACTCCCTGGGCGGCCGCGCCGCGCTGCTCGCCGGCGACCTGCCGGGTGTCCGCAGCGTCGTCGCGCTCAATCCCTACGTGCTCCCGGAGGACCGTCCCGACCTCGGTGGTCGTCGGACGCTCGTGGTCCAGGGCGACGACGACCGCGTCTCGAGCCCTTCCCGCACCGCCGAGCTCGTCGCCAGGCTCCCCCACCCGGACGATGTCGCGCTGGTGTCGGTGTCGGGCGGGCGGCACGCGATGCTGCGCCGTGGACGGCTCTTCGAGCAGCTCGCGGCGGACTTCACCGCGTCGGTGCTGCTCGACACCGAGCGTGCGCGGTCGGTGCCGGTGCAGGCGGTCCTCGACGGTGAGCGCCGGGTCACGGTCTGAGGCCGCGCGGCGACCTGCGTCTCAGGCGCGGACCGGTGGGACCGTCGGCGCGAGGGGGGCACGTGCGGCCATCCCGAAGGCGGCCACCGCCGCAGCGACCAGGAACGCCGCGGCCACCAGGAAGCAGGCGGTGAAGGCGTCCATCGCGACCAGTCCGACGCGGTCACCCACGATCGCGAACAGGACGCTCACTCCGACGACGAAGCCGATCTGACGGGCCATGGTGACCACCCCGCTGCCGGTCGCCGCCTGGTGCGGTGCGAGGTCGTGGGTGGCGCCGGCCATCAGGTTGGGCAGCGCGAGCCCGACCCCGATGCCGCCGAGCAGCCAGCCCGGCAGGTACGTCGTGAGGTAGGCCGGGTCCGGGCCCATGCTCAGCCCGAGGGACAGCGAGCTGAGCGCCATCACGAGCGAGCCTGCGGTGATCAGGGCAGCGGGTCGCGCCGCAGGGAGGAACCGGTGGCTCAGCGCCGCCGTCACCGGGACCATGACGGGACCGACCGCGATCGCGAAGCCGGTGCGCAACGCGGAGTAGCCCCAGATCTGCTGCAGCCACAAGATGCCGACCAGCAGGTTGATCGCGAACGCGACGTTGAACAGCAGCATCGTCACGACCGCCCAGCGGAACGTGCTGACGCGCAGCAGCTCGGGGTGGATGACGGGCGACGGGTGCCGCATCGATCGGACCGCGAAGAGGACCCCCAGACCGACGGCCATTCCTAGTGCCACCGCCGTGCGTCCGCTCGTCCAGCCCCATTCCGGACTCTTCACGAAGCCCAGGGCGAGCAGTCCGACCGACCCGGCGAAGAGCGCGGCGCCGAGCAGGTCGGGCACGCCGGCCTCGTCGTCGGGTCGCACCTCGTGCACCTCGCGCAGGGCGACGACGAGCAGAGCCGCCCCCACAGGCAGGTTGATCAGGAAGACCCACTCCCAGCCGAGCTGGGTCAGCATCCCGCCGACGCTCGGTCCGATCGCCGCCGCGATCGCCCCGGTCGCCGCCCAGAGCCGCACCCCGCCCATCCGCCTCTCCGGCGGTAGCGCCGCGAGGAGGATGCTCAGGCTGGTCGGGGTCATCGCCGCGGCGCCCGCTGCCTGCAGGACCCGGAAGCCGACGAGCACCCAGACGCTGCCGCTCAGCGCACACGCGACGCTCGCCAGCGTGAACACCAGCAGGCCGCCCACGAAGAGCTGCTTGCGCCCGTACCGGTCGGCGAGCCTCCCGAACGGCACGAGCAGCGCCGCGAAGGTGACGGCGTAGGCGTTGAGGACCCAGCTGAGGTCTCCCGCCGACGGCCCACCCGGACGGTTGGCGCCGAGGCTGGCGCCGATGTCGTCGAAGGCCACGTTGACCACGAAGAGGTCGAGGCTCGACATGAAGGCCGCGCCGACGGCGACGAGGACGACGAGTCGGGTGCGGACCTGGCTTGGGTTGTTCACAGCCAGGACTCTAGGGGCTGACTAGGTCTTTGCCAAGTCAGCCGATAGGATGGCGGTATGTCCGTGACCCTCGAGGGCCGTCTGGCCAACCCCGCCCGGGTGGCCCGGCCCGGCATCTGTCCCATCGAGCGCACCTTCGCGGTGATCGGCACCCGTTCGGCGATCGTGCTGCTCCGTGAGGCCGCCTACGGCACCACCCGCTTCGACGACTTCGTCCGCCGCTCCGGCCTGACCGAGACCGTCGCCTCGTCGCGGCTGCGCGAGCTGGTCGAGGCCGGGCTCCTGAGCAAGGAGCCGTACCGCGAGCCGGGCCAGCGCACCCGCCATGAGTACGTCCTCTCCCCCGCCGGCGCCGACCTGATGCCGACGCTCGTGGCCCTGGCCGCCTGGGGCGCCGAGCACCTCCCCCACCAGCACTCCCCGTCCTACGCGCACGCCGGGTGCGGCGAGCCGGTGGCCACGCGGATGGAGTGTGCCGCCGGTCACGCGGTCGCGGCCGACGAGATCGTCGCCTCGGCCTGAGCGCTGAGCGGCCGTCGGATCAGCCGCTGTCGCGTGGGTGCTGGAGCCGACGCGCGAGGTACGGCGCGGTGACGCTCTCCTCGGCCGCCGCCACCTCCGACGGCGTCCCCGTCGCCACGACGCGCCCACCCGTGTCACCGCCACCCGGACCCAGGTCGATCACCCAGTCGGCGGTGGCGATGGTGTCGAGGTCGTGCTCGACCAGGACGACGGTGTTGCCGGCCTCGACCAGCCGGTGCAGCTGGCGCAGGAGCAGGGCGATGTCGGCGGGGTGCAGGCCGGCGGTCGGCTCGTCGAGCAGGTAGAGCGCGTGCCCGCGGCGGGCGCGCTGCAGCTCGGTGGCGAGCTTGATCCGCTGCGCCTCGCCCCCGCTGAGCTCGGTCGCGGGCTGGCCCGAGCCGCAGGTAGCCGAGGCCGACCTCGCGCAGCGTCTCCAGGCTGCGCGCGGCGGCCGGCACGTCGACCGAGGAAGTCGGCCGCCGTCGTCGACGGTCATGGCCCAGCACCTCGGCGATGTTCCTGCCGCGGTAGGTCACCTCGAGCGTCTCGGCGTTGTAGCGCGCGCCGTGGCAGGTGGGGCAGGGCGCGTAGGTGCCGGGCAGGAACAGCAGCTCGACCGCGACGAAGCCCTCGCCCTGGCAGGTCTCGCAGCGTCCCTCGGCGACGTTGAAGGAGAACCGCCCGGCCCCGTAGCCGCGCGCCCGGGCCTCGTCGGTCGCGGCGAAGAGCTTGCGGACCGCGTCGAACAGCCCGGTGTAGGTCGCCAGGTTGGACCGCGGGGTGCGGCCGATCGGGCCGCTGGTCGACCAGCACCAGCCGGTCGAACGCCTCCAGGCCCGGCGACGTCCTCGACGTCGACCTCGAGCTCGACCGGCGTCCGTCGTCGTCGTCGCGGTCGGCCGGGCGACCTCGCCGAGGTGGCGCGGACCAGCTCGGCCAGCACCTGGGTGACCAGGGTCGACTTGCCCGAGCCCGACACGCCGGTGACCGCGGTCAGCACGCACAGCGGCACGTCGACCGAGACGTCCTGCAGGTTGTGCCGCGAGACGCCGCGCAGGTGCAGCCAGCCGTGCGGCTCGCGGGGCTCGTGCGTCGAGGCGCTCGGCGCGGCCGAACAGGTGCGCGCTGGTCGCGGACGCCCTCGACCTCCTCGAGACCGGCGACCGGGCCGCTGTAGAGCACCTGGCCACCGCCCTCGCCGGCGCCGGGACCGATGTCGACGACCCAGTCCGCCCGGCGTACGACGTCCAGGTCGTGCTCCACGACGAACAGCGAGTTGCCCGAGGCCTTGAGCCGGTCGAGCACGTCGAGCAGCGGCTCGGCGTCGGCCGGGTGCAGGCCCGGCCGAGGGCTCGTCGAGGACGTAGACGACGCCGAAGAGCCCCGAGCGCAGCTGGGTCGCGATCCGCAGCCGCTGGGCCTCGCCGGGCGAGAGCGTCGTCGAGCTGCGGCCCAGGCTGAGGTAGCCCAGGCCGAGGTCGAGCAGCACCTCGATGCGGGCGACGAGGTCGGCGCAGATCCGGGTCGGCGACCTCGGTGGCCTCCCCGGCTCGCACCGTGCGCTCCGGCGTCCGCAGCTCGGCGACCGGCCGCAGCAGCCGCGACCAGCTCGGCGAAGGGCAGCGCGTTGACCGCTCGGCGATGGAGCGGCCCGGCGAAGGTCACGGCGAGCGCCTCGGCGGCGCAGGCCGCTGCCGCCGCACACCGGGCACGGCGCGGACGCTCGGACGAAGCGCATCGCGCTTGTCGCGCATCGCCTGGCTCTTGGAGTCGGCGAGCACGTGGCAGCACGTGCTTGCGGGCGCTCCAGAACGTGCCGTGGTAGGCCGGCCGTGCGTCCGTCGTCGCGGTGCTGGGTCTCGATCGAGCACCGAGGGCTGCTCGTCGGTGTACAGCAGCCAGTCGCGGTCCTTCTGGGCCAGCTCGCGCCACGGCCGGTCGACGTCGATGCCCAGGCCCGTGACGATGCTGCGCAGGTTGTGCGCCCTGCCACGCCCCGGGCCAGGCCGCGATCGCGCCCTCGCGGATGCTCAGCGAGGTGTCGGGCACCAGCAGGTCCTCGGCTGACGTCGTGCACGACCCCGAGCCCGTGGCAGCGCGGGCAGGCACCCGCGGCGGTGTTGGGGGAGAACGCCTCGGCCGCCAGGTGCGCGGCACCCGGCCGGGTAGGTGCCGGCGCGCGAGTAGAGCATGCGCAGCAGGTTGGACAGCGTCGTGAGCGTGCCGACCGTCGAGCGCGAGCTGGCGGCGCCCCGCCGCTGCTGCAGCGCCACCGCCGGCGGCAGGCCGGTGATCTCCTGCACCTGCGGCGCGCCGACCTGCTGCAGCAGCCGGCGGGCGTACGGCGCGACCGACTCGAAGTAGCGGCGCTGGGCCTCGGCGTACAGCGTGCCGAAGGCGAGCGAGGACTTGCCCGAGCCCGAGACGCCGGTGAAGGCGACCATCGCGTCGCGCGGCAGGTCGACGTCGACGTCGCGCAGGTTGTGCTCGCTCGCCCCGCGGACGTGCACGAAGTGATCGGTCGGGTCGTACGTCGACCCGCCCGCGGGAGAGGGGGTCCGGGGCGGGGGCGAGGTCACCACCTCACTCTGCCCGACCGCCCCGTGATCCCCTACACCCCCTTGTCCCCCTCAGCAGCCGAGGATGTTGCTCGTCCTCGACGAGGCGGCTCACCGTGTCGGAGCCCATGTCGTCGAGCTCGATGTCGACCACAGGTCCCTCCCGGCTCATCTCGTAGGAGCCGTAGCTCTCGAGCGGCGCGTCGTCGTCGCCGAGCGGGCCGGCCTCGAAGTACGTCGCGCGTGCCTCGAGGTCGGCGGCGGCGGTCGTCGGGTCCGCGAACAGCAGCCGCGCGGTGAGGGACGCGTCGTCGCCGTGCACGAGGTAGCCGGACTGCGTCGCTCTCCGGAGACCCGCCGGCTGGTCGCGCGGCCTGAAGAGGCAGCTCCCGACCTGCCACCAGGCTCGGCCACCTCGACATCCTCGATGTCTGTGACGAGCGGGTCGTAGGTGCCGGCGTCAGCCGCTGACTCGAGATCGCCGTCGAGCACCTGCAGGACGGCACGGCTCCCGGCGCCCAGGACGAGCAGGTGGGCGTCGGGGTCGATGGTCACGTCGGTGAAGTCCGCGGGATAGCCGCCGCCGATGATCCCCGCCGAGGACACGACGGACCCGGGCGTGTCGGCCACGAGGTGGCGCCTGCCGAGCAGGTCCTCCTCCTCCAGCCCGGCGGCCACCAGGTCGTCGCCGATGGCGTCGAGATCGGTGTCCGCGGATCATCCGGTAGATGGTGAAGGACGTGGTCGTCGCGCGCCGCGAGACCCTGCACGGCCCAGTCCACGCCGAACTCGTTGAAGGGCAGGTCGGCGGTCTGCTCGACGTAGGCAGTGGAGGGCCCGAACAGACCGCCCGGCGTCCCGGTCGCCCTCGCCGGGAGGTGCGAGCAGGTAGCCGGTCAGGGCTTGGTTGTACTCCTCGACCGTCGAGGCGGTCAGGCCGAGGCGATCGGCCGCCGCGACCCGGTCGTTGAACGACAGGGACGTCGTGTCGAAGGGCAGCACGGCCAGCGCGTCGGCGAAACCCTGGCTCCGGCCGGTGGCGACGACGTCGGGTCGTCGAGCCCTGTCGTCGCCGAGCGCCGACCAGCGACAGCGTCGTGGCCGACGACCGCGACCGCCGCGGCCGCCGCGACCACGCTGATCGCCGTACGACGCTTGCGCACCGTGGCGGCCCGGCCGATCATCACTCCCGTCGGCGGCCCCGCAGGATCCACCTCGGCCGCCCGCCCCTCAAGGGCCTGCACCAGGTCGTGCTCGTTCATCGAAGCCCCCTCTGGTCGGTGCCGGACGACGCCGGAGGATCGGTCGGACAGACGACCGGATCGATCGCCATCGCCTTCAACGCCCGCGACAACCGGCTCTTCACCGTGCCCGGCGCCACCCGCAACGTCTCGGCCATCTGCGCCTCGGTCTGGTTCAGGTAGTAGCGCAGCACCACCGCGGTGCGCTGGTCCTCCGGCGAGGTTGGCCAGCGCCCGGTCGATCGCGTCGCGGTCGTGCACCTCGTCGGTCGCGTCCCGACCAGCCAGCACCGGCTCGGGCAGCTCGTCGGTCGGCCGCTCCGCAGGTCCACCGACGACGCCGCGAGTCGGTGAAGGTGTTGACCAGGATCCGGTAGACGTAGGCATCGCGATCATCGGCACGCTGCACCTTCGACCACTTCACCAGGCAGCGGGTCAACGCCGTCTGGGTGACGTCCTCCGCCTCGTGGGGCGAGCAGCCGAGCAGCACCGCGGCCCGCACGAGGCGGGCCCAGCGCGCAGCGACATACTCACCGAATTCGGTGTCCCGAGAGGTAGCTCATACCTGTCCGACGCGCGAGCCGACACGCAGGGTTCCCGTTGTTCGACGACGTTCTCCGCAGGCCCGGCGAGCCCGGATCCCGTCGTACCTCACCCGCCGGACCGCGTCGGCTCGAGCCGGCCTGAGCCGCCGCGCGGTCAGCCGTCGACCGAGGGCAGCGCGTGCAGGTCCACCAGGCCGAGCTGGATCGACTTCACGAGGATCTGGGTCCGGGACTTCACGTGGAGCTTCTCCCCGATGTGGGAGAGATACTGCTTGACCGAGCCCTCCGAGATGAACATGCCCGCACCGATCTGCTGGTTGGTCAGCCCCGCGGCCAGCCACCCCAGCAGTTCGCTCTCCCGCGGCGTCAGACCGTGGTCGGCCGGCGCGGTCGCACGCCGGGGTCGAGCCGGCCTCGAGGAGGATCGAGGACACCAGCTCGCGGCGCACCGCGGGCGACAGGGGCATCTCCCCGGCTGCCGCGTGCGAGATCGCCTGGGCCAGGGCGTCACCGTCGGTGTCCTTGACCAGGTAGCCGGCGGCACCGGCGCGGAGGGCTGCGGTGATGTAGTCGCTGGTGCCGAAGGTGGTCAGCGCGACGACGCAGGCCCCGGGCCAGCGCGAGGTGATCGCGGCGATGGCCTCGATGCCGGAGAGCCGGGGCATCTGGAGATCCATGAGCACGACGTCGGGACGGAGCTCGGCATAGGCCTCGACGCCCAGCTGGCCGTCGGGAGCCTCTCCACAGAGCTCCACGCCCTCACGCGCGTCCAGGAACGCGCGGTAGGCATCGCGCACGACCGCGTCGTCGTCGACCACCAGCACCCGGACTGCTGTCATACCCCGCAGTGTATGTCGGTCACGCCCGACACCTCCGGCCGTCCCGCCACGAGGGCAGCCCCTGAACTGGCCCTTAGTCAATGGTGCGGCTGCGCCGGTCCACGGCATCCTCGTGCCCGACCCCAGCACGTCCCACCCACCAGGAGGCCGCCATGCACACGATGACCCGCAGGATGAACCGCACGATCACCCTCACACGATGACTGGCACCGCGGTTGCGATGACCGCTCTCCTCGCCCTCACCGTCGTGGCTCCCCAGGCCGACGCGTCAGCAGCCGGAACGAGTCAGGCCAGCGACCCGGCCCACACGCAGGGTTGGTTGTGCCACCTGCTGCACCTCTGCTGAGCGGCAGAAGCAGGTGGGCGAGCCGGATGGACCGCGCGAGGCACCGCTTCGCGCGGAGGCCCGCGAGCGACTCGCTCGCGAGCTGCACGACGAGCTCACCCACCGGGTGTCGGGGATCTCGCTGCAGGTGATGGGCCACCGCGACAGCGACGACGTCGAGCGGCTGCGCCGGTCCCTGGACACCATTGCCGCGGTCACCGGCGACGTCCTCGCCCACCTGTGGCTGCTCGACCGCGTCCTCCGGGCGCACCCGTTCGACGCCGACCGCTCGGGCCTGGGCGTCGGCACCGGGCTGCCCCACCTCGCGGTCTGCGAGCCGGTGGCTGCACTGGTCGAGCGCGAGGTCCACACGTTGCGAGGGCGGGGTCTCGAGGTCGCGGTCGAGGCGCCCGACCCGGCCCAGGACGTCGGACCGCTCGCGCGCCGCACGCTCGAGCAGGCCATCGAGCTGGCAGTCGCCACCATCACCCGCCACGCGGCCCTCGGCGCGAGCTGCCGGCTCGACGTCACGATCTCGCCGGGAGCCGTCTCGTTGCAGGTGACGGCGCCACTTCCCGGTTGGCAGGCCGGCGAGCTCGAGGCGACGTGGGTCGCCTTGCAGGAGCGGGTGCGGCTCACGGAGGGCACGCTGTGGATGGGCCACCAGCACCACCGTGGCCCCGGCACCTGGTTGCTCGTGCTCCGGCTGCGGGACCGGTGAGCCGTGCCCAGGATGTCGCACTCGACGCTGGCTGGACCCGGCGCGATCGCCGACGCCGCTCCGCGGGTTAGGGTGACGCCGTCGGTGGCGGCCCCGGCCACGCACCTCTCGGGTCGGTCCTCCACCGGTTGTCCCCCGGAGGAGGGTCGGATGACCTCACGCAGCGCCGCGGACGCCTCCGGTGCGCCCGTGGTCTCCCGGCCCGTCCTGGACCTGACGGCGATCCGGTGGGCGATCCTGGTGTTCCTGGTCGTCGACTCCACCGACGTCGTCGTCGGGTCTCGTGGCCCCCGGCGCGACCGTCACCGTGGGCCCGGTGCTCGACGTCGCCCAGACGGTCATGGGTCTGAGCGCGTGCGCGTGCCTGCTGTGGTGGCGGTGGCGGTGGGCCCTGGCGACCACGCTGGCGGTCGTGGTCATGATGCTGCTGCGCCACAGCGTCGGGATCGAGACTCAGCGTGCTGGTCGTGGGCGCCGCTTCCACTGCTGCGGCGCTCCGCCCCCGTGCCGTAGCGGTGAGCCTTGGCCGTCTCGACCTGCTTCGCTGCGGCGCTCGGCCACGCCCTGCATCGGCAGAACGGCACCGACTGGTCCACCGCGTGGCTCGTCGCCTCCCTCCTTGCCGTCGTGGCGACGGCCGTCGGCGTGGTCGGCGGGCGGCTCGTCCGCGACCGCGAGGAGGCGCGCGCATCGCTGCGCCAGGTGCAGTCCGAGAACCTCCGGATCCAGGACCGGCGAGCGTCGAGCACTCGCCGCCGGAGCTCCAGGGCGTCCTGACGCGCGACTTCGCGGCGATGCGCGGGACGGTGGGCGCCGCCGCGTCCGACGATCCCGAGGTGATGGCCTCGACCATCGCCCACGTCGGCGCCCAGAGCAGGTCGACGCTGTCGTCGGTGCGAGTGGCGCTGCGCACCCTGCGGGCCGAGCTCGAGCCGCCCCGGCCACCACGCCCGGCGCTCCGGCCTGGATCGACGCGCTGCGGTCGACCAGGTTCACCCGGGTCCTGCGCGCCGCGAGCCTCCTGGCCGCCGCGCTCGCGCTGGTGAACGCCGGGGTGGCCATGCTGTCCGGCACCACCGTCCTGCCGATCCTGCTGCAGAGCGCCGTCGTGATCGCGAGCCCGCTGACCGTCGCCCTGGCCCTGTGGCGCCTGCGGGTCGGCCTCGCGGCAGCCGCCGTCGTGCTCGCGTGCGGTCTCACGACCCCTGAGCCGACGCTGTGGTTGGCGATCCCGGCAGGACTGTGGTGCCTGGCCGCGGGCCGGGACGGACGGTGGCACCGCATCGCCGCCGTGATCGCCGGTCTCCTCGGGTGCATGGCGGTGCTGCTCCTGCGCCACGGCAGCAGCGCCGAGACGGCCGTCGGGCTCCTCGAGGCCGCAAGCGTCTGCGGGATCCTGATCGGGCTGACCGTCTGCCACTTCGAGGAGGTCCGTCGCAGCACCCGCGTGGAGCTGGAGGAGCTGCACACGCAGCAGGGTCGGATCGCGAGCGAGGAGCGGGCCGGGGTGGCCCGGGAGCTCCACGACGTCGTCGGGCACCAGCTGTCCCTGGTGAGCCTGCAGGCGCTGGCGGCGGAGCAGGAGTCGGACCCGCTCGTCCTGCGCGACCTGATCCACCGCGTCGACGAGGCGCTCACCGCGGGCGAGCAGGAGATCAGCGGCCTGGTGGGCGCCCTGCACACCACGAGCGGCGAGGTCACCGACACCCGACCCACCCTGAGCCCCACGTCAGTGGCGACCGAGCTGTCCCGTCAGCTCGAGGGCCACGACTACCACGCACACTTCGGGATCGACCCGGACGTCGATGATCTCGACCCCACCACGCGGGGCACGGTCGCGCGCATCATGCAGGAGTCCGGGACCAACGTGCTGCGCCACGCTCCTACGGGCTCGGAGTGCACCTTCGTGGCGACCGTCGTCGGCGGGCAGGTCACGTTCCTCGCCCGCAGCTCCTTGCCTGCCTCGCCGAAGGGCCGCGACCTGTCCGGCGGCTACGGACTGCGAGGCATCCGCGAGCGGGTCGAGCTCATCGGCGGCACCTTCTTCGCCGGGTCGCGGGAGGGCGCCTGGGAGGTGCGGGTCTGCCTCGGGCCCCAGCTCGTGCAGTCCCCGGAGCGGGACGGCCGGTCGCAGGGAGACGTCGTACCGGTCGGGGAGGGGTAGGCGGCGGCCCGTCCGGCCGAACAGTCAGGCCCGACAGTCAGGCCCGAGTGTCAGGCCCGACAGTCAGGTAGGTGTCAGGAACGGTGCCCCATCCTCGCTCCCATGACCAACACCACCCTCCGGGCCACGAGTCGACAGATGCTCAACAAGGTGCCGGAGGTCACCGTCTTCTTCTGGATCATCAAGATCCTCTGCACCACGGTCGGCGAGAGCTTCGCCGACTACGTCAACGAGACGCTCGGCTTCGGCCTGACCAACACCACGATGGTCTTCACCGCCGCTCTGGTCGCGACCCTGGTCGTGCAGTTCCGCCTGCGGCGGTACGTCCCGGCCGTCTACTGGCTGGCCGTCGTGCTCATCAGCGTCGTCGGCACCCTGCTCACCGACAACCTCACCGACGCCCGCGGCGTGCCGCTGTGCGGTCAGCTCGATCGTGTTCGCGGTCCTGCTCGCGGCCGTCTTCGGCGCCTGGTACGCCCGCGAGCGCACCCTGTCGATCCACTCGATCACCACGACCCCGCGCGAGGGCTGGTACTGGCTCGTCGTGCTCGTCACCTTCGCCCTCGGCACCGCCGCTCGGCGACTGGACCCTCGAGCTCACCGGCTGGTCCCCCGGCACCGCCGATCCTGCTGCCCGCCGGCCTGATCGCCCTGGTGGCGCTCGGCTGGAGGTCGGGTCGTCGGCCCGGTCCTGTCCTTCTGGATGGCCTACATCCTCACCCGCCCGCTCGGGCGCCAACATCGGCGACTTCCTGGCCCTCGACAAGAGCGAGGGCGGTCTCGCACTCGGCACGCTGGTCACCAGCGTGATCTTCCTCGGCGCGATCCTCGCCACGGTCATCTACCTGACCGTCACCGGGGTGGACCGCACCGAGTCGGAGCGGACCCCGGTCACTCACCCCTGAGTGCGGAATCCTGTCGGCTGCGGGGTCTGTTGTGCAGACATGACATCAATCGCCATCATCGGAGCAGGAGCAGGTCTCGGAGCAGCCGTCGCGCGACGGTTCGGCAAGGAGGGGTTCACCGTCGGTCTCATCTCGCGCAACCAGGGTCGTCTCGACGCGCTGGCCGACGAGCTGGCCCAGGACGGCGTGCGGGCGCAGGGGTTCGCTGCCGACGTGCGCGACCCCGACTCGCTGACCGCGGCACTGCAGCAGGTGACCGAGGAGCTCGGCCCGATCGAGGTGCTGCAGTACAGCCCGCTCCCGGCCAAGGACTTCATGCGCCCGGTGCTGGAGACGACGCCGGCCGACCTCGTCGGACCCGTCGAGTTCTCCATCTACGGCCCCGTCGCCGCGGTGCACCAGGTGGTGCCGGGCATGCGGTTCCTGGGCGAGGACCGCGGCACGATCCTCTTCGTCAACGGCGGGTCGGCGGTCAAGCCCGGCCGCAACGTGACCGGCACCTCGGTCGCCTTCGCCGGGCAGGCCGCCTACGCCGAGCTGCTCCACGAGGTGCTCGGCGAGGAGGGCATCCAGGTGTCGCAGCTGATCATCGGCGGCCGATCATCGAGGGCGACGACGAGAAGGACCCCGACGTCCTCGCCGGCCACCTGTGGGACCTGCACAGGAAGCGCGACACGTTCCGCAAGCAGGTCAGCGCCGACTGACGAGCCCTCCACCCGCAGGCTCAGCCCGCGGCCGCCTCGGCGATCTCCTTGATCGCCGCGAGCGTCCGCGGGATCCCGTCGTGAGCCTGCTGCGTGCGGTCGAGGATCTGGGCCTGCGCGTCGTCGCCGTACAGCTCCTCGAAGCGGGCGATGCCGTCAGGCAGGTAGCTCCAGGACTCGGCGAGCCGGGTGGCCGGACCCTTCCAGCAGTCATGCTGAAGCCCAGCGGACCAGCGAGCCTCCGACCTGCCACGCGAACTCACGCCCGCGGTCGGCGACGCGACGACCTGGGAGCGGGTCTCCCAGGTGCGGGTCGGGGTCTCGTTGCGCCCGCCGAACCACGCGCCGACCCGGCCGGCCTCGGACTCGTCCTCCCACCAGCACGCGCGGCACACCGGGCTCCACTCCCCGGTCCGGGTGACGTCGGAGACGAGGTCGTAGAGCTGCTCGGGTGAGACCGCCACCAGGATCGACTCGTCGTGGTGGGGCAGGTCGTTCTCGCTCATGGCCTCAGCCTGTCACGCCCGGCACCGAGGTGCTCAGGTCGCCCGGTGCGTGCCCTCCGCCGTGGGCTCGGCCGCAGCGCCGTCCTGGACCGGCGTGGGGTCGACCGGGGTGTCCGCCGCGACCGGCGTGGGCTCGACCGGCGTGTCCAGCGCCATCGGCGGGTAGTCTCCGAGCGGTGGTCGACCTGGGGGTCGAGCTGGTCGGCCTCGCGCACGGCGTCCTCCTGCAGAGCCTGCTCCACCGCGGCCTGGCGGTTGGCCTCGGCGGCCTCCTGCTCCGCCCGCGCCGCCCGAGCCCGCGCGAGCTCGGCCTCGGCCTCGACCTCCTGGCCCTAGCTCCCGAGGACTGCACTCACCCGACTGCTGCGCGGCCTGATGACGCAACGTCGCCCTCGACACGACGCTGCTCCGCGTCGCGCTCCGTGCGCCGACGAGTCAGCAGGACCACGGCGGCGGCGGCCGCCGCCACGACCACGACGGCCACAGAATCCAGACGATGAGCGGATCCATGCGATGCACCCTTCGTCAGTCCCCCACCCCACTGCACCCGGGGCAGGCGGAAACGCCCTGCAGGTGAGGGACGAAAGAGCCCGACCGGGGCGTCGAGACCGGATTCAGGAGCCTTCCGGCTCCGGTTCGGGCTGGGTTGGGGGTCGGCCGACGGCTGGTGGGGTCCAGCCTGGGGACGATGTCGGGGTGCTCGCCGGGGGTGGGGTTCTCGGCAGGCGTGGTGGTCGGTGACCGACTGTGCTGCCAGAGCCCCCGTTGGCCTCACCCCGGGGGCCGCCGGTGGCGTCAGCCGCCGACGATGCGGCCAGGTGCTCGCCGGTGACCGTCGAGCGGGCCGCAACCAGGTCGGCGGGTGTCCCCTCGAACACAACCTTCCCGCCGTCGTGGCCCGCGCCCGGGCCCGAGGTCGATGATCCAGTCGGCGTGCGCCATCACCGCCTGGTGGTGCTCAATCACGATGACCGAGTTGCCGGCATCCACCAGGCGGTCCAAGAGCGCCGAGCAGGTTCTCGACGTCCGCGAGGTGCAGGCCCGTGGTGGGCTCGTCGAGGACAAAGGTCGGGTCGCTGCCCCGCCATGTGGGTGGCCAGCTTCAGGCGCTGACGCTCCCCGCCCGACAGGGTCGCAGTGGCTGACCCAGCCACACGTAGCCGAGCCCGACATCGTCCAGGCGGCTCAGGATCTCGTGCGCCGCCGGCATCCGGCGTCGCCCCCGGCGAAGAACGTCAGTGCCTCGCGACGGACATGGCGAGTACCTCGGTGATGTCGGGCCCCCGAGGTGGTAGTCCAGCACGACGCGTCGAAGCGCCGGCCCCCGCACTCCTCGCACGGTGCCCCACCGTGGCCATGAACGCCCAGGTCGGTAAAGATGACGCCTGCGCCCTTACAGCTCGGGCACGCACCCTCGGAGTTGGCGCTGAAGAACGCCGGCTTCACGCCGTTCGCCTTGGCGAACGCCTTACGGATCGGCTCGAGAAGGCCGGTGTAGGTCGCGGGGTTGCTGCGCCGCGAGCCCTTGATCCGCCCTGGTCGACCGAGACCACGTCGTCGCGGACCGGCACCGATCCGTGGATCAGCGAGCTCTTGCCCGATCCGGCGACCCCCGTGACAACGGTCAGGACGCCCAGCGGGACGTCGACGTCCACGCCGCGAGGTTGTTGGTCGCGGCGCCGCGCACCTCCAGCGACCCGGTCGGCTGCCGGACCGCGGCCTTCAGCCGCACGCGATCGCCGAGGTGGTCCGGTGAGGGTCCCGCTCCCCCGCAGCCCCTCGACACTGCCCTCGAAGACGATCTCACCGCCCGCCGTGCCCGGCGCCGGCCCGAGGTCGACGACGTGGTCGGCGATCGCGATGACCTCCGGCTTGTGCTCGACCACGAGCACGGTGTTGCCCTTGTCCCGCAGTCGCAGCAGCAGCTCGTTCATCCGCTGGATGTCGTGCGGGTGCAGACCGATCGTGGGCTCATCGAAGACGTACGTGACGTCGGTCAGCGACGATCCAGGTGGCGGACCATCTTGGTGCGCTGCGCCTCGCCCCCGACAGGGTGCCGGAGGGTCGGTCGAGGCTGAGGTAGCCGAGCCCGATCTCGACGAATGCCTCGAGGTCCCGCGCAGCGACGTCCAGCAGCGGGGCGACCGCGGCTCATCGAGATCGCGCACCCACGCGGCGAGATCCCTGACCTGCATGCGCGCACGCGTCGGCGATGCTGATGCCGCGATCGTCGAGGACCGCGCGGCCTCGGTGAGTCGCGTGCCGTCGCACTCCGGGCAGGTCGCGAAGGTGACCGCACGCTCGACGAACGCGCGGATGTGCGGCTGCATGCGCCGTCAACGTCCTTGGAGAGCATCGACTTCTGTGATCTTCGGGATCAGCCCCTCGTAGGTGATGTTGATCCCGTCGATCTTGACTTCGTTGGCTCCTGGTGGAGAGCGCGTCGAGCTCGCTGCTGGTGTAGTCGCGTGATCGGCTTGTCGGGGTCAGAAGCCCGACTCGGTAGATCCGCCCGTACCACCCTCGGCGGTGTAGCCGGGAATCGTGAGCGCGCCGTCGTTGAGCGACTTGGTCGTCGTCGAAGAGCGGGGAAAGATCGATGTCGTTGACCGCTCCCCTGCCCTCGCAACGCGGGCACATTCCGCCGAGGTACCTCGAACCTGCGCGCTCTTGGTCGTCGGCCGCCCTTGCTCGGTCGTGACGGCGCCGGCCCTCTGCGTGAGGCACGTTGAACGAGAACGCCTGCGGCGCCGATGTACGGCGTGCCGAGCTTGCTGAAGAGGATCCGCAGCATCGCGTGGGCGTCGGTCGCGGTGCCGACGGTCGACCGCGGGTCCGCGCCCAGGCGCGCCTGGTCCACGAGGATCGCCGTGGTCAGCCCCTCGAGCGCGTCGACGTCGGGCCGAGCGAGGCTGGGCATGAACCCCTGGACAAACGGCTGTAGGTCTCGTTGATCATCCGCCGCGACTCGGCGGCGATGGTGGCGAACACCAGGGAGCTCTTCCCCGATCCGGAGACCCCGGTAAACACGCTGAGACGCCGCTTGGGCAGGTCGACGGAGACGTCCTTCAGGTTGTTCTCCCGCGCGCCGTGGACCCGGATCAGGTCGTGCCCGTCCGCCGGGTGCTCGGCTGCGTCCGTGCCCACCGTCGACGCCCTCCGCCGACCTCAGGCCTCGTCCAGCACCAGGTCGACCATGAGCTCGTCGGCGAGCCGCTCGAGGTCGGTTCGGACGGCACCGGTGTCGGTCTCACAGCCACCGAGAGGCGTGCGTCCACCTCGAAGAGCACTCCGCCCGCCATCGGGGCGTCGCGCACCTCGGTGTGGAGCTCGTCGATCCCGACCCCGCGGGCGGCGAGCGCCGCGGAGATCTCCGCGACGATGCCCGGCCGGTCCTGACCGAGCAGGTGCAGGCGCCAGTCCGCACCGGTGCGGTCGGTCGGGGCACCGGCACGCTCCACGCTCACCGAGAGCCCGTCGGCGGCCAGGGCCACGAGGTCGCTCTCGAGTGCGGCCACCGCCTCCGCGGGTACGGCGACCAGCGCGATGCCGGCGAACTTGCCCGAGAGCCGTGCCATCTGGCTGTGCTGCCAGCTGCCGCCCCGGGCCTCGACGAGTCGGGAGACGGCCGAGACCAGCCCGGGACGGTCGTCGCCGATCACGGTCAGCACGAGGGGAGTCATGGGTGCAGGCTAGTGGCTCGCGACCGCCAGGCAGCGGCGTAGGCTCGGTGTTCGCCATGCCGCACCCCGACCCCGCCTCCTCCGAGCCCCGGCTCCTCCTGGCCGTCGACGCGCCGTCGCTGCTGCACCGCAACCACCACGCGCGCGGAGGATCGGGACTGCGCGACCGAGGCGGCAGACCCGCCTGGGCGTTGCACGGCATGCTGCTCCAGGTCATCGAGGCGGTCGACCAGTTCCGACCCGATGCGATGGTGTGCGGGTTGGACGACCGGACCTCGTCCGTGCGCGCCGAGGCCTACCCCGACTACAAGGCCGGGCGACCGGACAAGGACCCGGACCTCGTCGACCAGCTCGACCGCGCCGGCCCGCTCCTGGAGGCGCTCGGGCTGCGGACCGTCGACCTGCCGGACTCGAGGCGGACGACGTGGGCGCGTCCGCGGCCGCGTGGGCCGAGCGCGCCGGATGGCGCTGCGTCATCATCACCTCCGACCGGGACGCCTTCGCCCACATCTCGCCCACCACCCAGGTGCTGCGCCTGATCGACGGCGGCATCACCGGCTCCCCGCTGCTCAACCCGACCCGTCTGAAGGCGCTGTACGGCGTGGAGGCCGAGCACTACCTGACCTATGCCGCCCTGCGTGGCGACGCCAGCGACAACCTCCCTGGGCGTCGCCGGGATCGGCGAGAAGTCGGCGGCGCTCCTGGTCTCGCTCATGGACTCGATGACCGCCGTCTGGGCAGACATCGACCACGACGGGGGCGCCAACCTCGTGGCCGCCGTGGACTCCTACTGCCAGGAGCAGGGGCTGCGCCGAGCCGGTGCCGGTCTCCTCAGGCGGTTGAGCGCCCCGGGTGCCCGCCAGCAGCTCGAGTTCAACGTGTCCATCATGACCGGGCGCACCGACCTGGACCTGGGGATCACCCCGGACGTCCCCGGCAGCCGGGGGCTCCTCCCCCTGGAGCCGCCCACGGTCGAGCGCGTGGTGGGCTACCTCGGTGTCGAGTCGACCACCCGCCAGGCGGTGCGGGTCCTCGCCGGCCGACAGCTGAGGACTCTGACAGCCGGCAGTGGCCCCCGGCGGCCGCTGTTGCCCCCGAGGTTCCCAACTCCGGCCAATCTGCCAGGGAAGCGCCTCTGCCCACGAGTTCGGTGATGGAGTCCCCGAACCTCGATGCCCTGAGCAGGAGAGACCGTTCACCAGCGCCCGGGTGGACGAGATCGTGGCGGAGTCGGTCCGAGCCGCGGGATCCGGCGGCTCGGTCGGCGGCCTGGGCGGAGGGGCTGCGCCGCGTCCGTACCTGTCAGCGGTGTGGGTCTGGCCCTGATGAGCGATCGCGGTCACGAAGGTCAGGTGGCGTCCACCGATGGTCTCGGGGCGATCGTGGGGGAGCTCCAGTTCAGCCTCGGCGAGGGTCCGTGCGTGGACGCGTCGCGATCGGGACGCCCCGTTCTCGAGCCCGAGCTCCGACGGACGGGGCCGCCGCGGTGGCCGGGTTTCGGTCCGGCGGCACTGGCTGCCGGCATCGAGGCGGTTTCGCCTTCCCCCTCCAGGTCGGCCGGGTGCGCCTCGGGGTGCTCGACCTCTGCCGCGACACCCCCGGCGCGCTCACCTCCGACCAACTGGCCGACGGGCTGGTCCTACGCCGACGCCGCTACCCGTGTGCTGCTGAGCGGCCGGACGACCAACCGCTCGACGGGGTGCTGCATCCCGGCCTCGACGACCTCGGGCCGCACCTGGCCGAGGTGCACCAGGCGACCGGGATGGTGTCGGTCCAGGCGGGCGTCAGCCTGGACGAGGCGCTGCTGCTCCTGCGCGCGCAGTCGTTCGCCACGGAGCGCACCCTGTTCGCCGTGGCGTGCGACGTCGTTGCCCGCACGCTTCGCTTCGACCCCGAACCGGGGGAATCATAGTGAGGCGACGAGGCCGTCGGGTCGCGCCGCATCAGTCGTAGGAGAGGCACCGGCATGGTCACTCAGCAGCGCTTGATCGAGGTCTTCTCACGTTGGCCGACACCCTCGTCGACGACTACGACGTCATCGACTTCCTCCAGTCGCTCACCGAATCGGTGGTCGAGCTGCTCGACGCCGAGGCTGCCGGCCTGATGCTGGCCGACTCTCGTGGCAACGTGCACGTGGTGGCCTCCTCGTCGGAGGACTCACGGATGCTCGAGCTCGACCAGCTCCAGAACGACCAGGGTCCATGTGTGGACAGCTTCCGCCAGGGCGTCCAGGTGACCAACGTCGAACCGGCCACGGCGGAGCAGCGGTGGCCGGGCTTCGGCGCGCGGTCAAGCGCTCCCCGTTCGTCTCGGTCCACGCGCTACCCCTGCCGGCTGCGCCAGCAGGTCGTGGGTGCGCTGAACATCTTCCTCGCTCGCCCCGGCCTGCTCTCGGACGAGGACATCATCCTGGGCCAGGGACTCGCCGACATCGCCACGATCGGCCTGCTCCAGGAACGCGCTCTGAGCGAGACTCACGTCCTCGCCGAGCAGCTCCAGACTGCACTCGACAGCCGCGTCCTCATCGAGCAGGCCAAGGGCATCCTGGCCGAACGCCACGGCATCGAGGTCTCCCGCGCGTTCACCCAGATGCGTGATCGCCGCGCGAGCTCGGCGTGCCGCTCGCGGGCGTAGCCGCGCAGGTCATCGAGGGCACGTTCACCGATCCGGGGGGCCCGCCGTCCGTGAGGAGCGGCAGATCGACGGTGAACGTGCTGCCCAGCGTCGGCGCAGACCTCACCGTGACCGTGGCTCCGTGGCTCTCCGTGATCGCCGACACGATCGCCAGGCCCAGGCCGGAGCCCGGGATCGCCTGATCGTGGGCGGTCGAGGATCGGAAGAACCGCTTGAAGAGCTGATCCTGCTCGTCCTCGGGGATCCCTATCCCGTCGTCGCGACTGCCACGCGCGCCAACCCCTCGGTGAGCTCGACCGCTAAGTGGACGTGACCGCCGTCCGGGGTGAACTTCACCGCGTTCGTCATCAGGTTCGACACCATCCGCTCCAGCTGCGGCGTGTCTCCCCGCACCATGACCGGCGTCGCGGGCACGCTGTGGGTCACCGACAGGTCCCTCCGACGAGGACGCCCTGCACGGCGGCATGCACCGTGGCGACGAGGAGACCGAGGTCGAGCTCCCGCGTGTCGCGATGAGTCGACGCCCGGTTCGACGCTCGACAGGAGCAACAGCTCGTCCGCCAGCGCCTCCAGCCGACGGCAGTTGCGGGCGATCACCTCCACGACCCTCGTCTGCGGCGGGGTCAGTTGCCCCATGTCTGCCAAGATCTCGGCGTAGCCGGAGATGCTCGTCATCGGCGTCCGCAGCTCGTGGATCACCGAGGTGGCGAACTCGCTCCGGGCGCCCTCCAGCTCGCGCAGCCGCACAGCGCTCTTGCGCTCGGTCTCGACGGCGAGCCGGAGCTCCTGGCGAGACCGCGCGTTCAGCAGGTAGGCGGCCGCCACGTCGGCCAGGACCTGCGCAGCCGTCACCTCGGTCGGTCGAGGTGGCCGGTCTCCGACCGGTAGAGGTCGAGGGCGCCGAGCCGCGAGACGCCGTCGCGCAGGGGAAGGTGAAGACCGCGGCCAGTCCGTCGCCGAGCGCCCGCTCGGCGAACGCCGGGAACCGGGTGTCCAGGCGCAGGTCCGGGATCAGGATCGGTGTGTCCGTGGCGTGCGCCGCGAGGCACGGCCCCTCGCCGAGGTCGGTCTGGAGCCGCTCGAACCGCAGAGCGTCGGGATCGGAGGCCGCGACCTCGTGCGGTCCTTCGGGCGAGATCAAGGTGACGCCGGTTCCGTCGATCGGCAGGAGCTCCACCAGCGTGCTGCACCAGTTGATCCAGGATGCCAAGGGGCGGGACGTCGGTGGCGACGTTGCTCGCGAACTCGCGCAGGACGTCGTAGAGACGCTTCTCGGTCATCGCGCACCCCGGCACATCACTCGTTGCAGATGGTCCGGGGTCCGGGCGGCGACAACGGCCGTGGAGGACGGCAGGCGCCGCTCGTTGACCGTGCACGACACCCTACTGACAATTGCCCGCGGGGAGGCCGGCTTCCGTCTGCCACGCTTGTGGCGGATCGGCGACGGCTGCGACTGGTCTGGGTAGCATGACGGTTGCTCCCTCTCCCAGGAATCGAGGTCTCGAGTTGCTGAATCCCCCACCGGTCGGCCCAGCGGCCGACTCCCCCACTCCGCCACGCGCCGGTCTCGACCACGAGACCCGCCGCAGTGCTCGGCGCGTCGCCGCGGTCGAGCGCTACCGGCTCGAGGACATGCCCCGCCGGCGCGACCTCGACGGGTTGGCCGAGCTCGCCGCGGGCCTCAGCGGAGCCTCGAACGCGATGATCTCCTTCATCACCGACACCCACCTCAAGATGCTCTCGACGGTGGGCTTCGAGGCCTTCGAGGTCCCCCTCCCCGACTCGATCTGCAACGCGGTGCTCGACGACCCCGAGCCGCTCGTGGCGCCCGACCTGCTCACCGACGACCGGTTCCACGACAGCTTCGCCGCCTCCGCCGGCCTGGCCAGGTTCTACGCGACCTACCAGATCATGCTCCCGGGCACCGGCGAGCCGATCGGCTCCCTGTGTGT
>CAWDUD010000002.1:0-104676 GCA_963805415.1 uncultured Acidimicrobiia bacterium
ATCTTCATCAAGCGGGTCGAGGACACCGACGGCCAGGTGCTCTACCGCGCGCCGGCGGGCCGCCGGGCGCTGAGCCCGCAGGTCGCCCTGGGACTGTCACCGACGTGCTGAGCCACGTCACCGAGGGCACCGGGAAGAACGCGAAGCTGCCGGACGACCGTCCGATGGCGGGCAAGACCGGGACCCGCGACGAGGAGACCGACGTGTGGTTTACCGGGCGCAGCATGCCCCAGCTGGTCGCTGTCGGTGTGGATGGGTTACTGGGCGGCAGCATCCCGATGCCGCTCTGGCAACGACGGTGTTCGGTGGCTCGATCCGGGCGATGATCTGGGAGCGGTTCATGAGCGCGGCCCTGAAGGACGCGCCGATGCTGCCGTTCACCCCGCCCGACCCGTCGCTCTGGCCCAAGCCGGCGATCGTGAACCCGGCCGGTGGGCGTGGCAAGCCGATCTCGACTCCGACGTTCACGCCCACCACGTCGAGCACGCTCCCGCCCGACACCGCGCCCACGCCACCGAGTACTGCTGCCAGTACCACCAACTGGTCACCACCCCGACCTCGCCCTCACCACCTCCGTGACGAGTGGCCGGTCGCGGTCGGAAGCACCGGTGACGGCGACCGGTATATTGCGGCGCTGATGACGTCGCTCGAGCAGCTCCTCGTGGTCCAGGAGCACGACAGCGCCCTCGACCAGCTCCGGCACCGCCGGGCGAACCTGCCCGAACGCCAGGTGCTGACGCGTGCCGAAGGTGTGATCCAGGCGCTCGCCGGTCCGCTCACCGAGGCTTCCGACCGACGCGACGTCGTCGCCCGGGACGTGCGCCGGCTCGAGGACGAGGCCGTGGCATTCGGCGAGAAGGTGAAGGAGGTCGAGGCGGCGATGTACTCCGGCTCGGTCACCTCGCCGCGGGAGCTCCAGGCGATGCAGGCCGACGTCGAGCAGCTCCAACGCCACCAACGTGCCCTCGAGGACCGTGAGCTCGAGCTGATGGAGCGCCAGGAGGCGATCGACGGGGAGCTCGCCGGGCTCCGGTCCCGGATCGAGGCGGCCGAGGCCGACATCGATCGCGCCCGGGTCTCGCTCGAGGCCGACGAGGCCGCGATCGACCGCGAGGCCGCCGCCGAGGCCGCGGCGGCGGGCGGAGGCCGCCGCCGAGGTCCCGCCCGATCTGCTCTCCCTGTACGTGAAGTGCCGGGAGCAGGCCCGCGGGATCGGGGTGGCGCGTGCCCGTGGGCAACACCTGTCAGGGCTGCCGGCTGACGATCCCGGCCACCGAGGTCACGCGGATCCGCAGGGCGAGCGACACCGCGTAGCCCGAGCACTGTGACAACTGCGGTGCGATCCTCGTGCCGAGCCGGTGACCGCGCCGCGCCTACCGGGCTTCGACGCCGGGCGGAGGACGATCCGCATCTTCTGCGACGGCGGTTCGCGGTGGGAATCCGGGCCCGGCCGCGGTGGGCGCCGTCGTCCTCGACGCCTCCGAGGAGCCGCCCCGGGTGATCGGCACCGTGTCGGAGACGATCGGGGTCGCGACCAACAACGTCGCCGAGTACCAGGCGCTCATTCGTGGGCTCGAGGTCGCATCCGGGCACCCGGCGGACCGGGTGGAGGTCCGTGCCGACTCGCAGCTGGTCGTCCGCCAGCTCGAGGGGCGCTACCGTGTGAAGCACCAGGGGCTGATCCCGCTCTACCGCCGCTGCCAAGGAGCTGCTCGCCCCCTACGCCGAGGTCGACCTCGCCCACGTGGGGCGCGAGGACAACACCGAGGCGGACGCGCTCGTGAACGCGGCGCTCGACGCGGCCGAGGCCGGCGGCTCCTAGTGCTCTTCTGGTACGCCGCACCCTCGGTCGTCGGGGTGCACGAGGTGTTCCGCAGCCGCGGGATGGACTCCCGCCTCGTGGCGCTGGGCTCGCTCCTGCCGCTGCTCGTGGACCTGCCGGCCGGGCACATGGGGCCGGGCCATTCACTGGTGGTCGTGGTCGGGGCACTCGCGCTGGTCATGGTGGGCACGATCGGTCGTCCCCGCGTGCTGCGCCGCCGGCTCGTCTGCCTGCCGATCGGCTGGTTCTGCGGCCTCGTGCTGAGCGGCGCGTTCCTGCACGACCACGTGTTCCTGTGGCCGCTCCTCGGCACCGATGCCGGTGGCGTCGGCCTGCTCCCGCCCCCGACGTTGCTCGTCCTCGGCGAGGCGGCCGGGATCGCGCTCGTGGGCTGGTCGATCCCGCGCTTCGGGCTGAACCGGCCCGGCCCGCGCCGCGACCTGCTGCGGTCGGGTCGGTTGACGGAGGTCGCGTGATCGTCCTGGTCCGCCACGGCGAGACCGCGGCGAACCGGGCGCGGCTCGCGCTCGGTCGGGCCGACCCCGAGCTGACCGAGACGGGCCGCGTGCAGGCCGCCGCCCTCGCGGCCGCTCTGGCGGGGACCGGGGCGGTCCGGGTCCTGAGCAGTCCTCTGCGCCGGGCCCGGGAGACCGCGGCGGCGATCGCGGGAGTCCTGGGGATCGGGGTGGAGGTCGACGACCGGCTGGTCGAGATGGACTACGGCGAGTGGGACGAGCGCTCGTTCGCCGATCTGCCGGCCGAGGATCTGGCCCGCTGGCGGCGCGACGCGTCGTTCGCCCCGCCGGGCGGCGAGAGCCTCGCCACCGTGACCGATCGCGTCGCGTCGATCTGCGCCGAGTACATCGACGGGGTACCGGTGATCGCCGTGAGCCATGTCTCGCCGATCAAGGCCGCGGTCACGTGGGCCATGGGCGCCGACCCGCTCCTCGCCTGGCGGATGTTCCTCGACGTCGCGTCGGTGTCACGGATCGGTGCGCCGAACGGCGTGCCGACCCTCCTCGGCTTCAACGAGACGGCCCACCTGCGCTGACGCTGTGGCGCTCAGCCCGCCGAGACGGGGATGGTCGTGCGCTCCGGCACGGCGGGCAGGGCGTGCGCGCCGGTGGCGTCGATCACGAACCGGCCCTCGCCCGGGCCGTCGGCGACGGGCATGCCGAGCGCCTCGAGCAGCGTGTGGTCCTCCTCCGGGGCCCGACCACCGGTGGTGAGGTAGTTCCCCACGATCAGGGCGTTGCCACCGGCGAGCAGCCCCATGCCCTGGAGCTCGCCGAGCACGTATTCGCGCCCGCCGGCGAGCCGCAGCCACGCGCGGGGAAGCACGAGCCGGAACAGCGCGATGGCCTGGAGCGCTTCGCGGGGCGTGATCATGCGCTGCTCGCCGAGCGGCGTGCCCGAGGGCAGGAGGAAGTTGATCGGCACCTCGCAGGGCTCGAGCTCGGCCAGCTCGAAGGCGAAGTCGATGCGCTGGTCGAGCGTCTCGCCCATGCCGAGGATCCCGCCGCAGCAGAGCTCCATGCCCGCGTCGATCGCGAGCTGCGCGGTCGCCACGCGGTCCTCGTAGGTGTGGGTCGTGCAGATCGACGGGAACACCGCCCGGGGTGCTTCGAGGTTGTGGTTGTAGCGCTTGACCCCGGCCGCGGCGAGGCGCGGCGGCCTGCGCCGGCTCGAGGAGGCCGAGCGAGCACGCGATCTCGAGTCCGGTCTCCTCCTGGACCGCGTCGACCGCGGCGATCACCTTGTCGAGCAGCCGCTCCGACGGGCCGCGGACGGCGACCACGATGCAGAACTGCGTCGCGCCGGCGGCACGCGTGGCGCGGGCCGCGGCGAGGATCTCGTCGAGATCCAGGAACGGGTAGACCTCGATCTCGGTGTTGAACTTCACCGACTGCGAGCAGAACGCGCAGTCCTCGGGGCACGCGCCGGACTTGGCGTTGATGAGGCTCTCGAGCTCGACGGCGTCGCCGCAGAACTCGAGTCGCACCCGGTGGGCCAGCGCGATGAGGTCGGGGAGCTCGTCGAGGGGGCGGGCGGCGACGGCGTCGACCTCGGCGTGGGTCAGCGAGCGGCGCTCGGCGAGGAGTGCGCGTTCGGCGTCGAGCAGTGCGTTCGAGGGCATGCGTGTGGTCCTCCTGGAGACGTCGAGAGCGTAGCCAGGACCGCGGCTCAGGCCGGAGTCCCCGTCGCCGGCACGGGCGCGAGCGGCGCGGCCTGCACCTGCCGCCAGGCGGTCCACGCGCACAACCCGAGCGCCGACGAGCACGTAGGTCGAGAGCATCGTGGTCCCGAGCATCCACTGGAAGCCGCTCTTGCCGATCGCCGCGTTGATCGGGCTCCATCCGAGCGGGTCGACGAGCGGGATCAGCAGCAGCACCGCGACCGTGCCCGCGCCCGGTGCGGCCACGGGATCTCCCGCGGCACGGCCGGTCGCAGCAGCAGCGCGAACCGGGCCGACGAGGAGGAGGTAGTCGTAGGGCACGTGGTACGCGCTCGTCAGGATCAGCAGGCAGACGAGCGTCATCGTCAGCTCGTCGCAGTCGCGTCCGGGATCGCGTCGGTGGAGTCGCGCCACGAGCCAGACGCCGGCCGCGAGCAGCGCGAGACCCATGAGCATCGCGACGGTCTCGGAGATGTGGAGCTTCGAGATCCGGACGAACGTGTTGCCGATGTCGATGCGGAGCGAGGTCCCGAGCCGGGACTGGCCGGATTGGCTGGTGATGCGCGCGCTCTCGCCACGAGTCGACGAGATGACCGATCCCGCCGGCCGCGTCGACGAGGAAGGGGAGCACCACCGTACTGAGGGCGAGCGCGACCGCGGTGCCGATCGCGACGAGCCGGAGTCGGGTCCGGGCGAGCAGCACCACCACGAGCGGGATGGCGAACGTCGGCTTGATCCAGACGATCGTGAGCCCGGCCACCCCGGCCAGGAACGGCAGGGCACGTCCCGGACCGACGCGCGCCAGGAGCGCTTCGGACTCGACGGCACGGAGCGCGGCGAGCACGCCGATGGCGATGAGGAGGGTCGGTTGCCCGGTGCGCAGGTCGAAGCGGCCGGGGTCGCTCAGCAGGATGAGCGTGGCGAGCCCGAACAGCGAGGCGACACGCCGGCGCGCGCCGAGGAGGCCGAGGATCGCGACGCCGTACCCGAGCACCAGCGCGATGTTCCAGCCGAACGCCACCGCACGGGCCGTCGGGAACGAGAACAGCAGGAGGGGCGAGTTCAGCAGCAGGAACAACGGGGTGTAGAGCGGGAACTCCTGACCGACGGGGTAGTGGCGGTAGTAGCTGTCGACCGAATACGGGTTGATGCCGTCCCGCAACGCGACGACGGGGTAGTAGACGGCATCGCGGAAGTCCGTCAACAGCCCGATGTCGAGGCGGCTGGTCGAGAGCTGGTCCCACGTCGTGACACTGAGCCAGCAGACGACGCCGACGAAGGCGAGGACCGCGGCCACGGCCCAGACAGGCTCCGGAGCCCGCGCCACCACCCGTCGGAGCCGGTCGTGCATCGTGGGGAGGGTACCGGGCGCGCGCGGATCAGGGGTTCGAAGGGTCGAGCGCGTGCAGCTGCGGCGCGAGCCAGCGCCACACGAGCCGGGCGCCCTCGAACGTGTAGTGCTCACCGTCCGAGAGCACCTGCACGCCGTGGATCTCCCGCCGGGGTCTGCCGTTCGGGCACAGGTAGCCGGCGAGGTCGATGACGTCGACGCCGGGGCGGTCGGCCGCGTAGCGGCGGAGCACGCCGTTCAGCCAGACGAGGCGGCTCGGATCGGCGCGTTCTGACTCGCCCCATGTGCCCAGCTTGCGGTCGCGCACGTCGAAGCACGGGGCGGTGAAGAGCACGAGCCGGGCGCCGTCGCGGGTGAGGATCTTCGCCGCCCGGTCGAGCTGGGTGCGCAGGAGGTTCTCCATCGCGGGAGTGCTCGCGTGGTACCGCTTGCCGTGCACCTCGCGGTCGTAGATCTCCCAGCCGCCCATGAGCATGGCGGCGACGTCGGGATGGCTCGTGTCGCGTCGCTGTGCGAACCTCTGCGGCCAGTCCCCGCACTTGTCCTGGTTCGCACCGCGGACGCCGTCGCTGTAGATCACGCCGGTCAGGAGCCCGCATCCGATCTTGGTCGCGCTCCGGACCCAGATCAGGTCCTCGTCCCTGCGGGGCGGCCCGGGAAACGCGAGGGTGAACGCGATCGAGTCCCCCGTGAGCAGCACCCTCGTGGCTCCCGGCCGCGGGGGACCGAAGAACTTCTTGCGGATGTCGGCCGCGGTCAGCGCGTTGGGCCGCGGGCGTGCCGCGGCGCCGGTCGCGGTGAGGCCCAGGATCGCGACCGTCGCCACCACCGCGGTGGCCGGGACCCAGGCCGCGCGACCGCGGACGAACCGGAAGCGCTGGGAGCGGATCGGCCGTTCGACCAGGACGTACGACGCGATCGCGACGACGACGGTGACGGCGAGGCGTGCGAGCAGCAGGCTGATCCCGTCGAGGCCGACGCGGTCGGGGGAGAGCCACACGAAGACCGGCCAGTGCCAGAGGTACAAGCCGTAGGAGATCAGCCCGATCGCCGGGAGCGGTGGGATCGAGAGCACGGACCGGATCGGGCCGGGCAGCATCGCGGCGGCGATCACGGCGGCGGTCGCGAGCGCGACGAGTGTGAACCCGCCCTGGTAGAGACGGTCCCAGTTCTCCGATTGCTGGGTGATCGCCCAGGCCAGGAGGACGGTGCCGGCCAGGCCCGAGGTCTGCACGAGCACCGACCCGGTTCGCGTGCTGGGCCGGGGCCGGGCCGAGAACAGGACGGCGAGCGCGGCGCCGATGAGCAGCGCCTGGGCGCGTGGTGTCGGTGCCGTAGTACGCGCGCGAGCCGTCGTTGCCCTGGAGGACCGCCATCCAGACCGCGGACGCGGCGGCGAGCCCGAGGACGATCCCCGCGATGACCGGGAGCCGTCGGCGCGCGAGCTTGGTGATGCCGAGGAACGCGAGGGGCCACACGAGGTACCACTGCTCCTCGATCGCGAGCGACCACATGTGGCGCAGCGGCGAGGGCGAGGCGAACTGCGCGAAGTAGGAGTTCCCCGAGAGCACGAGGCGCCAGTTCTGCACGTAGAACAGCGAGCCGAGCAGGTCGCCGCGCAGCCCCAGCGCCTCCTGCTCGGTCGCCACGAACGCGCCGTACGCGGCCACGACGAGCAGCACCAGCACCAGCGCGGGCAGGAGCCGGCGCGCCCGGCGCAGCCAGAACGCCTTGACGGCCACGCGGCCGGTCCGGGCGATCTCCTGCAGGAGCAGGAACGTGATCAGGAAGCCGGAGAGGACGAAGAAGATGTCGACGCCGAAGAACCCGGCCGGGGTCCAGCCGACCCCGCCGTGGAAGAGCATCACGGCGCCGACCGCGACCGCGCGGATCCCGTCGAGGGCCGGTTGGTGGGCGAGGGGAGCGGCGGCGTTCTCCGTGGCGGGAGCGGTGCTCATCGGCGAGGGTTCGACTCCGAGGGGCCCGCGGATGGGCCGGAAGCGGACGATTGTACGGCGAGGCCCCGCCGGGGCCTCTGCGCCTAGGAGGCGCGGCCGTCGCCGACGAAGTGGAACAGGCGCCGGTGCGGCTCGAGTCGCGCGGGCGGTGCCACGAGGCGGTGGGCGCCGACCCCGACCGCGCCGGTGGCGTCGGGGGCGACGAACTCGACCTCCTCGCATCCTCCCTCGGCGAACCAGGCGCGGATCGTCGGGGTGAGGTCGGGCGGGCGGCGGTGACGGGTCCAGACGATCGTGGCGCCCTCGGTGCAGAGCATCGGGAGCATGCCCACGAACCCGCGGATGTCGTCGGGGGAGATGTTGCCGAAGATGCCGCACGCGAGGAGCACGTGGGCGGGCGCGAACCCCGCAGCCGCGTCCGTGGTCGACGCGTCGCCGGTCACGACCTCGATCCCGTCGAGCCCCCGGGCCGCGCACGCGGCGCGGGCCGTCGCCGCGAGCGCCGGATCCAGCTCGACCAGGCGGCCGCGCACGTCGTCGCGGCGCGCATGGTGCGTGGCGACCTCGATGACGTCGCGACCCTGGCCGGCGCAGAGGCTCAGGATCCGCACCGGGCCCGGCGGGCTCGCGTCGATCGCATCCGCGAGCAGTCGCTGCACGATCGCGAGCCGCACCCGCAGGCTCGACCCCTCGACCTCGTAGCTGCGGTGCCAACGCACCCAGTGCGACTCCGCCGATCCCTCCACGGCCGCCATCCTGGCAGGACCGGCGCCTCGATACAGTCCCGCAGGTGATGCGTCGCCTCGGGTTCGTCCTGATCGTGTCGGCGGTCGTGGTGATGACGGCGGTCGTGGCCCCGGCGGTGCCGGCGGGCGCGGCCACGACCATCGACGTCCCGGCCACGATCGATGCCACCGGTCGGACCGACGTCACGGTCGCGCTCAACGCCTTCCTCGCGACGATCGCACCCGGCGCGACCGTCCGCTTCCCCCGGAACGGCACCTTCCTCGCCGAGAACGTGGTCGTGGTCGACGGCCTCCGGAACGTGACCATCGACGGCCGCGGGTCGCGCATCGTCGCCCGGACCGACGGCTCGGGTCAGGTCCCGCGCCGTCCCCAGCTGCGCCGCTCGTGGCCGCGGAGCCGCGAGCACCTCCACATCGAGCGGTCCGAGGGCCTCACCGTGCGGGACCTCACGATCGAGGGCCCCAACGCCCGAGGGGCCTACCGGATCCCGCTCGAGGCCCAGGCCGGGGTGCAGATCGCGAAGTCCCGGGACGTGGACCTGGACGGCGTGACGATCCGTGCCACCTACGGCGACGGCGTGTACGTCACCGGCAGGAGCAGCAACGTAAGGGTGCACGACTGCACCCTCGACCACATCGGCCGCCAGGGCGTCACCGTCGTCGCCGGTGAGCACGTCGTCGTGGAGCACTGCTCGATCGACCATGTCGCGCGTTCGGCGATCGATCTGGAGCCGGGGCACGGGTTCGCGCTGGACGTGCGGATCCGGGACAACACGGTGAGCGGCGTCACGAACTTCCTGCTCGCGGCCGCCGGCGCCGGGCCCCGGGTGGGCGACGTCTGGTTGGAGCGCAACCACGTCCGCGGCGGCAAGGGCGTGAGCGTGTACGCCGGCGTCTCGCACTCCCTGCGGTCCGGGCTCCACGTCCTCGACAACGTCGGCTCCGGGACCTCGCACGGCTACCAGGGTGCGCTGATGCACATCACGCGCTTCGACGGCGTCGAGGTGCGTGGCAACCGCCAGGCCGTGGCCGCGGGGGTGACACCCGTCCAACTCGTCGACTCGTGTCACGAGACCGTGACCGGGAACGACTTCGGCTCGGCGTCCCCGGCGCTGGGCAAGCAGGGCGACTGCTCGGCGCCGGGACTGCGGGCGCCGCGCCGGGGGACCTCGGCCACGACGACGCCGTTCGGCGGTGGGTCCGGCGCGGGTCAGGGGCGGCGCCGGGCCGGGACGACCACCACCACGGCCGCGCCGCGTGTGGTCGTGCGGCGGGTGGCGCGGGCCGGGACGTCGCCGGTCACGGTCGCGCTCGCCTTCGGGGCGGGTGCGCTCGCGGGTGCCGGTGCGGTCTTCCTCTGGTCGTGGTCGCGGCGGGAGCGTTCGCAGTCGGCGTGAACCGGGTCGGCGGCCGCTACCAGGCGCGGGCCCACCCGGCGCCCGCGAACGCGTGGTCGGGGGCGGGCGGCGCGATGAGCGTGTCGGGCGTCGGGGTGACGACTCCGGCGTCGCAGGACACCGCGCCGAGGTTCATGTAGACGGCGCCGCTCCCGTGCGTGCCGTCGCCGACCGCGAAGCACGAGCCGTTCGCGGCCCGGGCTGCGAGCACCACGCCGTCGCTCGTCGCGCTCACCGACACGTGCTTCGGCCCGCTCGAGGGTCCGAGGGTGAAGGTCAGCTCCGGCTCGGTCGGGCCGAGCACCCCGGGGGAGACGTGGCTGTAGGAGTCGGTGTCGGCATAGACGGTCTTGGCCTCGGTGAAGGCGATCTGGAGGCTGGTCTGCGCCGCGCGTGGCTCGGCTCGGGACTTCGCGCCGAGGAAGGTGGGGATCGCGATGGAGATGAGCAGCGCGATGAGGAGCACGACGACGGTCATCTCGGACAGGGTGAACCCGTCCTCGGCGTCACCGTCGCGCCGCAGGCGGCGCGTGATCGGATGCATGGGGTGCTCTTCTCCGGGCGCCCGGGGGCTCGAGCCGCTGGCGGTCCCTGGATGCATCGGCCCCGACGGGCGGACCTTGAGGAGGGCCTGGTCACCGTCGCCCCTCCGGGTGTCCCGGCGCCTACCGTCCGGCGCGCGACGGCACTTTCGAGCTGGTGGAGCTGCTCCGCGGTTCCGACGGCGATCAGCACCTGGTCGGCCGCGACGACGGTGTCGACCGGCGGGTTGGTGGTGAAGGAGCCGTCGTCGTTGCGCAACGCGAGCACCAGCGCGCCCGTCCGGGCCCGGATGTCGAGCTCGCCGAGCGAGCGGTCCGATGGCCGGGCTCGTCGGCGGGACCCTGACCTCCTCCAACCGGAACTCGAGGCTGCCGTCGTGCATCACGACGTCGAGGAACTCGGCCACGTTCGGCTGCATGATGAACGCGGCCATGCGCGCGCCCCCGATCGACTGCGGGTTGACCACGCGGTCGGCGCCGGCGCGCCGCAGCTTCTCGGCGTTGTCGTCGGCGCGGGTGCGGGCGACGATGAACAGGTCGGGTCGTTGTGCCCGCGCGCTCAGCGTCACGAAGAGGTTCGCGGCGTCGGTGTCGAGCGCGGCGACGAGCGCTCGGGCCTTCGGCATGCCGGCGCGGGCGAGCGTGTCGTCCTCGGTGGCGTCGCCGAGGATGAAGGGATGGCCGAGGCCGACGAGCCGCTGCTCGTCGATGTCCACCATCACGACCTCCTGACCGGAGCCGCTGACGAGCTTCGCCAGCGCCTTGCCGGCGCGCCCGGCCCCACAGACGACGACATGGCCGGTGAGCGACGAGATGTTGCGTTCCATGCGACGCCTTCCGTAGAGATCGCGGAGCCGGCCCTCGAGCACGGCTTCCAGCACGGTCGTGAGGGTGTAGAGCGCGGTGCCCGTCCCGACGATCACGAGGCAGATGGTGAAGATCTTCTCGGCGGTGTCGAAGGTCACCACCTCGCGGAACCCGACGGTCGAGATCGTGGTGACGGTCTGGTAGAGCGCGTCGAGGGGCGGGATGCCGAGGAGCATGTAGCCGACCCAGCCGACGATCGTGACGGCGACCAGCGCGGTGCCCGCGATCCGCACCCGCCTCCAGTCGCTCACGACCGCATTGTGGCCCGAGACCCCTGGCTGGCGTGGGGACCGGCGGTGGCGGTCGCGGTGTCGGAGGTACGGGCGCTCACCCGCGCAGCACCCGACTGCCACCCGTACCCCGACTCGGCGAGAAGCCTTCACCCCGAACGCGGGGTCGAGCAAGCGTGTGGGCGTGAGGTGCCGGGGGCCGGAGCGCGCCCCGGGCAGGGTGGGACGAACTCGACGACCCCCGGCGGGCGTCAACGGTAGGGGCCGTGCCTCAGGGGTTTCGCCACGGCGGCACGTGACTGATGGCGCAGTTGAACCCGGCCTGCCCGATCGGTGGCGACAGAAGGTGCGGTGGTGAGTCGGCCTGTACGCCGGATTCTGTCGAGGGTGGTCATCCATCTCGGTCGGCGGTTACCCGACGACTCTTGCGGTCTACCCGGGAGTGTGGACGGGCCGCCCGCTCCCTGTCTGACCTTGCTCCAAGTGGGGTTTACCGAGCCGTCCGGGTCGCCCCGGACGCTGGTGCGCTCTTACCGCACCGTTGCAACCTTGCCTGTGCGGAGCAGCCGCTCCGCCATCGGCGGTCTGTTTTCTGTGGCACTGTCCTGCGGGTCGCCCCGACTGGGTGTTACCCAGCACCTTGCCCTGTGGAGTCCGGACGTTCCTCGGACGGGTCGAAGCCCGTACGCGACCACCCGGCCGGCTCACCACCGCCCAGGGAGTATCGCGCGGGTGGGAGCGACCCCGCCTCAGGCGTCGGAGGAGTCGCCGACGCGGACGCGCCGCTGCGCCAACCAGGAGCCGAAGGCGCCGAGCGCGGCGGCGAAGACGAGCTGGGCCAGGATCCCCGCCGCGGTGAACACCGGGTCGGCACCGGAGACGAGGCCCTGGCTCGTGTCGCGGATCGCCCAAATCAGGATCCTGACCGGGATCCACAGCACGAAGGCGCCGATCGCCCCGAGCATGGAGTTCGTCAGCGGTGCGTCGAGGGCACGACGGGCGGCGACGAACCCGGCCACGGCGTAGACGGCGAGCAGCGCGATCGCGAAGAGCGGCGCCCAGGCGCTGTGCTCGAAGTCGGCGACGTTGTGGTCCACGACCGCCCGCAGTGCGGTCACGGGGACGAAGAGCAGCAGGCCGACGGCGGCACCGTGGGTGACGGCATGACGGTCGACGACGCTCACCGCGAGGACTCCAGGGGCTCGGGGGTCTCCCCAGCATGCACCAGGTCGGCCACCGGAACGCGGAACGCGTCGCGGGCCAGGGGCCGGATCGCCCGCCGGTTTCGGAAGAGGATGATCGCGGTCAGCACCAGGTAGACGATTCCGACGCTGATCCGCTCCAGCTCCCGGGCGTGGCTCGGCAGCACCGCACCCAGCACGAACTGCGACAGGAACAGCCCGAGCAGGCTCGCCGCCTCCTTCACCGAGATCGACCGGTTGGCGAGCACCGCCACGGCGAACGCCGACTGCGCTGCGGTGAGGAACAGCTCCTCGCGCTGGAGCGAGTCGAGCGGCAGGCCGTGCCACGAGCTCGACGAGACCGCGAACACGATCGGCAGCGATCCCACGAGGAGGGTCCACTGGTTGACCTTCGACGACACGAGCGCGCCGAGCCCGGCTTCGGTGTTGAGACGCCACGCGAACAGTCCGGCGACGAGCAGCTCGGGTGCCTCGGACGCGAGGGGCGCGAGCCACTGCACCAGCAGGAACTTGGAGATGCCGAACTGCGATCCGGTCTCGACGAGCGCCTCGGCGAATCCCTCCGCACAGGCGAGGATCACTCCCGCCGCGAAGATCAACAGCCCGGCGACCACGATCCGGCGCTGCTTCTGGGCGAGGTTGCCCAGCAGCTCCGCCGGCCCGATCAGGTCCGGCTCCTCCGCCGGGGCTCGGGCGATGCGGATCATGTAGGCCACGAACAGACCGATGAGGACGACGGCGTCGAACAGCGTGATCGAGCGCTTGAGCGGCAGCGTGAGCGAGTAGATGGTGGCGACCGCGAGGAAGCCGATCTCCACCGCGTGCGAACGACCGAGCCTGACCTCGTCGTCGAGCGGGCCCTCGTAGTGGTCGGCCCGGGCGATTCCGCGCATCCGCCAGGCGGCGAGGAACACGACGAGCGACCAGCCGACGCCGATCAGGAGCCGGTTGCCGCCGGTCATGTTCGCCAGGGCGAGCGGTGCGTACTCGTGGGGGTTCTTGCCGGCCTTGGCCGTGAAGACGAAGTCGACCGCGTACTCGGGGAGCACCGCGATCAGGGCCAGGACGGCCAGAGCGAGCCCCTGGGACACGTCGAGCTGCAGAGCTTCGGCCGCCCACGCCAGCAGGAACGCGGACCCGACCACGGCCACGCCGAAGAGGACCGCGGCGACCCAGGGCGTCGGGTGGATGCCCCCGATCCGCAGGACCAGGCCGGGCACGGTGAGCGAGGCGGCCGCGGCGAGCGCGGTCAGCTGTCCTCGGGAGCGCGCGGCCATCCGATCGATCCTACGGGTCGTCCGGCCCGGATCGCCGTCCGCAGCCTCTGGTTTGCCCAGTCCAGGGGCGGAATCGGGCTTCGTGCTCAGGTCGGGCGGAATACGCGCCGACAAGAGGCCGTTGTCGGGACCATCCCCTCGAGGCTCACATGATCGCAGTCACCTCCATCGCTCCGACGTCCGACTGGCGGGACCACGCCCTGTGTCGCGGCGTCGATCCGTCGGTGTTCCACCCGGCCGACGAGGAGGAGAACGAGTTCTCCGCCGAGCCCGCCAAGGCGATCTGCTTCCAGTGCCCGGTCCGGGAGGCCTGCCTCGAGCACGCCATCGGGGTGCGCGAGAAGCACGGCGTCTGGGGCGGCCTCACCGCCCGTGAGCGGCGGCGCCTGATCCGCCGTCGCCGTCGGGCTTCCTGACGGCTCTCCGCTCAGCCCCGGCTCCGGCTCCGGGCCCGAAAACCGTCCCCGCATAGCGTCCCGGCATGCGCCGTCCGCTGCTGGTCGGGATCGCGACGGGCCTCGTCGCCGGCACCGCTCTCTCCCTCGGCGCCGGCGCCGTCGTGGCGGCGGACCGGCCGGCGGTCCGGTCACCGCGAGCTCGGTTCTGGATCGCAACCTGCGCCTCGCGCGCCTCGGTGCCCGCGCCGGGGGCCGGCAGGCGTCCACCCGGGCCCGGCAGGTCTTTGCCTCCGCCGAACGTCGTGAGGAGCTCGATCGCCACCTCGAGCTGCGGAACGCCGCCGACGTCGCGCGTGGAGCTGGGCGAGATGAAGGGTGCCCTCATGAAGCTCGGGCAGATGGTCAGCTATCTGGACGACGGCCTCCCCGCGGCCTTGCGCGAGTCCCTCGCCCAGCTCCAGCACGACGCGCCGCCGATGAGCGTGGAGCTCGCCGCCGGCGTGGTGCGGTCCGAGCTCGGTGCCGAACCGGAGGACGTGTTCGCCGAATGGGATCCGGACCCGTTCGCGGCCGCGTCCATCGGCCAGGTGCACCGCGCGCTCACGCGCGACGGCCGTGCGGTCGCGGTCAAGCTCCAGTACCCGGGGGTGGCCGACGCGGTGGAGTCGGATCTCGGCAACCTCGGTCTGCTCTTCGGCGGGATCGGCAAGGCGTACGACGCGTTCGAGGCCGGCCCGCTCGTCGCGGAGCTGCGCGAGCGCCTGCGCGAGGAGCTGGACTACACCATCGAGGCCGGTCACCAGGCCCGCTTCGCCGAGTTCTACCGGGGGCACCCGTTCATCCACGTGCCGACGGTCGATCCGGAGCTCTCGACCCGCCGGGTCCTGACGACCGAGCTCGCGGTGGGCGCGCGCTTCGCCGAGGTGACCGGATGGTCCCAGGAGCAACGCGACCTCGCCGGGGAGGCGATCTTCCGATTCGTGTTCCGGTCCTTCTACCGGTTGCACCTCTTCAACGGCGACCCGCATCCCGGGAACTACCTGTTCCGGCCCGACGGTCAGCGTCACGTTCCTCGACTTCGGCCTGGTCAAGCGGTTCCAACCGGCGGACATCGACGTCATCCGCCGGCTGATCGAGACGATCGTGCTCGATCCCGACCCGGCTGCGTTCCGAGTCGCGATGGAGGAGGGCGGGTTCCTCCGGTGCGGCGCGCCGGTGAGCGACGACCTGGTCGTCGACTACTTCGGTCAGTTCTACGCGCACATGCGCGAGCGCGGACCGCGCGCCATGACTCCCGAGTTCGCGAGCGAGATGGTCCGGCGGTTCTTCGACCGCCGCGGTCCCTACGCCGCGGTGATGAAGGAGGCCAACGTGCCGCCGGCCTTCGCCGTCGTCCAGCGGGTCAACCTCGGCCTCTTCGCCGTGCTCGCGCAGCTCGGGGCGACCGCGGACTGGCGCTCCATCGGCGAGGAGCTCTGGCCGTGGGTGGGCGCACCGCCCTCGAGCGACCTCGGGCGACGCGAAGCCGACTGGCTCGCGGGGGGCTGAGCCACGCCCCGGCCAACCCCGATGGGTCGGAGACGTCCCGGTAGGCTCGATTCCTCATGGACTTCGACCTCTCGCCGGAGCTCGCCGAGCTCCAGGCCACCGTCCGTCGGATCGCGCAGGATCGGGTCGCACCCCGGGCCCGGGAGATCGACCTCACCGAGACCTACCCCCACGACCTCTTCGAGCTCTTCGTCGAGACCGGGCTCACCGGCCTCTGCATCCCCGAGACCTACGGCGGATCGGGCGCGGGCATCCTCGGCCTCGCGATCGCGATCGAGGAGGTGGCGAAGTACTCCAATGCCGCCGCGCTCATGCTGCTCCTCACCCGGCTGCCGACCGGTCCGCTGCTCATCGCCGGCACCGAGGAGCAGAAGCACCGCTACCTGACCCCGCTCGTGAACGGTGAGCAGCGCGCCGCGTTCGGGCTGTCCGAGCCCCAGGCCGGGAGCGACGTCATGGGGATGCGGGCCCGTGCGGAGCGCGCCGGCGACGGCTGGGTCCTCACCGGCACCAAGTGCTGGATGAGCGGCGTGGTGCAGGCCGACTGGTACTGCGTCTTCGCCAAGACGGGCCCCGCCGACTCCCGAGCCCACGACAGCATCAGCGTCTTCATCGTCGAGCGCGGCTGGGAGGGCGTGTCGGTCGGCCGGACCGACAAGAAGATGGGGGTGAAGGGCGTCGACACCGGGGAGCTGATCCTCGACGGCGTGCGCGTCCCGGAAGAGAACGTCGTCGGCGAGATCGGCGGCTTCCGGCTCTGCATGCTCGGCCTCAACGCGATGCGCCCGATCGTCGCTGCCCGCGGCATCGGTCTCGCCGAGGGCGCGTTGATGTACGCGGTCGAGTACGCGAAGGAGCGGGCCGCGTTCACCAAGACGATCGCGGACTTCCAGGGCATCCAGTGGAAGATCGCCGAGCTCGCGACCGAGATCGAGGCGGCCCGGCTGCTCACCTACCGCGCCGCGTGGCTGGCCGACCAGGGCAAGTTCACCAAGGAGTGGGTGCCCTACCTGTCGATGTGCAAGTACTACGCCACCGAGCTGGCGGTGAAGGTCAGCAATCACGCGCTCCAGATGCTCGGTGCCGCGGGGTACATGCAGGACCACCCGATGGAGCTCTACTACCGCGACGCGAAGCAGCTCACGATCGTCGAGGGGACGAGCCAGGTGCAGCTCGGCCTCATCGCCCGCGGGGTGCTCGACCACGATCTCTGGTGGGACTGACCCGTGACCGACGCGGCGGCGACCGTCCACTGGCCCGACGTGCTCATGCCGCTCCTGCGGCGTGACGACCTCGACGCGGAGCTTGCCTCCGCGGCGATGGCCACGATCCTCCAGGGCAACGCGACCGACGCGCAGATCGCTGCCTTCGCGGTGGCGCTGCGCGCCAAGGGTGAGACGCCCACGGAGCTCGCGGCGCTCGTGCGCACGATGCTCGAGCACACGCTGCCGGTCCCGGTGGCCGACGAGGCGACCGCCGGTCCGCTCATCGACACCTGCGGAACTGGTGGCGACCGGTCGCACACGTTCAACATCTCCACCACCACGGCGCTCGTGGTCGCGGGCGCCGGCGTGCGCGTCGCCAAGCACGGGAACCGGGCCGCGTCGTCCCGGTGTGGCTCGGCCGACGTGCTCGAGTCGCTCGGGGTCGTGATCGACCTCGACGGCGAAGGCGTCGCTCGCTGCATCGACCGCGTCGGGATCGGGTTCTGCTTCGCGCAGAAGTTCCATGCGGGGTTGCGCTTCGCCGGTCCGGCCCGCACCCAGATCGGCGTGCCCACCACCTTCAACTTCCTCGGTCCGCTCGCCAACCCGGCGCGGGTCCGCCGCCAGGTCGTCGGCGTCGGTGACCCGGCGATGGCGGAGCGGGTCGCGGCGGCGCTGGTGGAGCTGGGATCGGTCCGGGCCATGGTGTTCTTCGGTCACGACGGCCTCGACGAGCTGACCACCTCGGACGTCTCGACGGTGCTGTCGGTCCACGACGGCACCGTGACCGCCGAGACGGTCGACCCGGCGGATCTCGGCCTCGCCCGCGCGAGCCGTGACGACCTGCTCGGCGGCGACGCGCTCCGCAATGCCGAGATCGTTCGAGCCGTGCTCGGTGGATCCACCGGCGCGCACCGGGAGGTCGTGCTGCTCAACGCCGCCGCCGGCGTTGCAGGTCGCCGGCGTCGCCGGTTCCTGGGGCGAGGGCATCGAGGCCGCGGCCGCGGCGATCGACGACGGTCGGGCGCGCGGCGTCCTGGACCGGTGGGTCGCGGAATCCCGTGCGATCGCGGGAGCTGTCGTGAGCACCGCGCTGCAGTGCCCCTCGTGCGGGTGCAACCACCGGCTCGAGTCGATCCGGGACGCGCCCGTGTTCGACTGCGCCCGCTGCGGACGGCCGCTCAAGGTTCCGGCCCAGTACCGCGCCGGTGCCGCGGCCCCGGCGGCCGCGGCGAGCGCGAAGGCGGGCCGCGGCCCGCGGCGGGCGGCGCCGAAGCCCGCCGCGCGGCCCGCGTCGCGCGGGACCACGAAGCTGCCGCTGCGGATCCTGGCCTGGATCGTCGCGTTCGTCCTCGGTGCGGTCGTCGTCCGCACGCTCGCCAAGTGGACGGGCTTCGTCGGCGGCGACACCGTCGTCAACCTCCTGATCGACAACAAGCTGACGACCTATCTGCGCCTCGCCGCGCTCGTTCCCGCCTGGGCGCTGTTCGCGACGATCTTCGCCACCCTCATCCTCGAAGGTCCGGGGTGGTGGGCGCTCCGGAGTTCGCGGCGCCGGGTCGGCGGCCCCGACCACGTCGCCGGCGAAGCCGGCACCGGCCCGCACGCCTGCGGCCACCGCGGCCGCGGCCGGCGCGGCGCGGACCCCTCGCAAGGTCCCGACCCGGGCGCCGAAGACCGAGCCGCCCGCCCCGGCCACCCGGACCCGACCGGCCCGGCCCGCCGCGGCGGGCGCGGCCGGAGCCGGCGGAGCATCGGCGGCCGAGCCGGGCGCCGACGAGTTCGACGCTCGCGCGGGCCGCGGGTCAGCGTCCCCGGCGGATCCCCGACGCGACACCGGTTCGTAGACCGGGAGCGCGGCGGTGCTCGGTGAGGCCGGGCCACCCGACACCTCGAGCAGGCGGGCCCGACCGGCGCGGGTCTCACGATCGAGCCAGCGGGCCACGAGGAGGAGCTCGTCCGCCCGCCGTCGCTCCCAGTACGGCGCGTCGGTCACCGTCGGCGAGGCATCGAGTGCCAGCTGCTCGGCCGCGGCGACGAGGTGCCCGCCGTCGAGGGTGACGATCCCGCCGTCGACCGCGATCACCATGCTCCCGCTGGTCGAGAGCCACTCGAGGGTCTGGCGCCGGCGCAACGCACGGCTGATCGCGCCGAGCCGGTCGCGCGTGAGGGCCGCCTCCTCGAACCGCTCGGTCTCGGCAAGCGTGCGCATGCGGCGGCGAGCGGGTCGAGGACGAGCCTGGGTTCGGTCGTCAGGCCGCGCCGGACGGTGTCGACGACGGTCGCGTACTCGGCCTCGCTCGTGTGGCCGCGGCACGGGCAGCACGCGACGCCGAGCTGGGCGGCGGTGCAGGGCGTGTCGGGCACGATCTCGGCCTTCCGACCGATGCGTTGCGTGCAGCGCCGGATCGGCACCGCGGTCTCGATCGCCTCGCGCACCAGCTGGGCCGCCCGCATCGACGAGAAGGGACCGAGGAACTCACCGTCGCCCCCGCGTACCGAGCGCACGACCGCGAGGCGGGGGAACCGGTCGCCCGTGGTGAGCTTGAGGTAGGCGGATGCCCGCCAGCCCTTGCCCTGCCGGTTGAACCGGGGCTCGAGCTCGTGGATGAGCCGCATCTCCCGGACCGAGGCCTCGAGCTCGTGGCCGCACTCGATCCAGTCGATGGTCTGGGTCTCGCGCAGGAGCTGGGGCACCTTCCGGCGGCGGTCGCCGCTGAAGTACGAACGCACCCGGGCGCGCAGGTTCGTCGCCTTGCCGACGTAGAGCACCCGGCCCCCGCGGTCCTTCATCAGGTACACCCCGGCCGCGCGGCAGGCGGGCGGTGAGCCGGAGCTTGCTCGCGGACGGGTGCGATCGGATGCCGGGCAGCGCGAGCAGGTCGTCGAGCCCGAGGACGCCGAAGGTGCCGGCGCGTTCGAGCAGCGCGTGGAGCACCTCGGCGGTCGCCGCGGCGTCGGCGAATGCCCGATGGCACGGCTCGACCGACACCCGCAGGTGACGCGCGAGCGTCGAGAGCTTGAGGTCCGGGACCTCGTCGCGCACGAGGCGGCGGGCGAGGCCGATGGTGTCGACCCGACGGTGGGGGAGCCGTCCGTACCCGTGGTCGGTGAGCGCCGCGTCCAGGAACGAGATGTCGAAGCGGATGTTGTGTCCCACGATCACGGCGCTGCCGAGGAACTCCAGGAGCGGGGGCAGGACCTGCTCGATCGGCGGAGCGGGCAGCAGCATGGCCTCGGTGATGCCGGTGAGCACGGTGATGAACGGCGGGATCGGCACGCCCGGGTTCACGAGCGTCTCGAAGCGACCGAGGCACGCACCGCCGCGGTACTTCACCGCGCCGACCTCGGTGATCGAGCAGTCCTTCGGCGACGCGCCGGTGGTCTCGAGGTCGAGCACCACGAACGTCACCTCGGAGAGTGGGGTCCCGAGGTCGTCGAAGCTGGCCTGGCGCGGGGAGGTGAGCACGCCGCCCCAGCGTAGTCGAACACATGTTCGGTCACGGGGGATGTCGGTAGGATCCCGGCGATGGTGGAGCAGAGCGCGCAGCCCTCGGGCGCCCCCGCGGACGGGATCACCCGGTACCGCTGCGCGGGCTGCGGGAACCTGACCCGGTTCGACGTCACGGTCACGCGCCGGACCAAGGAGTTCCGTCACTTCACGGTGGGAGGGGAGCTCGAGATCGACTCGGTCGAGGTCCTCGCCGAGGACGTCGAGACGGTCGCGTGCCGCTGGTGCGGTGCCGACGATCACCGTATCGAGGTGATCGCGCCGGAGTGACCGGCGGGCGGCTCAGCCCAGGACGGTGACGACGATCTGGCGGCTGCGGGCCCGGTCGTCGAAGTCCACGCACACGATCCGCTGCCAGACGCCGAGCATCATCGCGGAGCCGGTCAGCGGCACGGTCACCGACGGCCCGATGATCCCGGCTCGAGCATGGCTGTGGCCGTTGGTGTCGGCGTTGCGTTCGTTGTGCTCCCAGCGGTCCGACTCGGGCGCGATCCTCTCGAGCACGGTGTTGAGATCGGCGTTCGCGCCCGGCTCGCACTCGATGATCGTCACCCCGCAGGTGCTGTGCGCGACGAACACGGTGACGAGGCCTTCGACCACGCCGCTGTTCGCGATGGTCTTCTCGGCGAGGTCGGTGACGTCGATCACCTCACCGTCGCCCCGGGTGTCCAGGCTGAAGGTCTCGTGGTGTACGGGCATGGACGGCCGAGCCTATTGGGCCCGGGTGGGTCGACGCCGATCCGGTTCGCGGCTGCAAGACTGCGACCGATGGGGCGACCGGCGCAGCTGCAGGCGGATCGAGGGAATCCGCGCCTCAAGTTCCTGGACCGCTACCTCGGGATCCCGCTGGTCGCGCTCGGTGCCGTTCCGCGCCGGATCCGGGGTCGCCGCCCGGTTCCCGCCGATTGGCGGACCGTCGGGGTGCTGCTGACCTCGGGGATCGGTGACGCCGTGATCGCCTCCGCGGTCCTCGCCGATCTGCGCTCCGCTCGCCCCGACGCCCGGATCGTTCTGTTCGTCACCGCCAACAACGCCGGCTTCGCCCGACAGCTGCCGGGCCTCGACGCCGTGGTGGAGCTGCCGGTGCGACGGGTGTGGTCGGCGATCCGGCAGGTCCGCGCGGAGCAGTGCGACGTGATCGTGGACCTCAGCGCCTGGCGTCGATTCGACGCGCTGCTGGCGCGTGGCTCCGGCGCACGGGCCACGATCGGGCTCCGGACCCCTCGTCAGCACCGCCATTACGGGTACGACGTCGTCATCGACCACGAGCGGGGACACGAGGTCGACAACGACCGCCGCCTCGTCGCAGCACTCGGGATCACGTCGACCTCGATGCCCGCGATCGCGCGTCCCGAAGGCATCGGTCCGCCGCGGGCGTCCCCCTACGTCGTGTTCCATCTCTGGCCGGGCGGCGCGAACTTCGCCGAGCGCTCGTGGCCGGTCGATCGCTGGCAGCGTCTCGCCGCGGCGCTGTCGGCGGGTGGCTTCGCGATCGTGCTGACCGGCGGCACCGGCGACGCCGAGGCGTGCGAGGGACTGGTGGCGGCGTGGAGCGCGGCAGGGATCGCCGCGCACTCGGCCGCGGGGTCCCCGTGGCCGGAGAGCCTCGCCTGCCTGGCCGGAGCCGTCGGAGTCGTGAGCGTGAACACGGGGGTGATGCACGTCGCGGCCGCGTTGGGGACCCCCACGGTCGCCCTGAACGGCCCCACCAGCACGACCCGCTGGCGACCGCTCGGTCCGCACACCCGGTGCGTGGTTTCGCCGATGGTGCCCGATGGGTATCTCAACCTGGGGTTCGAGCACGACGACCGGTATCGCGACTGCATGCTGGAGATCACGGTGGAGGCTGTGCTGGCCGCGTGGGACGATCTGCAATCCGAGGTGCACGCCGGCTCCGAGTGACGGACCCCACCAGGACGCACGGATCGCGTTGGAGGGGGAGATGGCACTCGAGGTGGAACGGTCCATGACGCCCGAGCGCGGTCTGTCGGTCGCCGGGTTGGAGCTCTCACATCGTCGCCGCGCCGCCGCGGTGCTGACGAGGGTCCTCGACGTCGTCGGCGCCTCGGCCGGGCTCGTCGTCCTGTCGCCGGTCCTGCTCGTCGCCGCGATCGCGATCCGGGCCACTCGCGTGGCCCGGTGTTCTTCCGGCACGCGCGCTACGGCAAGGACCAGCGCGTCATCGCCGTGCTCAAGCTCAGAACGATGGTGCACGACCACGCCGCGGTCATCGACCTGGTCTCGATCGAGGAGCGCGAGCGTCAGGGCTTGCTGACCAAGGGCAAGGGCGACCCCCGCGTCACGAGGGTCGGCCGGGTGCTGCGGCGGACGAGCGTCGACGAGATTCCCCAACTCGTGAACGTGCTGCGCGGGGACATGGCGCTCGTGGGTCCGCGGCCGCTTCCGCCGTTCATGCTCGATCCCTACGACGCGCTGCGCGAGGTCCGCTGCGCGGTCAAGCCGGGGCTCACCGGGTTGTGGCAGATCAACGGGCGCGAGGAGAACACCAGCGCCTGGTCGATGGCCGAGCACGACCTCGAGTACCTCGCGACCCAGAGCGTCACCAAGGACCTGGCCATCCTCGTGAAGACGGTGCCCGCGGTGATCCGCGGCGACGGCGCGGTCTGACGCGGCTCAGCCGGACGCGCTCGGACGTGTGTCCGTCCGGGGTCGGTGGCGGAGCTCGGGGACGAGGCCGGCGCGGGCCAGCATCCGCACGGCGCGCGCCTCGGCGACGTCGATGATCACGGCGTCACCCGGTTCGCGGCTCACCACGAACGACACCACACAGTCCTCGCACGCCGCGGTCTCGACCATCACGCATTCGGAGCAGTTGATCTGCACCCGGGCACCATCGCACGGGGGTGTGACCACGCCAGAGGGTCAGAGCCCGTAGGCGATCAGCCGCCCGTCGTCCGTTCCCACGAAGATCCTCCCGAGCGCGGCCACCGGGCCACCGGTGATGTATCCACCGGTGTCGACGGACCAGAGCGCCGTGCACGTCGGGTGCCCGCAGCCGGCCGTTGGGAACGCGTGCAACGTCCCGTCGTCGGACGCCGTGTACACCAGGCCCCCGGCGACGACCGCGGGTGAGCGGGTGATGTCACTGCCGGCGTCGGCCGTCCAGAGCGGATCGCAGGTCGCGTGCCCGCAGCCTGTCGCGTCGAACACGTCGAGCTCCCCGGTGGTGGTGGGGACGTAGACGAGGTCGTTGCCGATCGCGGGTGCCTCCGTCACTTGGGCGCCGAGGTTGCCCACCCAGCCCGGCGCGCCGGTGGCGGCATCGAGCGTGACCAGCGAGTGGCCGGCCCCGGCGAACACGGTCGAGTCGTCCCGGGAGAGCACCGGATGAGTCGTGCCGGTTGCGCTCGGCGTCGACCAGATGGGGTCGCAGACGAGCACGCCGGAATTGTCCGTGCAGCTGGCCGGCTTCGCCAGCGAGAACGCCTGGATCGCGAGGCCGCGACCGATGAAGAAGCGGTCCGGTCCGACGGCTGCGGTCGTCGGAGTCGGGACGCTCGTTCCGCTGAAGTCCAGCAGCGCGTTCCAGCTGCCGTTGCCACCGGTGTCCTCCACGAAGACGAAGGACGCGACGGCGAAGGGCACGACCTGCACCCAAGTCGCGACGAGCTTCGTGCCCCGATCGATCACCGTGGACGTCTTGCCGAAGCCGGTCCCCATCGGCGTACCGGTGCTCGCGTCGAAGACGTTGGTGGGATTCGGGAGCACCGCGCTCGTACCCGGTTGCGGGACGTACACCTTGGCGCCGACCACCGTCGGCGGACCGGTCGAGTAGCCGCTCTGCTCGCCGAAGAGGTCCTTGCTCCAGAGCGTCGCACCGTCGACGAGCGACAGCCGGGTGACGGTGCCGGCGTGGGGGTAGAAGCCAGCGGTCGCGAACACGCCGTCGAGTGTGACTGCCGGGTCGTTCACCTGTTCGCCGAGGTTCTTGGTCCAGGCCCCGTGGAGGCCCGCCACGTTGGCGGGCGTGATCCCTGTCTCCAGGGGTGCGAAGCCGCTGCGCTCGGAGTCCGCGCCGGGCTGGACCCAGCAACCGCCGAGCACGGCGACAGCGCCCAGCACGAGGATCGACCTGACGGTGGTCGCGCGCATGTTGCCCCCTGACGCCGGCGACCCAGAGTGTAGGGAGGGGCCCGTGCTCCGTACAGCGGGCTCAGTCGGCGGCGGCGGCGCTCGGCGCGGCCCGTCGGTAGCCGCTGAAGCGCGGCGCCCACCAGGCGAAGGCTCCCGCGCCGAGCACGCACGCGAGTCCACCCGAGACGATGGCGAACGGCACCCCGACGAGTCCCCCGACGACACCCGCCTCGACGTCACCGAGCTGCGGGCCGCCGGCGTAGACGGCGATCTCGACCCCGCTGATCCGGCCCCGGAGATCGTCGGGCGTCACGTCGGCGGTGATCGTGGACCGGAACACTCCCGAGACCATGTCGGCGGCCCCGGCGACCGCGAGGAGGAGCAGCACCACGACCGTCGAGTGGGTGAGGCCGACGACGGCGATGCCCGCACCCCAGATCGCGACGGAGACGATCACCGCCCGACCCTGGCGGACCACGTGGCCGGTCCACCCGCTGGTGACCGACGCGAGGAAGGCGCCGGCGGCCACCGCCGACAGCATGATCCCGTAGAGCTCCGGTCCGCCGCCGAGCCGGTCGGTGAGCGCCGGGAACAGCGCGCGCGGCATGCCGAACACCATTGCGATGAGGTCGATGCCGAACACGCTGATGATCACGGACTGGCCCCGCAGGAACCGGAAGCTGTGCAGCACCGAGGCGATCGACGCGGCGTGTGGCTCACCCACGGGCGGGGACGGGGCGACGCCGGCGAACGCCACGAGCGCCAGCGCGTACGTGACCGCGTCCGCGCCGTACGTGGCGGCCAGACCGACCGCGGCGATCAGCACCCCGCCGACCGCCGGTCCCGCCATCATGCCGAACGAGCCGTAGGTCGACTGCAGCGCGAACGCTGCGGGCCGGAGCTCCTCCTCGAGGAGCAGCGGGAGCAGGGAGCGCAGCACCGGGAACATGACCACGGTCGCGCCGCTCGACCGCGGCCCCCAGGGCGAAGAGCAGCCACAGCTGCGGGTGGTCGAGCGACGCGTTGAGCGCGAGACCGCCCGAGCAGAGCAGGGAGACGATCGTCACGCCGAGCAGCAGCCTCCGCTTGTCGACCGCGTCGGCGTAGGCGCCGCCCGCGATCGAGCACACGAGGAGCGGGCCGAGCTGGGCCATGCCGAGGAGTCCGACCGCGAGCGACGATCCGGTCTCCCGGTACACCTGGTAGGGGAGTGCGGCCATCGTCATCGTGCTGCCGAGGAACGACACCGCCTGTCCGATCCAGAGCCGTCGGAAGTCCCGCGAGGCGCGGAGCGGCGTGGTGTCGATCAGGACCCGCATGGAGCGCCGATCCTACGGAGCGCCCGGCGCCACGGACCCGGAGTTCCGCGAGGATCCCGGCCGTGACCTGGCACGTGGAGACCTCGACCGACGGCGTCGACTGGGCGCAGGCGAAGCGTGAGCTCATCGCCGACCGCTTCGACAACGGCCGCACCGCCGACGCGCTGCGACGCTCCTTCGAGCAGTCGCAGCACGTGGCGATCGCGCGGGACGGCGACCGCGTCGTCGGCATGGCCCGCCTGCTCTCCGACGGCGTGTGCAACGCGTACCTCGTCGACGTCTGGACGGCCGCGTCGCACCGCCGCCGAGGGGTCGCCTCGCGGATGGTGAACGATCTCGCCGCTCGCGTCCCCGGTCAGCACATCGGCTTGCAGGTCGACGATGCCGCTCCGTTCTACGAGTCGCTCGGGTTCGCGGCACAGCCGATCTTCATGTCGAAGGTCGTCGGGCGCTGGCTCGACAACGACGCGAACCGCTGACCCCGGGTCAGGTCAGCTCGGCGACCAAGGCCTTCACGCGCCGGTCGATCTCGTCCCGGATCGGGCGTACGTGCTCCAGGTCCTGGCCGGCCGGGTCGTCGAGCCGCCAGTCGAGGTAGCGCTTGCCCGGGAAGACCGGGCACACGTCGCCACACCCCATCGTGATCACGACGTCGCTCTCGTGCACGGCCTCGGCGGTGAGCAGCTTCGGTTGCTCGGCGTGCAGGTCGATGCCCAGCTCGAGCATCGCCTCGACGACGGCCGGATTCACCGACGCGGCCGGCTCGCTGCCGGCGGAGCGGACGTCGATGCGGCCCGCGGCCTGCTCGGCGAGCAGCGCGGCCGCCATCTGCGACCGACCGGCGTTGTGCACGCACACGAAGAGGACGGACGGGCGGCTCATGGTGTGGCCTCCGTGGAGTGGGGGACGACTGCGGTCGTCGCGTCGAGTGCAGGGAAGAGGAACCGGATCAATCCGTAGGCGAGCACGGCACCGACCAGCTGCGCCCCGATGAACCCCGGCGCGCTCGACGGCCGGATCCCCGCGAACGTGTCGGAGAACATCCGGCCCACGGTCACGGCCGGGTTGGCGAAGCTGGTGGAGCTCGTGAAGAAGTACGCACCACCGATGTAGGCACCCACCGCGAACGGAGTGGCGCGGGCGTTCCCGCCGCGGACCGAGCCGAAGATCACGAGCAGCAGACCGACGGTCGCGACGACTTCGGCGAGCCAGATGCCGGAGCCACTCCGCGTTCTGGTCGACCACTCGACCGCCGAGAGGTCGAACATGAGGTTGGCCACGATCGCGCCGCTGACCGCGCCGAGGACCTGGGCGGGGAGGTACCAGGACGCGGTCCGGGCCGAGACGCCGCCCAGCCGCCAGTCGACGAGGGTCACGACCGGGTTGAAGTGCGCGCCGGAGAGCGAGCCGAACGCGAGGATCAGTGCCGCGAGCCCGCCGGCCGTCGCGAACGAGTTCTCGAGCAGTTGGAGGCCGACGTCGTGGGGCGAGAGGCGCACCGCCATGATCCCGGAGCCCACGACGACCGCGACGAGGAACCCGGTGCCGAGGTACTCGGCGAGCGCCTGGCGCGCGAGGTCCCGGGTGCTCACGCGGCCGGGACCGGGACGCCGCCGATCGCGTCGCGCAGCACGGCGAAGCGCTCGGCGGCGACCGAGTACCAGGCCCACTTTCCCCGCTTCTCCCGATGGAGCAGACCGGCATCCGTGAGCACCGAGAGGTGGTGGCTGATCGTCGGCTGGCTCTTGCCGAGCGGATCGGTCAGGTTGCACGCGCAGGTCTCGCCCTGGGCGGCGACGATGCTGAGCAGTCGGAGCCGGACCGGGTCGGCGATGACCCGGAACGCGGCGGCGAGATCCTCGGCCTCGTCCTCGCTGAGCGGGGCCGTGAGCACGCCGCCGCAGCAGGCGGTGATCTCCTTGACGTCCATCGGCGATCCTCGGTCCGGGTCGGCCGTCACATTGACAGCCGTCGATGCGAGGACTATACATCGACCAACATCGATTCGACAATGATCGATGAGTGAACATCCGGAGAACGGAGCCCGACCATGACCGCCATGCCCACCCCGCTCGCTCCCGACGTCGAGGCGCCGCGTACCGGCCGGCTCCAACTGGCCCTCAACGTCGACGACCTGGATGCGGCGATCGCCTTCTATTCGAAGATGTTCGGGACCGGTCCCGTGAAGGTGAAGCCGGGTTACGCCAACTTCGCGGATCGCGAACCCGCCGTTGAAGCTCGTGCTCTTCGCGGGCGCAGGCGAGCCGGGGACGATCAACCACCTCGGGGTGGAGGTCGCCTCCGCCGATCTCGTCGGCGCCGCCGAGGCGCGCCTCGCGGCCGAGGGGCTCGAGACCACCGGCGTCGCCGAGACCGGCTGTTGCTTCGCGGCCAAGACCGAGACCTGGCTCGAGGCGCCCGACGGCCAACGGTGGGAGTGGTACGTCAAGCACGACGACCTCGCGGGCTTCGCGTCCGACGAGGCGACCGACACCGGCGCCGGCTGCTGCGGCTGAGCAGCGGCGGATCCCGTCCCGGACGAGCGGCCCGCTGGGTTCCCATCCGCTGTCCGTTCATCCACCTCCTCGGTGGCTCAGCGCACAGAGGACGTGTCACACCCCGGTCGTAGCGTCGCCTTCGTCCTCCCCGCATCGCATCACGATCCGGGGGAGTGGTCATGCACGTGCGCTGGCAGGTGGTACTCGATCTCGCGGGCGACCAGTACGGCCTGGTCACGCGCGACCAGATCCGGATGCACGAGGTCACGGATCGCATGATCGAACGTGGGGTGTCCGACGGGCTGCTGTGCCGCGTCGGCCCCGAGGTGTATCGGGTCCGCGGGGCGCCGCAGACGGAGCGGATGGCGATCGCCGCGGGCGCGCTGGCCGCCGATGGCGAGGTCGCGTCCTCCACCGCCGCGGCGCTGTTCCGCCTCGAGCTCCCGTTGCCGGCGGTGCCGATCGAGGTGGCCGTCGACGTCGGTACGTCGCATCCGCGTGTCACACGGGTCGAGATCGAGACGCCGACCCGATCGTTCCACCCGGTGCAGGTGCACCGACGCCTCCCGACCGACGAACCGCCGATCTCGGTCGATGGCATTCGCTGCACCGATGCCGCCCGGACGCTGATCGACGTCGCCGGCCGTCTCGGGCTCGAAGATCTCGAGGACGGATTCGAACGAGCGCGGAAGCTGGGACTCGTTTCCACGGTGGCCCTGGCACGACGCTTCGAACAGCTGGCCGGAAGAGGGCGGCCGGGTACGCCGAAGGTGCGCGCGCTGCTGGCGAACGCGCGCCCGAACCCTCTCGACTCCAAGCTGGAGGGCAAGTCCTGGCGAATGCTCCGGTCGGCGTCGCTGCCCGAACCGGTGCGTCAGTTGCGCATCGATCTGCCGAACGGCCGGGGGTATCGAGTCGACTTCGCGTGGCCGGAGCTGCTCGTCGCAGTCGAGGCCGAGGGATTCGAGTGGCACGGCAGTCGCGCCCGGTGGAAGGCCGACAAGGTCCGCGTCGCGGCGCTGGAACGGCTCGGCTGGCGCGTCCTCGTCGTCACGTGGGACGACGTCACCCGGCGGCGGGCCGAGACCCTCGACCGCGTCGCGATGGCACTCGCCGAGCGCCGGCTGCTCGCGCGCGGCGCCTGATGCCGTCCGCTGTCCGTTCATCCACCTCCTCGGTGGCTCAGCGCACAGTGAACGGGTTGTGGGGCGTCAGTCGGTGACGAGGGCGCGCAGGGCGCCGACGGTCGCCTGCTCACGGGGGATCGCCGAGAACGGGTCGTACTGGTAGATGCGCATGGCGTTCTCGTGGGTGAACTTGTTCACGATCGTGTCGTCCATGCCCGCGAGCTGCTTGGTCACCGACTCGGGGGAGTTGGGCCAGCTCGAGTCGGAGTGGGGGTAGTCGCACTCCCACGTGACGCTGTCGTACCCGATCGCCTCGGCCTGCTCGACGCCGGCGCGGTCGCTGATGAAGCAGAACGAGAAGTGCTCACGCGCCACCTGGGCCGGGAGCTTGTCGCCGAAGTCCTGGTGGGTCCAGAAGCGGTGCTGCTGGTACACGTAGTCGAGCCGTTCGAGCCAGTACGGGATCCAGCCGGTGCCACCCTCGCTGAGCGCGAACTGCAGGTCGGGGAACTTGCGCAGCACCGGACTCCACACGAGGTCCGTCGCGGCCTGCATGGTGTTGAGCGGCGTGAGCGTGATCATCACGTCGATCGGCGCGCCGGGCGCGATCTCGATCTGGGTGCTGCTCGATCCGATGTGCAGGCAGATGACCGTCCCTTCGTCCTCGCACGCGGCGAAGAACGGGTCCCAGTGGTCGCCGAAGATGTGCGGCCAGCCGAGCTTGTACGGATTCTCGGAGAAGGTGACCGCGTGACAGCCCTTCTTCGCGACGCGCCGCACCTCCTCGGCCATCAGCTGGGGGTCCCAGATCGGCGGGATCGACAACGGCATGAACCGGCCGGGGTACGTGCCGCACCACTCGTCGATGTGCCAGTCGTTGTAGGCCCGCAGCAGGTGGATCGACGTGTCGAGATCCTTGGACTTGCTGAACAGCTGACCGCAGAACTGCACGAAGCTCGGGAAGCACATCGAACCCAGGACCCCGTTGCGGTTCATGTCCTTGACGCGCTCGTGGACGTCGTAGCACCCGGTGCGGATCATGTCGTAGGACGTCGGCTCGATGTTGTACTCCTCGGGCGGCCGGCCGGCGACCGCGTTGAGCCCGATGTTGGGGATCACGTTGCCCTCGAACTCCCAGACGTCGATCCCGTCCCTGTGGACGCTCTTGGGCGCCGCGTCCTTCCACTTCGCGGGGAGGTGGTCGTCGAAGAGCGTCGGGGGCTCGACGACGTGGTCGTCGACGCTCACCAGGATCATGTCCTCGGTCCGCATCGGTGCTCCTCGGCTCGCGAAAGCTGACGTCCGTGTCAGCCTACCGGGCTCGCACTCGGGCGCGTTTGTGGGGGTCAGAGCCCCCACAACGGTTCCCGAGTGGGGAGTGATCAGTCCTTGGTGGCGACGGCGTTGGGGGTGACGTTCATCTTCGGGACGTAGTCCTCGGTCTCGACGTCGCGGGCGACACCGTCGAACTTCGCGTGCAGCTCGGCGACGCACTCGGCACACGGTCCGTACGTGCGCTGGCGCGCTTCGCGCCCGCACCGGGGACAGGTGATCGTGAGAGGTTCGAGCGCCGAGAGGTCCACGATGTCGCTCCGCAGGTCGGGTGGGGAATCCGACCGTACGCGCCGCCGCCGCGGCGGTCGCGCATCCCCGACGGGTCACTCGGTGCGCAGCGCCGCGGCGAGATGGTCGTGGCCGGTGCGTCGGGCGGGCCACGCAGCGAGAATCGCACCGAGAGCAAGCGTGACCGGGATCGTGAGCAGCACGATCACCCAGGGCGTCGAGGGGTCCGTGAGCGCGTGCAAGGAGTCGGTGGTCCCGTGCCAGACGAGCCGCCCGACGACGATGCCCGCCGGGATCCCGATGGCGACGCCGGCCGCAGTGAGCAGCAGCGCGGCAACGACGACCGACCGGACGATCTGCCCGCGACGCATGCCGATCACGCGGAGGACCGCGAACTCACGACGGTGCCGTCGCGCCGCCATCCAGAGGGCGTGCAGGAGACCGAGCATGCCGAGCAAGGCGAAGAACCAACCGAGGACGATCGAGACGGTGCGCGTGTCCGACAACCGGCGGACGACGCCGGGTACCTGTGGCTCCGTGAACGGGTTGAAGTCGAGACCGTGGCGCTCGAGGCGGCGCTCGACCGCGGCGACGTCCGCGCCCGGCCGATAGGTCAGCACGATGTCGGACGACACCTGATCGGGCGGGATCATCCGCCGCAGCGCCCGCGTCGTCACCGCCACGCCCGTGTCGAGCACGCCGCTGCTCCCGGCGCTCGGCGGTGTCACGACCGTACCGGTGACGGTCATCGTCTGCGCCGCGGTCGGGCGGTCGCCGTCGGGCCCGGCAGCCTGCCCGGCGACGCGCACCGTTCCGCCCACGTGGGCGCCGACGTTCCGCAGCGTGCCCTCGCCGACGGCGATCTCGTCGACGCGTCGGGGGAGCCGGCCCGTCCGCACCGCGGGCGTCAACCGGCCGCGCACCGGCGTCAACGTGGTCAGGGGGACGTCGCGGCCGTTCACCCGCACCGAGTCGCTGCTGAGGATCGCGACCGAGCCGACACCCGGGTCCGCGAGCAGCACCGCCTTCAGCGCGGCGAGCGTGGCACCCGTGTCGAAGGCGTCCGGCTCCGAGTGCCAGGTGCGGCCCCACCGCGCGGGATCCGACGCGAACTCGGACTCACTGTGGGCGACGACGGACGCGCCGACGACCGCGACGACGGCGAGCGCGACGCCGATCAGCGCCGTTCGCACGGGCACCGGGCCGCCGGGCGCACGCGGTTCGGTGGCGAGGTGGACCGCGGTGCCGACCGTCGGGCGCACTCCGAGACGCGCCGCGAGCCGGTCGAGCGCCGACGGGTGCCGGCGCACCATGGCCGGTTTCCGGGCCCGGCCGATCATGGTCCGCCCCGCGAGCAGCGAGAAGCCCACGACCAACACGACGGCGCCGGCGGCGCACGCGACGAGGATCGGGAGGTCGACCCGGACGCCGGGCGCGACCTCGGCCCGGCCGGCGAGGCCGATGGGGAGCAGCGGCGACAGCAACGCCGCGGCGACGACGCCGAGCATGCTGCCGATCGTGGTCGCACCGACCACCGGGATCGCCGCGATCGTCGCGGTCTGGCTGCGCGTCATTCCCAGGTCCACGAGCTGGCGGAGTCCCGTCGCGCCGAGGAGGAGGTGGCGCTGGATCGCCTGGCCGATGACGAACGCGCCCGCGACCGCGGCGGCGATGGCGAAGACCACGAGCCCGGTGGCGGAGTCGTCGGCCGCGTGCTGCGCGGCCGTCAGGTAGAGCTCGGTCGCGGGCTCGCCGGTGCTGTGCTGGCCGTGCCGCGCCAGGTAGCGGCCGAGGGCCTGGAAGCCGGCGGCGCCCCCGCGCGTCCGGACGTACACGGCCGGCGGCCACACCCCGACGTTCGGGTGGGCTCCGGTGAAGCCGGGCGCGGCGAGCGCGTAGGGCGACGCCCGCTCGACGTCGGCGGTGAGGCCGTCCAGCGTGCGGACGACGCCCACGACCCGCAGCCGCAGGCGCGGGCCGTGGAATCCCGGGAAGCCGCCGTCGCCGAACAGGGCCTCGAGGTCCGAGGTGCGCCAGGTGCGCGCGGTGAGCACCGCGCCCGGGCCGACGTGGAGGAGATCGGCGGCAAGGTCGGTCAGCGCGATGGTGTCGTGCTCACCGGCGCGCGGCATGCGGCCCTGCAGGACACGAGCGCGGTCGATCGTGCGGCCGAGCCGGTTGTTCGGATCGGAGTAGATCGCGATGTCCGTGATCGGCTGGTCCACGAGGAACGCGTTCACGAGCAGGCGCGACGTACTGCGCTCGACGAGGCCAGAGGCTCGTAGCTCCCGCTCGAGCGTCTGCCCAGGCACGTCGAGCTGCAGGTTCCCGTCGCTCGCATGGGCCCAGCTCCGGAAGCGGTCGATGCTCGTGGCCGTCCGGTGGGCACCGGCGAGGGCGGTGGCCACCGCCGTGACCACGACCGCCACGAGCACCGTCAGGGCGAGGAGCGACCCGAGCCGCCGGCGGAGCTCTGCCCGGGCGACGAGGAGCTGAGCGCTCATCCGAGCCCCGTCGGTTCGGTCGTCACCGGCCCATCAGATCCGGTTCCCTGCGCACGGGCAAGGGCATCGGCACCCGGTCACGGGGGTGTGCCAGCACCCGCGGTCGCGCCGCTGGTCCGGCGACCACGGTAGGTTCGCCGGGTTCGGACGATCCGAGGGAGGACGGCGTGCACAACTACGACGGGGTCTACGCGGGCATGTTCGTCCTGCGGGTCGCGGTCGGCATCGTGATGATCGCCCACGGGTACAACCACATCTTCCGGGGCGGGAAGATCGAGGGGACGGCGGGCTGGTTCGAGTCGCTCGGCATGAAGCCGGGCATTCTCCACGGGTGGCTGGCGAGCCTGACCGAGCTCGGTGCGGGTGCGATGCTGATCGTCGGGTTCCTGACCCCGCTCGCGGCAGCCGGGGTCGTCGGAGTGATGCTGGTCGCCCTCATCACCAACCACCTGAAGAACGGGTTCTTCATCTTCCGCCCGGGTGAGGGCTACGAGTACGTCCTCACCCTGGCGCTCACCGGTCTCGCGATCGCCGGCGTCGGCGCGGGCAAGTGGTCGATCGACTGGCACATCGACTCGACGTGGCTCTACGGCTGGAAGGGTCTGCTCATCGCCGCGATCGCGGGCGGCGGGGGCGCGGTCGCGCTGCTCGCCGTCTACTGGCGGCCGCCGGCGAAGACCTCGGAGTGACCGCGGCGGGCCCGGGGCCCGGGTCTTAGGCTGCGGGGTCTCGTCGTCGCGATCCGGAGGCCTCGTCCATGCGCCAGCTCACGGGACTCGACAACTCGTTCCTCCGGCTCGAGGGCCCGACCACGTACGGGCACGTGACGTCGCTCGCGGTGTTCGACCCGGGGACCGCGCCGCACCCGGTCGGCTACCACGAGGTGCGGGCGCTCATCGAGGCGCGACTGCACCTCGTGCCGCCCTTCCGCCGCCGGCTGGTCGAGGTGCCGCTCGGCATCGACCACCCGTACTGGATCGAGGATCCCGACTTCGACCTCGACTTCCATCTCCGTCACATCGCGGTCCCGCCCCCCGGCGACAAGGGCCAGCTCGCCGAGCTCGCCGTGCGCATCGCGGCCCGCCACCTGGACCGCACCCGGCCGCTCTGGGAGATGTACGTCATCGAGGGCCTCGAGGGCGGTCACATCGCGCAGCTCACCAAGATCCACCACTCCTGCATCGACGGCGTCGCCGGTGCGGAGATCCTCGGCGTGCTGCTCGACATCGAGCCCGAGCCGGGCCCGACCCCGCCCCCGGCCGAGCCGTGGCAGTGGGAGCGCGAGCCGTCCCAGGGCGAGATGCTCGCCCGCGGCGTCATCGGCGCGGTGACCCGCCCGCGTGTGGGTCTGCGGATCGTGCGCGAGTCGGTCCCGGCGGTCGGGGCGATCATGCGGAACTTCGCCCTGAACGCCCCTGGGGTGAAGCGTCGCGACGACGTCCTCTCGCGCCCGTCGGTCCAGGCGCCGCGCACCGCGTTCAACGGTGTGATCACCCCTCACCGTCGCTTCGCGTTCGGTTCGCTGCCGATCAGCTCGGTCAAGCACGTGAAGAACGCGCTGGGCGGGACCGTGAACGACGTCGTGATGGCCCTCTGCGCCGGCGCGCTCCGCCGCTGGCTCATCGAGCACGACTCCCTGCCCGCGCTGCCGCTCCTCGCGATGGTGCCGGTCTCGGTCCGTGACGAGAGCGAGCGTTCCGCCGGGGGCAACCGCGTCTCCGCGATGGTCGCGGTGCTGCCCACGGACGAGCCGGATCCCGCCAAGCGGTTGCGGGCGATGCAGGGCGAGATGGCGGTGGCCAAGCACGAGCACGGCGCGGTGCCGGCCACGCTCCTCCAGGACTTCGCGCAGTTCACGCCGCCGTCGGTGCTCGGCACCGCGGGTCGGGTCATCACCCGGGCGCGACTGATGGACCGCGTCAACCTCCCGTTCAACGTCGTGATCTCGAACGTGCCGGGCCCGCAGTTCCCGCTGTACTCCAACGGGGCGCGGATGCTGGGCATCTACCCGCTGTCGACGATCGTCGACGGCGTCGGGCTCAACATGACGCTGATGTCCTACAACGGCAACCTCGACTTCGGGTTGGTCGCGGACCGCGAGATGGTGCCCGACGTGTGGTCGCTCATCGACTATCTGGGCGAGGAGCTCGAGACGTTCGAGAAGCTCGCGATGGCCTGACCCCGCCGGGTCACGCGTGGGCAGCGACGCGCGCGGAGCGCTGCAGTGAGTCGGGGCAGGACGTCGCGGTAGTCGCCGACGATCGAGACGTCGGCCGCGTCGTGCACCAGGGCATCGGGGTCGGCGTTGATCGCGACGACGGTTCCCGCGGTGCGGAACCCGACCATGTGGTTGAACTTGCCGCTCGCGCCGATCGAGACCAGCAGCCGCGGTGCGATCGTCCGTCCGGTGATCCCGAGCTGGCGGGCCCGCGGCATCCATCCGTGGTCGGTCACCTTGCGGGTCGCCGCGAGCTCGGCGTCGAGGGTGGCGAGCAGGTCGTCGAGCAGCGGGTAGTCGGCAGGGTCGACGCCCTGGCCGACCGCGACGACCGCGCGGGCGTCGGCCAGGAGATCGAGGTCGTCGTCCCGCGTCCGGGCGAGGACCCGGAGCCGGCTGCGCGGCGTGACCGGGTGGATCGTCGTCGTGGTCGCGCGTCGTGGCGCCGCGGCTCGCGCACGGGGAGCACCCCGGTGCGGACGGTCGCCATCTGCGGGCGCGTCGAGCACCTGATCGCGGCGACGATCTGACCGCCGAACGCGGGCTTCCACGCCACGAGGGCATCGCCGTCGCGTTCGAGCTCGACCGCGTCGCCGGTGAGGCCCGTCCCCAGCGCCGCGGCCACCCGACTCGCGACCTCGCGCCCCCACGCCGTGCTGGGGGCGAGCACCGCCCACGGCGCGGCCACCCGTGCCCACGCGGCGACGGCGCCCGCGGTGTCCTCCTCGTTCGCAACGGGGATGTGGGTGAAGGCCACGAGCTCGTCGGCACCCCATGATCCGACCTCGGCCGGCGCGCCCGGCGCGACGACCGAGCGCGACGACGGGACCGCCGAGCTGCGCCGCGGCGCCGAGCAGCTCCCGGGTGATGCGCGCCCGGTCGGGCTCGACCACCACGCCGACGAGCCGGCCGGCGTCGTGGCCGGGTGGTGGCACCGAGGCGCGTTCGCTCGCGTCGGCGCGATCGGCGTCGAGGGCGTGGCGCTGCGCGAGGAGGCCGACCGCGGCGCCGACCTGATCGTCGAGGTCGGCGCCTGCGTCCCGCCGTGCGAGCCGATCCGACCGCACGACGCGGGTCTCGCCGACCGACGTGGGGCTCCCCTGGGCGCCCCACGGGCCCGGTCCGAGGTCGCCGGCGGTGAGGGTGCGGAGGCGATGGGCAGGCACCGCGGCGCGGCCGGCCCGATCGACCTTGCACGGATCGACGAGCCGCTCCGCGGTCGACACGATCGCGGGCAGGTCCACACGGATCTGCGCCCACCCGTCGTCGTGCTCGGCACGGATGTCGAGGCGCCGGTCCGCGAGCGCGAAGTGCCGCGCACCGGTCACGAACGGCAGCCCGAGGAGCTCTGCCAGCTGCGGGCCGACCTGGCCGGTGTCGGCGTCGACCGAGTTGCGACCGGTGAGGATCAGATCGAACGGACCGACGGTGTCGATCGTGGCGGCCAGCGCGCGTGACGTGGCGAGCGTGTCGGATCCGGCGAACCGGGGATCGGTCACGAGCACCCCGGCGATCTCGACGTCGCGCTCCCGGCCCCAGGCGATGGCCTCCCGGAGCACGTCCTCGGCGGTCGGAGGGCCGAGCGTGATCACGGTCACCCGGCCGCCGGCCCCCGCTGCGACCCGGACGGCCTGCGACACGGCCCGGCGGCAGTACGCGCTCATCTCCAGCTCGAGACCTTCACGGACGAGTCGGCCGTCCCCGCCGAGCGTCATCGACTCGAAGGCGGGGATCTGCTTGACCAGCGCGGCGATCCGAAGGCTCATCCGCGGCCGATGTTAGGACCGCCGTTCCGGCGCCTCGGTCAGGTCGCGAGGCTCGGCGAGCGCAGCGAGCTGCTCGCAGTAGTGGTCGGGGGAGTGATGGACGAGGCGAACGGCGAGTCCCGTCGCACCGATCACTCGCATGCGACCAAGCTGTTCGGCGACGCGATCGGGTTCGCCGGACGGGATCCCAGGCGCGGTCGTTCTGCAGGATCACCGCGAGCGGCTCGGACCGCTCCGCCCACGCCGCGGTGGCGCGGGCGCGCTCGAGGAGCTCCCCGAGCTCGGCGGTCCGCAACCCGAACGGTGCCCACCCGTCCCCGAGCTCGACGGCGCGGCGCAGGGATCGAGCGGTGCGGCCACCGACCCAGAGCGGGACGTGGGGCTGGACCGCGTGGGGCTCGACCAGCATCCCGCCGAACGCATAGTGGTCACCGGCGTAGCTCGGCTCGCGCTGGGACAGCGCGGCCCGCAATGCGCGCATCGCGTCGTCGGCCACCGCCCCGCGACCGGCGAACTCGGCACCGAGGAGCGCGAACTCCCCTTCGAGCGTCCCGGAACCAACACCGAGGATCAGCCGGCCGCCGCTGACGACGTCGAGTGTGCCGTAGCGCTTCGCGATCGCCAGCGGGTGGTGGTAGCCGAGCACGAGCACGAAGGTGGCGAGTCGGATCGTCGCTCGTGCGGGCGGCGAGGTAGCCGAACAGCGCGAGCGGATCCCAGTACGTGCCACCGCGGACCTCGGCGACCCGGACCGGGACGGCCACGTGCTCGCTGCACGTGCAGAAGTCGTATCCCAGCCGCTCGGCCTCGACGACGACGCCGCGTGATCTCGTCGATGCCCGCCTCGGCCTCCCATCGGGCGTGCGCCCCGGGCAGGCGGGTCACGACGGGCGTGACGATACCGAGCAGGAACGGGGTGCTCACCGGCTCATTCTGGCCGCCGGCTCCGCGCACCGCCGCGACCGGCGGCGGCTACTTCCAGCGCCGGCGCCTGCCGGCGATCTCCTGCGCGTAGCCGGCCATCGACGCGATGGAGCACAGCGCCTGGTAGCCGAGGAGGAACGCGATGTAGCCGAAGCGGTTCCGGCGCACCCGGAGCCCGAGCGATCCGAAGACCCGTGTCCGCTGGTAGCGGCGCAGCAGGCCGTAGACGAGCAGCGTGACCGGGAGCACCGTGAGCGTCCAGACCCCGACGATCGCGGGCACCCCGAAGGCGAGCAGCACGACCCCCGGGAGGAACACGAGCGCGTACCCGACGTCGAGCAGGGGGATCAGCAGGTCGATACCGGCGACGAGCCGGGACAGGCCCCGCGACTGGCGCCACGGCGGTACGGCGCGGATCCCCTCGAGCATCCCGCGCGCCCAGCGCGCCCGCTGGCGCATGAAGTGCCGCAGGTCGGTCGGGGCGTCGGTGAAGGCCACCGCGGTCGGCTCGGTGTACACACGGGAGCCACCGGCCATCAGCCGCCAGGTCACGACGATGTCCTCGCCGATCGCGTCGGGCCAGCCGCCGACGTCACGCAGCGCATCCGTCCGGTAGAGCGAGAACGCGCCCTGCGCGACGAGCGTGCTCTGGTAGAGGCCCTGCATCCGCTTCACCGCGGCGATGCCGAGGTAGTAGTCCCACTCCTGCATCTTCGTGAGCAGGTTCACGCGTGAGTTGCGGACGAGCACCGCACCGGCCACCGCGACCGTGTCGTCGGGCGCCGACTCGAGCCGCGACACGAGACGGCGGAGCGCCTCCGGATGGAGCAGCGTGTCGGCGTCGACCGTCACGACGTATGGCGTCGGGACCGTCCGGAGCGCGTGGTTGAGCGCGTGGGACTTGCCCGGTGTCGTCTCGTGGATGATCGAGAGCTCGACGCCCATCTCGGCGGCAGTCTGCTCGGCCACCGCGCACGTCGCGTCGGTGGAGCCGTTGTCGGCGAGCACGATCCGTACCGGGCCGTCGTAGTCGTTGCCGCGCCGCGTAGCGGATCGTGTCGGCGATCCCCGCTGCCTCGTTGCGTGCCGCGATGACGATCGTGACCCCTGTCGTCGGATGGAGCACCCGGAGCGGAGGCTGGCGATCGAGGAACAGCGACGCGGCGAGGAACGCGACCAGGAAGCCGGGGAGGTACGCGAGCAGCGCGACGACGGTCCAGGCGACGGGTGTCGCGACGTAGCCCTCGAGCTCGTGGAGCCAGAGCGTCGACAGCACGACGGCGATGCCGAGCCAGAGCATCGCCACCGCTACCGCGATCACGAACTTCGCAGTGACCGGGATGTAGTGCCGACCGGGAGGCGACTCGGGTTCCGATCCCGGCGGCGCGGTGGGGGCATCGACCGGGGCGCGCGGAACGCTCGCCAGGCGGACGTCGGCGGCTGCGCCATCCGCCGGGGTGCGGACGTCGGCCTTGTCGGTGGCGGTCGTCGCCGCTCGGCGGTTCACGACCAGGTATCGGCAGGTACGGCGCGCCACTGGATCCTGGATTGCGTCGCCGGCATCCACGTCGAGCGGCGGTGCCGAACCGCCCCAAAGTGCGCGGCGTCGCGGACTCCGCCGGCCGCGGTGCAGTTGTGCCCGTGATCGACGGCCGCGAGAATGGCAGTTCTCGTGACTTCAGCAAGGGGTGATGAGTGGCGGTCGCGGCTGGGGTGTTCGCACTCGCCGGGTATCTCGCGGCGCTGCCGGTGCTCCTGTGGCACCGACGGGATCTGATGAGCTTCCGGCGTCCACTGTGGGCCGGTTACGGCAGCAGGACCGCGCGCCTGCGGGGTGCTCTCGTCTGTTACGTCGCGCTCGGCTGGCCCGAGCTGTTGATGGCGCTCGGCTGGCGCAGGAGTCAGACGCGCGGCGCCCTCGTCCTCGAACGGGAGCACATGCGCGAGATGCGCGCCCAAGGCGTGTGACTCACCGCCGGAGGCGCAGCGCCTTCTTGGCGACGATGTTCTTCTGGATCTCGGTGGCGCCGGCGCCGATGGACGTGTAGCGCTGCCACGAGTAGTTGCGGGACCACCGACCGCCGTCGACCGCGTCCGTCTCGCCTCTGGCGAGCAGGCCGATCGGGCCGAGGAGGTCCACCGCGAGCTCGGCGAGCGTCTGCGCGATCGACGACCACTGCAGCTTGGCGAGGGGGACCTCGGGCCAGTTCGGCTGGCCCTTGATGATCTTGGTCAGCGCCCGGTAGTTCAGCAGCCGGGTCAGCTCGATCTCCGCGAACGCCCGGCCGATGCGGTCGCGCAGCGCGGGGTCGCGCAGCGCGTCCGGGTTCACCGAGCGCGCGGTGGCGACCATCTCGCGCAGGTCGGCCGCCATCGTGATGGACAACCCGGCGGTGCCCACACGCTCGTGCCCGAGCGTGCTCATCGCGACCTGCCAGCCCTCGCCCTCCCCGCCGAGCCGGCAGTCGGCCGCGATCACCGCGTCGGTGAAGAAGACGTCGTTGAGCATCGTGTCGCCGGTGATGTCCCGGATCGGGCGGCACTCGATGCCCGGCGTCCCGAGATCGACGATGAAGGCGGTGATCCCCTCGTGCTTGGCCTTGCGCTCGAACGCGGTCGGGTCGGTGCGCAGCAGGAACAGGCCCCAGCGCGCCAGATGCGCGGACGAGATCCAGGTCTTCTGCCCGTTGACCACGTAGTGGTCGCCGTCGGCGATGGCCGTCGTGCGCATGTTGGCGAGGTCCGAGCCGGCCTCCGGCTCGCTGAAGCCCTGGCACCAGTGCTCCGCCGCCGAGAGGATGCCGGGGAGCCAGCGCTCCTGCTGCTCGGGCGTGCCCCACTGGATGATCATCGGTCCGATCTGCCAGATCCCGTTCGCGTTGTAGATGCCCGGCGCCTTCACGCGCGCCATCTCCTCCGCGTAGATCGCGTTCTGCACCGGGGTCGCCTCGCGGCCGTGGCGGTCCTTCGGCCAGTTGATGGCGGCCCAGCGGCCCTCGTCGAGCCGGCGCTGCCAGTCCTTGCGCCGCGCCTGGGTGCGGTCGAATCCCTCGGTACCACCGCCGCCGTCGGCCCAGTCGTCGAGGAAGCGCGGGAGCTCGGCATCGAGCCATGCCCGCAGCTCGTCCCGGAACGCGAGGTCCTCGGCCGTCAACGCGAAGTCCATATCATGCGGAGCCTACGCAGGCCCGAAGGCCGGCGACGCGTGACACGAGCGGGGAAGATGGACTTCATGTTCTCGTCGGAGCAGGAGGCGTTGCGCGGCGCGGTCCGCGCGTTCATGTCCGGCTGGAACGAGCGGAGTGACGCGCGCGACGGGCTGCTCCCGGCCGACTGGGTGCGGATCGGCGAGCTCGGCTGGCCGGGACTCCTCGTGCCGGAGGCGCAGGGCGGGCTCGGGCTCGGACTCGTGGACGCGGTCGTGGTGCTCGAGGAGATGGGGCGCGTGGCGTTCCCCGGCCCGTACCTCGGCTCGTCGGTCGTCGCCACCATCGCGGCGCGCCGGCTCGGACTCACGGATCTTCTCGCGGATCTGGGTCGCGGCGAGTGCGTCACCGTCGCGCTCGAGGAGTCCGGGAGCGGCGACCCGGTCGCACGCGTGCGGACCCGCGCCGTGCGGCGGGGTGTCCGCTGGACGCTGACCGGGGAGAAGTCGATCGTCCTCGACGCTCCGACGGCCGGCTCCGTACTCGTCGTCGCAAGGACGGCCGACGGACTCGCCACCTTCCGCGTCCACGCTCCGGGCGTCGAGCCGGTCCGCACCATGGATCTCACCCGCACCGTCGGCCGCCTCCTGCTCGACGGCGTGAGCGCGGAGCCCGTCGGACCGGATGGGGACCACACCGCGATCTGGCGAGCCGTCGCCGACGACACGGCCGTGGCGCTCGCGGCGGAGCTCGTCGGCGTCTGCGACGCGTCGCTCGCGATGGCGATGGACTACGCCGAGCACCGGGTGCAGTTCGACCAGCCGATCGCGCGCCACCAGGTGATCCAGCACAAGCTCGTGGACATGCTGCACACGACCGAGCTGGGCCGGGTCGGCGTGCACTACGCCGCATGGGCGTCCGACGTCGCGGACCCCGACGCCGGACGCGCCGCGTCCATCGCCAAGTCGCAGATGGGGGAGGCCGCGGTGATGGTGACCGGCGAGAACATCCAGGTGCACGGCGCGGTCGGGTTCACCTGGGACTCGCCGCGGGCGTGCTCTACCAGCGGGCGAAGCAGAACGACGTGCTCGGCGGCAGCCGCACGTGGCACCGGGCGCGGGTCGCGGACCTCGTGCTCGACGGGTCGTGACGGGCCGGTGCGGGTGAGCGACGACGCCAAGCTCATGACGGTCACCGATGCGGTGCGCGAGCACGTGCACGCCGGCGACGCCCTCCACCTCGTCGTCGGTCACAGCCGGTGGAGCGCCGCGGCGCGGGAGGTGGTCCGGCAGTGGTGGGACCGCGAGCCGGGGTTCACGCTGGTCATGCTCAGCCTCTCGAGCCTCGGGGCGCTGTTCTTCCGCGGCGGACTCGTCGAGCGGGTCGTGACGGGGTACTCGGGCGACACGTTCCCGAACTTCACCCCCAACCCGTGGTTCCACCGCGGGTACACCTCGGGCACGGTGGCGGTCGAGCACTGGTCCTTCCTCGCCTTCGCGCAGCGCCTCGAGGCCGGCACGCGCGGTCTGCCGGCGGTCGTGACGCGCTCGATCGCCGATTCGTCGATGGCCGACAACGACGGCTTCTCGGTCGTCGACTCGCCCTACGGCCCGGTCGGCCTGCTCGCGCCGCTGCGGGCGGACGTCGCCATCCTCCACGCGCCGGTTGCGGACCGGCGGGGCAACGTGGCGGTCGCGCCGCCGTTGCTCGAAGGGGTCTGGGGGGCGCTCGGGGCGCGGCGCGGTGCCATCGTCACCGTGGACCGGGTCGTCGACGACCTGCGCGAGCACTCGACGTTCGTGCGGATCCCCGCCCACCGCGTGCTCGCGGTCTGCGAGGTCCCGATGGGCGCCCACCCGGGCGGCCTGTTCGCGCGGGACCTGCCGGTCGACGGGTACGGCGAGGACTACGACTTCTGGATCGAGGCCCGTGCCGCCACCCACGCGGACGACTACGACGACTGGATCCGGCACTGGATCCTGGAGCCGGCCGACCAGCCGGACTACCTCGACCGCCTCGGTGCGGACCGCGTCGCGTCGTTGCGGGCCAAGGCCGATCCCGCCGTGCACGCACGCGCCGCGGCCGCCGCCGCCCCCGACCTCGATGCGCCACCGAACGCGTGGGAGCACGCTGCGACCTACGCGGCTCGCCACCTCGCCGGACGGGTCGTCGCGCTCGGCGCGCACGCGGTGCTCGCCGGTGCCGGGGTCGCCAACCTCGCGGCGTGGCTGGGCGTGCAGACCGCCCGCGCCGAGGGACACGACGTCCAGCTGACTGCCGAGATCGGAATGTGGGGGTACGAGCCGATGCTCGGTGATCCGTTCGTCCTCAACCACGGCAGCTTCCCCACCGCCACGATGCTGGGCGATGCCGCGATGGTGCTCGGCGCGCTCGTCGGCGGTCCCGGCACCACGACCATCGGCTGTCTCGGTGGCGCGCAGGTCGATCGGGCGGGGAACATCAACTCGACGCTGATCCCCGGCGGTCCGTTCCTCGTCGGGTCGGGCGGTGGCAACGACGTGGCGTCGGTCGCCACCGAGAACGTCGTCGTCGCGACGCTCACGCCCCAGCGCACCCCGCCCGAGTGCGGGTACGTCACCTCCCCCGGCCGGACGGTCCAGGCGCTCGTCACGGATCTCGGCACGCTCGAGCGGCGCGGGGCCGAGCTCGTGCTGACGGCTGTCCCGGCCGGTGACGAGGCGTTCGGCGATCGCGTCGCGCGCGCGGTCTCCGCCTGCGGCTGGGACCTCACCGTCGCCGACGACGTGGTGGAGCTGCCCGCCCCCGAGGCCGCCGAGATCGCCGCGCTCCGGGGCTGGGACCCTCAGGGGTGGTTCCTCCGCGGGTGAGCGCACGGTTCTAACCTCCCCGGCCGTGGGTCGGGTCGAGCTCCGGGGCGTGACGAAGCGGTTCGGCGATGTCGTGGCCGTCGATCATCTCGATCTCGACGTCGCCGACCGGGAGTTCCTGGTCCTGCTCGGCCCGTCGGGGTGTGGCAAGTCGACCGCGCTCCGCCTGATCGCGGGCCTCGAGGAGCTCACCGAGGGGACGATCACGATCGCCGGGCACGTCGTCAACGACGTGGAGCCCAAGGATCGCGATCTCGCGATGGTGTTCCAGAGCTATGCGCTGTACCCGCACCTGTCCGTGCGCAAGAACATCGAGTTCCCGCTTCGCACGCGTGGGGTCCCGCACGAGCAGCGCGGCGCGCTCGTCTCGCAGGCCGCGGAGGCCCTCGGTCTCCTCGACCTCCTCGATCGCAAGCCCGCTCAGCTGTCGGGCGGCCAACGCCAACGCGTCGCGCTCGCACGCGCCATCGTGCGTTCGCCCGAGGCGTTCCTCATGGACGAGCCGCTCTCGAACCTCGACGCGAAGCTGCGGGTGCAGACACGCGCCGAGCTCGTGGAGCTGCAACGGCGCCTCCAGGCGACGGTGATCTACGTGACCCACGACCAGGTCGAGGCGATGACCATGGGCCACCGGATCGCGATCATGAACGACGGGCTCCTCCAACAGGTGGGTCCACCCCAGGAGGTCTACGAGAAGCCGTGCAACCTGTTCGTCGCCCGGTTCATCGGCAATCCACCGATGAACACGGTGACCGGCCGCGTCGTCTCGGATGGCGGCGCCGCGATGGTCGACGTCGAGGGCCACCGCATTCCATTGGCGCCCGGACACGCTGCGGCCGTGACGGCGGAGGGCGCGACCGAGATCGTGCTCGGCGTCCGACCGGAGCACCTGACGGTGGGCGCGGACGGCGTGCTGCCGGCGGTCGTCACGGTGATCGAGTCGTTGGGTCACGAGCGTCACGTGATCTGCCGGCTCGACGGCGAGGGTCAGATGGTGATCCTCCGCCAGGGATCGGATCGCCCGGCCCCGGCGATCGGGAGTGCGGTGCACCTCGCCGTGGACCCTTCCGACGTCCATGTCTTCGACGCCCGGACGGAGCAACGGCTCGAATCGAGTGTGGCGTCCCCATGAGCCGCACGCGAGGGCGGACCCGGCGCGCCCGGCGCGAGATGGGACTCGCGTACCTGCTGATCCTCCCCTCGATGCTCGTCTTCGGGGTGTTCATCTTCTATCCGTTCTTCCGGAACTTCTACCTGGGCTTCTACCGGACGCCCCCGTTCCCGGGGTTGCCCACGAAGTTCGTGGGCTTCGACCAGTACCGCGAGGTGCTGACGTCGACGGACTTCGTCGAGAGCGTCAAGACCACCGTGCTGTTCGCGCTGATGACGGTGCCCACCGGGATCGCGCTCGGGCTCGGACTGGCGGTCCTCGCCCACCAGAGGCTGAAGGGCATCGGCATCTACCGCACGATCTTCTCGTCCACCGTGGCGACGTCCGTCGCGGTGGCGTCGGTGATCTTCGGCACCCTCTTCAACCCGGTCGTCGGCTTCCTGCCCTGGCTGGGTGTCAACCCACGTCCGCCGATCCTCGACAACCCGGACTGGGCGCTGCCCGCCGTCGCCCTGGTCACCGTCTGGCAGACGCTCGGGCTCACGTTCATCCTGATGTCCTCGGGACTGCAGGCGATCCCCGACGAGATCCACGAAGCGGCCCGGGTGGACGGTGCCGGCGTATGGACGCGCTTCTTCCGCGTGACGCTCCCGCTCCTGTCGCCCACGATCTTCTTCGCGGTGGTGATCGGCGGGATCTTCGCGTTCCAGACGTTCGGCCAGATCGACCTGCTGACCCAGGGAGGACCGATCGGCAAGACCAACGTGCTGACCTACTTCGTGTACCACACGCTGCGCACGGAGAACAACGACGGCAAGGCCGCGGTCCTCGCCGTCGCGCTGTTCGCCATCACGATGGTGCTGACCCTCGTCCAGATGCGGTTCCTCGAACGGAGGGTCCACTATGGCCGTTGAGGTGCTGCACGACCGGGGGGCGAGCCGTGCTCACACGCGGCGGCGGGTGGGGATCGCGGGGCGATACCTCCTCCTGACGGTGCTCGCGGTGATCGTCATCTTCCCGCTCTACATCACGATCGTGAACTCGCTGCTCACGCCGAGCCAGATCGCGGCTCGACCGCCGAAGTTCTTCCCGTTCGACCCGCAGTGGGATTCGTACTCGCGGGCGTGGGATGCCGGGCACATGTCGCAGTACCTGGTCACGAGCGCGATCGTGACCGCGGTCATCACCATCGGTCAGGTCGTCACCGCGGTGCTGGCCGGCTACACGTTCGCGTTCCTCGAGTTCCCCCTGAAGCGAACGCTCTTCGTCGTGTTCCTCGCGACCCTCATGGTGCCGTTCGAGGTCACCATCATCACGAACCTCACCACGGTGACCGACCTCGGTTGGTACAACAGCTACCCGGGCCTCACGGTCCCGTTCCTCGCGACCGGATTCGGTGCCTTCCTGCTCCGTCAGGCGTTCCTCCAGGTGCCGCGCGACCTCCAGGACGCGGCGGCACTCGACGGGTACGGCCACTGGCGGTTCATGCTCCGGGTCGCGATCCCGCTGGCTCGTCCGGCCGTGGCCGCGCTCAGCGTGTTCGCGTTCCTCGGGGCATGGAACCAATACCTGTGGCCGCTCCTCGTCACCAAGGACGACCGCTACCGCACGGTCCAGATCGGGCTCAAGCAGTTCGCGCGCCACGAGCATCGACCAGGTCAACGTCACCTTCGCCGGCGTGCTGATCGCCGCGCTGCCGCTGGTGATCCTGCTCCTCTTCTTCCAGAAGCAACTGGTGCGCGGCCTCACCGCCGGCGCCGTCAAAGGCTGACATGCTCTCGGCACGACCTCGGAGGTCCACGATGTCACGATCCCGTTCCCTGATTGCGATCGCAGCAGCATGTGCGCTCCTCGTCGCCGCGTGCAGCAGCGGGGGGAGCGGCGGTGCCGGAGGCGGCGGGAGCACCGGCGGCAGCGCCGTCGCCGGGATCAAGTGCCCGGTCGACGCGCTGAAGAACGCCACCGGAACCGTGACGATCACGTTCTGGCACGCCATGAACCGCTCCCTCGAGGACACGTTGAAGAAGCTCGTGGCCGAGTACGAGCAGCAGCAGCCGAAGGTGAAGGTCAAGCTGATCAACCAGACCGGCTACCGCGAGGACTTCGAGAAGTACAAGGCGGGCCTGCGCACCGGCGACCTCCCGGACCTGGTGCAGATCGAGGACACCGGGACCCAGCAGATGATCGACACCGGCTCGATCGTGCCGATGGCCAGCTGCGTGAAGGCCGACCACTACGACACGTCCGACTTCCTGCCGCGGACGCTCCAGTACTACTCGGTGGACGGCGTCCTCTGGCCGATGCCGTTCAACATCTCGAACCCGGTCCTCTACTACGACCGCAATGCCTTCACCGCGGCCGGACTGGATCCGGACAACCCGCCGAGCACGCTGGCGGAGGTGAAAGCCGTGAGTCCGAGGCTCAAGGCCGCGGGCTACGAGTACGGCTTCGGGCTCAAGCTCGATCCGTGGTACATCGAGCAGATGTCGGCCAAGGCCGGCAAGGTCTTCGTCAACAACGGCAACGGACGTGAGAAGCGGGCCACCAAGGTGGCGTTCGACAACCCGACCGGGCGCGACATCTTCAACTGGATGCACGACATGGTGGATCAGGGTCTCGCGGTCACGAACTCGGCCGAGGGTCCGAGCGCGTTCGACAACTTGCTCGGGATCCGCAGCAAGAAGAACGCGATGACCATCGATTCGTCGGCGTCGCTGGGCACGATCTCCCAGGTGATGGCGTCCGGCGAGGGCGGCGGCGTCTCACTCGGTGTCGGCCCGATGCCCGGTCCGCCGGGCAGCGGGGGCGTGCTCGTCGGCGGAGCTGCGCTCTACATCCCGAAGCAGTCGTCCGCGGTGAAGCAGGCCGCGGCGTGGGATCTGATCAAGTTCCTCGATTCGTCCACCTCGCAGGCCGAGTGGGCGGCCGGAACGGGGTACGTTCCGCTCCGGCGCTCCTCGGCGCGCTCGAGCACCATCCAGGACCTCTGGGCCCGCGAGCCCGGCTACAAGGTCGCGTACGACCAGCTGACCGAAGGGGTGGAGAACACCGCGACGGCAGGTCCGGTGGTGGGTCCCTACCAGGAGGTGCGCGACGCGGTCCTGGCGGCCGAGGAACGGATGTTCACCCAGGGACTCGCGCCGGCGGCCGCGCTCGAAGCGCGCGGCGTCCGACGCCGACAAGGTGCTCGCCGACTACAACGCCCGCGTCGGCGGATGATGAGGCCTCGTCGCGCGGGCGCGGCCCTGGCGGCGGTCGCGCTCGTCGGCGCGTCGTGCAGCGGCAGCGGCGGTGGGACCGCGCCGTCCGCCGGTGCGTGTCCCGTCGACGCGCTCGCGAAGGCGAAGGCTCCCGTCACGATCAGGTTCTGGCACAGCCAGGCTCGTGCCAACCTCGACGAGCTGAAGCGCCAGATCGCCCGCTTCGAATCCGTGCAACACAAGGTCCGGGTGAAGCTCGTCGACCAGACCGGCTACCGCGAGACGTTCGAGAAGTACAAGGCGGGGCTGAGCTCGGGTGATCTGCCCGACCTCGGCCAGTTCGAGGAGACCACGGTCCAGCAGCTGCTCGACTCTCGGAGCACGGTGACCATGGCGGACTGCGTGGCCGCGGACCACTACCGCACGTCCGACTTCCTCCCCCGCGCTCGACTACTACACCGTCGGCGGGAAGCTGCGGGCCATGCCCTGGACGGTGTCGAACCCCGTCCTGCTGTTCGACCCCGGAAAGCTGCGCGCCGCCGGTCTCGACCCCGAGCACCCGCCGAAGACGTTCGCCGAGCTCGAGGCAGCCTCGCGCCAGATCGTCGCCCGCGGCGCCGCCAAGCACGGGATGGCGTTGCCGGCCCGCGACTACTTCTTCGAGTTCTTCTACGCGAAGTCCGGCCTGAGCTACGTGAACCACGGTGGCGGCCGGCGCGCCCGGGCGACCGCGGCGACGCTCGACAACCCGACCGGTCGGAAGATCTGGAGCTGGTGGAAGCGGATGGTCGACTCCGGGCTCGCGCTCAACACCGGCGCCACGGAAGGCAACTTCGATCATCTGCTCGCGATCCCGGCCGGCGACGCGGCGATGACGATCGAGGCGTCGGGCGCGATCGGTCCCATCAACGAGGTGCTGGCAAGCGGGGAGTATCCCGGCGTCACGATCGCGGCCGGCGCGCTGCCCAGCCTCACGGGTCACGGCGGTGTGCCGGTGGGTGATGCGTCGTTGTGGATCTCGAAGCGCTCGTCGCCGGCCGAGCAGGCCGCCGCGTGGGAGCTGGTGAAGTTCCTCGACGCACCCGAGCAGATCGCCGGTTTCGCCACGGCCAGTGGCTACGTGCCGGTGCGCAAGTCGGCGGCTGCGAGCAGCGAGGTGCAGTCCTTCTGGGCGAAGAATCCCGCGTATCGCGTGGCCTACGACCAGTTGCTCCAGCCCGGGGGCCCGGCCGCGAACGGGTCGGTCATCGGCGCGTACCAGGGTGTCCGCGACGCCGTGCGAGACGCGCTCGTCGAGATGTTGAGCGAGGGCATCTCCGCGGACCAGGCGATGCGCCGTGCCCAACGCGGTGCCGATCGAGCGATCGAGGACTACAACGCCCGCATCGGCGGCTGACGCCGCTCAGCGGGAGAGGATCGTCACGCTGGCGTTCGCGCCGCGGCCGACGGTGTGGGCCAGTGCCACCTGGGCGTGCTCGACCTGGCGTGGTCCGGCGGTGCCGCGGAGCTGGCGGGTGAGCTCGACGACCTGCCCGAGGGCCGAGGCGCCGAGCGGCTCGCCCTTGGAGAGGAGGCCGCCCGAGGGGTTGATCGGCCGGACACCCCCGAGTGACGCCGCGCCCGAGCCGAGCACCGCGACCTGGTCGCCGGGGGCGCACAGGGCGAGCTCCTCCCATCCGAGGAGCTCGCGTGCCGCGTCGGTGTCCTGGACCTCCGCGACGTCGATGTCGGCCGGGCCGATCCCGGCCTCGGCGTAGGCGGCGTCGGCGGCGAGGGTGGTCGGCGGCGTGATGTTGCTGTCGTCGATTCCCGCGAGTGGGGTGGCCTCGCCGAGCACGCTGCCGGGAAGGTGCGAGCTGAGCACCGCGGCCTCGAGGTGCACCGCCCCCGAGCCGTCCGAGCCACGCCGGAGGACGACCGCGGCCGCACCCTCGTTCGGCGAGCAGAGCATGAAGAGGTGCAGCGGCTCGCACACGACGCGGCTCGCGAGCACCTCCTCGGCCGTGGTCTCCTGCTGGAACATCGCATCCGGATTCAGGGCGCCGTGCGCCCGGTTCTTCACCACCACCTGCGCGAGGTGCTCCTTGGTGACCTCCCGCTCGCGCATCAGCCGCTGCGCCGCGGAGCGCGAAGTAGGCGGGCGTCGCCGCGAGCCCCGCCTCCTCGCGCCAGGGCTCGAAGAACGTGGAGCGGATGATGCCGCGAGGCATCTTGTCCATCCCGAACACGAGCACGGTCTCGTACTGCCCGGCGCGGATCGCGGCGGCGGCGAGGCCGAGCGCGGCGCCCCCGCTCGCGCAGCCCGCCTCGACGTCGATGATGGGCATCCCGGTGCAGGCCAGCGCGCCCAGCACCTTGTGACCCGACGCGACGCCCGAGTACGCGGTGCCGCAGAACGCGGCCTCGAACCCGGGACGGTCGCCCGGACCGATCCCGGCGTCGACGAGCGCGGCCCGGACGGCGGCGATGCCCATCTCGGTGACGCTGCGGTCGGGAAATCGGCCGAAGGGATGGAGCCCGATCCCGGCGATCTCGACGGTGGTCATGGCCCGAACTCCCACGTCGTCACGACCGTGCCGTCGTCGTCGGTCCCGAGGTCCACCACGCGCAGGTGCATCTCCTGGCCCTGCGCCCAGGTCTCGTCGGGGGTCGCGAGCCGGCTCACCACGCGCAGCCCCTCGGGCAGCTCGACCACCCCGAACCCGTAGGGCACGGTCCCGAGGTAGCCGGGTGGTGCCGTCAGGACGGTGGTCCAGCCCCAGAGCGTGCCCTGCTCGGACAGCGTGACCGGCACCACCGCCTCGGAGGCGCAGTAGGGGCACTGGTCGCCGCGCGGGAAGCTCGTCCGGCCGCAGTCGGTGCACTCGGCGCCGAGCAGGCGGGCGGGGTCGGTGGTGAAGAGGCCCTCGACGACCGGACGGCTCATCCGATCACGCCTTCGTCACGCAGGGCGGCGATCCGCGCGGCGTCGACCCCGAGCTCGCCGAGGATCGTGTCGGTGTCGGCGCCGAGCCGGGGGGCGCCCGAAGGGACCGGCACCGTCTCGCCGACGAAGCGGGGGTACGGCGCCTGCTGGCGGACGGGACCGATCACCGGGTCGTCGACCGCGACGAGATCACCCCGGGCGGCGAACTGGGCGTCGGCGAACATGTCGACCGCGGTGTAGGCGGTCGCGACCGGGACGTCGTGCGCGACGCACGCGGCCTCGACGTCGGCAGCACTGCGGGAGGCGGTCCACTCCGCCACGATGGTGTTGATGGTGTCTCCGTGCTCGGCGCGGTCGGACAGTCGGGTGAACCGGGGATCCTCCAGGAGATCGGGCCGGTCCATCGCGGCACACAGTCTCGCGAAGTTGGCATCCGAGCCGGCGACGATGCAAACGAACTTGTCGTCGACGGTGGGGTAGTTGTCCAGCGGTGCGCTGTTCGCGAGGCGGTTCCCCTCGCGGGAGCGGACCACACCGAGCCGGTCGTACCCGGCGATCGTCCATTCCAGGACGCGCAGCACGGACCCGTACAGCGCGGCGTCGATGACGGCACCGTTGCCGTCGCGCGAATCGCGCGCGCGTAGAGGGCGGCCGTGGCGGCCTGGGCCGCGAAGACTCCCGTCAGGTAGTCCGAGATGGTCACCCCGACCCGCACGGGTGGGCGGTCGGGGTAGCCGGTGAGGTGCAGCAGGCCGCCGTGACCGATCCCGACCCGGTCGAGCCCGGGGCGCTTCGCGTACGGGCCGTCCTGGCCGAAGGTGGAGATCCGCACCCATACGAGGCGCGGATCCAGGTCCGGCGGCGCGATGTTCCAGCGCTCGAGCGTCCCGGGCCGGAAGTTCTCGACGACCACGTCGACCGTCGACGCGAGCCGACGCAGCAGCTCCTGGCCGGCGGGGACGCGCAGGTCCATGGTCACGCTCCGGCGACCGCGTCCCTCGACCGCCCAGAAGAGCGAGTAGCCGTCCTCGGTGAACGGACCGATCTCGCGCATGAAGTCGCCGCGGCCGGGTTGCTCGACCTTGATCACCTCGGCGCCCTGCTCGCCCAGGAGCCCGGCGCAGAACGGCGCCGCGATACGGGTACCGAGGTCGAGGACCCGGAGCCCATGGAGCGGCCCGCGTGTCGGAGTCCGTCCCTCGCTCACGGTCTACGCCGGCTCGCCGGCCTGTTCGGCCTTGACCGCGTCCATGCCGCCGCTCCTCCGGGCCTCGGTGCGACCGAGCGCTTCCGACGAGTTGCTCACGAACTGGTGGACCATGAAGTGGTACTGCCAGGAGTCGCGCTGGCCCATGCGGTCGACGGTGTGGTTGATCGTGTCCTTGATCGCGCGGGCGGTGACGGGCGGGACGAGCGCGACCGCCTCGGCCATCTCGCGCGCCACGGTCGCGAGGTCGTCGCGATCCACGACGCGGTTCACGAGGCCCATGCGCTGTGCGTCGAAGGCGTCGAGCGTGGTCGCGCAGAGGAGGAACTCCTTGGCGCGGCGGGGTCCCAGCTCCCACGGCTCGATCAGCAGCTCGACGCCGACGCCGCTCATCCGGGCAACCGGGTTCGAGAAGCGGGCGTCGTCCGCGGCGACGATGAGGTCGCACATCGCCGCGAGCATCAGCCCGGCCGCGCTGCAGACGCCCTGGACCGCGGCGATCGTGATCTTGGGGCAGTCGCGGATCCGCAGGAGCTTGTCCCAGTACATGATCCGCTCGTGCTCGAGCTTGCCCTCGGGAGTGGCACGCTTGGCGGCCCACTCCTCCTCGCCGGCGAGGATCTCCTTGAGGTCGTGGCCGGCGGAGAAATGCTTGCCGTCGGCCCCGAGCACGATGACCCGGATCTCGGCGTCGGCCTCGGCGCGGTCGAAGGCCGCGTCCAGCTCGGTGATCATCCGCGAGCTCTGGGCGTTGGCCGCTTCGGGTCGGGACAGCGTGATCGTCGCGACCGGACCCTCTCGTTCGTAGCGGATCGTCTGATCGTCCACTCGTCACCCCCGGACGGGCGAATCTAGCCCTGTGCCGGACGGCCGTCGGCGGTCCGGGTACGACCACCGGGGACGGCCACGATCGCGCACCGGCACCGGCCGTGCCGCGCCCACCCGTCCGTTGAGTGCTCCGACGTCGTGCGCGAGCGCCGGATCGACCCCCGGGATGCCGGCCGTGAGGAACGCGATCAGGGAGTTGTCCACTCGCTTGGCCAGCACGGGCCGACCGGCGCGGACGAGCTGCTCGCCGAGAAGCGCCTGGAGCCGGTCCAGCTCGGCGTTCTCCGCCGCGCGTCAGCGGGGACGACGAGAAGACCACGCGGGCGCCGGGCTGGGCTCGGAGCTGCGTGGCCCACGATCCCTGCTCGGTGACGTACCAGATCTCGTCGGCACCGCGGGCGGTGCCGACGCGGTTCGTCCCGAAGATCCGCCCCAGGTCGTGGTCGACGCGGACGTCCACGCCCGCGCGGTCGAGCTCGTTGATCACGCCGTCGAAGAGGCTCCGCAGGGTGCTTCCCTCCGGTCGGACGAGGATCACCGGGCTCGGGTGCTGCCGCGCGGTGTCCCGGATGGCCGGGAGTGCGCGCGCCAGCTCGACGCGGCGGGCTTCGAGCGGCTCGGGACCGGGGTCGACGATGCGCGCACCGAGGTCGACCGTCCCCCACGCGAGGAGCGCGACCGCGATGCCGCCCGCCGCCACGCGGACCGCGGCCCGGTCGCGGGCCAGCAGTGTGACGAGCGCCTGCACGCCGGCGACGGCGACGAAGGCGGCGATGACGACCCGCCACTCGAACGTGTACGCGCGTGGCTGGTCCGCACGCGAGACGGCGAGCACCGCGACCGCGAGGAGGGTCGTCGCCAGCGCGGTTGCCCGCCGGTCCCACCGGTCGTGGGTGCGCCATGCCCCGAACGCGGCGACCAGCAGCAGCAGTGCGGGGGCGAGCAGCCACACGAGTGAGGCGGGCTTGGCGAACCCGGTGAACAGGGCCGTGTGGGCCGATCCGCCCAGCCACGGGGGCAGGAGCTCGAACTCGGCGGCGACGATGCCCGTCGCCCGACCGAGGCCGACGTGCGCGTAGTTGCTCCCGGCGAAGTACGACGCGATCTTGCCGAGGTTGCCGGGCCAGTGGAGGAGGACGTCGACGATCGGGGGCAGCCACAGGACCAGGAGCAGGCCGCTGGTGAGCAGGACCGTCGAGCGCCAGCGGGGAGGTGCGGTCCGGTCGCGCCGGACGTCCAACGCCACGCCGACGAGCGCGAACCCGACGGCGGCGCCGACCGGCGCCGCGAAGCCGACGTGGGTCTGTACCACGATCGTCGCCGCGATCGCGAGGCCGACCAGGTGACCGAACCTCCCGGTGGCCACCAGGAGCGCGAGGAACAGCACGAGCACGAACCAGATCAGCGGCACGTGCAGGTTCCACGGTTGGCGGATCACCCACTCCCCGATGCCGAGGTAGGTCATGCCGACGACCGCCGCCGCGGTCAGGAGCATGCGCAGGCCGGCCCGGGCGGTCGCCCACGCGAGCCATGCCATCGCGACGAGCTCGAGCACCGCGCCGCCGATGTGCGTGGCCCACGTCGGCTGGCCGAACGCCGCGGAGATCGGCGCGATGAGCCAGAACATCGCGGGGCCGGGGTGGTTCCACCCGGGCCGGCTGAACAGGCCGGTGAGCGGTGGGTGCGCGGACCAGACGTCGCGAACGCGCAGGTCGATGATCGCGAAGTCGTCGACCGGGTGCCACGTCCGGCCGGCCAGCACCACGATGGCGACAACCGGCGGTGCCACGATCGCCGCCGCGACGAGCCAGCGGAGCGCCTGCCCCCGCCGTTCGGCCCTCGTCACGACCCGGAGCTTCGCACCGAGGGCTCGCGGGGGAGGCCGAGCGTGCGCTCACCGACGACGTTGCGCTGGATCTCGTTCGTCCCCGCCCAGATCGAGCTCGCCTGGTAGTAGAGCCACGACCGTTGCCACCGGCCGGCGGCAGGGTTGTCCGCGGCATCTCCCCACAGCGGCGCCGCCGGACCGAGCACGGCCATCGCGGTGTCGTGCAACCGCTTGCTCATCTCGGACCACCACAGCTTGTTGATGCTCCCGACGGGCCCGGGCACGTCGCCACGGGCGGTACGGGAGACGGACCGCCAGTTGTGGAGCCGGAAGAGCTGGAGCTCGACGTAGGCCTCGGAGAGCCGGGGAGCGATGCGCGGGTCGTCCCAGGTGCCGTTCGCGTGCGCGGCGCGCAGCAGCTCGTCGAGCAGCTGGGTGTGGATCACGAGCTGGCGCGGATTCACGCCGCGCTCGTGGGTGAGCGTCGAGTTCGCGATGCGCCAGCCCTCGTGCTCCGCGCCGATGATCCGATCCTCCGGCACGAACACGTCGTCGAAGAACACCTCGTTGAACTCGGACTCGTCGGTGATCTGGCGCAGCGGCCGGACCTCGACTCCCCGAGCGCGCATGTCGACGACGAGATAGGAGATCCCGGCCTGCGGGCGGACGTCCGGATCGGTCCACGCGAGGCACACGCCCCAGTCGGCGAACTGCGCGTAGCTCGTCCAGACCTTCTGACCGCTGAGTGTCCATCCGCCGTCGACGCGCGTCGCGCGCGTCGTGAGCGAGCTGAGGTCGCTCCCGGCACCGGGCTCGCTGAACAGCTGGCACCACAGCTCCTCGGCCGAGAGGATGCGCGGCAGCCAGCGGGCGCGTTGCTCCTCGGTGCCGTGGGCGAGGATCGTCGGCCCGACGAGGTTCACGCCGATGCGCCCGACGAGCTCGGGGGCGCGGGCGCGCGCCAGCTCCTCGGTGACGATGTAGTGGCCGATCGGTCCCGCGTCCCGGCCGCCGTACTCGGTCGGCCAGGCGACCCCGACCCAGCGCCCGGCGGCGAGGCGGCGCTGCCAGTCCCTGCCGAAGGCGACCTCCTCGGCGAGGTCGTCGAACCGGGGTGGGAGCCCCTCGCCGTAGGTCCAGGGCAGGTGCTCGCGCAGCCATGCCCGGCATTCGTCGCGCAGCGCCGCCTCGGACGGACTCGCTTCCAGGTCCACGGCTGCGCAGGCTATTGCCGCCGGGCGCGGGGCTCCGGCCGCTCGGAGCGAGAGCGTGGTGCGCTCAGCGCTGCTCGATGGGGACGTACTTCGTCTCGGTGGGTCCCGTGTAGATCTGGCGGGGCCGTCCGATCTTGGTCTTCGGGCTCTCCGACATCTCCTTCCAGTGGGCGATCCAGCCCGGAAGCCGGCCCATGGCGAAGAGCACGGTGAACATCTTCGTGGGGAAGCCCATCGCCCGGTAGATGAGGCCGGAGTAGAAGTCCACGTTCGGGTAGAGCTTGCGGTCCACGAAGAACGAGTCGGTGAGCGCCACCTCCTCGAGCCGGCGCGCGAGGTCGAGCAGGTCGTCGCCGCCGCCGAGCTCGTTGATCACACGGTCCGCGGTTCCCGCGAGGATGCGCGCCCGCGGGTCGTAGTTCTTGTAGACGCGGTGACCGAAGCCCGAGAGACGGAAGCTGGAGTCCGGGTCCTTGGCGAGCCGCACGTACTTGTCGATGTCGCCGCCGTCGCGCCGGATGTTCTCGAGCATCTCGAGCACGGCCTGGTTGGCACCGCCGTGGAGCGGACCCCACAGCGCGTTGATGCCCGCCGCGACGCTCGCGAACAGGTTGGCGTCGGAGGAACCCACCATCCGCACGGTCGACGTGGAGCAGTTCTGCTCGTGGTCGGCGTGGAGGATGAGCAGCTGCTTGAGCGCGTGCACGACGGTGGGGGACGCCTCGTAGGGCTCCGACGGCACCGCGAAGGTCATCCGGAGGAAGTTCTCGATCAGGTCGAGCTCGTTGTCGGGATAGAGGAACGGTTGGCCGATCGACTTCTTGTACGAGTACGCGGCGATCGTCGGGATCTTGGCCATGAGGCGCAGGATCGACAGCTGGACCTCGTCGTCGTCGTGCGGGTCGTCGCTGTCCTGGTAGAAGGTGGACAGCGCGCTGACCACGCTGGACAGCACCGCCATCGGGTGCGCGTCCTTGGGGAACCCGCCGAAGAACTCCTTCGCGTCCTCGTGCAGGAGGGTGTGACGGCGGATCCCGAAGCGGAACTCGTCGAGCTCGGCGACGGTGGGGAGGTGGCCGTAGATCAACAGGTACGAGGCCTCGAGGTAGCTCGGCGACTCCCGTTCGACGAAGGACTCGATCGGGATGCCGCGGTAGCGCAGGATCCCGGCGTCGCCGTCGATGTAGGTGATCGCGGACTCGGTGGCACCGGTGTTGACGTAGCCGTAGTCGAGGGTGATGAACCCCGTCGAGGAGCGCAGCTTCGCGATGTCGACCGCGAGCTCGTCCTCGCTCCCTCGCACCACCGGGAGCTCGATCTCCTGATCGCCGTGGCGGAAGTGTGCGGGAGGCTCGGTCACGGGATCTCCTCGGGTCGGTTCGTCACGTCTCGTCTCGTCCCCGGGAATCTATCGAGCCGGTACGGACGGGGTCGCACGCCACCGGGGCCGTGCAACCGTCTGCGGTAGCGTCCGCCGGCATGGACTTCGACCTGACGGCCGACCAGGTTGCACTGGCGGACGCGGCGCGGGAGCTGCTCGACGATCGCTGCCCGACCACGCGTGTGCGGGCCGTGCACGACACCGCGTCCGGATGGGACGACGGGCTCTGGGACCAGATGGTGGAGCAGGGGTGGCTCGGGGTGACCGTGCCCGAATCCGAGGGCGGTCTCGGCCTCGGGATCGTGGAGCTCGCGGTGCTGCTCGAGCAGACCGGCCGGCACGTGGCGCCGGTCCCGTTCCTCCCGACCGCGGTCACGATCGAGCTGGCCCGCCGGACCGGCGCGTCCGATCTCGTCGCGTCGCTCGTCGGGGGAGACGTCCGCGCGTGCGTCGCGTGGAGCGCGGACGCGGGCGCGGTCACCGCAGCCGGCGCCGGAGATGACTGGCGTCTGACGGGACGGTCGGATCCGGTGCCGTTCGCTCCGGTCGCCGACCTCGCGCTGGTGCTCGCGTCGGACCCCGACGGCCCGGCCGTCTTCGTCGTGGATCTCGCCGCCACCGGGCGGCCCGACGCCGAGCCGGCGATGGACCTGACCCGTCCGCTCGGCTGGCTCCGGCTCGACGCGACACCCGCGCGCCGGCTCGGTGGCGAGGACCTCGCCGAGCTGCTCACGGATCTCGGGACGGCGGCGACGAGCGTCGAGCTGCTCGGTGCGAGCGAGGTCGCCCTCGAGCTGGCCGTGGAGTACGCGAAGGACCGCGTGCAGTTCGGTCGCCCGATCGGCTCGTTCCAGGCGGTGAAGCACCGCTGCGCCGACATGCTCGTCGACGTCGAGGGGATCCGCTCGAGCGCCTACTGGGCTGCATGGTGCCTCGCGGTCGACGACCCCGACCGGGCGATCGCGGCGTCGACGGCGAAGACGTGGTCGGGTGACGCCTCCAAGCGGGTCATGGCGAGCTCACTCCAGGTCCACGGTGGGATCGGGTTCACGTGGGAGCACGACCTGCACCTGTACCTGAAGCGCGCGCAGCTCGACCAGCTCGCGTTCGGCGACGCGGTGTGGCACCGGGCGCGGCTCGGTCGGATGCTGCGGGCCAAGGTCGAGGCCGGAACGAGCGTGTTGTGACGGTCTCCTCGGTGGCGGGGCACGCCGGCGACCGTGGCTGAGGATCTCGCGGAGCTGGTCGAGATCGGGGACCTCGACGAGCTCGTCCGCGCGACGGACCGGCTGTGCGACGCCCGCGAGTGGACCGCGCTCGTCGAGCTGCGCGACCGGTGCCGGAAGGCGGTCGAGCGGGGCAAGCAGCTGTGGCCGGCCGCGAACCACGTCGAGTACCGGCTCGCGCTCGAGGCGCCGGGAGAGTTCGCGGCGCGCATGCTCACGGATGTGGCGGGCCAGTTCGGGCTCGGTCCCCTGCCCGAGGTCGCGGCGGCTCGACACGAGTGGGCCGACCTCGCGCCGTACGTGCCGGGCAGCCCGCCCGCGGCGATGTGTGCCCACGAACGGGTCGTGCGCGGTGAGGACCTGCGTGACGTGACCATCGCCGGGCCCGACCCGCTGGAGCTCCCGCGCCGGCTGTGCGACTGGGAACCGGCATACCCCGTCGCGGACTACCGGTCCCACGACGCCGACTTCCCGGCGCCCGCGCCCGTCGCCGGTGGTGTGGCCGTCGAGGTCGTGCGCGACGCCGAACGGGTCGTGCGCACGGGTGTCGCCCGTACCCTGCGAGATCTCGTCCATCCCTGGACGGCCGACGGCGACGCGACCGCCGTCGCCGTCCGCGGCTCGGTGCTCGGCGCCGTCGGCGCGCTCGAAGGTCCCGAGGTCCGCCTGGCGGAGCTCGATCTCCCGACCGCGCTCGCATGGCTCGGATGGGCGGGAGCGAGCGGCGGCGCCCACGGCCGCCGGCGCGGGGCCGCGGCCGGCCGGCTCGACGCCTGGATGGTGCTCGCCGAGCTCGTCGACCTCTCGGAGGTCTGGCCCCCCGATCCCGACACGCTCGGCGCCCGCGCCGGCCGGATGCGGTGGTACACCTGGGACGCCGTCGGCATCGGTCCGACGGGCTGGGTCCTGCGCCTCGCCGTCGAGGACGCCGAACACGGCGTCGCCTTCGCCCTCAACGCCCACGACCCCTCCTGACGCTTCGCGGCTCGCGCCGAATCCGGGGCCGGAGGCCCCGTTTTGGGCGCGCGAAAACGGGTAGCTGGAGGCCCCGTTTTGGGCGCGCAAAACGGGTGGTGGAGGGGCGATTCTGCGCGTCGGTTGGACCGGGTGCCGACGGGCGACGTCAGAGCCGGGCGCGGAGGGCGGCGCGGTCGACCTTGCCGGCCGCGAGGGTGGGCAGGGTCGAGACGTGCTCCACGCGTTCGGGCGTCTTGAACCGGGCGACGCCCCGCCCGCGCGAACCACTCGCGACACTCCGCGAGATCGAAGCGCCGGTCGGCGACCACGAACACGCACACCCGCTCGCCGAGCCGGTCGTCGGGCTCGCCGACGGCGCAGGCCTCGCGTACGAACGGATGGGATTCGACGATGCGCTCCACCTCGGCTGCAGCGATGTTCTCGCCGCCGCGGATGATGACGTCCTTCTTCCTTCCGACGATGGTGAGCCAGCCGTCGTCGATCGTGGCGAGGTCGCCGGTGTGGAACCACCCTCGGGTGACGGCGTCGAGCGTCTGCGGTCGCGTCGAGGTAGCCCGCGAACAGCTCGGGTCCCTGCAGGAGGAGCTCGCCGTCGGGTGCGACGCGCAGCGCCGTCGCGCCGACGACGCGCCCGTCGGTGTGGACTCGCGCGCTCGGGTGGGTCCGACGCGGTGGAGGTGGTGACGGTCGGCGCCTCGGTGGATCCGTAGGCGCGCTTCACGTGCGCGCCGAGTGTCGTGCGCGGCCTCCTCGACGAAGGCCGGTGTCACGCCTGCGCCGCCCGACGACACGAGCCGGAGCGACTCGACCCGACCGGGCTCGAAGCCCGACGCGCCCATGAGGCCGACGAAGAAGGTCGGTGGGCCGATCATGAAGCTCACCCGCTCGGCGGCGATCAGGGCGAGCGCCTCGTCGGGGTCCCACCGCTCCATCAGGATCGTGCGCATCCCGGCCGCGCCGGGCACGAGGATCCCGTTGAGCAGGCCGGAGATGTGCGCGAGCGGTGCCGGCATCAGCACCACGTCGTCGGCGCCGAGCCCGTGGGCGCGCGACCATCGTGACGCGCCTTGTGGGCCGAGCCCGCGGTGCGTGTGGATCACGCCCTTCGGCGTGCCCTCGGATCCGCCGGTCCAGATGATCGCCGCCGCGTCCGCGGGCCGCGCGTCGTGCGCCGGGTACTCGCCGACGGTCCTGAGCGACGCGACGCGACCGCGCAGCTCGTCCGCGCCCAGCACGAGCTTCGGCTCCAGGTGCGCGAGGAGCGCGGCGACCTCGGCCTCGCCGGCGAGGTGGTGCATCGGCGCGGCCACGGCGCCGAGCTGCCAGCACGCCGCGGCAGAGCTCGGCGACCTCCGGCCAGTTGGGGGCCTGCCACGCCACGACGTCGCCGCGCCGGACGCCGGCGGCGCGCAGTCCTGCCGCGAGGCGCGGTGCGTCCCCGACCACCCCGGGCAGTGGTGCGACGTCCCAGGGCCCGCCGGGGGCGCGGTAGGTCGCGCGCGCGCGGATGGCGGTACGTCGGCGCGGACGGTCACGTCAGCGGCGGCGCGCGATCCAGGCGTCGCCGCTCGGTGTCATGCCTCGCAGCAGGTTCGCGCCGATGAAGTTCTTCTGGATCTCGACGGTGCCGGCGCCGATGCAGAGTCCGCGGATGTCGCGGTACATGCGCTCGACGGGGTACTCACGCGAGAAGCCGTAGCCACCCAGGAGCTGGATCGCCTCGTCGCAGACGAACTTCGCCGCGAGGTTCGCCGCGGACTTCGCCATCGCGGTCTCGAGCGCCGGGGGAGTGCCGTGCGGCCCGGCGAGGTGCACCGCACGCTCGAGCAGCAGCCGCGCGCCCTCGAGCTGGGTGCCCATGTCGGCGATCTTCCACTGCAGGCCCTGGAGGTCGGCGAGCGGGCGGCCGCCCACGACCCGGTCGTTGAGGTAGCCGATCGCGTACTCGAGCGCGCCCTGCGCCGCACCGATGCACATGGCCGCGTTGCCGCAGCGTTCGTGGTTGATGTGCCCGATGAGCGTGCGGAAGGCGGCGTTCGAGTCGGGGTCGCCGCACGAGCAGGACGTCGCCGGGCTCGATGCGCACGTCGTCGAAGGCGAGCTCGGCCTCGCTCGTGGCGCGCAGGCCCATCTTCTCGTGGGTGCCGGCGATGCTCACGCCCTCGGCCTCGAGGTCCACGACGACGGCGCCGATCCCCTTGGTGCCCTCGCTGCCGGGGAAGCGACACCACACGAGGCACGCCCGCGCCTTGTGGCCGCCGGTGACGTAGTTCTTGTAGGCGTTGAGCCGGTAGCCGTCGCCGTCGGGCGTGAGTCGGGCCCGCATGTGGCCGACGGCCGAACCGGCCTCGGTCTCGGAGATGCCGATGCAGAAGAGGGCCTCGCCCGATCGCGGCCATCGGCAACCAGCGATCCTTGAGCGCGTCCGACCCGAGGTGCTCGATGGCGCGTGGCGGGCCGTTGAAGGTGAGCTGGGCGAGGATCGCGCTCGAGACGTCGGCCCGGGCGAGCTCCTCGAGCACGATCGCGGCCTCGACGTCGCCCATCCCCATGCCGCCGTAGGCCGGGTCGATCGTGATGCCGAAGAGGTCGGCGGCCCGGATCGCGTCCCAGGACGCCTGGGGGAACTCCTCGGTCTCGTCGCCCTCGCGGGCCCGGGGTGCCAGCTCCCGGGCGGCGACGTCCCGGGCGAGCGCGCGCAGCGCCTGCTGGTCCTCGGTCTCGGCGAACGGATCGACCCCGTGGCTGGGCACCGGGGCACAGTACCGGCGCGCACGCCGGAGCGGCGGTTGCCGTGACAGCACCCGGGGTACGGGAGGTAGATTGCCCCGTTCCTTCCCCCACCATCCGGGAGCTCCCTCGTGACGACGGATCGCACCAGGCTCTACATCGACGGCGAGTGGGTCGCCTCCACCGGCACCGGCACCATCGACGTCGTCAACGCCACGACCGAGGGGGTCATCGGCACGATCGCCGAGGGCACCCCCGAGGACGTCGCCAAGGCCGTCGCCGCGGCGAAGGCCGCGCAGCCCGGATGGGCGGCGACCTCGCCGAACGAGCGCGCGAAGTACCTCCAGCGTCTGTCCGAGGGACTCGGCGCCCGGCTCGAGGAGATCGCGACGTCGGTCACCGCCGAGGTCGGCACGCCGTTCGTCGTCAGCCAGATGGCCCAGGCCGGCCTGCCCGCTGCGATGGCCGGCAGCTTCGTGCAGATCGCCGAGGAGTTCCCGTTCGAGGAGCGGATCGGCAGCTCGCTCGTGGTCCGGGACCCGGTCGGCGTGGTCGGGTGCATCACGCCGTGGAACTACCCGCTGCACCAGGTCGTGGCGAAGGTCGCGCCGGCGCTGGCCGCCGGGCTGCACGATCGTCCTGAAGCCGAGCGAGGTGGCCCCGCTGACGGCGTTCGTCCTCGCCGAGATCCTCGACGAGATCGAGCTGCCCGTGGGGTCTTCAACCTCGTCACCGGGACCGGCCCGGTCGTCGGTGAGGCGCTCGTGACCAACCCCGACGTCAACATGATCTCGTTCACCGGCTCGACCCGCGCCGGCAAGCGGATCATGGAGCTCGCCTCCGGACAGGTGAAGAAGATCGCCCTCGAGCTCGGCGGCAAGTCGCCGTTCGTCGTCCTCGACGACGCCCCGGTCGACGAGGCCGTCGCCGCGGGCTTCCAGTCGGCGTACCTGAACGGCGGCCAGACCTGCATCGCGTGGACCCGCATGCTCGTCCCCGCGAGCCGCAGGGACGAGTTCGTCGCCAGGGCCAAGGAGGTTGCCGAGGGCTATGCCGTCGGCGACCCGATGGACACGAGCAACCACCTCGGCCCCATGGTGTCCAAGACCCAACAGGACCGCGTGCGCTCCTACATCCGGAAAGGGATCGAGGAGGGTGCCACGCTCGTCACCGGCGGCGCCGAGCAGCCCGACGGGCTCGAGAAGGGCTACTTCGTCCAGCCCACGGTCTTCGCGGACGTCACCAACGAGATGACGATCGCGCAGGAGGAGATCTTCGGCCCGGTCGTCTCGATCATCGCCTACGAGGACGAGGACGACGCCGTCCGCATCGCCAACGACACCGTGTACGGCCTCCACGCCGGCGTGTACTCCGCCGACACGGACCGGGCGGTGAAGGTCGCCCGGAGGATCGAGGCCGGACAGGTCGACATCAACGGTCCCAAGTTCAACCTGAAGGCGCCCTTCGGCGGGTACAAGCAGTCGGGGTTGGGTCGGGAGTACGGACGGTACGGCCTCGAGGAGTTCCTCGAGGTCAAGGCGGTACAGGTCCCCTAGCAGGGGGCGTTTCCAGCAGTTGCGGGATGGAGCCCGGCGCTCGGTCGGGTTTCGCCCGTTCGGGTGCGGGTCGACGGAGAGTGGACCCGGAACCGGACATATGCTGCGCCACGGCGGGACGGATCACGCAGGGTGGCCGTCGAGGGGTGTTGGGATGCGGCGACGCGGTGAGGGAGGCGAGACGCTGGTGGAGGTCGTGGTCGCGACCACGATCCTCGGCATCATCGGCGTGGGCATCATCGGCGCGATCGCGACCGTGTTGATCTCCACCGAGGTCGACCGCTCGACGTCCCGGGCCGAGACGGTGCTGCGCTCCTACGTCGCCGCCGTCCAGGACGCGCCGTACCAGCCGTGCGACGGCGGCGGGGGCTACGGCGATGCGTACACCGCGCCGGACCACTACACGGCGTCGGTCACGAACCAGGAGTTCTGGACCGGGGACGGACCGCCGGTGGTGCCGGCATCGGCGGCGTCGGTGACCTTCTCGGCGAGCTGTCCGTCGGGAGGCGATCGCGGTCTCCAGCGGATCGACCTGGAGGTCACGAGCACCAACGGCCGCGCGACGGAGCGGATCACGATCTTCAAGCGCCGAACGGCGGTCCCCGCACCATGACGCGCCGGGACGACGGGTTCACCCTCACCGAGCTGCTCGTGGCGATCACGATCCTGGGGATCATCATGGTGGCGATCGGCGCCATGATCGTGACGGCGTTCCGCACCACGTCGACGGTGGACGACCGGCTCAGCGCCTCCCGCGGCCCCAAGATCGTCGTCGCGCTACTGGGTCCCCGACGCGGAGAGCGCCACGGCGGTCGACGCGGGTTCCGAATGCGGCTTGGGGAGCCAGGCCGTCGTCACGCTCGCCCTCGCGGACGACGCGGCGGCGACGGGCACCCCGCCGCCCGATCCGGGCGCGGGGATCGCACCGACACGTCAGGTCACGTGGTGGCAGCAGGATCCCGCGACGGTCGGCGGCCGGTCGCAGCTCGTCCGCATGGTGTGCCCGCCGGGCAGCAACACACCGGACGAGACGACCACCGTGGTCGCCGAGCTGCAGGGCGTCCCCGAGTTCTCCCGGTCGGGGGCGGACGGTCGGCAGCTCCTGCTCACCGTGACGGTGCCGGACAAGAGCGAGCCCGGCCCCGATCACGAGTTCACCTTCTCGGTCGCGGGCTACCAGGCCGCGACCCCGGCGGCGGCTCCGGTGGGACCGTGATGCGCCCCGGTCGGCGGCGCGAGGACGGGGCGAGCCTGATCCTCGTGCTGGTCACGCTCGTGGTGTTCGGCCTGCTCGTGCCGGTGCTCGGCCAGTTCGGGTCCGTGAACGGGATCTCCGGCTACGTGATCAAGGGCCAGCGGTACGACAGATACGCGGCCGACAGCGGGATGCAGGCTGCGATCGCGTGGGCCCAGAGCCGGCAGCGCGGTCGGGCGCGAGTACGGCCCGTGCGCCGACGTGACGACCCATCTCGACGGCACGACCGCGTCGACGTCGCCGCGACGTCACGGTCAGTTGCGTCGGCTACGCCGGGAGTGGCCAGCCCGTCGGCGACGCCGACGTTCCCCCGTACGCAGTGCTCGCGCTCGGCGACGGGGGGAGCGGCAACCACGCAGTGGACATCGACACCGACGGGAGGATGACCACGAGCGGCGCGTGGTGGGCCAACGGCGATCCCGGCCAGACGAGCGCCGACATCCACCGGGTGCAGATCGACGCGTCCGCGGACCTCTTCGGGGCGACCGGCGGTTGCCAGCCGTCCCGGGCGCGGTGCTGAACGCCGCCCCGCAGCGGTGTGACTCGGGCACCGTCCTCGACGATCCGAACTACGCCGGGTCGATCGACGCGTCGCTGTCGGGGATGTCCGCCGATCCCGTGTACGCCCCCGGCCACTACTGCGACCCGATCGGTGGGAACGGAGTCGTCAGGCTCGCGCCGGGGATCCACTGGGATCGCGACTGGCTCGAACGCGCTCACCGACGGCTCCACGTGCCGGCGGAACGTCGTCGTCTGGCTCGAGCCCGGCGCGCACTACTTCGACTTCGACTTCTACGACCCGGGGAACGACCGTGCCGCCGACAACGTCTGGACCATCGGCGGCTCGAGCCTCAACTCGGTGACGGTGGTGGGCGGCACGCCCCAGGGGTGGGACCCGAACGGAGGCGGCGACCAGGCCGCGGCCGCAGCCGTCGCCGCGACGAAGGACAACACCGCAACGGACGCGGGCGCATGTGCGACGCGTGCGCAGGGGACCGAGCTGACGCTCGGGAGCCAGAGCCAGATCGAGGTCCGGCCGTCGGCGCACGTGGAGCTGTGTCCGCTCCACTCGCTGGCCGAGACCGGGACGCAGCACCTCGCGGTCTTCGGTCCGAAGGACGGCGACACCGGTCCGGCGACGGACATCCCGGTGTCGTCGCCGCGGGACCTCGTCGCGTCGAGCAACTTCGACGGATGGCCCCCGGTGCTGGCGGTCCCCGGTCCGCTCGACGTCCACGATCCCGGGTGCAACGGGACCACGAACTGTTTCGGGTCGATCGGCGGCAACGTGGACGGTCGACGCAGCACGACGGCCACCGTGACGATGAACATTCCCAACCGGTTGCCCCAGGACCACCGCCTCGACTCCCTGTCGCTGACGGTGTGGCACCGCGAGACACAGAACGGCGGCGCCAGCGTGCGGACGCTGACGTTCGCGCTCCAGGGACTGTCCGACGTCGTGTGCAGCCGGCCAGTGCCGACGAGCAGTCGTTGGACCCAGGCGACGATCCCGTGCACGGGTGCCGGTCTCAGCCGGCCGGCGCCCGGTGCCGGCGCGATCGCCGACTTCCAGGCCGTGCTCACGTTGCGGACCCGGGGGAACAACAACCCGGAGCGCAATCCCTCCGTGGGCGTGCAGCTGGATCAGGTGCAGCTCAACGGCACGAGCACGGCGCCGTCGGTGCGCCGTGAGCGCGGGCTGCATCACGTCGCACGACTGCGCGGCGATCACGGTCGACAACGGCGGCAGTGGCGCGTCGGCCTTCGTGTGGGGAACGGTGTACGTGCCGACGGGCGGACGTCGACCTCGACTTCGGCGGCACGAACGCCTTCCGCTTCGCGCGCGGGCGTCGTCGTCCACCAGTTGCGGATCACGAACCTGCCCCCGACTCCCGGGTTCGTCCCCATCTCGCTGCCGCACGGGGGGATCTATACCAAGCGCACCGTGGAGTTCGCGGCCACCGTCGGCGACGACAGCAGCCCGACGCTCACCGCGCGCGTCGTGTTCCCCGACTCGCAGTGCCTCTCCGACATCCTCCCCACACCCTGTCCCGGCGAGCCGGCCCAGGTCCGCGCCTGGCAGCCGAAGAAGTAGGTCAGGACTCCTCGTCGACGTCCTCGGGCGTGAGCTCGAGATCCCAACGGTCGAGGCAGTCCTCGCAGCGGTAGGTCGCGATGTCGCCCGCCTCGTACGGGACCTCGGGATCGGCGAGGAGCACGAGGTGGGCGCGTCCGCCGCAGTCGACGCAGACGATGACGTCGGGTGGGCCGGACATCAGGTGGCGACGACGTCGCCGGAGCCGGTCATCTGGAGCGAGCACGCCTGGTCGAGCCCGAGCACCTGCATGAAACGACCCAGCGCGAGGTACTTCGCGATCACGAGCGTGAGCTCGACGATCTCCCCGCTGTCGAAGTGCTCGCCGAGCCGAGCGAGGAGCGAGTCGTCGATGCGGGCGCTGTCGGTGCAGAACCGCGCGGTGTACTCGAGCGCGACCTGCTCGGCGGGGGAGTAGCGGGCATCGGTCGGGTCGGTCACCGCGGCGAGGTCGTCGTCGGTGACGCCGGCCTCGATCGCCATCGGCGTGCGCCAGCCGAGGCACACCGTGCACTCGTTGATCGTCGCGACACGCATGCGCACGAGCTCGTGGAGGCGCCAGTCCAAGGTGCTGTTCCACACCGCGCCGTCGAACCCGCCGACGGCCTCTGCGAGGTCGGGGCGGAGCGAGAGTGCCTTCACGACCTCGAGCTGATCGCCGTCGGGGAGCGGGATGCGTGCCATGCCGGGAGCGTAAACCGCGAGCGGCTCGGGTGACCTGACTACCGTGTCAGGTCAGGGCGCAACCAGCCCGGAAAGGCGGCCTCGATGGCCAGGTGCGGCGATGACCGAGTACGCCCAGCCGACGAGCATGGAGGAGTGGGAGACCTTCCAGCCCTACGCCATGTGGGCACGCGGTCGGGAGACCGACCAGGTCATCCGCTTCGACGGCTACGTCGCCGACGACCAGCCCAGCTTCCACGTGACCCGCTACGCCGACGCCGAGCGGGTGCTGCGGGACTGGGAGACGTTCTCCAGCTCGATCAACGGCGAGATCATCGGCCGGTACATGGGCGATCTCATCCTCGCGATGAACGGCAAGGAGCACCGCCAGTACCGCAACCTCGTCGCCCACGCGTTCCGCGCCTCGGTGCTCGACCGGTGGGACGCGCAGCTGGTCCGCCCCGTCATCGACGAGCTGCTCGACGAGGTCGCGCCGCTCGGGCGTGCGGATCTCGTCGCGTCGGTGACATCGCGGTACCCGGTCCAGGTCATCTGCGGGATCGTCGGCGTGCCCCTCGAGGACCACGCGCAGTTCGCCCGGTGGGCCGAGGAGATCAACATGGGTCCCCTCCACCCCGAGCGCGGGATGGCGGCGTCGGTCGGCATGCGCGACTACCTCGCACCGCTCGTGGCCGCACGACGGGTGGAGCCGACGGGCGACCTGCTGCGCGAGCTCGTGCACGCGGAGGTCGACGGCGCAGCGTCTCACCGACGAGAAGATCTACGGCTTCCTCCGGCTGCTGTTGCCGGCCGGAGCGGAGACGACGTTCCGGGTGATGGGCAACGCGCTCGTACGCGCTGCTCACCCATCCCGCCGACCTCGAGCGTGTCGTCGCCGATCCCGACGGGCTGCTCCCGGAGGTCATCGAGGAGACCCTGCGGTGGGAGACGTCGGTGACGATGGTGAGCCGCGTCGCCGCGGTCGACACCGAGATCCACGGCTGCCCGATCCCGGCCGGCGCGCCGGTGAACGTGCTCACCGGATCCGCCGACCGCGACGGCGACCGCTTCGAGGATGCCGACGAGTGGAGGCTCGGCCGTCCGGTGCAGCACCACCTCGCGTTCGGCACCGGTCCGCACCAGTGCCTCGGCATGCACCTCGCGCGCCTCGAGCTGCGCGCCGGGCTCGCCGCGGTCCTGCGCCGACTCCGGGAGCTGCGCCTGGACCCGGAGGCTCCCCCGCCCGCGATCCAGGGCTACGCGTTCCGAGGCCCCGACGCCCTCCCGGTGCGCTTCACCCCGGCCTGACGCCGACCCCCTGCCCCTCCACCGTTTGCGCTCCTGATACGCGCTGTTTCGGCGCGTTCGCGCGTCGGAACGGGTGACGGGGTCAGGCGGGTGCCGTCAGGGGCCAGGGACGCTCCTGCTCCACGATGCGGGCCAGCTCGAGGAGCAGCGGCTCCTGGTGGTGGCGGCCGAGCACCTGGAGGCCGACGGGGAGCCCGCCGACGAACCCGGCCGGGATCTGCATCGCCGGATTCCCGAAGATGTTCGACGGGATCGTGAGCGCACCGTTGTTGCCCGGGCCGACGTGGGTGCCGTTGACCGCCGTGGGGAGCGGCCCCTCGGCCGCGAACGCGACGTCGGGGTTCGTCGACGCGAGGACGAAGTCGACCTCGTCGAAGATCGCGGCCATCGTCTCGTTCATCCGGACCCGCTGGGCCTCGATCCGCGCCCGGGCGCCGATGTCGTACATGTCCTTCACGACGTGCATGCCGAAGCCGATCTCGAGGGTCAGGTCGTCCTCGCAGCCGGGGTAGCGGTCCCCGAGGAGCATCACGATCTCGCTCAGGCCGGCGAGCGCCCACTCGTAGGACAGCTCGGGCGTCTGCACGGGGAGGTCGACGAGCTCGAGCCCGGCGTCGGCCACGAGGGCGCGTGCCGCGGCCTCCACCGTCGCGGCGACCTCGTCGTCCACGGTCGCGCTGCCCAGGTCGATCGCGAGCGCTACCTTCTTGCCGCGCAGCTGGTCCCGCATCGTGCCGAGCCCGGCCTCCCACCCGTCGACACGCGGGGAGGCTGTACGGGTCGCGGTGGTCGAAGCCGTTCGTGTGGTCGAAGTAGCGCGCGATGTCGCGGACCGACCGGCTGAGGCACCCGCTCACCGCGGTGAGCGAGGCCATCACCATGTTCGGTCCCTTCGGGATCCGTCCGTAGGTGGCTTTGAGGCCGGGGAGGCCCGTGAAGCCCGCCGGGATGCGGATGGAACCGCCGCCGTCACCTCCGGTCGCGAGGGTGACGAGCCCACCGGCGACCGCGGCCGCGCTTCCTCCGGACGAACCACCGGGGGTGTGCTCACGGTGCCACGGATTGCGGGTGGCGCCGTTGAGCTTGGTGAACGTGAGGTTGATGCCGCCGAACTCGGACGCCGTCGTGAGCCCGATCGGGATCGCACCGGCCGCGCGCAGTCGCGCCACCTTGGTCGAGTCCTGCGCGGCGATCTCGTCCTTCAGCACCAGCGAGGCCTCGGTGGCGGGCCACCCTTCGACGTCGTCGAGCTCCTTCACCCCGATCGGGAGTCCGCCGAGCGGGAGCGTGACGTCGGCGTCGGCGGCGGCCTTGCGGGCCGCGTCGGCGTCGAGGAAGGAGAAGGCGTTGATGTCGGACGCCTCGATCGCGGCCAGCGTCGCGTCGAGCTCCTCCAGCGGGGTGCGTTCGCCGGATCGGAACGCCTCGACGAGCGAGATCGCGTCCCCGGCCCATGGTGTGTCGGTCATAGGGGCCGGAGACTACGGAGATGTCCACCGACGCGTCGAACGCCGTCACCCACGGATCCCGCCCTCGGACTGCTTCCCGGCAATCGACGCGGAGAACAACGCCTCCACCCCCGGATTTGCGCGCGCAAAACCCCGGGGTTTGCCCCCGGATTTGCGCGCGCAAAGCGGGGCTGAGGGTGGGTCAGTTGCCGAACATCGTGCGCCACTGCTCGATGGTCGGGAGGCGGAACACGTAGTTGCGCTGCCGGGTCTCGCCCATCGTCGCGGACGGCTCCGGCGAATAGAGGTGGCCGGGGAAGAGCACGGTGTCGTCGGGGACGGCGGCGAGGCGCCGGGTGAGGGAGTAGTACAGCTCGTCGGAGTCGCCGCCGGGGAGGTCGGTGCGGCCACACCCGTCGAGGAAGAGCGTGTCGCCCGCCACGAGCCGCCCGTCGACCAGGAAGCACTGGCTGCCGGGGGTGTGCCCGGGCGTGTGCACCAGCGTCACGTCGACGGCACCGACGGAGACGACGTCGCCGCCGTCGTGGAGCACGAGGTCGGAGTCCGATGCGCCGGTGACGCGCTTCACGCCGAACGCCTCCTCCCGGTGCACGTGGATCGGGGCGTCGACCCCGTCGAGCGCGAGGAGCTCGGCGACGCCCTCGATGTCCCAGCCCATCATCGATCCACCGACGTGGTCCGGGTGGTAGTGGGTGACGAGCGCGCCGGTGACGCGCAGCCCGTCGGCGCCGGCGAGGTCGACGAGCTCACGCACGGCGTACGCAGGGTCCACGACCAGCGCCTCGCCGGTCTCGCGATCGCCGACGAGATACGCGAAGTTCACCATCTGGTGGGCGATCGGATCGTCGGCGGCGAAGTCCCGTCCGGCGAGCAGCTGGCGGAAGTACAGGCGCTGATCGGTCACGGCGCGTGAGCGTAGGCTCCGGGCCATGGCGAAGCGGATTGCGTACCGGACGTGCCCCCTGTGCGAGGCCACCTGCGGGCTGGAGCTCCACCTCGAGGGCGACGAGCTCACCCTCGTCCGGGGCGACAAGGAGGACGTCTTCAGCGGGGGGTACCTGTGCCCGAAGGGCACGGCGCTCAAGCAGCTCGACGCCGACCCGAACCGCATCCGCACGCCCCAGATCCGGCGGGGCGACACCTGGCACGACGCGACGTGGGACGAGGCGTTCGCCGAGATCGAGGCTCGGCTCCTGCCGATCATCGAGCGCGACGGTCGCGACGCCGTCGCGGTGTACATGGGCAACCCCGGCGCGCACAACCTCTCGAACCTCGTCTACAACCGCGTGCTCAACCAGAGCCTCGGCACCAAGAACGTCTTCAGTGCGAGCACCGTGGACCAGATGCCCAAGCAGGTGAGCGCCGGGCTCATGTTCGGCGCCGCGCTGTCGGTCCCCGTCGCCGACATCGACCGCATGGACTACCTCGTCATCATGGGCGCGAACCCGTACGCGTCGAACGGCAGCCTCATGACCGCGCCGGACTTCCCGGGCCGGCTCGAGACGCTGCGGGCGCGGGGCGGCACCGTCGTCGTGATCGACCCACGCCGGTCCCAGACCGCGGAGAAGTCCGACGAGCACCTCTTCATCCGTCCGGGGACCGACGCCCACTTCCTCTTCGGGGTGGTCAACGTGCTGGTGACCGAGGGTCTCGTGTCGCTCGGGCGCTGCGAGGGGATGGTCGACGGGCTCGACGAGGTCGAGCGGCTCGCGCCGAGCTTCACGCCCGAGGTGGTGGCCCCGGTCTGCGGCATCGATGCCGACGTGATCCGGAGGATCGCCCGCGAGCTGGCCGGAACGAGCGCGCCGGCGTCTACGGCCGGATCGGCACCTGCACCCAGGAGTTCGGCACCCTCGCCTCGTGGCTGGTCGACGTCGTCAACATCCTGGCCGGCAACCTCGATCGCCCCGGCGGGATGATGTTCGCCCTGCCCGCCACCGCGACGACGTCGATCGGCGGCGGCACCGCCAAGGGACGCGGGGTGCGCTTCGGGCGCCGGCACAGCCGCGTCAAGCAGCTGCCCGAGTTCTTCGGCGAATATCCGGTGGCGACGCTCGCCGACGAGATCGAGTCCCCCGGTGAGGGCCAGGTCCGGGCCCTGCTCACCGTCGCGGGGAATCCGGTCGTGTCCACCCCGAACGCGCGACGCCTCGACGCCGCGCTCGGCACGCTCGAGTTCATGGTCTCGATCGACATCTACCGCAACGAGACGACGCGCCACGCCGACGTGATCCTCCCCGCGCCACGGCGTGCTCACGAAGAGCCACTACGACCTCGCGCTGTACTCGCTCGCGGTGCGCAACGTCGCGAACTACTCGCCGCCGGTGATCGACCTCGTGGGCGACGAAGTCCCGGAATGGGAGACGATGCTCCGGCTGGCCTCGCTCGTCGCCGGGCAGGGTTCGAGCACGACGGCCGCCGCGGCGCTCGACGACTTCGCGCTCCTCTCGGTCGTGCAGAAGGCCGTCACGCGTTCCGGCGCGCCCATCGAGGGTCGCGACGCCGGGTGAGCTCGTCGAGGAGCTCTCGGCCGGCGGGCGGCGGGGCCCGGAGCGGGTGCTCGACCTGATGCTGCGTACCGGCCCGTACGGCGACCAGTTCGGAGCGCCGGGCCACGAGGGCGGCATCTCCCTCGCGGTGCTCGAGGCCAGCCCCCACGGCGTGGACCTCGGTCCGCTCCAGCCCCGCTTGCCGGAGGTGCTGCGGACCCCGACCGGCAAGATCGACCTCGCGCCCACCGCGATCGTCGCCGACGTCGAGACGCGGCTCGTCCCGTCGCTGGACCGGCGCGCCAGCGGGGCGTTGGTGCTCGTCGGCCGCCGGGACCTGCGGTCGAACAACTCGTGGATGCACAACGTCGAGGTCCTCGTCAAGGGCAAGCCCCGCTGCACGCTGCAGATCCATCCGGACGACGCGCGGCGCCTCGGCGTGCAGGACGGCGCCGCCACCCGGGTCCGGTCGCGCGTCGGCGAGGTCGAGATCGCGGCCGAGGTCACCGACGGCATCATGCCGGGGGTCGTGAGCATCCCGCACGGCTGGGGGCACGACGCGCACGGCGCCGACATGGACGTCGCCGGGCGCTACGCGGGGGTGAACAGCAACGTGCTGGCCGACGGAGAGCTGATGGATCCGCTCTCGGGGAACTCCGTGCTCAACGGGATCCCGGTCACCGTCGAGGCGCTCGTCCCCACGCCCGCCTGATCCGCGCCTGCCCGACTGGTTCCCGCGACACCCGTCCGGGTCACGTGGTGCCCGCCGCCATCGCGGCCATGCCGGCGAGGAACTGGTCGCAGTCCTGGGTCTTGCCGACGACGAGGTCCTTCTGCGCCCATCCCCCCGGCACCAGCTCGGGGACGTAGTACTCGAAGCCGTCCGGGTCCTCGATGGCGCGCACGACGTCCGCCGCGCAGTCCTGCGCCGTGACGAAGGGACCGTCGTAGAGGCCCGGCAGCTCGCCGGGTCGGGTCTCCCAGATCTCGGTGTCGATGGGGCCGGGGAGCACGAGCTTCACCTGCACCCCGGTCCCCTCGAGATCGATCCGGGCCGACTCGCTCCACCCGCTCATCGCGAACTTCGACGCGCAGTACGCGGCCTCGTGCGCGATCCCGAGCCGCCCGCCCATGCTCGACACGTTCACGATGAGACCCGATCCCCGCTCGATCATCGCGGGAAGCAGCGTCATGGCCATGAGGACGGGCGACGTGAAGTTGGTCCGCATCGTCGTGTCGAGGTCGTCCGCGGTCAGCGTCTGGACCCGCTTCCGCTTGCCGATCGCCGCGTTGTTGACCAGCACGTCGATCGGCCCGAGCTGCTGCTGCGCGTCGGCGGCGATCCGTGCCGCCGTGTCGAGGTCGGACAGGTCGGCGCTCCACATCGCCGAGTCGGGACGGTGCTCCCGGCACTGGACGAGCACCTCCTCGAGCCGGTCGGCCGCGCCGCGCCACGATGCCGACGGTGGCGCCGCGCTCCGCGAGCTGCGGGGCGAGCGCGGCGCCGATGCCCGACGACGCTCCGGTCACGAGGACGGTCGTTCCGGTGAGGTTCACGTGCTGCCGCCTGGTTCGCTCGGGGCCCGGGCCATCGCGGCGGTCTACACGCCGCGTCGTGGAGACGGTCAACGCCCCGCCGGCACGGCCGGCTCGGACGCGTGTGGGGTGGTCGGCGCGCGCGAGGAGCTCCTCGTCGCCGCGGCTGTCGCCGTACGCCCAGAGCTCGACGGGTCCTTCACCGAGCCACGCGTCGAGCCGGCGGACCTTCTCCGGCCCGCGGACGTTGCCGTCGAGCAGCCGGCCGGTGACGATGCCCCGTGCGGCCTCGAGCCGGCAGCCGATCACGTGATCGGCCCCGAGCAGGGGTGCGAGGGGGCGGAGGTAGGCGTCGAGCGACGCCGAGACGATCACGATCTCGTGCCCCGCCTCGCGGTGCCAGCGCAGCCGGTCGAGCATCTCGTGGCGGAAGCGCTGTCGCCTCCAGAGCAGCTCGGCGTACGCCGCGCCCGCGAGGTCGATGCTCGCGGCCGTCCGGCCGGCGAGGAGTCGCCCGATGAGCGCCTCCTTCTCGAGATCGCGGTCGACGCGACCGAGCGAGACGCCCACGAGTTGCGGGGTCCGGCCCAGCACCGCGCGCAGGAACGGGCGGGTGCCGACGACCTGGGCGAGGAACGGCGCCAGCGTGTCGCGCCGCGAGATCGTGCCGTCGAAGTCGAACGCCGCGACCACGCGTCGCGCCGGTGGTGCGCTGCTCACAGAGGCAGCCGCCGGAAGACCACGCGGGGCAGGTGGCGCAGCGCCGACATGACGTACCGCAGGGGGGCCGGTGCCCAGACGACCTCGCTCCCGCGCGCGAGCGCGGCGAGGATCGCCTGGGCGACGTGCTCGGGATCGGTGGCGAGAGGTGCCGCGGCGAGCCCCTCGGTCATCTTGGAGCGGACGAAGCCGGGCCGGACGACGAGTACCCTCACGCCGGTGCCGACGAGGCTGTCACCGAGTCCCTGACAGTAGGCATCGAGCCCGGCCTTGCTGGAGCCGTACACGAAGTTCGACTTCCGGGCCCGCTCCCCGGCGACGGATGACAGCACCACGATGGTGCCGTGGCCCTGGTGCCGGAGCGCGTCCGTGACGGGTACGAGGACCGAGACGGCGCCGACGAAGTTGGTGTCGAGGATCCGGATGGCCTCGGTGGGGTCGTGCTCGGCGCGGTCCTGGTCGCCGAGGACGCCGAAGGCCACGAACACGAGGTCGATGTCGCCGAAGCGCTCGAAGGTCCGACGGACGAAGTCGGGGTGCGACGCGTGGTCGAGCGCGTCGAACTCCACGGTCTCGACGGTCGTGGCTCCGGCGCGCTGCAGCTCCTTGGTGACGCCCGAGAAGGACTCGGGGTCGCGCCCCGCGAGGATCACGGTGCGGCAGCGCTGGGCGACCATGGCCTTGGCCGTCGCGAGCGCGATGTCGGAGCCGCCCCCGAGGATCAGGACCGACTGGACGGAGCCGAGTGCGTCGTTCATCGCGGCACAGCCTTTCAGAGACCGAGACGGCGGGAGAGGTCGGACGTGATCTTGTCTCCCGGGTCGAGCCGCTCGCGCACCTCGCGCCAGGCGGGGAGCCGGGGGTACATCCGCGGCAGGTTCTCCGGCCGGGTGCGGGCGTCCTTGGCCAGGTACACCCGGCCGCCGGCCTCGAGCACCATCTCGTCGAACCGGTCCAGGGTGCGGGCCAGGCTGGCGCGGCTCACCGGGATGTCGACCGCGAGCGTCCACCCCGGCATCGGGAAGGAGAGCATCCCGGGGTTGGCGGCACCGAATCGCTTCAGCACGGCCAGGAAGGACGGGAGGTTGTCGTTGCTCAACGTCTCGACGACGTGCCGAAGGGTGTTCTCGTGCCCGAACGGGACGACGAACTGGTACTGGACGAACCCGCGCCGTCCGTAGACCCGGTTCCATTCGTCGACGAGGTCGAGGGGGTGGAAGAAGAGCCCGACGTCCTGGATCGATCCCCGGTGACTGACGCGGGACTTGCGGTACCAGAACTCGTTGAAGGCCTTCACCGTCCACGGGTTCACGAGTCCCGACGGCATCAGGGGCGGCGCGATCGCGAGCTGGCGGGGACCGAACACGTGCGCGCGGGCCCGCTTCGCCTTCGGGATCTCGTCGAGCACCGCGTGGTTCCCCCGACCGAGGATCCCTCGCCCGAGGTGCTTCCCACGCGCGCCGCAGTCGATCCACGCGACCGAGTACCGGTAGGCGTCGTCGCTCTCCTCCATGGCGTGGAACATTGCGTCGAGATCCGCGCACCGCTCCTCGTCGACGCGGATGAACCGCGTCTCGGTGGGGATGAGATCGAAGGTGGCATCGAGGATCACACCGGTGAGACCCATGCCTCCGGTCGTGGCCCAGAAGACCTCCGGGTCGCGGTCCCGATGGATGTCGAGCACCTCGCCGGACCCGGTCACGAGCCGGAAGGACCGCACCTTGTTCCCGAACGTGCCGTCCACGTGGTGGCCCTTGCCGTGGATGTCGCTCGCGATCGCGCCGCCGACGGTCACGAAGCGCGTGCCGGGGGTCACGAGGAACCAGCCGCGGGGGATGAGCCATCGCATGAGCGAGTCGAGGCTCGTCCCCGCGTAGGCGGTGACCGTCCCGGCGTCGAGATCGGCGCTGATGATGCCCGACAGGGCGGTGGCATCGAGGACGAGCCCTCCGGCGTTCTGCGCGGCGTCGCCGTACGCGCGGCCCAGCCCCCGGGCGACGACGCCGCGTTCGGGTGCGGTCGCGACGAGGTCGCGCGCGTCCTCGGTCGTGATCGGCGTGGCGAGCCGGGCGCGCGACGGCGAGGTGCCGCCCCAACCGAACAGCAGCGTCTCGTCGCCCGCGACGGGTGCCGCCGACGCCTCAGGTGGCATACAGCGCGATCCCGAGGACGACGACCCAGAGCGCGCCCATGACCTGGAGCGGGCGGTCCGCGAGGACGAGATCCTCGGGCGCACCGCCCTGCCCGCGCTCGACGAGGAGCGCATAGCGGAGGAAGGCGAGGACGAACGGCACGATCGAGATCTCGAACCACACGAGCCCGTCCACGTGGATGCTGGCGTCGAAGGCCCAGAGGCAGTACGCCACCAGAGCCACACCCGAGGCCACGGACCGCACGTACCCGAGGTACTCGACCGAGTACTCCTCGAGGGTGGCCCGGTGCCCGGCGCGATCGACCCCGAGCTCGGTGTGCTCCGCGTGGCGCTTGCCCGCCACCATGAACAGCGAGCCGAAGCTGCCGACGACGATGAACCAGACCGAGATCTTCACGTCGACCGCGACCGCACCGGCGATGAGGCGCAGGACGAAGCCCGAGGCGACCATGCCGAGGTCCACCACGGCGACGTGCTTGAGCCAGACCGAGTAGCTGGTCGTGATGGTGATGTAGATCGCGATCACGAGCGCGAGGTGCCAGTTGGCGAGGAACGAGATCGCGAGTCCCGCCACGACCAGCACGACCGCGACGAGCTTCGCGGTCGTGACCGGGACCGTCCCGGCGGCGATCGGCCGGTGCCGCTTCTTGTCGTGGCGGCGGTCCGCCTCGACGTCGAACGCGTCGTTCAGGAAGTACGTGCCGCTGGCCGCGAGCGAGAAGGCGACGAACGCCACGACGGTGTCGAAGACGACGGATCCGTGGCCGAGGACCCCGGCGGCACCGGGCGCGGCGACCACGAGGACGTTCTTGATCCACTGCTTGGGCCGGGCCGTCGCGAGGAGGCCACGGGCGAAGGACTGCGGCGGGGGCGGGCTCGCATCGGCCCCGGACGTCAGTGGGGCTGGATCGGCCATCGGGTGATTCTACGCGTCGGGCACCTCCGGCCCGACCGGGTGGTCGCGGTGGCGCTCGGACTCCGCGGCGGCCCAGGAGAACACACCCTTGGCCATCACCGAAGCCTCCTCGGCGACCCGGGCGCGGTAGACCTCGGCGCGGGCACCGTGCAGCGTCGCGGACCCGGGCTCGGCCAGGGTCGCGAGCTCGACCAGGTGGGCCGCGAGCCGCAGATCGCCGGCGGCCGCCAGCTCGCCGGCGCGGGTCGCGAGCGCGTCGGCACCGCCCGCGAGGCGGGCGACCTCCGCGGCGAACGCGGACGCCGGAGCCGGCTTGAGGTGGCTCGGGTCGCCGTCGTACCAGCCCCCGAAGAGCCGCCAGACGTTGCGCACCACGAACTCGGGCTCGTCGTAGATCGCGCCGAGGTACGGGCGGTCGAGCAGTCCGTCGGGTGCCCGCACGGTGGTGACGATCTCGTCGAGCGTCGCCCCCTCGTTCATCATGCGGATCGTCTCGTGGTGGAGGTGCTCGAGCAGCGTCGCCGACTCCGTCAGCGCGAGCCGGATCCGGTCGGTCCCGATGATCGGGAGGCCGTGGCCCGGAAGCAGGATCTCCGCGTCGAGCTCGGCCATCTCCCGGAGTGCCTCGGCCCACTCGATGGCGTATCGCTGCACCTTCTGGGGATTGCCGCAGTTCGGCGATGCCCAGATGAAGAGATCTCCGGTGCACAGGACACGGCGGGCCGGGACCCAGAGCCAGACGTGGTCGTCGGTCTCGCCAGCGCGTGGTGGCACTCGATCGACTCGCCACCCACGGTCAGGTCGATGCGGTCGCGGAACGTGTCGTCGGGGTAGCGGAACTCGGTGGGGAACGTCGGTCGCGGCAACTGGAACTGGCGCTGATTGATGATGCCGTTGTACCCGGCGGTCTCCCGGTACCGGTCGAACCGGGCCGTGATCGCCTCGTGGGCGAGGACCCGCGGCGGCCGCCAGCCGTGGTCCCGGGCCTGCTCCTCGTAGAGCTCCACGCCGAAGCAGTGGTCGGTGTGGCCGTGGGTGAACACGGCCGTGTCCAGACGGAGCTCGCGCCAGCGCTTGATCGACTCGTGGACCGTCGGCGCCGCGAACCAGCTGCTCGTGTCGGCCAGGACGAGACCGTCGTCGGTCGCGATCACCGCGACGTTCGAGAAGGCGGCGACGAACGCCGTGTCGGGCGCGACGTCGGCCAGCTCGCCGTTCCAGGCGAACAGGCGCCGCTGCGTGGCTTCCACCTCGCCCGTGAACATGCGGTCGGCGAGGTCGAGGAGGTCGGTCATGAGCGGATTCTCGCAGCTGCGTGGCCGTCGCGGGCAGCGAGGATGCGGAAGACTGCGTCGCCATGGACGTCGACGTCATCATCGAGATCCCCCGGGGATCGCGCAACAAGTACGAGATGGACCACGAGACCGGCGCGATCTGGCTCGACCGGATGCTCTTCACCGCGACCCAGTATCCGGCCGACTACGGATTCGTCCCCGACACCCTGGCCGAGGACGGCGACCCGCTCGACATCCTGGTGCTCCTCGACGAGCCGACGTTCCCCGGCTGCCACATCCGGGTGCGTCCGGTCGGCGTGTTCTGGATGTCGGACGAGGCCGGGCCCGACGCCAAGGTCCTCTGCGTGCCGTCGGGCGACCCACGATCGGGTGCCGTGCACGACCTGGCGGACCTCCCCCGGTTCCTTCTCGCCGAGATCGAGCACTTCTTCGCGGTCTACAAGGACGTCGAGCCGGGGAAGTCCGTCGAGACCCGTGGATGGGAGGACGTCGCCGCCGCCGAGCGCGCCGTCACCGAAGCCCGGGAGCGGTTCGCGACCGGGAAGCGGGATTCGTAGGGCGCCGCGGGTCGACGGCCGACCGCTGGTCCAGCCCGATGATGGCGAGCGCCGCTGCGATCGCACCGATCGCGGATCGCGACGCCACCGCCGAGCACCGCCTTCACGTCCGTGCCGGACGAGAGCGAGTGGACGGTCGCGAGCGCGAAGAGCGGGTAGCTCCCGAGGTGCACGGTGCGCCAGACCCGGTGGGGGACGCGGTTCTTGAGCAGTGATGTCGTCTCGATGGTGACGAGGAGGTACATCGCGATCACCCCCCACGCGACGGCGACCGGGTGCCACGCAGCCACGAAGGGGACCAGGACGTCGACGAGCGCGAAGTGCGTGAAGCTGTCGGCGACGAGGGCGACGACGTGGACCCCCGTGAAGAGAACGGCCAGCGCGCCGAGGAAGCGGTGGACGCCGAGGAGCCACCAGGACGACACCCGCCGACCGAACACGCGGGTGGCGTAGAGCAGGCCCCAGGTCATCGACGCGACGAGCAGCCCCCACGTCACGATGCCCGCGCCACGGGCGACGTACCAGGCGAGGTGGCTGTTCACGCGCTGGGCGCGGGGGTCAGCGGCACCAGGTCCCGCAGCCGGCCGAAGGCCCGCACCGCCCCGTCGTCGCGCACCAGCAGCGCGGAGATGCCGTGGTGGCGCACGAGGTCGGGTGCCCCGTCGGCCCCGGCGAGGAACACCGCCGTCGCGAGGGCCTCGGCCCACCAGGCGTCGGGAGCGAGCACCGTGACGCCGGCGAGCCCCGTCCAGGCCGGGGTCCCGGTCCTCGGGTCGATGAGGTGATGGCGCCGATCGTCGGCGGAGCCCCACGCCCGGCGGGTGCGCCAGCTCGACACCAGCGCCTCCTCGTGGAGCTCGACGCGGCCGAGCGTGCGGCGGGGCTCGAGCGGATGCTCGATGGCGACCGACCATCGTGGCGTCGCGTCCGGACGACCGGACACGTGCAGGTCACCGCCGACGTTGACGCACACGCCGCGCGCGCCGGCCGTCGTGACGAGATCCAGCGCGATGTCGGCGGCGAGGCCCTTCCCGATCCCACCCGGGTCGATCATCACTCCCGGCGGGAGCGTGACGTCGTGACCGCGGATCTCGATGCCGTCGCAGCCCGGCGCGGGGTGCGTCTCGACCGGCGCCGGCAGCTGGTCACCGAGGCCGGCGCGGAAGTCCCGGTCGTAGCCCACGGCGATGAGCGACGGGAGCACCGTCGGGTCGAAGCGCCCGTCGGTGCGCTGCCACGCCTCGACGGCCCGTTCGACCAGGCGGAGCGTGTCGGCCGACAGCGTGACGGGTCGCCCGCGGTTGGCGTTGAGGCGGCTCAGCTCGCTGTCGGGGATGAAGCGGGACCACTGCCGCTCCAGGCGCACCAGCCGAGCGACGGCGCTGTGGGCCAGCACCTCGGCCATCGCCAGGTCGTCCGCACTGACGATCACATGGGCACGCGTGCCCATGACGTCGACGACGTGCTCAGCTTCCGCCACTGCTGGTGTTCCCACCACCGTCGTAGCTGGGGTCGTACGCCGGCGGGCCGGAGGAGGCGTACGGGTCCGAGTACGAGCCACTGTTGGGGTCGACGTACGCACCGCGGTTGGGATCGGTGTACGAGCCACTGTTGGGATCCACGGAGCCGGAGTCCGGCTCGGGGTAGCCCCACCCGTCGCCGCGCGGTTCGGAGGGCTGCGGCGCCACCGTGGGGCTCGGGGTCGCGGGGTTCGCCCCGCCGGAGTTCACCGCGGCGTTGGACGAGGTGGTGGCCGACGGTGCCGGGTTCGCGGCGGCGACCCCGGCGGTGACGGCGACGAGCGCACCCACGGACGTGCCGGCGGCGATCCAGCGGCTCCGGTTCATGCGCCCGGTGCGGACGTACGGGCGAGCGGGACGACGGGTCATCGGAGTCCCTCGGGGGGAGGCGGGGACGGAACGACGGACCGACCGAGGTGCTCCGGAGCGAAGGCTTTTGGGGAGGGGGCACGTCGCAGAGGGGCACGATCGGTCGGTCCGTTCACCGTGCGATCATCGCAACCGCAACCTGTGAGGCAGATGAGCCGTCGGGCCGCCTTTACCGAGATTTGGGACAGTGGTTGCGGCACGGAATGAGAACGTGTTCTCATACTCCGATGACCGCTTCCGACCGGGCCGATGGTGCGCTCGCGCGCAGCCAGGCCGCCCGCCGGCGGCGGGTGCTCGACGCGACGCTCGAGCTCGCGGCCGGCGGGGGCTTCGACGGCGTGCAGATGCGCGACGTGGCGGCGGAGGCCGGCGTGGCCCTCGGCACGGTCTATCGCTACTTCGAGAGCAAGGAGCGGCTGCTGCTCGAGGCCAACCTCGAGCAGGTCGAGGCGCTGCGCGAGCTGCTCGCCGACCGCCCGCCGACCGGGGACACGGCCGCGGACCGCGTCGTCGACGTGCTCCGCCGGGCCTCCCGGACCCAGATCCGCCGGCCGGAGGCGACCGCGGCCATGGTACGGGCGCTCGGTACGGCGCGGCCCGAGGAATCCGATGCGGTCGCGCGCGTGAGCGAGTCGATGACGGCCATCATCACGGGTGCCATGCACGAGGGCGCGCCGACCACGCGGGACCGCGCGGTGGCCCGGGTCCTGAGCCAGGTGTGGCTGTCGTCCCTCATCGGATGGGTCGGCGGCGTCGACGGCCCGTCGGTCGTCGGTGACGACCTCGAACGTGCGGCCCGACTGTTGATCACGGAGTAGGAGATCCCGATGCAGTGCAACTTCGCCGACATGTTCGAGGCCATCGTGGACCTCGTGCCCGACCGGACCGCGTGCGTGGTCGTCGGCGGCCCACGTCGGACCTACGCCGAGCTCGAGGAGAGGGTGAACCGGCTCGCCCACCACCTGCAGGCGGCCGGGGTCGGTGCCGGTGACCACGTGGGGATCTACGCGTACAACGGCATCGAGTGGATCGAGTCGATGATGGCGCTCTACAAGATCCGCGCCGTCCCCGTGAACATCAACTACCGGTACGTCGAGAGCGAGCTCGAGTACCTGTGTGCCAACGCGGACCTCGTCGCGGTGGTGGCCCTGCAGGAGTTCGCCCCGAGACTCGCCGCGATCCGGTCGCACCTTCCGAAGCTGAGCCACGTGATCATCGCGGCGGACGGGAGCGGAGCGTCGACCGCCGGACTCGAGTTCACCGACTACGAGGAGGCCGTCGCCTCCGGGTCACCCGAGCGCGATTTCGGGCCGCGCTCGGGTGACGATCTCCACATCATCTACACGGGCGGGACGACGGGGATGCCCAAGGGCGTGATGTGGCGCCAGGAGGACATCTTCTACGCGCTCTGCGGCGGGATCGACGCCTACTCGAACGAGAAGATCGCGCACCCGGGTGTGCTCGCGGAGAAGGTGGCCGCGGGTGGGGGGCCGATGGTGAACTTCCCGATCGCGCCGATGATGCACGGCGCGGGCCAGGTCACGATGATCCGCAGCCTGATCCACGGCGACACCGGCGTCGTCACGCCGAAGTTCGACGCTGCGGAGACCTGGCGGATCATCGCCGCCGAGAAGGTCAACGTGCTCGGCATCACGGGCGACGCGATGGCCCGGCCGCTCGCCGACTCGTTGGAGGACCTCCCCGAGGACGTCGACCTCTCGTCGCTGTTCTCGATCGGGTCCAGCGCCGCGATCTTCAGCCAGTCGATCAAGGACCAGCTCATGGACCGCCTGCCGAACATCGTGGTCGTCGACTCGGTGGGCGCGACCGAGACCGGCATGAACGGCATCAAGGTCGCGACGCGTGGCGAGATCCCGAAGGGTGGCCCGGCCACGGTGCAACCGTCGCTCGACTCGATCGTCGTCGACGAGAACTACGAGCCGATCGAGCCCGGCTCGGGTGAGATCGGTCGCATCGCCCGCACCGGCAACATCCCGCTCGGCTACTACAACGACCCCGAGCGGAGCGCGCTGGTCTTCTTCGAGCACGGCGGCAAGCGGTACTCGATACCGGGTGACTTCGCGACCGTCGAGGAGGACGGTCAGGTCACGCTGCTCGGCCGCGGCTCGATCATGATCAACACCGGTGGCGAGAAGGTCTTTCCCGAGGAGGTCGAGGGCGTGCTCAAGGCCCACCCCGAGGTGTTCGACTGTCTCGTGGTCGGGATCGCGGACGAGCGATGGGGTGAGCGGGTCACCGCAGTGGTCCAGGCGCGGCCCGGGACCGCGCCGACGGTCGAGGACCTCGACGCCCACTGCCGGTTGCACATCGCCGCGTACAAGGCGCCGAAGCAGGTGTTCCTCGTGGAGGAGATCCGGCGCGCCCCGAGCGGAAAGCCCGACTACCCGTGGGCCAAGGAGTACGCGAAGGCCGCCGCCGGCACGTAGCGTCCCCGGGCGATGGACGCCCACGAGTACGAAGCCGCCGGCCTGCTCGACCCGAGGTCGGTGGAGGTCGCGGGACGGTTCGCGCTCCTCGAGCACTTCTCGTCCCTCGGGATCTCGCTGGAGCAGATGCGTCGTGCGGCCGAAGCCGGCTCGCTGCACGCGGTCGGGTCCGACCAGGCGATCCGCCCGGGCCCGACCCTGTCGATCGACGAGGTCTCGGTCGCGGCCGGTGTCGACGTCGAGATGCTGCGACGCGTGCTGGTCGCGGCCGGCGTCGCGTGGGCCGACGACGACTTCCGCGCGACCGACGTGGCGACGTTCCAGCTCTTCGCGTACGCGGCGGAGCTGTTCGGTCCCGAGGCGACGCTGCGCTTCATCCGGGCGATGGGCGCGGCGCTCGGACTCATCGCCGACGCCGCGATCCGCGATCTTCCTCGTCGAGGTCGAGGACCCGATGCTGCGCGGCGGGACCGACGAGTTGGCCCGCGCGCTCGCGACCGAAGGTGCGGTCGCGCAGCTGGTCGAGCTCCCGACGGTGATGGACGGCCTGTTCCGGATGCACGTGGAGCAGGCGATCAAGCGGCAACGGGCGTCGAGTACCGAGAGTCTCGGACCCGGGATGTTCCGGCTGGCGGTGGGCTTCGTCGACCTCGTCGGCTTCACGCCTCTCGCCCGGGACCTGGCCCCCGCCGAGCTGGCCGAGCTGGTCGAGGACTTCGAGATGACCGCGAACGAGATCGTGGCGACGGCCGGGGGCCGGGTCGTGAAGCACATGGGGGACGAGGTCATGTTCGTCGCGGTCGACGCCACTGCGGGGGCGCGCATCGCGCGCGAGCTCGTCACCCGGTTCGACGAGCGGCGCGGCGTGGCCCCGCACGCCGGCGTCTCCTACGGCGCCGTGCTCGGTCGCGGCGGTGACTACTACGGCTCGGTGGTCAACACCGCGTCGCGCATCGCCGACATCGCGGTGCCGGGGGAGATCCTCGTGACCGACGACCTCGTGCGCGCCGCGACCGGCGAGGTGGACCTGACGTTCGCTTCGGCCGGGCGCCGGCTGCTGAAGGGCTTCGACGAGCCGGTCGCGCTCTGGTCGCTCGGTTGACGCCCGCGCGCGACGGTCAGGGCTTCGTGAGCACCACGTCGATGGTGCAGGGGAGGAGCCGCTGCAGCGGCGGTATCCGCTGCATCCCGAGGTAGTACACGGTCTCGACGCCGCCGCGGTAGGTCGTCGTCGGTGCGAACTCGATCTCGCACCCGAGGCCGGCGTCCCGGGCCAGCACCTCGATCTCCCGGTACCGCAGCAGGTCCTCGGGGACGACCGGGCGCTTGGCCATCACCCGCTTCAGGGCGAGTCGGTACAGGAACCCCCGGACGCCCGGCTCGTGCAGGTACAGCGCGTGGCCCCCCGGGCGGAGCACTCGGGCCAGCTCACGCAACGTCGTCCGGTGCGCGCCGAAGTGGTGGGCGGCCGCGAACGCGAAGGCGAGGTCGATCGACTCGTCGGCAACCGGGATCTGGTTGCTGCGGCACGCGGCCCGGCCGTCGAGACGGGCACCGATGACGTGCTCCCACCGCGGAGCGGACGACACCGCGGCCGGCGCGATGTCGGTCCCGATCACGCGACTCCTCGGGAACTCGTGCTTCACCATCACCGAGGGCCAGCACTGGCCGCCGCCGAGCTCGAGGATCGAGTCCGCCGCATCGAAGAGGAGCGCGAACCGGTCCAGCTTCTCGAGGAAGACGCGAGCTTCGCTCATCTTGTGGGTGAGCAGGTCGAGACCGAACTGGCCGGGACGCTCCTGCTCGGACGTCGACCAGAAGTCGATCTCCCGGCGTTCGCGCTCCCCGACGGTCGGTGGCCGAATCATGTCCGTGACAGTACCGACCGCGACCGCCGGGTGTCCCGTCTCGTCCGGGTGACGTCGCCCGGGACGGTCGGGACGTGGAGTCCTCGTCAGGTCGCTCCTAGGCCACCCCGCCGCCCGCCACGAGGGCGTCGACCTCGTCCTCGGTGAAGCCCCAGTCGACCAGCGCGCCGCGGGTGTCCGCTCCCGGGACCACGGGCGTGCGCTCGACCGCGCCCGGCGTCCGGGAGAAGCGCGGCGCGGGGGCCGGCTGCGGTGCACCCTCCACCTCGACGAAGGTCCTGCGCGGCGACGTTGTGGGGATGGGCGTGCGCCTCGTTCATCGTCAGCACGGGCGCGAAGCACACGTCATGACCCTCGAAGAACCGGACCCACTCGTCGCGGGTGCGGGTCCGGAGCAGAGCCGCCATCTGCTCCTTGAGGGATTCCTCGCCCTCCAGCGCCGCGCCTCCGGCGACCAGATCGCCTTCCTTCTTGCCCACTTCGATGTAGTTCAAGATGGACCGCATGGCGCCTTCATTGATCACCGGGCCCATATAGTTACCGGGATGATCGGGCGGTCCGACCTTTAAATCGGAAACCGCGGTCTTGAGCCGATCCACGAATTTGCCGTACACGGCTTCATCGACGATGGCTCGCGAACAAGCCGAGCATTTCTGTCCCTGGTAGCCAAAGGCCGACCGGAGGACGCCGTCGACCGCGCTATCCAGATCGGCTTCGCGGTCGACAATGATGGCGTCCTTGCCGCCCATTTCGGCGATGACTCGCTTGATCCAGAGCTGGCCCTTGGGAGTTTTGGCAGCCAATTCGTTGATGCGCAGTCCCACTTCCTTCGAGCCGGTAAAGGCAATGAACCGTGTTTTGGGATGCTCCACCAGCACGTCGCCCACAACCGCGCCGCTGCCCACTACCAGCGAGATCGCACGCGCCGGAAAGCCCGCTTCCAACAAAACGTCCACGAATTTCGCTGCTATCGTGGGCGTATCGCTGGAGGGCTTCAGCACCACCGTATTTCCGGCGACGAGCGCGGCCGTCGTCATGCCCACCAATATGGCCAGCGGGAAATTCCAAGGCGGAATTACGATGCCGACGCCCAACGGCAGGTACACCAGATCGTCCTTCTCGCCAGGTAACTGCAGCAGAGGTTCCGGCCTACTGAGCCGCACCATCTGGCGCGCGTAGTATTCACAAAAATCGATCGCCTCGCCGACGTCGGCATCGGCTTCGGGCCAGGTCTTGCCGGCTTCATAGACCAGCCATGCATTGAACTCAAATTTGCGGTTGCGGAGAATGCCGGCCGCTTTGGTCAGCATTGCGGCGCGTTCCGATGCAGGCCTGGCAGCCCATTCCGGAAAGAAAGCATGCGCCGATTCCACAGCCTCCCGGGCGAGCGCGGCGTCCGCTTTGCTGTGAATGCCGACCACTTCGGAAGGCCGCGAGGGGTTCAGCGATTTGAGCTTGTCGGACGTCTTCTCGCGGCGTCCGGCGATCAGCAAATCGTATTCGCGTCCGAACTGCGCGCGGACGCCGGCCAGGGCTGTTTCCATCGTCTCGCGAAGGCCGGCTTTTGAAAAATCAGTGGCCGGCTCGTTGGCGAAAACCGGCAGGGAATGGGCTGCCTGAAGCGTCGTGCTCATGGCGGCGGGTCATCCTTTCAGATTAGCCGCGGTGCTCTCGACGATTTTGCGGCCGCGCTCGAACATGTCGGCGGCCTCGTCGGCCAATTGGCGGCCGCGCTCGTACATCTCCCGGCCACGCTCGTACATATCTTTTCCGGACTCGGCCAGCGCCTCCCGGCCTTCCTGGGTTCTCTTTGCGATTTTGCGGCGTGTTTTTTCCCCTGAAGAGGGAGCATAAAGCAGGGCAATCGTCGACCCGATCGCAATCCCCGCCATGAACCATACCGCTTTACTTCCGTAATCTTGATTCGCCATAGGTCCTCCTATTCAATTTTAGCGCCCATCCCTGCTGGTATCCTCAAGCTATGAGTGTTCCCACGAGTATGGTGACGGTCTATCGCTCCATGGATGACGAGGCGGAAGAACAGTGCGAACTGGTAGTCAATCTGCTGGCGGCCGAAGGCATTGACGCCGTACTACTCGACGACGAGACGGCCGGCGTGGTGGAAGGGAGCTTTGAAGTGCGCGTGCAGCCGCGCGACGTCGCGCGCGCCGAGAAGCTCATAGCGCTTAACCCGCCTCCCGAAGAAGTCCACCACTTCGACCCGTCTTCGCGTTTCGATCTGGAGACCGTTTTTCACGCCGAGGGTAGTGGGCCGATGGCCGAGGTCCAGGCGATGGGAATCAAGAATCTATTGGACTCAGCCGGGATCAGATCCATCCTGGTAGGCGATTCCGTTCTGCCGAACCTGCCTTTTGAGGTGAAGGTGGCTCGCGATCAGGCGGACCAGGCGCGGCGCTTCATCGCCGAAGCTGAAAGTTCGCAGGCTTATATGGACGAGGGCGAACAGCAAGCTGAACCTTAGCGTGTGAGCAATGCCATGGCAGGATCACTCCCATGCTGATGCCGGCGACGCTCGTAGGGTCCTATCCGCAGCCGGAATGGCTGATCGATCGCCGAATGCTTGCGGCGCATATGCCGCCGCGCGTTCGCGCGCAGGATCTCTGGCGCATCGCCCCTGAGTTGCTCGAAGAGGCCCAGGACGATGCGACGCTACTCGCGATCCACGATCAGGAACGGGCTGGGCTGGACATTATCACCGACGCCGAAATCCGCCGCGAGAGTTACTCCAACCGGTTCGCGACCGCATTGGAAGGCATCGATCTCGACAACCCGGGAATGGTTCTTACTCGAAGCGGTCAGACCGGAGTAGTCCCGCGGGTGGTGGGCAAGATCCGCCGGAAGCACCCGGTCGGGGTACGGGACATCCGGTTTTTGCGCGCCAATACCACCCGCACGATCAAAATGACTGTGCCCGGTCCGTTCACGATGGCCCAGCAGGCTCAGAATGATTTTTACGAGCACGAGGAGCAAATGATCGCCGATTACGCGGCGGCAGTGAACGAGGAGATACGGGATCTGTTCGCGGCCGGGGCCGATATCGTGCAGATAGATGAGCCTTACATGCAGGCCAGTCCCGAGAAGGCTCGCCGGTACGGTGTGGCCGCTCTGGAACGCGCGCTGGATGGTGTCACGGGCACCACCGCGGTTCACCTCTGCTTCGGTTATGCGGCGATGGTCAAGGACCGGCCATCGGGTTATTCGTTCCTGGAGGAACTGGCCCGGGCGAGCGTGGACCAAATTTCTATTGAGACCGCGCAGTCGTCGCTGGATTGCTCCGTTTTGGAAAAGCTTCCGGGAAAGACCATCATCCTCGGTGTGTTAGATCTTTCGACGCCCGAGATTGAAACCGCCGAAATTGTCGCAGCGCGCATCCGCCGAGGATTGGCGCACGTCAGCCCCGAGCGAATCGTAGTGGCGCCGGATTGCGGGATGAAGTATCTGCCGCGTGCGTCCGCCTTCGGGAAGTTGCAAGCGTTGGTGGCGGGAGCGAAACTGGTGCGGGCGGAAATTAGCCAGGCGTGAATGAATATGCGGCCGGCCGCGGATTCAGCAGTATGATGTGATAGGGCGCGTAGGGCTGCCTGAAATTTCAGAGGAGAAGATTGGAATGCGGCTGTGCCGTTTCGGGGACGGGCGTCTAGGCATAGTTGAGGGCTCGCAAATACGGGACGTGACCGCGGCGTTGGACGTGTTGCCCTGCTATCGTTACCCTCTGCCGGCCCAGGATGTCTTGATCGCGAATCTGGATCAGGTCGTCGAGAGAATCCGCGAAATTTCGGGCACATCCGCGCTGATTCCTCTGGATGGGCAGAAGTTATTGAGCCCGGTTGCGAATCCCGGCAAGATCATCGCCGCACCCGTGAACTACCAGAAGCATCTGGACGAAGTGAAAGGCGACGCGCAGCTCCATCAAAATACCAAGGCCCATACGATCACGATTCAGCAAGCTGGGCTATTTTTGAAAGCGACCAGTTCGCTGGCCGGGCCGGGCGAGGGGATCGCGTTGCGCCATCTGGATCGCCGCAACGATCATGAAGTCGAGCTGGCGCTGGTGATCGGCAAGCAGGCCAACAATGTGAGCCGCGCCGACGCTTTGAACTATGTGGCCGGTTACGCCATCGGTCTCGATATCACGATTCGCGGTAGCGAAGACCGCAGCTTCCGCAAGTCGCCGGACAGCTACACGGTGCTGGGACCCTGGCTGGTGACGCGGGATGAGATTGCCGACCCCAGTGTGCTGGATCTGGGGATTTCGGTGAACGGAGAGGTGCGGCAGGAGTCGAATACCCGATACATGATTCTCGGGCCCGCCGAATTGATCGAACTCGCGTCTTCGTTCTACACGCTGTTTCCCGGCGACATCATCAGCACGGGAACGCCGGAAGGCGTGAGCCCGATCGTCCCCGGAGATAAGATAGTCGCTACGGTCGAAAAAATCGGAACGATGCAGGTGAGTGTACGGGCAGCATAATAAAGGAAGGATTTATGAACGTCTCCGCGCTCGATGCCAAACCCAAGGCCTCCCAGCAAATGCAGGAATTTTATGGGCGCTTGGACCGCAAGAATGCCGCGCCCCTTTGGGAGGTGCTGTCCGATCTGGTGCTGCCGGAGCCGCGGACGCGGTGCGTTCCCGCGCTGTGGCGTTACGAAGAATTGCGGCCGTTGCTGATGGAATCGGGCGGCCTGATCACCGCCAAGGAGGCCGAGCGGCGGGTCCTGGTGCTGGAGAATCCCGCTCTGCGCGGTCTTTCGCAGATCACGCAAACCCTCTATGCCGGATTGCAGTTGGTGATGCCGGGCGAGGTTGCGCCGACCCATCGCCACACCGCTTCGGCGTTACGGTTCGTCCTCGAAAGCGACGGCGGGTACACGGCTGTCGATGGCGAACGCACCACCATGCACCCGGGCGATTTCGTGGTTACGCCGAACTGGACCTATCACGATCACGGAAATCCCGGAGCGGGTCCCGTGGTTTGGATGGATGTTCTGGATATTCCGCTGATCAACGCACTGGATTCCAGTTTTGCCGAGCATTATCCCGACGACGGGCAGCCCGTGACAAAAAATGAAGGCGATTCGCTGGCGCGTTACGGCGCCAATTTGCTGCCAGTGGACTATTCGCCCCAGCGGCAGGCCACGCCGATCTTTTCGTATCCCTATTCGCGGACGCGCGAAACGCTCGAAGCGCTGGCGAAGGATGGCCCGGCCGACGCATGCCACGGTTTCAAGATGCGATATGCCAATCCCGCCACGGGCGGATACCCGCTGCCGACCATCGCCACCTTCATCCAACTGCTGCCGGCAGGATTCCGGGGCGCGCCCTATCGTTCCACTGATGGCACGGTGTACTGCGTGTGCGAAGGCAGCGGCCGTAGTCACATCGGCAACGAATCGTTTTCCTGGAAGGAACACGACATCTTCGTGGTTCCCGCATGGCGCCCGGTGTCGCATGAGCCGAATGGCGACGCAGTGCTCTTCAGCGCCTCCGACCGGCCGGTGCAGCAGGCGCTTGGCCTGTGGCGCGAGCAGCGGCTGAAGTAAGACGGGACGGCCCTCCACTCAGTTGTTTACCTCAGGCTTTCCTAGGGATTAATTCCTAGCCAGCCGGGTTAAAAGCCATAATTCATTTTATTCGCGCCGAAGTCATACTGTTATTTGCGGCGGTAGACTTTCATGAGTCTTCATGTCGGAGAAGTCATCGGCGACTACGAGATCACTGCGATTATCGGCGCGGGGAGCATGGGACAGGTGTTTCAAGCCGAACACCGGCTTACCAAGCGCAAAGAAGCGCTGAAAGTGATGGCCGCGGAACTCGCGAGCGACGACCAAGTCCACAGATTCCAGCGAGAGATCGAAGTCCAGGCGCGGCTCAGCCATCCGAATATTGCAGCGGTCCACAATGCCCTGCGGGTGGATGAACATTTAATCCTGGTGATGGAGCTCATCGAAGGCCGAACTCTCGAGAGTGTTTTAAAAGAAGGCAGGGTGCCGATTGAGACTGGGCTGAACTATGTCCGGCAGATCCTGGCCGCTTTGAATTATGCGCACGCCCTGGGGGTGGTGCATCGCGACGTCACGCCCGCCAACCTGATTATTGGTCCGGATGGGACCGTAAAGCTGACCGACTTTGGCGTGGCGAAGTCGCTCGGAGATTCGCTGATCACCAAGGTGGGTGACATTGTTGGCTCGCTGTACTACATGGCTCCGGAGAGGATCCGCGGAGGCAGTGAGCCCGATCCGCGGTCCGACTTGTACTCGGTGGGCGCCATACTTTACGAACTAGTGACGGGTAAAAGGCCGTTTGAATCAGACGGAGCAGCCTCGCTGATTCTGGCGCAGGCCGAGATCGAGTTGAGGCGGCCCACGGAGATCGATCCAACCCTGCCGTCGGGATGGGATAAGATCGTGGCGACTGCTTTGGCCAGGGAACCGGAGCGGCGCTATCAGTCGGCCGGACAGTTCCTCAAAGCGGTGGATGGAGTGGCCGCAAGCGCGATCCCTGGCGTATTCGCCCCAGCAACGAGATCGCTTGAAGGGATCAAGACAATAATCGCCGCCGCGGCTGCGTCCGCGCTAGTATTGTTCGCTGTCGGTGGATGGGCGAACATTTGGTCCAGCGTTCCCGATCCGCAGCCTGTGGTATTTCCTATAAGGCCCCCATCCTGGGTTTCTACAACTCCGCGGGTTCGAACCAAGCAGGTCCGAAAGAACGTTGTGCAGAAAGCGATCCCCGTTCCAAAGCCGGCAATCGCAAAGCAGGTAGCGCCCAACGCTCCGCCGCCGATTGCGGATTCTCAGCCGCCGTTGGCCGAACCTAAAAAGCAGAGCTTTTGGCACAAATTGAATCCTTTCCGCAAAAAGACCGCTGAGGCGGAATCGGACCAGCAGTGAAGCCTACTGAACGACGGTTGTTGTGGTCGGGCTAGAGGCCACGCCAATTGAGGCTGCCAGGTCCTGGCCGCCGGACGGCGCATTGGCGGGAACGCGAAAATCTACTTGGTAGACGCCGGCGAATCCGGGCGCCAGACCCGCGAATGGAACGTCGCAAGAAATTCCGCCGAGCGTGACCTGAACATGAGCAGCAGCCATGGCAAGCGGCAAAACCGGTGCGGCCGCTCCTGTAACCGGTGTATTGGTTACAGCCCCAAGCCCCGAGGCGTACAGGAACGCGTATTCTCCCGGCTGCAAAGGATGCGCGGTGGTTACCAGGGAGTAATCCGCGTTGTGCACGACGATGGCTTGCGTTCCGTCGCTGGTGTAGATCGCGGGTTGAGGATCGATGATGGGGACATCGGCCGGTGTGCTGGGATTTCCCGATCGCGTGACGACCACAGATGCGGTACCGCTGCTGGGAGTTTCAAAAGGCGTCTGGAAATTGGCCTGTTCCACGCCGTTGCGATTAGCGAGCGCGAGGATCGGCGCGGTGACGCCATTCACGGTGACGGAAACATCTCCCAGGCTTGCCGGAAACGGCAGATGGTCCGCTGATAAAACTCCTGGATCGTCGAGGACGCCGGCTGCAAAGACAGTGCCCAGGGAGCCTGGCGTGAGCCCGGGAAGGAAGCTGGCCGCATTGACGACTCCTGTAGCGCTGAATCGCGGCGCGAGACCGCCGACGATATGATCGATCGCGCCGTGGGTTGCGTCGGCCACGTAGATTTCGCCCGCTTCATCCTCGCCGAAGCTTGTGATGTTGAACCCGGCGGACCTGAGCAGCCGGTTATTCGCTTGCGTCCCCTGCCGATCGATTCCCCAGATTTGGCCGCTGCAATAGTCGGCGTAGATGTAGGTTCCACGCAGCCCCGGGGACACACGGCCGCGATAAACGAAGCCACCCGTTATTGAGCAATTGCCATTCACGTGGCTGTACTCGAAGATCGGAAGCGTCAGCCCGCCGCGGTTGCAGTTGGCGGTGTCCGGATAGCAATGCAGGCCCTCCATAATGTTCCAGCCATAGTCCTCTCCGCCCGGATCACCAGACGGTTGAAAGTCCACTTCTTCATAGTTGTTTTGGCCGACGTCGGCGATCCATAGATCACCCGTAGTTCGATCGAAGCTGAACCGCCACGGATTACGAAGCCCGTAGGCCCAGATCTGGGGCCGCGCTCCGGCCCGATTGACGAACGGATTGTCCGGCGGAATTTGAACCTGCCCGGGATCGCTCTCGACGTCGATGCGCAGCAGCTTGCCCAGCAGCACGCCGAGCTTCTGACCGTTGCCCATCGGATCGCCGCCTGAGCCGCCGTCGCCCACACCGATATAAAGATAGCCGTCCGGTCCGAATTCGATCCGCCCGCCGTTATGGTTGGCGAAAGGTTGGTTGACCCGCAGTAGAATCGTTTCACTGGAAGCATCGGCTTGATCCGGATCCGCCGAAACGCGATATTGAGCGATCACGGTGTTTCCGTTGAGATCCGTGTAGTCCACATAGAAGCGCTGCTTTTGTGCAAAACCCGGCGGAAAGGCGAGCCCCAGCAAGCCGCGCTCGCTGTCCACGGCTGTCTTGCTTCGAATATCGAGAAAGGGCCGGGCCACGACAGCGCCGTTGCGAAAAATCCGGACGACGCCATTTTGTTGGACGAAAAAGAGTCGCCCGGATCCGTCGCCTGCGTTTTCGATCCCGAGCGGTCCGCTCAAGCCGGAGGCCACCGGAACCAGTTGTATTTCCTGCGCGCTCAGGAGCGCTCCCAGCGTCACGAGACCAGCGGCGATTGAAACCCTCATCGCTGTGTAGGATGGCCGCGCCGGACCTGGAGTTTCCTTAAATAAATGAATGGCCTGGAGTACTCGCGCCAGCCCCTATAGTCCGGTGCCCTCCCTACCGATTTCCTAGGAATAAGGGCCACTGGGATGAAACGCTTACCTCGAGCTACGGTATTTTTGTTTCTGGCAATGCCGCTACTGGCTGGGGACGTGACAGTCCATGCGATCATCACCAAGCGGCTCACCAAAAAGCGACTATCGCCGGTCGCCTACAATCTGCGCGGCACGCCACTGCCGCCGCCTCCCAAATCCAGCGAGCCGGTGAACGAATTCGATCGCATGGTGGTCACCTTGGAGGGCGGCTCGGCGGCTCCGAAAGCGCCGGTCGTGGCTTTGTTAGACCAAAAGAACGCCCGCTTTGATCCGGACATTCTTATTATTCCAACCGGATCCACGGTTCAGTTTCCCAATTCCGATCCCATTTTTCACAATGTGTTTTCACTTTCCAAGGCGCAGACCTTCGATTTGGGCTACTACCCGAAGGGGCAAAGCCGAAGCGTAACTTTCAACCATCCTGGAATCGTTCAGGTCTACTGCCACATTCATTCCAATATGTATGCGGCCATTGTGGTGACCGAGAGTCCCTGGTTCGGGAAACCATCGGACGACGGCAGCTTCTCGTGGAGCGATGTGCCTGCCGGTCACTACGAACTGACGGCCTGGCACAAGATCGCGGGCTTGTTCAAGACCGGCGTGGACGTTCCCGAAAACGGGAAAGTGGAGGTCAGCATCCAGGTCCCAGTGGATGCCGAGCCGCAGCCTTGAAGGCCAGAACTTCTCTAACAGTCCGGAGCTTCTTATTTTCCTTTCTGCCGGTGTGCGTGGTACTGGCGGCCAGTTTCACGGCGCTGCACTCCCTGGTTCAGCAAAGGGTCCGCCAACAACTGCGGGAGACGCTGGAACAATCGGAGCAACTGGTAGCGCGCGCTCACGAAGATTATTCCCGCCGCATCAACCAGTTCGCAGCCATTCTGTCTGAAAACGCAGGTCTCAAAGCGGCCATCGGTCTGTTTCATGAGACGCCCTTGACTCCGGCCAATCGAGCCGAAATCCGCCGCACGATCGAGGCGCAATTGCGCGACATGCACGCCGTGGCGGGCTACGATCTGCTGGCCGTTACGGACTGGAAGGCGAAAACGCTGGCAGCCGTGGAATTCGACGGCGATCCTAATCTTCCAGCGCAGCAGCTTCTGGATATCCCGGCGCAAACACCGCTGATGGAAGCGGGCGGGATGCCGTACGAGCTGATATCGACGCCGATCCTGATTGGCGGCGAGCAGATTGGAGAACTCAAGCTTGGAAGTAAGTTTGACCTGGGCCGCTATCACCTGGCCGGAGAGACAGTTCTGCTGCGGGACGATCACGTGGTGCAGGCCACCGTCCCAAAATCCGCGTGGCCGGAACTCGAGAAGCAACTCCACGCCTGCCCGAAGATGGATGCCGAGTGCGAGATCCAGCGAAATGGGGAAACGTTCCTGGTAATGCCGGTGCGGGAGGCCCGCTTTGGCGCCGCTTACCGGCTAGTCGAACTGCAGTCGCTGGATGCGGCCACGCGCGAGTTCATGAATGCCTGGATGGGCATCCTGGTCCGGATCGGTGGTTTCGGGATCCTGCTCGCGCTATTGTGCACCCTGGCCACGTCGCGTTCGGTCTCCAAGCCGCTGCGGGATCTGGTGGCGCAGTTGCGGCTGGCGGAACGGGTCCGTCAATTTCCAGAGCGAATCACGGCTCCGCAGGCGGTGGGAGAGCTGCATGTTCTGGCGGATGCTTTCAATCGAGTGGCCGCTGCCGAGCGCCGCTCGCGCGATGAGTTGGAAAAAGCGAAGGTTCGGGCCGAGGCCGCTAACCGGACCAAGAGCGAATTCCTGGCGACCATGAGTCATGAACTGCGCACTCCCATGAACGGTGTCATCGGTTTGACCGACCTGCTGCTGGACACTCCGCTCGACCAAGAGCAGGCTCAGTTTGCGTGCATGGTTCGGGATTCCGCCAATTCGCTGCTGGGGATCATCAACGACGTTCTCGATTTCTCGCGATTGGATGCAGGCAAGATGAATCTCATGTTTGCCCCCTTCAACATCCGGGACACCACGGAAGAAATCGTGGGGCTGCTTTCGGCCCAGGCGAAAGCCAAGAAGCTGGACCTGATCTTGGACTATCCGCCGAACATTCCATCTTTCGTGGTCGGCGACGCTATGCGCATCCGTCAGGTTTTGACCAACCTCATCGGCAACGCCATCAAATTCACCGAGGTGGGCCACATACAGGTCCAAGTTCAATGTCCTGATACGAACGACGGCAAGGCCGCGATGAAGTTCACGGTGGAGGACACCGGAATCGGGATACCGGCCGAGAAGCTGGAACTCATCTTTGAGAAGTTCACGCAAGCCGACGGGTCCATGACGCGCCGCTATGGAGGTACCGGTTTAGGTCTCGCGATCGTAAAGCAACTCGTTGAAATCATGGGCGGCACGGTAGGGGTCGGGAGCCGGGTTGGAAAAGGATCCAAATTCTGGTTTTCGCTCCCGCTCGCGGTTGCGGAAAGACCGGCGCTGACCCCCGCGGAGCCGGGAGCCGGGGAGATGAATTGGAAGGAGCCGAAATTATGCTAAGGGCTGCATGCGCCATAGCCTTTATGTCGCTACTATTGTCGGCTACCCCGTCCCTGGCGCAAGACGGCAGCGCGCAAAACGGTACCTATGGAATCAGCGTGCCCATAACCGTGAGCGGCGGCGCGATGTACACGCAACGGCTTCAGTTCGAAGAGCCCGACGGCAAGCCTGCCACAGCGGGCTTTCGAGCGATGGTGTATCCCACCGTTCAATTGGGTCCCCACTGGTTCGCTTATGCGGCCCTGCAACTTCGGCTGACGCCGTACTTTTATTACGATGCATACGACCCCGAACACGAGTGGTATCGAGATGTTCTACAGGCCTACCTGGGCTACTCGATCCGAACAGAACAAACTTCACTGGTCATTAAGGCCGGGCGGCTCTCGTCGGCGTTTGGTTCGTTTCCGCTGCATTACGACGATGCGGAAAACCCGCTGCTCGATCAGCCGCTCAGTTACATCCAGACATTGACCATCCGGCACGATCAGCTTCCCTGCGGCGTGCAAGATCTGCGAGCTCAATATTACGGCTCGGTGGCGAACGCCTGCGGCGGCGTGGCCGGCCGGGACCTGGGCCTCACGCCGGTGACTCTCTATGGGCTGCCAGGAATCGAGGCCGAATTCTCCGGACACAGGCTGGATGCGCGTTTCCAACTGACCAGCGGATCGCCTTCGAATCCCCTCAGTTTGAGCCACGCGCCGGACTACCTGCAATGGACGGCGGGCGGTGGTTATACGATCTCGCAAGGTTTTCGCGTGGGCGTTTCCGGATTCCGCGGGCCCTATCTCGACCCTTTCCTGACGGGATGGCTACCTGCCGGCGCGACGGCCCGCGATTTCCCTGCGAGCGCGGTTGGATTGGACGTACAGTGGGCGCGAGGCGGCTGGAGCACAACGGGCGAGTGGCAACGCTTCCAGTATGACTCGCCTAATTTCACGACAGCGCCTTCGGTTAGTTCCACCTACGCGGAAGTCAAGCGGATTCTGACGCCTCGCTACTATGTGGCCGGCCGCGCGGGCTGGCTGCAACCGGGAAGCGCAACCGACCGGAGCGGCGTCTCGACCAGCCAGTTTGGCGGTTCCATGGCCTCCTATGAGCTAGGCGGCGGCATCTGGCTGAACCGGCATCAGCTCATCAAGGGCAGTTATGAATGGTTGAAGATTGAAAATCTTGCGGGCACACGCACAAACGTTCTGGGTTTTCAGTTCGTGACCAGTTTCAACCCGCTCAATCGCGCGTTCCGCTAAAAACTGCTCTCTCCAATCACAACGATTTGTAAATCGATCTCGCCTTTCCGCTCGCAGACTTGCGGCCTCCAGATTGTGCGTTGGCTGTGACTAGCCGCTTTAAATTGAAGATGAAAGCCGGATTTCCGCGAGAAGAAATCGGCTTCCGGAGCACTCAGGTAGACAAACACAAGCGGCGCGCAAGTTCGAGCGCGTTCATCGCGGCGAGGACAACATGGCCCCAGGAACGAAGAAGCACAAGATTGTCGTGGTCGAGGACGAAGGTCTGATCGCGGCCGATTTAGAAGCGCGGCTCAAAGCCGCCGGGTATGCGGTGCCGGGCACGGCCGATTGCGCCACGCAGGCGTTGCAATTGATCCAGGAAACTTCGCCCGACCTGGTGCTGATGGATATCCGGCTAAAAGGCGAACTGGATGGCATCCAGGTGGCCGGCCAAATCAGGCAACAACACGACATACCAGTGGTTTATTTGACGGCCTATGAAGACCGCGGGACTTTGGAACGCGCCAGTCACACCCAGGCCTTTGGCTATATCAAGAAGCCGATCGCTTCCAGCAGCCTGCAAGGTTCCATTGAAATGGCGCTGGCCAAGCACCGGCACGAACGCGAACTGCGCGCCCAGCGCGATTGGCTGGCGGCCAGCTTTTCGGCGGTTCCCTCGGCGGTGTTGGTTACCGACAGTTCCGGCCGCATCTGCTATCTCAACTCCCTGGCGGAAGAGCTCACCGGCTGGAGAGCCGACGATGCCCTGGGCCATCCCGCGCGGGAATTACTGCGCCTGGTCTATCGGCAAACCGGAAATGCGGTGGAGGACTTCGTATCCGTGGCGATGCTCCAAGGGGAAACCGTTCCTCTTCCCGGCGACGTGTGGCTGAAGGGTGGAGAAGGGCGAAGCTTCGCGGTGCAAGGGAGCGTCTCTCCGCGCTGGCGGGACGGGCGTGTCGAAGGAGCTGTCATTGCACTCGCGGATACCACCTTGTGTCAGTTCGAAGAGGAGCAGGCGCGCCAGGACGGAAAGCAGGAAGCTCTGCTGCGGATGGCGGACGAAATCGTGCGTGAGCTTCCCGAGCTGGGCGCGATGAGCGAGGATTGCAAACGCCTGCTGGAGGCGCTCCCGCAGGACAGTCCGGCCCGGCAGGATGCCGAATCCATCACCCGGGCCGCAACGGACGCTTTTGCAGTCACCTATCGGCTCCGCAAGTATCTGGAAGTGCCTGAGCCGAGGCTCGGACACGTCGCCGTGCAAAGCCTCCTGGCGCGCTTGGAAGCCGCCTGGCAACGTCTTAAGCCGCGACTTACCCTGGACCTCAAACCGGACTCGCCTCCAGTCCAAGCCGATGAGTGGCAACTAACCAAAGCCCTGCTCGGCATTCTTAGACATGCGTGCCGGCAAATGGACGGCCAGAGCGCGCTAACGATTGAATTGTCCACCGCAGTCCTCGAACAGATGAGCCACTCGGTTCGGATCCGGGTCACCTATACCACGTCGGAGGAAGACGCCACATCGCTGGAGCGCGCATTCGAGCCGTCGTGGTCGCGGGAATCACCCGACTTGCCTTTGGCTTACCGGGGGGTGAAAAAAATGGGCGGCCTTCTGACCGCGAGGCTGGAGCCAGGCAGCACAGTCGCTTTCGATTTCTATCTCTCCCGCGCGGATGCGGCGGCGGCGGGCGTGCCGCTTCCAGAGCCTAAAAAGCCTGCGGCGCTGCTGATTGAATCCAACTCCGAGGTGAGGCGAGTGCTCCAACTTCATTTCGAGCGTCACGGCTATCACGTGCTGGAAGCAGCGGATTGCGAAGAAGGCTTACTTTTGGCCAGCCTGTACCCGGCTCTAATCCCGATCGTTATCGCCAACCCGGAAAACGACGACCGGGCTCGTTCCAACTTGGCTGAGAAACTCCGTGCCATTCGTCCGGAAAGCCAGGTTCGGGTCCTGGCCGGCTATTACGAATCGTGCCGCATCGCCGCCAGCGGCGGGATTGAAATGATCGGAACCCGGCATCTGACGAAATGGGACCTGCTGGCGTGGGTTACCAATGCCTTCGCGTCTGAAAAGATGCAAGACCTGAGCGTATGAACCAAATGCCGCTGGAGTTGTTGCTGGTGGAAGACAATCCCAACGACGTGGAATTGACGCTGCACGTGCTAAATAAGTACCGGCTCGCCAACAACATCAAAGTGGTGCGAGACGGGGCGGAAGCGCTCGACTTTCTCTTTGGGCCGGAAGCAGGCGCCGACGGGCAGACCCCTCGCGTGATCCTATTGGATCTCAAGCTGCCGAAAATAAATGGCCTGGAGGTCCTTGGAAAAATAAAGGAAGATGCCCGGACGAAATCGATACCGGTGGTAGTGCTCACTTCTTCGCGCGAAGAGCGGGATCTCTTCGTCTGTTATGAGCTCGGCGTCAATAGTTACATTGTCAAGCCGGTTGATTTTATGCAGTTCACCGAATCGATCCGGCAGCTAGGGCTCTATTGGCTCATGCTGAACGAGAGGCCGTGTGCGGCAAAGGCCTAGAATCATCGCGAGACGTTATTTGACCGCGATCGCGCTGGCGGCCGCGGCTCAGCTTGCGCGCCTTCCGCTCCATCCTCCCACCATCCTGCCCTTCATCACGCACGTGCCCTTCGTGCTACTGAGCGCTTACTTCGGCGGTCTGGGCCCCGGTCTCCTCACTACCTTGCTGTGTACTTTCGAGACTATATATTTCGCCGTCGAGCCCACGGGTTCGTTTGCCATGGCGAACGCAATCAATTGGCACGGTGTGGGGGCTTTCACGGCGACCGGCGTCCTGGCCAGCGTCCTGGCTGAAAATCTGAAAAGGAGCCGGGACCGGGTGGCGAACGCGCATCAAAAAACTACCTCCATCCTGGAGAGCATCTCGGATGGTTTTAATATGCTGGATCGAGAGTGGCGCTACACCTATGTGAACGCCGCGGCCGCGAAGATGGTGGGCAAGTCGCCGGGGGAACTGCTCGGGAAAAGACTCTGGGACTTATGGCCACAGGCGGAGAACTCGCCCTTCGAAACCGCCTACCGAAAAGCCGTTGCGGAGAATGTGCCGGTGAATGTCGAAGCATTCTACCCGGACCCTCTCAATGCCTGGTTTGATGTGCGCTGCTATCCGTCACCGGATGGGTCTCGCTGTTCTTTACGGACACGACGGAGCGCAAACGCTCCGACTCGGCATTGCATCTGAGTGAAGAACGGTACCGCTCGCTGGCCTTAGTCAGCAACCAGATCGTGTGGACCACCAACTCGCAGGGCGGGGTGGTGGATATGCCGATGTGGCGCGCATTCACGGGCCAAAGCGTCGAGCAGGTGAAAGGCTGGAGATGGATCGAAGCTCTACACCCGGAGGATCGCAGGCGGACTGTCGAAATCTGGTCGCGCGCGGTTAAGTACCGGAGACTCTATGACACCGAGTATCGCTTGCGCCGGGAGGATGGCGAATATCGCCATATGGCTGTGCACGGCGTTCCTGTTTTTGAAGGCGATGGCAACATTCGCGAGTGGGTCGGCACCTGCGCTGACATCACGGAACGCAAGCAAGCGGAGGAGGAAGTCCGGCGGTTTAACGAGGAATTGGAACGCCGGGTGATCGAAGGAACCGCCCAATGGCAGGCGGCCAACAAGGAGTTGGAAGCCTTTGCTTATTCGGTCTCACACGATTTGCGCGCGCCCCTTCGTGCCATCGACGGCTTTTCCCGGATATTGCTGGAAGAGCACGGGCCCGAACTCAATTCCGAAGCTCAGCGCTACTTAAATATTGTCCGGAACAACGCTGTTCAGATGGGCGATCTGATCGATCACCTGCTTTCATTCTCACGGTTGGGGCGCCAGCCCATGAAGAAGGAGCACATCGATATGACTGCTCGCGCTCATCGGGTTTTGGAGGAACTGGGACAAGAGCGGGAGGGCCGCAATGTCGAAATAACGGTCGGCGACCTGCCGGCTTGCGAAGCCGATCCTGCCTTGCTTCACCAGGTCTTTGTGAACCTGCTCTCTAACGCGCTGAAATATACACGCTGCCGGGATCGGGCCCAGATCGAAATCGGCGCGACGGCTTCAGGCGGGGCCGGCACATACTACGTCCGCGACAATGGAGCCGGCTTCGACATGCGGTACGTCGACAAACTGTTTGGCGTCTTCCAGCGCCTCCACTCCGCCGAGGAATATGAAGGCACCGGCGTTGGCTTAGCGCTGGTGCATCGGATTATCACTCGTCACGGCGGGCGTGTGTGGGCCGAGGCGGCCGTCAATCGGGGCCGCGACGTTCTATTTCACTTTAAGCGCGATGAGTGAAGCGAGCGCTATGAATGCCTGAGGCAGATATTTTTAGGAGACCCTTGTGCCGATTCCTGTTCGTGTTTTGATCCTGGAGGATCGTCCCGAAGACGCCGAGCTCATGGTGCATGAACTGCGGCGAAGTCAGTTCGAGCCGGACTGGCGACTGGTAGCAACTGAATCCGAATATAACGCTCATTTGGGATGGCGGCCAGACCTGATCCTGGCCGACTATCACATGCCGCTGCTGGATGCACCGCGAGCGCTCGAGCTCTTGCGGGAACTGGACCTGGATATTCCCTTCATTGTCGTGTCGGGCGCGATCGGAGAGGACGTCGCGGTCGGCATGATGCGGCAAGGTGCGTCGGATTATCTTTTGAAAGATCGTCTGGCGCGCCTCGGTCCGGCGGTGCGGCAGGCGCTGCATGAGAAGGAGCTGCGAGAGCAGACGCGCCTGGCGGAGGCTGCGCTCAAAGCCAGCGAGATTCGGTTCTATTCGTTCATGAACAACAGTCCCGCCATAGCTTTCATTAAGGACGAAGAGGGGCGGATGCTGTATTTGAACAATACCTGCCGGGAAGCCTGGAACATCACCTTCGCTGAATGTGAAGGTAAATTGGATCAAGAACTCTGGCCTCCCGCGGTGGCAGCGCCAGCGCTGGA
>CAWDUD010000003.1:0-226877 GCA_963805415.1 uncultured Acidimicrobiia bacterium
GCGCGGAATGGGCCGAGACCGAGCTCAGGCCGCCCGCCTGCTCGCACTGGCCGGCGCCTGCACCGGCGTTCGCTCGCGGCGGTCCGCCGATGAGCGGGAAGACCGAAGCGAGGAATCGCGCCGCATGTACCTGCGTGGCTGCCCCGAAGCGGCGTCGCTCGGCAGAGCAGCCGATACGGCGGGGCCCCGAAGCGCCGCCCGGCGGTCACGCCCGGCGATACGGCGGCCTGCGACGGTGTCGCATGCAGCGGGGAGACCGAAGCGAGGAATCGCGCCGGACTTGACCGTGCGGCGCCCGAGGGCGGGGCCCGAGCGGCCTGCGACGGTGTCGCATGAGCGGGAAGGTCGTCTGCGTCAACGGAGTGGTCGACGCCGCCGACGGCTCGCATCTCGCCGCTCGATCACGGCCTGCTCGTGGGCGACGGCGTCTTCGAGACCCTGCGTGTATACACGGCGTGCCCTTCGCGTGGCGTCGACACCTCGAGCGGCTGGAACGTCGGCCCCCGCCCTCGGGCTCGGAGTGCCCTCGATCGCGACGTTGCGCGAGTACTCCGACGCGGTCATCGCCGCGAACGGCCTCGTCGACGCCCGTTTGCGGATCACGATCACCGGCGGCCCGGCACCGCTCGGCTCCGAACGCGCGCTCGGTGCCCTCCGACGGTGGTGGTCGCCGCGAGCGCGTTGACGCCTGGCCGCCCACCGCCGACGTCGTCACCGTGACGTGGCCCCGCAACGAACGCGGCGCCACCGCCGGACTCAAGACGATCTCCTACGCGGAGAACGTCCGTGCGCTCGCCTACGCGCACGAGCACGGCGCCGGCGAGGCGATGTTCGCCAACACCCGCGGCGAGCTCTGCGAGGCGACCGGGTCGAACGTGTTCGTCGTCAGCGACGGCGAGTGCAGACCCCGCCCGCCGACTCCGGGTGCCTCCTCGGCGTGACCCGCGCACTCGTGCTCGAACTCGCGGCCGCGCGCGGACATCCCCACGCGCGGAGACCGCTCTCCCCCTCGACGCGCTCGCCGACGCCGACGGGCGTTTCTCACGTCGACGACACGCGAGGTCCAGGCCATCGCGCACGTGGACGGGCGCCCGCTTCCGGCAGCACCCGGACCGGTGACCGCCGGCATGGTGCGCTGCCGCCTCGTCGCACCGCCCGGCTCGTGACCGCCCGAGGCGTCCGTCGACCGCGTCGACCGGCGTGACGGGGACGCGTCGCGGGTGCGCTAGTCCGCGCGCGCGGAGGTGGACGACGTCGCCGACCGCGACCGCGCTCCACGAGCCGTCGTCGCCGAGGACGAGCAGGTGGCCCGCGTCATCGATACCGCGAGCGACCCCGAGGAGCATGCCGGAGGCCTGCTCGACCCGGACCCGGCGCCCGAGCGTCACGAGTCGTGCTTCGTACCGGCGCGGGTCGCGGCGAGATCTCAAGCCGGGTCGCGTAGCCGGCCAGGAAGGCGGCGAGCACTGCCGGTCGGGTGAGTCGGGCGTCCCCCTTCGAGGTTGCAGCGCGGTGGCGATCTCGGCGAGTTCGTCGGGGACGTCGTCCCAGTGGAGGTTGACGCCGATGCCCACGACGACCGCGTCGCCGCTCGCCTCGGCGAGGATCCCCGCCAGCTTGCGGTCGCCGACGAGGAGATCGTTCGGCCATTGAGCCCGGCCGCGACCCCGGTGTCGGTCTCGACGGCCTCCGCCATCGCGAGCGCCGCCGCGATCACCAGCGAGGTGGCGCTGATCGACGGGGAGAGCCGGCCGGAGCAGCACCGAGACGAGCAGGGACGCGCCGGGCGGCGCGACCCACGTTCGCCCGAGCCGACCCCGCCCCGCGGTTTGGTGTTCGGCGACCGCCACCAGCCCCGCCGGGCGCGCCCGCCCGGGCCTCATCGAGCACGTATCGGTTGGTGGAGTCGACTTCGGTGAGCCAGCGCACGAGCCGGAGGTTCGGCGAAGGGCGTCGAACTGGCTTGGGGCTCCACCACGGCCCGTAGGATACGGCGTTCTGTCGACCGGCCACGCGGGGGAACCTACGTGCTCCAGAAGATCCTGATCGCCAACCGCGGCGAGATCGCGGTGCGGGTGATGCGCACCTGTCGCGAACTCGGGATCGCAACCGTCGCGGTGTATTCCGAGCTCGACCGGGAGGCCCTGCACACCCGCTACGCCGACGAGGCGTACGCGCTCGGTGGCCAGACCGCGGCCGAGAGCTACCTCAACACCGAAGCCATCCTCGACGTGATCGAACGCATCCGGTGCCGATGGCGTGCACCCGGGGTACGGCTTCTACGCCGAGAACGCCGACTTCGCCCGTGCGATCACCGACCGCGGCGTGGCCTGGATCGGCCCGCCGCCCGAAGCGATCGACGTCATGGGCGACAAGATCTCGGCCCGCAAGGCCGCCGCCCGCGGCGGGGTGGCGAGCGTGCCCGGCACGGTCGAGGAGATCACGCAGCGTCGACGACGTGATCGCGTTCGGCGAGCAGGTCGGGTGGCCAGTCGCCATCAAGGCCGCGTACGGCGGTGGCGGCAAGGGCATGAAGGTCGTCGCACGACGCCGAGCGACGCGCAGTCGGCGCTCGATTCGGCGGCCCGCGAGGCGTTGGCCTTCTTCGGCCGCGACGAGGCCTACCTCGAGAAGTACCTCACCAACCCGCGCCACATCGAGATGCAGATCTTCGCCGACACCCACGGCAATGCGGTGTGGCTCGGCGAGCGCGACTGCTCGGTGCAGCGCCGCCACCAGAAGCTGGTCGAGGAGTCGCCCGCGCCGGGGCTCACCGAGGACATCCGCCGCGCCATGGGCGAGGCGGCCGTGCAGGTCGCAAAGGCGACCGGGTACGTGAACGCCGGGACCGTCGAGATGCTCTACCAGGACGGCGAGTTCTACTTCCTCGAGATGAACACCCGGCTGCAGGTCGAGCACTGCGTGACCGAGATGGTCACGTCAGCTCGACCTCGTCGCCGAGCAGATCCGGATCGCCTCGGGCGAACCGCTGTCGTTCACCCAGGACGACATCGAGCGCCGCGGCCACGCGATCGAGGTGCGCATCAACGCGGAGAACTCGGCCAAGGGCTTCCTCCCGTCGCCCGGCACGCTCACCGAGCTCGACGCTCCCGTCGGGACCCGGCGTGCGGTGGGACGGCGGGTACGAGGCGGGCGACACGGTGTCGCAGTACTACGACAACCTCGTCGGCAAGCTGATCGTCTGGGCCGGCGACCGTGACCGGGCCCGGCACCGCATGCTCCGGGCGATGCAGGAGCTGCACGTCAGGGCATCCACACGACGGTGCCGGTGCCGAGCTCGTCCTCGCCCACCCGGATTTCGCCGCGGGGGAGCACTCGACCCGCTGGCTCGAGGAGCAGGTGGACCTGTCGGGCCTCGTCTCGGACGCCGGGACCACCGCGGCCGACGCGGAGGACGGCGAGGCAACGGTCGTGCCCGTCGAGGTGAACGGCAAGAAGTTCGACGTGAAGCTCTACTGCCCGAGGGGGCGTCGGCCGCGCCCGCCGGCCGGGGCGGCGGTGCCGCCCGCCGGGCGCCAAGGCCGAAGTCGGCCGCGACACCGGTCGGGGGGGAGCGGGACGATCACCGCACCGATGCAGGGCACGATCGTGAAGGTGACCGTGGAGGTCGGCCAGGCCGTCTAGCCCGGCCAGTCGGTCCTGGTCCTCGAGGCGATGAAGATGGAGAACCACATCAATACCGACATCGAGGGCACCGTGAAGGAGATCCGCGTCGTCGCCGGCGACACCGTGAGCGCCGGCGACGTGCTGGTCGTCATCGAGTAACCCCGCACCACGCTCCGGTCGGGCGCGTAGCGTCCGGGGATGGCCACTCCGCTCGTCTGGGTCGACGCGTTCACCGACACACCCTTCACCGGCAATCCGGCCGCGATCGTCTTCCTGGACACCCCCGCCGACGAGGCCTGGATGCAACGGCTGGCGTTCGAGCTCGGGCTGGCCGAGACGGCCTACGTCGTGGCCCAGGGACCGGGCGAGTTCGGGCTCCGCTGGTTCACCCCCACGGTCGAGATCCCGCTGTGCGGTCACGCGACCCTGGCGAGCGCCCACGCGCTGTACGAGACCGGCCGGGCCGACGGTGCGATCACGTTCCACACCCAATCGGGCGCGCTCGTGTGCACCCGGCGCGACGGGATGATCGAGATGGACTTCCCCGCGGTCCGGCCCGTGCCCGTCGATCCGGCACCCGGACTGCTCGAGGCGCTCGGCGTCTCCGATCCGGTGGCGGTGCTCGACAACAAGCAGTGGTTCATCGTCGAGGTGAAGACCGCGGCGGAGGTCGAGCAGCTCGCGCCGGATCTGCGCGCGCTGGAGCAGATCGTCGACGGCGCGTCGGTGACCGCCCGCTCGGACCGGCCGGGCGTGGACATCGTCTCGCGCGTGTTCGGCCCGGGCGTCGGCGTGGACGAGGATTCCGTCACCGGATCGGTGCACTGCGCCCTGGTGCCCTACTGGGCCGCCACGCTGGGCCGGACCGAGCTCGTCGCCCACCAGGCTTCGGCGCGGGGAGGGACGTTGCACTGCCGGCTCGACGGCGACCGCGTCTTCCTCGCCGGCCCGGCTGTCACGGTGCTCCGCGGCGAGGTGGCCGACTGACCGGTGCGGGGCGGTCACGCCCGGTCGATCCGAGGGTCGAACCGCCACTTGGGCACGGTTGTCGGGGTCCGAGGCCCCACAAGCGCGACGAAGTGCCGCGGGAGGCGAGTCAGGAGCTGGCGTCGGCGAGGGACTCGGCCATCGCGGGGTGCACCAGGAGGGAGTCGACGATGTCGACCACCTTCAGGTTGTTCGTGACCGCGACCGCGATCACCGAGACCAGCTCGGCGGCACCGCGACCGACGATCGAGCCGCCGAGCACCACGCCGGTCGCGGGGTCGGAGATGATCTTCACGAACCCCCGCGGGTCGCCGTTGATGAGCGCCTTCGGGTTGGTCGCGAACGGCACCTTGGTCACGCGGATCTTGCGGCCGGCCGCGAACGCGTCGGCCTCGGCCAGACCGACGTCGGCGATCTCGGGATCCGTGAAGATCGCCGAGGCCGCCTTCTCGTAGTCGAGGTGGCGGTGCTCCCGCGCGTGAAGTCCCATCAGGTGCTCCGCGATCTTGCGGCCCTGCATGGCCGCGACCGACGAGAGCGGGAGCTTCCCCGACACGTCGCCCGCCGCGTAGACGTGTGCGGCCGACGTGAGGCAGTTGTGGTTGATCGTGATGAACCCGCCGTCGTCGGTGGTGACCCCGGCGTTCTCCAGGTCGAGCCCCTCGGTGTTGGGCAGCGAGCCGATCGCGAGGATCACGTGCGACGCGTCGACGCGCCGGCCGTCGTTGCAGTCGACCCGCACCCCGCCCTCACCCGGTGTGATCGCCGTCGCCCGCGCACCCTTCAGGAGGTGGACGCCGCGGCCGAGGAACTCGTCCTCGAGCACCGCCGCCACCTCGGGGTCCTTGCGGGGAAGCACCTGCTGGCGCGACACCACGAGCGTGACCTCGCTTCCCAGCGCGCTGAACATGTGCGTGAACTCCACGCCGGTGACCCCCGAGCCGATCACGCACAGGTGGGTCGGGATCTCGGGCGGCGGGTACGCCTCCCGCGTGGTGAGGACCCGCGTACCGTCGAGCGGCGCCCAGTCCGGCACCCGCGGACGCGAGCCGGTGGCGACGACGAAGACGTCGCCGGTGATCTCCTCGGTGCCGGACTCACCGTCGACCGCGATCGTGTGCGAGTCGACGAACCGGGCGCGGCCGAGCACGAGGCGGACGCCCTGGGACTCGAGCAGCTCGTTGATGCTCGTCCGCAGCCGGGACTCGATCGCGGCGACCCACGTGCGGAGGGCGTCGACGTCGAGCGATCCCGTGGCCCGGAGTCCCATCGTGTGGGCGCGCCGGAGGTCGGCGAGCTCGCCGCCGGTGGCGATCATCGCCTTGGACGGGATGCAGTCGAGCAGGTGCGCGGCCCCGCCCACGATCTCGGACTCGACGAGCACGACGTCGGCGCCGAGGGTCGCCGCGACGGTGGCCGCGGTGTTGCCCGCGGGCCCGCCGCCGATGATCACGAGCCGCCTCGTCATGGGGAGGAACCTACCGCCGCGTACGGTGTCCCCCGTGCCGAGCTACCGCCACGACCCGATTCTCGACCGCACGGTCATCATCGCCGCCGAGCGGGCCGCCCGCCCGTACACGAGCGCGACCGTGGCCGACGACACGGGCAGCACCGCACCCGGCTGCCCGTTCTGCCCCGGCAACGAGGGCGACACGCCACCCGAGACCTGCCGCACCGGCACCGGCATCGCGGACGGTCCCGGATGGAGGGTGCGGGTGGTGCCCAACCTCTATCCCATCGTCGGTGGTCCCGACGACGGCGACGCCACCGGCGCCCACGAGGTGATCGTCCTCTCCCCCGCGCACGACCGCGATCTCGCCCACCTCGCCCCCGATCAGGCGACGGAGGTGCTCTGCGTCCTCCGCGACCGTGCCGCGTTCCACATCGCCGCCGGGCGGGCATTCGTCAGCGCGTTCGTGAACCACCGCCGCGCCGCGGGCGCATCCCTCGCACACCCGCACGCGCAGCTCGTCGCGCCGGACCGGATGGCCGAGAGCGTCGTCGCCATGACCGAGCGCTTCGACACCGACCTCGTCGCCCGGGAGCTGGTGGACGCGCAGCGCTCGGGTCTCGGGGTGGTCGAGGGCGCGGCGGCCGCGTGGTGCCCTCCGCGGGTTGGGCCCCGTACATGATGCGCGTCGCCCACCGCTCCACCCGGGCCCGGTTCGACCAGGCGACGGAGGCCGAGCTCCGCGTCGTCGCCGACGCGCTCCTCGACGCGCTCGCCCGGCTGGAGCGTCTCCTCGGACCGGTGCCGTACAACGTGATCGTCCACACGGCACCGCCGTCGCTCCGCCCCGGCGAGATGCACTGGCACCTCGAGGTCGTGCCCCGCACGAGTGTGATCGCCGGGTTCGAGCTCGGCACCGGCGTCTACGCCAACGCGGTCGCGCCCGAGCAGGCCGCCGCGCTCCTGCGGGACGCCTGATGCGCCTCCACCTCTGCACGACGATCGGCGCGCCGGTCGAGGCGGTCTGGCGCACGGTCGAGGACATCGAGACGCACACCGAGTGGATGAGCGATGCCGAGCGGATCACCTTCCACGGCGGTCAGCGCGCCGGCGTGGGGACCGAGTTCGACTGCCTCACCCGGATCGGTCCGCTCTCGACCCTGGACACGATGCGCATCACCGAATGGGAGCCGGGATCGGTGATGGGCATCGAGCACCGCGGGATGGTGCTCGGGCGCGGTCGCTTCACCTTGCGGACCGTCGGTGCGGCCCTCACCGAGTTCTGCTGGACCGAGGACCTGCAGTTCCCCGTCCGGCTCGGCGGAGCGCTCGGCGACGCTCGCGGCCCGGCCGATCCTCGAGCGGGTGTGGCGCAAGAACCTCGAGCAGCTTCGCCTGCTCGCCGAGGCGCAGGCGACGGGCTGACGGGCGCGGTTCAGCTCCCGGAGGCGATCGCCCGCCGGTACCGGTCGCCGAGCTTTCGGAGGCGGTCCAGCATCTCGGGTGGCGACTCGACCCGGAAGTCCGCGCCCAACCGGTCCAGCGCCAGGATCGGCCATTCGAGCTCGTCGGCGATCATCGTCACCCGGGTGCGCGCGCCGTCGACGGGCTCGACCGTCGCCCAGCGCCCGATCCGCTCGGTGACGACCTCGGCCGGCGCGTCGACGACCACCCGGACCTCGCGCGCCCGCGGCGCCGAGTCGATCCCCTGCTGCACGAAGTCCGCCGGATCCGCCGGGAGCGGCCGCGGATCGAACCGGTTGACCGTGGCGCGTGGCCCGGTGATGCGGTCCAGGCGGAACGTGCGCCAGTCGTCGCGGTCGAGGTCGAACGCGACGAGGTACCACCGACGCGCGCGCACGACGACCCGGTAGGGCTCCACGTAGCGTTCCGACACCGCACCGTCGCGCGCCGCGTAGGTGAACGCGAGCCGGACCTCGTCGAAGCTCGCGGCCGCGACCGCGTCGAGCACGCCGGACTCGACCGCGTTCCGTGCGGTCGCACGCGGCGCCGGCACCGTGACCGCGCGCATCGCGTCCGCGCGCCGTCGGAGGCGCGGTGGCATCAGCGCCAGCGTCTTGGCCAGCGCGCCGACGGAGGACTCCGCCACCCCGGTCACGTCGCTGTCGGTCGCGGTGTGCAGACCCACGACGAGCGCGACGGCCTCGTCGTCGTCCAGCACGAGCGGCGGCAGGCTCGAGCCGGTGCCGAGCTGGTAGCCCCCGCCGACCCCGCGGGCGGCGACGACCGGGTAGCCGAGGTCCCGGAGCCGGTCGACGTCGCGCCGCAGCGTCCGCAGGGACACGCCGAGGCGGTCGGCGAGGTCGGTGCCGGGCCAGTAGCGGCGGGACTCGAGCAGTCCGAGGAGCGTCAGGGTGCGGGCACCGGTGCTGGCCATGCGCCGAAGATTCCTCCCTATTGCGGACGGAAACTGGCCGGAATGGTCCGTAGGGTAGCCGGAGCACGATCAGCCGCCGAAGGAGAAGCCCATGACGGACCCGACGACCGACCCGACGACCACGCCGAGCCTCCCCCGTGAGCGCCTCGACCTGCTCCAGACCCTCGACCGGCACCGGGGGTTCCTCCGCCGGACCCTCGACGGGATGACGCGCGACCAGATCGTGGAGCGCAGCACGGTGAGCGCGCTCACGCTCGGCGCCATCGTCAAGCACGTCAGCGCCGTCGAGCGCATGTGGGCCGACTTCATCGGCCGCGGCGCGGCGGCCTTCGCCGGCGCGACGCCCGAGGCCTACCAGGCCGAGTGGACCGTCGGAGCCGACGACACGCCCGAATCGCTGCTCGCCATCTACGCGGCCACCGCCGCGGCCACCGACGCGATCGTCGCGCGAGCACCCCGACCTCGACGTCGACCACGCCCTGCCCGAAGCACCCTGGTTCCAGCCCGGAGCGCGCTGGTCGGCCCGGCGGGTCATCGTGCACATCATCGCCGAGACGTCCCAGCACGCCGGCCATGCCGACATCATCCGGGAGGCCATCGACGGTGCGAGGACGATGGGCTAGGGCACGGGGGTCAGCGGCCCCGGAAGGTCGCGGTGCCGGGGCCGTGCTCGAGGAAGCTCGTGACGCCGGTGCGCGCGTCCTCGGTGCCGAAGACCTCGACGAACGCGGTCGCCTCGACGTCGAGCCCGCGCAGGAGCGAGCCGTCGAGGCCTTCGTCGATCGCGCGCTTCGCGAGCCCCATCGCGACGACCGCACCGGACGCGAGCTCGGACGCCCACGCGAGCGAGGCGGACTCCAGCTCTCCGTCCGGCACCACCCGGTCCACGAGGCCGATCGCGAGCGCCTCGCCGGCCTCGACCTGGCGTCCGCTCCAGATCAGCTCCTTCGCCCGAGCCGGACCGACGAGCCGCGGCAGGCGTTGGGTGCCACCCACGCCGGGGATGATGCCGAGCAGGATCTCGGGCTGACCCATGCGGGCGGTGTCCGCCGCGATGCGCAGGTCGCACGCGAGCGCGAGCTCCATGCCCCCACCGAGCGCGAAGCCCCGGATCCCGGCGATGACCGGCCGCGGGATCGCGGCGAGCGCGTCGAAGGCGCGGCGGAGGGTGGCGCCGATCGTGCGGGCGGCGCGCTGGTCGCCGAACTCCTTGATGTCGGCCCCGGCCGCGAGCGCCTTCTCGCTCCCGAACACGACGACGGCCTTGACGTCCGGCCGGCCGTGGAGCTCCGCGGCCGCGTCACCGATCGCGGTGACGAGGGCCTGGGAGAGCGCGTTCATCGGCGGGCGGTTGAGCCGCAACGCGACCACGCCGTCGTCGTGGTCTTCGAGCAGGACCAGGTCGTCGGTCATGGTCCGGACCCTATCCGTGCGTCCGTCAGGCCGAGGCGAGCAGCCGACCGGCGGCGGTGTCGGGATCGAGCTCCCGGGCGAGGACCTGGGTGACCAGCGCGTCGAAGTGCGGCCCCGAGCACGCGGCGTCCGCCTTGGCCCGCAGTCGCGCGGCAACGATGGATCGCAGCTCGTCCCGAAGACCGCGCCTCCCGCCGCCGCACGAGTCGCCCTTCCTGCTCCTGGAACTCGCGGTGCTCGCGGATCGCGTCCCAGAGCTCGTCGATGCCCTCCCCGCGCGTCGCGACCGTCGACACGATGCGCGGGCGCCACTCGGGATGCCCCGAGAGGTCCAGCATCATCTCGAGGTCGCGGATCGTCTCGGCGACACCGTCGCGGTCCGCCTTGTTGACCACGAACAGATCGGCGATCTCCATGAGTCCGGCCTTGTTCGCCTGCACACCGTCCCCCCACCCGGGGTTGACGACGACCACGGTGGTGTCGGCCGAGCCGGCGATCTCCACCTCGACCTGGCCCACCCCGACGGTCTCGATCATCACCCAGGGCTTGCCGGCGGCGTCGAGGACGCGAGCCGCCCGCGGCGTGGCGATCGCGAGGCCACCGAGATGACCGCGGGTGGCCATCGAACGGATGTAGACGCCGGAGTCGGTGGCGTGGTCCTGCATGCGCACACGATCACCGAGGATCGCACCGCCGCTGAACGGCGAGGTGGGGTCGATCGCGAGGACCCCGACCTCGAGGTGGTCCTTGCGGATCCGCCGGATGAGCGCGTCCGTGAGGCTGGACTTGCCCGCGCCCGGTGCGCCGGTCAACCCGACGGTGTAGGCGTGCCCGGTGTGGGGGTAGAGCGCGGCGCCCGCGGCGTCGGCGTCGGGACCTCCGGACTCGACGATCGAGATCAGCTTGGCGATCGAGCCCCGATCGCCCTCGACCGCGCGCGCGACCAGCGCCGGGATGTCGCGAGGCATCCGCTCAGTCGGCGACGACTTCGGTGATCCCGGGCACGCGGTCCATGATGATGCGCTCGACCCCGGCTTTGAGGGTCATCGTCGACACCGGGCAGGTACCGCAGGCGCCGACCAGCTCCACGTGGACCACGCCGGCATCGTCGATCGTCCGGTAGACGATGTCGCCGCCGTCGGCCTGGAGGGCAGGACGGATCGCGTCGATCGCCTCGAGCACGCCTGCTTCCATGGTGTCTGTCGCCATCTGGGGGACCTCCGACCGTTGGGAACGCCGACGATACCGGACTTGTTCCCCGAGACCGTGATTGCGACCTAGCGTCGGCGACGCCCGCCGCGCCCGGCGGGCCGGACCGGAGGAGGCGGAGCGGATGACCCACGACGTGCTGAACCAGCCGCCGCCCCTGGCGGACTACGACGTCAGCGCCACCGATCCGGCCCTGCTCGAGGGGATCGTGCGCGAGGGCGCCGAGTGGGCGACGGAGGATCTGCACGCGGTCGGGACCGTGGCCGGCTCGGCCGACGCGCAGACGTGGGCCCGCCGGGCCAACGAGTCACCCCCGGTGCTGCGCGCGCACGACCGGTACGGGTTCCGCATCGACGAGATCGAGTACCACCCCGACTACCACCGCCTCATGGACGTCGCGGTTCGTCACGGGCTCCACGGCGCGCCGTGGTCGGATCCACGTCCGGGCGCCCACGTGGCGCGGGCGGCGGGGTTGTACGCGTGGTCGCAGGCCGAAGCCGGGCACACCTGCCCGATCTCGATGACCTACTCGATCGTGCCCGCGCTCCGCGCCGCACCCGACGAGGCGAAGGTCTGGGAGCCGCTGCTGACGACGCGCGTGTACGACCCGTCGTACCGACCGGCCCCGGAGAAGGCGGGCGCGATCGCGGGCATGGCGATGACGGAGAAGCAGGGCGGCTCGGACGTGCGGGCGAACACGTCGACGGCCGTGGCGGACGGCGACGACCACCGGCTCACCGGTCACAAGTGGTTCTGCTCCGCGCCGGGCTCGGATCTCTTCCTCATGCTCGCCCGGACCGACGTCGGGATCACCTGCTTCGCGGTTCCCCGCTACCTGCCCGACGGCACGCGCAACCCCATCCGCATCCAGCGGCTCAAGGACAAGCTGGGCAACCGCTCCAACGCGTCGGGCGAGATCGAGTTCGAGGACGCGTGGGGACGGCGGGTCGGCGAGGAGGCGCGCGGGGGTCGCGACGATCATCGCGATGGTGAACCACACGCGGCTCGATTGCGTGATCGGCTCGTCCGCCGGGATGCGCGCCGCCCTCGCCCAGGCTCGGCACCACACCGCCCACCGGACCGCGTTCGGCAAGCGCCTGGCCGACCAACCGCTGATGCAGCAGGTGCTCGCCGATCTCGCGATCGAGAGCGAGGCCGCCACCACCCTGATGCTGCGCCTCGCCCGGGCCTACGACGCGGTCGCGACCGGCGCCCACTCCGACACCGAGCCCGCGTTCCGGCGACTGGCGACCGCGGTCGCGAAGTACTGGGTGTGCAAGCGCCAACCGCCGTTCGTGGCCGAGGCACTCGAATGTCTCGGCGGGGCCGGCTACGTGGAGGAGTCCGGACTTCCCCGCCTCTTCCGCGAGAGCCCCCTGAACGGGATCTGGGAGGGATCGGGCAACGTGATCGCGCTCGACGTGCTCCGTGCCGCGGCGCGCGAGCCCGGGACCCTCGATGCGGTCCGCGCCGAGATCGCGCTCGCGGCGGGCGCGGACGCTCGCCTCGACCGCGCCATCACGGACCTCGACGCCGCGATCGTCGATGTCGGCGCCGATCATGCGCCCGAGCGGCGGGCGCGAGTCCTCGCGGAGCGGCTCGCGCTCACGCTGCAGGGATCGCTGCTCGTCCGCCACGCCCCGCCCGCGGTCGCCGACGCGTTCTGCGCGACCCGCCTCGCCGGCGACTGGGGTCGGACCTTCGGCACGCTGCCATCGGGCGTCGACACGGCCAAGATCCTCGCCCGCACCGTTCCGCCGCTCGCCTGACCGGGCTCCGCCCCGCGTTCGTCACGCCGGCCCCGGAACCCGGGGACCGGACGACGAGCGCCGGCCGGCTGGCGTCAGATGCGCTCGATGTCGGCGCCGAGCGCCACCAGCGCCGCCGGGAGATCGGGGTACCCCCGGTCGACGTGGTGCCAGTCGTCGATGACGGTCTCCCTGTCGGCGCGCATCCCTGCCAGCGCGAGCGCGGCGCCGGCCCGGACGTCGAGCGCGCGCACCGGCGCGCCCGACAGCCGCGGGCGGCCACGCACCACCGCGTGGCGACCCTCGTGCCGGATGTCGGCACCCATGCGTACCAGCTCGTCGACGAAGGAGAGCCGGTTGTCGAACACGTTCTCCGTGACGATCGCGGTGCCCTCGCTCACGGCGAGGAGCGCGACCGCCATCGGCATGAAGTCGGTCGCGAATCCCGGGTAGGGCAGCGTCGCGATGTCGACGGCGTGCAGTGGTTCGGTCGCCTGGGCCCAGATGCCGTCGGGCGTCGACGAGACGCGCATGCCCATCTCGCCGAGCTTCACGCCGACCATCTCGAGGTGCTCCAACCGCACACCGGTGAGCTCGATCTCGCCACCCGCGATGCCGCACGCCATCAGGAACGTGCCGGCCTCGATGCGGTCGCCCATGATGTCGGTGTCGGCCGGGGTCAGGGCGTCGACGCCCTCGACGGTGATGGTGCTCGTCCCCGCCCCGATCACGTGCGCGCCCATGCGGTTGAGGAACGCGGTGAGGTCGGTGATCTCCGGCTCGCGCGCCGCGTTCTCGATCACCGTCTCCCCCTTCGCGAGCACCGCGGCCGTCAGGAGGTTCTCGGTCGCGCCCACGCTCGGGAACTCGAGCACGATGCGCGCACCGCACAATGCGTTGCACCGCGCGCTGATGAAGCCATGCTCGACCGCGATCTCGGCACCCATCGCCTCGAGCCCGCGCACGTGCATGTCGAGCCGGCGGCTCCCGATGTTGTCGCCACCCGGCAGCGCGACCCGCGCCTCGCCGCAGCGCGCCACGAGGGGGCCGAGCACGTTGATCGACGCCCGCATCTTGCGCACGAGCTCGTACGGGGCCTCGGGCTGGAGCGGACCCGTGGTGTCGATCGTGAGCTCCTCGGGCCCGGTCCACTCGACCTCGGCCCCGACGGCGCGCAGCACGTCGAGCATGACGTCGAGGTCCCGCACGCTCGGCAGGTTGCGGACGCGCGTCACCCCGGAGGCGAGCAGCGCGGCTGCGAGCTGCTTGAGCCCGGAGTTCTTCGTCGCGCCGGAGACGCGGATGGTCCCGGACAGCGGGCCACCGGGGCGAACACGCACGGCGTCCATTCGCTCAGGGTACCGGCCCGTCCCGTCCCGACCGCCGATCCACGCCGGTCCGCCGAACCCGCGGGGAACACCCGTAGCCTCGATGATCCGGAGGCGCTGCGCATGACCGACGACGACCCGACGCCCGACGACGCGGCTCCCGCCGATCGACGACGGCGCTGCCGACGACGACGTCAACCAGCGCCTCGCCGCGGTCGAGCGCCTCCTCGGCCCGGTCATGCGCCCGGGCCGCGGCGCGACCCGGGCCGTCGGCGACCGGGTCCGACCGGCGTGGCAGCAGGTCACCGACGTCGAGTCACGCGTCGCGGTCTCCATCGCGCTCGGCGTCGCGATCGTGCTGCTCGCGATCCTCCCCGACCGGGTCGTGAACCATCCGCGCTGGCTCATCCCGAGCCTCGGCGCGGTCCTGCTCCTGATCGTGGTCGTCGTCAACCCCTTCCGCGTCGACCGCGACGCTCGCCGGCTCCGCCCGTTCTCGTTCGCGCTGCTGGCGCTGGTGAGCATCGCCAACGCGGCGTCGGCGGTCCGGCTGATCGTGGACCTCGTGAACGGCGAGGGGATCAGGAACGCCCAGACCCTGCTGCTGACCGCCGCGGCGATCTGGGGCACCAACGTCATCGTGTTCGCGGTCTGGTACTGGGAGTTCGACCGCGGCGGGCCGGCGGCCCGGGCGCTCGGGACCGACCCGTACCCCGACTTCCTGTTCACCCAGATGACCGCGCCCGAGTTCGCGCCGGCCGGCTGGGAGCCCAGCTTCGTGGACTACGCCTACCTGTCGTTCACGAACGCGATCGCCTTCAGCCCGACCGACACGATGCCGCTCGCACCGTGGGCGAAGCTCACGATGCTGGGCCAGGCCTCGGTCTCGGTGCTCCTGCTGCTCCTCGTCGTGTCCCGCGCGGTCGGCATCCTCGGCTGAGGTCGAACTCCGGCCTCCGGTGCGCGTGCCGAGCGCGAGCATGGGCCGATGGCGCGGCTGCCCGACCACCTCACCACGCCGAGGCTGGTGCTCCGCCGGTGGCAGCCCGCCGACGTCGACGCGCTGGCCACCGCGATCGCGGAGAGCCGGGAGCACCTCCTGCCGTGGATGCCCTGGGCCGCGGCGGAGCCACTCGCGCGTGAGACGCGGCTGGCGTGGATCGATCTCGGCAACGCCGACGCCGCTTCCGGCGGCGACGCCGTCCTCGGGATGTTCGCCGGCCCGGTCGTCGTCGGCGGGACGGGGCTCCACCGGCGTCGCGGACCCGACACCCTCGAGATCGGCTACTGGGTCCACGCCGATCACCTCGGGCAGGGGTTCGCGACCGAGGCCGCCACCGCGCTCACCACCGCCGCCTTCGCGGTGCCGGGCATCGAGCACGTCGAGATCCATCACGACCGGGCGAACACCGCGAGCCGCGGGATCCCGGAGCGGCTCGGGTACCGGATGGTCGCGGAGTCGCCGGACGCGGTCACCGCGCCGGGCGAGGAGGGCGTGGACTGCTGCTGGCGGACCGACCGGCGAGGCTGGCCGCCGTCAGCCATCGCCCGCGCGCGTCACTCCCCGCGGTAGACGGGGTCGCGCTGCTCCACGAACGCGGTGATCGCTTCCTTCATGTCGTTCGAGGGCAGGCACACGCCCTGGCCCTCGGCCTCGAAGCGCAGACCGTCGGCCATCGGCAGGTCGAAGCTCGCGTTCACGGCCCGCTTGGCCTCGCGGATCGCGAGCGGCGGCTGGGCCGCGATGCGCGCGGCCAGCGTCCCGGCCACCTCCTCCAGCTCCTCGTCCGGGACGAGGTGCTCGCACAGGCCGATGCGGTGCGCCTCGTCGCCGTCGATGCGCGCCGAGGTGAAGATGAGCTCCTTGGCCTTGCCGGGACCGACGAGACGCGGGAGCCGCTGCGTGCCGCCGAGGTCCGGGATGATCCCGTACTTGTGCTCGAGCAGGCCGACGCTGATGCCCCGCGCGAACACGCGGATGTCACACGCGAGCGCGATCTGGAGCCCCGCACCGAGCGCGTACCCGCGCGCGGCGGCGATGGTCGCGAACGGCGCGGTCTCGAGCCAGGAGAAGGCCTCCTGGGTCCGCATGATGCCGTCGACGACCGGGTTCTCGTGCCGGGTGCCGGCATCGGGCCCGCCCGCGATGCTGTCGCCGGCCGAACCCCCGGAGAACACCGACGTGTCGATGCCGCTGGAGAACGCGCGCCCGGCACCGATCACCACGAGCGCCCGCAGGTCGCCCGGATCGGTGCAGAGGCCCTCACCGAGCTCGCGCAGCTCGCGCCACATCTCGATGGTGAAGCTGTTGAGCTTGTCCGGTCGGTCGAGGACCAACCGGCCCACGTGACCGTCACGCTCGAGTCGCAGGGTGTTCCAGGCGTCGCTCATCACCCGAAGGGTAGCGAGGCGCTCAGACGCGTGGGAGGGGCGTCTCCCCGGTCACCTCGAACCGGGAGGCGTGCACCAGCCGGACCACCTCGACCGGTACGGCGAGCCCGGCGATCGAGTAGTCGCCGGCGGGGATCGCGGCGATGCCGGCCGGCACGTGATCGCCGACGTCGACGGTGGCGAGCACCTCGAGCGGCTGCGCGAGGTCGCAGAGCCGGGCCGCGAGGTTGATGGCCCCGCCGGTGTAGTCGTCGCCCTCGAACAGGATCACGTTGCCGAACGCGAGCCCGGCGCGCAGCGGGAGCAGGCCCTCGTCGGCGAAGTCGTCGGCCATGGAGACCGTGGCCTCGACCAGCGTGGCGGTGTCGACCGACACGAGCATCGCGCCGTCACCGAGCCACTTCGCGACGCGCACGCCGATGTCCGAGGCCGTCGATCGCAGCTTCGACCGGAACTGGGTGAGGACCGCGACGGCCTCGTCGTCACCGTGGAGGTCGGTGAACTGGGTGAAGCCCGAGAGGTCGACGAACGCGAAGGCGCGCGGGACCCGCACGTCAGAGGCTCCAGCCCGCTTCTTTGCGCTCCTTGCAGGTGGGACAGATCGGGTACGACTTGGGATCGCGCGTGGGCACCCACTTCTTGCCGCACAGCGCGACGATCGCCTCGCCGGTGACGTACGCACGGGTGACGTCGTCCTTGCGGGCGTAGTGCGCGAAGCGGTCGTGGTCGCCGTCGTCGCTGACCGGCCGGCTCGGCGATTCGACCGGCGTCTCCGCCGGCGCGATCGCCGGCGCGATCGTGGGCGCGATCGTGGGCGCGGTGATGGGGTCGGTGATCGTGTCGGACACGGTCACCCACGCTACCCGGGGAGTCCGACCACCCACGTGGTCGCGGCCGCGGCGACGTCGGCCAGGACGCCCCCCACGGTGAGGCCGCTCGACTTCAGTGGCTTGAACCCGTGGTCACCGCTCTCGATCCAGTGGAAGGTCCGCGGCCCCTTCACCTTCCGTGCCGCCTTCGTGAGCGCCGGGCGCGACGCGAGCGAGTCGCGGGTGCCGCTGACGAAGAGGACCGGCATCGTGAGGCGACCGAAGTGGTCGCTGCGCTCCTTCTCCGGCCTACCGGCCGCGTGCAGCGGGTACCCGAGCAGCAGCAGGCCGAGGCACGGCACCGGATCGTCGGCGTCCCCGGCCACGAGCGAGCAGTAGCGGCCGCCCATCGACCGGCCGCCGAGCACCAGCCGGTCGGACGGGAGCTTCGTCCGGCGGGCGAGCTCGGCGACGGCCGAGCGCGTGGCCTCGAGCAGGACCGCGGGACGGTCGGGGGCCTTCTTCCCCGCGCTGCGGTACGGGTACTGGAACCGCAGGCTCGGGATCCCCGCGGCGCTCAGGGCGTCGCTGACCGTGGTGAGCGTGGGCGCGTGCATGTCGGCGCCGGCACCGTGCGCGAGCAGGACTGCACGGTCGGCGATCCGCGTCACCCCACGCTTCGCACCCTGGTACTGGACCTCGAGCTTCATGCCGTCACCCATCGCTCCAGGAACGCGATCGTGCGTTCCAACTCGTCGGCGATCGTCTCCTCGCGCGTCCACCCGTGACCCTCGCCCTCGTACACGCGGGAGTCGACCGTACCGCCGGCCGCCCGCACCGCCGCCACCAGCGCATCCGCCTGGGCCTTGGGCACGACCTCGTCGGCGTCACCCTGCAGCACGAGCAGCGGCACCCGGATCGCGGCCGCGTGGGTGATCGGCGACCGATCGCGGTAGGCGGCCTCCGCGTCCGGGAGCGGGCCGACGATCTCGTCGAGATAGCGGGACTCGAACCGGTGCGTCGTCGCGCGCGAGGTCGAACAGGTCCGTCACGCCGTAGGCCGAGACCGCGGCGCGCACGAGGTCGCCGTGCCGGGCGCAGACGAGCAGGGCGGTGAGCCCGCCCGAGCTGCCGCCGGCGACCGCGACCCGCTCCGGATCGCACCATCCCTGCTCGCCTGCCGCCCGGATCCCTGCGGCCACGTCCTCGACGTCGTCGGCTCCCCAGCGGCGGGCCGCGGCCTGCACGTACCCGCGGCCGTAGCCCGTCGAGCCCCGCGGGTTCGGCCGCAGCACCGCCCATCCGCGACTCGTGAAGAACCGCAGCCAGCCGTCCCAGCGGACGGTCGCCTGCCCGGTCGGGCCCCCGTGGACGTCCACGATCAGCGGGGGACTCGCCGGACCGTCGTCGGGTGGGTACAGGAGCCCGGGGACGGTCACACCTTCGGACTCCCACGTCACGACCGACGGCTCGCCGCGGCGTCCTCCATGCCCGAGTCCGTGCTGCGCGCGACGACCCGGCCATCGCCCGTGGACGGGTCGACCACCGTGACCTGCGGCGGGGTGCGCGCACCCGAGCGAACGGCGACGATCCCGGCGCCGTGCCAGTCGATGCCGTGGTGCCAGCCACGGGTGAGCTCGCGTACGTGACCGGCGAGCGTGACCACGACCAGGCGGCGCGAATCCGCCCTCGTTCCGGCACAGCGCGATCGCGTCGGATGCGGGTGACCACGCGAACGAGCGCTGGCCCGGTCCCCACGCCGGCTCGGCGTGGTCGTGCGGCTCGGCGAGGAGCGGCCACGCGCCGGAGCCGTCGGGGCGCGCGACGACGACGTTCCACCAACCCGACTCGTCCGTCACGTACGCGAGCCACGAGCCGTCGGGTGAGAACCGCGGCTGGCCGACGGACACCCCCGGCCCCCGGCGACGACCCGGACGTGGTCGTCGTCCCGGTCGGCGACCACGATCCGCGACCCGGTCCAGGACATCGCGTCGAGATCCCACTCGTGCCAGGCGATCCAGCGGCCGTCGTCGGTGGTCGCGGGATCCCACGCGAAGTCGGCGTCGGACCAGCGCCGGACGGTGGTGGCGGCGTCGAGGGAGGCCTCCTCGACGGCCATCGAGCCATCGCGGCTGCACGAGAGGAGGACCCGGCCCCGGCCGCCCACGGTCGGGGCCGACCGGCGTCCGTCGCCGTCGATCGTCCCGGCGCGCCCGCTCGGCCCGGCGACGCCGGCGATGGCCCCCTCCTTCGTGACGAGCGCCACTCGCTCGTCGTCGATCCAGCACCACATCCCGCCCCGATACGCGCCCACCGATCCGAGCTCGACGTCGGGGGCGACCATGATCGGGCGCGCCGAGCCGTCGGCGGCCGCGACCTGCAGCACCGGCACGCCGTCGGTCGCCGCGAGCCAGCCGAGACGCTCACCCGACGGGGAGAACCGCGGCTCGGCCACGACACACGCGCGCGGGCCACGTCCTGGGCGGAAACCGGCACTGCCACGGGCCCGAAGCTACGCCAGGAGGCCGGAGCCCCCGCACAGGTAGGATCCTCGCTCTCATGGCGACCTCCCCCCGACTCGGCAGCTCGCGCGCAGTCCCGAGGTTGCCCGAGTCGCTCCGCGTCGCCTGGCTGATCTACCGGGGCAACCCCCACTGTGGCGGCCAGGGCGTCTACACGACCTACATCGCCCGCGAGGCGATCGCGCTCGGTCACCACGTCGAGGTCCTCGCGGGCCCGCCGTACCCCGAGCTCGACGACCCCCAGGGACTCGTGAAGATCCCGAGCCTCGACCTCTACCCGTCCGGGAACCCGTTCCGGGTGCCCTGGCCCTGGGAGTTCCGGGACGCGATCGACCTCGGCGAGCTCGGCCTGATGTGCACCGGCGTCTTCCCCGAGCCGTGGGCGTTCACCCGCCGGGCCCACCGTTGGCTGGCGGCGCACCGGGCCGACTTCGACCTCGTCCACGACAACCAGTCGTTCGGCTCGGGGCTCGCCTCGATGATGGACGACGGCTGGCCGGTCTCCGCGACGCTCCACCACCCCATCACCGTCGACCGGGACCTCGAGCTCGCGCACACGACCAATGTGTTCCAGCGGTTCAACCTGCGGCGCTGGTACGCCTTCCTGGAGATGCAGATGAAGGTCGCGCGCCGGGTGCCGCGGCTCGTGACGGTGAGCGAGAACTCCCGCAAGGACATCATCGCCCAGATGCGTGTCCGCGAGGAGCAGCTGCGAATCGTGCCCGTCGGCGTCGACCAGGACGTCTTCCGTCCGCTCCCCGACATCGAGCGCGTCCCCGGCCGGCTCCTCGTGACCACGTCGTCGGACCAGCCGCTCAAGGGACTCGTCCCGTTGCTCGAGGCCGTGGCCAAGGTGCGGACCGAGCGCGACGACGTGCACCTCGTCGTGATCGGCAAGCCCAAGGACGGCTCGAAGATCCCCGCCCTGCTCGATCGGCTCGGGCTGCGTCCGCACGTCGAGTTCGTCTCCGGAGTCGCGACCCAGCGGATCGTGGAGCTCTACGCCGAGTGCGAGGTCGCGGTCATCCCGTCGCTCTACGAGGGGTTCTCGCTCCCCGCGATCGAGGGCATGGCCTGCGGGACCCCGCTGGTGACCACCACCGGCGGCGCGCTCCCCGAGGTGACCGGCCCGTCGGGCGGCGCCGCGCTGACCGTGCCACCGAACGACCCCGGTGCGCTCGCCGGCGCGATCGTCACGATGCTCGACCATCCCGAGTTGCGGGCCCGCATCGGCGCCGCCGGGCGGGACCGGGTGCTGGACCGCTTCACCTGGCGCAAGACCGCGCTCGGCATGATCGAGAACTGGTACGAGACGCTGGAGATCGCCGACGGCACCCGGGCGCTGGAACGGGCGAGGTAGGGATGCTCACCGTCGACTTCGACCGGCTCCGGCTCGCGCCCGGCGACCGCATGCTCGACATGGGATGTGGCGGCGGGCGCCACACGTTCGCGGCCATGAAGCGCGGCGCGTCGGTGATCGCGCTCGACTACTCCGAGGCGGACCTCAAGGACGTGCGCGCCACGGTCGGCGCGATGCACGAGGCCGGCGAGGTCCCGACCACGCAACCGTGGCTCACGGTGAACGGGGACGCGCTGCGGCTGCCGTTCCCCGACGCCTCGCTCGACCGCGTGGTCTGCTCCGAGGTGCTCGAGCACATCTGGGACCACCGCGGCGCCATCGCGGAGCTGGTCCGGGTGCTCAAGCCCGGCGGCCGCATGGCCGTGACCGTACCGACGCGCTGGCCCGAGCGGGTCAACTGGGCGCTCGACTACGAGTACCACGACGCCCCCGGCGCGCACGTGCGCATCTTCCGCCAGCACGAGCTGGAGCAGGACCTCGAAGCCGCCGGGCTCTGGCTCCGCGGCTCGCACCACGCGCACGCGCTGCACTCCCCGTACTGGTGGATCCGCTGTGCGGGCGGGGTCGGCCAACCCGACCGTCCCATCGCGCGCCGCTACCACGATTTCCTCGTGTGGCAGCTCACGAAGAACCCGAAGTGGCTCGCGACCATCAACCACGCGCTCAACCCGCTGATGGGCAAGAGCCTCGTGATCTACTCGCAGAAGGTGGACGCGTGAGCGGAGGGCCGCGATGACCGTCGAGGGCGTGTTCGAACCGGCACACCTGGCGGCGACCGTCGACGCGATCGCGTCGGTCCAGCAGGCGGACGGCAACATCCCGTGGATCCCCGGCGGGCACACGGACCCGTGGAACCTCGTCGAGGCCGCGATGGCGCTCGATGTCGGCGGTCGCCACGACGACGCCGCTCGTGCGTACGAGTGGCTCGGACGCGTGCAGAACCGCGACGGCTCGTGGCACGCGTACTACGTCGGCGACGAGGTCAAGGACCCGACTCTCGACACGAACGTCGCCTGCTACTTCGCGACGGGCGTCTGGCACCACTACCTCACCACCGGCGACACCGCGTTCCTGCGCGAGTTCTGGCCGGTCGTCGAGAGGACGATCGACTACGCCCTCGGCCTCCAGACCGAGACGGGCGAGATCGCATGGCGGGCCGACGACCCCGCCGACGGCGCGCTGCTGACCGGGTCGTCGAGCATCCACCACAGCCTCCGGTGCGCGATCGCCGTCGCCGAGCGCCTCGGGCACGACCGGCCCGACTGGGAGCTCTCGGTCGGCTCGCTCGCGATCGCCATCGCCCACCGCCCCGATCGCTTCCTCGACAAGTCGCGCTGGGCGATGGACTGGTACTACCCGATCCTCGGGGGCGTCCTGCGCGGCGGGTCGGCCCAGGCGCGGATCGCGGCCTACTGGGACACGTTCGTGGTGCCGGGTCGCGGCGTGCGGTGCGTCTCGGACCAGCCGTGGGTCACCGCCGCCGAGACCTGCGAGCTGGTCATGGCCCTCGACGCGATCGGGGAGACCGAGCGGGCGCACACGCTGTTCGGTTGGATCCAGTTCCTCCGTCACGACGACGGCGCGTACTGGTGCGGCATGAACTTCGACGGCGAGCGCTTCGACCGGCCCGGCGAGCACTTCACCGCCGACCACCCGACGTGGAACTCCGCAGCCGTCGTGCTCGCCGCGCACGCACTCGGTGGCGAGGGCCCGACCGCGGGTCTCTTCCGCGGCGAGGACCTCCCTGTCGGCCTCTCGGCCGAGGAGCTCATCGAGGCCGGCACCGAGATCGACGGCGAACGTCGGTGACGGCCGCCCGCCGGTTCGTCGTCGCGGTCGGGTTCCTCCTCGCGATCCTCGCCGCGAACGCCTGTGGCAGCAGCTCGTCGTCGACGCCCGCTCCGAGCACTGGTTCGTCGACGAGCTCCTCCTCGACGACGACGGCCGCGCCCGCGGTGCTCGCACCGCCGCTCCTACCCCTGTATCCGTTCCAGACCGCGGCCGAGGCCACCGCCTGGCAGCAGGACACGAACCACGACACGCGGTTCGCCGAGGCCGGTACGACGGCGCTGGGCTTTGCCCAGCTCCTGGGCTACACCGAGATCGACCGGGTCGTGCGCACCAGGAGCGACGCGACCGGCGCCCATGTCGCCGTCGGCGCGGTCGTCCCCGACACCGACCGTCTCACCACCGCCGCGATCGTGCACCTCGTCCGGTTCAGCGCCGATCCCTCCGCGCCGTGGGAGGTGGTCGGCACGGACGACACCGACCTGACGATGACCGAGCCCACGTACGGATCCGCGGTCGCATCTCCGCTCTCCGTCGCCGGGAGGATCACGGGCGTCGACGAGAGCATCAGGGTGCGCGTCGTCCAGCTCCATGCGAACGGTGCGCTCGGCGAGTCCTGCTGCACTCCCGCGGGCGGTCAGGACTCAGCGTGGTCGGCGTCGGTGACGTTCGCGCCTCCGACCGATCCGGTGCTCATGGTCAGCGTGTCGACCGGAGGGCACGTCCGGGACGTCGAGCGATTCGCGGTCAACGGGGTACGCCGCGCGGACCCGCGTTGAGCGACCTCGCGAGCCGTCCGGCGGATCAGCCTCGACGCAGCGTGCGGAGCGACCCGGTGGTCGCGAGCGGCGTGAACCCGCCGGCAACCGCCCGCTGCCAGATGTGGAACGGGGCCTGACCACCGGCGGAGGGATCCTCGAAGACATCGTGGATCGCGAGCACACCGCCGGGAAGGACGTGACCGGCCCAGGTCTCGTAGTCCGAGGTGGCGACGTCCTCCGCGTGGCCCCCGTCGATGAACAGGAACCCGAGCGGTGTGGTCCAGAAGCGCCCGACCGTCGGCGAGTCCCCCAACACCCCGACGACGACCGACTCGAGCCCGGCATCCTCGATCGTCCGCCGGAAGAACGGGAGCGTGTCCATCCTCCCGGTGCGGGGATCCACGACGTCGGTGTCGTGGTGCTCCCACCCGGCCTGGTTCTCCTCGGACCCGTGGTGGTGGTCGATCGTGAACAGGACGGTCGATCGCGCCCGCGCCGCGGCGCCGAGGTACACGCCCGACTTCCCGCAGTACGACCCGATCTCGAGCAACGGGCCGACGCGGCCGCCGTCGAGCCCGGCCTCGTGCAACGCGAGGCCCTCGTCGTCGGGCATGAAGCCCTTGGCGGCGCGCGCGACCTCCAGCTCGTTCGCGGTGAGCACGACTAGATGATCGGGGTCTCGCGGTACCGACCGAAGACGTCGGCCAGTGCATCCATGGCCTCGCCGACCGTCGCGTAGGCACGTGCGGCGTCGAGGAGCGCGGGCATGAGGTTCACCGAGGGGTCCGCGGCGTCGGCGCGGAGCCGGGCGAGCGCGACCTCGACCGATTCGGCGGCGCGGTCCGCCTTGACCGCGGCGAGCCGCTTCAGCTGCTGCTCCTCGCACTCGCGACCGATCTCGAGGATGTCCGGCGGTGGCTCGTCGTTGCCCTCGCAGAAGTCGGTCACGCCGACCATCGTGTGGCGCCCGTCGTTGAGCTTGCGCTCGACGTCGTACGCCGCCTGGGCGATCTCGGACTGGTACCAACCCTGCTCGATGCCGACGAGCGCCCCCTCCAGCATCGATCCGCCGCCGAGGCCGTCGACGTGGGAGAACATCGCCTCGGCCCGGCGCTCCATCTCGTCGGTCAGCGCCTCCACGAACCAGGAGCCGCCGAGCGGGTCCGCGACGTTGGCCACGCGTGTCTCGTCCGCGATCACCTGCTGGGTGCGCAACGCGAGGCGCGCGGCCTTCTCCGTGGGCAGGGCCAGTGCCTCGTCGAACGCGTTGGTGTGGAGGCTCTGGGTCCCGCCCATCACAGCCGCCAGCGCCTCGATCGCAGTGCGCACGAGGTTCACCTCGGGCTGCTGGGCCGTCAGCGACACGCCCGCGGTCTGCGTGTGGAAGCGCAGCTGCATCGACCGCTCGTTCTTCGCGCCGTAGCGGTCGCGCATCCAGCGCGCCCATATCCGGCGGGCGGCGCGGTACTTCGCGATCTCCTCGAAGAAGTCGACGTGCGCGTTGAAGAAGAACGAGAGCCGCGGTGCGAAGTCGTCGACGTCGAGGCCCGCGGCGATCGCGGCCTCGACGTAGGCGAAGCCGTTGCCCACGGTGAAGGCGAGCTCCTGCGCGGCGGTCGAGCCCGCTTCGCGGATGTGGTATCCGGAGATCGACACCGAGTGCCACCGCGGCATCTCCGCGGCGGTGAACCGGATCACGTCGCTCACGAGGCGCATGCTCGGGCGCGGCGGGAACACGAACTCCTTCTGGGCCTGGTACTCCTTCAGGATGTCGTTCTGGAGGGTGCCGCCCAGGTGCGCCCGCTGGACGCCGCCCGACTCCGCCGCGGCCACGTACATCGCGAGCAGGATCGGTGCAGGCGAGTTGATCGTCATCGACGTCGTGACCGAGGTCAGGTCGATGTCCCGGTAGAGATCCGCGACGTCGGCGAGCGTGTCGACCGAGACCCCGCACTTGCCGACCTCCCCGAGCGCGAGCGGGTCGTCGGAGTCCCGGCCCATGAGGGTGGGCAGGTCGAACGCGGTGGACAGGCCGTCGGCGCCGGCCGCGAGCAGGTCCTTGAAGCGCAGGTTGGTGTCGATCGGCGTGCCGAACCCGGCGAACATCCGCATCGTCCACAGCTTCGAGCGGTACATGTCCGCGTACGGGCCCCGCGTGTAGGGCCACGCCCCCGGACGCTCGGCGGCGTCGGGCCCGTAGACCGGCTCGACCTCGAGCCCGGAATAGGTGGAGAAGTCACGCTCGGCCATCGGGACAGTCTCGCATGCCTCGTCCCCATGCGACGCGGCGGACCGTTCGTCGGAGCATGACCGCGCTTCACACGCCGCTGACGTGCGCTTCCTACGCTGACCCCATGGTGTTGCACCGTCCCGTGGGGACCGCCCTCGCCGTGATCGGCCTCGCCGGCGGGCTGCTCGCAGCGTGCAGCAGCGGCGGCTCGGACCCGGCGGGCTCCGCCGCCGGCCCCGGCGGCGGCTCGGCGGCGACCGCCGGCGTCAGCCGCACCGACGAGACCGTGACCACGCCCGACGGCCGCACCCGCACGTACCGCGTCGTGGTCCCGGGCTCGGTGCGTCCCGACGAGCCGGTGCCGCTCCTGCTCGCACTCCACGGAGGCGTCGGGTCGGGCGCGCAGTTCGAACGCACGAGCGGCTTCGACGACCTCGCCGCCACCCACCGCTTCATCGTCGTGTATCCCGACGGCATCGAGATCGGGGGCGCGTCGGTCCTCGCCACCGGCCACGTGTGGAACGGCGGGAGTTGCTGTGGCCGGGCAGCCCGGGTCCGGGTCGACGACGTCGGCTTCATCGCCGCGGTGATCGACCGCGTCTCGGAGGATCATCGCGTCGACCCGGACCGCGTCTTCGCCGCAGGCCACTCGAACGGCGCGATCATGTCGTACCGCCTCGCGTGCGAGCTCTCGGACCGGATCGCCGCGATCGGCGTACAGGCCGGAACGATCGAGGTCGACGGTTGCACGCCGACGCGACCCGTGTCCGTGCTCGCCATCCACGGCACCGCCGACACGAACATCCCCATCGAGGGCGGGAAGGGCCGAGGGATCAGCGGCGCCACGTTCTCGAGCCCGGTCGCGGCGGTCGAGACCTTCGCGCGCCTCGACGGTTGCTCACCGTCGAGCACCCGGACCGCTCCCGACAACCCCGACGTCACGATCGAGACCTGGCCCGGGGGCAGGGCCGGGACCGAGGTGCAGTTCGCCCGCGTCACGGGCGCGACCCACGCCTGGATGGGGCACCCGAGCCCCCGTGCCTCCACCGGCCTCACCGGCGAGCCCTACCAGCGCTTCGACTCGTCGGCCGCGATCTGGGACTTCCTCAGCGCCCACCCGCGCCACGACTGAACCCCGGACCCGGCCCCACCGGTCGCAGCGCGTCCGGCGTCAGCCCAGCCCGAGCATCTCGCTCACCCCGTGGCGGTGCCCGGCCGTGTACCCACCGTCCACGGGGAGCGCCACGCCCGTGACGAACGACGCGTCGGCCGAGCAGAGGAACAGGGCCGCGGCGGCGATCTCCCCGGGCCGCCCGAGGCGCCCGAGCTGGTGCGCGGCCGTGATGTCGGCCCGGACCGGCGCCATCCCGTCCATCGCGAACACGCCCTCGAGCATCGGCGTCTCGACGAACCCGGGACAGATCGCGTTCACGCGGATGCCGCTGCGGCCGTAGTCGATCGCCATGTTCTTGGTGAGGATCACGACACCGCCCTTGGCCGCGTTGTACGTCGACCCACCCTCGGTCCCCGCGAGGCCCTCGACGCTCGCGATGTTCACGATCGCACCACGCTCACCGTCGACCGGGTCCTGGCCCAGCATCGCGCCGACGGCGTGCTTGCCGACGAGGAACGTGCCCTTCAGGTTGATGTCCACGACGCGGTCCCACTCCTCCGCGGGCACCAGGTGCACGGGACCGCCCCCTGCGACTCCCGCCGCGTGCACCACTGCGTCGAGCCGGCCGTGCTCGGCGACCACGGCGGCGACGGCTGCCTCCACCGCGGGCTCGTCGCGCACGTCCAGGTCCACGTCGCCGCCCGCGAGATCCCAGCCGACGACCGTCGCGCCCTCCGCCCGGAAGCGCGCGCTCGCCGCGGCCCCGATGCCCGACGCCGCGCCCGTGACCACGGCGACCTTGCCTGCGAGCCGACCCATCGAGCCCTCCCGGTGCGCGAAATGGAACGCGTTACTGTCCCGGCGAGTCGTCGGTGCCGTCAAGTCCCGGGAGCGCCCATGAGCATGGACTTCGCCCTCTTCTACGAGATCCCGGTGCCCCGTCCCTGGGGACCGGACAGCGACCACCGCGCCTATCGCGACGTGATCACCCAGGCCGTGCACGGGGAGCAGGCCGGCTTCAGCTCCTTCTGGACCGTGGAGCACCACTTCCTCGACGAGTACTCGCACTGCTCGGCCCCGGACGCGCTCTACGGCGCGGTCGCGGCGCAGACCACGACCATGCGGATCGGGCACGGCGTGCGGCTCCTGCCCTACCCCTACAACCATCCGGTCCGGGCCGCCGAGGCCGCGGCCGTGGTCGATCTCGTCTCGGACGGACGGCTCGAGTTCGGGACCGGCCGCTCCTCGACCCGCGCCGAGCTCGAGGGCTTCGGCGCGGACCCGAACCTCACCCGCGCGCAGTGGGAGGAAGGGCTGCGCCTGGTCGTGCGGGCCTGGACCGAGGACAGCTTCGAGGCCGACGGACCCACCTGGACGGTCCCGCCGCGTCGCCTGCACCCCAAACCGCTGCAGCAGCCCCACCCTCCCCTGTGGGTGGCGTCCACGAACCCGGAGAGCCACGGCATCGCCGGTGAGCTCGGGCTCGGGCTGCTCTCGTTCACGATCGGGGTACCACCGGAAGAGCTGGGCGAGCGCATCGAGATCTTCCGCGCCGCGCAGAGCCGCGCGCGCTGCCGATCGGCAAGTTCGTGAACCCCCGTGCGGCCACGTTCACGATGGTCCATTGCGCGGACACCGACGAGCAGGCCTTCGCGGAGGCGGCGGAATCATTCGAGTGGTACGTCCGCACGGCCCTCTGGCACATCGGGACGGTGGCCGAATGGCAGGCGGGCAAGCCGCTCGGGACCTACGACTACGCCGAGGTCATCAAGGACCTGGACCTCTCGCTGCTGACCTTCGACTATCTGCAGTCCTCGGGTGCGTGCATCGTGGGCGGACCCGAGCGGTGTCTCGAGGTCGCCCGCCGATACGACGCCGCCGACTGTGACCTGCTGTTGTGTCTGCTGAACCCGTACAAGATCCCGCACGAGGCCGTCATGCGCTCGATCGAGCTGCTCGGCGAGCACGTGATCCCGGCGCTCGCGGCGTAGCGGGCTCGCCGCCCCGGCCGCGCCCCGGGACGTCACCCCCGGCCCGTACAATGGTCTGCCCGAAGGACGGGCTGGAGAGTTGATGAATCGCCCCCGCATCACTTACCAACCCGGCCTTGACGGGCTCCGCGCCCTCGCGGTCGGTGCGGTGATCGCCTACCACCTCGACTACCGCTGGGCGCAGGGCGGGTTCCTCGGCGTCGATGCGTTCTTCGTGCTCTCCGGCTTCCTGATCACCTCGCTGCTGCTGGCCGAGCACCGCGACACGGAGGGCATCTCGCTCGGCGCGTTCTGGGGCCGCCGGGCCCGCCGGCTCCTCCCCGCGTTGTTCCTCATGCTCACGGTGGTCTGCCTCTACGCGGCGTGGAACGTGCCGGCGATCCAGCTCGGCCGCCTCCGGGCCGACGCGATCTCGAGCATCTTCTACTTCGCCAACTGGCACTTCATCGCGGCCGGGCAGTCCTACTTCGACCTCTTCACCAGCCCACTGCCCCTCAACCATCTGTGGTCGCTCGCGATCGAGGAGCAGTTCTACCTGGTGTGGCCGCTCGTCGTCCTCGCCCTGCTCAAGCTCGGCCGGGGCTCCCGGCAGTACCTGACCGGGGTGACGATCCTCGGGATCCTGTACTCGCAGCTGGCGATGGTGATGCTCTACACCGCCGACAACCCGTCGCGGGCCTATTACGGCACGGAGGCGCGCGCCCGACACCATCCTCGTCGGCTGCCTCCTGGCGCTCGCGTTGCGCGCCGTCCCCGATCTGCCGGCACGCGGCGGCGCCGCGCTGCAGGGGTTCGGTGGCCTCATGCTCGTCGCGGGGGTCTTCGCCCTCGACCGCGGGCGCGCGAGCGGCGCTCTATTTCCACGGCGGGAGCCTGATCTTCGCGTTCGGCGTCGCCGTCCTCATCAGCGCGGTGATCGCGCCGAAGGGTCTCCTGCGACAGGCGCTCTCGGTCCCGCCGCTGCGCTACGTCGGCCGGATCTCGTACGGCCTGTACCTCTGGCACTGGCCGATCATCGTGTTCGTGACCGCGGACCGCACCGGCCTCGCGGGGAACCGGCTCAACGCGCTCCGGATCGTGATCATCTTCGGGATCACGATCGTCTCGTACCATCTGATCGAGCAGCCCATCCTCCGGCGCCGGCCCCGCATGGCCCGCACGCGGGCGCTGCTGCCGATCGGGCTGAGCGTCGTGCTCGTCAGCGTCCTGGCCGGGACCGCCGGTGCGAGCTCACCGACCCAGGAGCTCGGCCGGATCACGGGCACCGTGGGTCGCTGTGGTCCGGCCCCCGACTTCGAGACCGCCCGCGCCACCACGCAGCTCCGCGAGCTGGGTGGAGTGCCGATCCCGCGTTCACCCACCCCGCTGCGCATCGCGGTCTTCGGCGATTCGCGCGCGTGTTCGATCATGACCGGGATGGAGGTCGTGGGGAAGCAGATCAACGCCAAGGTCGCGAACGGCGCGATGCTCGGGTGCGGGATCGTGGCCGGCGCGATCTCGAAGCGCTATCCGATGATGCCGCGAGCGTGGGCCGACAGCTGCCAGCGCCGGGTCGACCACATCGTCACGCAGGAGCTCGCACGGTCCGATCCGCAGGTGGTCGTCTGGCTCTCCGGCTGGGAGCTCAACGACCTCGACCTCGGCGACCACGACGCCATCGAGGGCACCCCGGAGCACGACCGGGTGCTGCTCGACCGGATGGAGCGGATGTACCAGCGGACCCGCGCGCCGGGCGCAAGCTCGCCATCCTGACCCTGCCGGTCGAGTCGCCGGGCAAGTACCTGCCCCACCCGGATCCCGCGCTCGGCCAGAAGGTGCTGAACCTCAACCAGGTGTTCCGCCGCTTCGCCGCGCTCCACCCCGACGACGTCGCGATCGTCGACCTCGCGTCCCACGTCTGCCCCACGGGGCAACCGTGCGACCCGGTTCGGGACGGCATCGAGCCCCGGCCCCTCGACGGGATCCACTTCACGGCCGAGGGATCGGCCTGGGCGGCCCGGTGGATCTGGCCCCAGCTCATCGGCCTCTGGCCCGCACCGGCGTCGGGCTGAACCACACCCCTCGCCACTACGATCCGGCGATGGATCAATCTCCACAGCTCCCCGACCGCAACCTCGCGATGGACCTCGCCCGGGCGACCGAGGCCGCGGCGCTGGCGTCGGGCCGCTGGTTCGGCCGCGGCGACAAGAACGGGGCCGACGGTGCTGCGGTCGACGCCATGCGGCTCGTCCTGAACTCGGTCCCGATGGACGGGGTGGTCGTCATCGGCGAGGGCGAGAAGGACGAGGCCCCGATGCTCTTCAACGGCGAGGAGATCGGGGCGGGTGGCCCGGCGGTCGACATCGCCGTGGACCCGATCGACGGCACCACGCTCACGTCGCTCGGCCGCGAGGGGGCGATCTCGGTCATCGCCGTCGCCGAGCGGGGCACGATGTTCGACCCGGGTCCCTGCGTCTACATGGACAAGATCGCCGTCGGCCCGGAGGCCGCCGACGTGATCGACCTCGACGCACCGATCGCCGCGAACCTCGAGGCCGTGGCCAAGGCCAAGGGCGAGAGGGTCCACGACGTCACCGCCGTGATCCTCGACCGGCCCCGCCACGACGACATCATCCGCGAGTGCCGCGAGGCCGGCGCCCGGATCCGGCTCATCCCCGACGGCGACATCGCCGGCGCGATCTCGGTCGCGTCGCCCGACTCGGGCTCGGACATCCTCTTCGGCATCGGCGGGACCCCGGAGGGTGTCACGGCCGCGTGCGCACTGCTGTGCCTCGGCGGCACCATCGTCGGGCGGCTCTGGCCCCGGAACGACGACGAACGCCGCGCCGCGCTCGATGCCGGCTACGACCTCGACCAGATCCTCACCACGACCGATCTCGTCTCGGGCGAGGAGGTCTTCTTCGCCGCCACCGGCATCTCGAACGGCGACCTGCTCCGGGGGGTCCACTACCGGGGTGACGGGGCCAGCACCGAGAGCCTCGTCATGCGGGCCAAGTCGGGCACGATCCGCACCATCCACTCCGAGCACCGCTGGCAGAAGCTCATGCGGTACTCGGCCGTGAAGTTCGACTGAGCGCCTTTCGGCCCGGGGTCCATCACGGGACCCCGCCCGGCCCCTTAGCCTGGAGCCCGTGATCGACCGAATTGCCCGGATCGACCCGCGTCGGCTCGGGCTCGTGCTCGGGGCGGGGATCCTGCTCTTCGGCGCCATGGGCGCCCGCTACATCCACGACGCGCACTTCGTCCACGAGGGCTGGTTCGGATCGGTGCACCTCCTCGGTGCACACCTCCACGGGTGGAACCTCGACGGCGAGATGAACCTCCCCACCGCCTTCTCGGGCCTCCTGCTCGCCGCGGCGTGCGGGTGCGGGCTGATCGTCGCGACCGAGAGCGCGTCCGTCGGGCTGGCGCCGCACCGCCTGGTCCCGGTGGCGGTCCTCATCGGCTCCATGAGCCTCGACGAGGTCTGGCAGCTCCACGAGCGGCTCCAGACCTGGACCGGGATCAACTGGGAGGCGCTCTACGTCCCCGTGTTCGCGGTCGCGGGAGTCCTCGGCCTGAGCCTGCTCCCCCGGCTGCGGCGCTGCGGTGCGGCCGGCCTGCTCTTCGTGCTCGGGGGCATCGCCTGGGGCATCGCGCAGGTGATCGAGTACTTCCAGTGGGACGGGAGGTACACCCTCGTCGCGCCCTGGTCGATCGTGCCCGAGGAGTGCCTCGAGATGACCGGCTCGCTCCTCTTCCTGCTCGCCTTCCTGGCGATCGCCCGGCACATCGTCGCCCAGCGTGCGGTCCCCGACCCGACCGAGCCCGCGACCGAGTCCGCGAGCGCGCCCGTCGGCCCGACCGGCTGAACGCGCCTCAGCGGACCAGCACCGAGCACGCGAACGCGACCGGCGCCGGACCGGTCCACCCCGCGAGTGCCTCCGCGCACCACGTCCGGATCTCCTCGGGAGGAGTTCCCGCCGCCACCGCCCGGGCACGTTCGTCTCGGTCATCAGGTACGCGAGGTACGCATCGATCGACAGGTCGGGGCTGACCACGAACCGGTCGTCGACCGTGAGCCGGAACGGACCCCCGGCAAAGGAGTCCGCGGTGACGGGAGGGACCGGGCGACGCGGCCACCATGGTGGGCGAGGGATCGATGCCCAGTCGCCGGCGGGCCAACGGCGCGAGCGCAGCCGTCGACGCCCCGGCTCCACATCCGACGTCGAGCGCCCGGGCGACCGGTCCGTGCCAGTCCGGCCCGTCGCGGACGCGCCGCATCAGGTGCAGATGGACCGGCGGTCGATCGTGCGCGTCACCGGCCGCGAGGTCGCTGCAGTCGAACACCGCGCCGGCCGCGTCGTCGCGGTGGGCGGCACCGGTGGGGCTCGTCAGACCGCCCCGGCGACTTCCAGGCGCAGGTCGGCGCGGTCGCGTGCCGCCTGCGCGGCCTCGTTGTCGGCATCGCTCGCGAGAATCTGGTCGGCCCGCTCCCTCGCCGTGTGCGCCCGGACGACGTCGATCTGCTCGGGAAGCTCGGCGACGTCGGAGAGGATCGTCACCGTGTCGTGACTGACCTCCACGAACCCGCCGTGCACGGCGGCTGCGACCTCGCCGTTGGCGGGAAGCAGGATGCGCACCTTCGCGATTCCGAGCGCGCCGACGAACGGCACGTGGCCGGGGAGGAACGCGATCTCGCCGTCGCTGGTACGGCAGACGACCATGTCGGCCTCGCCCTCGTAGAGCACGCGCTCCGGCGAGACGAGCTGGGCGATCATCGCCACGATCAGCTGCCCTCTTCCAGGGACTTCGCCTTGGCCAGCACGCTCTCCACGCCACCGACGTTGAAGAAGGCCTGCTCGGGGATCGTCGTCGAGCTCGCCGTCGACGAGCGCCTCGAAGCTCTGCACCGTCTCGTCGACGGGCACGAAGATCCCGGGGAGACCGGTGAACACCTCGCCGACGAAGAAGGGCTGGCTCAGGAACCGCTGCACCTTGCGGGCGCGGGACACGATGACCTTGTCCTCCTCGGAGAGCTCGTCGAGCCCGAGGATGGCGATGATGTCCTGGAGCTCCTTGTACCGCTGCAGCACCTCCTGCACCCGGCGGGCGCAGTCGTAGTGACGCTGGCCCACGATCTCGGGGGCGAGGATGTTCGAGGTCGACGCCAGCGGGTCCACGGCCGGGTAGATGCCGAGGGCCGCGATCTGGCGGGACAGCTCGGTGGTCGCGTCGAGGTGGGTGAACGTGGTGAACGGCGCAGGGTCGGTGTAGTCGTCCGCAGGGACGTACACCGCCTGGAGCGACGTGATCGAGTGACCCTTCGTGGAGGTGATGCGCTCCTGCAGCTCGCCCATCTCGTCGGCGAGGGTCGGCTGGTAGCCCACCGCGGAAGGCATGCGGCCGAGCAGCGTCGACACCTCGGAGCCGGCCTGGACGAACCGGAAGATGTTGTCGACGAAGAGCAGCACGTCCTGGTTCTTCACGTCGCGGAAGTACTCGGCGACGGTGAGCGCGCTCAGCGCGACGCGGAGGCGCACGCCCGGCGGCTCGTCCATCTGGCCGTACACGAGCGCGGCCTTCTCGATGACGCCCGACTCCTGCATCTCGATCCAGAGGTCGGTGCCCTCACGGGTCCGCTCCCCCACGCCGGCGAACACCGACACCCCACCGTGCTGGGTGGCGACCCGGTTGATCATCTCCTGGATGAGCACCGTCTTGCCCACGCCCGCACCACCGAAGAGGCCGATCTTGCCGCCCTGCACGTACGGCTCGAGGAGGTCGATGACCTTGATGCCGGTCTCGAACATCTGCGCCTTCGGCTCGAGCTGGTCGAACGTCGGCGGGTCGCGGTGGATGTCCCAGCGGTCCTCGATGCCGGTGAGCTCGCTCTCGGCGATGTCGAGCGGCTTGCCGAGCACGTTGAACACGTGGCCGAGCACGCCGTCGCCGACCGGCATCGAGATGCCACGACCGGTGTTGCGCACGAGCGTGCCACGCTTCAGCCCGTCGGTCGGGCTCATGCAGATGACGCGCACGCGCCCCTCGCCGATCTGCTGCGCGACCTCGGCGGTCACCGTGATCGTCTCGCCATCGAGCTCGATGTCCATCTCGAGCGCGTGGTTGATCTCCGGCAGCGCGTGCGGCGGGAACTCGACGTCGACCACCGGTCCGGCGATCGCGACGACGCGCCCGTCCTTCAGGTCGGTGTCCGGTGTCGGCGGTCATAGTCATGCCTTGGGCTCCTCGTTCGGTCACTCGGGATCGCCGAGCGACATCGCGGTATCGAACATCTCGTCGGGGACGCCGGCTCCGGCTCGCAGCGCCTCGGCACCACCGACGATCTCCATGATCTCGGTCGTGATCGCGTCCTGGCGGGCGCGGTTCATGACCCGGGTGAGTCGGGTGATCAGATCGTCCGCGTTGTCGGTCGCGGACTTCATCGCGCGCTGGCGAGCCGCGTGCTCCGACGCAGCGGCGTTCAGCAGCGCGGCGTAGATGCGGGCCTCGATGTAGCGCGGCAGCAGCGCATCGAGGATCGAGTCGGGACCGGGCTCGAACTCGTACGCGGACGCGACGGTTCCGTCGGGGTTCTCGTCGGGCCGCCCGTCGCCACCCGCCACCACCTCGCGCTCGAGCGGGACGAACGGTCGGCGCACGACCTCCTGGCTGCCCGCGCTGATGAACCGGGTGTAGACGAGCTCGACCATGTCGACGTCGCCGTCGACGAACGCCTTCGTGACCGCCTGGCCGATCTTCCGGGCGTCCTCGTAGGTCGGTCGGTCCGAGAAGCCGGTGAACGACTGGTCGATGCGGAAGTTGCGGTAGCGGAAGTAGCCCTCGGCCTTGCGGCCCACGAGGAACAGCGCGTAGTCGCGACCGAGCTCGGCCTGCTCCTTCATCGAGCCCTCGGCAGCGCGGATGACCGACGAGTTGTAGGCCCCGCACAGACCGCGGTCGGCGGTGACGACCACGTGCGCGACGCGGCGGATCTCCGGACGCGGCGTGAGCAACGGGCTGCTGGTGGCACCGCCCGCGGCGCCGAGATCACGCACCACCTCGGTGATGTGGTCGCTGTACGGGACCGCCGCCTGCACCGCATGCTGGGCCTTGACGATCCGACTCGCGGCGATGAGCTCCATCGCTCGCGTGATCTTCTTCGTCGACTGGACCGTCGCGATGCGTCGCTTGAGGATCCGCTCCTGACCACCCGCCACTTAACACTCGCTCGCTCTCTGCGGACCCGAGCTCCGGACCGCGGTCGGGCGCTCCGTGTCACGCGCGGTTCACGGACAGGGTCCGCGGGCGTTCGCTCGCTGGGCGAGCAAGCTCCGCTCGTCCCTCGCTCCGCTTGCCGCGGTCGGTTGCGCCGCGCGATCGCAGTCGACATGGGTGCCTTCGTCACTCCGTGTCGAGCGTCTTGGCGGAGGCGGCTTCGCCCAGAGCCTCGGCGTCCGTGGCGGTCGACGTCGGCCGCCGCCGCGGCGTCGGCCGCCACGGACGCGGTACGGGCGACGAACGCCGCCTTCACGTCGTCGACGGCCTGGCGCAGCACCCCCTCGTCGGGCAGGGCGCCGGAGTCGCGGATCTGGGCCATGAGGTCTGCGTGACGGGTCCGGAACGCGTCGAGCAGCTCGGCCTCGAAGCGCCTTCACCTGGTCGACCGGGAGGTCGTCGAGCACGCCGTTCGTGCCGCAGTAGATCGACACGACCTGCTCCTCGACCGCCATCGGCGAGTTCAGCGGCTGCTTCAGCAGCTCGACCAGCCGGTACCCACGCTCGAGCTGCGCCGCGGAGACGGCGTCGAGCTCGGAACCGAACGTGGCGAACGCCTCGAGGTCACGGAACTCCGCGAGGTCGAGCTTGAGCGTTCCGGCGACGGACTTCATCGCCTTGATCTGCGCGGCGCTCCCGACGCGGGAGACCGAGATGCCGACGTCGACGGCCGGGCGGACACCCGACTTGAACAGGTCGTCCTGCAGGTAGATCTGGCCGTCGGTGATCGAGATCACGTTGGTCGGGATGTACGCCGAGACGTCGCCGGCCTTCGTCTCGATGATCGGCAGCGCGGTCAGCGAGCCGGCACCGAGGTCGTCGGAGAGCTTCGCGGCACGCTCGAGCAGGCGGCTGTGCAGGTAGAAGACGTCGCCCGGGTACGCCTCGCGGCCCGGCGGGCGCCGCAGCAGCAGCGCGATCTGCCGGTAGGCCTCGGCCTGCTTCGACAGGTCGTCGTAGACGATGAGGGCGGCCTCGCCGTTGTCCATCCAGTGCTGGCCCATGGCGCAGCCGGCGTAGGGCGCGAGGTACTTGAACACGGCCTCGTCACCGGCGGGTGCGTTCACCACGACCGTGTAGTCCATCGCGCCGTGCTCGGCGAGGGTGCCCACGGTCTGCGCGACCGAGGAGGACTTCTGGCCGATCGCCACGTAGATGCACTTCACGCCCTGACCCTTCTGGTTCAGGATCGTGTCGATGGCGACGGTGGTCTTGCCGGTCTTGCGGTCGCCGATGATCAGCTCTCGCTGACCACGACCGACGGGGGTCATGGCGTCGATGGCCTTGATCCCGGTCTGGAGCGGCTCGTGCACCGGCTTCCGGCCGACGATGCCGGGCGCCTGGACCTCCATACGCCGCTGCTCCTCGGAGGCGATCGGTCCCTTGCCGTCGATCGGCTGTCCGAGGGCGTTCACCACGCGGCCGACGAGCGCGTCGCCGACGGGCACCGAGAGGATGCGGCCGGTGGCCTTGACCGCCTGGCCCTCCTCGACGTGGTCGCTCTTGCCGAGGACCACGGCGCCGATCGTCTCCTCGTCGAGGTTCAGCGCGAGGCCGAGCAGCCCGCCCTCGAACTCGAGCAGCTCGTTGACCGCCGCGTCGGGCAGGCCCGCGACCCGGGCCACGCCGTCACCCACCTCGAGGACCCGACCCAGCTGCTCCTGGGCCAGGACGGGGAGAACGACTCCACGTGTGTCCGCAACGCGGCAGCGATCTCGTCTGCGTTGATGGTCAGCTCCGCCATCAGAGCGTCTCCCTCGTCGTTGCCGTGGATGGCTGCGCTTCGGTATCGATGGTCAGCTCCGCCATCAGATTCGCTCGCTCTCTGCTCGGCGGGACACCCGCCTCGCGGTCGTTCGCTCGCTGGCGAGCATGCTCCACGCCTGACCGATTCTGCATCGCTAGATCGTTCCTTTGAGTTGTTCGAGCCGGTGACGGATCGAGCCGTCGATCACGGTGTCGCCGATACGCGTGACGAGTCCCCCGAGGACCGTCGCGTCGACCACCACCTTGACCTCGACCTGCTTGCGCGTCGCCTCCGAGAGCGCCGCGGCGAGCCGCTGCTGCTGCGCGTCGTCGAGCGGGATCGCGGAACGCACCTCGGCGACCTCGTGGCCGCGCTCGGACGCCGCCTTCTCCAGGAACGTCGCGACGATCTCGGACAGCTCGCTGGCCCGGCCGGCACCGACGATCGCGGCGACGAGCGACGTGCTCGCCGGGAGCGCCTTGCCCCCCATCAGCTCCTCGACCACCGCGATGCGACGAGTCGCCGGCAGCGACGGGTCGGTGAGCGCCGTCCGGAGCGCGTCGTTGCCCTCGAGCGTGCGCGAGAAGCGGAAGAGGTCGTCCTCGATCGCGCCGAGGACTCCCTCGGCCCGCGCGACGGCGAGCACCGCGTCCGCGTATGCATCGGTCCTCGTCACTCATCGACTCTCACCGTCGGGTGCCCCCGACCTCGTTGATGTAGTTCTCGATCAGCTGGATCTGGGTGTCGCGGTCCAGGTTCTGCTGGACGATGCGCTCGGCCAGTTCGATCGAGAGGTCCGAGACCTTGGCCTGGACATCAGCCATGGCCCGCTCGGACGCGGCCCGGATGTCGTCGGAGGCCTTGGCGCGGATGGCCGCGGCATCGGCCTCGGCCCGGGCGATCAGGTCCTTGCGCACCTGGTCGGCCGACTGGCGGGCCTCCTCGATGATCCGACCGGCCTCGTTGCGGGCGTCGGCCAGCTGACGCTGGTAGTCCGCGAGCTCGGTCTCGGCCTGCGTGCGGACGGTCTCGGCCTGCTCCAGGTCACCACGGATCTTGTCCTCGCGGTCCTGGAGACCCTTCTTGATCGCCGGCCACGCGAACTTGGCCAGGAGCGCGAAGACGAGGACGAATGCGATCGCCGCCCAGACGATCTCCTTCGTCTCCGGCACGATCGGGTTCTTGGCCTGGACGTCCTCGGCGGCGACGACGAGTGCTTGCAGCAACACGATGCCCGCCTAGCCCTTCGCGAGGAAGAAGAGGACGAACCCGAACAGGGCGAGCGCCTCGGTGAAGGCGATACCCAGGAACATGGTGGTGCGGACCTGACCGGCCATCTCCGGCTGGCGCGCCATCGCGGTGATGGCGTTGCCGACCACGATGCCGATACCGATGCCCGGCCCGATGGCGGCCGCGCCGTACGCGATGCCGGCACCGATGGACCCAAGGCCCTGCTTCAGCTCACCGGCCTGCTGGACGGCGACGAGGACGTCGTGCATTGGTTGGTTCTCCTAGTGCTCGGGGTGTAGGGAATCTGCGATGTAGACCGCGGTCAACAGGGTGAAGATGTACGCCTGCAGGAAGCCGACCAGCACCTCGAACCCGGTGACGCCCACGTTGAGCAGGAAGGGTCCGATGGCGATCAGCTTGAGGGCACCCGGGTTGTTCGTCAGCGCGTAGCTGGTGAGCAACGCGAGCGCGGTGAGCAGGATGTGCCCCGCCATCATGTTGGCGAGAAGTCGAACGGCCAGGGAGAACGGTCGGACGACCAGGATCTGCAGGAGCTCGATCGGGGTCAACAGCAGGTACATCGCCTTCGGGACCCCGGGCAGGAACAGATGGCCCGTCAGGTACTTGATGCCGTTGTGGCGGAAGCCGAGGTACCAGTAGATGACATAGACCAGCAGCGCGAGGAACAGCGGGATCGCGAAGCGGCTCGTCGGCGGGAACTGGACGACCGGGATGACCTCCCAGAAATTCAGGAAGAGGATGAAGAGGAACAGCGTCCCGAGGAACGGGGTGAAGCGAGCCGCGTCCGTTGCCGATGACGTCGCGCGTGATCCCGCGGTCGATGAACTCGTACGCCATCTCCACGACGTTCTGGAGCCCGCGGGGTACGAGCTTCATCTTGCGCGAGCCGCCGATGAAGATGAGCAGGATGAGCGCCGACGACACGAACACGAGCAGCGACGTCTTGTTGATCGCGTAGCTGGTGTCGTTGAAGACGATGTCCTTCCACCGGAAGAGCTCGTCGATGGGGGGGAACGTGAAGGCCGCGAACACGCTGGGTGCTACTCCTTGTCCTTCGAGGACTCGCCGACGCCCGGCTTCAGCCCGGGGGCCGCGAGCGTGAGACTGACGTACCGGGTCTCCCACGCCAGCAACGCGAAGTGGGCGATCCCGACGGTGAGCACGAGCACCGGGATGTCGACGAACGACACGGGCTCGAGCGCGAAGACGATGCCGGTCAGCACGGCGAGGCGGAGCACGAAGCCGCCGAAGATCGCACCGTAGATGGCACCGACCGAGCGGCGCGCCGCCCACCCGAGGATCTGGGCGGAGGCGAGGAAGTTGAGGGCGACGAGCCCGAGCCCGATCGCGGCGCTCACCGCACCGTCCGAGCCGCGGACGACGCCGGCGACGAGCACGACGACCGGCGCGACGAGCATCGCGTGGCGGGCGAGGTGGCGGGCGATCCGGAGCTCGTGGTTGACCGGGACGTCGCTCACGGGTCCACCCGGCACCGTCAGTGCGTGCGCCTGGTCCACGGCTTTCCCTCGTCCTCACGCGCGGTCTGCGCCTGGTACCGGTAGTAGAAGGACACGAACGACCCGACCACGCCGAAGCAGGCGAGCACGACGAGGAACAGCGGCCCGGAATCGAGGGCGCCGTCGATCAGCCATCCGACGAGGCCGAAGATGACCGGGACCGCGGCGAACTCGATCGCCTGACCGAGCGCGTCGTCGGTTTGACGGACCGCTGCCGTCCTCGGACTCTCCGCTTCGCGGACTCGGTCTCGCACCCACACCCCGGTTCGGCCCACCGCGCCCGCGACGGGCGAGCACGGCGCTTGTGAAGTCCTTCCCAAGCTAGGGCCGACCCCGGTATCCACGCAAGCTGAGCGCAGCCTGAATCCCGCCCGGTCGACCGGTCCCGTGGCCTGCCCCGGCGGCCTACCCGCCGGCCCGGCGGCGGCGCTCGTCGAGGTCGATCACGCCGGCCTCGACGGCGACGGCGGTGGCCTCCTCCTCGGCGATGATCGCCTGCGCCTCCTTCTTGCCCGGGAAGAAGAACGCATAGAGCAGGAGTGCCAACGCCATGAGCCCGATGGGAACGAGGGCGTTGCCCTCGTTCGTGTACGCGGGGATGAGGGCGAGCCCCGACAGCAGGGCGGTCCAGAGCCAGAGCATCACGACCGTGCGCCGGGGGCCGTGGCCCAGGCGCATGAGCCGGTGGTGGAGGTGGTCCTTGTCCGCCATCGCGAACGACTGGCCCCGCACGACGCGCCGCACGAAGCTGAACGCGGTGTCGACGATCGGGACCCCGAGGATCAGGATCGGGATCACGAGGGGCGCGAAGAAGAAGTAGGTCGTGCCGGTGTACTGGTAGTCGGCGCGCCCGCCGACCGTGATCGTCGTGGTCGCCATCAGGAGACCGAGGAACAGGGCCCCCGCGTCGCCCATGAAGATGCGGGCCGGGTTGAAGTTCCACGGGAGGAAGCCGACGCAGACGCCGACCGCGATCACGGCGATGAGCGGCGCGACGTTCGAGCCCTCCAGGAACCCGTTGTCGAACAGGCGGCTCGAGTACAGGAAGAGTGCGGTGCCGGCGATCACCACGATGCCCGCGGCGAGACCGTCGAGACCGTCGATGAGGTTGATCGCGTTCGGCGAAGACCACGACCGTGATGACGGTCACGAGCGGTGCGAGGTCGGGCGAGAGGACGAGCACGTCGGCCCCCGAGAACGGGACCCGGAAGAAGAGCATCGACACACCGAACAGCGACAGGAGGCTTCCGGCCAGCACCATCCCGGCGATCTTCGCCGGGGGCGACACGTCGCGGAGGTCGTCCAGCGCGCCGACCGCGAACATCACGCCGGCGGCCAGGATGACGCCGGCCGGCTCCGACGAACCGTCGAACATCTCGTGGAATTGCGGGATCTGGGACGCCACGGCCATCGCGACGAGGAAGCCCGACGAACATCGCGGCCCCGCCCAGCATCGGCATGGTGCGGGTGTGCACGTCCCGGACCCCCGGGATCTTGACCGCGCCGATACGCAGCGCGAGCCACCGCACGACGGGACAGAGCGCGAAGGTCAGGACGGCGGCGACCGCGAAGACGACGGTGTAGCCGCCCATCTATCCCGCTCTCGCGCCTTCGGCGCAGGCCGCCCGGGCCCCGCTCGGGCGCCGCACGATACGTGCAGCGCTCATCCTCGCTTCGGCTCCCGCTCTCGCGCCGGTTCGACGGCTCGTCACCCCGCCAGCTCCGGGTAGGGCGTGAACTTGGCGCACAGGCGGTTGGCCTGGTCGCAGACGTCGGCGCGCGACGTCGTCGTCGTCGGGCGCGCGGAGCACCGCGGCGATGAGCCGCGCGATCTCGCCCATCTCCGGCTCGCCCATGCCCGCGGTCGTCACCGATGCGGTACCGAGGCGCAGCCCGCTCGTGACGAAGGGCTTCTCCGGGTCGTTCGGGATCGCGTTCTTGTTGCACGTGATGCCGGCGCGGTCGAGCGCCTCCTGGGCGATCTTGCCGGTCACGCCGAAGGGCCGGAGATCCACCAGCATGAGGTGGTTGTCGGTCCCGCCCGAGACGATGCGGAAGCCCTCGTCCGCGAGCCCGCCGGCGAGCGCCGCCGCGTTGGCCACGATCTGGGCGGCGTAGCCGGCGAACTCGGGCTGGGCCGCGAGCTTGAAGGCCACCGCCTTGGCCGCCACCACGTGCATCAGGGGCCCGCCCTGGAGACCCGGGAACACCGCCTTGTCGATGGCAGCGGCATGCTCGGACCGGCTCAGGATGCAGCCGGCCCGCGGGCCCCGGAGCGTCTTGTGGGTGGTGAGGGTGACGACGTCCGCGTGCGGTACGGGGGACGGGTGGGCACCGCCCGCGATCAGGCCGGCGATGTGGGCGGCATCGACGATGAGCAGTGCGCCGACCTCGTCCGCGATCGAGCGGAAGGCGGCGAAGTCGATGGTGCGGGGGTAGGCCGTGGCACCGGCGATGATCGCCTTCGGGCGTTCCGCGACGGCGAGCGAGCGGATCTCGTCGTAGTCGAGCATCTCGGAGGCGTCGTCCACGCCGTAGGCGACGAAGTCGTAGATCTTGCCGCTGAAGTTGACCGGCGACCCGTGGGTGAGGTGACCGCCCTGGTCGAGCCGCATTCCCATGACCTTGTCGCCCGGTTCCAACAACGCGAGGAACGCGGCCATGTTCGCGTTGGCACCCGAGTGCGGCTGCACGTTGGCGTGCTCGGCACCGAAGAGCTCGCACGCGCGGGTGCGGGCCAGCTCCTCCGCGTCGTCGACCACGAAGTTGCCGCCGTAGTAGCGCTTGCCCGGGTAGCCCTCCGAGTACTTGTTCGTGAGCACGGTGCCCTGCGCGGCCATCACTGCCGGCGACGTGAAGTTCTCCGACGCGATCAGCTGGATCGTCGTGTTCTGGCGCTCGACCTCGCGCGCCGACGATGTCGGCGAGCTCAGGATCGGCAGCGGCGAGGGGATCGGGACGGGCGCTCACGCGGCACACCTCTCGGGGAACGGACGGTCCCTGCAGACTACCGCCGGCCTGCCCAGCGACCCGGGTCCGGTGGCCCGGACGGCTACGCCTCGTCGAGCACGTCCCGCGGCGGGCCGGGCGGGAGCCGGCGCCGGATCGAGGTGCCGAGGTGGTACAGCTCCTCGAAGTAGCGCTTCGCCTGGGCCGCCACCAACCCGAGCGTGATCAGCTGGAATGCCAGGATCGAGGTCACACCCGTGACGAGGAACGCGTGGGGCGCCCGTTCGTAGGCGTTCTGGATCGCGCCCGTCAGCCCCGAGTTCCCGTGGGCCGACGGGTCGCCGTACACCTGCGCGACGTGCCAGACCACCCAGCCGAACGAGTAGGCGGCGATGAGCAGGAGCACCAGCCCCGGCACGACGAAGAAGAGGAACGGCCGGAAGAGGAACGACGAGAACAGCGACGAGATCGTCGCGCCGCTGAGCCTCCCCTCGACGGCGCGGCGCTCGCCCGCCGTGGTCGCGAACGACCAGTCCAGGTGGGCAGGGATCTCGACGATCCGGGCATGGAGGATGCGCGCCTTGGCCACGATCTCCACGTTGATGTCCGCGTCGACCGCCCGCAGGTCGAGGCTGCGGAGGAACGGCCCGTCGTAGACCCGGACCATGCCGGTCAACGTCGTGAGCCCGCCGCCGGCCGTGAGCCCGAGGAGCCGGTTCGCGCCGTGGGAGAGGATACGGCGGACGAACGGCACGTTGGTGGTCGTCCCGCCGCGCAGGTACGGAGACGCGATGACGATCCGGGCGCCGGTGTCCTCGGCGGTGTGGAGCATCCGGGTGATGTGGTCGGGCGAGTAGCTGAGGTCGCAGTCGATCACGGCGACGTAGTCGCCCTCGGTCTGGCCGAACGCGTAGCGCATCGCCTGGCCGAGGCGGAAGTTCACGCGGTGGCGCAGGACGCGCACGCCGTCGTGCTCCGCCGCGAAGGACTGGGCGAGGTCGCCGGTCGTGTCGGTGCTGCCGTCGTCGACGACCACGACCTCCCACCGGAACCGCGGCTCGAGCGTGCGGAGGTGCTCGACGAGCGTGTCGAGCGTGGCGACGATCACATCGGCCTCGTTGAACGCGGGGACGATCACCGACACCAGGGGCGGTCGCGCCCGCCGTCCTGCCGTCATCGGGTCGGTCATGCCGCGAACCTCGCCGCCCGCGTCGGCAGCGGCCGCCCGGCCGCGAGCGTCGCGTGCTCGCCCACGGGGACCACGCGGAACGTCGCGGCGCCAGCAGATCCAGGTAGCTCGCCACGCGGGCCAGCTTGGTCGCTCGGGCGATCTGCATGCCCGGGAAGAATCGCAGGTCCGGCGCCTCCTCGCCCGAGAGGAGGTCCAGCGGGTGGAGCAGGATCGAGGGCTCGACCCCGCGAGGCGGCAGGCCCGGAGCGCGGCCCGGAAATAGCCGCGCGCGGCGGACTCCGAGTACGCCGACAGCATCAAGAGGTAGCTCACATGGATCGGCAGCCGCAGGAGCGGCAGGGTCGTGACCGGCAGCTCCAGCATCTCGGCACCGTCGATGCCGAACCGGTAGGGCCGCAACGGGCGCAGGCCGTCGGACCAGGTGCCGTAGAGATGCTTCCGCTCCTCACGCTGGGCCGCGTCCAGCCGCGCGGTGCGGAAGTACACGGCCCGGGCCACCGGGCCGATGACGGTCGGGAGGGTGGACGCGTCGTACCGGTAGCCGCGGCGGACGAGCACCCGCAGCGTGTCCTCCGAGAGGCTGTACCCGGGCCCGCGGAACCCGTCGGGGCGGACTCCGGTGGCGCCGGCGATCGCGTCCTCGGCGCGACCCAGCTCCTCCTCGAGCTCGGTCTCGCGGTAGCGGTGCAGCCAGGGCTGGTGGCGGTAGGAGTGGTTCCCGACCTCGTGGCCCGCCGCGGCGATCGACCGGAACACCGCGGCGTCCTCGTCACGGTCGGCGTCCCGGCCCACCGCGAACACGGTGATGCGCAGGTCCCGCTCCCCCACCAGGTCGAGCAGCCGGGGCCCGAGCACCGGGAGGTAGGACGCCGCGTCGGACCAGGTCGGGACCCCACGGATCGCGAGGTAGGACCACTGGTTGTCGGCGTCGAGCGACAGACTCGCGACGGGTTGCATCGCCACCCCTTCGGGTGCGGATCCTACGGGCCGGGTGCGACCCTGCCCGTCAACGCCGGGAGCGAGCGGACGGCGAGCGCGACGGTCTCGTTCACGTTGAGGGTCCCGTTCACGATCTGGGCCGACGAGACCAGGCTCACCCCCGGCACGCCGGTGTCCGTCGGCGGGACCGTCTCGGAGTAGCGCAGGCGCGGCAGCGGGAACACCTCGCCGGCTCCGCGCGACGCTGACCGCCACCACGGCCGCACCGGCACCGGGGTGCATGCGCTCGAGACCCGCGAGCATCGCGGCCGCGACGTCCTCGTCGGAACGGTCGAACCAGTCGTCGTCGGGTGCGCAGTACCGCGGGAGGTACACCAGGGCGTGCCCGCCGAGCCACGCCGGCGGGATCAGCGTCGTCATCTCGACCACCGCGGTGAACGGCAGGTCGTCCATCAGGTAGGTGAGGTAGTACGGCGAGAGGGGCCGGGTGAGCACGACCGACGTGCAGACGACACCCTGGGAGCGGACGGCGAGCATCCGCTCGCGGACCCCGGCCGGCGCCGACGGGAGGAGCGCGGCCGCGACCCGCGGCGTGGTCGTGAGCACGACGTGGTCGAACCGCTCGTCGACGTTCCCGGTCGTGACGGCCACGCCACCGACCGTCCGCCCGGACCTCGTCGACCGCGCGTGCCGACACGGATCGTCGCTCCGAGCGCGCCGAGTCGACTGCTCGAGGACCGCGAGCACGCGCCCGTAGCCTCCGGGGACCGCGCCGAACCGCTCGTCGCCGATGCCGGCCCGGCGCGCCGCTGTCAGCCGTTGGATCGTCGCCCAGATGAACGCCGCGTTGGCCTCGGTCCACGCGGGACCGAGCTTCGCCTCGAGCAGCGGGACCCAGAACCGGTCGGAAGGTCGCCCGACCGGACCAGCGGGTGAGCCACTGCTCGACGGGCATCCGTTCGAGCGGGCGCCAGTCGCGAACGAGCGTCCCGCGAGCGAGCGTCGCCGCGAGGCGGGCCTTGGCCCACCAGGACAGGCCGGGCAGCGCGAGGAAGTCCCTGGGCGTCGAGAGCGGCGACAGGCGGCCGTCGGCGAGGTAGCCGGTCCGGGTCGTCGGTCCAGTGGACCTCGCGATCGAGGTCGAGGTCGGCGAGCAGCGCGCGCAGCTCGCGCGTCGGATTCGAGGGTGACGTGGTAGTAGCGGTCCCAGCTCACGTCGCCGCTCCGGCGTCGGGATCGTCCACGGCGCCGCCAGGCCACCGAGCGTCGGCGCGGCCTCGAGGACGGTGACACGCGCGACCGGCCTCCGCGAGCCGCAGCGCGAGGGTCAGCCCGAGCACGCCCGCCGCCGACGATCCCGACGGAGTCGCCCGGACCGGATCACGACGGCGGGTCCAGCTCCTCGACCACCCCGTCGCGACGTGGCGTAGCGCAGCCCGCTGACCGGGCACGTCAGCAGGTCCCGGTCGGGCGGACGCGCACCGGAGAACCGCAACAGCGGCTCGCCCGCCCGGGACACCACCGCGACCGGGCGGGCGGGCTGGCCGACGACGAGGTGGAACGGCGCGACCGACCGCGTCACGACCGCACCCATGCCCACCATCGCGAAGCGGCCGACGGTGAGGTCGGCACCGATGACGCTGCCGGCGCCGATCGTGGCGCCGTCCTCGACGACGGTGGGCCGGGCGTGCTCGTCGGGTTCGGAGGGGCGCAGCGCGTCGGAGGTCGGGGGTCGTCGCACGCGGGTAGCGGTCGTTGGTGAAGATGGACGCCGGCACCGACCATGACACCGCACCCGAGCGTGACGCCGGTGCACAGGTAGACGCCGGCATTGATCTTCGACCGGTCGCCGACGACGACGCCGTACGCGATGTAGGTGCGCTCCCCCACGATCACGGAGGCGCCGATCGTCGTGGCCGGTCCCGCGGACGTGGACGCCCGACCAGATCGCGGTGCCGGGGCCGATCGTGACACCGGGCTCGATCTCGGCGGTCGGGTGGATCGAGATGGTCGTCGGTCGGCCCGCCGTCACCGCGACGTCTCCACCGGCCGCCTGGACCGGCCGGGCCGGCTCCACCGAGGCCCAGTCGCCGAGGGTCAGCGACCGGTACGCGGCGTCGATGACCTGGACCGACGCGATCGCGTCGGCGGCGGACTGACCGCCAGCGACTCTCTCGCCCTCGAGCGCCGCGCAGAAGTTCCTGCACCTGGGCGCGCATGCACCGGACCTTGTCGTACCGGCTCGGCGAACGCGCGCCACTCGGCGTCGGCGTTGGTCCGGAACTCCGAGCGCTGCCATCCGATGCGCAGCGCGCCCTCGCTGCCGTAGACGCGGAGGTAGTTGTCGTCGACGTTGTCGTAGCTCCACGACAGGTCGATCGTCGCGGTCGCATCGGTGTCCGCCCGGAGCAGCAGCTGCGCGCTGTCCTCGACGTCGAGCGACTGCGTCCGTGGCGCCTCGACGACGAGCGCCTCGCGGATCGGCCCGAGGAAATGGCGGGCGATGTCGACCGAGTGCGTGCCGTTGTCGATGAGGACCCCGCCACCGCTGACGGCGCGGTTCGCAGTTCCACCGCTGCGCCATGTCGACGCGGGACGCGAACACGTTCTCGACGTGGATCAGCTCGCCGAGCGCGCCCGAGTCCGACGAGCCGCCGGGCCTGGACGACGGCGTCGACGAACCGGAACTTGGTGGCCATCGTGAACGGGACGCCGGCCGACGGTCGCGGCCGACGACCATGCGCTCGGGCCGCGTCGACGCCGATCGCGAGCGGCTTCTCGCACAGCACCGCCACACCGGCGCGGATCGCCGCCAGCGCGACCTCGGGGTGGGCGTCCGGCGGCGTGCAGACCACGACCGCGTCGACATCGGCGTGGGCCAGCAGGTCGTCGACGTCGGCGTGGACGCGTGGCGTCCGGTCGTACCGGCCGAACGCGGCCGTGGCGGCATCGGGGTCGACGTCGGCGACGGCGACGAGCGTCGGCGCCCTCGAACCCGGAGAACACCTGCGAGATAGCTCCGCGCGATGCCGCCGGCGCCGACGATCCCGAAGCGCACGGTCATGCGGCCGCGCCCAGCTCGCGGACGACCGCGCCGAGCGCCTCCGCGACCGCGTCCGCGTGCCCGTCCTCGTACCGCTCGTTCCACGGCAGCACGAGCACGCGGTCGAGGTACTCGAACGTTCCCGGGAAGCGCTCCGCGCGAGTAGTCGAGCGCCTCCGGGTCGCGCGAGCGTGAAGGGCCAGCGACTCGAACCGAACGTCCTCTGCTCGGTGAACACCCGGCAGGCGAACGCCGGCTTCTGGATGTAGCGCGGCGCGCTGGCGACACCTCGAGCGGCGAGCGCGGCGCCGACCGCCCGCGGGCCGCCCGGCACCGACGCGTCGACGAGGAGCGGTACCTTCCACCACGTCGCCACGTCGTCGGACGCAACGGTCGGGAGCGCGACGCCGGGCAGATCGACGACCGCGGCGGCGAAGCGCGCGACCGTCGCTCCGGCGCCGGGCGACCCCGGCATCGAGCTTGTCGAGCTGGGCGTTCGCGACCGCGGACTGCAGCTCGGTCGTGCGGTAGTTCGAGCGCCAGGAACTCGTGGTCGGGGTCCGACTCGCCGTAGGGCCACGCCTTGTTCACGAACATCCGGGCCCGGCGGGCCAGCGCGTCCGAGTCGGTGAGCGACCAGCCCGCCCTCCCCGGTGGTGATGTGCTTGCCCTGCTGGGTCGAGAAGCACGCGATCGCTCCGAAGGAGCCGACCGGCCGCCCGCCGCGCCGGGTCAGGAACGCCTGTGCGCAGTCCTCCACGACCGGGATGCCGCGCGCGTCGGCCAGGGCGACGATCTCGTCGATTCGCGCGGGCAGCCCGAAGAGGTGGGTGACGACGACCGCACGCGTCCGTGCCGACAGGGCCGCCTCGACCGTGGCCGCGGTGACCATGCCGGTCGACGGCGTCGACGTCCGCGAAGCGCGGGATCGCACCTTGGGCGAGGATCGGCGCGAGCGCGCCCATGTCGGTGATCGCAGTCGTCACGATCTCGTCACCGGGCTCGGGATCCAGCGCCGCGACCGCGGAGTGGATCGCCGCGCTCCCCGAGCTGCACGCGATCGTGTGCAGGGCGCCTGTCAGCTCCCTCGCGCGCTGCTCGAGCTCGGGCGTCTGCACGCCCTTGGTCGCGGTGAGGGTGCCGGACTCGATCACGGCGCGGAACCGTGCCAACTCCTCCGTGCCCAGCGACCGCCCGGACGCGTCCTGGTCCGAGGGCAGCAGCAGTGGTGGTCCGTGCAAGTACGGCTCCCGATCTCTCCCCCGTGCCATCATCGAAGGCGCGACCATGTCGCGTCCGTACTGTATCGGCGGGTTTTGCGGGCTACTCACCGCTCGCCGCGAAACTTCGACCACCACCCGGGGAGCACCGATGCGCGAAGCCGAGGTCGCCGTCGTCTACGGCACCCGGCCCGAGGTGGTGAAGCTCGCCCCCGTGCTCTGGGAGCTCGGAACGGCAGCGCTGACGGTCCACACCGGCCAGCACCCCCCGGCGGCGCTCGCCCCGCTGCTGGCCGACCTTGGTCTCTCGTCGCCCTCCCGGTCGACCACCGTGCGCGCGCGACCGCGGGGGCTGCAGATCGGCGACGCCGTGATCGGCCTCACCGAGATCCTCGCCGAGGCGGCGCCTTCGGTCGTCGTGGTCCAGGGCGACACGAACTCGACCCTGGCCGGTGCGCTCGCGGCCTCGGCCCTCGGCCTCGCGGTGGTCCACGTCGAGGCGGGACTCCGCAGCTTCGACCGGACGATGCCCGAGGAGCGCAACCGCGTGGTCACCGACCACCTCGCGGACCTCCTCTGCGCGCCGACGGCCCTCGCCCGCGACCACCTGCTCGCCGAGGCGATCGCCGCCGACCGCATCGTGCGTCACGGGGAACACCGTGGTGGACGCCGCCCGCCGGGTCCTCCCTTCGGCCGAGGTCCGCCGCGGCCTCCTCTCCGAGCTCGGCGTGGAACCGGGCGGGTACGTGCTGGCGACGTTCCACCGTCCGGAGAACGTCGACGACCCCGAGCGACTTGCCCGCATCGTCGCCGAGTTGGCCGCGCTCCCCGTCCCCGTCCTCCTCCCCCTGCACCCCCGCACGGTCGACCGGGCCGTCCACGCCGGCGTGGTGCTCGGGGGCGGCGCGATCGTGACGACCGGTGCCGCTCGGCTACCGCACCTTCCTCAGTGCGCTGGCCGACTGCGCGCTCGCGGTCTCGGACTCCGGGGGCGTGCAGGAGGAGGCGTCGGTCGTCGGTCGGCCCGTGGTGGTCGTGCGGCGATCGACGGAGCGTCCCGAGGTCCTCGACACGTTCGCGACGCTGGTCGACGCCGGCCCCGCGATCGGTCGGACGGTCCGCGCCTTGCTCGGCGAGCTCGACGCGGTGTCCGCGGCGCTCGCCCTGACGCCCACCCCCTACGGGGACGGGCACGCCGGGCGCCGGACGGTCACGGCGATCGAGCGGTTCGTCACCGCGTCCCGACCCGACGACACCGACGAGCACCCGTCACTACGATGCGATGCGTGGTCGAGACGACGGTGACGCGACCCGGTGACGCCATCGGCCGCCCGGTGACCACGCGGCCCCTGGACCTCGAGTCGGCGCGCTGCTGCATCTGCGGGACCCGCGACTCCGAGCCCGTCGGCACGGGACCCGACTTCGAGTACCGCACGTCTCCCGACAGCTTCCTCGCCGTGCGCTGCGTGCACTGCGGCGTCGTCTACCTCGACACGCGGCCCACCGCGGGCGAGCTCGACCGCATCTACCCCGACCACTACCACGCGTTCGCGTTCACCGAGGATCGCTTCGGCTTCGTGTACTCCGTCCGCCGCCGGCTCGAAGCGCGCCGGCTCCTGCGCGCGTTCCGGTCGCTCCCCCCCGACGCACGCATCCTCGACGTGGGCTGCGGTGACGGGTTCCACCTCGATCTGCTCCGCCGGTTCGGCCCGCCGGGCTGGACCGTCGAGGGCGTGGATCTCGACGATCGCGCCATCGCCGCCGCTCGCCGTCGCGGGCTCACCGTGCATCGGGGGCGCGTCGAGGACCTCGGCCTGACCGAGGGATCCTTCGAGGCGTGCCTGCTCATCCAGACGGTCGAGCACCTCGCGGACCCGGCCTCGGTCCTGGCCGAGATCCGCCGGCTCCTCGTTCCCGGCGGTCGCCTGCTGGTGGTCACCGACAACACCGGTTCGCTGGACTTCCGGATCGCCAAGCGCCGGCACTGGGGCGGCTACCACTTCCCGCGTCACTGGTATCTCTTCGACGGACCGTCGCTCCGCCGGCTCGCCGAGGCGAGCGGGTTCGAGGTCGCCGAGCTCGGCACGATGATGAGCCCGGTCAACTGGGTCTACTCGGCGAGGAACGCGCTCGACGACTGGGGCGCGCCGGCCGGGCTCGTCGACGGACTGTCGCTCGAGTCGCCGGTCGCGCTCGCGGCAGGCACGCTCCTGGACGCCGTCCACCAGCTCGCCCGACGCGGGGCGCTCCTCCGCGCGGTCCTGCGCCGGCCATGACGGCCTCCCCGCCGATCGTCGTGCTCGGCGGTGGCTTCGCCGGTCTCGTCGCGGCCGTCGAGATCCAGCGGCTGGGACGGGACGTCGTGGTGCTCGAGGCCGGTGACGCCGTCGGGGGGCTCGCGCGCAGCCACCGGGAGCAGGGCGGCGTGTCCTTCGACACCGGTGCCCACTTCGTGACCAACCGCCTGGCGACGGCGCTCGGCGTCATGGACCGGTGCGACGACGCGGCCTGCTACGGCGAGGCGGTCCGGATCGGCGGCCGCAGTGTCGGCTACCCGCTCGGCCTGCTGCGGACACCGCGCTTCGCAGCCGCCGCCGCGGCGAGCCGCCTCCGCGCGCCCGCCGACGCGCGGTCCGCGGCCGACCGGTTCCGCGCCGAGTACGGCACGGCGCTCGCCGACGAGGTCGCGCTGCCGTTGCTCGAGGCATGGTCCGGACGACCGGCCGAGGAGCTCGCCCCGTCGGTCATGGACAAGATCCCCGGCAGCATCGGCGGCACGATCGCCCTGACCGCGGCGCGCCGGATGACCGGGCGGCCGGTCGCGATCGGGTATTGCGCCGAGGCACCCCAGAGCGCCAACGTCTGGCACGTCTACCCGCGCGAGGGACTCGAGGTGTTCGTGCGGAAGCTGGCCGACGAGCTGGCCGGACGGGTCCGGCTGCAGTCACCGGTCGAGGCCGTGCAGCTCGACGGCGATCGCGTGGTCGGCGTGCGGGCTGCGGGACGCGACCTCGACGCGGCGGCGGTCATCTCGACGCTCCCGGCCCCGGCCCTCCCCCGCGTGGTCGACCATCCCGCCGTCGCGCCGCTCGCCGGACTCCGATTCCGGGCCATGGTGTTCGTCCAGCTCCACGTCCGCGGCCGGAATCTCCTCGACCAGCCGGTGATGTGGTTCCCCGACCGGTCCCTCCCGTTCTTCCGGGTGACCGAGGCCCCGATGGCGATGCCGTCGCTCGCGGCCCCGGGCGAGACCGTCCTGACGGTCGACTTCGGCGCCGAGGTCGGTGACGCCGTCTGGTCCGCGGCGATCGACGATCTCGCGGCGGTCGCGCTCGACGCGCTCACCGACCTCGTCCCCGATCTGCGCCGGCGGCACCTGGGGACGTTCTCGACCCGGACACCGCTCGCCTATCCGGTCTTCGCGACCGAGACGGAGCCCGCACGTCGAGCGATCACGTCACACGGCCTGCGTGGGCTCGCGAGCGCGGGCCGCAACGCCGAGTTCGCGCACCTCCTGATGGAGGACGTCTACTGGCGGACGCGACGGACGGCCCGCGCGGTCGCCGCGCCGGTCGTGCCTCAGCTCGGCGCCGGGTAGCGGTAGAGCCCCTGGTGCTCGAAGAAGTACGGGTCCGGCTCCAACTCGCGCACCCGGTTCGGTCGCCGGAGGCTGAGGAAGTCCGCGATCGCGTCGCACTGCCGGTCGACCTCGGTGCCGTTGTTGGTGTACACGAACCAGATCGCGTGGCGCCCGGCCCGGTTGAGGATCTGGGCCGCGAACTGCTCGGGCTCGATCGCCCGGACCCGGGCCGCGTAGTCGACCCAGTCGATCCGGCTCGGCGAGCCGGGACCGGGCACCGCGACCGTCTGCACGTCGGCGTGGATCCGTCCGACGACATCGGTCCCGATCGAGTCGGGGCAGTACACGACGACGTCGCCGGGCGCCGCGTGGGACTGGATGATCGGCGCGAGCTGGTAGGCCTGGGTCCGGTTGCGGGCCGCGTTGCTCGCACCGCCCCACGCGCCGAGTGCGAGCGCGAGCACGAGCACACCGGTCGCGGATCCGGCGGTCGCCGAAGGCGGTCAACCCGAACGCGGCGATCAGCACGATGAGCGGGAACACCACGGCGGCGTAGCGGCCCTCGAACGTGGTGCCCGAGACCCGTGCGACGAAGCAGCCCGAGGGCGATGGTCCCGAACGCGATCAGCGCCTCGAGGCGAACCCCCGGACGCGTGGTCATGTCGATCGTCAGCTGACGGTCCCCCGCCGCGGCCGCGAACACGCCCAGCAGCACGAGCAGCACGAGCAGCCAGCCGGCCGGGTGGGCGTTCCCGCCGAACGACTTGAACGCGGCGGCCCAGCTCCCGAACGGGCTCACCGGCGCACCCCACGGAGTGCCGGTGTGGCGCAGCTGGAACACGAAGTCCGGGATCCACGGCGCGAACGAGAGCCACGCCCACCGCGAGCGCGCCGAGCAGCCGGAGACCCGTCCGACGCGTCGCCCGGGTCGCCGCTGGACGGTCCGGACGAGGAGCCAGCCGGTGACCAGGGCGAGGAGCGGGAACGACCAGTAGTGCGTGTAGAGCAGCAGCCCGGTGACGAGCCGCGACGGCGGCGAGCCGGCCGAGGGACGGCCGCTCGAGCGCCGCGCTCGACCGCGAGGTACCCGATGGCGACGAGCAGCATCACCAGCGCGTACATGCGGGTCTCGGTGGAGTACCAGATCGCGAACGGTGACAACGCGAAGAGCAGGAGCGCGCTCCACGCCACGACCAGCCGGCGTGGGTCCTCGGCCGAGGCCGAGCCTGACGCGGCGGGCGTCGAGTCGCCGGCCGGCGAAGAAGACGGGGACGAACGTCAGCGTCCCGATGCAGCCTGACAGCGACGCGCGACCGAGGCGTTGCCGGTGCCGAAGACGCGCATCCAGCCGTGCAGGAGCAGGTAGTAGAGCGGCGGGGCGCCGTCGTGGCGGAACGCACCGGGGATCCGCCCGACCGGCAGCTTCGGCGATGTTGACCGAGAGGACCTCGTCGGCCCAGAGGTCGGACCGGCACACGAAGCGGAGCACCACTCCCAGCGCGAGCACGCCCGGCGATCCCCGAGGATGACGAAGGGGCGGTCCCTCGCGATCTCCCGGACCGACGCGGCGCCGTCGGCGCCGGATTCCACGGCGCGGCGCCGCTGCGAGAGACCCACACCCATCGGGAAAGGCTACCTGCCCCGGCCGGACCGTCCCGTCACGCTCGGTGGTCGCCGCGCCGCGATCGTGTCCGCGTAGGCGGCCTCCACCGCCCGGAGGTGCCCGGCGTCGTCCATCGGCTCGGCCGCCGGGCGCGGGGGCGAAGGCGTCGTGGGCTCGTCGACCACCCGGTGCAGGGCCGCGGCGACGCCCGCGGGCGTCACCCGGTGGGACGAGCAGGTCCTGGTTCTACGGGCGCGACAGCTCAGGGATGCCGCCCGGCCGTGGTGCCGACGACGACGATCCCCCGGCGGCGCGCCTCGTTGACCACGAGCGGCGCCGGGTCCTCCCATTCCGACGGCACGACGAGGCAGTCGACCTCGGCGAGCATCGTCTCCTTCTCCCTCTCGTCGACCCACCCGCGGTACTCCACACCGGGCAGCGTCACGCACCGCATCCGGTCCTCGGGACCGCGTCCGGCCACGATCAACCGCACGACCGCCGCCGCGCTCCTCCGGCATCGCGAAGGTCGCGTACGCGCGCAGCAGCGTGAGGATCCCCTTGTCGCGCCCGAGCCGGCCCAGGTAGCCGAACGTCACGGGTGAGCCCGGTCGCGCGCGGCGGGTCGCGGCGGGGTCGGGGGTCCCGACGGGGTTGTGGATCACGCGCGTCCGGCCGCGCATCCAGGCGAGGCGCGCGAGGTGCGGGACGGGCGACCGCCTCGGAGACGGCGATCACGACCTCGGGCGGATGCCGTTCGATCCGCGCGCTCCCGGACCGCCGCCGATCGATCGCGGCACGAGCGACACTGCTCGGTGCACGGCGGTGCCGTCGCGCCGGACCATCGAGTTGCGCTGACACAGCAGCCAGTAGTCGTGGAGCGTGTGGACGTGCGGGACGCCGAGCACGCCGGGCTCGGTCAGCGACGTCGTGCCCATACCCTGCACGACGTGGCTGTGCACCACGTCCGGGCCGGAACTCCTGCAGGCCGCGTGGCCAGGGCCGCCGCGAGTGTCGGTCCGGATCACATCGGTGAGGTGGAACCGCGCCCGACGGTGCGGCGGGCTGGGACGCGAAAGTCTGACAGCGGATACGGGCGGGGTGCGACCGTGGCGACGACGTCCGTCGCCCTCGACGCCGAGGGTCACGACGCCGACCGTGTGGCCGGCGGCCCGCAGCCGCCCGGAGAGTGCCGCCGCGTACTGCTCGGCGCCGCCCGAGCACCTCGGGCGGCCAGAGGCTCGAGACCATCAGGACGCGCATCAGGAGGCCGTAGGCTACTGGTCCCCGTCGTCCCCGGAGAGCACTCGATCGCGTGCGTCAGCCCCTGCGCGTCGGCATGCTCGCCGACACCGTCGACCTGCCGGGCGGCATCGGCCGCTACGTCCGCGAGGTCCTCGCCGCCTGCGCCGCGCCGCGACGACGTCCGCCTGACCGTGCTCGCCCCCGCGAGTGGCGTCCCCGACGGTGCGACGGCTGACGGAGCCCGTACTCGACGACGTCGTCGTCCCACCCCGTTCGGACCAGCTCTCGCTCGCACTCTGGGACCGGTACCGGTCCGGCACGGCCTTCGCGCGCGGCCGGATGCGGAGGTCGTCATCGGCACCAAGCACCTCGTGCCGAACACCCGGCGCCCGACGCTGCTCGTCGTGCACGACGTCCTGACCATCACGCGAGCGCACGAGAACGCGCTCGCGAAGCGCCTGCTCCTGCCCGCGCAGTACCGCTCGTCGCTGACCCGCGCCTCCCGGCTCGTCGCGGTCGAGCGCGGCCACTCGGACCCGGCTCGGCGCGCTGGACCCCGCGTGGGAGCGCAAGTGCGACGTGGTCCCGAACGGCATGAGCCGGCATCTGCTCGAGGCCGTGCCGGACCCGATCCCGTCCCTGGCGGACCAGCCCTTCGCGCTCGTCGTGGGCGACCTCTCCCCGCGCAAGAACCTCGGCCTGCTCACGCGCCTCTGGGTCGGAGCCGACCCGCCGGCGCTCACCCTCGTGGTCGTGGGACCCGACGCCGGCGGCGACGACCGGGCCCGGGCCGAGCTGTCGGACCTCGAGCGGGCCGGCCGCGCGGTCTGGATCCGCGACGCCGACGACGCGCGCCTCCGGTGGTGCTACGAGCAGGCCCGGGTCGTGCTGTTCCCGACGCCACGAAGAGGGGTTCGGGCTCCCGCTGCTCGAGGCGATGACCTTCCGTGCGCCCGTGCTCGCGAGCCCGGACCTGGCGCTGCGCGAGGTCGCGGCCGGCGCCGCCGGCGTGGTGCACCTCGACGCCGGCGATCCGGCGGCCTGGCGGCGCGCCATCGACGGCGGCAGCCGGGCGGACCCGGGCGCCCCTCGCGCCCCGGGTCCCCGACGGCGCGGTCACCTGGGACGAGCACACCGACCGGCTCCTCGCCGTCGCCCGGGAGCTGGCACGCGGCGCCCGCGTCTGAGCGCCACGTCGCGGGAACCGGCGGCCGGTAGTGTCGGACGCTCATGACCGCGGTGCGCGACGAGATGCGGCGGCACCCGATCCGGGCGCCGTGGACCTTCGGCGTCGGCCTGGTGCTCCTGATCGTGGCGCTCGCCACGGGATACGGGATCTGGTTCGCCGGGATCGCGCTGCTCGTGCCCGCGGCCATCATCGTGATCAACCGGCCCGCAGGTCGGGATCCTCGGGCTCGCCGCCCTGCTCCCCTTCGACGGGATGCTGCACGTGCTCGGGCCGTCGTGGACGAACCCGTGGAAGCAGGTGGTGATCCTCGCCCTGCTGGTCGGCACCTTCCTCTGCCCGCCGGAGGCCCGTTCCGGGGCGAAGCGGAAGCTGCCGCGCTTCGTCGGACCGTTCCTCGCGTACCTTGCCGTCGGGCTCGTGGCCGCGTTCTTCGTGGACCGGACGACCGCGCTCGTCGGACTTCGACTCTCCTACTTCTCCGCGATCATCGCCCTCGTCCTCTGGCGGTGCCCGCTGAGCCGGAAGGAGCGCGACCACCTCGTCACGATCTTCATGATCCTCGCCGTGGTCACGTCGCTCGTCGGGATCTGGCAGCAGATCGTGGGCCACGAGTACCTCCACAACATGGGGTACGCGTACGGCGACAACATCCGGTTCACCGAGCGGCTTCACGCTCCGGTCGTTCTCGACCTTCAACCTGCCGTTCCCGTTCGGCTTCTACCTCATGCTCGCGGTGCTCCTCGGGCTGCCCGTGTCGCTCGCGCAACCGCGCCGGCTCCGCAGCAAGCTCTTCTTCCTGAGCCTGCCGATCATCGCGACCGGCCTCCTGTACTCGTTCGTGCGCGGCGCGATGCTCGGGCTCGCCGTCGGACTGCTCTACCTCGCCTTCCACCGCTACAAGATCCTCGTCTACGGCATCCCGTTCGTGCTCGTCGCGGCGCTGTTCCTGCCGTCGGGCGCGGTGCTCACCCGCGCGGTGTTCAGCTCGAACAGCCTCCAGGACCGCACCTTCTCGTGGGGCGACCGGTTCGAGCTCTTCGCCGCGCACCCGTTCGGCACCGGCGTCGGCACGACCGGTGCCGCCGCGGAGAAGGCAGCAAAGCTGAAGTTCCAGGACCCCGACGCGACGTACGTCCCTGACAACAGCTGGCTCAAGGTGCTGTTCGAGATCGGCGTCTTCGGCCTCTGGTTCTTCGTGATGATGGTCGTCTCGATCTTCCTGTTCTTCCGGGACGTGGAGCGAAGAACCACGGGCATCGACCGCGACTTCGTCAACGGCGCGGTCGCCCAACTCGCTCGCGATCATGACCGCGGCCCTCGTGGCGACGTACCTCGAGCTCGCGCCGATGGACCAGCTGTTCTGGCTCATGATCGGCGTGGTCGCGACCATCGCGCCGGAGCCCGCACCCGGACCGGCGATGGCGGGCGAGACGGCCCGCCGCCTCGGCGGCGGCTGAGCGCACGCGCCGGCCGGCCCCGCCGGTCAAGCAGCCCTGTTTTCCGGCCGTTCGCGGCTCCGGGGGCGTCACCGATCCGGGGGCCGCGCCCCCTATCATGAGCGCCTTCATGGATCTCGCCGCGCACTTCCGCGTCATCGCGGAGAACTGGCTCCGGATCGTCGTCATCTCGGCGGTCATCGCGGTGGCGGTGTTCCTGGCCTCGGGACTGCGGGCCGACACCTACGAGGCGAAGGACGTCCTGACGGTGCGAGCCCGGGACGGTCCAGGCCGGCCAGTCCGAGCAGGACGCGGCGAGCTTCCTCGCCCGGACCTACGTCGCAGTACATCGAGACCCGCAGCGTGATCCTGTCGGTCCTCAACAGCTCGAAGCTGAAGATCAGCCCGAGCGAAGCCGCCAACCGGCTCTCCGCCTCCGCGCTCGGCGACCTCGGATTCCTCCAGATCAAGGGCACCGGCCCGACCCGCGCCGGACGCCGAGAAGCTGACGCGTCACGCCGCCCAGGCGCTGATCGGCTTCGTACGCGCCGGCGGGGACCGCAAGCGCAGCGACCTGCTCGACCCGATCCGGCTCGAGCGCAAGAACGTCGAGGAGCAGCTCGCCGCGCTCGCCGGCCAACGACCCCGAGCGCGTCGCGCTGCAGCAGCGGCTGGTGTCGCTCGCGTCCTCCGAGGCCGACGCGTTCCGCGTCCCGGTCGACGTGCTCAACAACCTGTCCGGCACGATCGTCGCCAAGCGACCCGATCTCGCCGAAGCCGGCACGTGACGCGCTGCTCGGCTTCCTCGTCGCCCTCGTCGTCGTGAGCGAGCTGACCGTGCTCGCCCACTACGTCGGCGACCGGTTCTCGGGAACCGAGGACACCTCGGACGTCGCCGAGCTCACCGGCCTGCCGATCCTCGCCAAGATCCCACGCGGCGAGGGCATCGAGGTCACCGAGGCCTTCCGCGTCCTGCGGACCAACCTGATGGTCCTCGAAGGGTGCCGGGAAGCCTCGGACGGTCGCGATCGTCAGCGCCAACCAGGCCGCCGGCAAGACCTTCACCGCCACCCACCTCGCCGAGTCGGCCGCGGGGCTCGAGGAGAAGATCGTCCTCATCGACGGCGACCTGCGCAAGCCCACCGTGCACGAGCGACTCGGCATCCCCCGCGCCCCGGGCCTGTCCTCGGTGCTCCAGGGCGGCGACCTGACCACGGCGCTCGACCAAGGTGCCGGACAACGCGTACCTGCGGGTGCTCCCGAGCGGTGCGCCCGTGCAGGACGCGTCCGGCGTGCTCGGGGCCCGTTCCTTCCGCCACGTGCTCGACGCCCTGCGGGCGGTGCGCCTCGTGATCGTCGACACCCCGCCGGCCGGCCTGTTCGCCGACGCGATGGCCGTGGCCTCGCAGTGCGACGCCACGATCTTCGTGCTGGACGTGAAGACCAGCCGCCGGCGGGCCGTCCGCCAGTCGGTCGAGGCGCTCGAGCGCGCGGGCGCCAACCTGATCGGCGTCGTGATCAACCGCGCCACGGTGCAGAAGACCGCCTCCTACTACGAGGGCTGAGCGGTCCGGCGACCGCGGGCCGACGCTCCTACTCGGCCTCGCCGGTGCCGAGGTTGCGACGGTCGAGATCGTCGGCGACCGCGGCGGCGAGATCGTCGGTCGGCTCTCCCGCGAAGGCCCGCAGGCCCCCGGCACCGTTCGGGCTCAGCAGGTGCACCGATCCGAGGTAGAGCACGGCGAGGACCGCGAGTCCCGCCGGCCAGGGCACCACGTCGAGCATCGCCCAGCCCGCGAGACCCGTGACCACGCCCGCGCCGATCGTCTTGGCCGTCGGGATCCACGGGAACGGGCGGAGGCCCGGGGATCCGCGCCACGCCGGCCCCGAGCGCGACGAGCACCAGCACCTCGGTGACCACCGTCGCCCACCCCGACCCCATGTATCCGTACTCAGGGATCAGGACCAGGTTCAGACCCGATGTTGACGACCACCCCGAGGAGCATCGCGATCGGGTAGAGGCGGTTGCGCTTCACCGCGACCAGCGTCGTGAACGCGAGCAGCGTGAAGAAGTGAAGGCCCTGGCCGACGACCAGCAGCCGAGCCGCATCGGCACCCTGGACGTACTGCTCCTTCTCGTAGAGCGCGCGGATCAGCGGCTCGGCGTAGACGAGGAACGCCGCGCTCGCGCCCACCGCGCCGACGAGCAGCAGCACGTAGGTGTGGCGGAACGTCCGCCGGAACGCGGGACGGTCGTGCGGCCACGCCGCCACCATCAGCGTGAGAGCCGGCGTCATCACCGCGATCGGCACCGCGCCGATGAGATCGGAGAACTTGTAGCCGATGTTGTAGACGCCGGCCGCGCTCGCCGACGCCATGATCGAGAGCATCACGATGTCGATGCGGAAGTAGATCGGTGTCGAGCGCGGCGCCGAGCGCGAGTGGCGCGGCCTCCTTGAGCCAGACCCACCACTGGGTGCGATCGAAGCCGATGCGGATCCCGGTGCCCCGCCGCAGCGTCAGCACCAGCCAGCCCAGCACGACCAGCGCAGTTCAGGACGGTCGCGCCGACGAACCACTGCAACGATCCGAACCCGGCGATCGTCACGCCGACGATGAGCGCGAACGCCGCGGCCTGCCCGAGCACGTTGGAGACCGCGACGTCGCGGAGCCAGAGCCGAGCCTCGAACAGGAGGATCAACCCGAAGGCGACCGACAGGATGACCAGGTTGAGCCCGCCGAGCGCGGTGCCGATCACGATCGAACGAGGAGTAGTCGCCGGTGGAGGCACCGATCAGCACGACGATCACCGCGACCGCGTAGGAGACGAGACCGATCATCAGCCGGAGCCCGGTGTAGGACCCGACGACGCGCGTCGCCTCGGCGTCGTCCGCCGCGAGCACGTCGGCGAGCACGATCCGCGAGATGCGCAGGTCGGCGATGAAGCCGACGATCCCGAGCAGGGAGAAGATGACCGAGTACTGGCCGAACTGCTCGACCGTCAGCTCGCGGACGATGATGATCGGTGCCGACCCACGCCAGCGCGGCGACGGCGTAACGCCCGGCCACGAGCACGCTCGCACCCGACAGCAGCGACCCCGACGAGCGGGGCTGGACCGGGTTGCCGTCGCCGGAGGACATCGCGGTCCCGCCGATCAGCCGGCGACGGGCGTCGACCGCGCTTCGATGCGAGCTCGGAGTGGGAAGTGCACGAGACCCACGTCGCGACCCTGGCTCAGGACCTCGATCGTGTCCTGCTCGGCGCGCTGGTCGTAGATGACCCCGCTGTCGTGGGAGTGGATCCCGATGCTGACGAGGTACACGCCGTCGAGCACGGGGAACCGGTCGAACGACGAACCGGCAGGTGCCGTCCCCGGCCACCGAGCCCGGGTCGTCGCCCGTGAGGTCGGTGTTGGTGCCGATCAGGAGCTTGCCCTCCTGGTCGAAGATCGCGATGGAGAACACGACGTCGTCGACCCGCTCGGGTGCGGAGAAGTCGACCTGGACCTCGACCGGCTCGCTCGGCAGCAGGTAGGTCCGGTCCGGGTCGGGGTAGACGACGCGGGCGCCGGTGATCTGGATCTCGAGGTTGCGCAGGAGCGTCGGGTCGTCGAGCTCGCTCGGGACCTCCGCCCCCTTCTTGCGCAGGTGCTCGCGGAACGCCAGCGCCGCCTCGCCCGGCGCGCCGACTGCGACCAGGTTGCCGTGATCGAGCACCGCCGGCGCGATCGCAGATCTGGCGCACCATGTCGACGGCGTGGGTCACGAGCAGGATCGTGCGGCCCTCGCGCTGGAACTGCTTGATGCGCTCGAGGCACTTGCGCTGGAAGGCCTCGTCGCCCACGGAGAGCACCTCGTCGACGAGGAGGATCTCCGGCTCGACGTTGACCGCGACCGCGAACCCCAGCCGGGCCGCCATGCCCGACGAGTAGTGCTTCACCTGGTTGTCGATGAACTCCTCGATCTCGGAGAACGCGACGATGTCGTCGAAGATCCGGTCGATCTCCGGTCGGCTCAGGCCGAGGATCGATCCGTTCATGTAGATGTTCTCGCGGCCGGTGAGGTCGCCGTGGAAGCCGGCGCCGAGCTCGAGGAGCGCCGCGGTGCGGCCCCGCTTGCGGATCGTCCCGCTCGTCGGGCGCATGATCCCGGCCACGCACTTGAGCAGCGTCGACTTCCCCGAGCCGTTGTGGCCGAGCAACCCGACCGTCTCGCCCTGGTCGACGTGGAGCGAGATGTCGCGGAGGGCCCAGAACTCCTCGTGGGTCGACTTGCGGAAGCTGATCACCCGCTCCTTGAGCGAATCGGCGCGCGGCGTGGTGGAGCTTGAAGTGCTTCGAGACGTGCTCGATCTCGATCGCCGAGCCCATCAGATGTTCTCCGCCAGGTTGTCCTCGAGCCGGCCGAACACCCAGAACGCGAACAGCACGAGGCCGACCGACACCGCACAGAGGATGCCGAGGTTGCGCAGGTACCACCACTGCGAGACGTCGGGGAGCGCGGGGACGTCCTTCAGCTGCTTGCCCACCGCGATCTTGACCGAATGGTTGCCCCAGATCGCCCGCTGCATCGTGATGATCACCGGTGCGAGCGGGTTCAGCAACGCCCAGTCCCCGATCTTCTCCCGGACCTGCGCGTACGGGTAGACGATCGGCGACATCCAGAACCACGCGAGCATCACCAGCTCGAGCAGGTGCTGGGTGTCCCGCGCGTACACGTTGACCGCGGCGAGCGTGATCGCCAGCGCGCCGAGGAAGAGCAGCAAGCGTGAGGAGCGCGGCGACGACGAGCGGGAGGTACGACCACGACGGCTGGTAGCGGAACACCACGAGCGCAGCGGCGAGCACGAGGAACTGCAGCGCGAAGTGCACGAGCGCGGCGCCGATCGAGGCGAGCGGCAGGATCTCGCGGGGGAACCACACCTTGCCGACGAGCCCGGCGTTGCCCACGATCGATCCGGTGCCCGCCGCCGAGTCCCGCCGAGAAGAGGTTGTACGGCAGCAGGCCCGCGAGCAGGAAGATCGGGAAGTACGGGATCGAGGCCGGGATGAAATACGTGAAGACGAGGTAGAAGACGATCAGGTAGAGCAACGGGTTGAGCAGCGACCACACGAAGCCGAGGGCGCTGTTCTTGTACTTGACCTTCAGCTCCTTGCGGACGAGGTTGCCCAGAAGCTCCCGGTAGGTCCAGATCTGGCGCAGGCGCTGCATCGGGCCCGGGCGGTCGGAGACGTCCGGACCGATCCGCGGATCGGGGCGGGGCGGCGGGTTCGAGCGTGCTGGCCACGGTGGGAGGCGGACGACCGCGCAGGGGCGGCGCCGAGCGGTGAGTCTAGGACGGGCTCGGCTCGGATCCCGGGCCTCGTCAGGGCGCGATCGAGAGGCCACGGCCACGATCGCGCCCCAGTAGATCTGGGTCTGGACCGCCGGCGCGCCGCCGAAGCGCCAGATGCGCACCGGCCCCGTCGAGCACGTAGCCCCGGGCGGGCGCGCCACCGCCGATGAGCGCGACACCCCGGGCTGATGTCCTGGCCCTTCCAGTACCCGCCGATGGAGCGGGCCGGGGCACCGCCGAAGGGATGGAGCCCGCCGAACGCGTCGAGCACGTACCCACCCGGGCCCGACTGGGTCGAGGGCGAAGCCGCGCACGATCTGCCAGCCCGGCCAGTACGCGGTGGTTGCCAGCCGCGGCGCGCCGCCGAACGGGTGCAGTCCGCCGTAGCCGTCGAGCACGTAGCCCTTCGGGTGGGCGAGCGTGCTGTCCGCGGTCAGCGCGACGCCGCGGGCGATGTCCCATCCCGACCAGTAGCCGCCGAGCGACCGACGTCGCCGCTCCGGGAGGCACCGAACGGATGCAGCCCGCCGTAGCCCGTCGAGGACGAGACCACCGAGCGCCGCTCGGATCGAGCGCGATCCCACGCGTGATGTCCCATCCGGGCCAGTACCCCGAAGCCGCGCAGGGTCGGCGCGCCGCCGAACGCGTGGACTCCCCCGTACGCGTCGAGCACGTAGCCGCCCCGCCGCCAGGTGCCGCCGCCACGCCCCGGGCGAGCGGCGCCGCGAACCGCGGTCCGAGTCACGGGCGGGCTCGAGACCGCGGAGACCGGGCCGAACACCGAGCCGGCGTACGCCGCGTGGAAGGGCTGGCTGAGGGTGGCGCCGGCGTCGAGCACGATCGTGCCGAGGTCGGACCAGGCCGAGCGGTTGCCCGGCACGATCACGGGCGCGGACCCGCACCGTGTAGCTGTGACCGGGTACGCCGTACAGCGTCGCGTGTGGTCCCCACGGTGGCACCGGGCGCACCGCGACGCCCACCGTTGTTCAGCATGCGGACGTAGGGATCCGCGTCCTGACGCATGTCGATGTCGAAGCCCGGAGATGCCGGTCTCGGCATCCGGTTCCGCTCACGTCCACGCGCAGCTTCGTGACACCGGGTGCTGTCGCCGACGAACGAGCCCGACGACGGTCGGCGGGACCGAGTCGTCGTAGGTCCCCGTGCGTTTGAGGTTGTTCCGGAACATGGGCCACGTGAGCGAGCCCGTGCCGTTCCCGGTGCGGAACACGGAGGTCACGAGCTGGTCGCCGGCGTCGCGCGCGCTGTTCCTGTTGGCGTTCACCGTGGCGGTGACGACGATGTACGTGTCGTTGTTCCAGTGGACGATCGTGGGCTGCGAGCCCGGAGCCCAGGTGAAGGGCATCGCGGCCTCGTGCTTCCGAGCCCGCCCGTCGCACCGTTGAAGACCCGCAGGTGGGCCTCGGTGAAGGCGACGACGTCCTGGACACCGTCGCCGTTCACGTCGCCGACCGACGGCTGCCCGTCGAGCCCCAGGGGCGTGCACGCTCCGAAGCTCCGGTTGCACCAGCGCTTCCAGACGCCGCCGTCGCGAGCCACGTAGGAGATGCTGCCGTCGCCGGACTGCTCCACCACGTCGAGGCGGCCGTCGCCATCGAGATCCGCGATGGCCGGCGAGCCCATCGTGGGCGCGGGCATCGACACCGGCCAGCCCGGCAGCGGCGTTGCCGAACCGGTCGACGGCGAAGAGCGTGTGGCCCTTGCCGCCCCAGTTCTCCCCGGTGCCGACCACGATGTCGAGGTGGCCGTCGCCGTTCAGGTCCACGACCGACGGGCTCGACCAGATCACCTGCGAGGAGAGATGGCGCGGGAAGCCCGGCTGGCTCGGAGCCGTCCTTGCGGAACACCCAGAGCAGGCCCCCGGGTGCGAGGTTGTACGGCGGCAGGTTCGCCGCATTGCCGATGTCCATGTCGCCGCCGACGATGACCTCGAGGCTGCCGTCACCGTCGAGATCGGCGAGCGCCGGGCTCGACCACGAGGTGTCGTAGATGAACCGGCTGAACAGCTGCGTCCCGTTGTGGCGGTAGGCCGTGACCCAGCTGGCCCCAGGTGGCGATCGCGACGTCCGGCTTGCCGTCGCCGTCGATGTCGCCGACCGCCGGGGTCGAGAAGGCGCCGCCGCCGGTCGCGAAGCACGAACAGCACCGTGCCGTTGCCCCGCCAGCCGTAGATCCCGCCGTTGACGCTCGACGCGATGATGTCCTTGACGCCGTCGCCGTCCCAGTCGACGAGCGCAGGTGAGCTCTGGACCGCACCTCCGCCGGCCGACAGGCACGAGCGCAGGGTCGAGCGCGCTCAGCGTGAGCACGCGCACGCAGCCGTCCATGCCCCCGGTCACGATCTCGGGAACGCCGTCACCGGTCACGTCGCCGACCGCGGGCGAGGAGAACGCCGCCGTCGGACCGATGCCCGGGTGGAAGCTGCCGTAGGTGACCGGCGACTGGCCCACCATGATCAGCGAGACCGCGGCCGCCGCACCCGGCGGGTGGGGCGCCGCGACGCCAGCGCGCCGAGCGCGACGACCGCCGATGAGCGCGCCGAGCAGCCAGACGATTTCCGACGTGAGCGATCACAGGACCTCCAGGTCGCGTTGATCGGCAGTTCGGCGGCGGAGTTGACCCGCCTCAGGCCGAAGTCGGTCGAGCTCGGCGCCGTGGTGCGGCACCGACTGGGCTCGGCCATCGCGTCGATCGTGGCCTGCTGGAGCCGGTTCACCTGCCCGATGATGGGATCGATCTGCCAGGCGGTGAGCCGGCGGACCACCCGCTTGAGCGTGGACGCGCCGGGCCGCGCCGAGCGTGCCTCGGGCATCGCGAGCGGGGTGACCCGACGGAGCGGGTGCGGTACGGGCCGCGACCCGGCGCCGGGCGCTCCGCGACGCGGCCGGCGCCGGGCGACCTGCGTTCGCCCGGCCGGGATGGCGCCGCCCGGCGCGCGCCTGGATCTCGGCGCATGACCGCGTCGCGTCCCGGACGGTCGGCCAGTTGCCCCGACACCCGCACGCTCGTCGACAAGTCCGGCGACCGTGCGCATCGCCTGGGCCGAACTCCTCGTCGGTCTCGACGAGGCATCGCGTCGCCGACCACCTGGTCGGCGAGCCCACCGGCACGCGAGGCGATCACCGGCCGGTGGTAGAGCGCGGCACGCTCGCAGACGCCCGACGACCAGATCAGCCGGTACGGCAGGACGAGCGCGTCGCACGCCACGATCCACACGTCGAACTCGGCGTCACTCACGTACTCCTCGTGGAGCGTGACGCCCGGGCGTTGCCTCGCCACGAGCTCGCGCAGCTCGTCGACGTAGGCGACGTACTCGTTGTCCTCGACGCGCAGCGATCCGACGACCTCGAGCCGGCAGCCGTGCTCGGCCGAGCCCGGCGAAGGCCTGGACCGCACGGTCGAAGCCCTTGTGCGGCTGGAGGAATCCGATCGACAGGAACATGAAGCCCGTCGGCCGGGCAGCCCGAGGCCGCTCGCGGGCCTCGGCGCGTTCGATCGACGGTCCGGCGCTCGAAGTTCGCGCCGTGGTCCGCGACGGTGACGCTCGCCCGGGATCCAGCGCCGAACGCCGCGCAGAACTCGGTCCGCTCGCGTTCGGTGTGGGTGCGTGACGCGGGTCGCGGCGCGGAACATCGCCCGGGCCGCGACCGCCTCGGCGCGCGTCGCCGGACCGTCGATGCGGGATACTCGTGGACCCGCAGCTCGACCTCGTGCGCCGCGGTCCACGCCGCGGCGAGCGCGCCGTAGATCGGCGGCACGCTCCGCACGGGGTCGCGGCCGGCGGGGAAGAAGACCGCCGGGTGGTACTGCACGATCACCCGGTCGTAGCCGCGGACCCGGCGGGCGAGCGCGAGCGCGCCCCGCACCCCGAGGAGGTCGAGGTGGTGGTGGGCGGCCGACGGGCCCGGGCGACAGCACCTCGACGTCGTGGCCCGCGGCCCGCAGGCGCTTGACCTCCTGGACGGCGTAGTTCGCCAGGCCGTCGCGCACCGGCGGATAGGGGCTCACCATCAGGATCCGCACGTCAGCTCCACGGCAGCCAGGCGTCGATGGTGCGCTCGACCGCGTCGAGCACGGGCGGCCAGGTGTAGTGCTCGAGCACGTAATCGCGGCCCGGGCGCGGCGATGTGCTCGGCGGTGTCGGGAGCCTCGGCGACGAAGCGGAGGCACTCCTCGAACTCGTCGTCGTCGTCGTAGATGAGGCCCGGCGCCCGAGCGGTCGCAGTGCCAGCGGTTCACCGCGCTCGCGCCCGTCGCGATCACCAGCGTGCCGGCGAGCCACGCCTCCATGATCGTGCGCGAGAAGCTCTCGTACGCCGACGGTTGGATGTAGGCGAGGCCGCGGCCATCGCGTCGTTGCGCTCGACTCTCGTCGACGTAGCCGAGGTCGAACACGCGGTCCGCGATCATCGCCGGTGGGTCGCACGACGCCGTGGCCCGACCGTGACGAGCGAGAGGTCGAGGTCGCCGTCGACGACCGCGCGGGCGAACGCGTCGAGCATCGCGCTCCCAGTTCTTCCCGCCCTCGCGCCGGCCGGCGTAGAGCACGAATGGGCCATCGATGCCGTGGCGGCGCCGGAACCCCTCGGGGTCGTACGCGCTCGGGGACGTCGAGGCCCGACCCGATCACCTCGTGGTCGGCGAGGCGGGGATGGATGGACCGGGCCAGGTCGCGCTCGGGGTCCGAGAGGAACCACAGTCCGCGCGATCCCGGAGAACAGCGGGTGGAAGATGTCGAGGTGCGCTTCGGGCTCGTCGTGCAGGCAGGGCATCAGGATCGTGCGGTCGGGAGCGATCTGCCCGCACGCGAACGCCGGCCAGAACAGGTACGGCGGCGAAGACGATCGCGCGGTAGTCGTCGGCGCGGTCGAGCAGGTAGTGGAACATCTCCGGCACCCGCAGGTCGTCGTTGATCCAGCGTTCCTGCTCGTGCATCCGCAGCGGCGCGCCGGCGACGATGGCCGCGTTGAATGCGGCCCGCTCGGCCCGGCGCGTGGAGATCACCGTCGGGAACCGACGCAGCGTCACGCCGTCGGCGATCTCCTCCACGCCCGGAGTGGGAACTCGTTCGCCCAGGTGAAGTGATCACGCGGCGCAGGTGGTGAGGATGTCGACCTCCCAGCCCCGTCGCGCCAGCCCGTGGCCCATCTCCGGCCAGGACGGCTTCGGCACCACCGACGACGCCGTCTCCGTATCGTGCCGGGACGAACCCCAGCCGGCCTTTGCGTTCCACGGTGGCGCAACTGTATCGGGCGTCCGGCGCGACTCCGGGACCACCTCGGGCCCGACCGGAGCGGCGCTACCATCGACCCGATGGACATCTGCGTCTGCGGTGCACAGGTGCCGTTCATGCGGGGCGGCGCAGAGGCCCTGATGGAGAACCTGGTCGGCGCCTTCGCGGCGGCCGGTCATCGCGCCGAGCTGGTGCGGCTCCCCACCGTGTGGGACAAGGAACGCATCTTCGACGCGGCACTGGCGTGGCGCATGGTCCCGATCGACGCCGACCTCGTGGTCGCGATCAACTTCCCGGCGTACTTCGTCCAGCACCCCGCAAGGTCGTCTGGCTCGCCCACCAGCACCGCGGCGCATACGACGGTGTCGACGGGCCGTGGTCGGACTTCGGCACCGACGACGACTGCCTCGAACGGCAACGGCTGCTGACCGAGTGGGATACCCGTGCGCTCTCGGAGGCGACGCCGGCTGCTCACGATCTCCGGCGTCGTCGCGGACCGGCTCGCCCGCTTCAACGGCCTCGCCGCCGAGCCGCTCTACCACCCGGCACCCCTGTTCGACCGGCTCGTGCCTGGTCCCTTCGGCGACCGCCGTCTTCTGCCCGCTGCGGCTCGAGGGAAACAAGCGTCCGGGGTTGATCGTGGACGCGCTCGCCCACGTGCGTTCGGGCACCCGCGTCGAGCTCGCCGGCCGCGGCTCGCTGGAGGACGACCTGCGGCGCCGCGCGGCGGAGCTCGGCGTGGCCGAACGACTGGAGATACTCGGGTTCGTCGACGACTCCGAGCTCGTCGACCGCTACGCCAGCGCGCTCGCGGTCGTGTACGCCCCGCTCGACGAGGACTACGGCTACGTCACCCTGCAGGCGTTCCGCGCCGGAAAGCCGGTGATCACCGCATCCGATTCCGGTGGCGTCCTCGAATGGGTCGAGGACGGTGTCAACGGGATCGTGACCGACGGCAAGCCCGGAGGCAATCGGCGCCGCGATGGACCGGCTCGCGGCCGATCCCGCGCTCGCCGAGAAGATGGGAGCCGCCGGACGCGAGCGGGTGGCCGACCTCGATTGGGGACCCGTGGTCGCCCGCATCACCGCACCGTGACGCTGCCCCTCCTCGCGCTCGTGGCGGGCTTCGACAGCGCGGACGCGATCATCCCGCTCGTCGTGGCAATGCGCCCGTGGTGCCGTCCGCACGCGCTCGATGCGACGTTGGGGCCTCCCGACGCCTACCTCGTGGCGAGCCCCTTCGCGCCGGGAATCGACCAGGTGCCCTGCGCGCGGCGGCGCCGGTCGCCGTCGTGGTCGAGTCACTGAACCGCCTCCCGGACGAGGTCGCCGAGCAAGCCGACGTGCTGGTAGCGCGCCACCGGGCGGTGGCTGACGCTCTCGGACCCCGTGCCGTCGTGTTCGCCCGGGATTGGATCCGCGCCGCCGACCATCCTCCGATCACGCCGTTCGTCCGAGGCCGTTGGCGCCAACGGCTCGGCATCCACGATCCCTTCTTCGTGCGCCTGGGCGTGGCGGACCCATGGACGCGGACCCGACGACGCGATCGCCCCGGCACTCGCGGTGTGCTCGGCCGCGGCCGTGCGCGGTCCCGCACTGCTCACCGCCCTGGCGCTCGGCACCCCCACCGTCACCGACGAGGACTCCGCCCGACGGATCGGCGCCGTTCCCGGCGTCCACCTGCTCACCGCATCACCGACCGCATTCCAACCGGCGCTCGAGGCCCTCGCCGCCGACCCGGCCCGCGCCACGGCCGTCGGGCTCGGCGGACGCCAACTCGTCGAGACCGTGCACGACCTCGGCGCCGTGGCGATCGACGTGCTCGACCGACTCGGCATCGGACCGGCACCGTTCCCGGATGCGCCGCTGGCATCACTCGACGCCGAGCTCGCCGCGCTCGGCACCCCCGACGCGTCACCGATCGCCATCCGCGCGCTCCGGCGCACGTGTGGCGTCGCGGGTCCGGCCGACTGGGCGGATCTCACCGGGAGACGGCGATGAGCCACCCCGATCTCGACGACGAGGCCCGCGCGCGCGCGTCTGCGGTCCGGCCTCGGGCTCGACCACACCCGGCACCGGTGGGCCGGACGCCGGTCGAGCAAGTCCCGGTCGGCCGACGCGACACGCTCAAGCAACGGATCCGCGCACGCGACGCGCCCGGTCGCGGATCCGGCACTGGATCGTCTCGCGCAACTGGTGGCCGGCCGGCTACGGCACACGATGCGATCCGAGTACGACCAGCTCGCCGCGACGGTCGAGACGATGCGGACCGAGCACGCCGAGCTGCGCCACGCGATCGACGGCGTCAACGCCTTCGGCGCAGGCGCCGCGGCCGGCCGCCTCGACGCGCTCGAGGTGAACACCGAGCTGATGAAGGGAGAGCTCGGCACCTTCCGCGGCGTCGCTCGACGCGCTGGGGCGCGCCATCGCCCCGGCAGCCGGACTGCCGGGTGTTCCCGAGCGCTTCGCCGAGCTTCGCGAGCAGGTGAACCAGATCGACCGCCGTATTCGCGCGCGCGGACTCGCCGGCCCCCGAGACGCAGCCGTCGCCCGGGCCGACACCGACCGGACCGTCACCGGCGGCGCTCGATGCCACCGGGGGCTTCGACTACGTGGGCTTCGAGCGCCGCTTCCGTGGCGATTCCGCCGAGGTCCTCACGACGCTCACGGACCGCTACGCCGACCTCCTCGCCGACCATCAGCCGGTGCTCGACTTCGGATGTGGCCGCGGCGAGCTCGTGGCGGCACTGACCGAGCGCGGTATGCGGGCCGAAGGTGTGGACCCGGACCCGGGATGGTCGCCGAGGCCCAGGGCCACGGTCGGGCCGTGCACCTCGGCGACGGCATCGAGTACCTCCGGGCCCTGCCGCCCCGGTCGCTCGGCGCGATCGTCTCGATCCACGTCGTCGAGCACCTCCCGATCCCGGTGCTCGTCGAGCTGCTGGAGCTCGCCGGCGTCGCGGCTCGTGCCGGGCGGGCTCTTCGTCGCCGAGACCCCGAACCCGATGTCGCTCATCGTCCTCGGCAACTCCTACATCCTCGATCCGACCCACGTGTGGCCGCTGCACCCGTCGCTGATGACGTTCCTCGCCGAGCGCGCCGGGTTCCGCGACGTCGAGCTGCGTTCTACTCCCCTGCCGAGGCCTACCGATTCGCTCCGATCGACGCCGGCACCCGACGCGCCGGCGTGGGTCGAGCGAGATCAACGACGTGCTGGACCGGTTGAACGACGTGCTGTTCGGTCCGCAGGAGTACGCGATCATCGCCCGCACGCCACCGCGTGATCGGCGGGCGAGCTGACCAGCGAAGCCGCCGGATCAGCTCCCGGATCGACCGAGCGCGGCCGGGATCGTGCGGAACAGGATCCTGCAGGTCGGTCCGCAGGCTGACGGTGGCGACGTACTCGAGGTCCACGTCGGTGTAGAGGTGCATGAGGCCCTCGCCCCGGCGCGAGATCTGCCACAGCCCGGTGAGCCCCGGTTGCACCAGATGGCGCTGGTGCTGCCACGGCTCGTAACGCTCGACGATCTCGACGAGCTCGGGCCGCGGACCCACGAGGCTCATCTCGCCCCGGACGACGTTCCAGAGCTGGGGGAGCTCGTCGAGGCTCCACTTGCGCAGCCGCCGACCGAGACCGGTGTGGCGTGGGTCCTCTCGCTCTTGTGGGTGACCCGACGATCCTCGGGTACCGACTGCGGACCGTTGCCGGCGGTCCTGGCGCATCGTGCGGAACTTGACACGTCGAAGGGCCGGCCATCGAGGCCGCACCGCGGCTGGCGGAACAGCACCGGATGGCCGATCCGCAACCGCACGGCGACCGCCACGAGCGCGAACAGCGGGCTGCACAGCACGAGCAGGATCGATCCGACGACGCGATCGAAGATCGGCTTGACGACCTGCACGTAGAGACCACGGGGCGGTGCCACGAAGGCGAGATGTCCCTGTTCGCCGGCGCCCACCGGCAGCGGAGTCGATTCCGCACTCATCGCCCGCTCATTCGACACGTTCACCGCCGGGCCTGAGGACCGGGTGGCGAAGTCGGCACAATCCGGACGCGAAAACGCGGCCGGCAGGGCCGGCCGCGTTCCGCAGTCATGAGGACCATCGTGGGTCAGGCAATCACCCGACGCCGCGACTGGCGCACGATCACCACACCGGCGAGCACAGCACCCGCACCGATGGCCGCGAGCCCGGCGACGTCACCGCCGGTGAAGGGCAGGGTCGCCGACTTCGACGCCGTCGCACCCTGGACCTGGAACCCGGGTCGTTGGGAGTGTTCGACCGCCACCGCTGGGGTACGGAGCCGCACTCGCCGTGAGCGGCGCCAGCGCACCGAACACGATGCCGCTGACTGCGACCACCCGGAGCGCCCGACCGGCGAACTTCCGCTGCTTGTCCACGTTCTCGACCTCCACTGCCCGATCGGTCGTCCGATCCGGGTTCCCGTCCCCGCTCACTGCGCGAGGAATGCTCACGCAATGTACAAGGTGACCACGCACCGTGCAAGACCAAATCGGGAAAAATCGCCCAACTTGATAGGTCATTCGGGCTGTTTCGCCGGGCCCGGCCCGGAGTCGACCACTCCAGCGAGCCGAGGCCCGTCGTCGTCCCAGTGCTGCCAGCCCATCGTGTACGCACCGCCGGGTAGCGGGCCGACGGGAGCACCTCGAGGTGCTCGTAGCCCTTGGGCACCGTGAAGGTCAGCGATCGCGGCCACGTGCTGGCCACGCAGCGCCCGGATGTCGCCCGCCATCACGCGGGTCGTGCCGTCCGGGCCCGAGGCCACCAGCCGCTCCACGCCGTCGAGATGGATGTTCGACGCGACCTTCGGCACGTTGACCGCGAGGATCCCGCGGTACTCCCCCGCCACGAGATCCGAGAACGGGTACGGGCCCTGCACGTACCGGTTCAGGCCCGTCGGTCGGCGCTTCGTTGCTCAGCGATGATCGTCGCGGTGACCTCCGTCCCGGCCGGGACGGCCCGGCGCTTCAGGACGACCGCGGTCCGGACGAACTGGTCGAGCTTGTTCCCGGCCCGGTTCTCGAGCGAGACCATGAAGGCGTCACTCGGGAGCACGCCCGAGACCCCGGCCGCCTTCCAGCCCCGCTGCTGCGCGGGATCGGCCGACCAGAAGAGGACGTGGCGACCACGCGCCGCGGTGCGGAGGTCGTCGACGAGGTCGGCGATGTTCCAGCCCGCCTTGTCGAGCTGGTCGACGATCGCGCGAGCGATCTCGCCGTTGCGCTCGCGCCGCTGGTCGTTCGATCGGCAGGTCCGATTCGGGATCGGCGAGATCGGCCGGGTAGTCGAGGTACTGCTGCAGCAGGATCTCGCTGCACCACGTTGCCCGCGTCGATCGTCTTGCCGTTCGACCTTCACCGGACCCGACACCTTGACGAGCGCCCGGAGCGCGAACGGGTCCAGCGCGAGGACGCCGTCGACCTGCTCGCCCGTCTTCGCCTTCCACATCGCCGCGGCCAGGCGGCCCGTCTCGTCGAAACTGCGGCGACATCGCCAGGTAGCGCCACTCCTGCGGTCGGGTCGAGCCAACCCCATCGGTCCGCGTAGTCGCCGCGTGGCCGGCACCGCACCGGGGGGCAGCGCCAGGTCGGTGACCGACGTCATCGGGACCGAGCGAGAACATCGCCGTCGGCCACGTCGAGCACGCCTGCTGAGAGGAGCATCCCCGACCCGCTCGCATCTCGGCGTTGTTGCGCCGCGAGCACGAGGTACTTCGACGGGCCCTTCGCCATCGCCTCGATGCCCGGTCGACGCGAGATGCACGTCCGCCATGGCGCGCTGCGCCTTGTGCAGCTGAGTGGCGAACTTGTCCCGGGCATCGGCGAGCGGTCCGATCAGCGCCTCGCCGGGACCGAGGCCCACGTCGCGGAGCCGCGCCGACGCCGCGGCGCCGATCGCGCCCGAGCTGCTCGACGAGCGCAACTCGGTCGGCGCCCGAGTCCGGGTGGTCGTGTCGAGCTTCTTGGTCGATGCCTCCATCGTGTCGACACCGACCTCGACCACCCGCGATGCCCCCGAGGTGAGGCGCACGCACCGAACGGACCTGACGGCCGACGACCGGCAGCCACCTGGAACGGCGTCAGGAAGAAGGATCCGGCCGCCGAGGCCGCGGCGTCGAAGTCCGCCCGGGCCGCGCGCATGTCGGCGAGGCCCTCGCCGCGGATCAGCTCGGCCGGATCGAGGCTCTGCTGCGCGGCCTGCAGCCGGTCGAGTCCGACCTGGGCGTGGCGGCGGGCCTGGACGAGCTGGTAGGTCGCGACGGCGGTCCAGGCGACCACCACGACCAGGAGCAGGCGACCACGACGGGCCAGCGACGGCGACGGGTGCGTGGGCGCGTCCCGACGGGCGGCGGCGCAGTCGTCACGTCCGGATCGTACGAGCCCATCTCCGGATTGTCGGTGCACCGCCGGGTGTCCCTGAGCGCCGCTACGGTCGCACGGCGGATGGACGACGAGCTGCCGAAGATCACGTTGCGCCAGCTGGCGACGGCCGAGCGGACCTGTCCGCGTCGCTTCGCGCTCGATCTCGAGGGACAGCGGGCCAACCGGCCCGGCCGACCGCCAGTTCCGGGTCGCGCAACCAGCTCGAGGCCGGACGCCCGGCTCGCCCACGCCAGCCTCGGCGACGCCCGGCGACCGCGGCATTTCCGCCCGACCGACGACCTCCACGTCGAGGAGGCAGCGCGGTCTACGAGCTCGCCGCCTGCTGGTACGTCGCCCTCTTCGGCGACGAGGCCCGCCGGGTCGCCGACGAGGACACCGACGGCTTCGAGACGGTCGCGCGCCGGACCGGGGTCCGGCTCGTCGGACCGGCCGGCCTCGCGCTCGAGACCGCGCGACGGCGAACGCGAGCTCCGGCTGCTGTCGCTCGGCACCCCGTTCGTGGAGGAGGTCCTCGAGTCGCCCGGGCACCCGGTTCGCACTCCTGCGCCGGGCCCGGCTGGACCCGTCTCGGCGCGCTGCGGGTCGTCCGGGCCGACCTGGTGGAAGGCTGGTCGGTCGCCGAGACGGTCGACGGCGCGGCGAGCTGGGACGAGCTGGTCGGACTGGTTCGGCGAGCGGCTCGGCGCGCATCCGGGCGCAGGCCGACCGGTCCGCACCGCGTACGGGTTGGGAATGTGCCCGGTGCCGCTACATCGCGGGATGCTCGGCCTTCCGATGAGCGGCGACCGGCTCCTCCCCGAGATCCCGACGATCTCGCCGAGCGCGCTCGACGACTGGGAGCGTTGCCCCCGGCTGTACCTCGACCGGCACCTCCTCCGGCTCCCGGCGAGCGACGCGGCGTCGAGCTCGAGGTCGGCAACCTCGTCCACGACCTGCTGCGCCTCCTCCACGGGCAGGGCGACTGCCACGACGAGGCGCTGCGCCGTGCCACGCTCGAGAACCACGGCCAGTCCGGCGGACGGCGCGGTCGGGGCGATGCTCGCGCGGCCACGCCGATCGCTGCCCGGCTCCCGCGAGCGCCCACGGTCACGAGGTCGAGGTGGTCACGGGTCAGCCGCACCGGCCCGGTCTGGATCGGGACCGGTCGGCTCGACGCCGTGTGGGAGCACGACGGCATCCTCGACGTCCGCGACTACAAGACGGGCGCCCCTCGCGACGGCGACCTCAGCGAGGACTCCCGGGCGCCGGCTGCAGGCGTGGCTCGCCGCACCGCTCGCGCCCGGGACTCCAGGTCCGCGTGCGCTACGAGCACCTCGGTCACGACCGCGATCCCGTCGAGCTCGAGCCCGACGCCGAGGACCTCGCTCAGATCGAACAGGACGTCACCGCGGTGATCGACGCGATCCGTCACGCCGCCGGTCGCGACGAGTTCCCGGGCGTCGCCGACGTCGTGATCTGCCGCACATGCTCGTTCCGCTCCATCTGTCCCGACAGTGCGGTGGCGGGCACCCCGACCTGGCCCGTCCCGACGCACCCGAGCTGAGCGCCGCCCCGCCGGACTCCTAGGCTGCCCGGCTCATGCCGATCGACCCGCGCACTCCCGTCATCGTCGGCGTCGGCCAGGCGGGCCAGCGACTCGCCGACCCCGACCGCCGGCCTCGAGCCGATCGACCTCATGGCCGACGCGCCGCGCGGCACGCTCGCGGTCGATGCCGGCGCGGCGGCTGAGCGTCGACACGATCGCGGTCGCCGAGATCATCTCGTGGCGCTACCCCGATCCGGGTGCGCTCCTGGCGCGCGGACTGGGCATCGAGCCCCGAACGACCATCCTCACCACGACCGGCGGGAACAGTCCGCAGATGCTCGTCAACCGGCTCGCCGCCGGGATCGTCGCCGGTCGCCACGACACCGTGCTCCTCGGCGGTGTGGAGTGCATGTACAGCCGGCGCCGGGCCCGGCGCCAGGAGCCGAAGGCGTGGCTCCCGTGGTCCCAGCCGGACGACCCGCCGTGTCCGAACGTCTGGGGCGACGACCGCCCGGGTTCGACGCAGTACGAGATGGCCCACCGCGCGCTGGCGCCGACCCAGGTGTACCCGCTCCTCGAGACCGCGCTCCGCCACGCGGCGGGTCGCGGCATCGCCGAGCACCAGCACGCGATCGGCGGGCTGTGGTCGCGGTTCGCGGCGGTCGCCGCGACCAACCCGCACGCCTGGACGCCGGTCGCGTACTCGCCCGACGAGATCCGGGTCCCGTCCCCCGACAACCGGCTGGTCACCTTCCCGTACACGAAGCGCATGTGCGCCAACCTCGACGTCGACCAGGCGGCGGCCGTGGTCCTGACGTCGTACGCGACGGCGACCGCCGCCGGGATCGCGCCCGGACCGGATGGTGTTCCCCCTCGCCGGTGCCGACGCGCACGACCACTACTTCGTGACGGAACGGGCGTCGCTCGGCGCAGTCGACCGCGATCGGGATCGCCGCGCACGCGGCGCTCGACGCCGCCGGTCACACGCTCGACGACGTCGCCCGGTTCGACCTCTACTCCTGCTTCCCGTCCGCCGTGCAGCTCGCGCTCGCCTCGATCGGGCTCGACGGGGCCGACGACCGCCCGTTGACCGTCACCGGGGGTCTGGCCTTCGCCGGCGGCCCGGGCAACGACTACGTGACCCATTCCATCGCGGCGATGGTCGAGGCCTGCCGGGCCGATCCGGGCAGCACGGGTCTGGTGACGGCGCTGGGGTGGTACGCGACCAAGCACAGCGTCGGGCTCTACTCGACCGATCCGGCGACGCGCGGCTTCCGCGTGGTTCCCCCCACCGAGACCCAGGCCCGGGTCGACGCGCTCCCCCGCCGCGAGCCCGCGGGCCGGCACGACGGACCGGGCACGGTCGAGGCGACGTCGGTCGCGTTCGACCGGGACGGCACGCCGACGATCGGCATCCTCGCGGTGCTCACCGACGACGGCCGGCGCGCGCTCGCCAACTGCGCCGACCCCGACGTGCTCCTGGACCAGTGCGCGACACCCTGGGAGGGCCGGCGGGTGACGCTGCGCGCGGAGGGCGACACGAACGTCCTCGCCTGACCCCACCGCGCCGGGGTCCGGCGGGCACGCCCTTCAGCGGGACTGCTTCCACCCGTTCCAGTACGTGACCTCCTCGGCCGGTCGGCGGGCCGCGGGCTTGAAGTCCTCGCCGGTGAAGTAGGCGACCGGGATCAGCCCGACCTGGGTCACGCCGTCCGGGATCCCCAGCAGCTCGGCCGCACGATCGGCGTGCGGCAGGTGCAGCGTGGTGAGCACCGACCCGAGCCCCCGGCTGCGCAGCGCGAGCTGGAAGCTCCACACCGCAGGGAAGATCGATCCGTACGCACCCGCCGCCTCGAAGGCCGCCGCGCCGTCGAGCGAGCCGTACAGGCACGGGATGACGTGGACCGGTACCTCGTGGAGGTGCTCCGAGAGGTACGACGCGGAGTCGATCACCCGTGCCTGCTGACCCGATGGCTGCCCACCACCGAGGCCCGCGGCGAGGTACGGCGTCGCGATGTCGCGGTACAACTCGGCAGAGCGCGGCGCGCAGCCCGGTGTCCGTGACCACGATCCACCGCCACCCCTGCGTGTTGCCGCCGGTCGGCGCCTGGATCGCGAGTCGCAGACACTCCTCGACGACCTCGGGTTCCACCGGTCGGGCGAGGTCGAGCCGCTTCCGCACCGAGCGGGTGGTCGTGAGGACGTGGTCGACGGCGGTGAGGTCCAACGCGGGCATGCGGTTCCGATCGGTCGGGAGTCGGCGGCTATGTTGCCCGACCGTGTCGACCGCCGCACCGTCCCGGGGCCGGACCCTGTGGTGGGGTCTGACCCGGCGCTGCGCCGCGCTGCGGCAGCGGCAAGCTGTTCACGGGCTACTTCCACATGAAGCCCGAGTGCCCCCGCTGCGGCCTGCACTTCGAGCGGGAGCAGGGCTACTGGACCGGAGCTCTGGCGATCAACATCGTCGCGACCGGTGGCCTCTTCGCGATCGTGTTCGTGAGCCTGCTCGTGCTCACCATCCCTGACGTCCCGGTGCTGCCCCTGCTGCTCGTGCTCGTCCCCGAGGCGATCCTCGGCCCGATCGTCTACTACCCGTTCTCGAAGACGGTCTGGGTCGCCATCGACCGCGCCTTCCTCCAACGGCTCGATCCCAACGAGCGCTTCGACGAGCACCGCTGATCCGGGTCGCGCACGGTGGCGCGCGGGTCAGGACCCCAGGTCGATCCGCAGCGTGAGCACGCCGTCGACGTACTCCCACGTCGCGTCGCCGACGATCGCGTAGTCCTGGAAGTCGTGCTGGGCCTGGGTGAGGAACTTCTCGCGCTCGGGACCCGCGACCGGCGGCAAGGGGCGGTCCCGCACCGCCGCGGCCCGGGCCCGGAACCGCGCGAGCATCGCGTCCACGTCGAGCTCGTCCTCCGCCTGCTCGTCTCCGGCCATCCCCCCACGCTACCGATCGGCCCGTCGCCGCGCGACGAGCACGCGCTCGCGACCGGAGAGGTCGTGCAGGACGCGCACCTCCGCGAAGCCGCGCGCGCTTCGGCGCGGGCCCGCGCCGTCGCCGCCTGGTGCGGCGCGAGCTCGATCACCAGGGTCCCGGCGGGATCGAGCCAGTCGGGCGCGTCGTCGATCAACGCCTCGATCGCCTCGAGCCCGCTCGGCCCCGAGACGAGCGCGCCGGCCGGCTCCCAGTCCGCCACCACCGGCGGGAGGATCTCGTCGGCCGCGATGTAGGGCGGGTTGGAGACCACGAGCAGGAGTCGGCCCCGCAGCTCGTCCGGCAGCGCCTCGAACCATGCCCCGTGCGCGATCCGGACCCGCGCGCCGAGCAGTGCCCGAGCCCGCGACGTTCGCGCGTGCGACGTGGAGCGCGTCGTGGCTCACGTCGGTGGCCCAGACCTCCGCGTCGGGCAGCGAGTCGGCGAGCGCCAGCGCGATCGCGCCCGAACCGGTCCCGAGGTCGGCGACCGCGTAGTGCGTGAGCACCGCGGTCCAGGGGTCGCCCCGGCCGATCCGCTCCCCCAGCCGCTCCACCTCCCGGATGGCCGTGGTCGCCACGACCTCGGTCTCGGGGCGTGGGATCAGCACGCGCCGGTCGACCAGGAGGTCGAGCCCGCAGAAGCCCCACGCGCCGAGCACGTACTGCAGCGGCTCGCCGCTCGCGCGCCGCGCGAGCAGCTCGTCGAGCGCCAGCGCGGCCCGGCGGGTCGCGGGGGCGGTCCGCGCCAGCACCTGCTCGGCCGCGTCCATGCCCGAGACCTCCTCGATCATCCAGCGCGCCTCGGAATCCGGATCGTCGACCCCGATCGCCTCGAGGCGGGCGTGCGCCGCGAGGGACAGATCGCCCCAGGTCCCGGTCAGGACTCCCCGTCCCCGAGCTGGCGGCGGCGCTCGTCGGCGCGCAGCTCCGACACGAGCGGATCGAGGTCGCCGGCGAGGACCGCGTCGAGGCTGTGGAGGGTCACCTTGATGCGATGGTCGGTGACGCGGTTCTCCTTGAAGTTGTACGTGCGGATCTTCTCGGACCGACCACCGCTGCCCACCTGACTGCGCCGCGTGTCGGCCAGCTCGGCCGCCTGCCGCTCCTGCTCGATCTGGAGCAGGCGCGACCGGAGGATGCGCATCGCCTTGTCCTTGTTCTGGAGCTGGCTCTTCTCGTCCTGGCAGGTCACGACGAGCCCGGTCGGCTTGTGGGTGATCCGGATCGCGGAGTCGGTGGTGTTCACCGACTGACCACCGGGTCCCGTCGAGCGGTAGGTGTCGACCTCGAGATCGCCCGGGTCGATCCGAACGTCCACCTCCTCGGCCTCGGGCAGGACTGCCACGGTGGCCGCGCTCGTGTGGATCCGCCCCTGGCTCTCGGTCACCGGCACGCGCTGGACCCGGTGCGGACCGGCCTCGTGCTTCAGGTGCGACCACGCGTCCCGGCCGCGGACGACGAACGTGATGTCGCGGAACCCGCCCATGTCCGACGGCTGGCTGGAGAGCACCTCGGTCTTCCAGCGGTGCGTCTCGGCATAGTGCTCGTACATCCGGTAGAGGTCCCCGGCCCAGAGGTTGGCCTCCTCACCCCCCTCGGCACCGCGGATCTCCATGATCACGTTGCGGCCGTCGTTCGGGTCCTTCGGCACGAGCAGCTCTCGCAGCTCCGCCTCGAGCTCCTCGCGGCGAGCTTCCTTCTCGGCCACCTCCTGGCGGAGGAACTCCTTCATCTCCGGATCGGCCTCGCCGTCGGCGAGCTCGCGGGCGTCGGCGAGGTCGGCGAGCACGCTGCGGTGCTGGCGGAAGACGTCGACGACCGGTGCCAGCTCGGCGATCCGGCGACCCGCCTCGATCGCGGCCTGCTGGTCGCCGCTCGCGAAGAGGTCGGCCTGCTCGAGCTCGAGCTTCTCGAGCTCGCGCTCGAGGTCGGCGAGGCGTTCGAACATCCCGGTCAACCTACCGGCGATCGTGGCGCCGAGCTCGGGCCGGGGTCCGGCGTCAGGCCGCGCGGTCTCCTCGCCGGTCGGCTCGCCGAGCCGCTCGTACCCGGCCAGCACGTCGTCGCGGTCGCGTTCGGCGCCGCGATCGCATCCTCGAGCTCGGCCCGGGCGAGTCGCAGGGCGTTCTCCCGGCGGGCACCGGTCGAGTCCGCGAAGCCACGCGCCCAGATCGCGCCGACGACCTCGCCGCCCGGGTGCTCGGCGCCGTCGGGGCCGCGGAAGGTCCGGTCGCGCATCTCGCTCAGCGCGGTGCGGAGGTACTCGACGTGGGGTGACTCGTCCTGGCGGATGTACCCCACGAGCTGTGCCGCCTCGCCGTCGCCCGCGACGAGATCCCCGTCGGCCAGCAGCTCCTCGGCCCACGCGAAGGTGTGCGCGGCGGAGATCTCGACCAGGAGGAGGTTCACCATCCGGGCGATCATGGACTCGACGTCGAGGTCGAGGTCCGGGAACAGCGCCAGCGCGCGCTGGCGGCGCCGGGACTCCTCGGCGGTGGGCAGCGCCGCGCCGGGCGCGCTCGTCACGCCGAGCCGGAACAGCATCTGGTCCGTCAGATCTTCGACGTCCGGCGATTCGAACGCGAGGTCCCGGGCGACGAACCACATGTCGCGGTGGCCGAGCTCCTCGCCCCATCCGGCCTCGTCACGCGCCTGCGCCTCGAACATCGCCGGAAGGTGGTCGAGCGTGGTGTCCGCGATCGACTCGACGAAGTGCGCTTGGAGGTCGTCGACGGCCCACGTGCGCATCGCGCCTCCGAAGCCCTCGACGGTCCCGATGCGGGTGAGCGCGGAGATCACCGGCTCGCGGATGCCGAGCTCGAGCAGGTACCGGGACTGCGCGACGTTCGGTGTCGACGCCGGCCAGGACGACAGGCCGGCGTCGAGCAGCTCGGTGCCGAAGTGCTCGCGGTGCGCGTCCTGCCACGATCGGATCGCCGCGGTGCGGAAGCGCGTGCGGGGCGAGCGGTACCGGCCCGAGTCGTCGAAGCCGCCGTGGCACCGACGACCGGCCACCATCAGCGGTTCGAGCCCGACGTCGTCGGCGAGCAGCTCGGTGGGGCTCCAGCGGGTGGGCGGTGCTCACCATGCGATCCGGGAACTCCTAGGCGGCGACGCGGGCGTCGACCTCGGCCACCTGCTCGGCGGTGAAGACCGCCCGCAGCGCCGCGATGGCGACCTCGATCTGGTCCAGGGAGGGCTCGCGGGTCGTCAGCTTCTGGAGCGTGAGCCCCGGGACCATCGCGACCTGCACCCAGCGGCGGTCCATGTGCCGCGCCGCGAGGCGGATGAGCTCGTACGCGATTCCGGCGATGACCGGGACGAGCACGATGCGGGACAGCACCAGGTACGGGAGCGCCGGGTCGGCCGATCAGCGCGTAGACGAGGATCGCGATCGTCAGCACGGTCAGGAGGAAGTTGGTACCGCACCGCACGTGTGCGGTCGTGAACCGCTGCGCGGACTCGGGCGTGAGCGGGACCCTGTTCTCGTACGCGGCGATCGACTTGTGCTCCGCGCCGTGGTACTGGAACACCTTCTTGATCTCGGCGAGCCGGCCGATCAGCAGGAGGTAGCCGAGGAAGATGCCGAGGACGAGGAGACCCTCGATCACGTGGAAGCCGAAGCCGTCGATGCCGGCGAGGCCCGAGAGCCCCCGCGCACCGAGCGCCGGGACCAGAATGAAGATCGCCATGAAGAGCGTGAGCGAGATCGCCATGGTGACGCCCATCGCCTTGCCCGAGAGCCGCTCCTCCTCGGGGATCTGCTGGTTCGCCGACCACGTGAGCGCCCGCATGCCGAGCGTCATGGACTCCGCGAGGTTGACGACGCCGCGGACGAACGGGATCTTCGCGTAGCGATCACCCCAGCCCGGAACGTCGTGGACCTCGACGTCGATGTCGCCCTCGGGCGTGCGCACCGCGACCGCCCAGTGGTGCTCGCCGCGCATCATGACGCCTTCGACCACCGCCTGCCCACCCATCGGGCGGGGCTCGGCCGGTGCAGCCGTGGGGCTCATCCGAGCGCTACTTCTTCTTCGCGTACCGCTTGTTGAACCGCTCGACGCGTCCACCGGTGTCCACGAGCTTCTGCTTGCCCGTGTAGAAGGGGTGGCACTCCGAGCAGAGCTCCACGCGGAGCTCGCTGACCGTCGAGCGGGTCACGAACTCGTTCCCGCAGGAACAGTGGACCTTGCACTCGGTGTAGGTGGGGTGGATGTCGGTCTTCATGATCGTTCCAGTCTAGGTAGTCGACCCGTACCGCCCACAACGCCGGGCTATTCCCGGAGGGCCATCGCCCCGTTGCCTCCGCTGGTCGCAGTCGCTCTCGAGCGCGGCAGAGGGAAGGGGAAGGGATCAGCCACCCGGAGTGGGGGCCTTGGCGATCTCGGCGAGGAACTCGTCGTTGGACTTGGTGGTCTTGAGCTTGTCGATGAGCAGCTCGAGGCCCGGCGCCGAGGATCCCTCCTGGGCGAGGGCGTTCAGCACCCGGCGCAGCTTCCAGACCTGGTTGAGCTGGTCCCGGGTGAAGAGCAGCTCCTCGTGGCGGGTGCTCGACGCGTTCACGTCGATCGCCGGGAAGAGCCGCCGCTCGGCGAGCTTGCGGTCGAGCTTCAGCTCCCAGTTCCCGGTGCCCTTGAACTCCTCGAAGATGTGCTCGTCCATCTTGGAGTTCGTGTCGACCAGCGCGGTCGCGATGATCGTGAGCGAGCCGCCCTCCTCGACGTTGCGGGCCGCACCGAAGAACCGCTTCGGTGGGTACAGCGCACCGGCGTCGATACCACCCGACATGATCCGTCCGGATGCCGGCGCCGCGAGGTTGTACGCCCGGGCGAGACGGGTGATGCCGTCGAGGAGGATCACGACGTCCTTGCCCAGCTCGACGAGCCGCTTCGCCCGCTCGATGGTCAGCTCGGACACGTGCGTGTGCTCGTCGGACGGCCGGTCGAACGTGGAGGCGATCACCTCGCCGCGCTGCACATGGCGGCGCATGTCGGTGACCTCTTCCGGGCGCTCGTCCACCAGCAGCACCATGAGGTGCACCTCGGGGTTGTTGCGCTCGATCGCCGCGACGATCTGCTTCATGATCGTGGTCTTACCGACCTTCGGCGGCGAGACGATGAGTCCGCGCTGGCCCTTCCCGATCGGCGAGAGCAGGTCGACGATGCGGCCGGTCAGCAGGGACGGGTCGTCGAGCAGCTCCAGGCGGGAGTCGCTCGTCCGGGAACAGCGGCGTCAGGTCCTCGAACCGCGGCCGGTTCCGGGCCGCGTCCGGGCTCATGCCACTGATCTCGTCGACCCGCAGCAGCGCCGGGTACTTCTCGTTGCTGGCGGGTGGGCGGGTCTGGCCCTTCAGGTAGTCGCCCTTGCGGAGTGCGAACCGGCGCACCTGTGAGGCCGAGACGTAGACGTCGTTGCGACCCGGGCAGATAATCCGCCGGTGCGCAGGAATCCGTAGCCCTCGTCGCGCAGGTCCAGGAGACCCTCGATGTCGATCGGCTCACCCGAGAACTCGCGTGGCTCGCCGTCGGGGAGCCCGCGCTCCTGGTTCTTGTCGCCGATCCCGATCCCGATCTGTCGCCAGCCCGATCGCCCCACGGTCACGGCCGCGGCGGCGGCGGCGCCGACCGGTGCGGTTGCCCTCACCGAACGACGCGCGCTCGTCCTCGGGATCGATCGTCGGTGCGTTGCCGCCTCGGCGACCCGCCGGCGCGCCGGGTCCGGAGGACTTCGCGGCGGGTTCGGACGGCGTGCGTGCCGGAGCTGTCACCCGAGCTGCTGTCGGACGCGGTGGCGGCGCTGCCCTGGCCACCGGACCCGGGCCGGCATCGCCGGACGATCGGCGGCACGGGGCGCGGCGCGACCTCGGGCTCCTCGCCTCCGGCAAGCGCGTTCTCCTCCGCCGCCAGCGCGGCGAGGTCACCGTCGCCGGACTTCGAGCTCGGAGGCCCGCTTCGAGCGGACGGCACGCCGGGGCTTCTCGTCCGGCGTCGGGGTTCGGTCCTCGGACGCCGGCGGGCGTCGTCGGTCCGGGTGGCGGACTTGGCCTTCGTGGCCTTGGTCGCCTTGGGGCCTTGCCGTTTGCCGTTGCCGGCGCCGTTCCCGCCGCCGGGACCGGACGCGGCGTCGAGGATCGCGTCGACGAGATCTGCCTTGCGCAACCGGCGTCACGCCTTTGATGCCCATGGCACCGGCGATGGCGTGGAGTTGCTCGCGGTCTTTGCCGTCGAGCATCGAGCGCTCGAGTTGCTGCTCGGCCATGGGTTGTGACTCCTTGGGTCGGGGGGACCACTGAGGATGGGGCCCGCTTCGCAGGGAATCGGGCACGATGCCCGGAGCGAATGCCCGGGCGGTGAGAAGGAGCTCGCCAGGCTCGGGAGCGTCCCGATCCGTGACGGGGAGGATTCCCGGGTGGGAGTCCGGCGCCCGCTCCTCGACCGACCGGACCGTACCGGCCGGAATCTCGAGGGGGTTGCGCCGCCCTGCACTATAGCGGCGTTCTCAGGCGGATGTGACCATCCGGGCCAGCAGGGTGTGCGCGGCCACCACATCGCAGCCCTCGGTGGCCGCCTCGGTGTAGGGCCGCCCGACGACCTGGGACTCCGAATCGTGCAGCAGGTACGGGACGGGCTCGGACGTGTGCGTACCCCGCTCGACGGGCGTCGCGTGGTCGGGCATCAGGAGGATCCGGAAGGGGCCGAAGGCGGGGAGCGCGTCCAGGAGCGGGCCGATGATGTCCCGGTCCCAGGCCTCGAGGGCCGCGACCTTGGCGGCGGCGTCCTGCTGGTGACCGGCCTCGTCGGTCGCCTCGACGTGGAGGAGGAAGAAGTCGCGATCCCCGAGCGAGTCGATGCACGCCACGCGCTGGGCGACGTAGTCGTTGTCGAATCCGGCCGTCGCGCCGGGGACGTCGAGCACCTCGATGCCCGCGAGCACGCCGAGCCCGCGGACCAGGTCCACGGCCGAGCTCAGCCGACCGGTCACCCCGTAGCGGTGCGCGAAGTCGGGGAGCTGGGGGCGGACGCCCTGACCCCACAGCCAGATCTGGGTCGCGGTCGACGACACTGCCGCCGCCGCGGCGCGGACCACCGGACGGGACGCGTCCATGAGCGCCCGCAGCCGCGGGGCGGCGGGGCCGGTCGGGAACACGGCCGTCGTGCCGGTGAGATCGTGCGGGGGCACGCACTCGGCGTCGGCCCATTCCCGCGGCACGACGACCAGGTGCCGGTACTCCACGCCGGCATGGAAGCGCACGCCGTCACGACCGTTGCCCAGCTCGGCATCGAGCGCCGCCACGATCGGATGGCTCTGCTCGCTCGAGAGGTGGCCGGCGGCGAAGTCGACCATGGTGCCGTCGTCGCCGATCGTCACGAGATTGCAGCGGTAGGCCACCTCGTCGGGTGCGAGGTCGACCCCCATCGCCGCGGCCTCGATCGGGGCCCGGCCGGTGTGGAAGGTCTCCGGGTCGTAGCCGAGGATCGACAGGTTCCCGACGTCGCTCCCGGGCGGCAGACCGTTCGGGATCACGTCGGCGCGGCCGACCTCGCTCCGGGTCGCGAGCTCCTGCAGCCGGGGCATCGACGCCACCTCCAGCGGCGTGCGGCCGCCGAGCGCGGCGACGGGCTCGTCGGCACATCCGTCGGGAACGAGCACCACGTACTTCACGGGGAGCGATCGTAGGTGACGCTTCACGCCGGACCCCGCTCGGTACGGTGACGAGATGCGTCGCACCCTCCTCGTCGCCGTGGTCGCGGTGGCACTCGCCGCCGCGTGCGGCTCGGACCGACGCTCCGGCGCCCCCCGGACGACCACCTCGCGTCCCGCGACGAGCACGTCGAGCGGTGCGACGACCACGACGGCGGCGCCCAACCCGCGGGACGCCCGCTTCGTGCTGAGCCCGATCGCCCGGCTCGACGCACCGACCGCGTTCGCGGTCCGGCCCGGGGACGACACCCTCTACGTGACCGAGCGGAGCGGCCGTGTACGCGCGGTCCGCAACGGCACCCTCGACGACCGCGCCGTGCTCGACCTGCGCAACACGGTCGCGCGCCGGCGGCGAGCAGGGGCTGCTGGGCGTCACCTTCTCCCCCGACGGCGCCACGATGTACGTCGACTACACGAACACGAACGGCGACACGCGCGTCGACGCGTACCCGATGCAGGCGGACGGGACCGCGAACCGCGGCGGACGCCGCGAGCTGCTCGCGATCGACCAGCCGCAGCCGAACCACAACGGCGGCAACGTCGTGACCGGCCCGGACGGGATGCTCTGGATCGGCACCGGCGACGGTGGCGCAGCGGGCGACAGCGGCGCCGGGCACGCGCCGCAGGGCAACGGGCAGTCGGTCGACACCCTGCTCGGCAAGCTGCTGCGCATCGACCCGACGCCGGCGGGGAGCAAGCCGTACTCGATCCCGCCCGACAACCCGTACGCGGACGGCGGCGGACGGCCCGAGATCTGGGCGTACGGCCTGCGCAACCCGTGGAAGTTCTCCTTCGACGCCGAGACCGGCGACCTCGTCATCGCCGACGTCGGCCAGAACGCGTACGAGGAGATCGACTGGCTCGCCGCGGGCACCGAGCCGCCGGTCAACTTCGGCTGGCCCAGGCGCGAGGGCACGCACAAGTACCGCAGCGACGATGCGTCCGGCACCGTCGAGCCGATCCTCGACTACCCGCACGACACCCGGTGCTCGATCAGCGGCGGCTATGTGTACCGCGGCACGAAGATCCCGGACCTCGTCGGGACGTACCTCTACTCGGACAACTGCGACGGGAAGATCCGCGGGACCCTCGTGGGGCGCGGGTCGACCACCAGGAGATCGACTTCGGCATCCAGAGCAGCCAGGTCAGCGGCTTCGGCCAGGACAACGCCCACGAGCTGTACGTGTTGTCGATCGACCGCGGCCTGTTCCGCATCGACCCCGCCTGATCCTTCGTCAGCGCTCCGCGCGCTTCGACCACGATCCCGGCGATCTTGCGCGATACCGTCGAGGGCACCGCGGCCGAGAATCCCGCGGTGACGCGATTGAGCGGTCCCGGCACGCACACGGCGCGGCCCTTCCCGTAGGCGTGCAGCGCGAGCTCCACGACCGTCGCGGGGTCCTGCCAGAGGAAGCCGGGGATCTCGCTGCTGTCGATGCCGGCGCGCTCCTGGAACTCCGTCCGGGTGAAGCCCGGGCAGAGGACCATGCACCGCACGCCGCTGCCCGCCAGCTCCTCGTGCACCGCCTGTGTGAAGCTGCTCACGAAGGCCTTCGTCGCGCCGTACGTCGCGTTCGAGCGGCGTCGGTTGGATCGCGGCGATCGACGCGACGTTGATGACCCCGCCCGTGCCGCGCGCCAACATGCCCGGCAGCGCCGCGTGCGTGAGACGCGCGACCGCGACGACGTTGAGCCCGATCTCCTGCACCTCACGGGCGATCGGCAGCTCGTGGTACCGGCCCATCGTCCCGAACCCGGCGTTGTTCACGAGCAGGTCGACCGGCCGGCTGTCGTCGGTGAGGCGGCTCTCGACGGTCGCGACGTCGGCACCGACGGAGAGGTCGGCACCGAGCACCTCGGTCGTCGTGCCGTGCGCGACCTCGAGCTCCTTGGCCAGGACCTCGAGGCGCGCCGTGTCGCGGGCGACGACCACGAGATCGTGTCCACGCGCGGCGAGATTCTGCGCGAAGGCGCGACCGATACCGGCGGATGCGCCGGTGACGAGAGCGACGGGACGGGACATGCGGTCCTCCTGCGGGGGCCGCCGAGTCTCGCACGCCCGGGCACGGGGCCGCCCGGCCCGGCTACAGGCCGAGCTCCTCGGCGACCGCGGTGAGATCGGCGGCCACCGGCGGAGCGAGGGCGACCTCGTCGATCGCGCGCTGGGGGTCCTTCAGCCCGTGACCGGTCACGGTGCAGACCACCTGCTCACCCCGTTCGACCAGACCCTCGGCCACGGCCCGCAGCAACCCGGCCACCGAGGCCGCGGAAGCCGGTTCCACGAAGACGCCCTCGGTCGCGGCAAGGAGCCGGTAGGCAGCCAGGATCTCGTCGTCGCTCACCATGCCGATCGCCCCACCCGACTCGTCGCGGGCGGCGATGGCGCCGTCCCAGCTCGCCGGGTTCCCGATGCGGATCGCGGTCGCGATCGTCTCCGGGTGCAGCACCGGCTCGCCCAGCACGAGCGGCGCGGACCCCTGGGCCTGCCACCCGAGCATGCGGGGGCGTCGCGAGGCGCGCCCGAGCGTCTCGTACTCGGCGTAGCCCTTCCAGTACGCGGTGATGTTGCCGGCGTTGCCGACGGGCAGGCAGTGGACGTCGGGCACGTCGCTGAGCGCCTCGACGATCTCGAACGACGCCGTCTTCTGGCCCTCGATGCGGAACGGGTTGATCGAGTTCACCACCTCGACGCCCTCGACGTCACCGAGCGCGCGCACCATGTCGAGCGCCTGGTCGAAGTTGCCGCGGATCTGCACGACCTCGGCGCCGTGGATCAGGGCCTGGGCGAGCTTGCCGAGCGCGATCTTCCCCTCGGGGATCACGACACCGCACGTGATGCCCGCGCGTGCGGCGTACGCGGCGGCGCTCGCGGACGTGTTGCCGGTGGAGGCGCAGACGACGACCTTCGCGCCGCTCTCGACCGCCTTGGAGATCGCCATCGTCATGCCCCGGTCCTTGAACGAACCCGTGGGGTTCGCCCCCTCGACCTTGAGGTGGACGTCGAGTCCGAGCTCCTCCGAGAGCCGGACGGCGGGGATCAGCGGTGTGTCGCCCTCGAGCAGCGTGACGACCGGCGTCGCGTCGGTCACCGGGAGGCGCTCCCGGTACGCCTCGATCAGGCCGGGCCACGGCTTCCATCCGAGTGACCGAGCCGATGGGACGTCGCTCACGCCTCGTCCCCCATGACCCGGAGCACGGATCCGACCTTGTGGACCGAGGCGACGTCACGGAGGGACTGGATGGTGGCGCGCAGGTCGGCCTCACGCGCCCGGTGGGTGATGAAGATGAGGCGGGCCTCGTCGCCGATCCCGGCCTGTTGCATCGACTTGATGCTCACGCCGTGCGCGCCGAACTGCTCCGCGATGCCGGCGAGCACCCCCGGTTGATCGGCCACCTCGAGCTGCAGGTAGAACTGGCTCTCGACCTCGTCGATCGGCCGGATCGGCTTGCGGGCGAGCGTGCCGACCGTGGCCCCGCGCGCGCCGCTCACGAGGTTCTTCGCGGCGTCGATCACGTCGCCGAGCACCGCGCTCGCGGTCGGTGCACCACCGGCGCCGCGGCCGTAGAACATCAGCTCGCCGACGGCATCCGCTTCGATGAACAACGCGTTGAACGAATCGCGCACCGACGCCAGCGGATGCGCCACCGGGATCATCGTCGGGTGGACCCGCACGGCGATGCCGTCGGGGGTCTCCTCCGCGACCGCGAGCAGCTTCACGGCGTAGCCGAGCCCGGCCGCCGACGAGATCTCCGCGATGGTGAGCTCGCTGATGCCCTCGCGGTACACGTCGCCGGCCACGACCCGGGCGCCGAACGCGATCGACGCGATGATCGCCGCCTTCGCGGCGGCGTCGAAGCCCTCGACGTCGGCGGTGGGGTCGCGCTCGGCGAATCCGAGCGTCTGCGCCTCGGCGAGCGCGTCGCTGAACGATGCGCCGGACTCGGACATGCGGCTCAGGATGAAGTTGGTCGTGCCGTTCACGATCCCCATGACGCGACGGATCCGGTCACCCGCGAGCGACTCCCGCAGCGGCCGGATCAGCGGGATCCCGCCGGCGACCGACGCCTCGAACAGGAGGTCGACCCCGGCGCCCTCGGCGGTCGCGAACAGCTCGCGCCCGACGTTGGCCAGGAGCTCCTTGTTGGCGGTCACGACCGGCTTGCCGGCCTTGAGCGCCTCGATGATGTGCTCGCGTGCCGGCTCGATCCCTCCGATCACCTCGACCACGACGTCGACGTCGTCCGCGGTCACCACCGCGGCGCCGTCGTGCGTGAAGACCGATGCCGGCAACGCGACGTCGCGCTCGCGGGCGAGGTTGCGGACGGCGACGCGCGTCACCTCGAGCCGGACACCGGTGCGCGCCTCGATCTCGCCGGCGTTCTCCGTGATGAGGCGCACCAGCGCCGAGCCGACGTGGCCGCAGCCGAGCAGTCCGACGTGCACCGATCGTGAGGTCATGGCAGGGAGTTTCGCACGGGACCCGAGCGCTCAGGCGTCCAAACGGACCAGATCGTCGGGAGTCTCCCGGCGGACCACGATCCGGGCCGCCCCGTCGCGCAGGAACACGACGGCCGGGCGAGGGACCTTGTTGTAGTTCGAGGCCATCGAATATCCGTACGCGCCGGTCACCGGTGTCACGAGCAGGTCGCCGACGGCGACTCCGGCCGGGAGGTGGGCGTCGGGGACGATCACGTCGCCCTGCTCGCAGTGCTTGCCGGCCACGGAGGCGGCCAGGGGCCGTGCGGCGGCACGGGCGCGCGGGAGGTAGGCCTCGTACCCGGCGCCGTACAGCACCGGCCGGGGGTTGTCGCTCATCCCACCGTCGACCGCGACGTAGGTCCGGCCGCCCGGGATCGCCTTGACCGTGCCGACGCGATAGAGCGTCACGGCGGCGGCGGCCGCGATCGACCGGCCCGGCTCGACCATGAGCTCGCGGTCGCCGATCCCGTTCCGCAACGCCGCCGCGTACTCGGCCACCGAGGGATCCGGATCGCTCGCGAGGTACCGCGCACCGAGGCCACCGCCGAGGTTGACGAGCGGGATCTCCACGCCGGTTGCCCGCTCGCAGTCGTCGGCGAAGCGCGCGACCACACCGGCGGCCTCGGCGTACGAGTCCAGGCGGAACACCTGGGACCCGATGTGCGCGTGGATCCCTCCGAAGCGGAGGTGGGTCGAGGCCGCGACGCGCGCGACCGCGTCGGCCGCGGCCCCCGTCGAGACGGTGAAGCCGAACTTCGAGTCGTCGGTGCCGGTCTGGATGAACTCGTGGGTGTGGGCCTCCACCCCCGGGGTCACGCGGACGAGGACGTCACCGTCGAACCGGGTCGCCTCGAGCCGGTCGAGCTCGTCGAACGAGTCCGCCACGATCCGCCCCACGCCGGCGCGGTGGGCGGCGGCGATCTCCGTATCGCTCTTGTTGTTGCCGTGCATCACGAGGCGCGCGGGCGGGAAGCCGGCGTGCAGCGCGACGTGGAGCTCACCTCCGGTGGCGATGTCGAGATGCAGCCCCTCTTCGTTCACCAGCCGGGCCATCGCGGTGCACAGGAACGCCTTGCCCGCGTAGGCGACGTTGCCCGCGCCGAAGCTCTCCACGTACATCCGACAGCGCGCCCGCAGGTGCTGCTCGTCGTACACGAACAGCGGCGTACCGAACTCGTCGGCCAGCGCGTCGAGATCGGCCGCGGCGATCGCAGGGGGCAGCAGCGTGACGTCGAAGGGCGCGTCGGCGGCGCTGGTCACCCGTCGTCCGGATCGTCGAGGCGCTTCATGGCGTCGGGCGCGGTCACGCCCAGGATCCCCAGCGCGTTCGCGAGCCCGATCCGGACCGCCTCGACGAGCCAGAGGCGTGCCTGGGTGAGGGCGACGTCGTCGGTGATGACGCGGCAGTCGCGATAGAAGCCGTGGAGGCGCGCGGCGAACTCGCGCACCCAGGTCGTGACCCGGTGCGGCGCCCGGAGCTCCGCGGCGCTGCGCACGAGGTCGGGATACTCGGCGAGCGCGCGCAGGAGATCCAGCTCGCGCTCGTGCGTGAGCAACGCGAGGTCCACGGCATCGATCGGCGCGCGCGTGATGCCGGCCGCCGCGGCCTTCCGGCCGATCGACGCCACACGTGCGTGCGCGTACTGGACGTAGAACACCGGGTTCTCCATCGACTGCGCGGTCACGACGTCGAGATCGAAGGTCATCGCGGTGTCGATGCCCTGGAGCAGGAACGTGAGGCGCGCGACGTCCGGGTCGACGTCGTCGAGGATGTCCGCCAGCGTGATCACGTTCCCGGTCCGCTTCGAGATCCGCACGACGGCGCCGTCCTTCACCAGGGTCACGAGCTGACCGAGGATGATCTCGGGCTCGGGCGCGTCGTCGGTCCCGATGCCGAGGGCGCGCAGCCCGACCTGGAGCGACTTCACCTGGCCGTGGTGATCGGCACCCCAGATGTCGATCAGGTGGTCCCACCCGCGCGCCACCTTGTCGCGGTGGTACGCGAGATCGTTGGCGAGATATGTCGTGGTGCCGTTGCTCCGCACGAGGACCCGGTCGCGCTGGTCGCCGAGCGCCTCGCTGCCCAGCCACTCGGCGCCGTCCTGCTCGTAGGTGTACCCACCGGCGCGCAGTGCGTCGAGCACGACGGCGACGTCACCGCGCTCGTGCAGGGTCCGCTCCGAGAACCACGTGTCGAACTCCACGCCGACCCTTCGGAGGTCCTCGCGCAGACCGCCCACGGTCTCCCGGTAGCCCCAGTCCGCCGCCGCCTCCGAGGTGACGTCGTCGCCGAGGGCGGCGCGCAGCTCCTCGGCCATCTCGGCGACGTACGCCCCCCGGTAGCCGTCCTCGGGGAGCTCGGTCCCGTGGTAGCGGGCCATGAGCGAGGCGGTGAACGTGTCGAGCTGGGTCCCGGCGTCGTTCAGGTAGTACTCCCGGTGCACGGTCGCACCCTGGGCCGCCAGCAGGTTCGCGATCGCGTCGCCGACCATCACCCAGCGGCCCCCGCCGGCGTGCAGCGGACCGGTCGGGTTGGCGGAGACGAACTCGAGGTTGACCTTCAGCCCGGCGTATCGGGCCCCCCGCCCGAACGAGGCTCCCTCCGCGACCGCCGCCCGGAGGACGTCGTGCAGCCACGTCGGCGCCAGGAAGAAGTTGACGAAGCCGGGCCCGGCGATCTCGATCCGCTCGACGTGCCGGGGTGGTGCCGCCTCGAGCTCGGCGACCAGGCGCTCGGCGACGGCACGGGGTGCGATGCCGGCCGGCTTGGCGAGGACGAGCGCGACGTTGGTCTGCCAGTCGCCGTGCTCCCGGGCCTTGGCCGGCGTGACCTCCACGCCCAGTGGTGGCTCCGGCAGACCGGCCGCGGCGAGGGCTGCGGCGATGACGTTCGAGAGGTCGTCGGCAATCACGGCAGTCGCTGGGCCCGGCGGGAGAAGGGACGGAGGGTTCGTGACCATACTGTCCGGGCCGCTTCGCGCCCGGGGTGCAATCAGGGGCGAACGGCCGAGCAGCACGACCACGGTGCGACCACCCGTCGCGCGATGGATAATCTGGACAACCTTCCGGACATTGGACAGAACGGTCCGGGGGCATCATCGAGGGGCGGCGCAGCGTGATCACACGACTGCGGTCGGGAGGAGGGTCGTGGCACGACAAGGCGGATTGGGCGCGGCCTGGCCTCGTTGTTGCCGGCCGCTTCGGAGCCCCATCCGGTCGGCCACATCCTCGCTCCGTTGACGGAGGGCGACGACGTGAGTGACCTCGGGACCGCGATGGTCGACGAGCTCGCAACGAGCCAGAGCGGGCTCGCGATCATCTACCACGCGCTCGACACGCTCGTCGCGGAGCACGACCTGCGCGACGCCGCCGTCGTGATCGACGAACCGGGACTCGGACGGCAGGTGTTCCGCGCCGGTCGACGACCCCTCGACGATCCCGGCGGCGAGGCGCTGCTCGATGCGCCCGCGGGGCTCTACACCGATCCCGCGGTCGACGCCGGAACCGTCGACGCCACGCTCGTCACGAGTCTCTGTGTGCGTCGCGCTCCGGATGGAGATGCTGCGCTACGACTCGTGGCACGACGGGCTCACCGAGCTGTTCGATCGCCGGACGTTCGACCGGCTGCTCGAGATGTCGGTGGCGCGGAGCGTGCGCTACCGGTGGCCGTTCACGCTCGTGCTGGTGGACCTCGACGACCTCAAGCAGATCAACGACAGCGAGGGCCACCAGGCCGGGGATGCGGCGATCCGTGCGCTGGGTGAGCGCTTCCGGCGGGTGCTCCGCTTCGGTGACAACGCGGCCCGCATCGGCGGCGACGAGTTCGCGCTGATCCTGCCGAGCACCGACCCCGACGACGTCCCGCCGCTGCTCGAGCGCATCGGTGCGGCCGACGTCGGCGATCGCAACTGCCCGCCCTTCTCCTACGGCATCGCGGACTGTCCGACCGAGGCCGAGTCGACCGAGGACCTCGTCGCCCTCGCCGACCAACGGCTCTACGAAGCGAAGGCGGCGCGTCGTGCCGGACAGTGACATCGGCCCCGTGAACCTCGACGACCTCGAGCTCGAGCTCCGGAAGCTCCCCGGCGTCCGCGCGGCCGGGTTCACCGATCGCGACGACATGCTGATCGTGCAGGTGCAGGTGGCGGGCGAGGATCCGGCGCCCGGGCTCTCGCACCAGGCGGCCCGCATCGCCTACCGGCACGCCGACAAGCCGGTCGCGCTCGAGGTCGTTCGCTGGCGGACGGTCGCCGGCCCCGGGGCAACCGGCACCCCGGCGGTCACGGCGCGCGAACGCAGGCGACACCACCGCGGCCATCTCGCCCTCGGCCGACGACGACCGCGTGGAGGAGCCCCTTCGCGTGCCGGCCACCGACGACGCGACCCGCGGACCGCGCGGCTCCGCCTGCTCGCGGTCCTGACCTTCCCCGACACCGACGAGCTCGAGGTCCACCTCACCTACGGCGGCCGGAGAGTGATCGGTCGGGCGAGCGCGAGCACCGGCGTGAGCGGCGCGGTCGGCGCGACCCTCGAAGGTCTCCGCTCCTTCGTCCCCGATCTCGGTGCCGACCTGCTCTGGGCCGAGGAGCTGGCGGGCCACGACGCCGCGCACGCGTCGGTCGTCGCGTGCGCCGTCGCCGTGGGCACGAGCCCGGTGCTCGGCATCGCGGCGGGCGGCAGCCGGATCGAAGCCGCGGCCCGCGCGACGCTCCACGCGCTGAACCGCTCGCTCGAGGGCCGCGCCGAGCCACCCGAGTAGCCCCGGGCCGCCGGGAGGTCGCGTGTGCGGTTGGTAGGCTCCCCCGCCTCGCCCTCGTAGCTCAGCGGATAGAGCATCGGCCTCCGGAGCCGTGTGCGCAGGTTCGAGTCCTGCCGAGGGCGCGAGACACACATCGAGTGGTTGGGGGGACCGCAGATGCACGGGAGCGCAGTCGAGCGCGCGCCACGGAACCGCGGCAGGCGGCTCCTGGCGGCGCTCGCGACACTGGCGGCGGTGACCCTCACGTTCGGTGCCGCCGGCGCCGCGGCCCACACGGATCGGAGCGGCGATGCCCGCCGCGGTCGCGACCGGCTGGAGCACGTCTTCGTGATCGTGCTCGAGAACTACAAGGCCGAGGACGTCACGCCGGTCGCGGCACCGTTCCTCAGCTGGATCACCCGCGCCGGGGTGTCGCTCGACCACATGTACGGGGTCGACCACGCGAGCCTCTCGAACTACATCGCGATGACGAGCGGCAACACGCCCAACGCGAAGACCAGGGCCGACTGCTTCCTCTACGACTGCATCCTGGAGTCCCCCCAGGACACCAACATCGGTGACCAGCTCGAGGCTCACGGCCTCGACTGGAAGGCGTACCTGGAGTCGATGCCGGCACCGTGCAGCCATCCGACGGTGTCGGGTCGGCTCGATCCGTATCTGGTCGGGTACGCGACCCGCCACAACCCGTTCGTGTACTACCGCGACATCGTCGGTCCCGACCTCACGGTGGTACCACCGCGGTGCGTCCGCCACGACGTGCCCTTCACCCAGTTCGCGAACGACCTCGCGCACCATCACGTGCCGAACTACTCCTTCATCGTCCCGGACACCTGCAACGACGCCCATGACCGCGGCACGTCGTGCGCGCTGCCGGCTGCCGATTCGTGGCTGGTCCGCAACGTCCCGGCGATCCTCGCGTCGCCCGAGTACCGCCATCGCGGTGCGCTGGTCATCACCTTCGACGAGTCGGAGAGCACCGATACCCGCGGATGTTGCGGCAATGCCGTGGGGGGCCGGATCTTCACGAGCGTGCTCTCGCCGTTCGTGACCCACCCGGGGGCGCACAGCTCCGTCCCCTACAGCCACTACTCGGTGCTCCGGTCGATCGAGGACGCCTTCGGGCTGGGGTGTCTCGGTCACGCGTGCGACCCCTCGACGACGCCGTTCGGGACCGACGTCTGGTCGCTCGGCGGACGGCACCACGAACGTCACGACGGTCACGACGGCCACGACGAGCACGAAGACCACAGGCGCCACGAGAGCCCGCCGGGCCGGGGCTCGGGGCGCGACTGAGGCTCAGGTCGCCCGGTTGCGGCGCCGATGACCCAGGGGTACCTCGGCTCCGGGAGTCCGCGTGACCGCAATCGACGAAGCACCGCCGGCCGGACCGGTCCGGCCGTATCGCGGGCCGGACCGACGCGGCGTCGCACGCTTCGTCGTCCCCGTGGGGATCCCCACGGCGATCCTCGTCGTCCTCGCCGTCCTGGCGCTGGTGACCGGCCCCCACCTCGTGGTCCATGCGTCGCCGGCCGTGTTCGTGGAGCTCCGCGCGGTCGCGGCGACGCTCGCGCTCCTCGGTGGGATCGCCTGTCTCCTGCGCTGGCGACTCGACGGGATCGCGATGGGCTGGTGGTGCGGGTGGGCCCTGCTCGTGATCGGCGCCGGCCAGCTCAGCCTCGAGCCCGTCGCCAGCCCCGGCACCCGCGCCATCGAGCTCGCGACCTACATCGTCGCGGTCGTGCTGTTCGGACGCGCCGTCGTCGGCCCCGAGGTCGACGCGACCATCCACGTCGGCGCCACCGTCGCGATGGTCGCCGCGGGCGCTGCGGTCGCGACCGTCCCCGCCCTCGTCGTCGGCCGTTCCACGACCTCCGCCAGCGCCGCACTGGCCGGCGCCGGCGCGGCGTGGCTCGCGGTCGCGCTGGCCGGGCTGCTCCAGGCCCGGCGCGGACGCCAGCACCCGGAGGCCGGGTGGATCGTCCCGGTCGCGGTGGCGTTCGGACTCGCCGAGATCATGCCCGAGCTCCTGCACCATCAGGGGACGGCGCTGCTCGCGGACCGGACCTTCGAGCTGGCCGCGACCAGCCTCGCGTGCGTCGGTGCGCTCGGCGGGCTGGTCCGCGCCGCGGTCCACCACCGCACCCGCGCTGCTGCGCGAGCACATCGACCACGAGCGCGAGATCGCCAACCGCCGGCGCGTGGAGGAGTCCTTTGCCGACCGGCTCCACGAGATGCGCTCGACCGTGGTGGCAATCGAAGGCGGCGTCGAGACGCTGGGCGCCCGAGCTCGCGGCCACCACCGACGCGACGCTGCGCGCGGCGCTCATCGCGGAGATCCGTCGACTCCGGACGCTGGTGAACGAGTCGCCCGCCGCTGCGGGGGTCGAGGCGTTCGACCTCGAGACGGCCCTGATGCCCACGATCGCCCTGCACCGGGCGAACGGGCAGGCCGTGACGTTCGAGTGTGACGGCGCCTGCAGCGCGGTGGGTCGCCCGGCCGAGCTGGCCCAGGTGGTGCACGGCCTGCTGGCCAACGCCGCCAAGTACGCGCCCGCGTCGCCGGTCCGGGTCCGCGTGCACCACGCCCTCGACGAGATCGCCATCCGGGTCGAGGACGAGGGCCCCGGGATCGACCCGGTCCACTGGGACCAGATCTTCGAGCGGGGGGTCCGGCTCGAGGGCACCCGGGCCGAGGGCTCCGGGATCGGGCTGAGCGTGGGTCGCCGGCTGATCCGGAGCCAGGACGGCGACCTCTGGGTCGAAGCGGCGCCCACCGGTGGGGCCGCGTTCGTCATCTCGATCCCGGCCGCACCGGCCCTCAGGGTCGTGGCCGGACGTGTCGAAGCATCTCCCGTGATGTCCCCACCCTTCCAGGAGGCCCGGTGACCGGCGCCGCCCTCGACGGTCGGCGGTTCGGCGCCTCGGCGCCGTCGACCTCGGCGCCGGCCGTCGCCCGCGCGCGTCTGGCCATCGTCGAGGACCACGCACTGCTCGCGCAGTCCCTCGCGTTCGCCCTGATGAACCTCGGCGTCGACGTGAGCGTGGTCGCCGACCTCAGTCCGGCAGCCGTCGTCGAGACCCTGCGGGCCGAGGAGCCCGACATGGTGCTGCTCGACTTCGATCTCGGCGACGCGGGCGTCGGTCTCGACCTGATCCCTGCCATCACCGAGCTGGGTCTCCGGGTCGTGATGCTCACCGGCGAGCAGAGCCCGGTCACGCTGGCCGAGTGCGTCGAGGCCGGCGCGATCGGCATCATCGACAAGTCCGAACCGTTCGCACGCCTCATCGAGCAGGTCCGTGACGTCGCCGACGGTCGGGGGATCCTCAGCCGTCCGGCGCGCGACGCGCTGCTGGCCGAGCTCCGCGCCCACCGTACCGAGGTCAGCCAGCGGCTCTCGCCGTTCCAGCGGCTGACGGTACGCGAGGGCGAGGTCCTCCAGGACCTCGTCGAAGGCAAGAACGCCGAGCGCATCGCCGAGGAGAGCTACGTCTCGGTGGCGACCGTCCGGTCGCACATCAAGGCCGTGCTCGCCAAGCTCGGCGTCAACAGCCAGCTGGCCGCCGTCGCGATGGTGCGGCGGGCGGGCTGGTCGACCGACCGCCGGCCCACCGACGGCGACTGAGCCCGTCCACCCAGTCCACCCCGTCCACCCACGTCCACCCCGTCCACGACGGTTCCCGCCTCCGGCGGCCGAATTCCCGAAACTTGAGGATGCCCGAACCACACGATTCGGTCATGCTCCTCCCAAAGCGCCCGCGGCGCGGCGGGCTCGGAGCATCGGGGATGGCATCGACATGAGGCACTGGTCACTCGGGCTCTGGATCCGCACCGTCGGGACGCTGTTCGACCAGCGGGGCACGACCGCCGTGGAGTTCCTCATGATCGTCGCGCTCGTCGCCGCCGTCCTCGTGACGGTCGTCGCGGCGTTCGGCGGCATCGTGGCCCCGCCGTCGGCGCGGGTCGGAGGAGGGCTGCCGTAGCGGTCGCGCCGTCCGAACCTGTCCATTCGACGCAGCACCCGCACCGCGGAGGCCGAGCCATCAGCGCCACCATGACCAACGAGGACGACCGGCGTCGCCGACTACGTCGCGGCGGCCTCCGCCGCCGAGCTGCTCGCGACCGCGGGCGAGCCGCGCGTGCCCGCCCGATCCACACGCTTCGCGACGGGGTTCCAACCCCTCGACGACGTCCTCGGGGGTGGCTTCCGCCCGGAGGACCTCGTCGTGCTCGGCGGTCGACCGGGGTCGGCAAGACCGTCGCGGCCGTCCAGTGGGCCCGCAGCATCGCGATGGAGGGCTCGACCGCCATCTACGTGTCGTACCAGCACTCTCCGCAATCGCTGTTGCACCGCGCTGCTCGGCACTCGAGCTCGGGAGCATCGCCCGCGCCGACGAGGTGACCGATCTCACCCGGCTGCGCACCGTCGCCGAGGAGGTGGCGCTCGGCGCCGCACCGGCGAGCGGCCTCACGGGTGATCCACTCGGCGAGGAGGCGATTCGCCGGCTCGAGACCTACGGAGCGCGGCTGCACCTGGTCCAGGCCTCGGGACTGCGCACCGGGATGGTGGAGCTCTCGCGCATCCTCTCGCAGCAACGGAGCGGGCCCGACCGCGCTGTTCGTGGACTATCTCCAGAAGATCCCGGTGGGGAATCGACCCCAGGGGGACGAGGACCGCACCACCTTCCTCGCCGAGCGGCTGAAGGAGCTCGCGATGATCGCCGAGGTCCCCGTCGTCGTCGTCGCCGGTGCCGACCGCGACGGCCTCACCTCCCGGAGCGTGCACCTCCAGCACCTCCGCGGCTCCACCGCCCTCGCGCACGAGGCCGACGTCGTGATGCTGCTCAACGACAAGACCCGCGCCATCTCGCGGACGCACCTCGAGTTCGACCCGGTCCGATCCGAGGAGTTCCGCCGATGGGTCGTGCTCAGCGTCGAGAAGCACCGCGAGGGATGGGCCGACGTGCACCTCGAGTTCCGCAAGGACCTCGCCAGCTACCGGCTGGACCCGAACGGCGCATTCGTGACCGAGACCATCGTGGACCGCGTCGGGTTCGAGGAGTAGCGCACCGCACCGCCGGGAGCCACCGACCGGGACCCAGGTAGCCTCGGCATGTGACGACCCACGAGATGCGCATCGGATCCGAACGGGTGACGACGGACGAGCTGGCAGTGGTTCGCTCCCCCTTCGACGGCTCCGATCTCGGCGCGGTGCCGGTCGGCGGGAGCGAGCACGTGGGCGCCGCGGTCGCGGCCGCCGCCGCGGTGCGGGTCACACCCCTCCCCGCCCACGAGCGCGCGAGGATCCTCGACGCCGCCGCGGACCGGCTCCAGGCGCGGCACGAGGAGTTCGCCCGGTCGATCGCCGGCGAGGCCGCCAAGCCGATCACGACCGCACGGGTCGAGGCGGCGCGTGCCGTCGGGACCTTCCGCTTCGCCGCGGTCGAGGCCCGCTCGCTCGCCGGTGACGTGATCCCGATGGATGCGAACGACGCGGGGGTCGGCAAGCTGGGCTTCACCCTCCGGATCCCGATCGGAGTCGTCGGCGCGATCAGCCCGTTCAACTTCCCGCTCAACCTGGTCTCCCACAAGGTCGCGCCGGCCATCGCCGCGGGCTGTCCGGTGGTGCTGAAGCCGGCCTCGCAGACCCCGCTCACCGCGCTCCTCCTCGCGTCGGTCCTGCTCGACGAGTGCGGGCTCCCGGCCGGCTGGCTCAACGTCGTGACCGGCGGGGGCGGCACCGTCGGCAACGCGCTCGTCGACCACGCGGGCGTCGCCTACATCACCTTCACCGGCTCCCCCGACGTCGGGTGGGGCATCAAGGGTCGGGCCCCGCGGAAGAAGGTCGGGCTCGAGCTCGGCAACAACGCGCCGGTGATCGTGGAGCCCGACGCCGACCTGGAGCTCGCGGCCGCCAAGATCGTCGCCGGCGGCTTCGGGTACTCGGGCCAGACCTGCATCTCCGTGCAGCGCGTCTATGCGCACGACACGATTCGCGACGAGCTCGTCGACCGGGTCGTGACCAGGGTCGAGCAGCTCGTCGTCGGCGATCCGATGGACGACGCCACCGACGTGTCGGCGCTCATCAACCCGGGCGAGCGCGACCGCATCGTGTCGTGGATCGACGAGGCGACCGGCGGCGGGGCCAAGATCGCGACCGGCGGAACCGTCGAGGACAGCGTCCTGCGTCCCACCGTGTTGACCGGCGTGCTCCCGGAGATGCAGGTGTGCTCCCAGGAGGTCTTCGGGCCCCTGATCGGCTTCCAGGGCTACGCGTCGCTCGACACCGCGCTCGCGCTGGCCAACGACACGCGCGTATGGGCTCCAGGCCGCGATCTTCACCAACGACCTCCGCAACGCGCTCCGTGCTGCGCACACCCTCGAGTTCGGCGGCGTGATCGTGAACGAGATGCCGACGTTCCGCAGCGACCAGATGCCCTACGGCGGCGTGAAGGACAGCGGCAACACCCGCGAAGGCCCTCACTACGCAGTGCGGGAGATGACCGAGGAGCGTCTCGTCGTCATCCAGATGTGACGCCCCGAGCGTCCAGCTCGCGCGCGAGGACCGCGGCATCCTCGAAGAGGATCGCCTCCCAGCCGGCGGCGCGGGCGCCCTCCACGTTGCCGATCGAGTCGTCGACGAGCAGCAGCTGACCGGGCCGGACTCCACACCGCTCGGCCGCCCGGTCGAACGCCTCCCGCGTGGGCTTCACGGCGCCGAGCTCGGCCGACAGCATCACCGGCTCGCACCGCGCCGCGAGGGGCGCCAGCGCGTCCCGGAAGAGGTGCGCGACCACGGGACCGTTGTTGGTGAGCAGCGCCCGGCGGGTGCGGACCCGGTCCACGATCGTGACGACCTCGTCGTCGATCGCGAAGCCGGCCCCCCAGCACGCGAGCACCGTCGCCCGGTCGAGCCGCCCGTCGAGCGACGCGAGGTCGAAGACCTCATCCTCGGTCAATGCGCCCGAGTCCGTCGCGAGCTCGCGCCCGCCTCCCCAGATCCGGTCCTCGACCGCTTCCGGCGACCACCCCGAGGCTGCGGCGAAGGCCGCCCGCCGGGCCTCGGGGTGGAAGCGGCACAGGACCCCGCCCAGGTCGAAGACGACGACGTCGGTCATCCGAGCACGCGCTGCATCAGCACCAGATCGAGCCACCGCCCGTGCTTGAAGCCGATCTCGGGCATCCGCGCCACCTCCACGAACCCCAGCCGCTCGTGGAACCGTATCGAGGCCGCGTTGTCGCCGTCGACGGCGCCGACCATCACGTGGAGCCCCATCGCCGGGCGCGTTCCATCAACGACTCGAGGAGCGCCGCGACCGAGCCCTGCCCCGCGCCGGTCACTGCGCACGTGGATCGAGTGCTCGACGGTGAAGCGGTAGCCCTCCCAGTGCGCGGTGTCGCGGAAGTCTCCGAAGCTCGCGACCCCGACCACCTCGGCGCCGGTGCCGTCGACCTCCTCCGCGACGAGGACCGGGAACCCTCGGGCGCGCTGGGACCCGAACCACGCCGTGCGCTCCTCGAGCGTCGTCGGCCGCTCCGTCCACGCCACCGTCGTGGTCGGGATCAGCTCGTTCAGGATGGCGATCGTCGCTTCGAGATCGCCGTCCTCCGCGTCACGGATCCCCAGCGTCATGACGGGGCCCCCTCACCGGCCAGTCCGGCGAGGAGCGCCTCCAGGCCCAGGCCGAAATGGCGATCGGTGTCGATCGACGCGAAGCGGCCCTGGACGCGGAACAGGTTCGGAAACCGATCCGGTTCCGCGGTCACGGCCGGGAGCGTCCGGCGCCGTCCCCCGGCGAGGACCGCGCGCTCGGCCATCACGCGCGTCAGGACGTAGACGAACACGGCGTTCGCGATGGCCACCACGACATCGTCGTCGTCGGTGCGGTCCGACGCCACGGCCAGCAGACCCTCGACGATCCGGCACCCTTCGGGCAGCGCGACCCACTCCGTGAGCACCGCGTCGGCGAGCCCCGGGTACCGGATCAGCACGGCGCGGGCACCGTGCGCCCACGCCCGGAGCCGGGCGGTGACGGTGCCTCCGGTTGGTGGTGGTACGACGGCCGCCAACAAGGAGTCGAGGGTGGCCACGCGCAGGCCGGCGCTCGACCCGACGTGGCGGTACAGGGCCATGGGGGTGACGCCGAGGGCCGCGGCGACGGACCTCGTCGTGATCGCACCGATCCCCCGCCGCCGCGCGATCGTGCGGGCGGCGCGGACGATCGTGGCACGGCTCACCTTGCGCGGCATGTCCCGCAGTATACAGCTGTATACCCGGAGGAGCCTCGCGTCGCGGGGCGTGCCGCGCCTACGGTGCCCCGCATGGGTGCACTGGACGGCAAGGTCGCGCTGATCACGGGCGCGGCGTCGGGAATCGGACGGGCGACCGCGGAGCGGCTCGCGGCCGAAGGGGCGCGGATCTCCGCGGTCGACTTCGACGACGGCGCCGGGCAGGCGGTGGCCGACTCGGTGGACGGCGTGTTCGTGCACGCCGACGCGGGTGAGGCGAGCGAGGTGGACGCGGCGTTCGCCGAGTGTGAGCGCGCGCTCGGCGGCGTGGACGTCACGTATCTCAACGCGGGGATCGCGATCGGCGTCGCCGACCTGACCACCCTGACGGACGCGGACTACCACCGCATCATGCGCGTGAACGTGGACGGCGTGGTGTGGGGCACCCGGGCGGCGATCCCGGCGATGGAGCGTCGTGGTGGTGGCGCGATCGTCGCGACCAGCTCGCTCGCGGGGTTGATCCCGTTCCCCTTCGACCCCGTCTACGACCTGAGCAAGCACGCGGTCGTCGGCTTCGTCCGCAGCATCGCGCCGACGCTGGCGAGCAAGGGGATCACGGCCAACACGGTGAACCCGGGCATGACCGACACGAACATCCTCAGCGAGGACGCGAAGGCGATGTTCACGGCCAACGACTTCCCGCTCATGCCGCCGAGCCAGATCGCCGAGGCGGTGCTGACCATCGTCACGACCGGCCGGACCGGCGAATGCTGGGTCTGCCAGCCGGGCCGCGAGGCCGAGCCGTACCGGTTCCACGACGTCCCCGGGCCCCGGGCCGCCGGCGCCGTCGGCCGCCGCCCACCCGCGGTCGGCTGAGCCCGTCGTTCCGCCGGGGCAACTCGCTGCGAGCAACCCGCGGCCCCGCCGGTATCGTGGAACGGATGTCCCAACCCGATCCGAGCACCGATCCTCGCACCGTGGTCCCCGAGGTCGTCGACGGCCCGCCGCTCCCCGGTGCCGGAGGTCCTGTCGACGCTCTGCTCGACGGTCCGGCCGCAGGAGCCGGCCCGGAGAACGACGAGCAGGTCCTGCGTCCGACCAAGCTGATCCGCATCGCGTCCATGGTGCGCACGATGCTCGACGAGGTCCGGCGCGCACCCCTCGACGACGCCGGTCGGCGGGCACTGCGCGAGATCCACGAGCGGTCCCTCCACGAGCTCGAAGGCGTGCTCTCTCCGGAGCTGCAGCAGGAGCTGAGCGAGGTCGTGCTGCAGCTCAGCGCCGACACGCCGACCGAGTCCGAGCTGCGGATCGCCCAGGCCCAGCTCGTCGGCTGGCTCGAGGGACTGTTCCACGGGATCCAGGCGACGCTCTTCACCCAGCAGGCGATGGCGCAACAGCAGTTCGAGGAGATGCGCCGCCGCCAGGCTCTCCAGATCGGTGCCCCCGACGGCGGCGGCGAGTCGCGTCCGCCCGGCGCGTACCTCTGACCATGGGTGCACCCGTCGAGTCTCCGTGGAGCCCCGGCTCCTGGCGCACGCGTCCTGCCGCGCAGCAGCCCGAGTGGCCCGACACCCTCGCGGCCGTCGTCGACGAGCTCTCCACGATCCCGCCGCTCGTCTTCGCGGGGGAGGCCCGGTCGCTGACCGACTCCCTCGCGCTCGCCACCGAGGGCAAGGCGTTCGTCCTCCAGGCCGGCGACTGTGCGGAGACGTTCAGTGCGTTCTCGGCCAACGCGATCCGCGACAAGCTCAAGATCATCCTCCAGATGTCGGTGGTCCTGACCTACGGCACCGGTGTCCCGACCGTGAAGATCGGTCGGATCGCGGGTCAGTTCGCGAAGCCGCGGTCGTCCGAGACCGAGGTCCGCGACGGCGTGGAGCTCCCGAGCTTCCGCGGCGACATGGTCAACGACATCGCGTTCGACGCCGACGCCCGCCGTCCCGATCCACGGCGCCTCCTGCAGGGCTACCACCAGGCGGCGTCGACGCTGAACCTCCTGCGCGCCTTCACCAAGGGCGGCTACGCCGACCTCGCCCAGGCGCACGCGTGGAACCAGGATTTCGTGACGTCGAGCCCCGAGGGACGTCGCTACGAGAGCCTGGCCGCCGAGATCGAACGCGCCCTGCGCTTCATGGCCGCGTGCGGCATCGACCTCGACGCCGAGCTCCAGCTGCACCAGGTGGACTGCTACACGTCGCACGAGGCGCTGCTGCTCGAGTACGAGCAGGCGCTCACCCGGCAGGACTCCCTGACCGGCGACTGGTACGACTGCTCCGCCCACCTCCTGTGGATCGGTGACCGCACCCGCCAGCTCGACGGCGCGCACGTCGAGTTCCTCGCGGGTGTGGACAACCCCATCGGAGTGAAGCTGGGCCCGTCGACCGACCCCGACGAGGCGGTGGCGCTGTGCAAGCGGCTCAACCCCGAGGCGCGCCCGGGACGTCTCATGCTGATCAGCCGCATGGGCGCCGACCTCGTCGAGGCGCGCCTGCCGCCGCTGATCGCCGCCGTCCGGGACACCGGCCAACCGGTCGTGTGGGCGTGCGACCCGATGCACGGCAACACCTTCGCCCACTCGAGCGGCCTGAAGACGCGCCGCTTCGACGACGTCATGCGCGAGCTCCGGGGATTCTTCCGGACCTGCCACTCGCTCGGCGTGTGGCCCGGCGGGGTGCACGTGGAGCTGACGGGCGAGGACGTCACCGAGTGCCTCGGCGGCACCGAGGAGGTGCTCGACGCGCACCTCGAGCAGCGGTACGAGACCGCGTGCGACCCGCGCCTCAACGCCCGCCAGTCGCTCGATCTCGCCTTCCAGACCGCCGAGCTCCTCCGGGCGTAGGACCCCAGGGTTCGACGCGTCCGGGGAGCGGTACCCTCGAGGTCGTGACCAACACCTTCGAGGATCTCGGACCGAACTCGGGTCTGGTCGACGAGATGTACCGCCAGTACCTGGCGGATCCCTCGTCGGTCTCGGCGTCGTGGCAGGAGTTCTTCTCCGACTACTCCCCTCCCGGCCTCACCGCGCGCCCCGCCAACGGCGACGGCGCAGGTCGTGAGGAGCCCGCCCCGCCCTCCGCCCCGCCCTCCGCCCCGCCCTCCGCCCCGCCGTCGTCGGTCACGCTCCGCCAGGAGCCACCCGCCGAGCCCCGCACGACCGGCGCCGCCGCCCCGATCCTGCTCGACGGCGAGACCCCCAAGCCGATCCGCGGCGCCGCGGCACGCATCGTCGAGAACATGGAGGCCAGCCTCGGCGTCCCGACCGCCACCTCGGTCCGGGACGTGCCGGCCAAGCTGCTCGAGGTCAACCGCCAGATCCTGAACAACCACCTCGGGCGCACCGCGCGCCGCAAGGTGAGCTTCACCCACCTCATCGCCTACGCCGCGCTCGCGCGCGATCCACCGGGTCCCGGCCATGAGCGCCGGGTACGGCGTCGAGGACGGTGCCCCCGTGATCGTCCGCCACGACCACGTGAACCTCGGGCTCGCGGTCGACGTCGCCAAGTCGGACGGCTCACGCACGCTCCTCGTACCCAACGTCAAGCAGGCCGACGACCTGGACTTCGCGGGGTTCTTCGCCGCGTACGAGGAGATGATCCGCAAGGTCCGCACGGGCAAGATCACGCCCGACGACTTCGCGGGGACCACCGCCACGATCACGAACCCGGGCATGATCGGCACCGTCCACTCGGTGCCGCGCCTGATGCCCGGCCAGGGCTTCATCCTCGGCGTCGGCGCGATCGGCTACCCCGCGCAGTACGAGGGCGCCGATCCGCACACGATCGCGCGGCTCGGTGTCTCGAAGGTCATCACCCTCACGAGCACGTACGACCATCGCGTGATCCAGGGCGCGGAGAGCGGGGAGTTCCTCCGCGCGGTCCACGATCTCCTGCTCGGCGAGCACGACTTCTACGACGCGATCTTCCAGAGCTTCGCGGTGCCGTACGAGCCGGCCCGTTGGTCCACCGACATCAGCCCCCTCGACGACGAGGCCGCCCTCAACGAGAAGGTCGTCCACGTCCACCAGCTCATCAACATGTACCGGGTGCGGGGCCATCTGCTCGCGAACCTGGACCCGCTCGGGTCGCCGCGAGCCCGACACCCACACCGAGCTCGACGTCAACCACTACGGGCTGAGCATCTGGGACCTCGACCGCGAGTTCCCGGTCGGCTCGCTCGGCGCGGGACGCGGCGACCGGCGCTCGATGCCACTGCGCGACATCCTCGGGGTGCTGCGCGACGCCTACGCCCGAACCGTCGGCGTCGAGTTCATGCACATGCAGGATCCCGAGCACAAGGAATGGATCCAGACCCGGGTCGAGGCATCCGCGCCCGCGCCCGACCCCGCAGCCCAGCGGCGCATCCTCGATCGCCTCAACGCGGCCGAAGCGTTCGAGAGCTTCTTGCAGAAGAAGTACCTCGGCCAGAAGCGCTTCAGCCTCGAGGGCGCGGAGTCGCTGATCCCGATGCTCGACGCGCTCCTCTCCTCCGCGGCCGACGGCGGACTGACCGACGTCGTGCTGGGGACCGCGCACCGAGGCCGTCTCAACGTGCTCGTCAACATCGTGGGCAAGAGCTACAACCAGATCTTCCGCGAGTTCGAGGGCGCGCTCGACCCCTCCTCCGTGCAGGGTTCCGGCGACGTGAAGTACCACGTCGGTGCCACGGGGACCCACGTCGCGCCGTCGGGCGCGACCGTCGGCGTGACGCTCGCGTCGAACCCGAGTCACCTCGAAGCCGTCGACCCGGTCGTGGAAGGCATGGCACGCGCCGCGGGTGACCGGATCGACGACAGCGAGCGCTCGCACGTGCTGCCGGTCCTGGTGCACGGCGACGCGGCGTTCGCCGGGCAGGGCGTGGTCGCGGAGACGCTGAACCTCTCCGAGGTCCCCGGGTACGAGGTCGGTGGGACCGTCCACATCGTCGTGAACAACCAGCTCGGGTTCACCACCGCGCCGGAGATCGGCCGCTCGGGTGTCTACGCGACCGATGTCGCCAAGATGGTCCAGGCCCCGATCTTCCATGTGAACGGCGACGATCCCGAAGCCTGCGTGCGCGTGGTCCAGCTCGCGTTCGAGTTCCGCCAGACCTTCCGCAAGGACGTCGTCGTCGACATGGTCTGCTACCGGCGCTACGGCCACAACGAGGGGGACGAGCCCGCCTTCACCCAGCCGAAGATGTACGAGCTGATCCACGCGAAGCGCAGCATCCGCAAGCTCTACACCGAGACGCTCGTCAACCGCGGCGACTTCACCCTCGAAGAGGCGGAGGCCGCGCTCGACGACTTCCACGACCGGCTCGACCGGGCGTTCGACGAGACGCACCAGTCGGGGCCGCCGACGATCCCCGTCAACATCGTGATCTCCGAGGAGGTGGAGCCACCCGTCCGGACCGGCGTCGCGCGCGGATCTCGAACGGGTGATCCACGCGCTCACGACCTGGCCCGACGACTTCCGCGTGAACCCCAAGCTCGCCCGCATCCTCGGGACCCGCGCCACCGACTTCGCGGCCGGCCACGTCGACTGGGCACTCGCGGAGGCACTCGCGTTCGGCACCCTCGGGCTCGAGCACACGCCGGTCCGGCTCGCGGGCCAGGACACCCGGCGCGGCACGTTCAGCCAGCGCCACTCGGTGCTCGTGGACAGCGAGACCGAGGCCGAGTACTTCCCGCTCCGGAACGTGAGCGAGGACCAGGCGCCCGTGATGATCTACGACACGGTCCTCAGCGAGTACGCCGCGCTCGGGTTCGAGTACGGCTACTCGGTGGCCGACCCCGAAGCGTGGGTCGGATGGGAGGCGCAGTTCGGCGACTTCACCAACGGCGGGCAGATCATCGTCGACCAGTTCATCGTCGCCGCCGAGGACAAGTGGGGGCAGTCGTCGCGGCTCGCGCTCCTGCTCCCCCACGGCTTCGAGGGCCAGGGCCCGGAGCACTCGAGCGCGCGGATCGAGCGCTTCCTCGCGCTCTGCGCGGAGAACAACCTGCGGGTCTGCTATCCCACGACCGCGGCGCAGTACTTCCACGTGCTGCGCCGGCAGGCCCGGACGTCGACCCGCAAGCCCCTCGTGTGCTTCACCCCCAAGCGCTACCTGCGCTCGCCGCACACGCGGAGCCCGGTCGACGCGTTCGAGGGAGGCAGCTTCAACGAGATCCTGGATGACGACCGCCTCACGATCGACCCCGCGTCCGTCACCCGCGTCCTGCTCTGCGCCGGGAAGATCGGCCACGAGCTCATGGACCGCCGCGACCAGCTGGGCGCGCCCGTCGCAGTGGTACGGGTGGAGCAGCTCTACCCGTGGCCCGAGCCGGCGCTCGTGGCGCTCGCCGACAAGTACACCGGGTGCGACCAGGTGTGGTGGGTCCAGGAGGAGCCGGCGAACATGGGTGCGTGGAACTTCGTCCACGGCAAGCTCCACCGGATCCTGCGGGATCGGGCCCAGCTCCGCCATGTCGCCCGCTCGCCCTCACCGTCGCCCGCGAGCGGCAGCTCCGCCGTGCACGACCGCGAGCAGGAGCAGCTCTTCCTCGACGCCTTCGCGGAGCTCTGAGCGACCCGGTCAGCCGGCGAGCACGCGGTCGACGAGCGCGTCGATGTCGGCCTCGGTGACGCCCCGACCGGTGACGAAGACGCGCATGAAGACCGCCCCCGACAGCATGTCGGCCACGACGGTGGCGTCGGTGGGCTCGGGGAGCTCGCCGCGGTCGATCCCGGCCTGGATGATCGCCACGATCGCGCGGCGCCGCTCCTCGACCAGCGCGTCGTGCGCCTCCGCCAGCTCCGGGTTGCGTGCCTTGGCGGCGATCATCATCGGGATCGACCGGCCCGCGTAGGAGTCCGTGAGCATCGCCAGGTAGCCCTGGGCGAATGCGACCAGATCGGTGCGCAGGTCGCCGGTCGAGTGCGTGGGGATCGCCGAGTGCGTCATGCACCCGAGCGCGTCCATGACGAGGTCGAGCTTCGCGGGGTACCGACGGTAGATCGTCGACTTGGCAACGCCGGCACGCGCCGCGACCGCCTCGACCGACAGACCGTCGTACCCGTGCTCGCAGAAGATCTCCATCGCGGCCTCGCGGATCGCGGCGTCCGCGAGGACGCTGCGGGGGCGCCCGCTCGGACCGGCGGAGCCGCGCGTCGCCGCGTCGACGATCGGGTCGGTCACGGGACGATGCTCTCGGCGCGCAGCTCGACGATCTGCTCGGCGGCGCTCTCCTCGGTCGCGCGCGCCGGCAACCACCGCAGCACGATGACCACGCCGATCGCCAGGACGATCGCCCCGACCCGGCTCCCCCACCGGAACGCTTCCACGAACGCGTGGTTCGCGACGTCGACCAGCGACGCCGAGAGCTGCTTCGCGTTCGGGACCGGCTGCTTCGCGAGCTGCTGCGAGGCGCCGATGGCGCCGCCGAGCGAGTTCTTCGCGGCTTCGACCGCGGCTCTCGGGGCGGCCTTGCCCGCGAAGAAGTCGCCGATCTTGCTGCCGTAGACCGACGACACGACGCTGCCGATGATGGCGACGCCGAGAGCGCCGCCGACCTGGCGGGTCGTGTCGTTCACCGCCGAGCCGACGCCCGCCTTGGCCAACGGGAGCGACCCCATCACCGAGTCGGTCGCGGGCGCCATCACGAGCCCCATCCCGGCGGCGAGGATCACGAACCGCCACGCGATGTCGAAGTACGCGGTGTCGACCCGGAGCCCGGTCATCAACAGGAGCGCGAGGCCGGCGAGCCCGAGGCCGAGCGCGACCGTGAACTTCGAGCCGAAGCGCTCCACGACACGCGAGCTCGTCGGCGCGACGACCATCATCGTGACGGCGTACGGCAACAGGCGGATGCCGGATTCGAGCGGCGTGTAGCCGAGCGTGAACTGCAGGTACTGGGTCAGGAGGAAGATCGACCCGAACATCGCGAAGAACGTGAGTGTGATCGCCGCGTTCGCCGCGCTGAAGCGCGGATTGCGGAAGAAGCCGACGTCGAGCATCGGGTGATCGGACCGGCGCTCCCACCACACGAACACTCCGAGCAGGGCCAGGCCCCCGACGAGCAACCCGAGGGTCCGTTGATCCGTCCAGCCCTGGCTGGGTGCCTCGATGAGGGCGTAGACGATCGTCATGAGGGCCGCGATCGAGAGCAGCGCCCCGAAGGGGTCGAGCTTGGGTGCGGACGGATCCTTGCTCGTGGGGATGAGGACGAAGCCGGCGACGAGACCGAAGACCACGATCGGGAGGTTCACCATGAAGATCGAGCCCCAGTAGAAGCGCTCGAGGAGGAACCCGCCGGTGAGGGGACCGAGCGCCACGCCGATGCCCGCGGTGCCGGCCCACACCCCGATCGCCCGACCGCGCTCCGCGGGCGGGAAGACGTTGGTGATGATCGAGAGGGTCGCCGGCATGATCAGCGCGCCACCGATGCCCATGAACGCCCGCGTCGCGATCAGTTGGTCGGCGCTGCCGGCGAAGGCCGACGCGAGCGAGCCGAGCCCGAAGAGCAGGTATCCGGCCTGGAGGGCGCCGCGGCGACCGTAGCGGTCGCCCATCGCGCCCATGGTCAGGAGCAGGCCGGCGAAGACGAGGGTGTAGCTGTCGACCATCCACTGCACCTGGCTGTTGCTCGCGTGGAGGTCGCGGATGAGCGTCGGGATCGCGACGTTGAGGATCGAGTTGTCGAGCACGATCACCAGCAGGCTCACGCACAGGACCACGAGGATGGCCCATCGACGTTGGTAGGCCTTCTCCTGGATCGCTTCCGCGCTGATCACGTTCGTCGTTCCTTCGGGGAGGGGGTCGTCGGGTCGGTCGAGTCTGACGGTCAAGGTTTCGAAACGCAACCGTTCCGTTTCGAATGTGCCGCCTGGCACGCCGCCCGGGACTCGATCGCACCGCGGACCCAACCGCAGGTGCCGCTCCGGCGACTGAGGGGTATCAACGAGACTGCAGCGGTGGTGGGGAGCTTCGACGACTTCGTCCGGGTCAACCGGACGCGTCTCGTCGCCATCGCGTACTCGCTCTGCGGTGACCGCGACATCGCCGAGGACCTCGGCCAGGAGGCGCTGCTCGCCACCCTCCGCGCCTGGGACGGCCTGACCGAGCCCCTCGCGTACGCGCGGCGAACGGTGTCGAACCTCGCGGCTTCGCGGGTCCGGCGACTCGGACGTGAGCGACGGGCGCTCGGGCGTTGGTTCGGGCGGATCGAGCCGTACGTGGACATGGCGCCCAACGACGCGGAGTTCTGGCGCGCCGTGGCCGCGCTCCCCGACCGTCAGCGTCAGGTGATCGCGCTCCACTACGTGGACGACGTGTCGGTCGCCGGCATCGCCGCCGCGCTCGAGATCTCCCCGGGCACGGTCAAGTCCACGCTCCACGACGCGCGCCGCAGCCTCGCGGCCACGCTGCACCTCGACGCGGAGGAGGCACCATGAACGACTTCGAGTCCCGCGCCCGCTCCGCCGGTCGCGCCGCTCGCGAGGCGGTCGAGCCCGCGACCGAGCTGACCGCGCGCGCACCCCGTCGTCGCCGACCGATGACCCTGGTCGCGGTCGCCGCCGCCCTGGTGATCGCGCTCGTCGTCGCGGGCGTCCTCACGCTCGGCGGCTCGACCCCGAAGGTCGACCCCGCGGAGGTCGCCGCCTTCTGTCGGACGCTGACTCGGCAGCAGCAGTCGAACTCGGAGGCCGACACGAAGGCGTTCCAGCAGAAGCTGCTCGACACCGCGCCGCCGGAGCTCCACGACGACCTGCGGGCGATGATCGACGGGCCCCACGACCTCGGCACGATGAGCAAGGACGCGAAAGCCGCATGGCTCGATCGCTACGACCGCGTCGTCGCATGGACCCAGATCAACTGCTACCCCGACGCCGCCCGGCCGGGGGCGCCACCGGCGCTGCGCCGCTACGCGCCCGACCCGCTGCCGGCCGGGCTGCACCTCTGCCTCGTCACGAACGCGAACCCGGGGAGCCCCCCGGCGGGCTCCCTCCCCGACGCCACCATCGCCGTCTACGGCGACGCGTCGGCCGCCGACCCCTATGCCGGTCCCGTCATCGCCATCGCGTACTCGCCGTCGGGCCCGCTGGGCTTCGTCCAGGACACCGCACGGGAGATCGCGGGCACCGGCCATCCCGAGGCCAAGACCCAGCAGATCACGGACGGAGCGGGCACCCCGCTCGGCGTCCAGGCGATCGGCTGGATCGACGGCTCCGCGAACACCGCGGTGCTCGGTCGCTCGGTCCCCGAGTCCGACCTGGTCGCGGTGTCCGCCCGGCTCGGGAGCACGGGTCCGCCGTCGGACCTCGCGGTGACGGCGCTCGGCCGACCCCTGGACCGTCTGTACGCGGGCTCGCTCGCGGCGGTCAGCGGCAGTCCCACCTACGGCACCGGCGCCGGGAACTACCACCTCGTCATGGGGCCGGTGCCGGGCGCGGTCCTCGGCGGGTTCACTCCCGATCGCGGCGGATTCGAGGCCATCCGCCTGTTCTACCCGCGCCTCCGGGCCACGACCGTGGCGGGCAAGCACGTCCTCCTCGGCCCCATTGACCGCGACCGCAGGTCGTACCTCGCCCGCTGGCAGGAAGCGGACGGGGTCGTCGTCGAGCTCGCGATCCAGGTGGGCCCCGGCCAGGAGTCGGCCCTGCACCTCGAGCCCCTGGTCGCCGCGACCCGCGAGCTGGACCGGGCCGAATGGGTCGATCTCATCGAGCACACGGACGCGAGCTGCCTGTACGAGGGTGTGAGCAACGGTCGCAGCGACTCGTCCGGATCCTCGTCCGGATCCTCGTCGATCTCCGGCAGCGGGACCTCGGCGACGTCGCTGCCGGTCCCGGCGACGACGGTCCCGGCGCCGTAGCCCGTCAGCTCGCGGCGGCGATCGCGGCGAGCGCGGTCTCGATCGCGCCGGCCGAGGCGTTCGTGAGCGGCATCCGGACGTCGGGGGTCGGGATGCGACCCTGGGCGTGGAGCACGCCCTTGAACACGGCGGGGTTCGGCTCGGTGAAGCAGGACTGCACGACCGGGAGCAGGCGCTCGGCGTGGGCCCGGCCCTCCTCGACCTTGCCCGCGAGGCCGCACTCGATCATCGACACGAACTGCTCGGTGCAGACGTGCGCCGACGCGCAGATCGCGCCCGCACCACCCATGAGCACGATCGGGAGGAGGAACGGGTCCTCACCGCCGAGCACCGCGAAGTCGTCCGGTGCGCCGCGCAGGAGCTCGAGGGTGTCGAGATCGAGGCCCGCCGCTGCCTGCTTGATGCCGACGATGTTCGGGTGCCGCGCCGCTTCGAGGACGCCGGCAGCCGACAGGTTGCGCCCGGTACGGATCGCGATGTTGTACAGGATCACCGGCACCGGGGCGGCGTCGGCGACCGCGCGGAAGTGCGCCACGATCCCGGCCTCGGACGGGCGGACGTAATACGGCACCACGATGAGCACACCGGAGAGCCCCGGTGTGCCCGCGAGCCCCTCGACCGCGGCCACGGTCGCCGCCGTCGAGTTCGTCCCGGCACCGACGATCAACTGCGCGCCACGCTCCACGCAGACCGCCGAGCACGCGGCGACGACGGACTGCTTCTCCGCCGCGGTCGAGCGCGGTGGACTCCCCCGTGGTGCCGAGCGGGATGATCCCCGACGCGCCGGCATCCAGGTACTCGTGGCACAGCGCGGTCACCGCGTCGAGCGCGACCGAGCCGTCGGTCGCGAACGGGGTGATCAGTGGGACATAGACCCCGCGCAGCGTGAATCCGTCCGTGGGTGCGTTCGGCATACGAGCCAGGGTACCGGCCGGGCTTCGGTAGTGTCGGCCGCAATGTCGGACCTGGTCACGGTCGTCCTGGTCCTCGTCGCCGGGTTCTTCACCGGCGTCCTCTCCGGGGTCTTCGGCGTCGGCGGCGCGGTCATCTCGACCCCGGCGATCCTCCTGCTCGGTGCGACGCCGCTCCAGGCCGTCGGCAGCACGCTCCCCTCGATCATCCCGTCGTCGATCTCGGGCACGCTGCGCTACCAGCGCGAGGGACTCGTCGTCCGGCGCGTGGTGATCGGGACCGGCCTCGCCGGCGCCGCCTCCGCGGCACTCGGCGCGGTCGCGAGCGACCTGATCCCGGGACGCGGTCACGTGCAGATGGTGCTCACCGCGGGTCTCATGGGCTTCACCGCCTACCGCACCGGGACGATGGGCCGGATCCCTCCCCGCCTGGACGACCGGGGCGAGCCCGATCTCGACCTACCGCGTGGAAGCTCGTGACGATCGGCGTCGCCGCAGGGCTGCTGTCGGGGTTCCTCGGGGTCGGCGGCGGGATCCTGATGGTCCCGGGCTTCACGGCGCTGCTCGGCCTACCGCTGAAGTCGGCGATCGGCACGTCACTCGCCTGTGTGGGCGTCATCGCGATCCCGGGCACGCTCACGCACCAGCTGCTCGGCAACGTCAACTGGTTCTACGCGCTGCCGCTCATGGTCACCGCGATCCCGGGCGCCCGCGTGGGCGCGCACCTCGCGATCCGGGCCACCGACCGGGTGCTCCGGCACGTCGTCGCGGGCGTGCTCGGGGGCATCGCGGTCGTCTACGGCACCGTCGAGCTCATACGCCTGTTCGGCTGATTCCCGCGAGCTCCCGGGCCCGGGCGAACACACCGTCGATCATCGGCCGGGTGAGCTTCCCGGTGAACGTGTTCTGCTGCGACGGATGGAAGCAGCCGAGCACCACCGCGCGATCGGTCACGACCTCGAGTCCGTGGGTGAACTTCGGGCGCGGACGCGGGAGATCCACACCCGAGGCGCGGAGCGCGCTCCACAGGGCTTCGAACGCGAAGGCACCGAGCGCCACCATCACCCGCACGTCCGGGAGGAGGGCGAGCTCCCGCTCGAACCAGGGCAGGCACGTGTCGCGTTCGGTCGGCGTCGGCTTGTTCGCGGGCGGAGCGCAGCGCACGATCGCCGAGATGTACGCGTCGCTGAGCGTGAGACCGTCGTCGGCGTGGACCGACGTCGGCTGGTTCGCGAGGCCGTTGCGGTAGAGGGACGCGTACAACCAGTCCCCCGAGCGATCGCCGGTGAAGACGCGCCCCGTCCGGTTCGCGCCGTGCGCAGCCGGGGCGAGGCCGACGACGAGGATCCGTGCGGCGGCGTCGCCGAAGCCGGGCACCGGTCGACCCCAGTAGTCCTCGTCGCGGAACGCCACGCGCTTCTCGCGCGCCACCTGCTCCCGCCAGGCGACGAGGCGCGGGCACGCCCGGCACGAGACGATCTCGGCGGCCAATACGCGGAGGGAATCGGAAGGCACGGCCGATAGCCTGCCCCGTCGTGCGGGTCCTGCTCATCGTCAATGCGACCGCGTCGTCAGTGACCGCCCGCCGGAGGGTCGTGATCCAGAAGGCGCTGGGCGCCGACCACGACCTCGTGGTCGCCGAGACGTCGCGGCGGGGCCACGCGGCCCGGCTCGCGCGCGGGGCCGCCGCCGAGGGTGTGGAGGTCGTCGCGGTCCTCGCCGGCGACGGCACGCTCAACGAGGCCGCCGACGGCCTGGTCGGCACCGAGACCGCCCTGGCGCCGCTGCCGGGCGGCTCCACCAACGTCTACGCCCGCTCGCTCGGGATCGCCGACGACCCGGTCGAGGCCACCTCCGAGCTGCTCGAATCGCTCGACCGGAGGTCCTTCCAGCGCATCGGGCTCGGCCGCGTCGGCGACCGGCACCTCCTGTTCCACTGCGGGGTCGGGTTCGACGCGGCGGTGGTCGAGTCGGTCGAGCGCCGGGCCGCGTTCAAGCGCTACGCCGCGCACCCGCTCTTCGTCGCCGCCGCGTTCGACACGTGGCTCCGGACCTACGACCACTCCCACGGCCGGTTCGCGGTCACGTTCCCCGACGGCGAGACCGTGCCCGACGCGACGTTCCTCATCATCTCCAAGACGAGCCCGTACACCTACCTCGGGCGCCGGCCCCTCGTCGTCGCGCCCGCCGCGTCGCTCACCAGTGAGCTGAGCTTCACCGTCATCCGGGCGCGGCACACCCTGGGGATCCTGAGCATCGTGGCACGGGCGTTCCTCTCGCCCCGCCTGCTGCACCGGCAGCGCCATGTCGTCCAGCGGGACGGGGTCGGCGCGGCCACCATCACCTCCGACGAGCCCTTCCCGTACCAGGTGGACGGCGACTACCTCGGTGACGTGCGGCGACTCGACGTCGCGTACGTCCCCGACGCGCTCACCCTGGTCGTGCCGTGACCGCCGTCGCGGCGTCCGGGCCGGCGCAGGAACCCGTCGGGGCCGAGGCCGTCCCGACGCACGTCCTGCGGCGCGGGCTCCGGGTCCTGATCCGGTTCGTCCGCCTCAACCCGCTGCCGTTCTCGATCGCGATCGTCGGCGCGGTGGTCTACGCCGGCTCCTCCGTGCTCGGCACGCTCGTCCTCGGCCGCGTCACCGACGAGGTCCTCACCCCGGCGTTCAAGGCCGGCGGCGCGGACCGGGCCACGACGTGGACGTGGGTGGCGCTCATCGTGGGCGTCGCGGTGCTCCGGGGCATCGGCACCGTCACCCGTCGCTACTTCGCGGGCAAGACGACGTGGCTCGGGCAGGCATGGCTCCGTCGCGAGATCGCCGACCACTTCCTCGCAGTGCCACTCGGGTTCCATCGCACGACCTCGACCGGGGAGCTGCTCGCGCACGCGGACGCCGACGTGCTCGCGGCCACCGAGGCGGTCAACCCGCTCCCGTTCTCGACCGGCCTCGTGGTCCTCGTCATCTTCTCCGTCATCGCGCTGGTCGCGGTCGACCCGGTCCTCGCGCTCGTGGCGCTCGTCCTGTTCCCGACCATGGCCGTGCTGAACCGCTACTACACCCGGCGCGTGGAACGCCCGGCCGCCGCGGTGCAGCAGCACGTGGGCGAGGTGTCGGGATCGCGCACGAGAGCTTCGACGGCGCGCTCATGGTCAAGACCCTCGGCCTCGAGCACCACGAGGTGGATCGGCTGTCGGTCGCGGCCGACGCGCTTCGTATCGAGCGCATCGAGGTCGGCCGGCTCCGTGCCTTCTTCGAGCCGGCGCTCGACGCGCTCCCGAACCTGGGGATCGTCGCGATCCTCGCAGTCGGGAGCTGGCGCATCTCCGAGGGCGTGATCTCACCCGGTGACGTCGTGCAGGCGATGGCGCTGTTCACGCTCCTCGCGTTCCCGATGCGGGTGGTCGGGTTCCTCCTCGAGGAGCTGCCGCGCGCCGTCGTCTCGACCGAGCGGCTCGATCGGGTCCTCGCCGCCCCCCACGCCCCCGCCGCCCACGACCACGGCGAGCCACCGGCGACCCCCGCGGAGGTCGTCGTCGCGGGGGTCGACTACTCCTACCCGACCGGCGACCCGGTGCTCGTCGGCCTCGACCTCACCATCGACCCCGGGGAGATCGTGGCACTGGTGGGGCCGACCGGATGCGGCAAGAGCACGCTGTGCGAGCTGCTCGTGGGCCTCGACGAGCCCGATCGGGGCTCGATCACCGTCCATGGTCTGGCGCCGCACCGGCTCCGCCGCGAGGCCCGCCGCGATCTGCTCGCCCTCGTCTTCCAGGAGTCGTTCGTCTTCGCGGACACCGTGACCGAGAACATCCTCGTCGGCACCCACCACGGGTCGGACCGGTTGGAGTCCGCGCTCGCCGCGGCGCAGGCCGACCGCTTCGTCGCGTCGCTCCCGGACGGCCTCGACACCGTGCTCGGCGAGCGGGGCGTCACGCTCTCGGGCGGCCAGCGCCAGCGCCTCGCCCTCGCCCGCGCGCTCGCGCGACGGCCACAGCTCCTGGTCCTCGACGACGCGACCTCAGCCGTCGACCCCCGCATCGAGGCACGCATCCTCGCCGCCCTCCGCGACGAGCTGCGCATGACGACGCTCGTCGTGGCGCACCGCCGCTCGACGGTGGAGCTCGCCGACCGCGTCGTGCGCATGGAGGCCGGCCGCATCGTCGCATCCGGCACCCACTCCGAGCTGGTGACCACCGACGCCGAGTACGCGGCCATGTTGTCGGCCTACGACTCCGCGGTCCCCGGGGAGTACGACGATGTCTGAGCACGACGCCGCGCTCGACGCGCTCGCCGAGGTCGCACCCGACGCGATGCTCGACGAGCTCGTCGACCGCAGCCACGCCCACCGCGGCGCGGTGCCCGGACCCGGCGAGGACACCGGGGCCGAGGACGAGGAGCCCTCCGGCGCGCTCGCGGTGCTCCGCAAGGGCGCGGCGAAGATGCCCGAGATCCGTCAGGGGATCGCGGTCAGCCTCACGTTCGCGATCATCGTCGCGGCCGGACGGCTCCTGATCCCCGTCGCGATCCAGCAGGTCCTCGACCGCGGGGTGCTGCACGCCAAGGGGTTCCGCGGCGGGTTCGTGATCACCGCCTGCGCCCTGACCGGCATCGGCGTGCTCGTGCTCGCGATGCTGTCGCGCCTCACCTACATCCGTCTGGTCCGAGCCGCCGAAGGGGCGCTCTTCTCCCTGCGCGTCCGGGTCTTCGAGCACATCCACCAGCTGAGCGTCGCGGAGCAGAACGAGACCAAGCGCGGCGTGCTCGTCTCGCGCGTGACCAGCGATATCGAGACCCTGGCGCGATTCGTGAACTGGGGCGCGATCAGCTGGGTCGTCAACAGCGCGCTCGTGCTCGGGACCGTCGTGGTGATGGCGATCTACTCCTGGCAGCTGACGCTCGTGACCATCGTGGCGTTCCTGCCCGTCATCCCGATCCTGCGCTTCCTCCAGCGGCGCCAGCTCCGCGCCTACGACCGGGTGCGGGTGGCGACGGGCGACATGCTCGCCGAGTTCTCCGAGAGCATCACCGGCGCCGCCGCGGTCCGGGCCTACGGGCTCGAGGAGCGGTCCCGCGCCCGGCTGCACCAGCGGGTCCACACCCTCTACCTGGCCCACAAGGAGGCCGGCCGGTACTTCGCGCTGATGTTCCCCGTCGGCGACATGTTCGGCTCGATCGCCCTCGCCGCGATCGTCGCGATCTCGGCCTTCGCCGGCGTCGAGCTCGGGCTCGACCTCGGGACCGTCGTGGCGTTCGCGTTCCTGACCAACCTGTTGCTCTACCCGATCGCGGAGGTCAGCGAGATCATCGACCAGACCCAGACCGCGATCGCGGGGTGGCGCAAGGTCCTCGACGTCCTCGACATCCCGATCGACGTCTCCGACCCCGACGACGGCGTCGCGCTGCCCGCCGGACCGCTCTCGATCCGCACCGAGCACCTCGACTTCGCGTACCGGACCGGGCCCATGGTGCTGCGGGACGTCTCGATCGACATCCCCGCGGGCACCAACGTCGCGATCGTCGGCGAGACCGGGTCGGGCAAGACGACGTTCGCGACGCTGCTCTGCCGCCTCGCCGACCCGACCGCCGGGCGCATCCTGGTCGGCGGTGTGGATCTCGCGACCGTCGCGGGCGACGCGCGCCGCGCCCGCGTCCGGCTCGTGCCCCAGGACGGGTTCCTCTTCGACACGACCGTCCGCGAGAACGTGCGCATCGGTCGGCTCGGCGCGACGGACCAGGACGTCGAGCACGCCTTCGTGCAGCTCGGGCTCGACGACTGGCTCCAGCGCCTCCCACTGGGACTCGAGACGCACGTCGGCGAGCGCGGCGACTCACTCTCGGTCGGCGAGCGACAGCTCGTGGCGCTGGCGCGCGCGCACATCGCGCGTCCCGGCCTGCTCATCCTCGACGAGGCCACCAGCGCCGTGGACCCCGAGACCGAGCGCGCCCTCACGACGGCGTTGCTGCGCGTGGCCGCGGCTGCGACGACGGTCAGCGTCGCCCATCGCCTCTCCACCGCCGAAGCGGCCGATCTCGTGCTCGTGTTCGACGCGGGTCGGGTCGTGCAACACGGTCCGCACGCCGAGCTGGTCGGCCGGGACGGCATCTACCGCGATCTGCACCGCTCCTGGGTCGGCGCCACGCACTCGCGCGCGTGACGCGCCCGGCGCGGCGGCGGGCGGAGAACCCGCGGCCGTTCAACCGGTGAGCGCCGCCCGGGCGTCGGCCGGCGTGTCGGTGATGATCGCGTCGACCCCCGACGCCGCCAGCCGCCGGATCTCCTCGGGCCCGTTCACGGTCCAGGTGTTGACCGCGATGCCGAGCGTGTGGGCGTCCTCCACGACGGTGACCGCGGCGCCGTCGGCCAGCACCCCGAAGAACGGATGGATCGCCCGGTGCCCCCCGGAGACGGCCGTCGCGATCGCGTCGAGCGGCGGCGGGTCCAGGACGGCCAGGTAGCCCGTCGCGATCGCCCGGTCGCGGATGTGGACCCGCTCGATCGACGGCAGGTGGAACGAGGAGACGAGGACGTCGTCCTCCTCCCGGGCGTGCAGCAGGTCCACGACGAGATCCGAGACGCCCAGACCGGCGTCGAAGTCGGCGTCGGCCGGCGAGTTCTTGATCTCGATGTTCACGAGCAGCCCCCGGCACTCGTCGAGCACCTCGGCCAGGGTCGGGAGCCAGGGCGAGCGCGCCGCGCACCTCGGCGAAGGGTCGCTGGGCCAGCACGCCGACGGACTCGGCCTCGGCGTCGTGGTGGACCACGAGCACCCCGTCGGCGGTGCGGTGGACGTCCAGCTCCACGCCGTCGGCACCTTCGTCCCGGGCCGTCGCGAAGGACTCGAGCGTGTTCTCCCTCGCCCGGCGGGGTGCTCCCCGGTGACCGACGATCAGCGGACTGCGCTTGGCCATCCGAACAGCGTATTCGCAGTGGGTCTGCAAAATGGCAGGTCAGGGCCCTTGCAACGCGTTCTCATTCGACCGTAGCGTGACGTCCGCTCCGAGGCTCGGGCCCGGAGACCCCCGGCCCGCACCATCGGCCCCGATCGAAAGGCGCAACGTGGCATTGACCTGGGTTCGCACGCACGACTGGGACGCCGACGACTGGCGGGACCGCTCACTCTGTCGCGATTCGAACCCGGAGCTGTTCTTCCCGATCGGCGCCACGGGCATCGCGCTCGACCAGATCGACGCCGCCAAGGAGATCTGCGGGGTCTGCCCGGTCCACGCCGAGTGCCTCGAGTTCGCGCTGGCCACCAACCAGGAGGCCGGCGTCTGGGGCGGCACCACCGAGGACGAGCGCCGCAAGCTGCGCAAGAACTGGCTCGCCGACCAGCGCACCGGCTGAGCACCTGCGGCCGAGGCCGCACTCAGCTGGGCTCGACGACCTTCGTCGCCGCGGCGGTCGCGAGCGGGATCCGGGCGTGGAACCGGGTGCCGGTGTCGTCGTCGCCCGGTCCGACGTCGAGAGTGCCGCCGAGCTCGCCCGTCACCAGCGCCTGGACGATCGAGAGCCCGAGCCCCTTCCCCGTCTCGAGGTCGAACCCCTCCGGGAGCCCGACGCCGTCGTCCACGACGTCGACGTCCACCTGGTTCTCGTGGCGGCGCAGCCGCACCTGGACGGTGCCCTTCAACGGCTCGTCGTCGTGGTGGGGGAACGCGTGGTCGACGGCGTTCTGCATCAGCTCGTTGAGCACGACCGCGAGCGGGGTCGCCAACTCCCCCGGCAGCTCGCCCGCGTCGCCGACGACCTCGAACCGCAACCCACCCTCCGGCGTCGACACCGTCTCCTCGACCACCCGGACCAGCGGCTTCACGATCTGGGCGAAGTCGACGTACTCGCGTGCCTCGCGAGACAGCGTCTCGTGCACGATCGCGATCGAACGGATCCGGCGCTCGGACTCCGCGATCGCGTTGCGCGCCTCGCGCGAGTCGACGCGCCGGCCCTGCAGCCGGAGCAGTGACGCGATCGTCTGCAGGTTGTTCTTCACGCGGTGGTGGATCTCGCGGATCGTCGCGTCCTTCGACATCAGCATGCGGTCACGGCGGCGCAGGTCGGTGACGTCGCGCAGCAGTACCAGCGCGCCCGCGGGCTTCCACCCGTCGAGCAGCGGGATGACGCGCACGAGCACGGAGGCCTCCTCGCGCTCGACCTCCTCGATCACCGGCAGCCGACCACGGACCGCGGCGTCGACTGCAGTCTCGTCGAAGCCGATCTCGCCGAGCCGCACCCCCGAGGTGTACGCGTGGATGCCGAGCCGGTGGAGCGACGAGACGGCGTTCGGGCTCGCGTACCGCATGCCGCGATCGGCGTCGAGCACGATCACGCCGTCACCGACCCGCGGCGCGCCTTCGATCTCGACCTCCTCGCGGGTGAAGGGGAACGTGCCGTCCGCGACCATCGCCATGAGCCGGTCGTACACCTCGAGGTAGTACCGCTCGAGCTCGCCCGGCCGCCGGCCCGAGGTCGTGGGCGCCTCGCGGGTGAGCACCGCGATCTCCTGCCCGCGGTGGCGCACCGGCACGCTCTGGAGCCGCACGCGCTCCTTCGCCCCGAGCACGTTGGCGTCGCCCTCGTGGATCTCGGCGTGACGCCACGACCGCGCGAGGGCCGGCCGCTCGACCTCGTCGACCACGTGACCCACGAGGTCGTGCACGTACAGCGTCTGACCGGTCGTCGGCCGGACCTGGGCGAGGATCACGAAGCGGTGCCCGTCCTCGTGCGCGATCGGGGCCAGGAGCAGCAGGTCCGAGAAGGAGAGGTCGGCGAGCAGACGCCAGGAGACCGACAGTCGCTCGAGGTGGGCCAGCGACTCCGGCGTGAGCTCGGTCCGCAGGATCGCGAGCTCCGGGAAGGCGGCCATGCCCGAAGGGTATTCGCCACCGTCACCCGCGCCCTGGGACTCCCGCCAATAGTCTCCCGCCGATGCGGCAACGGTGGTGGGGTGGCAATTTCCTCCGCCTGTGGACCGCCGGCGCGGTCTCCAACGTCGGCGACGGCGTGGTCCTCGCCGCGCTCCCTCTGCTCGCCGCGTCGCTGACGACCTCGCCGCTGCAGGTGGCGCTCGTCTCCACGGCCGCGACGCTGCCCTGGCTCCTGTTCTCCCTGGTCGGCGGCGCGATCGCGGACCGGACGGATCGGCGGCGCACGATGGCGGTGGTCGACACCTTCCGGGGTGTGGCGATCGCGCTCCTCGGCCTCGCGATCGTCACCGACACCGAGTCGATCCCGTTGCTCGTGATCGTGGCGTTCTCGCTCGGCCTGGCCGAGACGGTGTTCGACAATGCCGCCCAGGCGATCCTCCCGAGCGTCGTCGGGGACCGTCACCTCGAGGGCGCCAACGGCGCGCTCGAAGGTGCCCAGATCACCGCGAACCAGTTCGTCGGACCTCCGCTCGGCGCCTGGCTGTTCGGACTGGCCGTGTCGGCGCCGTTCTTCCTCGATGCGGTGTCGTTCGCGATCGCGGCGCTGCTGGTGCTGAGCCTGCGGGGGTCGTTCCGCCCTGCCCGCGAACTGACGACGTCGATCCGTTCCGACATCGCCGAGGGCGTGCGCTGGTTGTTCCGCCACCGCGTCCTCCGCACGCTCGGCATCGCGCTCGGCGTCATGAACCTCATCGGCATGGCGTGGATGAGCGTGCTCGTGCTCTATTCACGCGAGCTCCTCCACCTGACCGGCTTCCAGTACGGGCTGCTGCTGACGACCGAGGCGTTCGGCGCGGTCCTCGGCTCGACGTTCGCGTCACGGATCGGGCGGCGCTTCGGCTCGGGAACCACCCTCGGCCTCGCGATCGGCGTCGCCGGCGCATCGATGCTCGTTCCGGGCCTCTGGGCCCAGCCGGTGGTGGTGGCGGTGTCGCTCGCGGTCGGCGGGTTCGCGGGGCTCGTGTGGAACGTGTTGACGATCTCGCTGCGCCAGTCGCTCGTTCCCGATGCCCTCCTCGGCCGGGTCAACAGTGGCTACCGGCTCCTCGGCTGGGGGACGATGCCGATCGGTGCGCTCGCCGGTGGTCTGGTCGCCCAGGCGTTCGGCCTGCGCGCACCGTTCCTCGTGTCGGGCGTCTGCGGGCTCGCGCTCGCCCTCTGGGTCACGGTGCGCGTGACCGACCGCTCGATCGCGCGCGCCCGGCGGCGCGCGGTCCCCGACCCGACCGATCAGTCGGACCGCCGGTGACGCGGCTCAGTCCCCTCGCTGAGCCGCCGGAGCTCCTCGCGACCTGCGCGCACCGCCCCGTACCGGGACTCCGGCACCCGACCGCCGGTGATGCGGCTCAGTCCCCTCGCTGAGCCGCCGGGGCTCGTCGCGACCCGCGCGCACCGCCCCGTACCGGGACTCCGGCACCCGACCGCCGGTGATGCGGCTCAGTCCGGCACGAGGGCGTCGGCGATCCGGGCAAGTCCGGCGAGGTCGGCGATCTCGTCGGCGAAGTTCCGGACGTCGACGACGACGTCGGGCCGGTGCTCGAGCTCGGTTCGCAGCTCCGCCTCGCGTCGCGCCACGACCGCGAAGTTCTCGAACGAGATCCCGATCGTGGTCAGCACCCGCGCCGCGGTGTCGCGGTCCTCGAGACCCTCCAGCTCCGCGGCGATGCGGTTGCCGTCCCGGCGCAGCACCGCGGCGGCGCGGGCGCCGTCGTCCCCGAAGAGCTCGACCGGCAGCGTCTTGTTGAGGATCAACGCGCCGAGGTGGAACTTGCGCTCGACCAGCTCCGAACAGAACAGCTGGCCCTCGCGGAACGGTGCGTCCTCCAGCGTGGTCACGACCGCGAACGTCGTCCGCCGGTCGTGCAGCAGCTCCTCGACCGCCCGGGATCTCGTCACGAAGCCGTCGTACATCGATTGGAAGTTCAGGAAGAACTCGGCGATGTCCTGGAGGAACTGGCTGCCGAGGAGGCGGTCGGCCACCTGGTAGAAGGGCTTGCTCGCCATGGAGAGGATGCGCGCGCCGCGCTTTCCACCCACGCGGTACGGCGCGGTCAGCCAGCGCAACAGCCGGCCGCCGAAGAACTCGGCCATGCGCGCCGGCGCGTCGAGGAAGTCCAGCGCGTTCCGGGTCGGCGGCGTGTCCACGACGATCAGGTCGTACTTCCCGGTCTGGTGGATCTCGAAGAGCCGCTCCATCGCGACGTAGTCGTGGCTCTGCACGAAGCGCGCGGTGAGGTTGTCGTAGAGGCGGTTGTCGAGGATGCGGTACGCGGTCTCCTGGTCGGGCGCGTGGCGCAGCACCAGCGCGTCCCAGCTCTGCTTCGTGTCGAGCATCGCGGCCCAGAGCTCGCCCCGCGGCGTGAGCCCGGCCTGGGCGAAGGCCGCCGCGGGCACCCGCACCTCGACGTTGCCGATCCCCTCCACGCCGAGCGCGTCGGCCAGGCGCTTCGCCGGGTCGACGGTCACGACGAGGACCTTGCCGCCGAGACGCGTGGCCGCCGCCAGCCCCGCCGCGGCGGCGATCGAGGTCTTGCCCACGCCCCCGGAGCCGCAGAACACCACGATCTCCTTGGACGCCAGCACCGACTCGAGACCGTGTCCGACTGCAACCGGCGTGTCGCTCACAGGCCGAGCTCCGCGGTCAAGGCATCCGCGACGAGCTCGGTCTCCCGCCGGCCCTGCGAGCGCGCGAACAGGTACGGCACGTAGAGCGTCGGCAGGTCGACCGTGTCCCGGAGCTCGCGGAGGTGCTCGACGCGGCTGCGACGCATCCTCACCGCGAGCCGCGCCGCCTCGACGACGGCCGGGGTCCCGGGACCGGATCGCTCGGCAACCCGGTCGAGCAGCGGCGGTGCCGCGAGCTGCTCGAAGACCGCCTCGTCACGTGTGGTGAACAGCTCGGGCAGGACCCGGTTGACGATCACCGCGCCGAGCGGCACGTCGAGCTCCTGGCGGGCCCGGGCGACGAGGTCGATCGTCTCCTGGACCGGCATCTCCTCCGGCGTGGTGACGACGTTGAGCGCGGTGATCGCCGGATCCGAGAGCAGCTCGCTCATCCATGCGGTCTGACCGCGGACCGGACCGACCGCCACGAGATCGCGGATCGCGTCCGCGGCACCGAGCTGCGCGATCACGTGACCGGTCGCGGCGGCGTCGACGACGACGATGTCCCAGTCGGCGCGGCCCTCGATCGACTCGCGCACCTCCCAGCACACCTTGCCGATCGTGAGGATCTCCTTGACGCCCGGCGCGGCCGTCGCGACGAAGTCGAGCATCCCGGCGAGCGGGCCGAGCCGGCCGAGGATCGGGATCCGCAGGTTCAGGCGCAGGTACTCGGCGAGGCTGGCCTCGGTGTCCATGGCCATGACGGACACGCCGGGCATGACCTCGCGCGGCTTGAACCCCACGGTTCCCGCCTCGAAGCGCTCGGCGATGGTGCCCTTCGCGTCGACGTCGACGACGAGGACCCGCTTGCCCCGCCGGGCCGCCACGAGCGCGAGCGCCGCGGCCACGGTGCTCTTCCCCACGCCGCCCTTGCCGGTGACGACGAGGAGTCGCCGCCCGAGGAGGTCGGGCTCGGCCATGGGTGCTCCGGTCCTAGCGTCCGAATCCGACCTTGCGGGTCGGGTCGTCGACGGTCAGCTCGACGTACGCGATCTTGTCGGTCGGGATGCCCACCTTGCGGCCCTTGCCGTCCTCGAGCCACACGAACGCGGTGTCCGCGCCGACGCCCGCCTCGATCACGGCGATGATCTTCGCCGGGTCGTCGTCGACCTCGATCGAGATCTCCTTGGGCGTGTGCACGACACCGATGTGGATTTCCATGCCTGGGGGGCCTCCGGAATGGGCGAACGCGAAGCGCCGCCGATCGTAGGCGAGTCGGGCGGGAGCGTCCGGCTCGGAGTCAGCGGGCGCCGGTGTTGGCGAGGTCGCGTCCGAAGCGCGGCCACTGGTGGACCCGGTCGGCGGCCGTCGGCGTGTGCCACACGATCAGCACGCCGTCGCGACGGACCACCGCGAGCTCGAGCCGCCCGTCTCCGTCCCAGTCCCCGAGGCTCGGCGTCCCGACGAGCCAGCCACCGGTGAGCTTGGGCCACCCGGCGGGCACGACGCCGTTCGGCGTCACCGCGCTGAGCGTGTACACCCCGTTGCCCGCGATCACCTCGGTGCGACCGTCGCCGTTGACGTCGGCGATCGCAGGCGTCACGAAGAAGGCGAGGTCGGGGGTCTCGCGCGGGTACGCCGGGCGCATGGCGCCCGTTGCGCCGTCCCAGGCCGCGAGCAGGTCGTCGGACGGCAGCTGCAGCTCCGGCGACGCCGTGTCGAGCAGGCGGGAGAGCCCCGACACGGGCGCCGCGACGTCCATCCGGGTGCGACTCCCCAGCTTGCCCACGCTCGGGCCGCCGAACGCGCTCAGGATCACGCCGACGTCGTCGGAGTTGCGCAGCGCCCCCGTGCCGGTCGGGTCGTTGGCGAAGAGGCCGCCGTACCAGTGGAGCGGGACGTCCTTGCCGCCGACCTGACCCAGCGCCGACCTCCCGTCGAGACCGAGGACGTAGATGGGTCCGACCGCGGACGTGGCGACGATCTCGCGACCGGGATGCGCCGGGACGACGTCGCCGATCGCAGCCTGGGCGGCAACGCCGTCCCCGATCACCGGGAGCACCTCGCGCTGGAACATTCCGAGCTTCACCGGCCACCCCGGCAGGTAGGCCTGGGCGTCCGGCTGCGCGGGATTCGGGTTCGGGTTGGTCGCGAACGTTCCGCGCGGCGAGATCACGTACTCGCGCGAGTTGCCCGACGTGCCCGGCAGGCCGCCGAACTCGGGGGCGTTGAAGGGCTCGTCGTACTCCTCCTGCGCGCCGACGACGATCTCGGCGCGCCCGTCGCCGTCGAGATCGGCCACCGCCGGGGTCGCGACCAGCTCGCCCCCGTCCCCGACCCCCGCGTCGGGGCGGAAGACCACGTGGTGGGTGACGGGATCGACGCTGAGGACCTTGGTGGGATCGACGACCAGCACCGGGAACCCCGCCACCGGCGATCCGTCGCCGTGCCAGGCGTACACGTGGCGGTCCATCGCGGCGCCGATCAGCTCGACCCGACCGTCACCGTCGAGGTCGGCCGCCGCGAGCGAGCTCGCGAAGCCGGGCTTGGTGCGGTTGAGGTGATCCTGTGCCGCGGGATCGTCACGCGAGAAGTCCGGGTTGGTGTGCACGTCGGCGAAGCCGGGCAGCTCGTGGCCCCACCGGTCCCACGCGTCGACCCGACCCTCGAGATCCGCGACGGCGATGTCCGGCGAGCCGTCGCCGTCGAGGTCCGCGATCGTGGGCGCGCCGACCATGACCGCGCCCCGGGGCCACTGATGCCGGCGTAGGCCGCGGCCCAGGAGCGGATCCAGTAGGGCGCCGGACGGGTGTGCACCGGGAACCCGCGGAGCTCCCGGCCGTCGGCGCGGCGCACGTGCACGGCGCCGTCGTCGGTCGCGACGACGAGCTCCTGCCCGCCGCCGGGCTCGAGATCCGCGAACACGGGCGACGCGGTGCCCGCGCCCGCGAGCCGCTGGGGCATGCCCCGCACCAGATCGGGATCGTCGTGCACGAACACCTGCTTCTGGGACTCACCCCGGAGACCCCGCGTGGGACCGTCCGCCGCGGTGACCACGACCCGGATGCGGACGCTGAACCGCTCCTCGTCCGTGCGGCCCGTCGCGGCGTCGGCGGGTGGTCCCGTCGCACCGGCGAGGGCCGCCGCGACGTCGCGCAGACGCAGGGTGGCGAGCCGCCCGTCGACGGCGTGGTGACGGCGGTGCTCGGACTCGATCACGTGCCAGGTGTCGGTGGCGGGATACGCCGGCGGCTGGAAGCCCGCCGCCCACTCCACGCGGTACGAGTAGCGGTGGGCCCGGGGCGCCGCGACATGACCGGTGATCGCGACCGATCCGGACGTGGGCAGCACGTCGAACCACTGCGGGCCCGTCAGGTCGGCTTCGGGCGGGATGCGCGCGTCACGGACCGCCTTGACCAGCTCGTACGCGTTGAGCCGGCCGTAGCCGTGCGTGGCGTCCCACCCGGCGCGGCTCGGGTAGCGCACGGTGCTCCCCGTGAGGAAGTCGTTCGCGGGATCGACCGGGTTCGGGGTGCCGAAGTCGATGTCGTCCGCCGAGGCCCGGGCGAGCTGGAGGATCTCGTTCGTCGTGAGCGTGATGCCGCGGTCACGTGCTTCGCTGATCACGAGCCCGGCGACGCCGCTCATGATGCCGGTCGCCTCCGAGGAGCACGACGACGACGGGACGGACAGGAAGGTGCGCCCGCCGTAGTTGGTGCAGCCGTTGAGCGCGAGGTAGCTCGGCGGCGAGCTGGTGGTCGTGACCGAGTTGACCGTGAGCGTGTGCTCGAGGGCGCCGGGGAGGTTCGGGTGCTTCGACGCCTCGTCGGCCATGGAGGCGATCACGGGGATGCCCCGTGCGTACGCGGCGTCGATCGCCTGCTGGGCCTGGGGCGGGTTCGTGATCGCGCCGAGCGCCTCCTGGATGACCGCCGCGCCGGAGTCGATGCCGAAGAGCATGCCGGCCGCGAACCGACCCCCGTCGGCGATGAACGAGTCGCCGACACGGACCGGGATGAAGCTGCACCGCGGGCAGGTCCCGACACCGCCGGTCCCGTTGTCGGCCGCGGTGGAGTCCTCGGCCTCCCCGGTGCCGTGGCCGTACTGCACGGTGTCGAGGGGGTCGTTGTCGCCGAAGAGGAAGTCCCAACCGGAGATGTCGTCGACGTAGCCGTCGTGATCGTCGTCGACGCCGTTGTTCCATCGCGGGTCGAGGATCAGGTCCTCGGGATCGGCGACGCCGTTGCCGTTGCGGTCGGCGATCGCGCCGAAGTCCGCGATCGAGAACCGGCCGTCGCCGTTGCAGTCGCCGCTCGGGATCGCGCACGGAGGCGTGACCTCGCCGCGGTTGAGGTACGCGCGGTCGGCGAGATCCGCCATCGCCCCGGCGTCGCGCCACTTGATGCCGGAGTCGAGCACCGCGATGCGCACGTCGGGTCGGCCGCGCGTGACCCCCCAGGCCAGGTCCACCGCGGCGCCCTTCTGCCCGCAGAGATGGTGCGGCGAGGCCGCCAGGGCCGGGTCCCGGAGGCTGGTCCGCTTGTAGTTGGTGCGGTCGAACTCGGCGGGGAGGCTCGCGGGCTCGTCGGCCGGTCCGTAGCGCCAGTTCGTGCAGTCCAGCGGATGGGCCACCGGCGGTGGGGTGCCGTGGTGCGCCCCGGCGGCGGGCACGAACCCGCCGAGCCCGGCGACCGCCGTCACCACCGTCGCGATCACGAGTCTCCGCACGGGCCCCCCTCGAACTGCGCGAAACCGCCCAGGATAGGCACAGCGGGCGCGGGACCCTCGCGGAGCCCGGCCGGCTCAGGAATTGAGCTGCGCCGAGCGCCACCGGCCCGGAGCCGGAGTCCCGGGTCCGGGCGGTGCGCGGGACCCGCGCGGAGCCCGGCCGGCTCAGGAATTGAGCGTGAGCTCGGACCGGTAGATGCGCCGCGGGGTGATGGCGTCGATCTGCTCGGCGACCGAGACGAACGCGGCGGCCGCCTCCGACTCGGGATCGGTCACGACGATCGGCGCGCCGGTATCGCCACCCTCGCGGAGCGCCTGGACGAGCGGGACCCTCGCGAAGAGCGGCACGCCGAGCCGGCTCGCGAGCTCCTGACCGCCACCGGAGCCGAAGATCTCGTAGGCGACGCCGTCGTCGCCCCGGAACCAGCTCATGTTCTCGACCACGCCGATCACGTCGAGCTCGACCTTCTCCGCCATCGCGGCCGCGCGCTGGGCGACCGCCTGGGCCGCGGGTTGGGGCGTCGTCACGATGACGACCTCGGCACGCGGCAGGAACTGGCTCATCGACAGCGAGACGTCGCCCGTCCCCGGGGGCATGTCGATCACCAGGTAGTCGGGCTCACCCCACGCGACATCGGTCAGGAACTGCTCGAGCGCCTTGTGGAGCATCGGGCCCCGCCAGATGACGGCCTGGTCCTCGGGCACGAAGAAGCCCATCGACAGCAGGCGGACCCCGTGGCCCGACGGCGGGATCATGAGGTTGTCGTCGGTGAGCTCGGGCCCGTTCTCGACGCCGAGCATCCGCGGCATCGAGAAGCCCCAGACGTCGGCGTCGATCGCGGCGACGTCCTTGCCCATGCGGGCCAGCGCGACCGCGAGGTTCGTCGTGACCGAGGACTTCCCGACGCCCCCCTTGCCCGACGCGACCGCGATCACGCGGGTGCGGGCGTGCGAGAAGGGATTCGTACCAGGCACGGGGGTCTCCTCGGATCGACGGTCACCCGGCCGGGGGGCGGGGCGACATTTCCACTACGGACGTAGGTAGAATACCCGTCCATGCCCGACACCCCACCGCTCGACGCCGGCGAGTTCAGCGCCGCGGTCACCGCGGTCACCAGCGCCTTCGGCGATCCGACCCGCCGGGACATCTACCTGCTCATCCGCGAGACGCCGGACGGCGTCACCGCGGGCGAGGTCGCCGAGCACTTCGACCTGCATCCCAACGTCGCCCGGCACCACCTCGAGAAGCTCAGCTCCGGCGGCTACCTCGTGGTCGGCGTCGGCCGCACCGACGGTGCTCGCGCCGCGGGCCGGCCGTCCAAGCGCTACCGCGTGTCCGAGCTCGACCACGCGCTGAACTTCCCTCCCCGGCGCGACGACCTCCTGGGCACCTTGCTCGCCCGGGCGCTCCAGATGCTGCCCCCCGACCAGGCCGAGACCCTCGCCGAGGAGGTGGGCTTCGACTACGGCCGCAGTCTCGCGAAGCGGATGGCGCCGTCGGAGGGCCAGCGGTCGGTGAAGGCTGCGCTCGCCGCCGTCGCCGACGCGCTCACCGCGCACGGGTTCGCCGCGCACGCCGAATCGCGCGGCAAGGTCCTCACGATCGTGAACGACCACTGCCCCTTCGGCGACGCGGCGCGCCAGTTCCCGCACGTCGTCTGTGCCGTGGACCGCGGGATGATCCGCGGGCTCATGGCGGGGCTCTACGGCGATACGGATCCGCGCTTCGAGTCCAGCCGCCCCGACGGCGACGACCACTGCGTCGCCCGCGTCTGACGTGAGACCGCGCCCGCCGAGAGTGGGGACGGCGTGAGCGGACGGAGCTACCTCGACCACGCGTCCAGCTCGCCGCTGCGTCCCGCAGCGTTCGCGGCGATGTTGCCCTACCTGCGCGAGCACCACGCCGATCCGGGCCGCGTCCACTCCGACGGTCGGATCACCCGGATCGCGATCGAGCAGGCCCGTGAGCAGGTGGCGGCGTTCGTGGGGGCACGCCCGCGAGATCGTCTTCACGAGCGGCGGCACCGAGGCGGTCAACACCGCCATCTTCGGCGCGAGCCGCGCGGTCGACGGCGCCGACCGCATCGTGACCACCCGGGTCGAGCACTCGAGCGTGCTCGACGCATGCCGGCGCGAGCCGCTCGCGACCGTCGCCGTCGGGGTGGACCACCAGGGTCGCTTCGATGCGACCGCGGTGCTCGACGAGATCACCCCGACGACCGCCGTCGTCTCGGTCCAGCTCGCGAACCACGAGGTCGGCACGCTCCAACCCGTTGCGGAGATCTGCGCCGGAGCCCGTGCCCGCGGCACGCTCGTCCACGTCGACGCGTGCGCCGCGGTCGGCTACCGCCCGGTCGACTTCGCAGCTCTCGGCGCCGACCTGCTGAGCGTCACGGCCCACACCTGGGGCGGACCGAAGGGCACCGGCGCGCTCGTCGTCCGCCGCGGCCTGCGCCTGCCGCCCTTCGTCGTCGGCGGTGCGCAGGAACGGGCCCGGCGCGCCGGGATCGAGAACGTGCCCGCCATCGTCGGCTTCGGGGCCGCGGCCGAGGACGCCGGCCCGGCACTGTCGGCGGAGTCACCCCGTCTCGCGTTCCTGACCGGCCGTCTGCGTCGCGACCTCGGGGCCACGGTGCCCGGACTCGAGTTCCACGGACCCGACGACGCCGACGGCCGGCTCCCCAACCTCCTGTGCTTCGGCGTGCAGGGCGTCGAGGCCGAGCCGGTGCTCCTCGCCCTCGACCAGCACGGGGTCGCGGTCCACTCCGGCTCCGCCTGCTCCTCCGAGTCGCTCGAGCCCTCACCGGTGCTCGAGGCGATGCACGCCGATGCCGACCACGCGCTGCGCCTGTCGGTCGGCTGGTCGAGCACCGACCAGGACGTGGATCGGGTGCTCGAGGTCCTGCCCGGAATCATCGAGCGGCTCCGGGGGTTGCGCAGCGCATGATCCCCGTCCAGCGCCTCAACCATGCCGTGCTCTACGTCCGTGACGCGGTGCGGTCCGCCGCGTTCTACCAGGAGGTGTTCGGGTTCGAGGTGGTCGAGCAGATGCCCGGCGCCGTGTTCCTCCGCGCGTCCGGGACGGGCAACCACCACGACCTCGGGCTGTTCTCCGTCGGTCCCGATGCGCCGCTCCCGCAGCGTGGCCGCGTCGGCCTCTACCACCTCGCGTGGGAGGTGCCCTCGATCCACGACATCACCGTCGCTCGCGACGAGCTGATGCGCGTCGGCGCGTACGTCGGCGAGAGTGACCACGGGGTGTCGAAGTCCGTGTACGCCCGCGACCCCGACGGCAACGAGTTCGAGGTGATGTGGGCGGTGCCCGCCACCGCGTGGGGTGAGTACGCGGACCAGGCCGTGGTACAACCTCTCGACCTCCCCGCCGAGATCGAGAGGTTCGGATGACCCAGAGCTGGAACGACCTCGCCGCCCGGCTGCAGGGTGCCCTCGCGCTCGCCGCACCCCCGATCGCGATCACCTTCTCCGACGCCCCGCCGGCCGGCGTCGCCGCGTTCGACGCGCCCCTCCCGGCGCCGCTCGAGGACGGTCGGACCGGGCGCGTGCCCGCCGGGTGCGTGTTCTGGGTCCACGCGGCCGAGTCCACGTTCTCGACCGTGAAGGCCGACCACGGCAACTGCTCGGTGGGCAGCCTCACGCACGGATTCGTCACCCTGGACGAGGTCGCGGGCAACGGCGACGTCGCCGCGCTCCTCGAGACCGGGTGGGTGACGATGGACGTCGTCCCCCGGATCCCGGTCGTGACCGAGACACCGGGAGCGGTCACCTACGGACCCCTGGGCGACACGCCCGTCGACCCCGACGTCGTGCTGCTGCGCGTGAACGGCAAGCAGCTCATGGTGCTCTCCGACGCCATCCCCGGGTTGCGCATCGAGGGCAAGCCGCAGTGCCACATCATCGCGATCGCGAAGGAGCAGGGCGAGGTCGCCGCGAGCGTCGGGTGTGCCCTCTCCCGCGTGCGTACCGGCATGCCCGCCACCGAGATGACGTGTGCGATCCCCGGCGCCAAGGTGGCCGAGGTGCTCGCGGCCATCGAGCACAACGCAGTGGCCGACGCCGCCGTCGCGCGTTACGCGGGCGAGGACGCCCGGCGCTTCGCCTGATCCCGGCTACTTCTTGGCGGCCTCGTAGTACGGGTTCGTGCCGCTGGCGTGGTCGGTCACGTCGACGACCTCGGTGACCTCGGCCACGGTGTCGAGGATCGCGACCTCGATCCCCTGCGACAAGGTGGCCGCGGCCATCCCGCATCCCTGGCAGCCGCCCCCCATGCGGAGGTAGGCGATCGATCCCTCCACGGCGACGAGCTCCGCGTAGCCACCGTGCGCGGCGATCTGCGGGTTGATCTGCACCGCCAGCACCTCGATCACCTTCGCCACGACAGGGTCGTCGAGGTCCAGCTCGGGCATCGGACCCATCGGCTCCGGCTGGGGCGAGTTCGGGTTCTGGAGCACCATGCCGCCGCCCGCGAGGTCGAGCGTGGAGCCGCGAATCTTGTCCACGTGCTCGGACGGCACGACGATCGAGAGGTCGTCACCGTGCTGGACGGCGTCGCCGTCGGCGGCCTCGTCGGCGCGCCGGAAGTACATGTCGTAGGTGAACGCCGTCCCGGAGACGCCGTTGACCTCGAGCCAGAGCGCCAGGCCCTCGGGCTCGGGCTCGCCGGCCCGCACCTCCAGCACCCGCTCACGAGCAGCATCGGTGACGTGGAGGAGGGGGACGGTGGCATCGGTCATGTGCACCATGATACGGGAGATGGCCAGGGTGCTCCTCCTCGTACCGACCGCCTCCTATCGTGCCCGAGACTTCCTCCGTGCGGCCCGGGTCCTCGACGTCGAGGTGGTGCTCGCCTCCGAGGAGCCCCCGGCGATCAGCGCCGAGGGCCGGTCGATCACCTTTCCCCTCGACGACACGACCGCCGCCGCGCGTGCGATCGACGCGCTCGACCGCACCCGCGGGATCGACGCGGTGGTGGCCGTCGACGACCAGGGCGTGGTGGCCGCGGCGACCGCCGGCGAGCACCTCGGCTTCCCGCACAACCCACCGGACGCGGTCGCCGCGACCCGGGACAAGCTGGAGCTGCGTACCCGACTCGCGCGCGGCGAGATCCCCCAACCCGCGTTCGGGACCGATCCGGACGCCGTCGGCTACCCGTGCGTGGTCAAGCCGGTCGGATCGGCCGGGAGTCGAGGGGTGATCCGGTGCGACTCGCCCGAGGAGTGGACCGCGGCCGTGGCGCGCATCCGCCGGTTCTGGGACGGCGCGCTGATCGTCGAGCGGTATGTCCCGGGGGTCGAGGTCGCGGTCGAAGGGCTCCTGCGCGACGGCGCGCTCACCACGCTCGCGGTGTTCGACAAGCCCGATCCGCTCGAAGGGCCATTCTTCGAGGAGACGATCTACGTCACGCCCAGCCGGCTGCCGGACGCCACGCTCGCCGCGATCGACGGGCTCGTCGCGCGCGGCGCGACGGCCGTGGGCCTGCGGGAGGGGCCGGTCCACGCCGAGGTCCGGGTCGACGGCGAGCACCTGGCGCTGATCGAGATCGCGGCGCGGACCATCGGCGGGTTGTGCGCGCGGACGCTGCGCTTCGGTGCGGGGATCTCGCTCGAGGAGGTCGTGCTCCGTCACGCGCTGGGCCGGCCGATCGCGGACCTGGAGCGGCCGCGCTCGGCGTCGGGCGTGATGATGCTGCCCATTCCCCGCGCCGGGACGCTCCGCGCGGTGCACGGCCGTGATGCCGCGGCCGCGGTGCCCGGTGTGGTCGGCGTCGAGATCACGATTCCGGTCGGGTCCCCGGTGGTCCCGCTGCCGGAGGGCGATCGCTACCTCGGGTTCCTCTTCGCGCGAGGCGACGCGCCGGCCGCGGTCGAAGCGGCGCTCCGTGCGGGCGCCGATGCCCTCGATATCGTCGTCGGGTGATCCGCACGTGAAGGTCCTCCTCGTCTCCACCTACGAGCTCGGCCACCAGCCGCTCGGGATCGCCGCGCCCGCGGGCGCCCTCCGGGCCCGGGGCCACGACGTCCGGGCGCTCGACCTCGCCGTCGACGAGTGGGACCCGTCCCTCGCCGTGTGGGCCGACCGGGTCGCCGTCTCGGTCCCGATGCACACCGCCACCCGGCTCGCGCACGAGATCGCAGGCCGCATCGACCGCCCGCTCGCGTGCTTCGGGCTGTACGCCGGGATGTGCACCCACCTCGGCGACGCGCTCGTCGGACGCGATCCCGTCGCGGCGGTGGTGCGCTGGGTCGAGGCCGATCCCGGGCTCGCCGTCTCCGCTCCCGTCCCGGCCCGCGACCTCCTGCCCCCGCCGGACCGCTACGCACACCTGATCCGCGACGGCGTGCGCTTCCCGATCGCGTACGTCGAGGCCTCCCAGGGCTGCGCCCACCGGTGCCGGCACTGTCCGGTCCCGGTCGTGTACGACGGCCGGATCCGGATCACCGACGTACCGACGGTGCTGGCCGACGTCGACGCGCAGGTCGCGCTCGGCGCCCGGCACGTCACCTTCGGCGACCCGGACTTCTTCAACGGCGTCCACCACGCCCGCCGGGTGGTCGAGGCGGTGCACGCGGCGCACCCGGGGCTGACCTTCGACTGCACGGTCAAGGTCGAGCACGTCCTGGCCCACGCCGAGCTGTGGCCGTGGATGGCCGAGCAGGGCTGCCTCTTCGTCATCAGCGCGTTCGAGTCGGTGTCGGACCAGATCCTCGGGATCCTCGACAAGGGACACACCGCGGCCGACGGCGCCCGGGCCGTCGCGATCCTGCGGGACGCGGGCATCGAGCCCCGCCCGACCTGGCTGCCCTTCACCCCCTGGTCCACCGTCGACGACGTCCGGGACATCCTCGAGTTCGTCGCCACGCACGGACTCGTCGGCAACGTGGACCCGGTGCAGTACTCCATCCGGCTGCTCGTGCCCGCCGGATCCCTGCTCCTCGGCCACATCGAGGGCCTCGGACCGTGGGACGCCACCGCCCTCTCGTACCGCTGGTCCTCCCCGCTCGACGGGCTCGCCCGGGCCGTGGCCGCGGTCGTGGAGCAGGCGGTCGAGGCCACTCCGGCCGATGCCTTCAACCGGGTCCGGGCCCTCGTGGACCTGCCGCCGATCGCCGCCGGCGACATCGTCGAGGCCCCGCGTCTGTCCGAGTCCTGGTTCTGCTGCGCCGAGCCCACCGCCGGACAGCTCGAAGGCCTCTGAGGTCCCGAGCGGCGTCCCGCCGGAACCCTCGCAGGAGCGGACGGAACCGCCTACGATGCGCCGGTTGCACGGGCACGAGGGGGGCACATGCGCACACGGCTCACGGCGGCCATCGCCGCGGTTCTGCTGATTCCGTTCGTCTCGATCACCGGGGCGGTGCTGGAAGGGGCGGCGCCGGCCGGCGCCGACAACGTCAGCGTTCCGCTGTCGTGCCTCGTGTCGAACGTGCCGGTCATCGGGTCCCAGACCGCGACCCGTGATCAGCCGGTCACCACGACCGCCGTGACCCACGTGTACCAGAACGACACGTTCGCGGTCGCGATCTCGCCCGCACCGGGGAACGAGTCCTCCGACCTCGGCAGCGGCGCCACCCTCCAGAACATCCGGGACCTGCAGTTCCGCACGTCGGTCCCCGCCAACGCGACCCTCGTCGGCTCCCCGACGCTCTCGGGCGGGTTCGGTCTCAACAGCACCCCGTCCATCAGCCTGAGCGGCAGCCTCATCACCGTCACGGTGCCCGGGCCGATCAACTCGAACACCAACTACCAGCTGCCGAGCGTGAACATGACCCTCCAGGCCACGGGGAGCGCGCTCAGCGTGATCCAACCCCGGCTCTACGGGACCAGCTACTCCGACTTCGGCCTGCAGATGACGGTCAACGCCGACCTGCCGTCCGGCCTCGGCAACGCCGACCTGCCGCTGAAGTGCTTCCCCAGCTCGTCGATCGCCCTCTCGACCACGACGATCTGGCCCACCGACACGACCAGCCCGGCCGTCTCGATCACCTCCCCCGCCGACGGCGCCACGTTCGCCCTGGGCGCGGTGGTCAACGCGGCGTTCTCCTGCAACGACGGGCCCTACGGGACTGGCGTCGCCACCTGCTCGGGCTCGGCACCGAACGGATCACCCATCGACACGAGCACGATCGGGATCCACACCTTCACCGTGACCTCCACCGACGTCGCCGGGAACCCGCCGAACTCGTCGTCGGTGACCTACACCGTCTCGGGTGACCCCAGCGTGATCGCCAAGGGCGGCTGGGCCGACGAAGGCACCGGCGCGTCGGTGCCGTTCACCGTCCGCCTCTCGCGCCCGGCGAACGTCACCACCACCGTCGACTACTCGACCGCCGACGGCAGCGCGACCTCCACGAACGACTACTTCCCGACGAGCGGCACGCTGACCTTCACTCCGGGCGGGTCCCAGCTCCAGACGATCAACGTGCCGTTGCGCAACGACTCGGTCTTCGAGACGACCGAGACCTTCTCGCTGAACCTGACCTCGGCCACGAACGCGCTCGTCGCGACCCCGACCGTGACCGGGCGCATCCGCGACGACGAGGTTCCCGCCGTGCGGGTCGAGGGCGGCTCGGTCACCGAGGGCCCCGGCGCCCAGGTGCCCTTCCGCGTGTCGCTCGAGGGTCCCACCCGGTCCCCGATCACCGTCGGCTACTCGACCGCGAACGGCGCCACGCCGAACCACGCCACGGCCGGGAGCGACTACACCTCCACGTCCGGCACCCTGACCTTCACGCCCGGCGGACCGTTGGTGCAGACGGTCAACGTCCCGGTGCTCGACGACACCACCTTCGAGTCCGACGCCGAGGGCTTCGTGTTCACCGCGACGAACACCGGCAACTCGCAGAGCGCGTCGGCGCCGGGCACGATCGTCGACGACGAAGCGCACCCCCCGACCATCGGCATCGGTGACATGACCGTCGACGAGGGGACCGGCGGGAACCGGTCGGTGGTCCTCGCGGTCACCCTCGACCACGCCGTGCCGTTCCCGGTCACGCTCCGGTACTCCACCGCCAACGGCACCGCGACCGCGGGGAGCGATTACACCGCGCGGACCAACAAGCAGCTGGTGATCGAGGCGGGCAAGGTGGCCAAGACCCTCTCGGTCCCCCTGAAGACCGACTCCACCCCCGAGGCGGACGAGAGCTTCACGGTCAACCTGACGGACGCCTTCGGCGCCGCCTTCAGCCGGGCGACCAGCACCGTGACGCTGCTCGACGACGACCCGAGCTCGGGCCTCCAGATGTCGGCCGGCGACGTGAGCGTCGTCGAGGGCGACGAGCGCGACCACCACCATCAAGGTCCCCGTGGTCCTCAACGGCAAGGCCACGGCGCTCACGACCGCCCTGCTGCGTCCGATCGCCGGCACCGCGAACTCCTCCGACTACGTCGGTTTCACGTCCAAGAAGGTCACGTTCAAAGCCGGTCAGAACCTCAAGCAGGTCGCGATCAAGATCAAGAACGACACGACGATCGAGGCCGACGAGCACTTCGCCCTGGAGCTCTACAACTTCGTCGGCATCACCCAGGCACCGACCCAGAGCGACGTCACGATCATCGACAACGACAACCCCATCCCGTCGGCGACCACCGGCCTGACCGCGACGACGAGCCTGTCCCAGCTCGGCGGCGTCGAGCTGTCCTGGACCGCCGCGACCGCGCCACTGGCGGACTGGCCGCTCACCACGTACGAGTACCGGGTCTCCACCAACGGCGGGACCACGTGGGGCGCCTGGACCGCCACCGGCGCGGGCACCTCGACGTTCCTCGTCCCCAGCTGCGGCCAGGGGGTCGGGTGCACCTACGAGGTCCGGGCCCGCAACGCCAAGGGCCCCGGCGTCGAGAGCGCACCGGCGACCGCGACCGGGCTCGCCGACACGGGCGCACCTGCACTCACCGTCGACTCCCCCACGAACCGCGGGAACCTCGACACGATCAGCAGCACCCCGATCAGCGGCGACGCCGGCATCGACGCCGGTGACACCGGCGCGGTGCCGGTCGACGTGTACGCCTGCGACGGGTGCACGAACATCGCCCCGACCTACTCGGCCACGATCACCCCGGCCGGCGGGATGTGGACGGCGACGCCGTCGCTCGCGCCGGGTGTGTACACCGTCCAGGCCTCCCAGACCGACTGGGACGGCAACACGACCACGACGACCCCGGTCGTCTTCGAGGTGCGCAACGCCGTGTTCGTGTCGACCTTCGGGAGCGACGCGAACCCGGGGACGGTGGCGGCACCCAAGCTCACCGTCCAGAACGCGTTGAGCACTGCGAGCGCCCAGGGCCGGCCGCAGGTCGCCCTCGCCGCCGGCACGTACGCGCCGGCGGGCGGCACCACCATCTCGGCGAACGTCACCGTGCTCGGCGGCTTCGACCAGTTCAGTGGCTGGAGCCGTCCGGGCACCGCCGGTCAGGCCGGCACGCCCGACCGCAACTCGTCACGGCTGACGGGCACCCCGCAGGGGGTCTTCGTCAACGGCGGCGTGACGGTCACGCTCGACGCCCTCACGATCAACGGGCTCAACACCGGTCTCGGGGCCGGCGCCAGCGTGTACGGCGTGCGCGCGGTCGGGGCGAGCGCCGGGACCCCGGCGAACGTGACGCTCGACAACACCAAGGTCACCGCGGCCGACGCCAAGGACGGGACCGACTCCTCGGCCACCGGCGCGAACGCGTCGGGCACCGGGTGCAACGGGGCCGACGGCTCGACCTACACCACCGGGAACAGCGCGAGCTGTGGTGGTTCGGGCGCGAGCGCCGGAGGCCAGGGCGGCGGCGGCGGAGCCGGCAGCGCCTTCTCCGCCAACGGCGGCAACAACGGTGGGAACGGTGGCGGTGGCGCCCCCGGTGGCGCGGGCGGATCGGGATCGTTCACGTCCGGTGCGATGGGCATCGGCGGAACTGGCGGCGCCGGTGGGACCGCCGGGACCTCCGGGAACGGTGGCGCCAATGACGCCGGACTCGCGACCGGCACCTGGATCGGCCGCAACGGCTCGACCGGTGGCGGCGGCGGAGTCGGTGGCGGCGGCGGCGGTGGCGGCGGCGGCGGCGGGACCGGCGCCTACGTCGACGGTGGCCGCGGCGGTGGCGGCGGTGCCGGTGGCGGCGCGGGCAGCGGTGGCGGTGCCGGGACCCACGGCGGTGGCTCCTTCGCCGTCTACGCGTACAACGCGACGGTCACGGTCACGGCGTCGTCCCTCACCGCCGGAGCCGGCGGGCGCGGCGGCAACGGCGCGATCGGCGGGAACGGCAGCGGCGCCGGCAACGGCGGGAACGGCCTGGAGCAGTTCCTCGGCGGCAACGGCGGTGCCGGGGCCGGCGGTGGCGGCGGCGCCGGCGGTGGAGGCGGTGGAGGCGGTGCCGGTGGCCCGTCGGTCGCGGTCATGCGGACCGGATCCGGCACGCTCACGGTGACCGGCTCCACGCTCGCCCGCTCGCTCGCCGCGGCCTCGCCGGGCAGCGGCGGCAACGGCGGCAACGGCGGCGCCAACGGCGCCGGTGGCGGCGACGGCAGCAACCCGGCCAACTGCCTCACGCTCTGCGGGACGGTCTCGACCGGCGGCGCCGGCGGCGCGGGGGCCAGCGGTGGCAACGGCAACCCGGGCGGGCTCGGGATGCTCTGCTCGAAGTTCGACGGGACGGCCTGCACGGCCTGACCACCTCGGTTCCGCGGAACGTGTTCACTGTCCCCGTGGCCACCCATACGGTGGCTGGAAGGACAGTGAACAGGCGGGGGACGCACGTCGCCGGCCGGCGCCCAGCGGCGCGGCGCTGCGTACCGACCGACTCGGCGATCGAGGTGACCCCCGACCGATTGTCCGAGCCCGGAGGGTGGGTGCGATGATCGCCGGGTGGTGCCGTGGCCGTTCCTGACGCTCGCCGGCGGCGCGGTCGGGCTCGGTCTGGGGCTCTTCGGCGTCGGCGGGTCGTCGGTTGCGACACCCATCCTCTCGATGCTCGGCGTCCCGGCCCTGGCGGCGGTCGCCTCGCCGCTCCCGGCGATGATCCCGTCCGCGCTGACCGCCGCCCGCCCCTACCTGCGGGACGGCACCGCGCGACCGAAGGCCGCGGGCTGGACCCTCCTCGGCGGAGTACCGGCCACGATCGTCGGGGCGATGCTGTCGAAGGTCATCGGGTCCACCGCGCTGCTCGGAATGTCGGGGCTGGTCCTCGTGATCGTCGGGATCCGGATCCTGCGGCCGATCCACGAGGCGGCCCGCAACGCGGGGACGGCCCGCCGGCAGAACCGCCCGCTGCTCGTGGCCGCCGCCGCCGGGGTCGGCCTGTTCACGGGCCTGCTCGCCAACGGCGGCGGGTTCCTCCTCGTGCCGATGTACCTGCTGATCTTCGGGCTCGAGATGCGCCAGGCCGTCGGAACGAGTCTGATCGTGATCGCGGTGCTGTCGATCCCCACGCTCGGGACGCACTGGGCGCTCGGCAACATCGACTGGACAGTGGCGGCCGCGTTCGGCGGTGGACTTCTGCCCGGGGGCGTCGTGGGGAGTCGACTCGGCCAGCGGGTCGGCGGCGCGTCCTTGCGCATCGCGTTCGGCTGGTTCCTGATCGTGTTCGGAACCTTCTTCACCCTCTACCGCGTGATCGGCGGCTGACGCCCACGCGCCGGCGGCGCCCCCCGTCGGGATCTACCCGGCCGGCGTACCGTCGATCCAGCTGAGGTACGCCGCGCCGTTCGCCGCGCCACCGGCGTTGCCCACGGCGCCGTTGCCACCCGCCGGTCCGCCCGCCCCGGGGTTGCATCCCGACGAGCCCGAGGTCCGACCGCTGCTCGGCCGCGCCGCTCCACCAGTGCCGCCGGCACCGCCGCCGCCGGCGGCACTCGTCCCCGCAGAACCCTTCACCAGCGTCGCCGCCACGGTGGCCGTGCCGGTGCCCCGGTGGTACAGCGCGACGCTGTAGCCGCCCTGCCCGCCGCCGCCGCCGGAACCGCCCGCGCCACCGCCGCCGGAGCCGCCGGAGCCGCCGCCGCCACCTTCCTGGCCGCTGTCGCACTGGCCGCCCGCGCCGGCCTGGCCTCCGGTCCCGCCATCGAAGCCGTCACCGCCAGTACCACCAGCGCCGCCGTTGCCGGCCGTGGCCTTCGACGTCGAGCCCACCGAGATCGTCGCGTTGTAGGCGTAGACCCCGAAGCTGCTCCCGCCGTTGCCGCCACCGCCACCACCGGCGCCGCCACCGGCGCCGCCGCCACCGGCGCCGCCACCGGCGCCGTGGTCGTCCGTGCAGAACGTGTTGTGCTCGCCACCGCCACCACCGCCGCCACCGCCGCCGTGCCCGGCCGAGCCTGCGGCACCAGTGGTGCCGGGCGTTCCGGTCGGCATCGACTGGGTGCCGCCGGTCAACGGGTTGCTGCCCGCGTTTCCGGCGCTGGACGCCGTGCCGCCCGAACCTGCCCCGCCGGCGTGGCCGCCGCCGGCATCGGAGTCACAGAAGGTGTCCGAGGTCCCGCCACCACCCGAACCCGCGCTCCCGCCGCCGCTTCCGAACACGGTCCCGGTGCCGCCGCTCCCACCGGAGTTGTTGCCCTGCGCACCGCCGGTGCCGCCGCCACCGCCGTTGCGGCCGCCGACCCCCGTCCCTGCGGTCCCGCCGGTGCGGTTGGAGTTGCCGTTCCCGGCCGGGCCCTGGCCGGTCCCGCCGGTGCCGCCGTTGCCGGCGTTCGACGTGGCGTCGCTGCCGGGCGTACCCGCGACGCCGGCCTGGGCCGACGCGTCGACCGTGGTCAACGTCACGTTCGCACCGTTGACCACCCGGACGCCGTAGACGCTCGAGCCCGCAGCGAGACCGGCATTCGTCCCGATCACCGTGATCTGCTGGAACGTCTCGTTGTACCCGTCAACCAGCAGCCCCGTCCCCGGTCCGCTGATCGTGACGGTGTTCGAAGCCGCCGCCGAGCGCAACCAGGTCGAGGAGGAGTACCCGCCGGTCGTGGTCATCGCGCCCAGGGCGCCCAGGCCGGTCAGGGAGACCGCGCTGTAGGCCCCGGCGGCGACGACGACATGTGAGCGCCCGTTCGCCTGCGCGGTCGTGAGTGCGCTCGCGATCGTGCCGGTCGGCGACGACGGGACGAGTGCGGAACCCGAACCGCCCGGGGCGACGAACACCGTCGTCGCCGGGTCGTAGTCCACGTTGAAGGTGTTGGTGACCGTCGAGGACAGGCCGAGCCCGTCGGTCGCGGTCACCCGGACCGTGTAGGTGCCACCGGCCGGGAAGTTCGCCGCCGGGAACGCGAGCGACCACGAGGTCGTCCCGCTCGGGGTCAGGTCGAAGCTGGAGGCGCTGGCGAAGCTCGAGCCGTTCCAGTAGTTGCCCGAGCCCTGCTGGACCGTCACGCGCACGGTCGCCACGCCGGTGCCGCCGCTCGGGTCGCTGCTCGTGCCGCAGATCGTGCCGGCGGAGCAGCTGCCGACGGGCCAGAGCGACTCGCCCGCGTAGGTGGTCCCCGAGCTGGAGACGATGCTGCCGGCGACCGGGCTCGTGATCGCGGCGCTGGGCGCGTGGCTGTCCACCGTGAAGGCGTTCGCGGCGCTCGTCCCGGTGTTGGCGGCCCAGTCGGTCTGGTTCGCCTCGACCGTGTACGTCCCGTCGGGCAGCGGCGTGGTCGCTCCCCACTGGGTGGCGCCCACGGACCAGCTGGTCCCCGAGCGCGTCACGCTGAAGTTGCGTACCGGTGAACCCGACAGCTTGACGACGACGTTGACGGAGGTGGAGTCGCCGAGGCCGTTCCCGGCCGTCCCCGTGATCGTCGGCGTCGCGGTGATGAACGACGACGACGGTGCGGGCGTGGTGACCGTGACGGTCGGGGCGGTGTGGTCGGTCAGGCCCATCGCGCTCGCCTGGTTCGACGCCGAGCTGGTGCCGATGAGGTTGTACCCCCGCACCTCGTAGGTACAGGTGGTGTCCTGTCCGCAGGCGTGGGTGAACGACAGCCCGGTGCCCGATCCCGTCGACGCCCACGCGGAGAAGGTGCCCGCGCCGACCTTGTACCGGAACTCGTACCCGAGGATCGGGTACCCGAAGTCGTTGGCCGGGTAGAGCCACGCCAGGTCCACGGCACCCAGGGTGGTGCTGCTCGTGGTGGCGGTCAGGCTCTGCGGCGGGGAGAGGTTGGTGCCGGTGGCGGTGTCGGTGTTCGACGCCGGACCGGTCCCGATCAGGTTCACCGCCGAGACGCGGTAGGTGCAGGCGACGCCCGCCCCGCAACTCGTGTCCGGGTGGGACAGCGACGTGCCGAGGCTGAACGAGTCCGGCCAGGTGCCGCCGCCGTCGGTGCTGCGCTCCAGGAGGTACCCGGTGATCGGCCGGCCACCGTCGTTCGCCGGTGCGGCCCATGTCACGTCGACCGAGCCGAGCGTGCCGCCCGGCGTGGCCGCGAGCGTCTGGGGTGCGGACGGCGTGTTGGCGCCCTGGGCCGTCGCCGTGTTCGAGTACGGCCCGGTCCCGGCGAGCGTGACCGCCGCGACCTTGTACGCGCAGGTGTTCCCGGCGCCGCACCCGGTGTCGGTGAAGGTCGTCGCCGTGCTCCCGATCGAGCTGTCGGCCGAGAACGCACCACCGTTGATCGAGCGGGAGAACACGTAGTCGGTGACGGGGAACGTGCCCGCGTCGAGCGGCGGGCTCCACGCCAGGTCGACCGCGCCGAGCGACGTGCCGGAGGTGGCGGTCAGGCTCTGGGGGGCCTGGGCGACGGTGGAGCCGGTGGTCGAGGCGCTCGCCGAGGCGACGCCCGAGGAGCCCGTCCCGACCTCGACCGCGACGACGCGGTAGGCGCACTCGACCCCCGCACCGCAGGCGTCGGTGGTCATCGAACGCGCCCGCCGGGATGACCTGGCCGGTGTCGACCCAGTTCGCCGAGCTCCCGCAGCCCGAGGCCACGAGGCAGCGGTAGAGCGCGAGGTGGTCCACGCCGTGGCCGGCCTCGATCGGGCCGGACCAGCCGATCGCGACCGTGCCCTCGGGCGCGGCGGAGACCGCACCGACGCTGGCGACCGCGAACGGCTCGATGCGGGTCGAGGCGCTCCAGGGGCCGGGTCCGACGTCGTTGACGGCCCGGACCTCGTACGAGCACGTGAGCTCACCGGCCGGGCAGGTGGTCAACCAGGTGCCGCTCATCCCGAGCGGGACGACCGGCGCGGAGGCCCAGGTGGCGTCGTTGACCGTGCAGTTGCCGATGCACGTCCGGCCGTCGTAGCCGGTCGTCGGCACGCCGCCCGTGCTCTGTGACGGGGACCAGGTGACGGTCACGGTCGCGGTGCCCGAGCCGGGGTTCAGGTCGGCGGCACTGGCCACCACGGCGTCCGGCGTCCCGACCTTGCCCGGGGGGTTGAACGCGGTGGTGCGCGCCGGTGACGCCGCCGACGAGCCCTTCGCGTTCTGGGCGAAGACCTTGTACGAGCAGTTGTTCGTGGCCGGGCACTCGACGATCGCGGTGCGCGGGAACGTGCCGAGCGTCGACGCGCCGTTGACGAACGGCCCGCCGTCGCTGCTGACCTGGTAGCGGTAGGTGACGGCGAGTCCGCCGGTGTCGGCGGTCGCGGTCCAGGAGATCGTCGCCGAGGCGACGGGGCGACCGGGGACGACGTCGCTGATCTTGACGGCCTTCGGGATCTTCCACGCGCCGTTGACGCTGTTGCTGACCGGGCTCGTCCCGATCGCGTTCTGGGCGTAGACGCGGTAGGCGCAGCCGCCCGACGGAGTGGTCGACGAGCACGGCAGGAGCGTCGACTTGGCGCCGCCGCCGACCCCGGTCATCGGGAGCGGGCCCACCCAGGCACCGGTGTTGTCGACCCGGACGTCGTAGAGCCAGCCGGTGATCGCCTTGCCGCCGTTGTCCGCCGGGGGCGCCCACTTCACGGTCATCTGCCCGACGGTCGGACCGCCGACGACGGTCTTGAGCTTCGGCGCGTGGGGTGCGAGCCACGGGGAGGTGACCGCAGCGGTCGACGGGCCGGTGCCCACGCCGTTCACGGCCGCGACGCGGAAGTCGCAGCTGGTCACGCCGCTGCACGCGAGCACGGCCTTGACCTTCTTCGGCAGCGCCTGGGGGGCACCGAACGCGCCGGCGTCCGCCTTGGTCTCGACCTGGTAGCCGGTGATGATCGACCCTCCGGACGACGCCGGGGCCCGCCACTTGAGCGTCATCTGGCCCGTCTTCGGACCGGCCACCGCCGTGAGGTCGCGCGGCACGCTCGGCACGGTCGCCGCTCCCGCCGCGTCCACCGCGACGCCCGCCGGCAGCACGGCGGCGACCATCGCCATCACCCCGATGATCGACGCGACCCGCCCACGCCCGAAGAACCCGTCGCCCACTGCAAACCCCCAGATCGCCCGGCGCATCCTAGCGACGGGTCGTGGCCCCGACCAGGGTTCGCGGGACCCGAGCCGCGAGGAGTGACGGGGCCGGGCGCCCGGTCCGCGGGGCGGTCAGGCGCCGGGCAGATCCGCGGCGTCGACCAGACCCCGGACCGGTGGAAGGTCGGCCCGGACCCCGGGATCGAGTTGGTCCACCAGGACGGCGATCCCGACGAGGACGCCGCCGCACCGGACCACGAGATCGCGGGCCGCGAGCGCCTGGCTCCCCGACTCGATCCAGTCGTCGACCAGCAGGATGCGATCCCCCGCATCCACCGATCGGCGCTGGATCTCGAGCCGGTGTCGTCGCTCCCGGTAGTCGGGCGCCGCGTCGACCTGCTCCTTGGGCCCGGGGAACAGCGCGCCGGCCTTGCGGATCGCCACGAAGCCGAGGCCGAGCCGGTACGCGACGGCGCCGCCGAGCACGAAGCCTCGAGCCTCGATGCCGCCGACCTTGGTCACCCGCACACCGGCCCAACCGACGGCGAGGCCCTCGATCACCGCGGCGAAGGCCGTCGCGTCGTCGAGCACACGCCAGACGTCCGCGTGACCACCCTCCCAGGCGAATCTCCTCAGCAGCTCCGTCGCGGCGCGGTCCATGCCCGGAGTCTCGCCCGCCGGCACCCGGGCGGGGGGTGCGTTCCGCGGAACGTCCCAGGATCTTCCAGTGCTGGGCTCGGCGACGGTGCTCGTCCGCGTCGAGCGCTCGGGCGCCTCAGGACGTCTCGCCGGCTCCGCTCGTCACACCGGCGAGATCGTCGGCGAGGCCCGAGGCCCCGGCCGGTTCGGGGGCCGGGACCGCGGTGGTGCCGGTCACGACCATCCCGCCCGCCGCCTCGGGAGGCTCGTGGGACGCGCCCTCCAGGTCGAGGTGGGGCAGGATCCGGTCGAGCCACCTCGGCAGCCACCACGCGGCGGGGCCGAGGAAGCGCATGACGGCGGGGACGAGGAGCAGGCGCACGATCGTGGCGTCGACGAGGACGGCGGCGGCCATGCCGACGCCCATCATCTTCACCGTCGGCTGCGGGTTGATCACGAAGCCGAGGAAGACCGCGATCATGATGCCCGCGGCGGCGGTGATGACCCGCGCCGTCTTCGCGACGCCGACCGCGACCGCCTCGCGCGCGTCGCCGAGCCGGAGGTACTCCTCCCGGATCCGCGAGAGCAGGAACACCTCGTAGTCCATCGAGAGACCGAACAGGATCGCGAACATCATCAGCGGGATGAACGCGACGATCGGGATCGCCTGGTGCACTCCGATCAGCTCGCGGCCCCAGCCCCACTGGAACACCGCGACGATCACGCCGTACGCCGCGCCGATCGACAGCAGGTTCATGACTGCGGCCTTCAGCGGGACGAGGAGCGACCGGAACACGACCATCAGCAGCAGGAACGCGCCGGCGACGACGATGCCGATGCACAGCGAGCAGCCGGTCCGAGATGCGGTCGGTCACGTCGATCAGCGAGGCGGTCTGCCCGCCGACGAAGACCTTGCCGGCCAGCGCGGTACCGGCCGTCGCCTGCGGGATGGTGGTCCGCCGCAGCGTCCGGACGAGCTGTTGGGTCGACACCGCGTTCGGCGCGTGCCTGGGCGTCACGATCACGATGGCGGCGTTCCGGCCCGGGCTCGGGATCGGCGGGGTGGCCTCGGCGACGTCGGGCGCCTTGCCGATCGCGCCGACGAGCTTCTCCACGGCCGCGAGCTCCGCGCCCTCGGTCGCGGCGGTCGGCGTCGGCAACGACATCGCGACGAGGAGCGGTGCGTTGGCGCCCTCGCCGAAGCCCTCGGTGATGAGGTCGTAGGCGCGGCGCTGGGTGAAGGTGGTCGGGACGTTGCCGTCGTCGGTGAAGCCCAGGCGCAGGTCGAGCAACGGTGAGGCGAGCAGGGCGAGCAGCAGGACCGAGACGGCGGTGAAGAGGCCCGCCCGGCGCGCGACGGCGTGGGCGAAGCGGTACCAGACGCCACCGACGTCCTCCGCGCGCTCCACGTTCCGGTGCTTGCGGGTGATGCGCTCCCCCGCGACCGCGAGCACGGCGGGGAGGAGCGTGAGCGCGGCGACGACCATGATCGCCACGTAGAGCCCGGCCGAGTATCCGAGCGTCGCGACGTACGGGATCCCCGCGACGGCGAGGCCACAGAGCGCCATCGCCACGCAGCACCCGGCGAACAGCGACGCGGCGCCGGCGGTGCCGAGCGAGTGCCCGATGGCGGCGACGTGGGCCATGCCGCCGTCACGGTTCTGCAGGTACCGGCTGACGACGAGCAGCGAGTAGTCGATGCCGACGCCCAGGCCGATCATCGCACCGAGGATCGGCGCGACCGTCCCGATCGTCATGTGCGACGCCACGACCATCAGCGTCATGGAGGAGACGCCGACGGCGAGCAGCGCCACGCCGATCGGCAGCACTGCGGCGAGGAGCGTGCCGAAGAGGAAGAGCAGGATGACCACTGCGGCGACGATCCCGATCAGGTCGGCCGCGTCGGAGCTCTGCGAGTTCTGGATGTCGACGACGGTCCCCCCGTACTCCACGTCGATCCCGGCCGCGCGGGCCGGAGCACCGGCGGACTCGAGCGCCTCGAAGGCGCCCTTGGGCAGGTCCGCGAACGAGCCGTCGTAGCTCGCGGTCGCCACCGCGATCCGACCGTCGGCCGACACCCGCGGGACGGTGCCGAAGGGGTTCGTGACGTTCGCGACGCCCGGCAGGCGCGAGACCGTGGCGAGCACCTTCCCGATCGCGGCCCGGTCGGTCGCGTCCGAGAGCGTCCCGGTCCGTGTCGCGAACACGATCGACGCCGTCGGGTCCTGCTGGGACGGGAAACGCGTCTCGAGGAGGTTGGTGGCGTCCTGGGAGTTGGTGCCGGGGACGCTGAAGACGTCCCGGTACACGTCGTGCAGGTGCGACACCGGCACGAGCAGCGCCGCGACGGCGAGCAGCCACGCGCCGATGACCCACCACCGGCGCCGGGCCATGAACCGGCCGAGCCGCTCCAGCCCACGCGGGCGGGGCCCGTCCGACGACGGGTCCGGTGGGTCTATTGCTGCTGTGCCGCCAACAGGTTCAGTGCCGAGCCCGCTCGGAACCACGCGATGTGCTCCTCCGACATGGTGTGGGTCGTGGTGACCTCGTCGGTGGAGCCATCGGCGTGGTGGAGGACGACCTTGACCGGGCGTCCCGGGGCGAGCTCGGCGAGCCCGGTGATGTCGACGGTGTCGTCGGCCCGCACGCGGTCGTAGTCGGCCAGGTCGGCGAAGGTGAGGGCGAGCACCCCCTGCTTCTTGAGGTTCGCCTCGTGGATCCGGGCGAACGAGCGCACGATGACCGCTTTGCAACCCATGTACCGCGGCTCCATCGCGGCGTGCTCCCGCGAGGAGCCCTCGCCGTAGTTCTCGTCGCCGATCGCGACCCAGGCGATACCGGCATCCTTGTACCGCTTCGCGAGATCGGGCAGGCCGACGTGCTCGCCGTCGCGCACGTCGATCCCCACACCGGACTCTCCCGGCGTGAACGCGTTGTTCACACCGATGAAGAGGTTGCCCGAGATGTTGGTGAGGTGCCCGCGGAAGCGCAGCCACTGCCCCGCGGGGGAGATGTGGTCGGTCGTGCACTTGCCGGCCGCCTTCATCAGCACGCGCAGGCCGGTGGCGTCCTCGCCGTCCCACGCTGCGAAGGGGGTCAGCAGCTCGATGCGCTCGCTCGTCGGGCTGACGACGATCTCGACCGAGCCCGGGTCGGCCGACGGCGCGAGGAACCCCGACTCGCCCGGGTCGAAGCCTCGGCTGGGCAGCTCGTCGGCAACCGGCGCGACCAGGTGCACCTCGCTGCCGTCCGGCGCGGTGATCGGTTCGCGGACGAAGTCCACGTCGAGCCGCCCGGTGAGCGCCATCGCGGTCACGGTCTCCGGTGAGCCGATGAAGGAGAGCGTGGCAGCGTTGCCGTCGTTGCGGGCCGGGAAGTTGCGGTTGAACGACGACACGATCGTGTTGACGTCGCCCTTGCTGATGTCGTCGCGCTGCCACTGGCCGATGCACGGCCCGCACGCGTTGGCGAGCACCGTCGCGCCGATCGCCTCCAGGTCGGCGAGGAGCCCGTCGCGCTCGATGGTGGCGCGGACCTGCTCCGAGCCGGGGGTGATGAGCAACGGCGTCCTGACCCGCAGGCCCGCGGCCGACGCCTGGCGGGCGACGTTCGCGGCGCGGCCGATGTCCTCGTAGCTCGAGTTGGTGCAGGAGCCGACGAGCGCCGCGGAGATCTCGGCCGGGTAGCCCTCGGACTCCACCGCGGCCCGGACCTCCGAGATCGGGCGGTCCAGGTCCGGGGTGTGGGGCCCGACGAGGTGGGGCTCGAGCGCGGAGAGGTCGATCTCGATCACGCGGTCGTAGAAGCGCTCCGGGTCCGCATCGACCTCGGGATCGTTGCGCAGGTGCTCCGCGGAGTGGTCGGCCAGGTCGGCGAGCTCCTCACGACCCGTCGCCTTGAGGTACCGCGCGATGGCGTCGTCGTAGTGGAACACCGAGCAGGTGGCCCCGATCTCGGCGCCCATGTTGCAGATCGTGGCCTTGCCGGTGGCCGAGATCGACGCGGTCCCGGGCCCGAAGTACTCGACGATCGCCCCCGTGCCGCCCTTCACCGTGAGGATGCCGGCGACCTTGAGGATGATGTCCTTGGGTGCGGCCCACCCCGACAGCGCCCCCGTCAGCCTCACGCCGATCAGGCGCGGCACGCGCGTGTTGAACGGCCAGCCCGCCATCACGTCGACGGCGTCGGCACCACCGACACCGATCGCGACCATGCCGAGCCCGCCGGCGTTCGGCGTGTGACTGTCGGTTCCGATCATCATGCCGCCGGGGAAGGCGTAGTTCTCGAGCACGACCTGGTGGATGATCCCGGACCCCGGCTTCCAGAAGCCGATGCCGTACTTGGCGCTGACCGTCCGCAGGAAGTCGTACACCTCGGAGTTCACGTCGAGCGCGTTCTTCATGTCGGCTGCGGCACCGACACGCGCCTGGATGAGGTGGTCGCAGTGCACCGTCGTCGGCACGGCGACCGTGGGCAGATTGGCGAGGGTGAACTGGAGCAACGCCATCTGCGCGGTGGCGTCCTGCATCGCGACGCGGTCGGGGCGGTAGTCGCCGTAGTCCACTCCCCGGTCGAAGCCGACCGTCTCGGGGTCGTCGGCGTGCGCGACGAGGATCTTCTCCGCGAACGTCAGCGGCCGGCCGAGCCGGCGGCGGGCGATCGCGGTGCGCTCGGGGAACTTCTCGTACGCGGCGCGGACGAGCTCGATCGGGGTGTTCGGTTCGACGACTTCAGCCATGACTGACTCCAGGGACGTGGGGGGCGGGAAACTCGACCTCGAGGGCGGTCGACTGGGCGGGATACCGGTGCTCCGAGACCATGACCGCGGCGCCGGTCCGATCGTACGTGACCCTCCGGCACGCGAGCACCGGGTCGCCCACCGCGCACCCCGAGCCGGCGCGCCTCGGTGGGCTCGGCGGCACGGGCCACGATCGTCTGCACGACGCGTCCGGCCTCCACTCCCTGGAGCGGGAGCAGCTCGAAGAACGTCGCGCGCTCGACGTCGGCCCGGCTCACGTGATCGCCGACCGCGGCGGGCAGCCACACCGTGACCAGCGCGAACGGCTCGCCGTCGGCCAGGTTCAGCCGCAAGACGCGCAGGACCTCGGCGTCGGCGGCCAGACCCAGGGTCTTCGCGATCTCGGGCGACGCGGGCTCGAACCCGAACTCCAGCACCCGGCGCTCGGGACGAGCGCCCGCGGCCTCGAGCGCGGCCTCGATCGTGGTCACCCGACCCAGCGGCTGGCGGATCGGGTCCGTGAGCACGAACCACCCGGCGCCGCGCCGGCTGGCGACGAGGCGCTCGTCCCGCAGCAGCTCGAGCGCGCGCCGCACCGTGACCCGGGAGACCCCGTGGCGCTCGCCCAGCTCGGCCTCGCTCGGCAGCGCGCCGGTCGTCCCCGCGGCGATGTCGTCCCGCAACTCGGAAGCAAGGTCCAGGTACCGCACGACTTGTATTGTACTTGTATTGGTCCAGCGAATGCAAGTACATCCGGAGCCGTTCCGGCGTCAGCCCACCGTCGCCGGTGAGGGTCGATCGACGGCGGTACGGGGCGCGATCGCGACGATCCGCACGGGCGCCTCAGGATGTGGAGTACCGCTGCTCGCGGAAGGGATCGCCGTAGTCGTGGTAACCGTTGCGCTCCCAGAAGCCGGGCTCGTCGTGGTCGGACAGCGCGATGGCTCGGAGCCACTTGGCCGACTTCCAGAAGTAGAGGTGCGGGATCACCATGCGCACGGGTCCGCCGTGCTCGGGCGGGATCGGCGCCCCGTCGTACTCGTAGGCCACGATCGACGTGTCCCGGAGCAGGTCCGGGAGCGGGACGTTCGTGGTGTAGCCCTGCTCGGCGGCCTCGACCACGTGCGTGGCGCTCGGGAGCGCACCCCCGCACTCGGCGAGCAGGTCGGCCGCGCGCACGCCCTTCCAGACGGTGTCGAACTTGGACCACTTGGTCACGCAATGGATGTCCGTGAGCAACTCGGTCGCGGGCAGGGCGAGGAGCTCGGCCCACGAGAACGTCCGCGGCCCGGCCACGAGCCCACCCACGGCGAGCGACCAGTCGGACCGGTCGGGCCGGTAGGTCGGGACGTCGCCGACGTGGAGCACCGGGTACCGCTCGGTCGTGTACTGGCCGGGCGGGAGCCGGGCCGGGTCGATCCCGCGCTCGGCGAGCGAGGCCCGGTTGCGCTCGAAGAATCCCATGGCGGTGCAGTCTCGCGGGCATCCCTGCTGTTACGGGCGCGATCCGCCCCGTTCGCGTCTCTCCGTGGTCTTCCTACAGCGACCGGGTTCGGGGCCGATATCACCTCTATGGCGCCACCCCCGAGGGAGACCGCCGGGACGACGGTCCGACTGGTCGTCCAGTACGTCCGCCACCACGCGGGTGACGAGGGTGTCGCGCGCCTGCTCTGGCTCGCGGGCGAGACCCGACCGCTCGACGTGCTCGAGGACGAGCAGCGGTGGAGCACCTACGAGCAGAAGATCGCACTGTTCGACGCGGCGTGCCTGGTGCTCGACGACCGCGACGCGATCCTCCACGTCGGCGAGACCGCGCTCGACCACCAGGTCGGCCCGGGCATCCGCATCCTGCTCCGCCGGCTGGGATCCCCGCGTCTCGTGCTCGCGAACGTCGCCAAGGCGTGCCCGAAGTTCTCGACCGTCGCCACCATGCACGCCGAGGAGATGGCAAAGGGGCACACGGTCATCACCTACCGGCTGCACGACGGCAAGGTCCCCCATCGCGGCGACTGCCAGCTCAACATCGGCCTGATGCGCACGATCGGCCCGATCTTCGGGTTGCCGCCTCTCGATGTCGAGCATCCCGACTGCCAGGTGCTCGGCGCCCCCGAGTGCCGCTATGTCGTGCGCTGGACCAGCAAGCGGCGGCTCGGTCGGTCCGGCGCCCGGCGCGAGGCCGCCCTCCACCACCAGATCGACGCGCTCGAGGCGCAGATCGAGCTGCTCCAGTCGACCACCGCCGACCTCGTGTCGTCCGACGACGTCGACGACGTCCTGTCGCGGATCGTCACCCGGGCCGGCCGCGCGGTGCAGCGCGCCGAGCCACCTGCTCGCCCTCTACGACACCGTCGACGTCACCACGTCGGTGCACGCCGACGGCATCGCGGCCGACCGGGTGGAGGCCGCGACCGCCGCGGTCCTCGAGAGCGAGCTCGGCAGCGTCGGACGAGAGGATCGTGATCGAGGTCGCGTCGAGCCACCGGGCGTACGGTCGCCTGGCGGCGTTCTCGGACGGCCAGGGCTTCTTCCCGTTCGAGGTCCGGCTCCTGGCCGCCTACGCCCGCAGCGCGGCCGCCGCCCTCGACGCCGCCACCGCGCTCGACGCCGCCCGTCGCCGCAGCACGACCAACGGGGCGTTGTTCGGACTCGCTCGCGCGCTCGCCGAGCCATCGGCGCCGCGCCGGATCGCGCGGATCGTCGCCGGCGCGATGATCGAGATCCTGCACGTGCCCGCCACCGCCGTGCTGCTGTGGAACGACGAGCGCACCGCCCTCCGCGTGGCCGGTCGTTCGGGCTGGCCGCCGGCCGCCGCCCCGCTCGCCGACCGCTACGAGCTGGACGCCGACGTCCTGAGCCGGCTCCCCGGCGTCAGCAGCGGCCAGCAGGCCTCCGTGATCCCGGTCGCGGCGATGCAGGGCACGACGGTCGGCGAGGAGCTCGGTGCCCAGCTCGCGAACCACCAGGTGGAGATGGTCGCGGTCGCACCGATCCGCGCGCACCACGGCGAGCTGTTCGGCCTGGCCGTCGCCGCGCTCGGCGCGATGGGCCCGGCCCACGTCCAGACGCTCACCGAACGGCTGGCCGCGATCGGGGACCAGGCCGCGATCGCGCTCCAGAACGCGCAGCTGCTCGAGCAGATCCGCCACCAGGCCGTGCACGACGGCCTCACGGGGCTGGCGAACCACGCGCTGTTCGACGAAGAGCTCGACAAGGCGCTCGCCCGCGCCCGCCGGGACGGGTCACCGCTCAGCGTCCTCTTCATCGACCTCGACGACTTCAAGTCGGTGAACGACCGCTTCGGTCACGGCGTCGGCGACCACGTGCTCCGCGCGGTCGCCTCCCGGCTGCTCGACGCGGGCCGCAAGGGTGACTCGGTGGCGCGACTCGGTGGCGACGAGTTCGTGATGCTGCTCGTCGGCTCGGCCCGGGCCGACTCCGAGGCGGTCGCCACGCGCACGCACGCGGCACTGCGCGAGCCGATCAGGGTCGGCGAGACGGAGATCCGCATGCACGCCAGCATCGGGATCGCGAGCGCGCCGGAGGACGGCGACGACCCCGAGGCCGTCATGCGCGCGGCCGACCGGTCGATGTACGTGACCAAGCACCACGACCGGGGAACGGTCGAGGTCGGTGCGCCGTCCGCCGAGGACGCACCAGCCGTCTAGCGGTCCCGCTCCTCGACCACCACCGACGTCATCACGTCGCCGACCTCGGTCGCCTCCGCGACGTCGATGCCCTCCACGACGTGTCCGAACAGGTTGTAGTCCTTGGTCAGCTTCCGCGTGCAGTCGTCGATCGTGATGAAGAACTGCGAGCCGTTCGTGTTCGGACCCGCGTTGGCCATGGCCACCGCTCCGAGCGTGTACTCGCCGACGACGTCCTCGTCCCGGAACTGGTAGCCGGGACCACCGCGGCCCGTGCCCTCCGGGCAGCCGCCCTGGATCACGAAGTCGGGGACGACACGGTGGAACGTGAGGCCGTCGTAGTAGCCCTGCCGGGCGAGACCGACGAAGTTGTTGACCGTGTTGGCCGCGAGCTGCGGGTCCAGGTCCATCACGATCGTGCCGCGGTTCGTGGTGATCGTCGTGCGGTAGATCTTCGATCCGTCGATCTGGTACTCGGGGGGCTCGGCCACGGGTCGCGTCCTCTCGGGGTCGGGTTCGGGGGTTCGGGGGCTCGGGGGTTCGGGGGTTCGGGGAGATGGTGCTCAGGGGGTCGTCGTGGTGGAGGTCGAGGGGCTCGCCCCGACCGCTTCCGCCAGCAGGGTACGCACCTGGGCCGCGAGCGGCGAGCCCGGCGCGGCGACGAGGTAGCGCTGGAACTCCGCGACCGCGCCCTGGGGATCGGACTTGTCGCGCAGCAGGATGATGCCCTTGAAGAACCGCGCGTCGGCGTAGTCGTCTCGCAACGAGATGGCCTTGTCGATCAGCGTGAGACCCTCGTCCGGGAATCCCTGCAGCCGGATGAGCCAACCGCTGTAGGCGTACGGCTCCGGATTGCGCGGATCGAGCTTCGCGGCGGCGCGGAACTCCTTCAGGGCCCCCACGCCGTCGGCGGCCATGAGCGCCCGGGCGAGCGCCAGGTGCGCCCCCGGGTCGTTCGGGCTGCGGGCCGCGGCGGCACGCAGGTCGGCCAGCTGCTGGGTCGCGTTCGGGCCGGTCGGGGTCTGGCGGCCCGTGATCGTCTGTCCCGGCAGGCGCGCTCCGAGTCCGTACGCGAGGCCGACACCCACGATCACCACGAACGCGACGATCCCGCCCGCGGTCAGCACCCGGCGGAGCGTCGAGGGACGCGCGGAGGACGGATCGGCCGCGAGCTCCGCGGCGCCCGGCCCGGCGTCGAGCTCGCGCAGGACCCGTGCCGCCCGCGCGGTGTAGTCGGCGCGCAGGCGCTCGTAGGTCTCGTCGTCGATGTTCCCCTCGGCGCGCTCGCCGTCGAGGTCGTCGAGCGATCGCAGCAGGAACTCGCGTTCCTCCTCGAGGACCTCGCGGCCGGGCGCGTCACTCATCGCCGAGGACCGCCCGGGCCTCCTCCACCATGGCTTCGTCCGCCGCGGTGGCAGTCAGCCGCGGCTGGCGCGACCAGCGGCGAAGCGCCGCGACGAGCCCGATCGCGCCCAGCAGCACGGCCATGATCGGCAGGCCCCAGACGAGGATCCCGACGCCCGAGCCCGAGGGCCGGAGCAGGACCGACTCGCCGAAGGTGTCCACGTAGGCCTGACGGATCTCGGCGTCGGACTCGCCCCGGCGGATCCGGACCACGATGTCGCGCCGCTCCTCGCGCGCCGATGCCGTGGAGCTGTCGGCCACCGAGAGCCCCTCGCAGTCGACGCAGCGGAGCTCCGACGCGAGCCGACGGGTGTGCGCGCTCACCGACTCGGTGCCCGACCGGGGCCACAGCGCGGCGACGAGCACGGCCGCCACGACGACGGCGAGGCCGATCCACACGGCGCGGCGACCTCCACTCATCCGAGCTTCCTCGCCCGGTCGAGCATCAGGTCGAGCTGCTCCAGGTTCGCGGGACCGAAGAGCGAGCCGACGACCACCCCGCTCGGGCTCACCACGTAGGTCTCGGGCTGGCCCCGGGTGCCGTACGCGAGCGTCGCGGCACGGGCGCCGGCGTTCTCGGCGACGGCCCAGGCCATCTGGTCGTCCGTCGCCGCCGTCCGGATCGCGCTCGCCGTGTCGTCGCGCGGGACGCCCACCATCACCACGTCGGGATCGTCACGGTGCTTCGTGTACCACTGCTGCAGGGCGGGGAGCTCGTCGTTGCACGGGACGCACCACGAGTTCCAGAAGTTGACCAGCACGACCTTGCCGGCGAAGTCGGCCGCGCCGAGTGGAGTGCCGTCAAACCGGGTGAGCTCCATCGTCGGTGCGGGCTTGCCCACCAGGCGGCTCGTGTTGAACTCGGCGCGCGGGTCGGTGTCCACGTTCACCGCGAGGATCACGGCGAGCGCGGCCACCAGCACGCCGACGCCCAGGGCGATCCAGCGGAACTGGTGCTTCACACCATCACCGGGTCGGCGTCGGTGGCGTCCGGCTCGTCGCCGGTGACCGCGCCGCCGGTCATGGCGGGCACGTCCGGCGCCGTCGTGGGTCGCCCCACCCGACGGCGCCGCCGCGGGATGAGCGCCACGATCGTCCCGCAGGCCATCGAGCGCGCCGCCGACCCAGATCCAGAGCGTCATCGACTGGATGGCCACACCGACGGTGATGCGGTCGGTCGCGTTCGGCGAGGAGACGAGCGTGAGGTACACGTCCTCGAACAGCCCGGTCCGGACCGACGGGGTGCCGATTCCCTCGTTGGCGTTGCGATAGGTCGAGATCGCCGGGGCGTAGGTCCCGAGGACGTCGCTCCCGTGCGCCACCTCGAGGTCGACCGACACCGTGTTCTTCTGGTCGCTGCGCTCGATGCGCTTCCCCACGTACGTGACCGAGTACCCGCCGACGTCGGCCGACGCGCCCCGCGGTGAGCCGGACCTCGCGCTTGGTGCCGAACGAGCCGGACGCGCCAGAGCGCGACCGCGATCGCCACCACACCGGTGTGGACGAGCAGCCCCCCGTACCGGCGCGGGTTGCCGGCGACGGTACGGCCCCACGAGCGCAGCCAGCCCGCCGAGTCGGCGCGCCGCCGCGCCCGCACGGCCACGAAGCTCTCGCGCGCGATCGCGCTGAGCGTGAAGGCGGCGAGCCCGAAGCCGACCACCGTCGTCCAGTCGCGCGTCCAGACAGTGAGGGTGAGGAGCATCACCGCGGTCCCCACGATCGCGGGCGGGAGCAGCCGGTTCTGGAGCACCTCGCCGCTGGTCGCGCGCCACGGCAGCGCCGGCGCGATCGCCATGAGGAAGAGCAGCAACAGTCCGAGCGGGGCACCGAGGCGGTCGAAGTAGGGCTCACCGACCGAGAGGGTGCTGCCCCGGATCGCCTCGGCGAGGAGCGGGAACACGGTGCCGAGCATGACGACGAACGCCAGGCCTGCGAAGAGCAGGTTGTTGGCGAGGAACGCGGCCTCACGCGAGACCGGGGAGTCGATCCGGCCGGGTACGTGGAGGCGGTCCGCCCGCCAGGCGATGAGGGCCACGCCACCGAGCATGATCACGAGCAGGAACGAGAGCAGCCAGGGCCCGATCGTGGACTGGGTGAAGGCGTGCACGGAGTTCACCACGCCGGAACGGGTCAGGAAGGTGCCGAGGATCGTGAGCGCGAACGTGGCGATGACGAGCGACAGGTTCCAGACGCGCAGCATCGCCGCGGCGCTCCTGCACCATCACCGAGTGGATGAACGCGGTGGCGGTGAGCCAGGGCATGAGCGACGCGTTCTCCACCGGGTCCCAACCCCAGTAGCCGCCCCAGCCGAGCACCTCGTAGCTCCACCACGCGCCGAGGATGATCCCGACGGTGAGGAAGCCCCACGCGATCAACGTCGTCCGGCGGATGTCGGCGAGCCACCCCTCGCTGAAACGGCCGGTGATGAGCGCCGCGATCGCGAACGAGAACGGGACGGTCATGCCGACGTACCCGAGGTAGAGCATCGGCGGGTGGAACGCCATGAGCGGGTGGTTCTGGAGCAGCGGGTTCGGGCCCGACCGTCGAGAGGCGTGATCCCGGGCACCAGCGTGAACGGGTTCGCGGCCACGGCCATGAAGCACGAAGAAGAACAGCGCCACGCCGAGCCCGACGATCATCGCCCACCCGACCATCGGGTCCTCGAGGCGGGCGCGGAAGCGGTGGGCGACGAACGAGAGGTAGCCGGCGAGCAGCAGCGCCCAGAGCAGGATCGAGCCTTCGAGCGCCGCCCACAGCCCCGTGATCGTGAACAGCACGGCGTCGACCGCGCGTTGTTCTCGGCCACGTACCTGATCGTGAAGTCGTGACTGACGAGCGCCCACTCCATCGCGACGACCGACAGGACGGCGCCTCCGAGCACCACGAAGACGCACGCCCGCCCGGAGCGCAACGCCGTGAGCGTGCCGGTGAGGACGCCGCGCAGCAACAGGAAGATGCCGACCGCGGAGGCACCGAGCTCCGATCGCGATGCCGAGGACCCCCAGGCTCGCCCTCATGCGCTCTTCGCCTCGGGCGCGTGCTTCGTGTCGACCTTGGGCGGCGTGTACTTCGCGCCGTGCCGGATCAGGATGCGGTCCGAGTCGAAGACCAGACCCTTGCCCCACCGTCCCTCGCAGAGGACCGGCGCCCTCGGCTTGAACAGCTCGGGCGGGTCGCCGTTGTGGTGCACCTTCACCGTGTGCTTGCCGTCGGTGACGGAGAAGTCCACGCCCTGCCGGGTCTCGTGGACGGTGCGGGGCACCACGGCCCCCGCGAGGCGGAACCGCGGGTGACCCTGGCTCGTGCGCTCGCGGACGGCCTCGGACACCGTGCGGTAGTACACGATGTTGTCCGAGAGGACCACGAGCAGGACGATCGCGATCACGACGACGACTCCGCAGACCACCGCCGCGGCGATGGCGCGGGTCCGTCGCACGTCGCGCCGCACCGGCGCGGTCACGTGGGGCGATCCTCGTCGGCCGACGCCTCGGCGCGCTTGAGCCGCCAGCGCGAGCCGGAACGTGTAGCCGCCCAGCACCACTGCGGCGATGCTCCACCCCGCCGCGACGTATCCGGGATCGGTCATCGCCGGCTCCTCACCGCGCGCCCGCGGGTCGCGCCGGTCCGCTCCACGATCGCCCGTTCGAGCTCGACGTCCTCGCGGCCCTCCTCGAGGACGGCGAGGCGGTAGCGCCGGTCGAGCAGGTAGACGTACAGCAGGGTGAACGCGAGCGTGCCGATCCAGAGCGTGAGCCCCATGACGCCCTCGATCTTCGGGTCGAGCTCGGGGTTGAACACGGTGGCCTTCTGGTGGAGCGTGCGCCACCACTCCACCGAGAAATGGACGATCGGCACGTCGACGAAGGCGATCAGCGCCGCGATCGCGTTGCGCTTGGCCGCCCCGACGGGATCGCCCGGGATCCGGCGCAGGGCGAGGTACCCGACGAACAGGAAGAACAGCAGCGCGGTGCTCACCAGGCGCGCGTCCCATGCCCACCAGAACCCCCAGACCGGCCTGCCCCAGATCGAGCCGAGCACCAGGGCGAGGCCGGTGAACATGACGCCGAGCTCGCCCGACGCGCCCGCGATGCGGTCCCACGTCCTGGAGCGGGTGCGCGGCCAGAGGAACAGCGCCGACGCGACCGCGGTCACGAAGAACGCGAGGTACGCCAGCCAGGCGGAGGGAACGTGGAGGTACATCACCCGCTGGGCGTCGCCCTGCACCTCGTCGGCCGGGGCACCCCAGAGGCCGAACGCCGTCAGCGCGACGAGGGACACGATCGTGAGGACGCCGACCGCGCGCCGGACGGCCGGGAGCAGGAGCTCGTCCTTCGCCGCTCCCCGACTCTGCGTCATGCCGCTTCCTCCCACAGTGACCCGAACGCCAGCACCCCGATCGCCGTGTACAGCACGGCGAAGACGGCGAGCATCGCCACCCACGGCCACGCATCGCCGGGCGTCCCGTCGAGCCCGTCCTCGAAGGCTCGCGTGGCGCCCAGCATGACCGGTGCGAGCACCGGTAGCAGCAACAGGGGCAACAGCGTTTCGCGCAGCCGGAGCCCGGCCGCGAGGACGCCGTAGAGGGTACCGGTCGCCGCCATCCCGACGGTCGCGGCCACCGCGGTCAGGAGCACCACGACGACGCCGTGGACGTCGACGCCGTACACGACCACGACCCCCACGCCGAGGACGACCTCGAGCACGAGGAGCTGGGCCGCGATCGCGGCGGCCTTCCCCAGGAAGATCGCCCCGCCGTCGAGGCCGGAGAGCCGGAGACCGTCCCGCGCGCCGTGGTGCGTCTCGATCGCGAAGGCCCGGCCGACGGCGAGCAGGTTGGCGAGGAGGATGGCGACCCAGAACAGGCCCGGCGCGACGCGGGCGAGGATCCCCCGGTCCGGGTCCAGGGCGAACGCGAACAGCAGCAGCACGATGAGGCCGAACGGCAGGATCTGGCCGAGCGCCACGCGGGCCCGGCCCTCGATCCTCAGGTCCTTGCCGGCCACGAGCGCGGCCTCGCGCCAGATCACGTCGTTCCCGTCGGTGCGGTCGCGTCCACGACGAGCCCGCCGTCGACCCGGATCTCGCGCGTCGCGAGGGGGCGGGCGACCTCGAGCTCGTGCGAGACCATCACGACGGTCCGGCCTTCCGCGGGGCGCGGCGCACGACGTCGTCGAGCACCGCCCGACCGGTCGCGTCGAGTCCGGCGTGGGGCTCGTCGAGCAGCAGCAGCTTCGGGTCCCGCACCAGCGCGACGGCCAGCGCCAGTCGGCGGCGCTGGCCGGCCGAGAGACCCCGGTGCAGGACGTCCGCGGCCGGCCCGAGCGCGACCCGTTCCAGTGCCGTGCGGACGTCACCCTCGGGGTCGAGGCGGTGCGCGGCACGGGCGAAGAACCGCAGGTTCTCGAGCGCGGTGAGGTCGTCGTAGCAGTACGACTCGTGCCCGACCAGCGCCGTGCCCTCCCGTGCGCCGCGCCGGTCGGTGAACAGGTCCCGGTCCCACACCGTGGCCTCGCCCGAGTACGGCGGCACGAGACCGGCGAGGAGGCGCAGCAGCGTGGTCTTGCCGGCGCCGTTCGGACCGGTGACCAGCACGATCTCCCTCGGGGCGACGTCGAGGTCCGCGCCCGCGAGGGCCGGGAACCGGCCCAGGAGACAGACGACGGATCGCAGTCGGACGACGAGGGACACACCGAGCCTCCGGGCCCCGGGACCGGGGCTGATCGAGCCCGGAAAGTCTACGGAGCGCACCGGAAAGTGGTCGAACCGCGGCTCCGACCCCGATCGCCGGACGCCCCGGGGTGGGGCGGGAGCGTCCGGGCGAGCCGCTACCGTCGGCCGGTGCGCCGCGTCGCCAATGCCCTCGGGCGCCTCCTCGTCACCGCCGGGCTCCTCCTCCTGCTCTTCGTGGCGTACCAGCTCTGGGGCACGGGCTTCTACGAGCAGGCCCAGCAGAGCACCCTGCGCTCGGACTTCGGCCGGTCGCTGGCCCAGGTGCACCGGGCCGAGCAGCCGGTCTCGGGGACGACCACCACCACCCAGCCGCCCCCGCCGCCGGCCTCGGGCGGGCCACTCGGCATCATCCACATCCCCCACATCGGGCTGGACCGCGCGCTCGTGCAGGGGGTCGAGGTCCCCGACCTGCGCAAGGGCCCGGGCCACTACCCCGACTCCCCGATGCCCGGGCAGCTCGGGAACGCCGCCATCGCCGGGCACCGCACCACGTACGGCGCGCCGTTCAACCGGATCGACGAGCTGGTCCCCGGCGACGAGATCACCATCGTGACGCTCTCGGGCACGTTCCACTACCACGTGACCGGGCAGCTCGTCGTCTCCCCCAAGGACGTCTACGTGCTCGACCAGACCCCGACCGCGACGCTGACGCTCACGACGTGCAATCCGAAGTACAGCGCGCCGCCAGCGCCTGGTCGTGAAGGCGGCCCTGGACCTGGAGAAGAGCCCGAAGCCCGTCGCGGCCCCTCCGGGGATCCGGGCGCGGACGGCGCGGCTCTCCGGGGACGACGTGGGCGGGAACCAGTCCTCGCGCCTGCCCGCCGTCTGGTCGGGCCTGTTCGCGGCCGCGGTCGGCGGCCTGTGGTGGTTCCTGTTCCACCGCAAGCCGCGCTGGTGGGTCTGGGTCCTGGGCGCGATCCCGTTCCTCGCCGCCTACGCCGTGTTCTGCTTCTACCTCGAGCGCGTGCTGCCGCCAGGCTTCTAGGGACCCGCGTCGACGCGCAGCTCGTGCGCGAGCGCATGGAGCCCCGTCGCGAAGTCCTCCTCGGCGACGAAGCCGAGCTCGGACCGGGCGCGGTCCGGGCTCGCGAACACGTGCCGGACGTCGCCCGCCCGCCACCCGCCCACCACCTCTGGTCGCGGGGCATCGGTCCCGAACGCGTCGGCGAGCGTGTCGGCCATGGTGAGCAGCCGGCGCGGTGTACCGCTCGCGACGTTGAACGGCCCGGGGACACCGGCGTGCAGCGCCAGCACGTTCGCCCGCGCGACGTCCCGGACGTGCACGAAGTCCCGGATCTGCCCACCGTCCTCGAACACGCGGGGCGCGACGCCCGACGCGAGGGCGTCCGTGAAGATCGCCGCGACCCCCGCGTAGGGCGTGGCCCGGGGCATCCCGGGTCCGTAGACGTTGTGGTAGCGCAACGCGGTGACCGTCACGCCGGCGTGCTCACGAGCGAACGCCGACGCGAGGTGCTCCTGCGCGAGCTTCGACGCCGCGTAGACGTTGCGGGGGTCGGCCGGCGCGGTCTCCGGCACCGGTTCGGGCACGAGTGGCGCACCGCAGTGCGGGCACGCCGGCTCGTAGCGCCCGGCGGCGAGATCCGGCGGCCGCCGCGGCGGTGCGGGCACGATCGCATGGGTGGCACAGCGGTACCGACCCTCGCCGTAGACCACCATGCTGGAGGCGAGCACGAACGGCCCGGCGAAACCGACGTCGTGCAGGGCGCGGAGCAGGACGGCGGTGCCGAGGTCGTTGTCACGGACGTAGTCGGGTGCATCGGCGAAGTCCACGCCCAGCCCGACCTTCGCCGCCTGATGGCACACCGCGTCGACGCCCGTGAGCACGCGGGTCACCGCGTCGAGATCGCCGACGTCGGCACGGATCGCGGCGCCGCCGGCCGGCACGTCCCGGTCGAGCACCACCACCTCGTCGCCGCGGGCCGTCAGCGCTCGGGCCACGTGATCGCCGATGAACCCCGACCCCCCGGTCAGCAACACCCTCACGCGACGGGGTCCATCGGCAGCTGCACGGTGAACCGCGCGCCACCGTTCTCGTTGCGGACGGTGATGCGGCCTCGGTGCGCCTCCACGAAACCCCGCGCGATCGCGAGCCCCAGCCCGGCGCCCCCCGCGGTCCGCGAAGGGTCGGACTGGTACGCGACGTCGAAGATCCGGTCCAGGTCGTGCTCGGGCACTCCGCCACCGGAGTCGACGATCGAGACGAAGGCGTGGCCCGGCTCGCCCGCGCCCGCCTCGACCATGACCGAGCCGTCGGCCGGCGTGTGGCGGATCGCGTTCTCGAGCACGTTGCGCAGCGCGCGCAGCACCTCGGGCGTCGACACCACGATCTCGGGGGCCGGGCCGTCGAGGCGACCCTCGAGCCGGACACCCTTGGCCGCGGCGACGGGCGCGACGCCGGCGATCGCGTCCGAGACGAGGTCTCCGAGCGAGACGCGCTCGAGCTGGAGGCGAAGCGCACCGGCCTGGGTCCGGCTCAGCTCGAAGAGGTCGTCGACGAGCGCGGCGAGCCGCTCCGCCTCGGTGCGCATCGAGGCGTGGTAGCGCCCGACCGTCTCCGGATCGGCCACCACGCCGTCCTCGAGGGCCTCCACCATCGCCCGCAGCGCGGCCAGCGGCGTCCGCAGATCGTGCGACACCCAGGCCACCAGCTCCCGCCGGGACTCCTCGACGGCGCGTTCGCGGCGGCGGGCGTCCTCCAGCCGCTGCTCCATGAGCTCGAGCTCCTCCGCGAGGCGCGCCAGCTCGGGCGGTCCGGAGACCTCGGCCGCGTGCGCCGGTCTCGTCGGCTCCGATGCGGCGCGTCACGGCGACGAGCGAGGTGCCGGTGGCCGCCACACGCGCACCCAGCAGGATGGCGCCGGCGACGCCGACGGTCGCGACCGCCACCAGCACGACCTGGATCGCGCCGAGGTCGTGGGTCGAGATGAACATCGCCTGCGCCGCGCCGAACACCCCGAGCGCGACCGCGGCGACGACGACGAGCGCCAGCACCGCGATCTGGAGCGCGAGGGACTTCCGGCGCAGCGGCCAGAGGATCGCGAACCCGGTCGCGATCGCGACGAGGGCGACACCGCCGGCGATCGCGACGAGCTCGCCCGCGTCGGGAGCGGACATCGCGGTCAGTCCGGCGACGAGTGCCGTCAGCGCGAGGCCACCGAGCAGGACGAGCGCCGCGAGCACGATCGACCGTCTCATGGGTCCCACCGGTACCCGACCCCCCACACGGTGACGAGATGGCGCGGCTCGGAGGGGGTGACCTCGATCTTCTCCCGCAGGCGCCGCACGTGGACCGTCACCGTGGCGGTGTCGCCGAAGCTGTATCCCCAGACGCGCTCGAGCAGCTCCTCGCGTGTGAAGGCCTTGCGCGGATGACGGGCGACGTGCGCGAGGAGGTCGAACTCGCGGGCGGTGAGCGTCACGTGCTCCGCCGCGCGCGTGACCTCACGTGCGGGAAGGTCGATGCGGACGTCGTCGTGCTCGATGATGTCGACGCCGAAGCCGTCGGGGACGCCGGTCGCGACCGCCCGCCGCAACACCGCGCGGACGCGCGCCGTCAGCTCGCGGGGCGAGAACGGCTTCACGACGTAGTCGTCGGCACCCAGCTCGAGACCGAGCACGCGGTCCTCCTCGTCGCCGCGTGCGGTCAGCATGATCACGGGGACGGGCGCACGGGCGCGGAGGCGCCGGCACACCTCGAGGCCGTCGATGCCGGGCAGCATCAGGTCCAGCACGACGAGATCGGGCCAGCGCGCGGCCGCGGCGTCGAGCGCGTCACGACCATCGGCGACCGCCGTGACCTCGAGCCCCTCGCGCGCGAGGTAGCGCACGACGACCTCGGAGATGTTCGGATCGTCCTCGACCACCAGGACGTACGGGGCGGGCTCGGTCACCACGGCGACCGTACCCCCACGGCCACGAGGATCGTCACCAGCGCCTGGGCCGCCAGCCAGCCGCGGGTCGAGCGCCTCGTGGTCGCGACGGCCGTGGCGGCGAGCACCACCCACGGGACGAACGGGATCCAGATCCGCTCGACCTCGGCCTTCGACAGGCCCGAGAGGTCGGCGAGCAGGACCGCCCCGACCGCACCCAGGACCACCGCGCCGAACGCGCGGGTGCGCGGTCGGTGCGCGAGACCGGCGACCGCGGCGGGACCGATCATGATCGCGAAGGCCGCGAGGTCGGCCACGAGGAAGAAGTCATAGGGGCGGATCCCTCCGACCCCGGCGTAGTAGCGCTCCCTGGTCGCCGCGGCGCCGTCCCACCACGCGAACCCGCTCACCGCCGTGACCACGAGGAGCATGACGACCCCGACGCCCGCGGCGAGCACGATCGGACGGGCCCGGCGCCGCACGACCGCGACGGCGATCGGGATGAGTGCGAGCAGGACGAGTCCGTAGGAGAGGTAGGCCGTCGCCACGAACGCCAGGCCGCCGAGCACGGCGAGCACGTCGGCGCGCCGGCCGTCGTGGTTCGTGGCCAGGACGAGCAACGCGGCCGCGGTCGCGCCGACGCCGGCGAAGAACGGGTCACCGGACGACCACCAGATCGCGGCGGGCGCGAGCACGAGGAACGGCGCGGCGCGACGGGCGACGGCCTCGCCGGCGACGTCACGCGCCGCGACGAGCGTCGCGACGACGGAGACACCACCGCCCACGTACACGAGCGCGGCGTACCAGTGCAGGCCACCGAACCCGAGACGGTCGAGCACCCAGAGGAACACGACCATTCCCGGGGGGTGCCCCTGGGTGTGGACGTTGTAGCCCGCGATGCGGTCGGTGAACGTCGACAGGAACGTCCCGAGGTCGTGGATCTGCGGCACGGTCTGGAGGTACTGCGGGCTCCGCAGCGGGTCGGTGATGCCGAGGACACCGTCGACGAGCGCGAGCGCGAGGGCCCATCCGACCGCGGTCACGCCGGCCAGGGCGAGCAGCGAACGCCAACCGAGGCGCTCGCTGACACGTGACCACCATCCGATCACGAGCAGGGCGACCGCCACGCTCCACGCCGCCGAGCGTCCGAGCCGCCAGTCGGTGGGTCCGCGCAGTGGCGGCGTGTGGATCTTCATGCGCACCCCGTCGGCGAGGAGCGCCTCGCCCCACCGCGAACGCGACCACGATGAGCACGACCGCGACCACGACGCGCGACCACCGAGGCCGACGCACGCACGCGCCCCGGCCCGCGCCCGTCGGGCGCGGACGGGTGCTCGGGCCGGAGGTCCGCCGCGCGGCGGATCGGTCAGGGCGTGGGCCACCCGGTGAGGGTACCGACGCTCCCGGCTCGTGCTCGCGCCGCTCCGGTCGAGTTTCGCGTTTCGTAAGCGCGCCACGGGTGATCCGCGCGGCGCACGTGGGTACGGTCGGGCGGATGATCGACGTCGTCCTCCCCGCCCTCGACGAGGCCGGCGCGATCCCCGGCGTCGTGGCGTCGCTGCCGCCGGGGTTTCGGGCCGTCGTCGTGGACAACGGATCCACCGACGCCACCGCTGCGGTCGCCCGAGAGGCGGGCGCGCTCGTCGTGGCCGAGCCGCGCCGCGGGTTCGGCAGCGCCTGCTTCGCCGGCCTGCTGGCCGCGACCTCCGACGTCGTGTGCTTCATGGACTGCGACGGGTCCCTCGACGGCCACGACCTGCCACGGGTCGTCGCGCCCGTGGCGGACGGTACGGCCGACCTGGTGCTCGGCGCGCGGCAGGCCGTGGCACGCGGCGCGTGGCCCGCGCACGCGCGGTTCGGCAATCGCGTCGTCGCCGCCGAGGTGAGGCGCAGGACCGGCGTCCCCCTGCGCGACCTCGGTCCGATGCGTGCGATGCGCCGGTCCGACCTCCTCGCGCTCGACCTCACGGACCGCCGCTTCGGCTGGCCGCTCGAGATGGTCGTCAAGGCGCACCGGGCCGGCTGGCGCATCGCGGAGGTCGACGTGCCCTACGCACCCCGCGTCGGTCGCTCCAAGGTCACGGGCACCCTCCGGGGGACGGCGCGCACCGTCCGCGACATGACGGCGGTGCTGCGGTGACCGACACGACGCTGCTCGTCATCGCCAAGGAGCCCCGGCCCGGCCGGGTCAAGACGCGCCTCTGCCCGCCGTGCACGCCCGACGAGGCCGCGACGATCGCACGCGCCGCGCTCGCCGCGACGCTCGAGACCGCGCGCAGCACGCCCGGGGTCCACCCGGTGCTCGTCCTCGACGGCCGGCCCGGACCGTGGTTGCCGCCGGGGATCCCGGTCGTCCCGCAGAGCCGCGGGACGCTGGCGGACCGTCTCGGCGCCGCCTTCGCAGGCGCGTCCGGCCCGACCCTGCTCCTCGGCATGGACACCCCCCAGGTCACGCCGGGCGACGTCCGCGCCACGCGGGACGCCCTGCTCGCCCCCGGCGTGGATGCCACCCTCGGCCTCACCGCCGACGGCGGCTGGTGGACCGTCGGCCTGCGCGACCCGCAGGTCCCGGCATTCGCGGGCGTCCCGATGAGCACGCCCGCCACCGGGTGCGCGCAGCTCGCACGCCTGCGCGCCCTGGGGCTGCGGACCCGTCTCGTCGGGAGCGCGGTCGACGTGGACACCATGGCGGACGCGATCGTCGTCGCGCGCGCGATGCCGGACAGCCCGTTCGCGCGCGCCGTGGCGGCGGTCGAGCCGCGGGCGGCGGGCCCCCGAGCCGTCGATCCCGCGGCATGACCACGACCATGCCGGTCGGCCGGGCCCAGCTGCGTGACGAGCGCGGCACCGTGCTCGCGGCCCCGGCCGACCGGTGGTTCCGCCCCGCCGGTCCGGCCGAGCAGCGGGCGCTGGACCGCGTACGCGGCCCGGCGCTCGACATCGGCTGCGGACCGGGTCGCCACGTCGTCGCACTCGCCGAGCGCGGCGTGCCCACACTCGGCATCGACATCACCACCGGCGCGATCGACCACGCGCGCGCCCGTGGGGCGACCGTGCTCGAGCGCTGCGTGTTCGACCAGCTGCCCGGCACCGGGCGGTGGCGGAGCGCCCTGTTGCTCGACGGCAACATCGGGATCGGCGGCAACCCGGTTGCGCTGCTGCGCCGCGTCGTGCAGGTCCTCGCGCCCGACGGCCGCGCGCTGATCGAGGTCGGCGCGCACGGCACCGGCCGGTCGGGGACGCGCGTGCGCTTCGAGATCGACGGGGCCGCGGGACCGTGGTTCGAGTGGGCGGTCGTCGGCCGCGACGATCTCGCACCACTCGCCGGCGCCGCCGGTCTCGACGTCGAGGACCTCTGGTGCGACGACGGCCGGTGGTTCGCCTGGCTCGGCCGATGAGGCTGCGCCCGCCGGACGTCGGGCCGTTCCGCCGCGGCGCGTTCCACAGCCCCGCCCATTCGGAGCGCACCGCCGCGATCCTCGGCGTCACGCTGGGGGTGTGCTTCTCGGTGTCGTTCGCTACCGGCATCTACTCGCACCTCGCCCAGCACCCCCCGGGCTGGTTCCACCTCTGGGCCCGCCCGGCCGGGCTCTACCGCGTGACCCAGGGCCTGCACGTCGCGACCGGGCTCGCCGCGATCCCGCTCCTGCTGGCGAAGCTCTGGACGGTGTACCCGAAGCTCTTCGCGTGGCCACCGGTGACCGGCGTCGCCCACGCGATCGAGCGGCTCGCCTTGCTCCCGCTGATCGGCGGGAGCCTGTTCCTCCTCACGACGGGCCTCGCGAACATCAACCTCTGGTACCCGTGGCCGTTCAACTTCCCGATCGCGCACTACTGGATCGCGTGGATCACGATCGGCGCGCTCATCGTGCACGTCGGCGCCAAGATCACGACGACGCACGCGGCACTCCGGCGCGGCGGGACGGCGGACAGCGAGCCGGTGTCAGACGTCGTCGACCGGCACGGCCTGTCCCGTCGCCAGCTGCTCGTGGCCGCGTTCGGCACCAGCGGCGTGATCACGCTCGTCACGGTGGGCCAGACGTTCTCGCCACTGCGCAAGCTCGCGCTCCTCGCCCCGCGCCGACCCGACACGGGACCCCAGGGGTTCCCGGTCAACCGGACGGCGCGCGCCGCCGGGGTGCTGGAGTCGGCGCGCGCCCCCGGGTACCGGCTCGAGGTCACCGGCCGCCACGTGCCGACGCCCCTGCGTCTCGACCTCGACCAGGTCCGCGCGCTCCCCCATCGCTCCGCGACGCTGCCCATCGCGTGCGTCGAGGGATGGAGCGCGACCCGGACGTGGGACGGCGTCCCCCTGATGGACCTGCTGCGCATGGCGGGCGTGCACGACGCGCGGGACGTGCGGATCGAGTCGCTCCAGCCGCGCCGCTCGTACCGCACGTCGCTCGTCGACGCCCGCCAGGTCGCCGACCGCGACACCCTCCTCGCCACCCGGGTGAACGGCGAGACGCTCGAGCTGGACCACGGCTTCCCGGTGCGCCTGATCGGACCCAACCGGCCCGGCGTGATGCAGACGAAGTGGGTCACCCGGGTGGTGGTCCTGTGACCGCGCCCACCGAGACCGACCGGGACCGACCCGGGATCGCGTTCTGGGTCGGTCTCCTGATCGGCGGCGCCGTGATGGCGTACGGCATCCGCGGCGTCTTGATGGACTCACGCGCCACGGATCCCTCGGTGCTGGTGCAGTGGGTCGTCGGGGCCGACCTGGTCCACGACCTGATCGTGGCGCCGCTCGTGGTCGCGGTGGGCTGGGCGGTCACACGCACCGTGCCACTGGTCGTCAGGGTCCCGATCCAGCTCGGGCTCGTCGCGACCGGTGTCGTCCTCGTCGTCGGATGGGCACCGCTGCGCGGCTACGGCCACGCGACGGTGCCCGACAACCCGAGCGTGCAACCGCTCGACTACTCGACGGCCGTGCTCACCGTGCTCGCCGCCGTCTGGATCGTGCGTCGCGGTGTGGATCGCGATCCGGCTGGTCCGCGCCAGGAGCTGACCGGCGCCGATCACGCGGCGGCGCGAGCCCGGCGAGCACCGTGTCGATCACCTGCTCGACCAGGTCGGACTCCGTCGCGTCGCCCAGCTCGGGGCTCGCGAGCAGGATGGACGCCACGCCGTGCATCGCCGACCACACGGTCAGCGCCACCATGAACGGATCGCCCTGGATGCGACCCGTCGTGATGGCCTCCTCGATCGCCGCGAGCCCGGTCCCGAACGCCTCGGTGGCGAGCGGGAGCTCGTCGGCGGGCGCGCCCGCCCACTCGGGGCGGAACACGAACATGACCTCGAACAGGGCCGGGTGCTCCCGCGCGTGCTGCACGTACCGCGGCACTGTCCGCGGATCCGGCGCAGCGGATCGGGATCGTCGATCTCGGCGAGGCGCGCCTGCAGGGCGGAGAGCTCCTGCTCGGCCAGCGCTCGCAGCAGGTCGGCCTTGCCCTCCACGTACCCGTAGAGCGCGGGTGCGGTCACGTCGAGGCGCCTGGCGATGCGCCGGAACGAGACGCCGTCGATGCCGTCGGCCACGAGGAGCTCCCGGGCCACTCCGAGGACCACCTCGCGGCTGATGGCACCCCGACCGCGCCCGATCACGATCCCGCTCTCATACTGAACACTGTAAAGTGCGCCGGTCCGCACCCGCCGCCACCCCGCCGGAGGACCCGATGGCACTCACCGAGCTCGACCTGTCGGCCCGCCCCGAACCGTTCCTGCGGGGCTACTACGCCCCCGTCGGGGACGAGCGCACCGACGTCGGCCTGACGGTCGCGGGCGAGATCCCCCGGCCTGCGGGGCACGTTCCTGCGCAACGGCCCCAACGTGAGGTTCGAGCCGTCCGGGCCGTACCACCTCTTCGACGGCGACGGGATGCTCCACGCGGTGACGCTCGGCGACGACGGCGTCACCTACCGGAACCGCTGGATCCGCTCCCGCGGCCTGGAGGCGGAGGAGCGCGCCGGACGGTCGCTCTACGGCGGCATGTACCAGCCCGTCATGCCCGGGCCGGAGCTCGTCGGCGACGCGGGGCCGATGAAGAACACCGCCAACACGCACGTGGTGCGTCACGCGGGCCGGATCCTCGCACTGATGGAGGCCGGCGTCCCGACCGAGGTCACGCTCGACCTCGAGACCGTCGGCGAGTGGAGCTTCCACGACACCTACACCGGTTCGTTCACCGCGCACCCGAAGATCGATCCCGCGACCGGCGAGATGCTCGCGTTCAGCTACGTCGGACCCCTCACCTACTTCCGGATCTCGCCCGACGGGCACGTCGTCGACCAGGTCCCGATCGATGTCCCCGCACCGATCATGATGCACGACTTCGCGGTGACGGCCGAGCACGTCGTGTTCCTGGACGCGCCGGCGGTCATGGACTTCGAGGGCTGGTTCGCCGGCGGGCCGATGAGCAGCTGGCAGCCCGAGCGCGGCACCCGGCTCGGCGTCATGGCCCGTGAGGGCGGTCCGGTCCGCTGGTTCGAGATCGACACGAGCTGGGTCGTGCACTTCCTCAACGCGTACACGGAGGGATCGAAGGTGATCGTCGACACGTCCCGCGCCGCGGAGCTGAACTTCATGCTCGACCCGACCGAGACCGGCCAGGGCCCGGTCGGCTCCCTGACCCGTTTCACCGTCGACCTCGAGCGCGGCACCGCCGGCTTCGAGCAGCTCGACGACCGGCCCGCCGACTTCCCACGCGTCAACGACGACCGCGCGTGCCACCGCCACCGGTACGGCTACTCCGCGTGGTGGAGCTCGGAGGTGCGGGGTGTGGACTTCGACTCCGTCGTGAAGTACGACCTCGACGCCGGGACCTCCACCACCTACGAATGGGGACCGGGCCATGCGGTCGGCGAGCTCAGCTTCGCCCCCGACCCGTCCGGGTCCGCCGAGGACGACGGTTGGCTCGTCGGCTTCACCACGGACCTGTCCGACCGCGCGAGCGAGTTCGTCGTGCTCGACGCCCGTGACGTCGCCGCCGGGCCGATCACGCGGGTGCCGATCCCGCGGCGGGTCCCGGCCGGCTTCCACGGCAACTGGCTGCCGGCCTGAGTCGTCCGGGCGGCGGTCAGCGCCCCTCGAAGCTCGCGCCGCGCTTCTCGGCGAACGCGGCAAGTCCCTCCTGGAGGTCGTCGCTCAGGAACGCGCGTTGCTCGAGCGCGCGGATCTCGTCCGCCGCCGTCTCGTCGAGGGCGGCCGCGGCCTTCACGAGGTTCACCGCGCGCTTGTGCGCGGACACGGTGATCGGTGCGAGCGACGCGATCTCCGCGGCGAACGCCAGCGCCTCGGCACGCGTGTCCTCCACGCACCGGGTGACGAGTCCCAACCGCACCGACTCGTCCCGGTCCACGTAGCGGCTGGTGACGAGCAGGTCCGATGCGTTGGTCGCCCCGACGAGCTGTACGAGCCGGGTGATGTTCTTCGGGCTCAGCACGATCCCGAGCTTCGAGGCGGGGATGCCGAAGACCGCGTCGGGCCCGGCGACGCGGTAGTCGCACACGACCACCAGCTGGGTCCCGGCGCCGATCGCCGGTCCGTGGACGGCCGCGATCACGGGCGCCGGGTGGTGCTGGATCTCGTCGCAGAGCAGCTCGAACGCGGGACGGAAGGAATCCTCCTTGCCATGGGCGAGCCCGCTGTGGTCGGCCGTGCGGCGCACGATGTCGGCACCGGAGCAGAAGGAGGAGCCCTCACCCGCGATCACGACCGCACGGAGGTGGTGGTTCGTCTCGAGGTGACCGCGCAGGTCGTCGCACTGCTCCGCGTTGACGCGTTGCGGCGCTCGGGGCGGTCGAGGATCGCGAGTCCGACGTGGGGCGCCGGCTCCTGCCAGTGGATCACGACTCGTCGATGACCGCGATCAGGTCGCCCTCGTGCACCACCTGCTCGGGTGTCACGTGCAGCTCCCGGACGACCCCCGGCACCTCGGTGATGACCGGGATCTCCATCTTCATCGACTCCAGGATGCAGATCTCGCCGCCCTCGGCGACCATCTGCCCCTCCTCCACCACGACCTGCCACACGTTCGCGGTGATCTCCGCGCGGATCTCAGACATGCCCGCGCACCCTAATCGGTCGGTCCCGGGCCTCCGAGACCGCCGATCGTCATTGGACGGATCGCGATCAGACCGGCAGGACGCCGTGCTTGCGCCAGGGACGCACGACCTGCTTCTCGCGCGACACGTGCAGCCCCCGCCAGATCGCGTGGCGCGTCTCGGCCGGGTCGATCACGTCGTCGAGCTGCGCGTGACCCGCGGCGATGTACGGGTCGATGTTGGCGCGGATCTCCTCCGCCAGCTCGAGCCGCTTCGCGGCGCGCTCCTCCTCCGGGACGGCTTCGATCGTCTTGCGGTGGATGATGTTCACCGCCCCGTCCGGGCCCATCACCGCGATCTCGGCGGTCGGCCAGGAGACGATGTAGTCCGCCTCGTAGGCGAGCCCGTTCATCACGAAGTACCCGGCGCCGTAGCTCTTGCGCATGATCACGCTGATCTTGGGGACCGTGGCCTCGCTCACCGCGAAGAGCATCTTGGCGCCGTGGCGGATGATGCCCTGCTTCTCCACCGCCGAGCCCACGATGAACCCGGGGACGTCGTGGAGGAACACGAGCGGGATGCCGAACGCGTCGCAGAGCCAGACGAACCGGGCGGCCTTGTCGGCCGCGTTCACGTCGAGCGCGCCACCGAGCACCATGGGCTGGTTGGCCACGATGCCGATCGGCTCGCCGCCGATCCGGGCGAGTCCGGTCACGATGTTCTTCGCCCAGTCGGGCTTCATCGGGAAGAACTCGCCGTCGTCCACGATGGCGGTGATGACCTTGCGGACGTCGTAGGCACGCCGGGGCGCGGTCGGCACGATGTCGTAGATCTCCTCGGCCCGCCGCTCGACCGGATCCGCGGACATCCGCACGGGCGGGCGCTCCTGGTTGTGCTGGGGGAAGAACGAGAGATACTCCCGCACGATTCGGAGGCACTGAGCGTCGTCGGCGACCTCGAGGTCGGCCACGCCGCTGATCTTGGTGTGGACTCCCGAGCCGCCCATCTCCTCCTCGGTCACGTCCTCGCCGACCGCGGCCTTGACGAGGTGCCGGCCGCCGAGCGCCATCGAGGACGTGCCCTTCACCATCGGGACGAAGTCCGCGAGCGCCGGGATGTAGGCGGTGCCCGCGGCGCAGTGTCCGAGCATGGCTGCCACCATCGGCACCACTCCGCTCATCGCGACCTGCTCCCGGAAGAGGTCGCCGGCGCCCGCGAACGTCGAGCCACTCGTGGACTGGATGCGCGCCCCGGCCGAGTCGAGCAGCCAGATCATGGGAATGCGCTGGCTCACCGCGTGATGGCGCATCCGCCGGATCTTGCTCTCGCCCACGCCGCCCATCGAGCCGGCCATCACCGTGAAGTCGTACGCCGCGATCGCGACCGGACGACCGTCGATCTCCCCGATGCCGGTCACGGCCCCGTCGGCCGCGAGGTAGCGGTCGCCGAGCCCGGGGTCCATGTGGTCGGCGAGCATCCCGTACTCCACCCACGTCCCCGGATCGAGGAGGAGCTCCAGCCGCTCGCGCACGGTGAGCTTGCCGAGTGATCGCTGCCGCTCGACGAACTTCTCGCCGCCCATCCCGAGTGCTCGTTCCCGCCGTCCGGCGAGATCCGCGACGAGGGGGCCCCAGTCGTGGACGTCGCCGCCACCCGTCGACACGGTCTTCTCGGTCACGCGATCTCCTCGGCTCCGGCCGACCGCGGTCGGGTCAGCGACCTTTCCACTCGGCGCGCGCTTCTCGGCGAAGGCGGCGACGCCCTCGGCCGCGTCCTCGGACTGCGTGTGCACGGTGAGCATCCCCTGCAGGTAGTCGAGCGCGGCGTCGGCGTCCAGCTCCAGCACGCGGTAGAACGCGTCGCGGCCCCAGCGCAGCACGAGCGGCGATTTGGACGCGAGCGCCGACGCGAACTCGTCGACCGCGATGTCGAGCTCCGCGACCGGCACCACGCGGTTGACGAACCCGAGGCGCGCCGCCTCCTCGGCGGCGACGCGCCGGCCCGTCATCTGCAGCTCCAGCACCGTCTTGGGCGGCATCGACCGCAGCATCGGGACCGTGATCATGTACGGCCACAGCCCGACGTTGACCTCCGGCGTGCCGAACTGCGCGTCGTCGGAGGCGATCACGACGTCGCACACGAGCGCGAGCCCGAACCCGCCGGCGAGGGCGAACCCGCGGACGCGGGCGATGATCGGCTTGCCGAGCGCCCACATCTCCCGGAAGAGGTCCGCGAGCAGGCCCCGACCGTCGTGCGCCGCGGCCGCGCCCGCGTTGTCGGCGATCCCACCGAGGTCGGCGCCGGCGCAGAAGGCCTTGTCACCGGCACCGGTGAGGACCACGACCCGCACCGCGGGATCGGCCCTGGCCGCGGCCATGGCGTCGCGCAGGCCCTGCATGACGCCGTAGGACATCGAGTTGCGCCGCTCGGGCCGGTTGATGGTGATACGGGCGACACCGTCATCGACGCGGGAGAGGACTTCGGGCTCGGTCATCGGCGGCGCAGCCTATTCGCCGCGACCGGCGCCGGCCCCGTGGCGCATCGGTCGGCGCCGCCGTTGAGTACCGTGCCCCGGTGCTCGCGTACGCAATCGCGCTGGCGGTCGCGGTGGCGATCGTGCCCCTCACGAGCGGCACCTTCACGCGTCTCGCCGAGCTCGAGTTCCGGCGCGTGTGGCTCCTCCCCGCCGGCCTGGCGATCCAGGTCGGCGTCGACGTCGTCGACCTCCCGCGGGCCCGCTACGAGGACCTCGGGCTCGCGCTGCTGCTGCTGAGCTACACGGCGCTCCTCGGATTCTGCGCGTCGAACCTGCGCACGCGTGGGTTCGTGCTCATCGCGATCGGCATCGCGCTGAACGCCTTCGTGATCGCGTTGAACGCCGGCATGCCCTACCGCGTGACGAGCGACCTCCCGCGCGAGACCACGGTCAAGCACCGGCCGACCCGGGACTCGGATCTCGCGGTGGTCCTGTCGGACCAGATCGCGATCGGTGGACCCGTCGGCGCCGCGATCTCGATCGGCGACCTCGTCATCGCCGCGGGCATCGTCGAGTTGGCCTACGTCGGGAGCCGGCGCCGACGGCGCCGGACGCCGCGACCGGTGCGCTACGTGGACCTCCCGGCACTCGAACGCGCGATCGACCTGCGGGACGTTCAGGCCGAGGCGCCGACCGGGTCCGCCGTCGAGACGCCGGCGGACACGACCCGCTCCAGCACGTCGAACACCCGTCGGTCGTAGAGGAACCCGGGACCGGCGCCGAGCACGTCGAGCGCGGACTCCCGGTCGTGGTCCACGCGCAGGTCGTCGTAGGCACTGGCCAGACGGAGCACCTGGCCGCCCACGCTCACCGACTCGGTCGCGAGCAGGTCGCCGGCCGACGCGAGGTCCGTCTGGCGCAGGATCGCGGCGCTCTGGTCCGCGACCTCGTACGGCTCGATCGGCTCGTCACGCACCTCGGGGGCGTCCAGGCAGAGGTGGCCCAGGTGGTGCAGCAGGGCGGCCGCCCGGAGATCGTCGAGCGCCCGGCGCCGGAGGCCGAGCGCGTCGCCGACCCGCACGGAGAGCTCGGCGACACGGGCGGCGTGCCCCTCCGCGGCGAGGCCCGCCATCTCGGGGACGACCGAGAGCGCTTCGATGGTCTGCTCCGACGTGCGGCTGATGACCGCGAGCCGCTCGAACGAGTACCAGGCGGCGAGGAGCGGGACCGCGAACAACCCGACGCCCCAGAGGCCGACGCTCTCGTGGCCGCCGACGGCACGGAAGCCGATCGCCATCAGCATCGCCGACGCGATCAGCGCGAGATCGGCTCCGCCGACCGGCGGGACGCGCCGGGACCGCGCGAACACGAACCCCTCGTGGACGAGGAGCGTGGTGACGCTCGAGACGGCCAGCGACGTGAGCATCCAGGGCGTCTCGCCCAGCAGCGCGAGCGGCAGGAGCAGGTGGAAGACGAGCAGTCCCGCCGCACCGGCAGCCGCGTGCTCGGCGCTGGTGCGGATCCGGGCCCCGAGGCGGCCGTCGGGCCGGAGGGGCACCACCACGATCTCCGCGGCGACGATCGCCACGAGCGCGGCGAGCGGCGAGAAGGCACGGACGAGCACCAGCATCGGGGCGTACCCGAGGGGGACGGGCCGGCGATGCCGCGGTCGCATCGCCACGAGCTCGCCGACGGCGACGCCCCCGGCGATCAGGACGAGCGCGGTCATCGGGCCGCCCGGGTCGACGAGCTCGACTGCGGCCGCGGCGAGTGCGCCGAGCACCGCGACGATCGCGATGCGCACGCCGATGCTCACGGCCGCGCCACCGGGTCGACCGCCGGGAGCAGGTCGCCGAGTCCGGCGGAGCCCACGCCCCGCTGGGGTGCATCGATGTGGTGCACGTAGAGCTCGTGCCCGTCACCGTGCACGGCACCACGACGCCGGAGCGACGAGATCAACGCGTCGACCACCCGCGGGTGGAACTGACGACCGGAGTTCTTGCGCAGCTCCGCGAACGCGATGTCCTGGGTGAGCGCACGGCGGTACGACCGGGTCGACGTCATCGCGTCGTACGCATCGGCCACCGCGACGATGTGCGGCTCGATCGGCTGACCGTGCTCGTCGGCGACGGGCGAGAACTGCGCGGCCTCGCTCGTGGCACTCGGCGCGACCGGTGCGAGGAAGTCGATGCGGGTCAGGATCTCCACCGAGACGTCCTCGTGCCGGCGCACGACGTCGAACTCCTCGGCGGTGAGCTTGCCCGGCTTGTTGAGGAGGTGGTTGGGCACGACGAGCTTGCCGACGTCGTGCATCAGGGCCGCGAGCCGCAGCCGCTCGAGCCGGCCCGCCGGGATCCCGAGCTCCAGGCCGATGTACTCCGCGTACTCGGCGACCCGCTCGGCGTGACCGGCGGTGTAGGGGTCCTTCGCCTCGAGCGCGCCGACGAGGATCCGCACCGTCGCCTCGTGCGACCGCTTCAGGGCCAGGTACGAGGAGAACGCCTGGCGGGCCACGAGGATCGGCACCAGGAAGAGCGGGAGCAGCACCAGCTGGTAGTCCAGGTAGAGCAGCCCGAGGAACACGCCCATGATGGCGAACGGGTAGAAGACCAGGTACTCACGGCTGCCGACCATGATCACCTCGCGGAACCGCTGGCCCGTCGCGAGCGTGACCACGAGGCACGTGAGCGTGACGTTCACGATCGAGTACACGGCCGCGGCCGGCAACGCCGCCAGGAGCAGCGCGGCAGGAACGCGTGGCCGGTGCCGAGGACGGCCCAGAAGACCATGGCCCCGGACACGGCCGACAGCGGGAACATCGCGCAGTTGAAGAGAAGCTTGCGCCACTCCCAGGTCCGCAGGTGCACGACGTAGAGCCCACCGGCGAACACGACGAGGAACACGCCGAGCGCGCTGTGGTCCACGCGGAACACGACCATGGCCGCGGTGCAGAGGAGGACCCCGGCGCTCGAGCCCAGCTCGGAGGTCAGGTAGGTGATCTGGTTCTCGGCGAACACGTGCAGGACCGCGAGCGCCAGGACCGGAGCCAGCGCCGGCAACGGCCCGCCGCGGTCAACGCGATGCCGACCCCGGAGGCCAGCACCGCCAGTCCGACGCAGTACGCCGTGAGCTTCGCGGTTCCTTGGTCGTTCATGGGTTCCCGTCAGACGTAGGCGGCAAGGCCTCGGCGCGGATCAACTTCGGACTACCGCCACTTCAGAGCACCGCCGGCGAGCAGCAGTGCTGCCGCGCTCGATGAGAGCAGGGCGAGACGGACGTAGACCTTCCGCATGAGAGAATCACCTTCTTCGACAGGTCCTCTCTGGCGGTCCGCTTTGGCTTCCAGAGGGCAACGCTTCGCTCGCAGGACTCTTCAGTCCCATTGACGCCGAGGCCTTGCCGTCTGCATCTGACCGGCGCTCCCTCCTTCCCGTGGCGGGTCACCTCGCGGGGTGCCCGGATCATGCTGATATGCGAGGGGATTCGGCAGCTCTGTGGTTCGACTGTAGGCACGCGTCGACGACGCCACCACCCTGAGCAACCCCGGGTTGCGCCTGTTTCCAGGACCAACACCCACAACAACTACAACAGGAGTCTCACAGACAACACGCCCCGCACGCAACGACCCGCTCGGAAAGCCACCACCTGTGGTCGAACCGGTCCTAGGCTCCCCCAGACGATGGAGCACCGAGTGGACGAATCCCTCGAAATTCCCGGCCCTGAGGACGAGGTCCTCGAGCTGGAGCGGGAGCTGTGCCGTCTGCCGGAGGTCTCCGCGGCCCGGGTCGTCACCGACACCGTGGGCCACGCCACCGAGGTCCACATCCTCGCCACGGGCGCCAAGCACGCCAAGCAGGTCGTCCGGGACGTCCAGTCGGTGGCCCTCGCCAGCTTCGGGATCGAGCTCGACCGCCGCATCGTGTCGGTGGTGCAGCTCGGTGACGACGGCGAGCACGTGGTCGCCGGCCCCCCGACGGTCGAGCTGCACCGGGCCGTGCTCGGCAACGTGGTCTCGGAGGTCACCGGCCTCCGCAGCCTCGTGCGCGTCACCCTCGCCCGCGACGACGAGGAGGCCGTCGGGTTCGCCGAGGGCTCGGTCGCCTCCAGCGCCCGCTACCGGCTCGTGGCCGCGGCGACGATCGACGCGCTCCGCCAGCTGCAGAACGCGGCCGAGTGCCTCGACATCGACAGCGCGCAGATCGTGCGGGTCGGTCCGCCGACGTCGCCATCGTCACCGTGGTCTTCGTGATCCCGCCCGCCGAGCAGCTCGTGTCCGGCTCGGCCATCGTCCGCGAGCACGCCGACGCGGACGCGATCGTCCACGCGGTGCTCGACGCGACCAACCGGCGCCTCACGAATCTCTAGCGGCGGGGCCCGTCGTCCGGCGACCCGGCCCCGCGTCAGCCGAGGCGGCGGCCGAGGAGGGTGACGAGGTCGCAGGCGGCCTCGACGTCGTGGACGCGGATCACGTCCGCCCCGTACTCGATCGACAGCGTCAGGTACGCCAGCATCCGGTGGTTGACGGGCTTGCGCGGCACCGGGATCAGGACGGGCTCACCCACCCGACGCAACACGTCCATCGAGCGGATCGTCGCCAGCTGCAACCGCCCGTACGCCTCGTAGTCGCTCCGGTAATTGATGGACAGGCCGGGGTCGACCAGGAAGGTCCCCGAGAGTCCCTCGGCGCGGAGCGCGCCGACCCGCCGGCGCAGGGACTCGGCCACGTCCTGCGGGCGTCCCTCGTGCAGGACCCGGTCGCCGACCGCCAGCGGGTTCTCGCCCTCGATGTGCAGCACCACGGCACCCGCGCCGGAGTCACGCACGAGGGCGATCATCGCCGGGTCCTGGAGCCCACCGGTGTCGTTGACGATCGCGGCTCCGGCGCCGAGCGCGGCGGCGGTCACCTCCGCCTTCCAGCTGTCGACCGACACCAGGAACCCGTCGTCCACCAGCAGCTCGAGGGCCGGGAGCAGGCGGGCCAGCTCCTCCTCGACCGGCAGCTCCTCGTTCTCGAAGTGGCTGGACTGGGCACCGAGGTCGATGATCGAGGCACCCGCCTCGCGGTACTCACGCGCCCGGGTCAGCGCCTCGACCGGCGATCCGACCACGGAATGGCGCACCCGGGACTCCGGCGAGAGGTTCACCACGGCCATCACGTGCGTGATCCCGGGGCCGAACTCGAGCTCGCGCAGGCGGTCGGACGGCACGGGGGGCCATCCTACGTATCCTCGGCGAGATGGAACCCGATCCGGTGCTCGCCCGCCGCGCGGATCGCAGGCCAGGTCCGCCTCGCCAAGCGCATCGGCTACACCGCCCTGCTGGCGGCGATCGTGGCGTTCGCGAGTCGCGATCGCCACCTCGTTCTCGGGTGTCGCCGTGGCCGTCGCGGTGGTCGGACTCGCCGTCGCCTTCGTCGTGCTGCCGATCCCGATCGTGCTCGGCTACGGCGTGCGTGCTGCCGAGCGCGAAGAACGCGGTGGGGGCTCGTTCCATTAGATTGCCCCCGCCACCCCTCCCAAGGAGCAAGCATGACCAAGGCCGCCATCGCCACCGCCGTCGGTTCCCCCCTCGAGATCGTCGACGTCGACGTCGCCGACCCCAAGGCGGGCGAGATCCGCATCCAGATGGGCGCTTCGGGCGTCTGTCACTCCGACCTCTCGGTGTTGAACGGCACGCTGCCGATCGCGCTGCCGGCCGTGCTCGGCCACGAGGGCGCCGGGACGATCACCCAGTTGGGTGAGGGCGTCGAGGGATTGAGCATCGGCGACCACGTCGTGGTCTCGTGGGTCCCCCAGTGCGGCACCTGCTACATGTGCACCCACGACCAGGGCGAGCTCTGCGAGGTGGGCAGCATCGCCTCGATGAGCGGCGGGCTGCTCGACATGACGTCGCGCGTCTCGCGCGACGGCACGCCGGTGTCGGTCATGGCGGCGTCGGGCACCTTCGCCGAGGAGGCCGTGATCCCCGCCATCGGAGCGGTCAAGATCGATCCCAGCATCCCCATCACCGCCGGCGCCCTCATCGGCTGCGGCGTGCTCACGGGCTTCGGTGCAGCCGTCAACACCGCGAGCATCCGCAAGGGCGACAAGGTCGTCGTCGTCGGGTGCGGCGGCGTCGGGCTCAACGTCATCCAGGGCGCGAAGCACGCCGGCGCGGAGCGCATCATCGCCGTCGACATGGTGGACGGGAAGCTCCAGACCGCGGAGAAGTTCGGGGCGACCGACCTCGTCAACCCCTCGACCGACGGCGACGCGATCGCCAAGGTCATGGAGCTCACCGACGGGCGCGGCGCCGACGTCGCCTTCGAGGTCATCGGCCTCGGTCCCACGATCGAGCAGGCGTTCCAGATGACGCGCCGCGGCGGTCAGACCGTCATCGTCGGGGTCCCGGCCTTCGACGTGCAGCTCACCCTCACCCCGGCCATGGACCTCCTCGTGAACGAGAAGCAGATCCGCGGCTGCTGGTACGGCTCCTCGAACGTCCACCGCGACGTGCCGAAGCTGGCGAAGCTGTACCAGGACGGCGTCCTGATGCTCGACGAGCTGATGTCGGCCCAGATCTCGCTCGACCAGGTCAACGAGGCGCTGGACAACATGGGCTCGGGTGAGATCGCCCGGTCCGTCATCGTCTACTGACCCGCACCGACGACGGTCCGGAGCCGGAGTCCGGGCACGGGGCCGGACGCGAACCCCGCGACGACCCTGGCGGCTCGGCGACCGACGGGCGACGAGCCGCATTCCGGGGTCCGGTCCCGCGGTCGGTACGCTCGGCCCCGTCACGCGACGCGGGAGGACACGCATGCGCTACCGCCGATTGGGTCAGAGCGAGCTCGAGGTCTCCGAGGTCGGATTCGGCACGTGGACGCTCGCCAGCGACTGGTGGGGAGAGGTGGCCGACAAGGACGGCATGCTCCACGCCGCCCTCGACGCGGGGATCAACTTCATCGACACCGCGCCCGTCTACGGCGAGAACGGCGTCGGTGAGAGCCTTCTCGCCGACGTCCTCGCCGCGGACCGCGCCGGCATCGTCCTCACGACCAAGTGCGGCTACGACATCGCGGCCGAGCGCCGCAACGGGACCCAGCGCGAGCGTCCGCACGACTTCCGGCCCGAGTCGATCCGCAGGCAGGTCGAGGACTCCCTCACGCGCCTGGGCACCGACTACATCGACCTGTACCAGCTGCACAACGTGCGGATCGACCACGTCGAGGACGACGCGCTGTGGGAGACGCTCGTCGCGCTCGTGGCCGAGGGCAAGGTCCGCGAGCTCGGCGTCGCCCTCGGCCCGGCGATCGGATGGATCGACGAGGGGCTCGAGTCGATCCGCCGGCGGCCGATCTGCTCGCTGCAGACCGTCTTCAACGTGCTCGAGCAGGAGCCCGGGCTCACGTTCGCACGAGAGCCGAAGGTCGCCGACGGATCCGTCAGCCTCATCTCGCGTGTCCCCCACGCATCCGACACCCTGTCGGGCAAGGTGGTTCCGGGTCAGAAGTTCCCGCCCGGCGACCACCGCGCGCACCGCAACCAGGAGAACATGCTCGACAACTTCGAGAAGGCCGAGACCATCTCGTTCCTGTGGGAGGGCACCGGCCGCACCCGGGGCCAGGCCGCGATCGCGGGCATCCTCGCCAACCCGACCTTCGCGACGGTGCTGCCGACGTGTGTGGATGCCGACGAGGTCCGCGAGTACGCGGCCGCGTCGGACCTTCCCCTCGACGCCGACGAGGCGGCCGCGCTCGACGCCGCGTGGGCACGGAACTTCGATCACGACGACCGCTTCGAGATGCCGCTGAAGGCGAGCCGGTAGCGACGCCGGGAGGAGCACGGGCATGCGACTCCCCGCGGAGCAGCGGCGCAGCCAGCTGCTCGAGGTCGCGACCGAGGTGTTCGCGGCACGGGGCTTCCACGCCACCTCGATGGACGACCTCGCCGAGGCGGCCGGAGTCACCAAGCCCGTGCTGTACCAGCACTTCCCGTCCAAGCGCGCGCTCTACCTCGAGCTCCTCGCCGACGTCGACCGCAAGCTGACCAGCCGGCTGGTCACCGCGACCGCGCATGCCGCGACCGGGCGCGAGCGCGTCCAGGGCGGGTTCGCCGCCTACTTCCGCTTCGTCGGCGAGAACCGCGCCGCGTTCCGGCTGCTGTTCGGAGCGGCGGTCCGCAACGATCCCGAGTTCATCGAGGTGGCGGAGGGGACGATCGACCGGGTGGCCGACATGATCGCCGACCTCATCGAGATCGACGCCCCGCCCGAGCACCGGCGGACGCTCGCCCACGCCATCGTCGGCATGGCCGAGGCGACGAGCCGGCGCGTCACCGACGACGACGGTGAGGACGACCCTGATCGCCTGGCCGCGTGGCTGGCCGAGATGGCATGGTTCGGCCTCCGCGGTGTCCGTGCGGACACACCCTCCGTCGAACGGAACTGACCCCATGCCGACCCTCGGCCCGCTCGTCCCGGCCGACGAGTCGTTCCACCACCAGATCACCGACACGTTCGCGACGGTCGCCCAGTCCGACCGGTCCTGGACCGAGAAGGTCTGTGCGATGGCGTGTGCGACCGACGGCACCCTGCAGCTCGCGTTCGGGATCGGCAAGTACCCGAACCGCGGGGTCATGGACGCGTACGCCGGCGTCTCGCGCGGCGTCGAGCAATGGACCGTCCGCGCGAGTCGCGAGCTGGGCGCCGACCCGGGTACGACCGCGGCCGGACCGATCACCTACGAGGTCCTCGACCCGTTGCGCGCCATCCGCTTCTCGCTGGCCCCCAACGACGTGCTGCCCGTGAGCTTCGAGTGGACGTTCACGGGGATCGCACCGCCGGCGCTCGAACAGCGGGAGCACCACCGGTCACGCGACGGGTTCCGGCTCGACGCCGACATCGTGCGCTACCACCACAGCGGCCGCGCCAGGGGCTGGGCCGACGTCGACGGGGTCCGGACCGAGCTCGACGACTGGGTGTCGACGCGCGACCACTCGTGGGGCGTCCGCTACCAGGTGGGCACCCCGCCCGAGGACGTCGCGCCCGCACCGGTGCCCGAGGGCGTCCGCATGCTCGTGCTCTGGTGTCCGGTGGTCTGCACCCGCCCCGACGGCAGCGAATACGCCCTCCACTGGTACTACCAGCGTCACGCGCTGGGCGACTGGTCCCGCATCGAGCTCCAGGGCGGCGTCGAGCACCCCGACGGCCGGCGGGAGCCGTTCGCCGCGCTCGTCCCCGATCTCGACTTCCGGGACGACAACCGCCGGTTCGTGGGTGGATCGCTCACCCTGACGATGACCGACGGCTCCCTGCGACCGCTCACACTGACCCCCGTGTCCGAGACCGGCTTCCATCTCGGTACCGGCCTGTACCACGGGTTCGACGGGATGAGCCACGGCCAGTGGCGCGGGCCCCTGCACGTGGACGGTGAGCACTTCGCGGACTGCTCCGATCCGGAGGTCGCCCGTCGCGTCCATCAGCACCGCGACTGCGTCATCCGCGTCGAGGACCCGGTCGGCGGTGGCGTCGGCATCGGCAACCTGCAGTCGATCGTCCTCGGCGCCGACGACGCGATGGGCCTCACCGCCGCGGCGTCATTCCTCTGACCGGATCCGGGTGAGGGCGGCCTCGGTCGGGTTGCCCCGGGTGAGCCACGAGTCGTCCACCCCGCGCCGGTGAGGAGACGGGCGATGCGCACCATGATCGCCCCGCTGCGCACGAGCGCGAACACCTCGTACCAGTGCAGGTCCTCGGTGGGCCGGTCCGCCGCGGCGTCGTGGACCGCGAGCATCCCGGCGCGGCCGCCGAAGCCGGCCAGGTCGACCCCACCGGCCGTCGCGACGGTCATGTCGTGCAGCGCGAGGAACCAGCCGAGGTCCAGCTCGGCCGGACCCACGCCGGTCAGCTCGAAGTCGAGCAGCGCCGCGACGTCCCCGTCGTCGTGGAACACGCAGTTGGCGAACTGCACGTCGCCCCAGAGCACCGACGGCGGCGGGCTCACGGGGATCCTCGATTCCACCCAGGCCAGCGCGTCGAGCAGGTAGCCCGGCGCGGCTCGCTCCCCTGCCGCCCACTCGAGGTAGCTGCGCCAGCGCGCGACCTCGTCGGACAGGGTGTCGCCCGCCGCCCGGGGTGGCGGGACCGCGGACGGGTCGAGCGCATGCAGGGAGCCGAGGGTCGCGAGGAAGCGCTCGGCGACACGGCGCTGATCGTCCGCCGATGCGCTCGCCGGCCACCCCGCCACGACGTACGAGGGGTGCGTCGTCATCAGCCGGCCCGGGATCCTCGGCATCACCATGAAGGGCGCCCCGACCCAGCTCGGATCGGCCTCGAAGCGCGCCGGCACCGTCGGGATCCCGGACGCGTCGCAGCGCGTTCTGGACCTGGACCTGGTGCTCGAGGTCGTACGCGGGGAACAGCCCTTCCCCCGCGGGCGGCAGCCGCACGACGTAGGACCGCACCGCGCCCGACGGAAGCGTGGCCTCGATCAGGCACGTGTCGCTCGAGAGCCCGCTCGTCGGGCGCGTCAGTGGTGCGACGACGACCCCTCCCGCGTCGGCGTCGTGCGTCCCGAGCCAGTGCTCGATGCCGCTCCGCACCCTCTCGTCGTCACGCGCGTCGGACGCGATCGCCACGGCACCTCCCGGTTCCCGACCGTCCGCCCGTAGCATGCCCCTTTCCACGAAGGGAGTGTCGATGCAGGTCCAGGGAACCGGAGCACTCGTCACCGGCGGCGCGTCGGGGCTCGGCGCCGCGACGGACGCGCCGCCTCCACGCGGCCGGTGCCGTGGTCACCGTCTTCGACCGCGACGGCGACAAGGCCGTCGCTCTGGTCGACGCCCTCGGCGACCGGGCCACCGCCTTCGTGGGCGACGTCACGTCCGAGGACGACACGCGGGGGGCGATCGCCGCGGCGACCGACCGGGCGCCGCTCGGGATCGTGGTCGCCTGCGCCGGCGGCGCCCGCGGGGGCGGCCGGACCGTGGACCGCGACGGCACGCCACACCCCCTCGCGCTGTTCCGGGACACGGTGGACCTGAATCTCGTCGGCACGTTCAACACCGCGCGCCTCGCTGCCGCGGCGATGGCGGGATCGCCGGAGGGGCCCGACGGCGAGCGCGGCGTCATCGTCACGACCGCGTCCATCGCGGGGTTCGAGGGCCAGATCGGGCAGGTCGCCTACGGGGCCGCGAAGGCGGGCATCATCGGGATGACCATCATCCTCGCCCGCGACCTCGCCGCGCTCGGCGTGCGCGTCAACTGCATCGCGCCGGGGACGATGGGCACCGAGGTGTGGGGGATCGCGCCGGTGGAGCTGCGCGAGAAGCTGGAGGCCAAGGTCCCGTTCCCCCGCCGCTTCGGCGACCCCGACGAGTTCGCGGCGCTGGCGGAGCACATGATCACCAACCGCTACCTGAACGGGCAGGTGATCCGGCTCGACGGAGCCATCCGGTTCGACCCCAAGTAGGGACGGCGCTGTCCGGCCACGACGGAGGCTGGGGGACCTGCGTCGTGGCCGGCAGCGTGTCAGCTTCGAGCCGGGTGTGCAGCCCTCGATGACGGCCGCACGCCGTGGCCCGAAACCCACCCGACGCTCCGCGTGACGGACCCCTGCCGAGCGCACACGAGCTCATCGAGCACGGTGCGCGTCCGCCCGCCGAGTTGTCGGATCATGGAGATCGCGAGCGGGGGCACGCTCACGAGCAGCGTCGCGAAGTCCGCCGCCGAGACGACCCGCGCCACCATCGGGGTCTGCGCGACCACCGTCCACTGGTGGAGCGCACCGTCCAGCGCCTCGGCGCCGCCGATCACGGCGCCGGGTCCGAGGACCACGGTCGGCTCGCCCTGGATCTCGGCACCGGCGTAGCCGTCGAGCACGATCGGCACGTCCCGGACCATCGTCCCGGCGGCGACGAGGACGTCGCCGGTGCGGTAGCGGCGTTGGCCGCTCATGGCGGCCACGAGGGCGAGCGCGCGGTCGTCGCATCCGGAGAAGAGGCCCACGGAGCGCAGCTGGAGGAGCATCAGCTCGTCGGTGAGGTCCCGGACCGACCGACCGTTGCTTGCACTCGCGGGTGATGCCACGCCAGCATTGGACGCTCCGGCAATTAACTCGGGGTTAACCGGGGGCCCGTCCCGACGGCCCCACGGCGGATCGGGGCGGTCGAGCATGGAGTTCCGGGTCCTCGGACCACTCGAGATCACCCACGCCGGCGTGGAGGTGCCCCTCACGCGCCGCCGCTGTGCCGCGTTCCTCGCGGTGCTGCTCAGCCGCTACCCGGAGCCCGTCACGACGGAGTCGGTCGCCGACGCGATCTGGCCCGACGCCGCGCCCGACCAGGCCGTCAACTCCGCGCGGGTGCACGCCACCCACCTCCGCAAGGCCCTCCCGGACGGTCAGGAGGTGCTCCCCCGGCTCGCGGGGCGCTACGCGCTGCGCGTCGAACGCCACGAGATCGACGCGACCCGCTTCGCCGACCTCGACCGGCGCGCCCGCGAAGCGGCGGCATCGGGCACGCCGGCCCGTGCGGCCGCGCTGTACGAGCAGGCGCTCGCGGAGTGGCGCGGCGCGCCCTACGTCGACTTCCTCGAGATCGACGCGCTGCGCGAGGAGATCACCCGGCTCGAGCATCTCCGGGTCGGCTGCTGGGAGGGCTACGCCACCGCACTCCTCGACGACGACCGCGCCGACGAGGCGTGTCGCGTCGTCGAGCCCGTCATCGACCGCCACCTGATCCGCGAGACGCTCGTCGCCCGCCTGATGCTCGCCCTGTACCGCACCGGCCGGCAGCCGGAGGCGCTCACCCTGTTCGAGCGGTGCAAGGGCGAGCTCGCCGAAGGTGGCATGCCACCGAGCGCGCCGCTCGTCGCGCTCGCCGACGCGGTGATCCTCCAGCGGCCCGAGCTCGACACCACCGGTGCCGGAAGCGGCACCCGCCCCACGCGAGGGACGGTCCGGACGCGCCGCCGGGCGAACTTCATCGGCCGCGGGCCCGAGCTCGAATCGCTCCGGGCCGCGTGGACGGCCACGGTCGACGGGAAGCCGCAGCTCGCCTTCGTCGCCGGCGAAGCCGGCCTCGGGAAGACGTCGCTGGTCCAGCACTTCGTGGCGGGCGTGCGCGCCGAGGGGGGCGAGGTCCTGATCGGGAGCTGCGATCCCGATCCCGGCGACAGCTTCCAGCCGTTCCCCGCCCTCGTGCGTGCACTGCTCACGGATGTCCCGCCCTCGGAGAGCAGCCCCTCCCTCCTCGGGGACCTGGGGCGGCTCGCGCCGGATCTCGTCGAACGCCTCCCGGAGCCGACGGTGGCGGCAGACCGTGCGACCGGTCGCCAGCGACTGCTCGACGCGGTCGCCGGGGTCCTCGCGGCCTCGGCGCGGCCCCGGCTCATCGTGATCGAGGACGTCCACTGGGCCCAGCCCGACGCGCTCGACATGCTCCGCCACGTCCTCCGCGGCTCGTCCGGCCAGCTGATGGTCCTGGCCTCGTTCCGCAACGACGTCGACCAGGGCGCGGCGCTCACCCAGGCGCTGACGATCGGCCGGCTCGCCCGTCCGGACCTGCGAATCGACCTCCGGGAGATGGATCCGCACGAGGTCGCCGCCGTGATCGACGCGGTCGCGCCGGTGGAGCGCCGGCGGCAGTGGCTCGACGAGCTCGACGAGCTGGTGACGATGAGTGCCGGGAACCCGCTCCGGGTGCGCGAGCTGCTGCGCCAGCTCGAGCTCGAACCCGGCACCCCGGTGTCCGAGCTCACGCCCGAGACGGTCCGCGGCATCGTCGAACGGCGCGTGCGCGCCCTGGACGGCGTCACCCGCGCCACCCTCGGCGCGGCGGCAGTGCTGGGTCAGACCTTCACGCTCCCGCTCGTCGGCGCGATGACCGGGCAGGACGAGAACGTCACACTCGAGGCGCTCGAGCGGGCGACGGACCAGGGACTCGTGCAGGAGGGCGACCGCATCGACGACTTCGCCTTCGCTCATCCGCTGTTCCGCAACGCCGTGTACTACGGCATGCTCGGGGCCCGGCGGGCACGCATCCACATCCGCGCCGCGGAGGTACTCGCCGCCGGGCTCGTACGCCGCGGCGCCCCGTCCCGGTGGACCGAGGTCGCCCGGCATCTCGTCGCGGCGCGGCCGGCGTCGGACGCGCACGACACGGTCGTCGCGACGATCCACACGGCCGAGGACGCGGCGAGCAGGTACGCGCACGACGAGGCGGTGGCGTGGTACCGCCACACGTTGGAGAGCGTGACCGACGCCGGCAGCACGCAGGAGGAGATCGCCCGGATGCGCCTCGCGCTCGGCGTGGAGCTGGAGGGAAGCGGCCGGCTCGATCAGGCGCAGGACGAGTACATCGCCGCGGCCGACATCGGTCGGACTCTCGTCGATCTCCAGCTGTTCTGCGACGCGACGGGCGCCGCGACGCCACCGTCGTCGGTCCTCGACCGGGAGTTCGCCGCCACCTTGGGGGGCCTCGCCGACGAAGCCCTCGCCTGGCTGCCCGCCGACGACCCCCGTCGGGTCCACATGCTGCAGGCGGCGGCCTTCGCCCGCTTCTACTGGGCGCCGGACGACCTCCCGGCCTACGCGGCGGACGCGATCGCGCTCGCACGGGTGTCCGAGGATCCGCTCGTCCAGCATCGGGCGATGGTCGTGCAATACCTCGGTGGCGACGCCCTTCCGATCGAGCAGCGCCTCGCGTTGAGCACGCGGATCCGGATCTTCTGCCGTGACCACGAGCTGCGCTCGGAGCAGGGCGTCGCGTCGCGTCGGTTGCTCAACGACCTGCTCCGCGTCGGCGCGATCGTCGAGTTCGACGAGGAGCTGGCCGTGTTCGCGACCAACGCCCGCGCCACGTCGGCGCCGTTCGGCCTCTACTGGTCCGCGGCGTTCGCGGCCACGTGCCAGATGATGCGCTCGACCGGCAGCGACGCCGAGGGGCTGGTGAACGCGGCGGGCACGATCGGTCGTCAGCTCCAGATCGCCGACGCCCCGGGCGTGCACCTGCTCCAGACCTTCACCCTCCGCTACCAGCAGGGCCGCGTGCGCGAGCCGACGCGCGGCCTGGAGACGCCGAGCACGGCCGATCCGCCGATCCTCGCGGGCACCGCACTCCTCGCGCTCGCCTTCGCCGAGTCCGGACGCCTCGACCAGGCGCGCACGCTCCTGAACCGTGTCGTGACGCACGACTGCATCCAGCTCCCGCGCGACAACTTCTGGTTCGGCGGTGCCTGTCTCTTCGCCGGCGTCGCCGGCCTGTGCGGCAGCGTGGAGCAGCGAGCGGTGCTGCGCGACGCGCTCGAACACGACGGCACGACGTTCTGCCTGTTCGGACTCGGCAGCGCCGTGTTCGGGACGCGTCACCACTGGCTCGCCCGTCTCGCGATCGGCGACGGCGAGATCGCCGCCGCACAACGACATTTGGCAGCCGCGGCGCGGATCTGTCACGATGCCGACGCACCGTTCTGGGCAGCACGGGCGCGGCGGGAATCCCAGTGGTTGGCCACCTCGCCCGCGGTCGGGCGGTGATCAACGTACGCGCCGACGGCAGGAAGGCACTCGTATGTCAGGTGGAATGGCACTCCCGCAGGAAGCCGCCCGGATCTGGGCGGATCCCGCACGACGCCAGGAGATCCTCCAGATGCATGCGGACGAGGTCCCGTTGCGTGAGATGGTCCGCCGGCTCGGCCTCGACGCCGCGCTCGAAGCCGACGGGCTGGGCGACGTGATCGACGGCCTCGCCGACGCGGACGTCGCGGCGATCCGTGAGGTCTTCGTCGCCGAGGCCGAGCGTGCCGCGGACGCCGGCGCGAACTTCCCGGTCGACTGTCTCGTCGACGCGCCGACGGTCCGGGTCCGCGTCACGAGGATCCCCGGTGCGGGCAACGACGCCACACCGATCGTCCGGGTCGAGCCGGCCTGAGCCCTACCGGCGCATCGCGAGCAGCGCGGCGCGACGCGTGAGTGGTCCGCGGGCGTGCCAGGGCTCGAGCAGTCCGTCGGCGTGCGCCGCGGCCGCAGCCGGCCGCAGCGCGGCGAGTGGATCCGTCGGCGCGCAGTAGTCCGCCGCCGGATCGAGGCCGAGGAGGTGGCGGGCGTTCAGCCCGAAGACCTTGCGCTTCAGCTCCGGCGTGAGCGCCGGGTAACCGAAGCGTTCCTGGAACTCCGGGGTGATCTCGAACGCGCGGAAGGCCATGATCTGCGGCTGGGGCGATCCGTACCAGATCGAGTCGGTCCCCCAGAGCACGCGGTCCTCGCCGACCGCGTCAGCAGCTTGCCGAGCACGTGCGCGGCCTCGGTCGGCGTCGAGAGCACCTCGCGCCAGGTGGTCCCCAGCTCGCACCACACGTTGGCGTTCGGCGGGATGCCGTGACGGTCCAGCGCCGCGACCAGCGCGTTCGTGCCGCGCGAGGCGCGGACGCGTCGTACGGGCCTTCGAAGATCTCACGTTCGAACGCGGAATGGAACACCACGAACTGCATGTCGGGGAATTGCCGAGCCACCGCCACCAGGTCGTCGGGACCGTTGTGCGAGAGGTCGAAGCGTTGGAGCGGCAGCCCCTTGTGGGCACAGAAGACCCGGACCCCGAGGTCGTGCGCGCGCTGGATCACCGGCAACCCGACCGCCGGGTCGTCCAGCGCGAACCCGTGGCCCCCGGGCCCCCAGGCGGTGTACGCCTTGAACGACGCGACGCGGCCACCGGCCACCTGCGCGTCCATGACGTCGAGCGTGGCGCCGATCGGAGCGAAGTTCGGCGCGAGGACGCTCTGGGAGAGCACCCGGCGGACGCCGCCGTCGGCGAGCTGGCGCGCGAAGTCGGCGGTACCCACCGCGTCCGCGTACGGCATCGGTGCGTCGCTCGGCCCGGAGTTCGGTACGTCGGTCAGCATCGCGACCGTCGTGTCGCTCGCGAGGAAGAGATCGTGCACATAGTGCGCCCGGTCCAGACACTCGAACTCGTCCGGCGCACGACACGCCTCGGGGACGAGGTCCCTGATCATGTCGACGGTCGCGGGCGCGGTCGTCCGCCACGAGCCGGCGGGCATGACGTGGTGGGTGTGCACGTCGACGATGAGCTCGCCGCCGGACGCGAGCACCGACTCGCACGCCGGTGCGTCCGTCGGGGAGGGGGTCGCGAAGTGGCCGCCGGGCTTCGAGGTCGACGTCGGCCCCGATCGCGCCGGCGCATCGGAGGCACACGCGTCGAACACCGCGAGGCTGAGCGCCACACCGGCGGCCGACTGCAGGAACTGGCGCCGGCTCCGACCCTGGCGGCGGGCGATCACCTCGGCCCGGTCGAGGATCTCCCGGACGATGGCGCGGTCACGTCGGGTCGGGGCTCGGGGCAGGAACTCACCGTTGCCCACCTCCCCGGGCAGGATCGGCAGCGGGGGGTCCGCCCGGTCGAGCTCACGCAGGCGGCGGTGGGACACCACGCGCCGACCGTAGCCCGACCCCGGTGGGGAATGGGGGTGAAGCCAGGGCCGGCGCCGGTCGATGACCCCCCGATGCAGGCACGCCAGCCCGAAGCCGAGGGCACCGCCGCCACTGCCGAGCCCGAGCAGGGGCGGGCGGACGCGCCCGACGCGTCGCAGGCCCCCGTGCTGTTCGGCGCCGCGGCCGAGGAGACGCCGGCCGCACCGCCGGCCGCAGCCGGCGCCTCGCCACTCCCGCTCGTCGCGTTCGTCCTGGGCATCGCGGCGGTCGGGCTCGGGGTCACGGTGGTCTGGTACTTCGCGGCCGTGGTCGTCGGGATCGCCGCGATCGCCGTCGGAGCGGTCGCGCACCGCCGGACCACCGCACCCGGTGATGGCCACGCCCGGTCCCGCGCGACGATCGGGACCGTGCTCGGCTTCGTCGCCGTCGTGCTCGGGGTCTGCGCGGCGTTCCTGCTGCCCCGGGCGGTCGATCGCATCGACCGGTTCTTCGGAACGCTCCAGGACGACGTCAACCACAACGTCAGCGTGGTCAACCAGGGCCTGCGCTCGGACGTCGACAACCTGGACCGGTCGGTCACGCGGGACCTGCACCGGCTCGAGACCTCGAACAAGTCGGATCTGAACGCGCTCGAGCAGCGGAGCGCGAGCTCGCTCGCCCAGCTCGAGAGCCGGCTCAACGGTCTCGACACCCGGTTGACCGACGCCGAGCGGAAGGATCTCGACCGGCTCGAGCAGTCCCTCCGCACCGACCTGCGGAACCTCGACGCCGCGCTCCGCACCTCCGACTCCACCCTGGCGGTCCAGCTCGCCGGCCTCGAGGAACGGATCGCACGGCTCGAGCAGATCCTCGGCATCTGAGCGGGCCGGTGGACCGCGCCCGACCGCGAGTGCCTCCCACCCGGCCGGGGTAGGAATCCCGGGGTCGTCGCGTCGGTTCTCAGGTGCCGTTCGGCACCATGATCAGGTCGCCGAGATTCGGCGGAGGAGGACGGCATGGATCTCAGCGTGCAGGACCGGGAGTGGACCCCACCGGAGATCTCCCGCCCGGGCCTCCTCCGGTCTCGGGACCACCACCCGGGCACGGCTGGGCGAGGACCCTCGTCGCACTCCTCGCGGTCGGCGCGATCGCGTTCTCCGGCTACGTCGGCTACGCGGTGAAGCGCGCCCAGGACGCCCGGTCGACGCCCACCGGCCCGCAACGCCGCCCAGCCCTTCGCCCCCCCGACCGGTGGACAGTCGAGCAGCTCGGTGGGCGGCGGCCTGGACTCCGGGTCGATCGCGAGCACCCTCGACGACTCCATCGTCAACATCACGACCACGCTCGACTCCGGTGGCTCCGCCGCCGGCACCGGGATCGTCATCTCGTCGTCGGGCCTCGTCGTCACGAACAACCACGTGATCGCGGACACCACGAGCATCCGCGTCGAGAACTCAGCGAGCGGCGACACCTCGAACGCCGTCGTCCTCGGCTACGACACCGGCACCGACGTCGCGCTCATCAAGGTCCAGCACGTCTCGGGCCTCACCCCCGCACCGATCGCCTCCGGGAACCCCTCGGTCGGTGACGCGGTCGTCGCGCTCGGCAACGCCGGCGGCCAGGGCGGGTCCCCCGCCGTCGCGGAGGGCCAGGTGACGGACCTCGACCAGCAGATCACCGCGTCCGGACGTCGGCGGCTCGAACCCCGAGACGCTCTCCCACCTCATCGAGATCGACGCGCCGATCCAGCCCGGTGACTCCGGCGGTCCGCTCGCGAACCGGCGCGGCCGGGTGATCGGCATGGACGTCGCCGCGTCGCGCCGCACCGGTCGCTTCGGCCAGTTCGACGCCGGCACCGGCTACGCGATCCCCATCGCCGACGCGCTCTCGGTCGCCCGCAGGATCGAGTCGGGCACCGGCGGCGGCACCATCCACATCGGCGCGACGCGGGGCCTGCTCGGCGTGCAGGTGACCGACGACTCCCGGTCGGGCTCCAGCTCGACCGACGACGGGGCGCTCGTGGTCGGCGTCGTCCCCGACTCGGGCGCCGAGGCGGCCGGGATCCGGGAGGGCGACCTGATCGTGCGGGTGAACGGCACGTCGATCGGCTCCCCCATGGACCTCCGCTCGGTCCTGGGCCCCGCCGGTCCGCACGCCACGGTGTCGGTGACCTGGATCGACAGCGGTGGCTCCACCCACCACGCCGCGGTACATCTCTCCCCCGGCCCTCCCGCCTGATCGGTGCCCGCGACCGCGTCGGCGCAGTGCGGGCCGGCCGAGTGACACTCCACGCGGGGACCGAGTAGACCTCCCCTCGCGTGTCTCGACGGCCGGGCGCGGACCCGGACGATCGGAGCACCCGGACATGGTGGGCGGCGCACTCAGGATGGCGAGCATGCGACGACCTCGACCTCCGGATGTCCGAGGAGGTGCGGCCGCTCTACGACGCAGTCGGTGGCGTTCATCCGCGACGAGGTCGAGCCGATCACCGAGGAGTTCTACCGACTCGGCGCGGGCCGGGCCGAGCGCTGGAGCTGGGCCGACGGTCAGCTCGAGCTCCTCGACGGTGCGAAGGCCAAGGCCCGCGAGCAGGGTCTCTGGAACTTCTTCCTCCCCGACGCCGAGACCGGCGAGGGTCTCTCCAACCTCGACTACGCCTACATCGCGAACGAGCTGGGCAAGAACCGTCTCGCGTCCGAGTGCCTGAACTGCTCCGCGCCCGACACCGGCAACATGGAGGTGCTCGAGCGCGTCGGCACGCCCGAGCAGAAGGCAGACCGTGGCTCGAACCGCTGCTGCAACGGCGAGATCCGGTCGGCGTTCGCGATGACCGAGCCGGGCGTCATGAGCTCGGACGCGCGCCAGATCCAGACGAGCGCCGTGCTCGACGGCGACGAGTGGGTCATCAACGGCGAGAAGTTCTACATCTCCGGAGCCGGCGATCCGCGGTGCCGGGTGCTCATCACCATGGTGCGGACCAGCCCCGAGGCCGATGCGTACCGGCAGCAGTCGCAGATCCTGGTGCCGATGGACACCCCCGGCGTCGAGATCGTCGAGCCGATGCTCGTCTTCGGCGCCGACGACGCGCCGCACGGCCACATGCACCTGCGGTTCGACGACGTGCGCGTCCCCGAGTCGAACATCCTCCTCGGTGAGGGCCGCGGCTTCGAGATCTCCCAGACTGCGACTCGGTCCCGGGCGGATCCACCACTGCATGCGCTCCGTCGGCGCCGCCGAGCGCGCCATCGAGATGATGGTCGACCGCGGCCTGAGCCGCGAGGGGTTCGGCAAGAAGCTCATCAACCTCGGCAAGAACATCGAGGTGGTCTCCCGGGCCCGGATCGAGGTCGAGGCGATGCGGCTGATGGTCCTGCGCGCCGCGAAGGCGATGGACACGTTGGGGAACGCCGAGGCTCGCGTCTGGGTGAGCGCAGTGAAGGCGATGGTGCCCGAGAAGTGCTGCGACATCATCGACGAGGCGATCCAGATGCACGGCGCCGCCGGGATCTCGCAGTGGTTCCCCCTCGCCGACATGTGGCACGGCCAGCGCACGCTGCGGCTGGCCGACGGGCCCGACGAGGTGCACCACCAGGTCGTCGGTCGGGCCGAGGTCAAGAGCCGCGCCGCGGACCTCGCCGCGGACCCGTCGGCGAACGCCGCACGCGGCCCGCTGTTCACCGGACCCTAGGCACGCTGCCGCCTACCGGCCGCTGGTACGGTCGGCGCGTGTCCCCGACCCGCCGCCTCCGGCTCGACGAACGGCGTCGGCAGCTCGTCGAGATCGCCGTCGATCACATCGCGGACGCCGGGTTCGAGCGCTTCTCGCTCGACCGGATCGCGGAGACGGCGGACGTCTCGCGGATCCTGCTGTACCGCTCCTTCCCACGCGGGCGCCAGGACATCGCCGTCGCGGCCGTCGAGCTCGTGATGGAGGAGCTCGCGCTCGGTCAGGTCGTCGATCCGGGGATGCACCGCGACGACCGGCGACTCGGCATCGAGCGCTTTGCGCGGCATGCATTCGCCGACACGGCCGAGTGGCGCGTCTACCGGCAGGCGGCGACGCTCCCCGACCCCGAGATCCATGAGCTGATCGAGGACTTCCACGCTCGCTGGATCGGCCTCGTCGCCGGGAACAACGACGTCGACGCCGAAGACCCGTGGGTGTTCCTCGCGCTGCGCTCGCTCATCGAGTTCGCGTGCTGCGCCGTCGACGAGGCCCGGCGACGCCGGCTCCCGCAGGCCGAGGTGCTGACCTACATCTCCGAGATGCAGGACCCCATCCTGGCCGGCGGCGCCGGGGCGGGCGCACCGAACCGTCGGACGGTGCGCTCGCGCTAGGGCCCGCCCGCCGGCGCGGGTGCGTCGGGCGGGTCGGCGCCGAGGCTCAGCACGTCCTCGACCACGCCGCGCCGGTCCCGCCAGACGTCGCGGGCGACCACCTGGAGGGCCCCGGCGACGGGGATCGCGAGGAGCGCGCCGACGAGCCCGCCCAGCTCGACCCCGGCCAGCACGGCGAGCAGCACACCCAGAGGATTGAGCTTCACCGCCTTGGCCATGATCGTGGTCTGGAGGACGTGGTTCTCGAAGAGCTGGTACACGACGAAGAAGACGAGCGTCGCGATCCCCGCGCCGGGTGACTGCAGGAACGCGACGAAGATCGGGGGGATCGCGCCGAGCGTCGCACCGACGAGCGGGAGCATGTCGGCGAAGGCGACCCAGAGCGCGAGCACGAACGCGAACGGGATCGAGAGCGCGCGCAACCAGGTGTAGATCGCGATCCCGGCGATCAGCGAGATGAGGAGATTGCCCGCCATGTAGCCCGTCACCGCCCGCGCCGTGTCGGCCGAGACCTGCCGGAGATGCTCGGCGCGTCGGTTGGGGAACAGCTCCACGAGGAAGGCGCCGATGCGCGGGCCCTCGAGGAGCATCAGGAAGGTCAGCACGAGGATCGTCAGCGTCGCGATGGTCCCGGTGACGAGGCCACGACCCGCGGCGATCAGACCGTTCGAGTCCGTGAGCGAGTTCCGGAGCTTGGGCAAGTTCTTCTTCGCCCAGTCCTGCGCGCCGACGTCGTGGAGCCAGTGCCCGATCTGCCCCTTCCCGTTCTCGGCCTGGCGGATCGTGCGCGGCAGGTCCTCGGTGAAGGTCGACGACGCGTCGTAGATCGGACGGGCGAAGGCGTAGACGAGTGCGCCGAACGCGAGGACCCCGACCAGGAACACGGCCAGCGTGGCCGCGGCACGCGGAAGATGCGCGCGCCGTTGCAGCCACCCGACGGGTGGCGAGAGGGCGATGGCAAAGAAGGCAGACACCGCGGCCAGCGCGAGCACGGTGGCGAGCTCGGTGAGCACGGAGTAGCTCGCGAGCGCGGCCCCGACCACCAACACCCCGATGCCCCAGAACGCGAAGTAGTGACGGACGGGTACGGGGCGTGCGGATCGCGGCGGGACTTCGGGGTCCATCCCACCAGTGTTCCCGCCGAGCGTCCGACCAACCGCCATGGTCTCGCCCGGCGGGTCCGGATCTCGACGCAGGCGTCGGAGCGCGGGGCCAAATCGCGGAACCGACCGTCGGCGATCGGCGAGAGTGGCGGTCGTGAAGAGCCCGTTCGAGCAGGTGCCCGAGCCCGTGATCGTCGACGCCGTCGCCGACGGATGGGGTCTGACGATCACGGCGCTCCGGTACCTCCCGGTCGGCGCCGGCGCGTACCACTGGACGGCGGACGACCCGACCGGTACACGCTGGTTCGTCACCTGTGACGACCTCGACACGAAGCCCTGGTTGGGTCCGGACCGCGACACGGCCTTCCACGCCCTGCTGGCCGCGTACCGCACCGCGAGCGAGCTGCGCGGTTCGGGGCTGGAGTTCGTGGCGGCTCCCGTCCCCGGGCGATCGGGTCTACCCGCCGTCCGCGTCGACGATCGCCACAGCGTGACCGTGCTCGAGCACCTCGACGGCGAACCCGGTGCCTGGGGCCGGACCCCGGCGGCGGGCAGCATCGACACGCTCGTGGAGATGCTGGGCCGCTTGCACGCCAGCACGCGGAATCGCGCGGACGTTCCTCGACGGGGGCTCGAGATTCCCGACCGCCACCAGCTCGAGTCGGCCCTCGCCGACCTCGACCACCCGTGGGACGGCGGCCCGTTCTCCGAGCCGGCACGACGCGCGCTGGCCGATCATGCCTCCGACGTACAGGAATCGCTGACCGCGCTCGATCGCGTCGCCGACCGTGCGGGGCACACGGTGGCGCGTGCGGTGCTCACGCACGGCGAGCCGCATCCCGGCAACCTGGTCCACACGCCCGCCGGCATGCGCCTTCTCGACTGGGACACCGTCGCGTTCGCTCCCCCCGAGCGCGACCTGTGGATGCTCGGCGACGCCTCCGGGACCGCCGCCGTCACCTACGGCGAGCGCACCGGGACGACGCTCGATCCCGAGCTGCTGCACGGGTACCGGCTCCTCTGGGCGCTCGCCGACCTGGCGTCGTACACGGCCGACCTGCGCCGCGCCCACGAGGAGACCGCCGACGCGGCCCGTGCGCTCGATGCGATTCACGCCATCCTCGCCGGGCGCGAACCATCCCCGTACGACCTTCGCAGCCGGACCGGTGATCCGGCGCGGTCACGGCCGACGCGGTGAACGCTCCCGGTCGGTGGACGCTTCGACCTCCTCGAGGTTCGCGGCCCGTTGCGCCACCTCGATCGGTGCACCGAAGCGCATCAGGCGACCACCGAACGCGATCGTCACGAGCGAGAACCAGGCGAGACCCAGCGCCGCGCCGCCGATCACATCAGTGAGCCAGTGGACCCCGAGCAGCGCGTGGGAGCCACCGACCGCGGTCGCGAGCCCGATGGCGACACCCAGCAACAGGGCATGGACGCGGCCACCCCGTCCCCGGCCGAGGACGACTGCGCACGCGGCGAAGGTCGCGAAGGCGGCCGTGGTGTGGCCACTCGGGAACGACGCGCCGGAGAAGCCCGCCAACGGCCGGATGTCCGGACGAACCCGATCGACTGCGAGCTTGATGAGATTCGCGATCAGGTTCTGTCCCGCGACGACCACCGCGAGATAGGCGACGACGGATCCCGGTCGCGGCCTGCGCACCGACACCAGTGCGACCACCACGGCGATTCCGATGATGAAGATCGTGGAGCCGAACTGGGTGACGTCACGAAGGATCCTCGTCGAGAATTCGGTGGCGTGGGTCGCGCCCCAGGTCGCGAGCCCGCGGTCGATCCCGCGTAGGAAGCCGTTGGAGCGGACCGCGAACGCCAGGACCGCGAGGAGCACTCCACCGACCATCGCGACCACGACCCCCACGGTGAGCGCCAGGCCGGCGCTCGTCGCCGGATCGAGCCGGCGTCGCAGGAACGACGGGTCCAGTTCGTCGCGCGCTTCCTGGCCGATCGCATGCACCGCGCCGCCGGGCGCGCCAGGATCGAGGAGCGGCCAGCGCCGGAGCGCGGCCCACGTCGCCAGACCGAACGCGCACGCGGCTCCCGCCAGTGCGACCAGGACGATCATTCGGCTCCTCTCGCTCGCCGGCAACGGACACGGTCGCGCCGCGATGTCCGATCGGCCTACCCACAATCATGGTTCGTCACCCTTCACGGTGGGTAGCGGTAGCAGCATGAACCCCGGCGCATCGTCGTCCACTGCGCGGCAGGACGCGGGATCCGCACGCTCCGGCGTGTTCGTCGGGATCGGGTCCGCACTCGCCGCTGCAATCGTCCTCGCCGGCGTCGCGATCGGCCTGGGACTCGTGATCACGCACGCCTCGCTCGCGGCGCCGATCCGGCACATGGACGTCCGGCTGGACCGCTGGTTCGCCCACCATCGCAGCGACCCGCTGAACACCGCGACGATGATCGGCTCGCACCTCGCCGAGACCCTCACCGTCGTGGGACTGGCACTTCTGATCGTGCTCGTCCTGTGGCGACGCCGCGACCTGCGGGACATCGGACTGCTCGTCTTCGGGCTGGGCATCGAGGTCACCGCGTTCCTCACGACCACGCTGTTCGTGGATCGCGGGCGCCCGCCGGTGCCCCACCTCGACGCCGCACCGCCGACCTCGAGCTTCCCGAGTGGACACACGGCGGCTGCCGTCGTGCTGTACGGCGGCCTCGCGATCATCCTGCTCCGACACTCCCGGACGCGGGCGAGCGCCGTCGCCGCGATCGCGCTGCTCATCGTGCCGATCGCGGTCGCCGGATCACGTCTCTCCCGTGGAATGCACAACCCGACCGATGTGATCGCGGGCGCGCTCCTCGGGATCGCGAGCATCGCCGCCGCGTCGCGGATCACCGACGCCCTCATAGCCCCCCGCCGGGCCCGGACCGAACCGGCCGACGAACCCGATACGGAGACGGACCGGCACACGCTCGCACGGGCAGCAGGCGGACGAGGATGACCAAGGTCGCCGTGGTCGCGGCACGCCAAGAAGACGCTCGGAGACGGGCTCCCCGCCCTCCGCCGGCTCCTCGAGTCCCGCGGGGTCGTCGATCCGATCTGGCACGAGGTCCCGAAGAGCAAGAAGGCGCCGAAGCGCGTCAGCGCAGCCGTCGCCGCGGGCGCCGACCTGATCTTCGTGTGGGGCGGTGACGGAACGGTGCAGCGTGCCATCGACGCAATGCGCGACGCGCCGCCCTTCACCACCCTCGCGATCCTCCCGGCAGGCACCGCGAACCTCCTCGCCACCAACCTCGGCATCGAGACCGATCTCGAAACCGCCGTGGACATCGGCTTGGCCGGCACGCGGCGCAAGATCGACGTCGGCACCATCAACGGCGAACGGTTCGCGGTGATGGCCGGGTGCGGGCTCGACGCGCTCGATGATCCGGGACGCGGACCGTGGCCTCAAGGACCGCTTCGGCCGGGCTGCGTACGTGTGGACGGGAGCCAAGGGCATCGGTGCCGACCGGTTCGACGCGAAGATCCGCATCGACGGCGAGGAATGGTACCGGGGCCGCCTGAGCTGTGTGCTCGTGGGCAACGTCGGATCGCTCTTCGGTGGGATCTCCGTCTTCGCGGACGCCGCGCCGGACGACGGCCGGCTCGACGTCGGCATCGTCACCGCCGACGGACTGCTGGACTGGGCACGCGCCTTCGGTCGCATCGTGACCAGGCATGCGGACAAGTCCCCGTTCGTCCGGACGACGGTCGCGCGCAAGATGGTGGTTCGGATGAAGAAGAAGATCCCGTACGAGCTCGACGGCGGTGACCGGTCCCCGACCAAGCACATCAAGGTGAAGATCCATCCGGGCGCGGTCTCGATCGCCGTCCCCCAGGACGGTCGTCGATGAGCACCGCCACGAGGGTGCCCGAGACCTGGGAGCTCACCGGAGACGACGCCCGGGCGACGCTCCGACGCGTCGGCACGCGCCGGCTCCTCGCGGACTCGTGGCTGCGCCTCCGCGTCTCCGACGGCTTCAGCCACGCCCGCTCACTCGCCTACACGATCTCGCTGGTGCTGGTGCAGGCGATCATCGGGCTCGTCGGCCTCGCAACCGCGCTCGGAGCCCGCGGCGAGAACTCCGTCTTGGTCCGAACGCTCCAGGGTGCGGCACCGGGACCGGCGGGTGAGTTCCTCACCAACGCGGTGCAGCAGGCCCGTCACGCCGGCGCGTCCGGCCAGTACCTCGGCCTGACGTTCGGTGTGATCGGCTCGATCATCACCGGCGCGACCCTGATGGGACAGATGGAGCGGTCACTGAACCGTCTCTACGGCGTGGAGCAGGATCGCCCGACGTTCGAGAAGTACCGCCTCGCGGCGGTGCTCACGCTCTCGGCGGGCGCGCTGAGTGCGATCGCCTTCGCGTGCCTCGCCGTCGGGCGCCATATCGGCAATTCGATGTCGAACGACGCACTGAGCACCGCATGGAGTGCGGCCCGCTGGCCCCTGGGTCTCGTGGTGATGGCCGTGGCCATGTGCCTCCTGTTCCGGAAGTCTCCGCGACGCCGTCAACCCTCGTTGTCGTGGCTGGCCCTCGGCGCTGCGATCTCGACCGGATTGTGGGCGCTGGTGACAGCTGGTCTGGGTGGCTTCTTCCGTGTCAGCACGAGCTTCGGCACCACGTACGGTCCGCTCGCGGGCATCGTCGCCTTGCTGCTGTGGTCGTTCCTCTCGTCGGTCGCGGTGATGTACGGCGCAGCCATCGCGGCGCAGCTCGAATCGGTCCGCGTGGGCGAGCCCGAACCCCAGGACGAGGAGAAGGTCATCGAGTCAGGTCCCGAACCCGTCGGTGCGGCGTTGCGATGACCACGACCGATCGCAAGCCCACCGCTGCCGGTCCGGAGCGGGCACGTCGGATCCTCGAAGGGGTGCTCGGAGTGCCGGCCACCGAGGGCAACGCGATCGAGATCCTCCGCAACGGCGACGAGATCTTCCCCGCGCTCTTCGAATCGATCGACGCGGCGCAGCACACCATCGATCTGCTGACGTTCGTCTACTGGACCGGGGAGGTGGGGACCCGACTCGCGACGTCCCTCGCGGGCCGGGCCCGTACCGGTGTGCGGGTGCGCGTCCTCCTCGATGCGTGGGGCGCACATCAGATCGAGCCCGGTCTGGTCGAATCCATGCAGAATGCGGGGGTGCGGCTCCACTTCTTCCGTCCGTTGACACGGATGAGGCTCGGCCGGATGAACCACCGGACGCACCGGAAGGTCGTTGTCGTCGACGAGGGGGTCGGCTTCACGGGTGGCGTCGGGATCGCCGACGAGTGGCTCGGCGACGCTCGCGACGCGACCGAATGGCGCGATACGCACTTCCGCGTCCGCGGCCCGGCGGTCGACGGCCTACGCGTGGCGTTCCTGGACAACTGGATCGAAACCGATCCCGAGCTCTACGACGCCAGCATCGATCGCTTTCCCGAGCAGCCAGTCGCCGGCACGAGCGTGGTGCAGTGCGTCCGCGGGGCATCCGAGACCGGTCGCTCCGACGTTGCAACCCTCACCCGATCGTTGCTGAACCTCGCCCGCTCGCGCCTCCGCATCGCGACCGCATACTTCGTTCTGGATGACGAGCTGCGCGCCTCGCTGATCGATGCTGCGGAACGCAATGTGCGGATCGAGATCCTCCTCCCTGGCCCTCATGCCGACAAGCGCTTCGTGCAGCTCGCCGCCGAGCGCGATTACGCGGATCTGCTCGACGCGGGTATCGAGGTCTCGGCATTCCAACCGTCGATGCTCCACGCGAAGGTCATGACCCTCGACGGTCAGCTGGCAAGCATCGGCTCCGCCAACTTCAACGCGCGGTCGACCTCCTGCGACGAGGAGGTCAACCTGGTCGTCTTCGACACCGAGGTGACTGCGGAGCTCGACCGTCAGTTCGACGACGACCTCGAACGCAGCCGACGTATCGAGCCGCGCCGGTGGGAAGATCGGTCACGCGCCCAGCGACTGCTCGAACGCACCGTGGCGCCGCTTCGTCGCCTCTTCTGAGCCACCGAGTCGACTCCGGGTCCGCTGACCTGCACCGACGCTCCACGGCGTCGGCCGACACGGTCCGCGAGATGAAGACCACCGCCGCACCGATGCTGGAAGGGGGGCGACCGAGAGCCGCCGGAGGCGGTCTGCTACGGACCGCCCAGCCGGTGCACCACGGCGTCGAGCGCCGGCCACGGCGAATGCTCTCTCAGGCACTCTTCGACGCACCGTGCGAAGAGCCACTGCCGGACCCGCCCCGCGTCGAGACCGGCCAGGTCGGCGACCTCGGTCAGCAACCCGATGGGGTCAGCGGAGAGCGACACGTCGCAGTTCAGCAGGTGCTGCAGGACGTCGTAGTGCGGGTCGCCGACGTACGGCTTGGGGTCGATGAGCAGCCACGGACGGCGCTCGCCGCCCAGCACGTTGCCCGCGTGCAGGTCGGTGAACAGCAGCACCTCGGCCGGTCCGGTGCGGGAGAGCTCGCGGAACAGTGCCAGCCCCTCGCGGGCGAGGCCGGCGTCGAGTCGTCCCGGCTCGGCGGCGAGCCGCGCCTCGGCCTGCACCACCCAGTCGTCGGCCATCACCGACAACGGGCGGAACGGATGGTCGGGCGGCAGGTCGACGGCCCAGACCGACCGGAGGAGATCGGTGACGACCTGGTGCTGCTCGGCCTCAGGACGCTCACGCAGCTCGGTCCCGGGACGGCAGCGCTCCAGCAGCATCGCGGTGGTGTCACCGTCCATGTGCTCGAACGCGTACACGTCGACCGCTCCGTGGCCCCCGAGCACCGCCAGCCCCTCCGCCTCGTGCAGCGCCTCGGTGTGCCGCCATGCCACCTTGAGGACGACGTCGCGTCCTTCGCGGTCCGTACCGGGCGCGACCCACGAGCAGCTGCCGCCCGGCTCGAACGGCTCGCCGAGGTCGAGCGCCCACCGCGCGGTCAGCTCCCCGACGCGGTCCGGCAGCGCCGCCAGCCACGCCGCCCGTGCCGGCCCGCCGACGTCGGTCGAGAGCTGCAGGTAGGCGGGGACGCGCGGCCTCGCGGTCATACGCCAGACCGTACGACTTCGCGTCGAGCACTCACTGTCGTCGATCGTCCGATGGCGGGGCTTCCCCGAACGGCGGCGGCACGGCGATTCCGTCTACGGACGCCCGGGAGAGTCGGTGTCCAGGATCAGCGCCATGACGACCGCGTCCCAGAGCGCGCCGCTCCTCCGCCGGTAGTGGCGCTCGAGGTAGCCCTCGTCGGCGAACCCGCCACTTTCGTACAGCCGGCGGGCGCGGGTGTTGTGCGGCCACACCTCGAGGGTCACCTTGTGGCACCCGCGATCTCGTGCCCAGCCCACCGCGGCAGTCAGGAGCGAGCGACCGAGTCCGGCTCCCCGATTGCCCTCGAGGACGGCCATCCCGAGGGAGGCGACGCCATGGGTGTCCTGGACGAAGACGCCACCGACGACGTGCCCTCCCGCCTCGGCGACGAACCAGGACGCCTCCGGGGCGGTGAGCGCGGCCCGGAAACGATCACTCCATCCGGCACGAAGCGGGAGCTCGGTACCGATCCATTCGCCCTCTGCGGCAACGGCGGCCCATACGGCCTCGACGGCCTTTGCATCGGCAGGACCTGCATCTCGCACGACAGCCATCACGAGATTCTCGTCGACGCAACACCGAACCCGCGCTTCGATTCGCGGACGCGGGGACCTGACGCCGGAATGCGCACGCCCGAGATGGTCCTGGCGATCACGAGGCGATGGCCTCGCAGCCGAGTTCCCGCCGAACATCAGGAACACCGAGCGCGTTCATCGGATGGAGGTGCAAGCTGGGTCGGTGGATCCCGAAGCAATGGCTGGTCGGCTCCTGGATCGGCACGGCGTCCCCGGGGTCGCGGTCGGCCGCGACGTCATGGGCCGGAGCGCGGTGACTCCACCTCGGCTGCCAGATCGAGGAAGTCTGCGCCGCGAGCAGAATGTACGCCGAATCGCTGGATCCGAGGAGGGTTCGGATGGCCGACGACCGCTTCGTCACCACTCGCGACGGTGTGCGCTTGCACGCCTCGCCGCTCGGAACGGGACCAAGTCCGGTCGTCGCGCCAGGCACGGGCAACGAAGCTGACTTCGAGGACCACTTCGCGAGCCACTTCGTCGTGTTCTTCGACATCCGGAACCGGGGGCGGTCCGACTCGGTTCCCGACTCCGGCCGCGTCGGACTCCCCGTCGAGGTCGACGACATCGACGACGTCCGAGCCGCATTCGGCTTCGACCGCTGCTCACTGTTCGCCTGGTCCTACCCGGCCTTGGTGGCTGCGCTGTACGCCGCCCGCAATCCTGAGCGGATCGACCGGCTCATCTTGTCCTGCCCTCCGCCAGCGCATGCGAACGTCCCCGGCTTCTTCACCACGCGGGATCGACAACCGGGACCGGCCGAAGCGACGCCCGCGGCCACAGCCGACGAAGCACGCGCGCAGCGGCGAGAACTCGCACGCTCGTTGATGTGGAACTCGGTCGGCCTCGAGCGACTGCGGTCAGATCCCGGGGCCATGCCGAACGAGTGGCCCCAACATGTCGCCGACGCCATGGATCGGGTGCGTGCCACGTTCGCCGAAGGATTCGACTTCCGGCCTGAGATCAGGACGATCGCGGCGCCGACGCTCATCGTCCACGGCGCTCGAGATGGCATTCCCGTGGCATCGTCGCAAGAGCTCTGCGAACTGATCCCGGATGCGCAGCTCGTCGTGCTTCCCGACGTCGGCCACCTTCCCCATGTCGAGGCGCCCGTCGAGTTCTCGCAGAGCATCGACAAGTTCCTCGACGGTTAGGTCGGAACAACGGTTCGCCACGCGAACCCGCTCCCAACAGGCATGCCCGAAACGCGGGCTACGAGCTGCGCCAGTCCGAAGACATACGACCTCGATCAGGCCGGTGCCGGATCTTCGGTGAGGCTGCGGAGTCCGCGCATGAGCAGTTCGAGGAGAAGTTGGTACTGCGCCACGGCGTCGGGATCGATGAGCGCCAGCTGCGCGAATGCGTCGGAGCTGGTTCCGAAGACGGCTGCAAGTTGTTCTGCGTCGACCGGCAGGGCGCTCCCGCTCTCCGCCACCCGCTGGGACAGGTAGTCCGCGATCGCGTGCCGGTTCGCGCGCGCGAATGCGAGCGCGCGTTCGCGGAGGTCGGGATTCCGATAGGCGTGGAGCTGAAACTCGAGCATCACGACTCGGAACTCGGTGTCGCGTTCGACCATCGATGCCCATTGGGCTGTGACGGCCGGGAGGTCGGCGGTGTCGAGCCAGTCCGACCCGGAGGGCAGCTCGTCGAACTCGGCGAAGGTCCGTTCGTTGAGTCGGACGCACACCTCGTGGAGCAACTCTTCCTTGTCGGCAAAGTGCTTGTAGATCGCGCCTCGGGTGTAGCCGGCGGTGGCTGCGATCTCGTCGAGTGACGCGCCATGGAAACCGCGCTCGGCGAACACGGTTGCGGCCGCGTCGAGCAGCGCCTCGCGGGTGCGTTGCCGGCGGCGTTCGGGCGTCCACTTCTCGACCGGCACGTCGTCAGTCTCGCAGCTCCAGATACCCTCTTGACACCAAGATACGGTTCCGTATCTTGGTAACGTGACCGTAGCTCAGCCGGGGACCGTCCTGGAAGTCACCGAACTCGTCAAGCGCTACGGCGAGCGCGTCGCGCTCGACCACGTCTCGCTGACCGTCGCCGCCGGCCAGGTGCTCGGACTGCTCGGACCCAATGGAGCCGGCAAGTCGACGTTGACCTCGATCGTCGCCGGCCTGCTGACGCCCGACGGCGGCACCGTGGCGATCGACGGCGTCGACGTGGTCGCGACGCCCTCCCTTGCGCAGGCACGGGTCGGCCTTGCCCCGCAGGAGATCGGCGTCTACGAGGTCCTGACGGTCCACGAGAACCTGATGTTCTTCGCCGAGCTCGTCGGACTCCGGAGTCAGGAACGCGCGCGCCGGGTCGATGAGGTTGCCGCGCGTCTCGGGCTGGACGGCCTGCTCGACCGGACGGCCTTCGCGCTCTCCGGCGGTGAACGCCGCCGACTCCACACCGCGATCGCGTTCCTGCACCGGCCGGCGCTGCTGCTCCTCGACGAGCCGACGGTCGGCGCCGACCTCGAGACGCGTACGTCGTTGCTCGGCCTCGTGCAGGAGGCAGCCGCAGAGGGCGCCGCCATCGTGTACTCGTCGCATTACCTGCCCGAGATCGAGGCGCTCGACGCCTCGGTCGCGATCCTGTTGCGGGCCCGGGTCATCGCGTCGGGCACGTTGCATGATCTCGTCGCCGACCACGGCCACACCGGTGTCGCTCTCTCCTTCGACGGACCGGTGCCAGACGCGGTTGGCACGGGCCTGGCTGGAGCGTCCGTCGCTGACCAGGTCCTCACCATCGAGACCCAGGACCCGGCCGGCACGATCGCGACGGTCATCCGCGACCTCGGGTCGAGTGCGTCGCAGGTCTCCAGCATCGAGCTCCTGCGACCGAGCCTCGAGAGTGTGTTCGTCGCGCTCACCGGGCAGCGCTACTCCACCGAGGATCTCGATGTCGCCGCGGCGTAGCGCAGCCATCGCCCGCAACGAGCTGCGCATCTTGCGGCGGGACCCGATGCCGCTCATGGTGCTGCTCGTCATGCCGGTGATCATGGCTGCGCTCTATCGCACGACCTTCCGCGCGGCGCTCGTCGTGAGTGGCCATCCGCACGCCTCCGGATCCGACTTCGCCGTGCCCGCCATGATCGTGCAGTTCGGCTTCTTCCTCGTGCCCTTCACCGGATTCCTCTTCTTCCGTGAGCACATGTGGAAGACGTGGCCCCGACTCCGAGCGAGTGGTGCCCGGCCCGCCGAGATCGTGCTCGGCAAGGCACTGCCCATGATCTTGATCGGTCTCGCTCAGATCGGCGTCGTCCTCGCCGCCGGTGTTGCGCTCCTCGACCTTCACGCAACACAAAGCCTGGTGCCACTGGTCGTCGTCGCCGGGCTGTACGTCGTCACCGCGACGGTCATCGGCATCGCGGTCACGGCGCTCGTGCGGACCAGCCAACAACTCAACGCCATCGGCTTCCTCGGAGCAACCGTCCTCGGCGCCATCGGCGGCGCGCTCGTCCCGCTCTCCACGCTCCCTCCCTGGACCCACCACCTCGCACCCGCCACACCCCAGTACTGGGCCATGCGCGCCAGCCGCGACCTCCTCCTCGACCACCTCACCTGGACCGTGATCGTCCTTCCGCTCACCGTGCTCGCCATCTTCGGAGCCGGTGCGGCGCTCATCGCAATCCGCAAACTTCGATTCGAAGACCGCACCGTCGGATGGTTCTGACCGTGGCGTTGGTCGCTACCGACGCCGCACCGGAGCGACGATGACGTCGAGGTGCCCTTCCTTGGAGTGCTACTTCGCAGTGAGGTCCCCCGGAGGCTGAATGGATCGGGCGTGTTGGAACGCCTCCCGGACAAGCTCGTAGGACGCTTCGTCGCCGGAGGTGAGATCGGCAAGCGCGTCGAGCTGATCATCGACGGCTGAATGCGGTTGGTCCAACGGCTCGACCTTGAGGAGCTCGCACCAGTCCCAGCCGCCGACCTCGATCTTGTTGAGCGCGCCGATATCGTTGACCAGGCTGCCGCGCAGCTCGTCCCAAGCCCACAGCTCTCCGTTGCCGTGGACGGCGGGGTCTGCTTCTCCTGCACGGCAGAGCTTCCAGGCGCCGACGCCGTCGCGGAAGTCTTCTGCAGTCAGGTCGTCCCGGCCAAGTCTGCGGGTCGTGCAGGTGCCAGCGGTGCCCGTCCCAGTACTCGACGACCCAATGGTCGATCCACTTCCCCGCTTCGAAGTAGCCCGCGAATCCACAACGCGTTCGAGCAGGCACGCCCTTCGCTCGGAGCAGCCCGCAGTGCAACAGGGCGAAGTGGTAGCAGAACCCAATCATCCGACGTGCCGCAGGACGTTTCACGTCAAGCGGGTTCGGATCGATCTCGAGGATTCGGTCGACGATCGCCGCCGTGCCAACGACCTGCATGCCGTCGCGTTCGGGTGTGAGTGCGATCCCGCGCATCATCGCCATCCAGTTGTGCAACATGACGCCGCGGACGAGGTCCCGAGAGCCGACGGGTCTGAAGGAAGCCTCGCTACGAGCCGAGCATGGCGTGCGAGGTCCGTCGTCGGGCCGGCCGTAGCGAAGTACTCAAGTTCGTTCCGCAGCGCGTTCGCCATGCCAGCTCCAGCCTCTTCGCGAGTGACCTCCGCAACCCGTCGCCTACTTGCGAGTGTAAGCAGATCGACTTTTTCCGGACGGTAGCCCTCTGTCTCGGTCACTCGTCCGCCGTGCCCCCGAACGCCGGATCGAGTTCCGTCGGGCGGTGCGTGCTGGGGCGGCAGTGTCGTCGAGGAGAACCCCGGCGTCGTGAGCGTCTATCTCACCGGCCGCAACCTGGAGGCGCTCAACGTCCACGGCGGCCAGTACCTGCTCTGGCGCTTCCTGACCCCTGACCTGTGGTGGCGCGGGCACCCGTACTCGGTGTCCAGCGGCCCCAACGGCTCGTTCCTCCGCCTGACCGTGCGCGAGGTCGGTCAGCACAGCAAATCGCTCATCAGCCTGCCACCAGGGACCCGCGTCTTCATCGAGGGGCCGTACGGCCGATTCCACGTGGCCGAGCACGGCGAGCTCGCCGACCAGCCGCTGCTGCTCGTGGCCGGTGGCGTGGGCGTCGCCCCGGTGCGCGCGATCCTCGAGGAGCTGGGTGCACGGCCCGGGACCGTCGTCCTCTACCGCGTGCGCAGCCAGGGCGACGTGCTGTTCCGCGACGAGTTCGAGCGGATGGTCGAGTCCTTCGGGGCGACCGTCTACGTCCTCTCCGGCAACCGGCACGAGCAGCCTCTCGACGCCGCGCGGATCCGCCAGCTCGTGCCCGACGTCGCGAACCGAACGATCTTCATGTGTGGCCCCGAGGACCTGATCACCTCGGTCCGCACAGCCGCCGCCCGCCTCGGCATCCCGGACGACCGGGTCCACGCCGAGAGCTTCTCCTTGCTGCCCGCCTGACCGCCCGCACAGCCGTACCACCGACCGGAGAGGACCGACATGAACCGCGCTCTGCTCAGCACGGCCGCCGCGGCAGCCGGCGTCACGGGCGTCCTCGTCCTGGCACCGCACATCAGCCCGGTCACGGCCAGCGCAGCCACCACCGACGCGGGCCGCGCGTCGACCGGCGCCACCACGGGTCGGGTTCGTCCTCCGGCTCCTCGAGCGGGTCCTCCGGCAGCTCGGGCTCATCAGGATCCAGTGCGTCCGGGTCGTCGTCGAAGTCGGCCTCCGGCACGTTCACCGGCGACGTCGCCACGCACCGGTTCGGCCCCGTCCAGGTCGAGATCGTGGTCAAGAGCGGGACCATCACCGACATCACGCTCGTCCAGGCACCCACCGACGGCAAGTCCCGCTGGATCAACAGCCAGGCTGTCCCGATCCTCGTGTCAGAGGCGCTGAAGGCGCAGTCGGCCTCGATCGACGGGGTCTCAGGAGCCACGCTCACCACTCAGACCTTCATCTCCTCGCTCACGTCCGCGATCGCTAAGGCGGGGCTCTGACCATGACAGCCGAGAGCCTCGACCACGTCCAGCTGGTCATGGGTACGGGCGTCCGCTACGCGGTACGAGGCATCCAGGACGCTCACGCGGCCCGGATCGCGTTGGCCGAGTCGGTGGCCTGGCTCGAGCACGTCGACCTGGTGTTCAGCACCTACCGCCAGGACAGCGCGGTGAACCGCCTTCGCCGGGACGAGGAACTTCCCCTCGCAGATGCCGACCTGGTCGAGGAGGTGCTCGCGCGCTGCGAGGCAGCCTGGGAGCTGACCGACGGCTGGTTCGACCCGTGGGCCGTGCCCGAGGGCTTCGACCCCAGCGCCCTCGTCAAGGGCTGGTCGCTCGAGCGCGTCGGTCGGCTGCTCGGGCCGGTCTGCGACGGGTTCCTGGTGGATGCCGGGGGTGACTTGCTCGTGCGGGGGCGCCCGGAACCGGGACGCACCTGGTCGGTGGGAGTTCGGCACCCGTTGGACGCTGACGCCGTTGCCGCGGTCCTGGCCGTCGATTCCTTCCCAGCCAGGGGAACGGCAGTCGCGACCTCCGGGACCTACGCCGCGGCGAGCACCTGATCGACCCTAGACCGGCGGGCCAGACGCTCAGCTCTGTCCCGCGACCGTGGTCGGTCCGGACCCTGGCCTCGCAGACGCGCTCGCGACGGCGGCGTTCGTGGAGGGCCTCGCCGCCCTCGACCGACTCGTCGCGCTCCCGGACTACGAGGCTTTCCTCGTCGACCTCGACCGGCGCACCTGGGCGACCCCGGGACTGTCCCTCGACGCTGCCGCCTGAGCCGTAGGTCGGCCCGCGTTCAGGAGTGCGGGTGCAGCTGACGGGCGGCCTCGGCCACCGACCCCGACAGCGACGGGTAGACCGTGAATGCGGCAGCCACCTCGTCGACCGTGAGGCGCTGCTGGACGGCCAGCGCCACCGGGAAGATCAGCTCGCTGGCCCGGGGCGCGACGACGACGCCTCCGAGCACCGTGCGCATCCCGCCCGTCGCGAAGATCTTCACGGAGCCGTCGGTGATGCCGAGATCTTGGCCCGGGCGTTTGTGGCCAGCGGCAGCTTGACCGAGACGATGTTGGGCGCGCCGCCGTCGACCTCCGCCTGCGTCACGCCGACCGTGGCGATCTCCGGGTCCGTGAACACGTTCGAGGACACGGTCTTGAGGTCGATCGGCGCCACGGCATCACCCAAGAGGTGGCGCATGGCGATCCGACCCTGCATGGCGGCGACCGAGGCCAGCATGAGGACGCCGGTGCAGTCGCCTGCTGCGTAGACCCCTCGAGCCGAGGTGCGGGAGACCCGGTCGACCTCCACGAACCCTCGGTCGTCGAGACGTACACCCGCCTCCTCCAGACCGATCCCGGTGGTGTTGGCCTCCGACCCGACCGCCATCAGGCAGTGCGAGCCCTCGACGGTCCGACCGTCCGCGAGGGTGACGACGACGCGGTCACCGACCCGCTCGACCGTCGACGCGCGCGAACGACCCATGACCGTCATCCCGCGTCGTTGCAAGACTCCTTCGAGCACCTCGGCCGCGTCGGCATCCTCGCCGGGCAGCACGCGGTCGCGCGAGGAGACGAGCCGACCTCTGACCCCAGGGCCAGATAGGCGGACGCGAACTCGGCGCCGGTGACGCCGGACCCGACGACGATGAGCTTCTCCGGCGTCTCGGCCATGTCGTAGACCTGGGTCCAGGTGAGGATGCGCTCACCGTCAGGCTCGGCGCCCGGCACGATGCGAGGACGCGCCCGGTGGCCAAGGACCGCGTCGGCGACCAGCCGCTCGTCTCCCACCTCGACGACGCATGGCTCCGCCAGGCGCCCGGCGCCCTCGACCAAGCGCACGCCCTCGCCCTCGAGCCGGATGCGGATGTCGTGGGACTGGGCCAGGGCCAGGCGTTTCACGCGGGCGTTCACCGCTGCCAGGTCGACACCGACGGCGGCAGAGGAGGCGTCCGGGTCCCCGCCAGCGAGGCGTACGCCCAGCGCGCCGCTCTCGGCGGCCAACGTCATGACCTCTGCCGTCGCGACCAACGTCTTGCTCGGCACGCAGTCAGTGAGCACCGCAGAACCACCCAGGCCGTCGCGGTCGACGACGACCACGTCGGCATCGAGCTGCGCCGCGACCAGCGCCGCCTCGTAGCCGCCAGGCCCGCCGCCGAGGATCACCACACGCGTCACGCCGCTCATCGTCCCAGACCCGACGTCGGACTCCGTACGCTTGCGCTCCGTGGCTCTCTACGCGGCGTACGGCAGCAACCTGGATCCGCGGCAGATGCTGGAGCGGACCCCCACCTCCCCACCGCGAGGCAGCGGCTGGCTGGACGGCTGGCGCCTCACCTTCGGCGGTGAGGACCTCGGTTGGGAGGGGGCGCTCGCGACGCTCGCGGAAGAGGCCGGCTCCCAGGTGTTCGTGATGCTGTACGACCTGTCGAGCGTGGACGAGGCCACCCTCGACGAGTGGGAGGGCTCGGACATCGGTCTCACCGAAAGGTCCGCGTTATGGTGCACACGCTCGAGGGTGAGGTCACGGCCTGGCTCTACCTGCTCGACGCCTACGAGGGTGGGCTGCCGGCCGCGCGCTACCTCGGGATCATCGCCGACGCCGCTGAGGTCGCCGGAGCACCGGACGACTACGTGCGCGACTCAGGCACCGTCCGTGCCGGTCGACCGGCCTCTGATGAGCATCGAGGCCGTGGCGCCGACCAGTGTCATCTACCTGCTGGGCTCACCGGGGGTGGGCAAGCGCACGATCGCCCACGCCCTGCACCGAAGATCCGGGGCCGTCGTCCTCGACAACCAGATCATCAACTTCCCCGTCATGGCGGCGTTTGACTGGGACGGCCGACGACAGCTGCCCTCCGAGATCTGGCAGTACACCTCGATGATCCGTGAGGCCGTGCTCGCGACGCTCGAGCAGCTGGCCCCGCTCGATCGCAGCTATGTCCTCACCAACAGCCTTGAGCAGGATGCCAAGAGCAGGGCCCTCTTCGCCCGCGTGGGTGACATCGCGGCTGCGCGGGGCGCGACCTTCGTCCCGGTGTTCCTCACCTGCGACCGCGACGAGCAGCTGAGGCGCGTGGTCGCCGCCGACCGAGTGGCCAACCGGAAGCTGTCCGGCACCGCCCTCGCGACGTCCTTCATCGAAGGGACCGCGTTCCTCCGCCCGGAGATCGACAGCCTCCTCGACGTGGACACGACGAGGATCAGCCCGGACGAGTCAGCCGACGCCATCCTGAGCCATGCCTCGTCGCTGCAGGAGCGCGGCCAGCGGCGGTAGCGTCAGCACCGTGAGCGAGCCCGTAACGACGACCTCGCACGATCCAGCAGGCGACCCCTACGCCCTCGCGCGGGAGGCGGCCGTCGCCCTGGCCGCGGTTACCGGTGTCGAGCGACATGACGTCGCACTGGTCATGGGATCGGGCTGGGTGCCCGCCGCCGAGCTGCTGGGCGAGACCGTGGCTGACCTCGCGGTCACCGACCTTCCCGGCTTCGCGCCGCCGGCCGTCGTCGGGCACGCCGGGCGGATCCGTTCGGTCCGCACAGGCGACCTGAGCCTGTTGGTCTTCCTCGGCCGGACCCACCTCTACGAGGGCCGCGGAGTCGCTCCCGTCGTCCACGGCGTCCGTACGGCGGTCGCTGCAGGGTGTCGTGTGGTCGTGCTCACGAACGGCTGCGGTGGCCTCGACCCGGCCTGGGTCCCGGGGACCCCGGTGCTCATCAGCGACCACATCAACCTCACCGGCCGGTCCCCCATCGTCGGCGCGACGTTCGTGGACCTCACCGACCTCTACTCGTCCCGGCTGCGCACCTTGTGCCGCGAGGTCGAGCCGACCCTCCCGGAGGGCGTCTACGTCCAGTTCCCCGGCCCGCACTACGAGACCCCGGCGGAGATCCGGATGGTCCGGGCGATCGGCGGAGACCTGGCCGGGATGTCCACGGCGCTCGAGGCGATCGCCGCCCGCGAGGCAGGCGCGGAGGTCCTGGGGCTCTCGCTGGTCACCAACGCCGCCGCCGGCATGACCGGGGAGCCCCTCAACCACGAAGAGGTCCTCGCCGCCGGCCAGGAAGCTGCCACCCGGATGGGTGCGCTGCTGGCCGACGTGGTGAGCCGACTGTGAGTGGGTGGTGACCCGACCATGAGCGCCGACCTGTTCGACCGAGCCCATGACTGGCTGGCGGAGGACCCGGACGAGGACACCCGGACCGAGCTCGAGGCGCTGCTGGTCACGGGTGACATCGAGGAGGTCGCCGACCGGTTCGCGGGGACGCTCGAGTTCGGGACCGCCGGCCTGCGAGGAGCTCTCGGCGCCGGACCGAACCGGATGAACCGGGCCGTGGTGCAGCGCGCGGCGGCGGGCCTCGCGGGCTACGTGCGCGACCATGGCGGGGGCGCCGTGGTCATCGGCTACGACGCCCGCCACAAGTCCGATGTGTTCGCCACCGACACGGCCGAGGTGATGGCCGGCGCCGGCCTGAGGGCGTACGTGCTCCCGCGACCACTACCCACACCCGTGCTCGCGTTCGCCATCCGGCACCTGGGCTGCGCCGCGGGCGTCATGGTGACCGCCAGCCACAACCCGCCACAGGACAACGGCTACAAGGTCTATGTCGGCGGGTCGCAGATCGTGGCCCCCGTCGATGCAGAGATCAGTGCGCACATCGAGGCGGTCGGCGCGCTGGCCGACATCCCACGAGCGGACGGCTGGACCCGGCTCGGCGACGAGGTGCTGGAGGCCTACCTCGACCGGGCGGCGTCGCTGGTAGCACCTGATGCGCCGCGCGACCTGACGATCGCCTACACCCCGCTGCACGGAGTCGGACGGGACGTGGTGCTGGAGGCTTTCGGCCGGGCCGGCTTCGAGCCCCCCCACGTCGTGAGCGCGCAGGCGGCGCCCGACCCCGACTTCCCGACGGTCGCGTTCCCGAACCCGGAAGAGCCGGGTGCGATCGACCTCGCCGTGTCGGCGGGCCGCTCGATCGACGCCGACCTCGTGCTGGCCAACGACCCGGACGCGGACCGGTGCGCGGTAGCCGTTCCGCTGCCGGACGGCTCCTGGCGGATGCTGCGCGGCGACGAGGTGGGTGCGCTGCTCGCGACGCACGTACTGAACCGCGGTCGGCGCGGCGTCCTCGCGTGCTCGATCGTCTCCTCGTCGCTCCTCGGGGAGATCGCCTCGGCCGCCGAGCCGCCGTTGGCCCATGTCGAGACGCTCACCGGGTTCAAGTGGATCGCGCGGGTGCCTGGGCTCGTTTACGGCTACGAGGAGGCGCTCGGCTACTGCGTCGACCCCGAGGCGGTCAGCGACAAGGACGGCGTGACTGCGGCCCTGCTGGTGGCCGAGCTGGCCGCCGGGCTGAAGGCCGAGGGACGCTCGCTGCTCGACGTGCTGGATGACCTGGCTCGAGCCCACGGCATCCATGCCACCGATCAGCTCTCGGTGCGCTTCACCGACCTCGACGAGATCCCCGCAGTCATGGAACGGCTGCGGGCCACCGACGCCCGCGACCTCGGCGGGCTCCCGGTGCTCTCGGTGGACGACCTCTCGATCGGCTCGAGCGGCCTGCCGCCGACTGACGGCCTGCGCTACCACCTGGGCGGTGACGGCTCGCACGTCTCGTCCGGTCGGGTCGTGATCCGGCCGTCAGGCACGGAGCCCAAGCTCAAGGCCTACCTCGAGGTCGTCCTGCCCGTGCTCGCCGGCGAGGACGACCTCAGTGGCGTCCGACGTACGGCTGCCGCCCGTCTCGCTGCCGTCTCCGCCGAGGTCGCCGACCTCACCGGCCTCACGACGGGATAGTCCGTGCCGGCCTGCGCGGTGGGACCTACCCCGTCGCGGGGGGACTACAGGTCGGTACGCAGGATCGAGTAGCTGACCAGGTCGTGGTGGACACCGTCGGCCCGGTACTGAGCCCCGCGCAGGATGCCCTCGCGTGTGAAGCCGGCCTTCTCCAGCGCACGCTGCTCGGCGACGTTGGTCACGTCGGTGGACGCCTCCACACGGTGGACCGATGTCGTCGCGAACAGGTGCTCGGCCAGCAACCGTTGGGCCACGGTCCCGATGCCGCGCCCTCGCGCCTCGGGGATCAACGAGATGCCGATGTTGATCGCGACCGATCCAGCGTTCGCGCCGTAGCCCTCGGGATGCCACGAAAGGTCACCGACGGGCACGTCGTCGTCGAGCACGATCATCCGCCCGAGCACGGTGACAGGTTCGGCCCCGGTGCGATCACCCCACTCGCCGTACGGCCCCGGGTCGGCCGCCCAGGCATCGAGCAGGGGCTGATCGGTGTCCGCGGCCGCCCGGATCGTCACGCTCATGGACACCATCCTGCCGGTGCGCCGCGGCATAGGGTGACCAGGTGACGACCGCCCCCTCGCGTGCCGCGCCGCTCGACTCCGTCGCAGCGTCCGACGGCAGCCTGCGCGCGTTCCTCCACGGGCTGCCCGGTGTCGACCAGGTCGGCGTCGACCAGCGGGCGGCGGGCTCGCCACGCGGTCGATCAAGACCGATGCCAAGGCGTGGGGCATCGACCTGGCGATCCGGATGATCGACCTGACGACGCTCGAGGGTGCCGACACCCCCGGCAAGGTCCGCGCGCTGTGCGCCAAGGCCCAACGACCCGACCCCGCGGACCCGACGGTGCCGGCCGTCGCAGCCGTCTGCGTCTACAACGACCTGGTCGCCGTGGCGAAGGAAGCGCTCGGCAGCTCCGGGGTCCATGTCGCTGCCGTCGCCACCGCCTTCCCGGCCGGCCGTGCCTCGCTGCCGGTCAAGCTCGCCGACACCCAGATGCCGTCGCAGCCGGGGCCGACGAGATCGACATGGTCATCGACCGCGGCGCTTTCCTCTCCGGGCGCTACCTCCAGGTCTTCGACGAGATCGTCGCCGTCAGGGGCCTGCGCGGCCGACGGTCACGATGCGCACCTCAAGGTGATCCTCGAGACCGGCGAGCTGCGGACCTACGACAACGTGCGCCGCGCCTCGTGGCTCGCGATGCTCGCCGGCGCCGACTTCATCAAGACGAGCACCGGCAAGATCGCCCCCGCCGCGACGCTGCCGGTGACGCTCGTGATGCTCGAGGCCGTCCGCGACTTCCTCGCCGCCACCGGCCGCCAGGTCGGCGTGAAGCCGGCCGGCGGCATCAGGACCACCAAGGACGCGCTGAAATACCTCGTGCTGGTCAACGAGACCGTCGGCGCCGACTGGCTGGACCCCGACTGGTTCCGCCTCGGCGCTTCGAGCGTGCTCAACGACCTGCTGATGCAGCGGAGAAGCTTCGACCGGCCGCTACTCCGGCCCCGACTACTTCACCCTCGACTGATGGGCTGGCGGCCATGACCGGTTCAGGGTCCAACTCGGCGTTCGACTACTCGCCCGCGCCGGAGTCGCGCGCCGTCGTCGACCTCAAACCGTCCTACGGCCTGTTCATCGACGGAGCCTTCGTCGACACCTTGGACGGGTCGGCCTTCAAGACCGTGTCGCCCTCCACCGAGGAGGTGCTGGCCGAGGTCAGCGACGGTGGCCCTCGCGACGTCGACCGAGCGGTCGCCGCGGCACGCAAGGCGTACGACGGGTCCTGGTCGAGGCTCAGCGGCCGCGAACGCGGCAAGTACCTCTTCCGGATCGCTCGCATCCTGCAGGAACGCAGCCGTGAGTTCGCCGTCCTCGAGTCCCTCGACAACGGCAAGCCGATCAAGGAGTCGCGCGACGTCGACGTCCCCTTGGCGGCAGCCCACTTCTTCTACCACGCAGGCTGGGCCGACAAGCTGGCTCACGCGGGCTACGGGCCGGCGCCACGCCCGCTCGGGGTGGCGGCCCAGGTGATCCCTGGAACTTCCCGCTCCTGATGCTCGCGTGGAAGATCGCCCCGGCTCTGGCCACCGGCAACACCGTCGTCCTGAAGCCCGCTGAGACGACACCCCTCACCGCGCTGCTCGTTCGCCGAGGTCTGCCAGCAGGCCGACCTGCCCCCCGGTGTGGTCAACATCGTCACGGGCGCCGGGGCGACAGGTCAGGCCCTGGTCGCGCACCCGGGAGTCGACAAGGTCGCCTTCACCGGCTCCACCGACGTCGGCAAGCTGATCCGCTGCTCGCTGGCCGGCAGCGGGAAGAAGCTCACGCTCGAGCTCGGCGGCAAGGCGGCCAACATCGTCTTCGACGACGCGCCGGTCGACCAGGCGGTCGAGGGCATCGTCCGCGGGGTCTTCTTCGACCAGGGGCACGTCTGCTGCGCCGGCACCCGACTGCTCGTGCAGGAGTCGGTCGCCGACGAGGTCCTCGACTCGCTCAAGCGCCGCCTCGGCACCTTGCGCCTGGGCGACCCCTTGGACAAGAACACCGACATCGGTGCCATCAACTCCGCCGAGCAGCTCGCCCGCATCCGGACGCTGTCCGACATCGGCGAGGCCGAGGGGGCCGAGCGGTGGTCCCCGCCGTGCGACCTCCCGGCTCGCGGCTTCTGGTCCCGCCCACGGTGTTCACCGGGGTCTCCCGGCCCACCGGATCGCGCGCGAGGAGATCTTCGGTCCGGTCCTCTCGGTCCTGACCTCCGGACCCCCGCCGAGGCGGTCGGAAGGCGAACAACACCCCGTACGGCCTGTCGGCGGGGTCTGGACCGAGAAGGGCAGCC
>CAWDUD010000004.1:0-120014 GCA_963805415.1 uncultured Acidimicrobiia bacterium
ACCACCGACGTAATCAGTGAGCACCACGCACGCCCCGACATCCACCAGACCCACCTCTTGACACAGAGAGGATTCGTTCGGGGGCAGGTCCGCGTTATGCGCCGCGAACTGCAGATCCGAGTTCCAGTCCAGCCCGGGTGGCGTCTGTTCACGCTGACGGTGAAGCGTCAACCGCTGCGTTGGAACTGAACCGCAGAACTGCTCGTGCGTCTGCACCGCGGGCCTGGGTCCAAGCGCCCGCTGCCCCACCAGCCCGGAACGCTCGGCGTGACCGGACGTCGCCGCTCGGGCGACGCCGGGAGTCGCAACCACCTTCCCTTGAGGTGCGCGGCCGGAGCACGACATCGTCGTCTGCACCCGGCCCGCGCACGTCCGCCAGTTCGCCGGGTGCTTCCGAGTGGACGGGGCCGTCACCACACGAACAACGCCAGCGAACGCAACGCCCAACCTCCACCGCGGCGACCAACGTCCACCGCGAACACCAACCTCTCATCGTCCCGCGCACTCCGACTTGGCACCTGCATCCCGGCCCACCCGATTTGACCGATTCATTTGGTGCACAGACTTGCCGGTTGCGCAGAGCGCAACCGGCGGACGCACACCGGCGCGGACGTTGACCAGGCTTTCGACGTCGATCGATCGCCCGCTCCTCGGGACACCGGCGCGGACGCCACCGCCACAGGTCGCGCCGGAGCTGATCCGATCGCACGTGACGACCCGGGCCGTCGGCCACTTCCGCTTAGCGGAAGTGGCAAGTCTGTGCACTCTAGGAACGGTCAATTCGGACACGCTGTGGTACAGGGTGAGCAGGGTGACGGGCGGTCGTAGAGGGGTTGGGTGCGACGACAGGGCGGGTGCCGCGGGTCATCAGCGCGGCGAACGAGACGACAAGATCGACAAGCGCGGCGAAGTCGGGATCGCTGCTCGTGTCGATGACGATGTCGGCGATCGTCGGGTGGTTCCTACCGTCCGAGGAAGTCCACGACGTGGTCCCACGTCAGTTCGTGCCAACCGGGAATAACCCGATCGCGATCCTCGACCACGGTGACGGAGCCGTTCGCGGCCTCACACGCCGTCAGCGGACGACCACACCGCGCTCCGAGCCCGCCGGGCAAGGTCCCGGGCTCGGACAGCTCGCCGGCCCGCGCGACGCCGTCCAGGACCACGAGAGCGGCCGAGACGCAGCTGCGCTTCCCGCGAGGTTCCACAACAGCGACCAACCGACCGCGCCGATACGTCTGGTGATCGAGCGACTCGGACGCGTCGTGCACCGGGCGGCTCGCACCAGGTCAACGCGCCCATCGGGCCCAGTCCAACCCAACACCGTCGCGTTTCGCCGCGCGCGCCACCGCGCTGGCGATCGTCGACTGTTGCCGGTCCCCGGCGGTCCGGTACACACGACGAGCAGGACACGAGTTCGGCCCGCCACCTCACGACGTAGGTGCAGATCGACGAGTCGGACTGGCGATGCAGGCGGGCACGCGCTCGACGCCGCGGTGGGGGTGGGCGAGCACCGCGTGGAAGGGGCGTCGAGCACGTTGTCACCCCCGTGTCGACACGGACCGTCCGCGAATACTTCTCGCGGATCCTTGACGTAGCTCGGCGACCCTGCGGTTCGACAACGGGCGGCCACACGCACTACGAGGAGCTGCAGTGCATCTCGCGGGCAATCCCACCGCGGGTCGACAGTCGTTTCGGATCCAGCGCCCGCACTCAGCTCTGTGCGGTATCGAGATGCAACTGCGTGCTCACGGCCCGGAGCAGATCGCGGTGCGCTGGGGTGTTGGCCCACGTCCTGTCCGGTCAACAGTCCAGGGCCGGCCGGCGAGTGAGACCTGGCTGCTGCCTGAAAGGTAAGCAACCGAAGTCAAGCGCCTCTCGCTGATCACATTCCACCGAACGTCATCTGCTGGCTGAGCTCATCGATCAGCGCCGCCCGACGCTGAGCGTAGAACGCCGACTTGAACCTACGCTGATCGTCCGTCAACCCAGCGATCGGGAACCTCGGGAAGAAGCTCGAAGCTGCAGCGGCCGACGTGGCCAAAATGGCTGTTCCCGGTTCCGGCGCAGGCGGTCATCGCAGAGGCGCTTGACAAGCGGGCGACCGTCCGCGGCAACCGTCACCTGATGCTGCTTCTTCGATTCGCGTCCAAACACAGCCGGGTTGCACCGACGATCACGTCCGCAAGCTGGACGAACGTGCTGTCGACCTCAAACCCACTCGTCCGATGGTCCGACGACACGAACGTCACCTGCTCGGCCGCGATGCCTAAGACCATGGTAGGCGTCGGATCGCCCACGGTGCATGCCAGTCGAAATACTTGTGTGACGCAACGTTTACCTCGTCATGCACGAGCTGCGTGACGATCACGTCGTCCGGCAGCAATGACCGCACGGCAAACGTGATCGCCGTCCGGAAGAACCGTGCGTAGATCTGGTCCTCGTGGTGGCCGAACATCGACCACAACCAGGTATGCAGGTCGATCCCGAGCACATGCCAACGCACCGTTGGCTGGGGCGACGGGAGCAGTCGCCGACCCAGCCGGCGGAGAAGAGGTCTCGCTTCGGTGCCGGGTGATCTTGCAGAAGTGGAGCTCGCGCTTCATACTTGATGTTCGCGCCGGTCCTCCTCGAGCACATTGAACAAGCAGGCGACTCGCTCGTCTTCGCGGACCGCCACGACAGAGATGTAGAGCCACCGTCCGTACAGGGACTCATCGATGTATAGGCGCGCCCCGAGGTCGAGCGACTGGCCGGCAGTCGAGTGTGTTGGGGCGAACCATAACCCCCGTGTTTGGCGCGAGATCGAACCTCTGTTCAGAGATGATTCCCCACGCCGAATCAATGGGGAAGGCGGCCGCGTGCCAGTTGATGCCATGGAGGATCTCGGCGAGCTTCCACCAGCGAGCCACCGTTCCTCGGCGCTTCCTTCACGAGATATTTCAACACGCCTGGACAAACGCGGATTCAACTTCCAGCGCTTCGTCTCGCCCGGTGTTGTCGAGTTCCGTTCGGCGGCGATCAGCTCCGCCATCGCAACGATCTGTGATCGTTGCACGTCCGTCAGGTCTCCGGAGTCGAGCGCCTGCCAGAGCACGGCAAGGACACCCTCAGTCGCTATGAACTCGACTTCGGTAATCGCTGGGTGCCGGCGAGGCTCTCAATGGAGGTACGCATGATATCCCAGTGGGAATTGCGGTAGCCGGGGATCGGATAGCCGGCCCCTCGCCGTGGATCCCGTGCGTGATCCCGTCCTCGAACTGCACCACGACGGGGCCGTCGATCGCCTCCAGCGCAACCTTTGCGTCCCACGTGTGCGTGCCATGCCCGAGCCGCACCTCAAGCCAGCCGGTATGCGGAACCTCGACGGCACTCTCGACGAGCTCGACCAAACCCCGATACAAGTTGTCGGTCCTCCGGGATCGACACCGCCTTGTCCTCGAGGGGTGGCGGCATTCTCCGCGTGCAGGATGTACCCGAAGTCGTCCATCGACTCACGTTGCAGTTCCGCATCGCGACGTTCGAGCCATTCCAAGAACACGCTCGCGTCGTCGATGTCGACGCTCATCTACTTCGGGAGGTGGCTGGCGATCGTGTGCCAGTCGACTGAGTCAAGATTTCCGCCAGCTTCCACCAGGCGAGCACATCCTTCGGAGCATCCTTCGCCAGATCTGAAGCCGCGCTCCCTACGAGCCGACGAGTCGGTAACGCTTCGTCTCGCCTGGCGTGGTGTCGTTGCGCTCGGAGCTGATGAGCTCGGCCATCGCGATGATCTGCGCTTGCTGCACTGTGGACAACTCGTGCCGGTCGAGCGCTTCCCACGAACCAAGCACGCCTTCGGTCGCACGATATTCCTCAATCGTGATCACTTCGAGTAGCGCCGGGCCGTCGTCGACGGAAGGACGCCGCGACGGTTCATAGCTCAACTGCTCGATCTCGATTGCCATCCCATGGTCTACGGCCAGGTTGTGGATGCCGTCAGTGAGCGGAATGGGCACGTCCTCGACGACATCCCCTCGCCTGAGCCGCAGCGTCCGCCTTTCACCCTTGGGGAATCGCTGCACAAACTGGAGGGTGCGGTTCGGTGGTCGCTTCTCGGAGAGCACACGTGGCGGAGCCATGAGGCGCTGTTCCTCCCCGCCGAGAAGCTGTACGTCTACTGCTTGCGCCGTGACGCCGTCGTTGGTGAAGCGAACCCGGACTTCGGTGAGCTCCAGAGCTTCGTCCACGTCGCGACGATCAGCCGTTGGCGAACCGCTGACACCTGCGCCAGACAAGGTGCGGCACAGGCCGAGCGCAACGGCACGGGAACTGCGGTCGTCTCTCGTGACCATGCTGTGACCAAACCGTGACCACCGGGCCCGCGGGGAACCTCGCGAGTGCTTGTCGAAAACGCGGAAACCGCTGGTAGAATGGTGGGGCCGGATGGGATCGAACCATCGACCGAGGGATTATGAGTCCCCTGCTCTGACCACTGAGCTACGGCCCCTCGCGCCGTTCTACCAGGGTGGATGCGCTTCGGCCGGGAAGGCTTCGGCTCGCACGACCCCACGATTCCATCGACGAACGACTCACGACCAGTTCCCGATGATGATCTCGGCGACCTGTCTCGCATGCCGCAACGTCAATCGCCGGCCGGATACGAGGAGCACCCGATCGCCCACCAGGACGTAGAGCGCATTTCCGTTCTGAGGAGTCGGCGCTGGAACGAAGTAGGCCCGGTCCCCCAGGCCATCGACGTCTCGTGTGTGCTCGGGGAGGGACGTCGGGACCGTCTCGGGACCCTCCAGAGTGTTCCCCAGGAAGATCAGCTCGGTCGGGTTCCCGGAGCCGTCTCGGTACTTGAACATGCAGCCCCAGAACCTTCCCGGCACGTCGCCGTCGCCCAGCGATGGTCCGACATCGAGGCCGACGACGTCGCTGACTTGCTTGGACGAGATCCACGAACAGGGGTCGGGAAGTGATGTGGCCGGGCGGGAACCGGGAGATGTCGTGCCGATGGACTTCGCGGTCGATGGGCTCGACGATGAGCACGCGCCCCCCACCGCCATCGCCCCAGCGACGAGCAACCGGGCGGTCGTCGTCCGCAGCGAGGTCGACATCCGAACATCTTGGCCGCCTCCCGTACGTCACGCACGTTCACGACACCGAGACGACGCGTGCTGGACCGGCGTTCGAGGTCGCGCTCACAGCAAGAGATTCACGTCGCAACGCTCGACGCCCACCTGCGGAAACAGCCGGTAGTACAGCGTTCACGCCCAGGTGGTTATGAGTCCCCTGCTCTGACCACTGAGCTACGGCCCCGGACGGTCGTCAGCGTAGGACTCGAACCCTTCGATGGCCCGCACAACACGTACAGGCGATGGCCGACTCTACGAGCGCGGCCTCGGGCGGGGACGCACGATCACTACATCAGCGACGGGTGCATCATGTTGAAGATGTCGGTGGCGACCCAGTTGTCGTAGATCGGGAGCCACACGTGCACCATCCAGTCGTTCGCGAACACCTGGTTCGTGCCACCGAGCGCCGCGCACTGCTCGTCGGTGAGATGCTCGCCGACGATGAACGGGTACGAGCCCGGCTTGTAACAGAGCGCCTCGTGCCGGTGCCAGTGGTCGTTGTCACCCGGGAAGCCCGCCGGCGGCACCGAGCTCGCACCGCCCGGCTCGGCCTCGAGGAACATCATGCCTGTGAGCTTCGAGGTCGGTGACGTTCCGTCGTACATGAGCCAGTTCGGCTTCTTCGGATCGAACGGGCCGGTCACCGCGTCGTGTCGACGTAGTGGATGCCCTGCCCCGGCGCCCACACCGCGGCTTGCTTCCAGTTCGACGGCAGGGAACTCACCGTCGGGTACTGCGACGCGAAGTCCAACGCCGCGTCGAGGTCCTGCTGGAGATCGGCGCAGTCCTGCGCGCTCAGCGGGCCCTTCTCCTGCGTGTACACCGCATTGAACGTCGCGTCACCCGGGTGACTGTCGTTGATCGCGGTGTCGGTCGGGTCGCAGTACCACGGCCGGTTCACCACGGTGTCGTCGTCGACGATCGTGCCCGTTCCCATCGCGTCCACGATCGCCGCACCGGAGGCGTTCTGCAGCATGACGTGGAATGTCTCGTCCTGCTCGCCGGTCAGATCGGATTTGACCGTCACGCTCACGACCTTCTTGAACTGGCCCGTCTTGAACGTGAGGTTCTTGGTGACCGCCTTGAAGTCCGAACCCGCAGTCGCCGTGTCACCGCTCACCACCGCTTGAACGGAGACCGGCGCCGGCGCCTTGTCCGACAGGGTCACCCACAACTTCGCCGCTCGCACCTTGGCGTCACCCTCGTGGACCGTTGCGTCACCCACCCCCAGACGCAGGCCGGAGCCCGGATCGTCGTCGATGATCGTGCCCACGCCCTGGCCGTCGCCGATCACGGCACCGCCCGTCGCGTTCTGCAACATCACCTGGAACGTCTCGTCACCCTCCGCCGAGGTGTCCGGGAACACCGGCACGGTGATCGACTTCTGGACGCGGCCCGCCTTGAAGGTCAAGGTCTTGGTCGCGGCCCGGAGAGTCTTGAAGTCCGCACCCGCGGTCGCCGTCACCGGCATCAACGAGTAGTCGACGGTCACCGTCGACTGGGAAGGCTCGGAGAGACTGAGGGTGAAGCTCAGCGACCGGTTGCCACCCGTGTCACCTTCGTGGACCGCGGCGTCGCCGACGGCGAGCGTCGGCGTTCCCGCGCCGCTGGCGATCGACGAGGTGATCGGCGCCGAGACGAGCGCCAGACCGGCGCCGGAACAGGCTGCGATCGTCACAACGGCCGTAGCGCGACGAACCATGTTCATGGATGGCTTCCTCCCCAGGATCCCGAGCCGCGAGATCCTCCCACTGGAGCCGTTGTCACCCGGTGACGATCAGGTTGCAATCCCGTCCGCGAGAAGTTGGCCACCCACCGCGGGTCGCGAGTCGCCGACTCACGTCCATGAGGACGGGGATCGCCGGCGCGAGCGGACCGCTTGTCGCCCCGTCCCCGGAAACCGGAGCGCAGGCGACAAGCGCGGAGCCGGGTGCAAACCGCTTGTCGCCCCGTCCCCGGAAACCGGAGCCCAGCCGACAAGCGCGGAGCCGTGGTCACCGCCGACCCGCGGACCGGCCTCCCCCGCTCACGGCGCGGCCGGTCGAACGAAGCCCTGGTCGGACCCGGCAGTCGACGGCCGACCGGCGACGAGACGACCCTCGGACCGCGCCAGCATGACCATGGCGAACACCACGGTGATCACCGAGAGCATCACCGCGACTGCCTGCACCGGGGTCCCGATCGCAACGTGCTCGTCGAGCAGGCCCACCCGAGCGCGACGGACGCGATCGGCTCGGCCGCCTCGATCCCGGCGACCGACCCCGCGAGCGACCCGGCCTGGAACGCGGACTGGCCGATGACGAAACCGATCCCGATGGCGAGGGCCATCGCGTACGGCTCCCAGTGCGGCACCCAGGCGAAGAGACCCTGGCCGAGGTAGTGGACGAACGTCTTGGTGAGCACGGCCGACACTGCGAAGAGGATCGCCGCCGCTACCCCGAGGCAGGCCCCCGCGCCACGCGGGCGACTCGCGCCGCTCCGACGCAGAGCATCACCGCGCCCACGATCGCCGGAGCGGCGACCAGCCAGCGCGAGGCGGGAACGACCTCGAGCCCCTGCGTCGGCGACGTCTCGTAGAGGAACATGGAGAGCCCGCCGCAGAGCAGGAGGGCGAGGCGCCAATCCGACGCGCCCACCGGGCGCCTGCGCAACGCAGCGCCGAGGAACAGCGTGATGAGCAGGCCCATCGATTGGATCGGCGCGACGAAGACCACGGCACCCACCGAGAGCGCGGCCGCACCCGCGGCGTAGCCTCCGGCGTCCGATGCGAGGCCGAGCACCCAGCGAGGCCGTGACGCGAGCCGCAGCAACAGACTCGGGCGCAACGCATACTCGTCGGGGACCTGTTCGGCCTCGCTCTGTTCGAGCACGTTGCTGAGCGCGTAGAGGAACGCCGCCAGGAGCGCACACCCGATCGACGTCATGACCCGCGCGGTCATGACCTCCAGTATTGCCGGTGATCGTTCGGTGCCGGGTCTCACCGACGAGTGACGGCACCCGGAGGACCCGGCTCCTAGTGAACGTTCGGGACCGTCCACTCGAGGACGGTGCCGCCCTCCGGGCGGGGATCGAGGCGGCACCCGCCCCCGAGCATCGACGCCCGAGCCGCCATGTTGCCCGTGCCGCGTCCCGCGACGACGTGCTCGGGGATCCCCCGGCCGTCGTCGACCACGCGGAGGACCACGTCGTCATGACAGGCGAGCAACACCTGCACCGACGATGCCTGTGCATGCCGGGCGACGTTCGAGAGCGCCTCGCGCGCCGTCGCCAGCAATTCGGAGGCGATGCGCGGATCGACGCTGTCGACCAGACCGTCGAAGCGCACCTGGGGCTCGAAGCCGAGTGCCTCGCCCTCGGCGGCGATGACGCGCATCAGCTGGCTGCGGAGACCGGAATCGAGCTCCCGTGTCTGGAGAGCGAAGATCACCGACCGGAGTTCCCGGATCGTGTCGTCGAGGTCATCGACCACGGCGCCGACGCGGCCGGCCACCACCTCGTCGCAAAGGAGCTGCACGCTCTGGAGCGCGAGACCTGCCGCGAAGAGCCGCTGGATCGTCCGGTCGTGGAGGTCGCGGGCGATCCGATCCCGATCGTTGGCGACCGAGAGGACCAGCTCGGCCTGGCGGAGGCGCTGGTCCACCTCGAGCCGCTCACTGATGTCACGGACGATCTTGACGTAGCTCTCCGGTCGACCGTCCTCGTCGCGACGCGCCTCCAGAGTGATCTCGACCGGGAGATCCGTGCCGTCGCGGTGCCGGTGAACGGTCGTGAACGTCGTCGACGAGATCGCACCACGTTCGAGCGGCTCGAGCAGAGCCCGCAACTTCGCGTCGGTGAAGTCAGGGGCGATGTGGAGCATCGTCATGCCGATCAGCTCCTCGCGCGAGTAGCCGACCTGTTCGACGGCGCCCTGGTTCACGTGCGTGAAGAGCAGAGTCTCGGCATCGAAGACGAAGACGCCGTCGGTGATCGAATCGAGCATCTCGAGCACGCCCGCGCCCGGGCCTCCAGCTTGACGCGTTCGGTGATGTCGCGGACGGCCGCGACCACCCGGAGCCCGTGGTCCGTCTGCATCGGGCTCAGGCTGATCTCCACGGGGAACTCGGTCCCGTCGGCCCGACGACCGAAGAGCGCCATGCCGGCCCCCATGGAACGAACTCGGGGCTCGACGCGGTACCGGGTCCGGTGCGCGCGGTGGATCTTGGCGAAGCGTTCGGGCAGGAGGTCGTCGACGGAGTGGCCGAGCAGGTCGGCGCGGTCGTACCCGAACATCTCCTCGGCACGCCGGTTCACCAGGAGCATCAGACCCGACTCGTCGACCAGCAGGAGTGCATCCGGAGTCGCGTCGAGCAACGCCCACGCACCCTCGTCGGTCAGGCCGACGTCGGACAGAGGTCGGAGCGAGGCCGCGAGTCGCGTCCCCGCGGGGGTGATGCCCTGCTCGTCCATCAAACTGCTCTCTCAAACGCTCGGAATCGCACCTTACGGCGGTCCCGGCCGCACCGCCACCGCACGGGGTGCCACACGGAGATCTCGGCTTCAGATGTGCACAAATACGTGCAATGTCACTCGAAGGTCACTCGACCGGACACGTGGGCCGGCCGCGCCGACCGACCCGCCGGCGCGCGCAGGAGGCCGGGCTACAGACCGGCCCGACGGCAGCCGATCCGTCTGCGATGCCGGATCCGGGGATCTTCGATCCCGAAGTCGTGGAGACCGCCTGCCGGGCGATGCTGCGAGGTCATCCCGACGCGCCCGTCGCCGCGATCGGGGAACAAGGCATGTTCGTTCCGATCCCCGAGTCGCTCGAGGTCGGTACGCCATCCGGTGATGGCGGGACGGTCGGCACTCGACCTCGTCGTCCCGGCAGACCGGGCCGCGGTCATCGCCGCCGGGGAGCGGGTTCGCGAGGCCGGGGTGACGAGGCTCGTGGTCCGGCTCGCGAGCGACCCCACGGTCGAGGTGTGGGCGCACATCTTCGACGTGCGACGGAGACACGGCGCGCTCCTCGTGGTGCTCGTCGGGGCCGGCCCGATCTCCACCGCCAGCCCCGGTCCTGCCGAGCCCGCCTTGCGGCCACGCCTGTTCCGCATGCGCAAGAACGACATCGCGACCTTGACCCACGTCGACGAGGCCGTGACCGGCATCCTCGGCTGGCGTCCGGAGGAACTGCTCGGCCGGGGATCGCTCGACCTCGTCCACCCCGAGGACCAGACCCGCGGCATCGAACACTGGTTGGAGATGCTCAGCGCGCCGGGCAGCCGGCGCCGGCTCCGGCTCCGGCATCGCCATGCCGACGGCAGGTGGGTCTGGCTGGAGCTGACGAACACGAATCGGCTCGACGATCCGGTCGAGCCGTGCGTCGAGACCGACGCCGTCGACATCTCCGACGAGATGGCCGCGCACGAAGCGGTCCGAACCCGCGAGCAGCTGCTCCGCCGCATCGCCGAGACGATGCCGCTCGGCCTGATGCACGTCGACGGCGACCGCCGCATCGTGTACGCCAACGAACGCCTCGAGCAGATCCTCGGAGCGGCCGCCGGAGGCACGGTCGACGCGCAGCTCGAGCACGTGATCCCGGCCGACCGGGCGGCGCTCGACGCTGCCCTGACTGCCGTGCTCGACCAGGGCCGCGACGCCGACCTCGAGGTCCGTGTCTGCATCCCCGACCAGGCCGCCGAGCGACGCGCCCGGCTCCGCCTCGGTGCACTCGTCGACGACGAGGGCGGATCTCTCGGCGCGGTCGTGTGCGTCGACGACGTCACCGAACGCGCGCGCCTCTACGCAGAGCTCGAGCACCGCGCCGAGTTCGACGTCCTCACGGAGTGCCGCAGCCGGTCGTCGATCATGGCCATGCTGGAGCAAGCGCTCGAGAAGGGACCGGTCGGTGTCGTCTTCATGGATCTCGACGGGTTCAAGGACGTCAACGATCTCCACGGCCACGCGACGGGCGACGCCGTCCTGGAGATCGTCGGCCAGCGACTCCGCGGCGTCGTCCGCCCGCACGACATCGTCGGTCGGCTGGGAGGCGACGAGTTCCTGGTCGTGTGCACCGACGCCGTCGACGCACCGGCCACGGTCGCGTGGGCCGAGCGGCTCGCCGCGCGCGTCGGCGAGCCGGTCAGCGTCGGGTCGGTGAGCGTCTCGGTCCGGGCGAGCATGGGCGTGGCGCTCTCCGGTGAGGGCACTGCCGCAGAGCGGCTCGTCGCCGATGCCGACGTCGCCATGTACGAGGCGAAGCGCACCGGTTCGGGGCCACGTCTCTACACCCCGTCCCTGCGCCGTCACGCCGGCTGATCCCGCCCGCGGGTAGCTCCCTCGCGCGGCCCCGGTGCCTGAGTCGCGCCCCACCCCCGGGGGGCCAGCGGTGCAGATCTCGCCTTCAGATGCGCCCGGACCCGTTCGATATCACTGGGAGGTCACTCGACTGGCGATGCGTGGGTCGGCCGTGCCGAGAGCGAACCGCGCGGTCAGGAGACATCCAGATGCGAACTCGACGAATCGGCCCGGTCACGAGAACCCTCATCCTCGCCGCGCTCGGCCTGCTCTCGGGCCTCGCCATCGTCATCGCCTCCGTGGTCACCGTTCGCGGCACCCATTCGCTGGCCCGCGAGCAGGCGGCGCGCACCGTCCCCGCCCAGAGTGCGCTCCGCCGGACGTGGGCCGCGGCGACGACCGGCCAGCAGCTGTTCCTCAGCGCCGTGCAGACCCGGGATCCCACCGAGCGCGCCACCGCGCTCGCCGGCGCGCAGGCCTCCGGTCAGACCCAGGACGCCGCGTGGGCCGACTACCTGCGTCACGCGCTCGATCGACCCGGCGAGGGTGCGCTCCAGCGGAGCTACACCAAGACGGCGGCGCGCTCCATCGAGCTGGCGGCGAGCCTCCTCGGCATGAGCCCCGACGACCCCGCGTTCGCCCCGGCGCTGGAGGACGAGCATCAGGTCGCGAACCGGACGAGCGCACTGCTCGCGTCGATCGAGTCACGGTTCTACGCCCCGACCCTGCAGCACTCGACGTCGGCGATCGTGACCGGCATCGACGATCTCCGCTCCGTCGTCTACCTCTCGTTCGCCGCGACCGCGCTCGTCTTCTGCGGATTCGCGCTCTGGCTGTTGCGCGGCTATCGCGACGACGAGCGCCGTATGGCGGCCGACGCAGCCGAGATGACCCTCGAGGCCCGCTACTCGAGCCTCGAGACGACCCTGCAACGGGCGCTCGAGATGGAGCACTCCGAGGAGGGCGTCTACGACGTGATCGGCCAGGCCCTGACGATCGTCGACGGCGAGTGTCCGTCGGAGATGCTGCTCGCGGACTCGAGCCACGCGCACTTCCGGCAGGTGCTGAACACCGCGCCGGAGGCCGATGCCTCCTGCCGGGTCGGGTCGCCCGAGGAGTGCCCGGCGACGATGAGCGGCCAGACGCAGTTCTTCACCACCAGCTCCTCACTCGACACCTGCCCGTACCTGCGCGGCCGAGCCGACGAGGTGTGGGCCACGTGCGTGCCGGTCGGCATCGCGGGCCGGGCGACCGGCGTGATGCACATGCAGCGCCCCGTCGAGCTCCCCGCCGTGGACCACGGCCGCGGTTGGGAGATGATCGCCCGCAAGGCCGGTGACCGCCTCGGCATGCTCCGCGCCTTCGCCCGGTCCGAGACCCAGGCGCACACCGATCCGCTGACCGGGCTCCTCAACCGCCGCAGCCTCGAGGCCCGCACACGGAACCTCACCGAGGAGGGTCTCCCGTTCGTGGTCGCGTACGGAGACCTCGACCACTTCAAGCTGCTCAACGACGTGCACGGCCACGACACCGGTGACCGGGCGCTGCGGCTGTTCGCGCGCGTGCTCCGCGACGCTGTCCGCCCGAACGACATCCCCGCCCGCTACGGCGGTGAGGAGTTCGTCGTCGTCCTGCCGGACTGCTCGCTCGACAACGCGGTGGAGGTGATCGAGCGCGTGCGCGAGCGACTGCGCAGCGAGCTCGGGGAGGCGAGCATGCCCCTCTTCACCGTGAGCTTCGGGCTGGCCGCATCCTCCACGACCACCAGCTTCGGCGAGACGGTGGACGCTGCCGACCACGCGCTCCTGCACTCGAAGCGCGAGGGACGCGACCGCGTCTCCATCGCCGGGCGGGACGGGACCGACGAGGCCGTGGTGATGTCCGCTCCGCCGGCTCCGGACGTGTCGTCCGCCGCCGAGGGATCGCCGGGAGCGGTCGGAGGCGACGTCTCACATCGCCGCTGATCCCCGCGAAGGGGACGGAGGTCACGCGCCGCGGATCAGCCCCGACCGATCGGGTGCAGGGTCGGGGTGTGCGGTGGCCCGTCGATCGCGAGGATCGAGAGCTCGTTGCGCCCCGGGTGCAGGAGCGACTCCGACACCGCGAATCGCGCCCGGTGGTCCTCGGCCGGCGTGTAGGTCCCGGTCACGATCCCGTTCACGACGAGCGCGACGGTCGAGTCCGCGCCGACCCGGACGTCGGCCCGCACCATCGTCGGGACGCGGCCCGACTGCGGGTCGTACTCGAGCGTCCTCTCGTCCAGCCGGACGCGACCGGTCACGGGAGCACCCGAACCCAGGGTGTCGGCGGGACGTCCGACAACGTCCGGGTACGCGCCGGTGCGCAGCGGTGCCAGCGCGTCGCTCCCCCGGTAGCCGGGAGCACGCGTGAGCAGGTCGTGGAACCGTTGCGTCCCGTGGATCTCGATCCGCCCGTCGGCGTCGGTCTTCACCTGGTTCTGGTCGAACGGCACGAGGTACTTCGTCGAGGTCTTCCGGTCCGGTCCGCGCAGCGAGCGCCCGTCGACCGGAGCGGTCAGGTCGACGCCGACGATGTCGGCGACGGTGGGGAGGATGTCGACGGACTCGGCGTTGCGGTCGTCCACGCGACCGGCGGTCTGGCCCGGCGACTTGATGAAGAGCGGGCTCCACGCGATCTCGGTCAGGTTCTGCGGCGTAGTGGCGCGGAGCGGTTGCATGTCGTCGAACGCCACGCCGTGGTCCGCGGTCACGACCAGCAGCGACCGGTCGAGCGCGCCGCGTGCCTGCAGGCGGTCGAGCACCTCGCCGAGCAGGTGGTCGGTGTACTGGAGCTGGAGCAGGTGGCGCTCGCGCCCGACGCGCGCCACCTCAGGGTCGACCCACACGTACGTATAGGGCGAGATGCCGTTGTCCGTGCCCTCGTCGTAGGTCCGGCCCGAGGGCAGGAGATCCCAGGGCACGTGCGGGAGGATGGCGTGCACGAAGTCCAGGCGGGGTCCCGCGGTCGCCGCGATGTCGCGGGTGAAGTCCTCGAACCTCGGCCCGCGGTCCGCCTGATCGGCCCCGATCATCACGTCGACGGCCGGCCCGGCGCGGTGGAACCGATCCATCCACAGGTGAACCGACGGCCGCACCAGGTGCCGGACCCCACCACCGGCGCTGCCGACGCACAGGCGCGGCGGGCACAGGGCGGTCAGCGGCTCGTCGACGTGGAAGGTGTAGCCGGGTCCGAGCAGTGTGAACAGGTTCTGGGGGTACTGGCTGACGACCGGTGCCACCGGGTGGCCGGCGGGGATGCGGCCGCTCAGGATCGCCGGAACGGCCCGACCCGTCGTCGCGGCCACGGTCGTGTTGTTGCGGTACCAGGTGCTCATCGACGCGAGCCGCTCGAAGTTCGGGAACACCTTCGGATCGATGCCGCCGGTGCCGTCGAGCAATGACGCGGTCGGGAACTCGTCGAAGACGAGGAACACCACGGGGACGTGCGCGCCGCTCGTGGCCGTCTCCGCATTGGAGCCCTCGAGGATGTCGGCCGCGGGCGAGAAGAACAGGAAGATCACGAGGAAGAGCACTGGCGCCGCGGCGAGGTAGTCGACGAACTGCCGGGCATTGACGAAGCGCAGCCAGAGCCAGGCCGCCACCCCCGCCGTGAGCACCGCCAGCACCCAGATCGGCCCACGCGACCACGTGCCGGACTGGATCAGCGTCTGGGCGACGAAGATCGCGACCAACACCGCCAGCACACCGACGTGGACCGCCGTGCGGACCCTCGAACCGAGCCACCGGGTCGGCAGACCCGCCAGCCAGAGCACCAGGGGTGGACCGAGGACCCAGAGGATGGCGAACAGCACCACGGTGCGCCCGGTCGCACCGACCTCGAGCAGCGTCTCGGGCGACTCGCCGAAGGAGGCGAGCACCGGTCGGGCGAAGACGAATCCGCACACGCCGACCAGCTGCAGCAGGAACCCGAGCTCCTGACGGACCGTCGCACGTGAAGGCCGTCTCAACTCGCAGTCCCCCGGGGACGATCGGTCGGCAGCGGCCCCGAAGTCGTGTCCCCTACGTCCTCGGTGGACCAGTGAGACTACGCGAGCCCTCGATCGAAGGACGCGCGGGCCGCTGCCGACCTCCGGCTACTCGATGACCTTGTCCTTGGGTGTCCGCATGGCGTGGACGAATCCGGCGATCGAGGCCAGGAAGAGGACCAGGGCGGCCATGAAGGCGACCAGCGCCGCCTGCTCGGCCTTGCGACCGAACTCGCTGAAGCCGTAGGAGGTGAGGAGCAGACCGCGCAGCGTCTCACCGCGGAAGAGCGTCTGGACCTTGCCGTCGAGCTCGGTCGCCTTCGCGTCGAGCGCCTTCGCGTCGGCCGCGCCATTCTCCTGGGCCGCGGTGGCCTCCGTGCGCAGTGCCCGGGCGTCGTTGCTCGTCTGCGAGTAGGTCTTGCCACCGTTGACCTCGCTCAGATGGAGCGCGATGTACCGGTTCGCGTAGCACTCGGCCTGCTTGCCCTCGACGAGCGGCTTGCCCGCGTTGTCGACGAGGCACGACGCCTTCTTCTCGGCCGGTTGCAGCGCCTGCGCCGGTGTGAACGTGATGCGCTGGGCACGCAGCTGGTCGTGGACGTAATTGTTCGCGAAGCTCGCGTTGGACTGCAACACGAGTCCCAACACGAGCAGCAGCGCGGCGAGCAACAGCCCGCCGGCCACGAAGAATTTGTCCAGTGTCGATCGCTTCACGGGGAACTCCCTGGTTGTCGGGCGTCCGGAAGCCCCGGACGGCATCCCTGTCAGTGTCGGGATCGCCCGGCGCGCACCCCAGGGCCGGAGGTCCCTGTTCCGGCGACCGACCGGCCCGTCTCGGGCGCAGATCGGCTGCCGGCCCGCCGGCGCGCCAGACTGTCGACGATGACCGACTACGTCCCTCCCCTCGCCGACATCGAAGCCGTCCTGGACCAGTGCGGGCTCACCGAGATCGTCACCTACCCCGACTTCGCCCACGTCGACGCCACCGCCGTCCCGGACCTCCTGAGCGAGGCCGGGCGGTTCTTCGCCGAGACCGTGGCCCCGCTGAACGTGATCGGTGACCAGGTCGGGAGCGTGCACAATCCCGACAACACGGTCACCACGCCACCGGGCTTCGCCTCGGCCTACCAGCAGTACGTCGAGGCCGGCTGGGGTGCGGTCGCCGCGTCCCCCGAGTACGACGGCGGGGGATTCCCGTTCCTGGTGGGCGTCGTACTCGAGGAGCTGATCTCCACCGCGAACCTGTCCTTCAGCATGTGCCCGCTGCTCTCGCAGGGAGCCTCCCGCCTGCTCGAGGCCCATGGCTCGGACGAGCTCAAGGCCACGTACATGCCGAAGATGATCACGGGCGAATGGACCGGGACGATGTGCCTGACCGAACCCGACGCGGGGTCGGACCTCGGCGCCATCCGCACCAGGGCGGAACCCCAGCCGGACGGCAGCTATCGCATCAGCGGGACGAAGATCTTCATCACCTTCGGCGAGCACGACCTGAGCGACCAGATCGTGCACCTCGTGCTCGCCCGCACGCCGGACGCTCCCGCGGGCACCAAGGGCATCTCCTGCTTCGTGGTGCCCAAACGTCTCGTGGGTGCCGACGGGTCCCTCGGTGAACGCAACGACGTCGCGTGCCTCTCGATCGAGCACAAGATGGGCATCAAGGCCAGCCCGACCTGCGTGCTCTCGTTCGGTGAGGACGGCGAGGGCGCCGTCGGCGAGCTGGTCGGCGAGCTCCACGGCGGAATGGTCGCGATGTTCACGATGATGAACCACGCCCGCATCGGCGTGGCCGTCGAGGGTCTGGCGCTGGCCGAGCGCGCCTACCAGCAGGCCCACGCCTACGCCGCCGAGCGGCTCCAGGGCCGGACTCCGTCGACGCCCCGCGGCGAGCGCGCGCCGATCATCGAGCACCCGGACGTGCAGCGCATGCTGCTCACGATGGAGTCGACCATCCAGGCGATGCGTCGGCTCATCTACACGACGGCGGCCGCGATCGACCGCGCCGAGCACGCCCCGGACGCCGAGGTGCGCGAGCGCAACGAGGAGATCGCGGCCCTCTTGACGCCGCTCGCCAAGGCGTGGTCCACCGACGCCGGGTTCGACGTGACCTCGCTCGGCGTGCAGATCCACGGGGGCATGGGCTTCATCGAGGAGACCGGTGCGGCGCAGCACCTCCGCGACGCCCGCATCGCGATGATCTACGAGGGCACGAACGGGATCCAGGCGATGGACCTCGTGGGACGCAAGCTGGGGATGCGCGGGGGCGCCGTGGTGATGGAGCACTTCGAGCGGATCGCCGCCGACGTCGCCGCCGTGACCGATCCGGATCTCACCGCGTCGTGCGATGCGATCACCGCCGCGGCGTCCGCCGCCCGTGAGGCCTCGGCGTGGCTGGGCCGGGTGGAGACCGTCGAGGACGCACTCGCCGGGGCGACGCCGTACCTGCGGCTCCTCGCGATGCTGACGGCCGGGCACCTGATGCTCCGGTCCGCGACCGCCGCGGCGGACACGAGCCGTGCGGGGGATCAGAAGCGCGTGACGCGCTTCTTCTGCGAGCAGCTGTTGCCGACGGCGACGGCGCTCCTGCCGGCGATCACGGCCGGCGCGGAGGCACTGGCCGGTGCGTGAGTGGCTCCGGGGGAGAGACTCGAACTCTCAGCCTTGGGATTAACAATCCCCTGCTCCGCCGATTGAGCTACCCCGGAAGGGCCTCTGACGATAGCAAAGCCCTCACGAGCCCCATGACACCGCGGTGGGTGCGTGAGCAGCAGTATTCGACCCGAGCGAGTCCGTGTTCGTGCTTGTTGCGTCGGATGGATGCATCGGGGACCGCCCGGTAGGGCTTGCCGAACTGGATGTCGGGGATCCCGGTCACCGCGACCCAGTGCGCAATCGCGGCCTCCAGATCCAGACCCTGGTGCAGATAGAGGCGCACGCGGAGCCGTGACTCGTCGATCTCGAAGAAGCGGCGGAGCCAGGACAGGAAGGTCGCGATCATCGCGGCATCACAGTTCGCGAAGCTGACCGCTCCGTCGGTCTTCCCGCCCTCACCGGCGTAGAGGGCGGTGCCGGCGGCGAGGAAGGCCTCCTCGGACAGCCTGCCGATCTGCTCGGTGCCCCAAGGCGTTCATGGCGTCGATCTCGGCGAGCTTGGCCACGTGCAGCGAGCTCGGGCTGCGAAAGCGCGGACGCTGCCGCGGCCTGGGGTCGAAGACGACGTCCCGGACCCACACGGACACCGACGACCCGGAGCATCCTGGGCGAACGTACGTTCACTGCCACCCGGTCGACATCGCGCCCGCCCGACGCGCTAGGAAGGGGGCGATGAAGTTCCGACTCGGCCTCGTCCTCGGCTTCGGCCTCGGCTACTACCTCGGCGCCCGTGCCGGACGTGCCCGCTACGAGCAGATGCGCCGCCGGCTCGAGCGCCTGCGCGACAGCCGTGTCTTCGAGCGCATGCAGGCCGCCGTCGAGCTCGGCGTGGAGCGCCTGCGTACGGACGACGAGGACGCGGAGAACCCGCTCCGTCTCGTCGAGCCCGCGGCCGACGCACGCGGCTGACGTCCGGGTGCCACGCACCCGGACGGCTCAGGTCTCTTCGAGGTAGTCGCGCAGACGGTTCGAGCGCGTCGGGTGCCGCAACTTCGCCAACGTCTTGGACTCGATCTGGCGGATCCGCTCGCGCGTGACCTTGAACTCGCGCCCGACCTCTTCCAGCGTGCGGACCTGACCGTCGTCGAGACCGAACCGCATCCGCACGACCACGCGCTCGCGGTCGTTCAGCTCCTCGAGCGCCTCCTCGATCGCCTCGGTGAGCAACGCACGCGCCGCGGCGGTCGCGGGGGCCGTGGCGTTCGGGTCCTCGACGAAGTCACCGAGCGAGGAGTCCTCCTCCTCCCCCACCGGCGCTTCGAGCGACACCGGCTCCTGCCCGAGACGCTGGATCTCGCGCACGCGGTCCGGCGTGAGCTCGACCTTCTCGGCGATCTCCTCGACCGAGGGCTCGCGGCCCAGCTCCTGGAGCATCTGGCGCTGTATCCGCGTCACCTTGTTCATCGTCTCGACCATGTGCACCGGGATGCGGATGGTGCGCGCCTGGTCCGCGATCGCGCGGGTGATCGCCTGGCGGATCCACCACGTCGCGTAGGTCGAGAATTTGAAGCCCTTGGTGTAGTCGAACTTCTCGACTGCACGGATCAGGCCGAGGTTGCCCTCCTGGACCAGGTCGAGCAGGGCCATGCCCCGGCCCACGTACCGCTTGGCGATCGAGACGACGAGCCGCAGGTTCGCCTCGATGAGGTGGCTCTTGGCCAGCTCGCCGTCGCGGACGACCGCCCGCAGGCTCGCCCGCTGCTCGGGCGTGAGTTCCGGGTTGTCGGTCAGGCGGGACTCCGCGTCGACCCCGGCCTCGAACCGCTTCGCGAGGCTCACTTCCTGGGGCCCGGTGAGCAACGGGACCTTGCCGATCTCCTTCAGGTACATGCGGACGGGGTCGAAGCTCGATCCCGCCTCCAGCGTCCCCACGTGTGGCGACGGACGCGCCGGCCGCGGGGCTCGCGGCTCTTCGAGAGGGGCCGTCTCCACGACCTCCTCGGGCGCGGGCGGCGGCGGCGGTGTGATCGGCTCGATCACCGTCCGCGGCTCGTCGTCGCCGGGACGGCTGGCGCGCCGCTCGTCCTCGCGCTGGAGCTCCTCGATGATCTCGTCGACGACCTGCACGCCGTTCACCTCGAGCCCGGCGTAGATCGCCGCGAGCTCCGCGGTGTCGGGCTCGAGGTCGGGCAACGCCGCGAAGATCTCGCCGGTGGTCACGAACCCTCGATCGCGTACCCGCGCGACGAGGTCGTCGATGTCGCCGTTCGGGCGCGGTGGGGTGGTCGACTCGACCGTCCCGTCCGCCTCGGGTGTGGTGGGTCCGTTCAGTTCCACGAAGAGATCAAGCGTACCAACTGCATCGCTGCCCCTTCGCCGCTCGCCCACCCGGCGTCGCGCGGCATTTCTCAGGGGATCGAGCAACCCGGTGATCTCCGCCGCCCGCTCGTCGCCCTCGGTCAGGAGCCGTCGTCGCAATCGTTCAGCTGCCGGACCCACGATGTTCACCACGAGCCGGGCGCGCACCGTCTCCGGCTCGTCGTCCTCGATCGGCTCCTCGACCGCCAGACGCTCGAGCAGCGCCCGCGCCGGTCCCTCGGCGCCTTCGATGGCCTCGGGCACCGATTCGGCCGACCACAGGTGCTCGAACGCCTCCCGGGCCACGGGATCGGCGAACAGCGAGGCATCGATCCAGTCCACCACCAGCTCGCCGCGATGGATCGCCCACCGCAGGGCGTCCTCCTCGCGCCGGTCCACCCGCACCGGTGCGCGCCGGACGGGTTCCGCCGGTCCGGCGTCCTCTCCCCCGCGACGGGCGGCCGGGCGACGGGCGACGGAGTCCTTCACGACCCGGTGGTCGAACCCGGTGCGGCCCGCGACCATCTGCACGTACTGCTCGTGGACGAGCTCGTTCGGGATCTCCCGCAACACCGGGACCGCGAGATCCACCGCGCGGGCCTTGCCCTCGGGGGTGCCCAGATCGGCGGCGTCGAGCACCCGGTCGAGCTTGAACTGGGCGAACCGGGGTGCGTGCTCGACCGCCTCGAGCAGCGCGCTCGGGTCCTCCCGCCAGAGGTCACCGGGATCCCGACCGGGGGGGAGCGGCGCGACCTTGACCTCGATGTCGAAGCGCTGCTCCCACTGGTACCACTTCTCGGCCGCGCTCCGGCCCGCGGCGTCGGCGTCGTAGGCGAGCACCACATGACGGGTGAAGCTCTTGAGGATCTGGACGTGGTCGTCGGCGAGCGCGGTGCCGCAGGTGGCGACGGCGTTCGGCACACCGGCGAGCGCGAACCCCATGACGTCGGTGTAGCCCTCGCAGATCACGACCTCGTCGCGCGCGCCGATCTCCGCCTTGGCCCAGTTCAGGCCGTAGAGGAGGCGGCTCTTGTGGTACAGCTGCGTCTCGGCCGTGTTCTTGTACTTCGGGCCGTCGTCTGCCAGCGTGCGGCCGCCGAACCCGACGGGCTTGCCGGCCCGGTCGAAGACCGGGAACATCAACCGCGAGCGGAAGAAGTCCTGCGCCTTCTGCGCGCGGTTCACGAACGCGAGACCCGCCGCGACGATGTCGTCGCGGCTGAACTTCAGGGTGTAGAGATGTCGCGCGAGCGCGTCGAACGAGTCGGGCGACCAGCCGAGCTGGAACCGGCGCGCCGCGTCGCCGTCGAACCCGCGACTGCGGAGGTACCCGCGGGCGTGCCCACCCGCCGGGTCCTCCAGCAGCAGCCGGTGGTAGTACTCGACCGCGGCGCCGACCGCCTCGTGCAGCCGCTCCCGCTTGCGACGGTCCTGCGTCGCGCCCACGGTGTCGTACCGCAGGGTGATCCCGGCCTTGACCGCGAGGCGCTCGACCGCCTCGGCGAAGTCGAGACCCTCGATCTTGCGGACGAACGTGATCGCGTCGCCGCTCTCCTGGCAGCCGAAGCAGTAGTAGAAGCCGAGTTGCGGGTTGACCGAGAAGCTCGCGGTCTTCTCTCCGTGGAAGGGGCAGAGGCCGACGAATCGGCCTCCGGCGCGCTTGAGCGCAACGTGCTCGCCGATCAACGCGACGATGTCGGTGGTCTCCCGAACCCGCGCGACGTCCTCGTCGAGAATCCCCATGGGCTCAGGGTACGGCGTCGCCCACCGACGCGCCGCCGCGGAGGCGGCCGGTCACCGACCGGTGTCGAGCCCGGCCGGGAGCCCCGCGGGATCCCACCCGAGATGCGCGCGGGCCTGGGCGAACGCGAACCGGTCCGTCATCCCCGCGACGTAGGTGACCGCCTCGCGCAGCGCCTCGGGCGACCCGGCCCGGGCCCGGTCGAAGCCGTGCTCGGTCGCGGTGCCCGTGGCCATTGCGACCTCCCGCTCGGGCAGGGCGTGAGGTCGGTCGGCGTAGAACTCGACCAGCGCCCGCAGCACCCGGACCACGACGTCGCTCTGGGCGACCGACGCGGGCCGCATGTAGATCTGCTCGTAGTTGAAGGCCCGGAACGCGGCGAGCGCTTCCGCGAGGCGCGAGGAGAGCCCGACCTCGCTGTGGTCGAGCGTGGTGGCGACGACGCCCGAGATCAGCGCATCCAGCTGGCGGCTCCGGCGGTCGCCGCACCGCTCCTGCACGATCTCGGGCAGCATCGCGGGGGCGACGATCCCCGCGCGGACCGCGTCCTCGAAGTCATGGCACACGTAGGCGATCCGATCCGCCCACGCCACCACCTCGCCCTCGGGTGTCGACGGCGCGGGGCGGGACCACGAGTGGTTGCGGATCCCGTCGAGCGTCTCCGCGCAGAGGTTCAGCGGCTCGAGCACCACGTCGGCCCCCCAGACCGCGTGGTCGTAGCCGCCGGCCACGTACGGGGTGAAGGCGTCCTCGCTCGCATGCCCGAACGGTCCGTGCCCGCAGTCGTGACCCAGTGCGATCGCCTCGGTCAGCGCCACGTTCAGGCGGCAGGCGCGTGCGATGCCCGTGGCGACCTGGGCGACCTCGAGCGCGTGCGTCAGGCGGGTGCGCTGATGGTCCTCGGGGAAGATGAAGACCTGGGTCTTGCCGGCCAGGCGCCGGAACGCCGACGTGCCGTGGAGGATCCGGTCCCGGTCGCGCTCGAAGCAGGTCCGCCAGGCGTCCGGCTCCTCCACCCGCGCGGTGCCCGCTCCCCCGGGCCCGGGTCGCCCCCGGCGCGAGGAGGGCGTCCTCGGACTCCTCGCGGTCCACCCGCCTGAAGCCGTCCACCGCGCCCAGCTTGGCGGTGGCGTCCACATGGGCCCGGCGGACCGGCCCGTCGCCGTGGCCGGTCATCGTCCCGGCCCAGCGCCGTTCCCGCTCGGTCCGTTCCTCGCTCACGCGACGACCCTACCCACGGGGTGTGACACCGCCGGGCACCCGATCACGGTGCGGTCGCCACCAGCCTTCGCAGCACCTCCGGGCGCCGGGTCAGGGCGATGAGGTGGTCCTCCCCCGGGCCGCGGACCAGCTCGGCGTCGGGCAGCCGGCGCCGGAGCACCTCGCCCCAGACCGGGGGCACCACGCGGTCCCGGTCGCCCTGCCAGAGCGTGACCGGACCGCGCACGTCCTCGGGGGCGAACCCCCAGGCCGCGGCGTAGGCGCGGTAGTCGTCGGCCTGGCCCTCCGGATCCCGCAGGGCCTCGGCCATCGTGCGACCCAGCCAGTCCCCCGTCGCCAGCAGCGCGGCCCGCTCGGCCGCGGGCAGCCCCGCCGCGGCACGCCGGGCCGCCCGGTCCGGATGCCGGCGGGCCGCGCGGCCGAGTCCGGCGAACACCGCGCGCGCGACCGGTGGGGTCCGCGTCGAGAGCAGCACCAACGTGCGGTCCAGCCGCGAGAGATCCCTCCGCCGGGCCGGGTCGTCCACCGGGACGCACCCCGCGATCACACCCGTGTGCGTGACGCGCGCGCCGAGCCGCGCCGCGACCCCGAGGGCGTACTGGCCGCCGGCCGACCAGCCCATGACCGCGCACCGGTCGACCCCGAGCGCGTCGAGCACCTCCTCGGCGTCGGCGGCCCAGTCGGCGGTGTTCGAGCCGGGATGGCGGTCCGACCGTCCGACACCGGGACGGTCGGGCGAGACGATCCGCACGCCGAGCTCGCGGGCGACGGCGTCCGCCGGCTCGACGTCCATCCGGCACAGGAGCCCGCCGTGACAGTTGAGGACGGGGAATCCGGTCGGGTCCCCGTAGGTCTCGTAGGCGACGCTCCGTCCGTCGCGCAGCCGGACGGACGCGACGCTCACGCCGTGGTGCCCGGACCCGTGGACTCGAGGGCCGCGTGCGCCGCCGCGAGGCGGGCCAGCGGCACGCGGTACGGCGAGCACGACACGTAGTCGAGCCCGACCTCGTGGCAGAAGTGCACCGACGCCGGATCGCCGCCGTGCTCCCCGCAGATGCCGAGCTTGAGGTCCGGACGGACCTCCCGGCCCCGGGCCTTGGCCCACTCCACGAGCTTGCCGACGCCGTTGCGGTCGAGCTGCTCGAATGGGCTCACCTTCAGGAGCCCGAGCTCGAGGTACGCCGGCATCATCCGGCCCTCGACGTCGTCGCGCGAGAAGCCGAAGGTCATCTGGGTGAGGTCGTTGGTGCCGAAGGAGAAGAACTCCGCCGTGACGGCGATCTCGTCCGCGACGATCGCGGCCCGCGGCGTCTCGATCATGGTGCCGACGAGGTAGTCGACCCGGGTACCCGTCCGGGCGAAGACCTTCTCGGCCTCCTCGCGGACCCATCCGTCGAGGAGGTCCATCTCGGTCTTGGCGACGGTGAGCGGGATCATGATCTCGACCCGCGGATCGCCGCCCGCCTCCTTGCGCGCCACGGCCGCCTCGATCAGCGCACGGACCTGCATCCGGTACAGGCCGGGCTTGAGGATCCCGAGCCGGCAGCCGCGCGTGCCGAGCATCGGGTTCGCCTCCTCCCACACCCGGAGCGCGTGCATGAGGACGTCGGCCTCGGGATCGCTCACCCCGTTGATGAACGCGTCGACCTGACGGCCGAGCACCTCGCTGTGGCGGGGCAGGAACTCGTGGAGCGGCGGGTCCAGCAGGCGCACCGTCACCGGCAGGCCGTCCATCGCCTCGAGGATCCCGACGAAATCGGTCCGCTGCTGCACGAGCAGCGCCTCGAGCGCGGCGGCCTCGCTCTCCTCGTCGTCGGCGAGAATCATCGCCTGCACGATCGGCAGGCGGTCACCGAGGAACATGTGCTCGGTCCGGCAGAGACCGATCCCCTCGGCCCCGAACTCGCGGGCCTTGCCCGCGTCCTCGGGGAGATCGGCGTTGGTGCGGACCTTCAGCGTGCGGTACCCGTCCGCCCAGCCGAGCACGATGCCGAAGGGACCGGTCGGTTCGGGAGTGACGACGGCGACCTCACCCACGACGACCTCGCCGGTACTGCCGTTGATGGAGATGACCTCGCCTTCGCCCACGGTCGTGGTGACCGACGTGATGGTCCCGCCCACCTCGCGGTCGCCCGTCACCGAGAACTGCTTGCGCGCGAGGTCGATGTCGAGCATCTCGGCGCCACAGATCGCGGGGGTGCCCATCCCCCGGGCGACCACCGCCGCGTGCGAGACGAGGCCGCCGCGCGACGTGAGGATGCCCTCGGCCGCGATCATCCCGTGCAGGTCCTCGGGCGAGGTCTCCGGGCGCACCAGGATCACGCGCTCACCGGCGAGGTTCGCGGCCTCGGCGTCGTCGGCGGTGAAGTACACCTTGCCGACCGCGGCGCCGGGCGACGCGTTCAGTCCCTTGGCGAGCACGTCGTAGGACGCGGCCGGGTCGAACTGCGGGTGGAGCAGCTGGTCGAGCTGCTGGGGCTGGACCCGCAGCACCGCCTCGCGCTTGTCGATGAGGCCCTCCTCCTCCATCTCGACGGCCATGCGCAGCGCGGCGACCGCGGTGCGCTTGCCGACCCGCGTCTGGAGGATGAAGAGGCGACCCTGCTCGATGGTGAACTCGATGTCGCACATGTCGTGGTAGTGCCCCTCGAGCCGGTCCATGACGGCGATCAGCTCCCGGTGACACTCCGGGAACTCGTTGCCCATCTGGTCGAGCGGCTCGGTGATGCGGATGCCGGCCACGACGTCCTCGCCCTGGGCGTTGGCGAGGTAGTCCCCGTACGCCTTGTTCTCCCCGGTGGACGGGTTGCGCGTGAACGCGACGCCGGTACCGCTGTCGTCGCCCTTGTTGCCGAAGACCATGGTCTGCACGTTGACCGCGGTGCCGAGATCGTCGGGGATCCGCTCCATGCGCCGGTAGTCACGCGCGCGGCGGCCGTTCCAGGACTTGAACACCGCCTCGACGGCGTACGCGAGCTGCTCGAGGGGGTCGTCGGGGAAGTCCACGCCGGCGACCTTGGCGACGATGCCCTTGAACGTGGTGACGAGACCCTTGAGGTCCTCCGCACCGAGGGCGGTGTCGACCGCCACGCCCCGGTCCTCCATCAGGTCCTGGAGCGCCTCCTCGAAGTCCTCGCCGGGGACGTCGAGCACGATCTTGCCGAACATCTGCACGAACCGTCGGTAGGAGTCGTACGCGAAGCGCTCGTTGTCGGTCTGGCGGGCGAGGCCCTGCACCGACTCGTCGTTCAGGCCGAGGTTGAGGACCGTGTCCATCATGCCGGGCATCGAGAACGGCGCCCCCGAACGCACCGAGACCAGCAGCGGGTCGGTGCCGTCGCCGAGGCGCTTGCCCATGTCCGCCTCGAGCGCGACCCGGGCCGCGGCGACCTCGTCCATCAATCCCTCGGGCAGCGTGTCGTCGGCCGCCATGTACGCCTTGCACGCGTCCGTGGAGATCGTGAACCCCGGCGGGACCGGCAGGCCGAGGTTGGTCATCTCGGCCAGGTTCGCCCCCTTGCCCCCGAGCAGGTACTTCTGCTCCTTGGAGCCCTCACGGAAGGCGTAGACGTACTTCATGCGTGTTCCGATCCTTTGATCTCGACGGGTCTCCGCAGCGTATGCGAAGGCTCCGAGGGCTCAGGTGCTGTTGCCCGGTGGACGTTCAGCTGCCGATCGGGTCGGCGGCGACGACGATCGTCTTGGCCATCTTGTCGTGGACGCCCTGGTGGTTCCGGTCCCGCAGGTTCCAGAGGACCGCGCCGAGGCCGAGGAGGAACGCGAGCGGTCCGAGCACACCCTGAAGGCCGACCGCGACCACGATCGGGACGGCGAAGTGCGCGAACGATCCGCCCCAGCCCGCGGGCGAGCCGTCGACCCGCACGAGCCGGATGTGCTGGAGCCGCTTGCCGAGCGTCTGTCCGGTCATCGCGCTCATCGGCACCGTGTAGGCGAGGCACAGCAGGACGATCACCCCGATCATGATCAGGTACGGGCCCTGCAGCTTCTTCTGCTCGGCGGTCACCTTCTTCTGGAACCGGTCCGACCGGGCCTTGGCGCTCTTCGCGTCGGCGGCCGCCGCGTCCGCCTTGGCCTGCTGCGCGTCGATCTTGGCCTGGTCCGGGCTCGACTTCGCCTTCTCCTTCTTGACCGCGTCGTCGGCCGCGTTCTTCGCGTCGTTCGCCTTCGACTCGGCCTTGTCGGCCTTGTCCACGATCTTCACGTACCGCGAGATGTTGTCGGTCTCGGTCGGGTACTGGTTCTTGATGACCGCGACACCGGCGAAGTTCGTCGCGACGAAGATCACGATCAACACGACGATGTCGGTGAGCAGCGCCATGTTGCGCGCACGCGGCTCCGCGAAGCGCATGCCCTCGGGAAGCGTGAGCGTGGGCTCGAGCGGCGGGCGCGCCGGCGCGCGGCTCTTGGCGGAGCCCGCCGCGCTGCGCGCGGCACGCGAGCGTGGAGGCGGCGGCGCGGCGGTGTCCTCGGCCTCGTCGGCGTCGTCGGCGTCGAGCCAGCCCTCCGCGCGCGCCTCGTCGTAGCGGCCGCGCTGGACCGGGTCCGAGAGCACGTTCCAGGCCTTGTTGAGCTTTGCCCGCGCGCTCTGGTCGGCACCCTCGAGCTGCTCCCGGTACGCCGCTCGGATGTCGTCCTTGCCGGCGTCCGCGTCGACGCCCAGCAGCTCGTAGTAGTCGGTCATCTCGTCCCCTCTGGCCCTGCGGGCCGGGGCGGTCGTGCCCCGTTCACTGCACCCCTCGATCGCGGATCGCGTCGAGCAACCGATCGACGCCGACCCGCTCCTGGGTCATCGTGTCGCGGTCACGGATCGTCACCGCGTGGTCCTCGAGCGTGTCGAAGTCGATCGTGACGCACAGCGGCGTCCCGATCTCGTCCTGGCGGCGGTACCGGCGACCGATGGATCCCGCCGCGTCCACGTCGATCATCCAGTGGTGCCGCAGATCGGCGGCCACCTTCGTCGTCACCGCGACGAGGTCGTCCTTCTTCGAGAGCGGCAGCACGGCGACCTTGATCGGCGCGAGACGCGGGTCGAACCGCAGGACCGTCCGCTTCTCCACCTTGCCGGCGGCGGTCGGCGCCTCCTCCTCGTGGTACGCCGCGAGCAACACCGCGAGGGTGGTGCGGTCGACGCCCCCGGAGGGCTCGATCACGTACGGCACGTAGCGCTCGTCGGACTCCTGGTCGAAGAAGGAGAGGTCCTCGCCCGAGAACTCGGCATGCTGCTTCAGGTCGAAGTCGGTGCGGTTCGCGATTCCCTCGAGCTCACCCCACCCCCATGGGTACCTGAACTCCACGTCGGCGGTCCCGGCGCTGTAGTGGGACAGCTCGTCCGGATCGTGCGGTCGCAGCCGGAGCATCTCGGCCGGGATCCCGATGTCGACGTACCAGGCGAGGCGCGCCTGGCACCAGTACTCGAACCACTTCGGCGCCTCCGCCGGCGGCACGAAGAACTCCAGCTCCATCTGCTCGAACTCGCGTGTACGGAAGATGAAGTTGCCGGGCGTGATCTCGTTGCGGAACGACTTGCCGATCTGCGCGATGCCGAACGGCGGCTTCTTGCGGCTCGTCGTCTGCACGTTGGCGAAGTTGACGAAGATCCCCTGCGCGGTCTCCGGCCGCAGGTACGCCGCCGCGGCGCCGTCCTCCACCGGTCCGACGTGGGTCTTGAACATGAGGTTGAAGTTGCGGGCCTCGGTGAAGGAGTCCTTCGCACCGCAGTTCGGACAGGCGCCGGACTCGGGGAGCTGGTCGGCGCGGAAGCGCTCCTTGCAGCTCCGGCAGTCCACGAGCGGGTCCGTGAAGGTCGCGAGATGCCCGCTGGCCTCCCACACCCTCGGAGCCATGAGGATGGCGGCGTCGAGCCCGACGACGTCGTCGCGCTCCTGCACCATCGCGCGCCACCAGGCTTCCTTGACGTTGCGCTTGAGCAGGACACCCAGCGGCCCGTAGTCCCAGGTGGATCGGAACCCGCCGTAGATCTCGCTGGACGGGAAGACGAACCCCCGGCGCTTGGCGAGATTGACGACGCGATCCATCAAGTCGGATTTGGCCATGAGGTCAGCAGGCTAGGTGAATCGGCGCCTCGCCCGGGAGTCGAAAACGCGCGCGTCAGAGGAGGCTGGCGCTGCGGAGCCGGCGCTCGGACTGGTACTCGAGGGCCGCGATGCCGAGGCGCTCGACCTCGGTGACGTGGACGCGATCCGGTGGCGACGCGATGGCAAGGTGCAGCTCGCCGCCGACCAGGCGACCCAGCAGGGCCAGTGCCTCCGGCGCGACCCGCCGTCCGCCGAGGCGCCCGCAGCTCGCGCACAGGACACCGCCGTCCCCGAGGTCGAAGGCGACGAAGGGACCCTCGTCGTCCCCGCAGCGGACACAGCCGTCGAGGTGGGGGTGGTAGCCCTCGAGCGACAGCAGCTTCCAGAAGAATCCCGGGGTGACGACGGGCGACGGCGTGGTCGCGAGCGCCCGCAGCGCCCCGACGAGCATCCGGTACAGGGCCGGTGCCGGCTCCCGCTCCTGCGCGACCTGGTCCACCGCCTCGAGCATCGACACCGCGTGCGTCAGCAGCCCGTAGTCCTCCCGCAGCGCCCGGTGGGCGTCGATCGACTCGACCTGGGTGACGACGTCGAGCTCTCGGCCCCGGTAGCACTGGATGGCCACGTGGCTCGTCGGCTCGAGCCGGGCACCGAACCGGGACCCGCTCTTGCGGACGCCCTTGGCCACCGCCCGGACCTTGCCGTGCCCCTGGGTCATCAGGCTGACGATGCGGTCGGCCTCGCCGAGCTTGATCGTCCGCAGGACGACGCCCTGATCGCGGTACAGCCCGGCCATCCCGCGAGTGTACGGACCCTCCGGCCCGGATCGGTGCCGTCAGCGGGCGGTCCAGAGCGGCGACGCGACGTCGTGGACGCGCACCTCCCGGCCGTGCACCACGACCTCGCGGAACTGGTAGAGCATCGCCGCGGTCGGCGGGTTGATCCACTCGCCGCCCACGGGCATCCGCAGCACCCGGCCGTCGACGCCCTCCAGCGTGATCCAGCGCGGCGCCTCCGGGTGGTCGAGCTCCGCGACCGGTCGGATCCAGGCGTCGTGCACCTCGGCCGGGTCGGGCGTCAGCACCACCGCGCCACCCGCCCACAGCACGACCGGCGTCACGATCCCGCCCGCGCGCGTCGGATGGTCGTCGAGGGCCCCGATCACCGTCTCCGGGCCGAGCACCACCCCGAGCTCCTCGGCCAGCTCCCGGCGGGCGGCGTCGGCCACCGACTCCCCCGGCTCGAGCCGGCCACCCGGAAGGGCGTACTGGCCGGGGTTGCGCCGCAGGTCCAGGGCCCGCCGCAGGAAGAGGTACCCGACCGCGCCGTCGGCTTCGACGAGCGCGATCGCCGTCGCCGCCTGCCGATCCGGCTCGGCGATGGTCCGGCGCGCGAACCGGGCGAGGTTCGCACGCCACCGGTCCCGCACCGCGTCCGAGTACCGGTACGGCTCGCTCACGCGGACCCGGAGCTCATTCGGAGTCCACACCCCCGAAGCGTCGCTCCCGGCGCCCTCCCCTGCCGCAGCGACGCCCTCGCCGGGAGCTCATTCGGAGTCCACACCCCCGAAGCGTCGCTCCCGGCGCTGAAACTCGCGGACGGCGTCGAAGAGGTGCGTCCGGCGGAAGTCGGGCCAGAGCACGTCGGTGAAGAGGTACTCGGAGTACGCGCTCTCCCACAGCAGGTAGTTCGAGATGCGGAACTCCCCCGAGGTGCGCACGACGAGATCGGGATCGGGCATGTCGGGCGCGTACAGGTGCTTCGCGATCGTCTTGTCCGAGATGTCGCCGGCCCGCAGCCGCCCGGCCGCGACCTCCGCACCGATCGCGGACCGCGTCGGTCAGCTCGGCGCGGCCGCCGTAGTTGAACGCGAACGTGAGGGTCATGCGCCGGTTCTTCGCCGTCAACGCCTCGGTGTCGGTGATGTGACGCAGCACCCGCTTGGGCACCCGACCGCCCCGCCGACCGATGAAGCGGACCCGCACGCCGCGCTCGTTCAGGTCGTCGCGCCGCCGCAGCAGCAACGACTCGTTGAACCGCATGAGGAACCGGACCTCGTCGAGCGGTCGGCGCCAGTTCTCGGTCGAGAAGGCGTACACCGTCATCCAGCGCAGGCCGAGCTCGAGGCCACCCTCGACGGTGTCGAACAGCGCTTCCTCACCCGCGGCGTGGCCGTCGGTGCGCTTCAGACCCCGTTGCTGGGCCCACCGGCCGTTCCCGTCCATGACCAGCGCGATGTGGCGCGGCACGTGGGCGAGATCGAGACCGGGGATCACGGCTGCAAGCTAGCGGGCGCTCACTTGACGGTCAGCGTGCCCTCCATCCCGGCGGTCCGGTGACCGGGGATGTCGCAGTAGAAGGTGTACTTGCCCGGCTCGAGCTTCACCTTGCCGGTCGCGGTCTTGCCGTTCGTCGTCTCGAGCTGGAACCCGGGCACGCCCTCGATGACGAACGAGTGCAGGTTGTCGGTGCTCGTGAGGTCCACCTGGAGGATGCCGGCGGGCGCGGTGACGTCGCGCGGGGTGAACTCGAAGTTCTTCGCCGAGATGTCGAGCGTCTTGACCGGCGGTCCCTTGGGCTCGACGTAGGCGTCGCCACCGCCGCTGCTCCCGCAACCGACGAGGACCGCCGCCAGCACCGCACCGCAGCCGAGGACCCTGAGTGATCGACGAGCCATCAGTTGCCGAGCTGGTTGCCGGACTGCGAGGAGCTGTCCACCTGTGACGTGCCCGACGGCGCCGTGGTCGTCGGCGTCCCCGGGAGCGTCGTCGTCGGGGTCTGGGTCCCGGCCTCGGGTGCGCCGCCCGGCGCACCCACCGTGATCGTCGCCTCCATGCCCGCGGCGCGGTGGCCGGGCAGCGTGCAGTAGATCGTGTACTTCTGGCCCTGGACGGCGTCGATCTTGGTCGTGTCCTTGCCCCCCGGCACCGAGAGCCCGACGTAGGAGAACTGCGGCTCGTCGAACGCGAGCGTGTGGGAGCCCTCGAGACTCATGTACTTGATCTGGAGGATCCCCGCGGGGACGTCGAAGTTCTTGGCCTGGAACTGGAAGTTCGAGGCGTCGACCTGGAGGTTGTTGTCGGCCTTGCCGGGCGGCTCGGCGGAGACCTCGGTCTTGCTCTCGGAGGCACCGAGCACGAGCGAGCCCGACAGGAGGATGATCCCGGTGATCGCGCACATCGTGAGCACGAGCGAGGAGGTCCGGAGCTTCGGGATCGCGGCGACGACCGAGGCGCCGACGAGCACGCTGAGCGTGAGGATCACCCCGATGACCACGGCGGGGCTCTTGCCGTTCTCCGACGCCGCCAGGAAGATCCGCGAGATGTTGATGGTGAAGAGCGCCACCGTCAGGATCGCGCCGATCGGGATCAGGAACGGCAACCAGATCCGGTCCTTGCGGCGGGCGACCTCGACCGGCTCGCCGACCGGTGCCAGCGCGCCGGGCCGCTCGGCCACCGCGACCGTGGTCGAGGTGCCGCCACCGTCGCCGACGGGCTCGATCTCCGGGCCCGGGGGGTTCTCCTCAGCCATCTATGCCTTCACCTCGGTGAGCTGGGGTTCGAAGCCTTCGACTCCGACCCGGGGCAGTGGATCCTCGTTCGCCACCCAACGGAAGAAGATCACGGCGATCAGAACCGAGAGCAGAAGACCCGCACCGATCTTCATGATCAGTCCGGCGATCAGCTGATCGTCCAGCGCCGAGAGCCCCCACAGCTTCGGAAGCGACTCGTACCGACGATACAGGGGGTGGCTCCCGAAGGTGAGAAACGAGGCCGGCACCGTGGGCACGATCGTCTGGAGGAACAGGAAGACCATCCGGGCGATGGGCCGGAGCCTCGGGATCTCGGGAAGGGGGGACAGGATCGGCATCCAGATGACGAACGCGGAGAGCAGCAGGAGCGTGTGGGCCAGGAAGTGCGCGAAGCCGTTGCGCAGCGTCAGGTCCACGAAGGCGGGCCAGTGGGTCAGCACGATCACCACGTTGAAGGTGACGATGGCCGGAACGAACCGGGAGAGGGCCCGGACGGTGCGGAACAGCCAGCGGGGCCGGAGCACGTAGCGCGCCAGCCAGGCCGGGGTGCCGAGGAGCAGCAGCGGTGCAGCCACCATCGTGTACGTGAGGTGCTGCACCATGTGGATGCTGTAGAGGTAGCCCTCGGCCACGTCGTGGATCGGCCACTCGGACGCCAGGAAGATGGCGAGGAGCCCGAGGGTGAAGCACGTGGTCTGGAACGGCGTCGAGACCGGCTCGCCCGGCGTGGCCAGCTCGGGCCCGAGGCGGACGAGCGCGGTGATGTAGCCGACGGCCATGAGGCCGACGACGAGGATGACGTCGGCGTGCGGGGTGAACGCGGGGAGGCTCGCCGCCGGCATCGAGCGCTACTCGAAGACGTGCAGGGTGGCGAGCACGATCGCGTACAGCGAGAGCGCACCGATCGCGCCCACCATGAAGAACCGCCGGAAGATCAGCCGGTCGGTGCGAAGGTGCATGTACCAGGCGACGACGGTCACGAACTTGATGAGCGCCATCGTCAGGAGGATCGCGACGTAGAGGCCCCTCGGAACGTCGCTCTCGAGGTAGTACATGCCGACCTCGAGCGCGGTGATCACGCACAGGACCACCGCGATCGTCACGTACTGGAACGGTGACGGGTGTGGCCGCACCTCTCCCGGGAGCATGGGCAGCTCGTCGGAGCTGATCGCCGACATGCCGTGGGCGGATTCCGCCGCCCGCTCCTCCGGTGTCCCCGGCAGCAGTGCCGGGTCGTCCTCGGTGGCGATGGTCTCGTCAGTCATGTTCCGTCCCTACGGGATGAGGTAGATGACCGTGAAGATCACGATCCAGACGATGTCCACGAAGTGCCAGTACAAGCCGGCCATCTCGACCCGCTCGGCGTGCTGGACGTGCAGCCGGTTCTGCGTCGACAGCCCCCAGAGCGACAGCAGCCAGATGATGCCGACGGTGACGTGCGCGCCGTGCAGACCGGTCAGGACGAAGAAGCTCGACCCGAACACGCTCGTCTTGAGCGCCAGCCCTTCACGGTAGAACTCGGTGAACTCGTAGATCTGACCGCTGATGAAGATCATCCCGAACAGCGCGGTCGCGAGGATCCAGACCCGGAAGCGGCGGTGGTCGCCGCGCTGGATCGCGGCGAGCGCCAGCACCATGGTGAGCGAGCTCATCAGCAGGATGAACGACGTCACCGAGGTGAACGGGATGTTGTAGACGTCCTTCGGCTGCGGCGTGCTGGCCGGGCTGCGGCCGCGGTAGAGCAGATAGGTGGAGATGAAGGCACCGAAGAAGATGCACTCCGACGACAGGAACACCCACATCGCGAGCTTGACGTTGGTGGTGCCGGTGCTCGTGTCCGCGTGTCCGTGCGCGTCGGCGTGGGAATCGACGTCCTCGGTGGGAGCGGGAACCGTTGCCTGGGCCATCGATCAGTCCTCCGCCGTGCCGGGCTCGATCGTCCACGCGTAGACGCCGAAGAGCAGCACGATCACGCCCGGGATCGCGAGCCACGGGATCTTGAACACCGCGGCGTACCCGAGGATCGGCAGGCCCAGGGCGAGGATCAACGGGTAGAACGAGGGCGACGGCAGGTGGATGCCGTGACCGTCGGCGGCGGCGTGCGACGTCCCGTCGTCGGCGCCACCGGCAGGGAGGCGCACCAGACGGCCCTCCTCGTCCTCGGTGTACTTGCGGTGCCAGAAGTCGTCCGCGGCGTGGACCTCGGGGATCTCCGCGAAGTTGTACTCCGGAACCGGTGAGGGGATGGACCACTCCAGCGTGCGACCGTCCCACGGGTCCGCGCTCGCCACCTCACCGTTCCTCGTCGTCTTGATCACGTTCACGAGGAACACGAGGACCGACAGGGCGATCGTGAAGCCGCCGATCGTCGCGACCAGGTTCAGGTTGTCCCAACCCATCCCGGCGGCGTAGCGGTAGGTCCGGCGGGGCTGGCCCTCGAGACCGAGGATGTGCATCGGGAAGAACGTGAGGTTGAAGCCGATGAGCATCAGCCAGAAGTTCACCTTGCCGATGCGGTCGTCGAGCATCCGCCCGAACATCTTCGGCCACCAGTAGTAGAAGCCGCCGAAGATCGCGAACACGAGCCCACCGAACAGCACGTAGTGGAAGTGCGCGACGACGTAGTACGTGTCGGTCTGCTGGGTGTCCGCCGGCACGATCGAGTGCGTGACACCGGACAGCCCGCCGATGGTGAACATCGCGATGAACCCGAGCGCGAACAGCATCGGCGCGTTGAGGCGGAGCGATCCGCCCCACACCGTGCCGAGCCAGTTGAAGATCTTCACGCCGGTCGGGATCGCGATGAGCATCGTCGAGAGGCCGAATGCGGTCGTCGCGACGGGTCCGAGCCCGGTGGCGAACATGTGGTGCGCCCACACACCCCATCCCAGGAAGCCGATCGCGATGCCGGAGAAGATCACGACCGAACGACCGAAGAGCGGCTTGCCGCGACATCACCGGGAGGATCTCGGAGACGATGCCCATGCCCGGCAGGATCAGGATGTAGACCTCCGGGTGGCCGAACAGCCAGAAGAGATGCTGGTACAGCAGCGGATCACCGCCCGCGGCCACGACGAAGAAGTTCGTCGAGAAGTTGCGGTCGAAGAAGACCATGATCAGCGCGGCGGTCATCACGACGCGGAACGGAGGTACGCTCCATCATCCCGCATCACATTTGTGGAACAACCTACGACAAGCGACACTATGAGGTGGGCGCGCGGGCACGACCACGAAATGTGCATTGACAAAGGGGTGGGAATGCACGGGCAAGGTGAGATCCCGGAGGTCCAGAGCATCCCGGGGGGGCAGTCCGGACCGCTGAACCGGCTGATAGAGCGCCCCGAACTGCTGAACGAAATCGTGCGTGTACTGCGCGCTCGCCCGGGCATGGTGGCGGTGACGGGGCCCGGCGGCGCGGGGAAATCCACCTTGGCCGCGCAGGCATGCAGGGATCACCGGGTGCGGAGGCACTATCGCGACGGCATCGTCTGGCTCGGGGCCAGGCCGGGGCAGGACCCAGTGGAGCTGCTGGCCACCGTGGCCGACCGCCTCGGGATGCCCCACGAGGCGAGCTGCTTCGCGACAGTCGAGCAGGGCCGCGAACTACTCAAGCCGATGCTGCTGGGCAAACGGCTGCTGATTGCGGTGGAGAACGTATCTGAGCGCCCGCTACTCGATATCTTCCGAGACCTGATACCCGCGGGTACGGTATTGTTCACCACCCGGCTGCCAGAACTGGCAGAGGCGGTCAAGGCCACCGATATTCACGTAGACAGCCTGCCCCAGGAGCAGTCGCTGGAACTGCTTGGCCGCTGGACTGGCCAGGATCCGGCGACGCTTCCGCAGGAAGCCGAGATTCTGTGCGCTCGATCCGGCAATCTGCCACTATGTGTAGCGCTAGCGGGCGGGATGGTAGCCAGCGGCCTATCAGCCATGGTGACACTAGACTCGATTAGCGAATTTCCCGGCCAGCAAGATGCCGAATGGGACTCGGCATCTCGCGCGAGGGCATTGCGCTACGTGATCGAGGCCAGCATTGAAGCCCTGCCCAAGACCGCGCAGACCCGATATGAGCAGCTGGCCGTTTTCTCCGGACGCGGCCCGTTCACTCTCGAGGCCGCGCAAGCGCTGTGGCATGGCGATCTGGACGACAGCGCAACGCATCGTTTGCTGGCCGAGTTTGTCGACCGGGCCCTGCTCGCCGTACGGGGCGCCGACTGGTATGCGCTACACGACCTGCAATGCGAAGTGCTCGAGGACCGGCTCAGCGACGACGGGCTGGCCGCCGCGCACGCTCAGCTGCTGGACGGATATCGCATGCGCTATCCAGAGGGCTGGGCCGAGTCTGCCGCCGACCCTTACCTAGCCTGCAACCTGGTCGGTCATTTGCATGACGCGCGTCTCGGCGGCGAACTGCGCGCTGTGCTGACCGACACGGAATGGATCCAGGGCCGCCTGACACTAGCGCCTGCCTATGAGCTTATTCACGATTACCGGTATGCCGCCGACCCGCTCACCCGCCAGATCATGCGGGCCCTGCGCTTGTCGGCCACGTCACTGGTGGCCAGTCCGGCGCTGATCCGGTCTCATCTCGCCAGCAGCTTGCTGAATCATCCAGATCCCGGCGTCGCAGCCTGGGCTGCTGGCCTCACCGACCGTACCGACGTCCCGCCGAGCTACTGGCTGGCGCCGGTGATCCGCGCGGTCACCACGCCGGTCAACCCGCTCAAGCAGATCTTCACCGGTCACACGGGCCAGGTTCGCACGGTCGCGGTCAGCGGGGATGGTACCCGCGTGGTAAGCGGAAGCGACGACAGTACGGTCCGCGTCTGGACCCGGCCACCGGCCGCCAGGACACTACGCTCACCGGCCACACCGATTGGGTGCGGGCGACCGCGGTCAGCGGGGACGGCGCCCGCGTGGTAAGCGGAAGCGACGACAGTACGGTCCGCGTCTGGGACGCGGCCGCCGGCCGGGAGGAGGCGGTCCTCACCGGCCATGACGGCGAGGTCTCCTCGGTGGCGCTCACCCCGGACGGCGCCCTGGCGGTCAGCGGCGGGAGCGACCGGACCGTTCGGGTCTGGGACCTGGCCACCAGCGCCGAGCGGGCCGTCCTGGCCGGCCACGCTGGCCCGGTGTGGTCGGTAGCCATCACCCCGGACGGCGCCCTGGCGGTCAGCGGAAGCGGTGACGGCACCGTGCGGGTCTGGGACCTGGCCGCCGGGCGGGAGGAGGCCGTTCTCACCGGCCATGCCGGCGAGGTCTTCTCGGTGGCGCTCACCCCGGACGGCACCCTGGCGGTCAGCGGAAGCGGTGACGGCACCGTGCGGGTCTGGGACGTGCCCGCCGGTGAGCAGAAGGCTATCCTCACCGGTCACACCGGCTGGGTTCGAGCGGTTATGGTGGCCGCGGACGGGACCCTTGCCATCAGCGGCGGTGAGGACGCGTCGGTGCGGGTCTGGGACCTGGCCGCCGGGCGGGAGGAGGCGGTCCTCACCGGCCATGCCGGCGAGGTCTTCTCGGTGGCCATCACCCCGGACGGCACCCGCGCCTTCAGCGGAAGCGGCGACGAGACACTGCGGGAGTGGGACCCGACGGCCAACCGCGGGGAGGCCGCCGACACGGGCTGGATTTTCGCGGCAGCGGTCAGCCGAGATGGCGCCCGAGCGGTCACTGGCGGACGGGACGGAATGGTCCGCGTCTGGGACCTGGTCACCGGCCGGGAGGAAGCCGTCCTCACCGGCCACTCTCGCCCCATCTTCTCGGTGGCGCTCACCCCGGACGGCGCCCTGGCGGTCAGCGGCGGGAGCGACCGGACCGTTCGGGTCTGGGACCTGGCCACCGGCGCCGAGCGGGCCGTCCTGGCCGGCCACCCCGGCCCGGTGTGGTCGGTAGCCATCACCCCGGACGGCGCCCTGGCGGTCAGCGGAAGCGGTGACGGCACCGTGCGAGTCTGGGACCTGGCCGCCGGCCGGGAGGAGGCGGTCCTCACCGGCCATGACGGCGAGGTCTTCTCGATGGCCATCACCCCGGACGGCGCCCTGGCGGTCAGCGGCGGGAGCGACCGGACCGTTCGGGTCTGGGACCTGGCCACCGGCGCCGAGCGGGCCGTCCTGGCCGGCCACCCCGGCCCGGTGTGGTCAGTAGCCATCACCCCGGACAAGACCCTCGCCATCAGCGGCGGTAAGGACGCGTCGGTGCGGGTCTGGGACCTGGCCGCCGGCCGGGAGGAGGCCGTCCTCACTGGCCATGACAGCGAGGTCTTCTCGGTGGCCATCACCCCGGACGGTACCCGCGCCTTCAGCGGCGGCGCCGACGCCACGGTGCGGGTCTGGGACCTGGCCACTGGGACAGAGATTGCTCGCTGGAGTGCGGATCATCCCGTGATCGGGTGCACCGCGCTACCAGGCCGCCCTCTCAGGATTGGTATCGGACAGGGACGAGGCTGCCCTTGTGTGCTTGAGCTGCACGCCGCGCCGCGTCGGCCTGCGAACGAGAGCCTGACAGGCGACGGTCATCGAAGGCTGGGACCGAGAGCGGCGCCATCCCGTTCCGGCATGTCGCGCCCCAGCCTCTATCGCAGGTTGCGTTAAGTTAAGACCCCAGGTCAAGAGCATCTGCGCAGCTGAAGCCGACGCTGGCTGCTCCTCGCAGTGGTACGCCCGTCCCAGTGGGCCTAAGCGAGCTCAGCTTAACTTAACAAACCGGGCGCACCCGCGTTGCCAAAGTTATAACAAATATATAACGGAGGTCATCCGCTATTATCCAGCAGACGTCTTCTTTTAGGCAGCTAGAAGGGGTTCCGGTCAATATGTGCTGATATCACGCGAAACCGCTGCCAAGTGCAGCTATCGGGGAGTTCGTCACTGTGACGACTGGGTGGGGGTTTCATCGCCGTGGCCGGCCTATGAGTTCCTTGTCTTTGCTGTGGACCGCTCAGCCTGCTCGTCTGCGCATCGGCCTTGCTTCATGCGCCGACCCTCGGTCTGACGAGCCTGAGGGCGAGCAAGACAGATGAAAATAGCGATGATGACTGAGGGCACCTATCCGTTCAGTTTCGGCGGGGTAAGCGTGTGGTGCGATCAGCTCATCCGCGGAATGACTGGATATGAGTTCCAGCTAGTCGCCATCGCGGCGACGGAAGCCGAGCAAGTGGTGTGGTCACTGCCGGACAACGTCACCGCCGTGCACAAGGTGCTGCTCTGGGGTCGTTCGCCCGCCGGACCAGCGGGTCGGCGGCACGCCCTTCCAACCCGCATGCTGCGCGGGTTTATCGATGTAGTGCTCGACCCCTCGGCCCAGGCCCGTTTCGCCGATACGCTGCGCGAGTTGTTCGAGTTCTCACTTCACGGGAATCTTAGCGCTGGACTGGCCAGCGAGAAGGCCGTGCAGTTCCTAAGCGAGGCGTGGCGGGACCGGTGGTCAGGGGCAGGACAGTCCGTACCTACCCTGCATGATGCCGTCACCGCACTGCAACTGCTAGAGCACTGCCTTCGCCCGTTGTCATATTCGCCCATCCAGGCTGATATCGGGCATGCGGTGACAAATGGGCTCGGGGTGCTGCCTGCGCTGGCGGCGAAATGGCAATATGGCACGCCCTTGCTGCTTACTGAGCATGGCATCTATTTGCGCGAGCAGTACCTGGGGAATCGCAAGAGCCCTTACCGATGGCCGGTGAAGGCGTTCTACCTCGGATTTATGCGCCACCTGTGTGCGCTCGGCTATAGCGAGGCTGCTATGATCACACCGGGGAATGTCTACAACCGGCGCTGGGAAGAGCGGCTCGGCGCGGAGCCGACGCACATTCGTACCGTATACAACGGGGTGGAGCCGGACAACTTCCCTGCTCTTGAGGGCGAGCCCGAGGTTCCGACGATCTCATGGGTCGGACGTGTTGACCCGATCAAGGATCTTGAGACGTTGCTGCGAGCGTTCAGCCTGGTGCACCGGGAAATGCCCGAGGCAAGGCTCCGCATGTTCGGGGCGCCCCCCAAGGGCAGGGAGTCCTACCTGCAGCGCTGCCGGGCGCTAGCCACGGAGCTCGGCATCAGCGATGTGGCGACGTTCGAGGGCCGGGTCGAGAACATCCGCGACGCTTACGAGGCCGGCAGCGTCGTCGCGCTCTCCAGCGTTTCCGAGGGCTTCCCGTACAGCGTGATCGAGGCAATGACCTGCGGCCGTACGTGCGTGGCGACGGACGTAGGAGGGGTCACCGAAGCCGTCGGAGATACCGGCCTGGTGGTTCCTCCGCGCAGCCCCGCCCCCATGGCGCAAGCCTTCCTTACCCTGCTGCGGGACGATGAACTGCGGCACCGGCTCGGCGCCGCTGCCCGCACCCGGGCGTTGGAGCGCTTCACGGTTGACGGGGCTATCAGCAGCTTCGATGAGATCTATAGCTTTATCAGCGCCGGCCGCCGGGTGCCGGTCGCGGCGCCTGAGCCGGATGCCCATGACCGGCCTGAAGCCGATGACGAATCAGACCTGCCGCCGTGGGAGGCCCCAGATGACCGTGAGCACCACGTCGACGCAGCACGATCCGCCGTCTGGCCAGCTGGCACACGGAGTCCGGCGGCAAACGGCGGCAAACATCGCCGAGGATTCCAAGCCGCGCGGTCTGGAGCAGCTTTGCGAGCAGTTCGTGGAGGTGTGCGAATCCGCAGTCGATCCGCTGGAAATAACTAGTGCACTGGAGTTCGACGGTCTAAGTGACCGGCTAGCGCGGAAGCGGTACGGCGCTTCTGATGTGTTTGCCCTGGCTGAGGAGATGTTCCGGCGTGTGCCGCGGCGGCCGGCCGAGCCTGGCCACAGCCCGACCCATGGCAGACAAGCAAGGTACGGGCCGCCCTGCACGGCCTGCTGTACGGGTTGCCGACTGTCTGCTTCGCGGCTTCGAACGGGCTGCTGGCCGGGCACGAGGTGCTCATTGTCCTCATCGTGGCCCTGCTCGCGTCGTGGGCGCTGGGCCAGGGCCTTGCCTATCTCGGGTACGCCCGGCTAAGCCGGGCTGATCGAGCTCAGGCGGCCCACCTGCTGCTCGTTGGCGAGGCCGCCGGGTTCGCGGGCATTGTCTGCGCCTTGGCCGTCACGTCCCTGGCGGTACACGCGCACGGTATGACGCTCATTTTCGGCCTGGGTCTCGGGGCATACATGCTCGGCGCCACGGTGCTGATGGTCTTGGGCGGCGAGCGACTGCTGCTGGTCGCGCTCGCGCCCGGGGTGCTGGGCTCCGCGACGTTCCTGATCCTCGGCCGGCCATCGCAGCTCCAGTACGCGGCCTGGGGGGGCCGTGGCCGCCACACCTGTGCTGGCTTTGACCATAGCCGCGGTCCGCTCCGGCTACGTCGCTGGCCTTTTCGGCAAGGCCAGGGAAGCGCGCAAGGGGCAGTCAGCTGGCAAGCTGCTGGTGGCCGCGAGTTGCGTGATGCGCTGCCGAGCGCTGGATTCGGACTGGTAGCCGCCGCGCTTTTGGTATTCCCGATCGCGGTCGCGTTGCTCGGGTCCCACGCTCCCACCGCCGGGGCAATGCTGGCCTCGCTGCCCCTGGCACTCAGCATGGGCGCCGCCGAGTGGCTGCTCATCTGGTTCCGACGGCGAACACGCCGGCTGCTGGGTAGCACACTGGACCTGCGGATCTTCAGATTCCGGGCCTGGATAGTGCTGTTTGCCGCCCTGCTGCAGTACCTGGCGGCCGCTATCCTGCTCACCGCTATTCTCGCCACGATCGCTAGCCTGGCTAACCTCGTTCATCTGCATGCGATAGCACTCACGCAGATCGCGGCGTACATGGCACTCGGCGGCGGGATGTTCCTGGCTTTGCTGCTACAGGCCTTCGGCAGCCGCACGTTCCCCCTGATCGCCTGTGCAGCAGCGCTGGCTGTCGAGGTCATGCTGCGTGGTCTAGGCGCATTGGGTCAGCTGCTGACGTGCGGGGCGTTGATGGTGGTGCTGGCTGTGTACGCGGCGGTGGTGCGGGGCGTGTGGTGCGGCATGGCTGAGATGGGTGCGAGCCCTCGCGGCCGGGCTGAGGAGCTAGGTAGGGGAGGGCATCGTGGGTGAGCAGTCGTCATGGAATCCGTGGGACCAGCAGATTCCGAATCAGTGGCAGAGAACGTCTCTGTACCAGGGTCAGCCGTATCAAGGGCAGCCCGATCCGGGACAGTCCCTACACGGGCCTTCCGTCGGCGAGCCACCCCATCGTGATCCCGGTTACCGTCCCCCGCCACAGCCGCACAGAACGCCACCTCGCGGGAACGGCCACTGGGTGCGGAACATCCTCTCCGGCGTCGGTGCCCTGGTCGTCGCCATCGTGCTGATCTATATCTTCTCGAGCCGCGGCGGCAGCGGCGCCTCATCCGACTCGCATGCGTCAGCCGCGTCCGCGCACCACTGGATCACGTACACAGTCACCGGTACCGCGGCGCAGACGTGACCTACGGCCCGGCTGGGACCGAGATGAGCGCCATGGTTCCGATGAAGGTGACGGTTCCGCTCCAGAGTGCCTTGTTTTACACGATCACCGCCCAGCTCAACGGCCACGGCAAGGCGGCATGCGCGATCTCCGTCGACGGGAAGGTCATCGACCGGGCCAAGGCGACGGGTGGCCACCACATCGCACAGTGCGGGATCCAGCGGAACCAAGGCACGGGGACCTGGGAGAGCGTCCGGGGGTAGGCAGTAATCCCAGCAGGTCGGCCCCCGGGTGACTGATCAGGGTGCGGATCGCCTGGTAGCAGCACAGCATCGCGTAGATCTCCTGCCGGATCAACGGCGGGGATTTCGCTCGCAGGACGACGGCAGTACCGCCACGGAGAGAGGTCTCCAGCTCATCGAAACAGGTTTTCAGCTGCCAGTGCCGGGCGTAGGCGCCCACAGCTTGATCCGCTGACAACACCGACGGATCGGTGATGTCGGTGACCAGGGGGAAGGCTTCAGGGAGCACGCTGCCGTTCCGGCTGGCGGCCGAGTACTCGATGACCCGGACCGGAATGCCGGGGATGGCAGGAGGATAGCCACCCTCGCGCCGCATCCGGCGGAGAACGCCGCCGGGGTTGGCAACGCGGAACAGGGTACCGACGGTCAGGAAGCAGCTCCAGCACCTGGTAGGTCCACATCATCCTCGCCCGTCATAGTACATGCGCCTTGGCTGCCAGCACATCCTCCAGCAAGCCGTGCGACAAGAAGTCGCGGCTGGCGAGCAGCAGGTCGTCGTGGGCATAGTAGTTGTTCAGCAGCTTGCTGGTCAGCGGCAGCTCTCCGGCATCCAGCGGCGCCAGCTCGGCCCCGGAGCACCGCCCAGGTCCCTGCACCGGCCCAAGCCGACGACGCGGACCGCGGAAAGGGTCCCGGCCCGGCGTGGTCGCCCGGATAGCCGAACTCGAGTCCCGTTCTCCCTGGTGGCCTGGACCTCCAGGCATATCCCGTTGACCGCGATCAGACGCATCCGGCTCCACCCGGGCGATGTCTGGCTGCTCTGCGGCCGACGGCCTGGCTGCTGCTGCTAGCTAGCCGCTGGATCGCCGGCCTGGAAAGCCGTTGCCGGGCCAGAGAATCGCGGCCGGGGAGGGCTGCGTGCCGAGCGCGGGCCTGCCGCGGCAACGATCGCGCCCGCCGCAACACCGAGTACCTTGCACCAGCTTGTCCCAGACCTGAGTGTAGCCGGACCCCGGGACAGATCACCACTACCAGAAGAAAGGACACTCGACGACACGCGCGGGAAGGGTACCGCTTGCGCTGTCCCGGACCTCGGCCTCGTCAACGACCTTGTCGACCAGTTCCGGCGGGAAGACCTTTGCCGAAGTTGCGATCCCGATCCGGTCCGGCAGGTGGTTCCCCGAATCTCCCCGCTGTCTCTTCGGCGACGCAATCGCTATCTGTTCTGGTCATTCACCGCTGGAGGAGGGTTCACCGGCGCCGGGAGGTTCACTGCGGCGGTCACCTCGGTGATGATGGTGGTGCCTGTGGCCACCAGGCGGCGCGCCTTACCGAAGTCGCCGTGCGCAATGTCCGTCCCGGCCTTTTCGAGGTCTTTCAGCGCGGATCTGTAGGCCTAAGCTTGTACCGGAGGCATAGGCCCGGCCAGCGCGGCCTTCGCGTCAGCGGCGAGCCGGGCGCCTGCAGACCTGGCTGAGCTGGCGCTGCGAGCCCGTTCCGCGGCGCCGAGCTTGCTCAGGTCGGCGTCGACGGCCGCGAGTAGCTAACTCGCGCGGCCGGCCACCCATTTCTGCTCCTTGTGACGGCAGCCTCCCTGATGACCGTGGGAGTGGCGGACGGGCCGATGACGGCGAATTCGCGCCGCCGCCGGCATTGACGATGACCCCGGCGATGATGCCGGGAACTATGACCGGCACCAGCACAGCAAGAGCCTTCTGCCAGCGTGACCATGACACCCATACGCGTGACCGTGACGCGGCCGGCGATCGCCGCGATCCCGGGCTCTTGGCCCGCTTCCCTGGCTTTGTCATGGCCCTCTCTTTTCCTATTTCCTCGGCATCGTTTTTCAGGGCTAGCCCTCCATCGGAGGGCTAGCCCCCTGGACCGTGGCTCAGCTCACCGTCAGGGTGAAGGTCTGCTTGGCTGAGCCGGCAGAGTTGGTGGCGGTGATGGTAGGGGTGAGAGGTCCCGGCGGTGGTCGGGGTTCCCGACAGGGTTGCCGTCCCGTTGCCGGCATTGGTCCAGGCTCAACCCCGGCACGCTGCCGGTACGGCTGAGGCTCGGTACCGGGTAGCCGCCGGTGGTGACCGTGAACGTGAAGGACTGCCCGTGGGTCGCCGTCGCCGACGGGGCGCTAGTGATCCCCGCCGCCTGGTTCACGGTCAGCGTGAATGCCTGCGTGGCGGTGCCCAGGGCATTCGACGCCGTGATCGTCAGGCGGTACACGCCGCCCTGGTTGACTCCGGGCGTGCCGGGCCAGGGTAGCCGTGCCGTTGCCGTTGTCGACCCAGGTCAGGCCCTGCGGGAGGGCACCGGCCTCGGCCAGCGTCGGCGCCGGCCCACCGGTCGCCTTGACGATGAAGGTGAACGCGGAGCCCGCCGTGGCCGTGGCCGATGCTGCCGAAGTGATCGCTGGCGGCCCTGTGACGGTCAGCACGAACGCCTGGGTTACCGTGCCTGCTGAATTGTTCGCCGTGAAGGTCAGCGGTAGGTGCCGCCGTTTGCCGCCGTCGGGGTGCCTGTAATGGTTGCGGTCCCGTTGCCGCGGTTGGAGAAGCTGACACCGGCCGGAAAAGTCCCGCTAGGGGTCAGTGGTGGTGTATGGTGGCCGGCCTGCCAGTGGTGGTCACGGCGAAGGTGAACGCCGCCCCGACGTGGCCGTCGCGGTGGCCGGGCTGGTGAAGGCCGGCACGGTGCCTGCTGCCGGCGCCTTGACCGTAAGTGTCAAGGACTGAGAGACCGACCCCCGGCGTTGTTCGCGGTGAACGGCACGGTGTAGGGCCCGCCGCGACCGCTGGGGTGCCGGACAGCGTTGCCGTTCCATGCCGTTGCGGAGAAGCTCAGCCCGGCCGGCAGGTTCCCGGCGCTGAGCGCCGCCGCCGGGTACCCGGTGGGGTCGACCGAAAGGTGAAGGCCGTACCGGCGGTCTCGGTCACCGCGGCCGCGCTCGTGAAAGCCGGCGGTTGGTGACCGTCAGGGTGAACGCCTGGCTCGTCGTCCCCGTCAGTTCCTGGCGGTGATGGTCAGCGGGTACCGCCCTTGCCGCCGCCGTCGGGGTGCCGGACAGCGTCGCCGTGCCGTCGGCGTTGGCGAGGAACGTGATGCCCGGCGGCAGCGTCCCGGCCCTGGTCAAGGTGGGGGCCGGCGTTCCGGCCGTAGTGACCGTGAAGCTGAACGCCGTGCCCGAGGTCGCCGTCGCCGTGTTCGCGCTGGTGATGGCCGGCCCGCTGTTGACCGTCGAGGTGAAGGCCTGGGTAGCCGTTCCGGCGGATTGTTGGCGGCGATGGTCACCGGGTAGGTACCTGGCTGCCCGCGGCGGCGTGCCGGACAGCGTGGCGGTGCCGTCGCCGTTGTCCGTGAAGGTCACCCCCGACGGCAGCGCCGGCTGCTCGTGGCCGTCAGCGCCGCCGTCGGGTAACCGGTGGTCGTCACCGTGAACGACCCGGCCGTCCCGGCCGTGAACGTCGTCTTGTTGGCGCTGGTGATCGCCGGCGCCGCGTTGCGGGTTGACGGTCAGCGTGAAGCTCTGGGTCGCGTCGGGCCGACGCCGTTCGCGGCGGTGATCGTGAACGGGTAGGTGCCGCCGGTCCGGCGGCCGGGGTGCCGGCCAGCGTGGCCGTGCCGTCGCCGTTGTCGGTGAAGGTGACGCCGGACGGCAGCGACCCGGTCTCGGTCAGCGCCGCGTGTCGGGCTGCCGGTCGTCGTCACCGTGAACGAGCCCGCCGTGCCGACGGTGAATGCCGTTGATCGGCGCTGGTGATCGCCGGGGCGGTCTGGGCGCGTTCACCGTCAGCGTGAAGCTCTGGGTCGCGTTGGAGCAGCACCCCGTTGCGGCGGTGATCGTGAGCGGGTAGCTGCCGCCGGTGCCGGCGGCCGGGGTGCCGGCGAGCGTGGCCGTGCCGTCGCCGTTGTCGATGAAGGTGACGCCGGACGGCAGCGTCCCGGTCTCGGTCATCGCCGCGGTCGGGATGCCGGTCGTCGTCACCGTGAACGACTCCGCCGTGCCCACGGTGAACGTCGCCGTGTTCGGCGCTGGTGATCGTCGGGGCCTGCTGAACGGTGACCGTGAACGTCTGCGTGGATCGGGCCGACGCCGTTGGTGGCGGTGATCGGGATACGGGTACGTGCCGGCGCGTCGGGGTGCCGGCCAGCGTGGCCGTGCCGTCGCCGTTGTCGGTGAACGTCACGCCCGGAGGCAGGCCGGACTCACCCCAGGTCGTCGCCGGGAAGCCGCCGTGGTGACGGTGAACTGACGGCGACCCGACGCCCCCGTGGCGGTGTCGGCGCTGGTGATAGCCGGCGACTGGCCGACGATGACCGTGAAGGCCTGGGTGGCGTCGGGGCTGACCCCGTTGCTGGCGGTGATGGTCACGGGTGGCGTGCCGGTGGCCGTGCGGGGTGCCCGAGAGATGGCGGTGCCGTCGGCCGTTGTCGGTGAACGTCAGCCCGGCGGGCAGCGTTCCGGTCTCGGTGATCGTCGGCGTCGGCGAACCGGTCGTAGTGATCGCCACGCCCCCGCCTGGTTCAGCGTGAAGTCGGCGGTCGGACGACTGGTGATGGTCGGCGCGGTGGCCGCGCTCACGGTGATGGTCAGGTTCAGCGTCGCCAGGCTGCCCGAGGATTGGTGGCCGTGATCGTGACCGGGTAGCTCCCCGCCGAGCCGCCGGCAGGGGTGCCGGCGATGGTCGCGGTGCCGTCGCCGTTGTCCTTGAACGTCAGCCCGGAGGGCAGGGTCCCGGATTCGGTGATCGAGGCTCGGGTAACCGGTGGTGGTGACTGTATAGGTGCCCGCCACGCCGGTGCTGAAGGGTGCCGTGCTCGGCACTGGTGATGGTCGGCGCCTCGGCGCTGGTCAGCGTGAAGCTCTGGGTCGCGTCGGGCCGGCCCCGTTCGGTGGCGTGATCGTCAGCGGGTAACTGCCGCCGGTGCCCGACGCTGCGGTGCCCGCGATGGTCGCGGTGCCGTCGCCGTTGTCGGTGAAGGTGATGCCGGAGGGCAGCGCCCCGGTCTCGGTGAGCATCGGCGCCGGGCACCGGTGGTGGTCACCGTGAAGCTGAAGGGTGCCCACGATCGAGGTGGCCGAGGATGCGCTGGTGATTGCCGGGCCCACGTTTTCGGTGAGGGTTTGGGTGGCGCCGGTGCCGAGGCTGACCCAGTCGGACAGGGTGCCGCCGTAGGGCTGGCCGAAGGCCGTGCCGTTGACGGTGGTCCGGCCGGGGCGGTGACCGGCACGTTGACCGGCGCGCCGTTGTTGGTGATGGTGACGGTGCCGTTGGTCTCGGTTGCGGTGTACTGGCCGGCGATCTGGGCGGTGGCCCAGGCGGCTTGGCGTGCCAGCGCCTGCGCGGAGGTGACGTCGGTCAGCTGGTCCAGCGGGGCGCTGCTGGCGTACCAGGCGTTGTACTGGGACAGCATGGTGTTGATCAGGGACAAGATGGTGTACCGTAGTCCTGGCCGCTCCAGACGGTCGGTGGCCGGGCCGATCAGGTTGGACTGGTGCGCGTAGCCCACCCGCGGGTCGTTGGCCAGCACGTGGCCCAGCATGATGTGCGACTCGGACGCCAGCACGTCCGCCTCGGCCGCCGGGGCCGCGCGGCAGGTGGTGACCGTCGTGCCGCGCAGTGGCCGACATCGCCGGTGCCGCCGGGGAACGAGACGCCCTGCTGCACGTATAGCGTGTTGTACTCGTTGAGCTGGTCCGGCCAGTTGGCGGCGTTGTAGTAGATGTTGCTGGGGTACCGCGGCGCGTCAGCGCCGTGCCCAGGGTGTACACTGCGGCTGCCGGGACGCGTCCGCGGCGAAGGTGGTGACGCCCGTCCCGGTCAGGGAGGCGCTGGCATGTTCGGGTTCTCCAGCCCGGAGTGCTCCCCGGTGACCAGCGCCGCCGGGGTGTAACTGGTCAGCCCGTTGGCGGCGGCGAAGGCCTGGTTCAGGCCGATCTCCTGTTCGAGGGAGTCAGCCGCGGTGCTGGTGGCCGGCAGCCGGCCGCCGCTGCGCAGTCGATGCCCGGGTTGGTGGCCGTGGTGAAGGTCGAGCTGGAGTCCGGCGGGCCCCCGGGGCGGTCCGGTGTCGGTGAAGCCGTACGTGGTGGACGAGGTGGCGGAGGTGTTTTCGGGCACCTGGTCGACCAGGCCGTAGCTGCCGCCGTCCTGGCGGTAGATGTTGTACCCCCAGAACCCGGTCCCGCCGGTGTGCGAGGCTCCTCCTGGGCCAGCGTCGGCCCGCCGCCGTTGGTCGCCTCGGGCCAGCTCAGCGCGACCGCCCGCCGGCCCACGGTGACCGGCTCGCGGCACCGAGGGCTCGGACTCGCCGTACGCGGTCGCCGCGGTGATCTCATAGCTGTAGGTCCCGGCCGCCAGGCTCCCGCCCACGCCGCCCGTCACCCACGACAGCGCCTGCTGATCGGCCTTGGTGCAGCCCAGGAACAGCGTGCGACCAGGTGTGGTTGATCCAGTTGAACTCGGACTGGGCGCCCAGCAGCGCGCTGACCAGCCCCGCGTCATCAGGGGCGGACGAGTCCGCCACAAAGCCCGGGTCGGTGTAGCCGTTGTAAGTGCCGGAGCAGTTCGCGCTTGACGCGGTTGGCGCGGTGCACGCCCCCACCCCGTTGAAGGCCAGGTTCAGCTTGATCCCGGTCTGCTGCTCCCAGGCCGTCACGTACGCCACGTCCGCCGCGCTCATCTGCGCATCCGGCGGAGCGCCGTTCGTCCCGGGGCCACCCCCTGGCCGCGGGCAGGTGAAATCAGGCGGGTCCGTCGCCGCCGGGGTGCACTGGTACGTCGAGCTCCACTGGTTATCAGCCAGGAACGTGTCATCGATGTCCTGGCCGAAATAGTTCCGGTACAAGCCCAGGTGCGTCCCCTGCGTCACCCAGTTGATCAGCCCCGGCGCCAGCAGCAGCCACTGCGTATCGCTGGCGTTGTAGTCGAAGGTCAGCGCCAGCTCCGCCACCCCCGCCTGCGGGTCACCACCCGGATGCTGGTACACCCCCGCCAGGACGTGTCCGGCCGTGTCGGTCAGGAACGGCGTGTACGGCGCCCCGGCATCCACCGTGGCCCCGTAGCCTAGCTGCCGGTATCAAACGGGACCGGGCCCTTCAGCTCCGGGAACGCCGCCAGCCCGGCCGCGGTCAGCGTCCCCGTCGACCCGTCCAGCACCCCCGAGGTCGCGACGGCCGTCACGCCCAGCGCCGGCGAGGGGTAAAGTACCCGTCAACCTGCCGCACCCCGAAGCTGGACTCATACGCATCCAGCGCATCCAGCTGCCCCGCCGCGAAAAAGCCGGCGAATCGGCGATCACCACCGCGTTGAAATTACCGGTAGTGCCGCTGGACAGCGCGGGCAGCGTCACCGTCTCACTGCCAACCGCCCCCGACGCCGTGACCAGCGTATACGGCACCCCCTCGCTGTCCAGCGCGGCCTGCCACGCCAACGTGGTCACATCAGATGACCCCCCGCCGACCAGCAGCACCTTCAAGTCCAGCGTCGGCGCCGCCGGCGCCGACCCCGCCGCCCCGCGCCGCCAGCCGCCGCCCCCGCCCCCGAAACCACGCCGCCGACGCCGACCGCGCCCCCCCACCAGCCGACACCCCAGCCGCCGCCAGCACCCCGGCCAGGCACAACCCCACCCACCCCACACCACCACGCCCGCACACACCAGGAAACCCCACCGAACACCCCACCCCTCCAGAAGACCTACGTGGTGTAACACGACCCTACCGGACCGGAACGCGCAACGCTTAGTAATACAGCAGTTTCGGAAGGCCTAAATAGAACATGCTGGTCACGGGACCAGCAAGCAGAGTGCGGCTATGCCACTAGAAGATATGGACCAGCGTCTTCCGAGTCTGCCATCTCTATGATGCCTGACGGCATGCGCCGGATTACATCAGACGCAGAAATTCTCGCCATGGCCAAAAAGCGGCGTTTCTGTTATGGCTACGTGACCTTCACTACGGCGCCGCATAGGGTAGCACGGGGCCTTCCGGCCGGACAGGGGGTTTCGACGAGATCCCTTCTTACTGGGCTCCGGCTACCCTCACATAACGTTTGTCCGTTTTGTTCGCCTGGTTATCCCGTTACACGCCAGATGATCGAATCGCCCGTTTAGAAGACTTAATTCTGTCGATCGGAGAACCACAAGCGGCTAGTACATCCGGTCCGGCGTAAACCGACTTATCTGCTGGCGCGTCATTTACTGTGCTGAAGCACCGCGAAATAGGTCTGACTGCGATCCCAAAGTTGGACAACAGAGGCCGGGCCACTGCGATCCGGCGACAATCAAGGGGGGCCGATGCGCCATACCGCATGCCATAGCAACCGGGTTCGTACAGTACCGGCTGTCGCGCTGAGGCCCCTTGACCACGAAGTGCCCGCGGTGGCAACCGCCGACGGGATGACCGAAATAACCAGCCTGATGTTCGCGTGCACGACCTTCATTTCCCAGGCCCGCACAGGCCTGCGCGCACGCTTAGCGTGCGGGGAGTTGGTGGTGGTGCTGCGGGCGGGCTGGCGTGAGTGTTCTGTTCGGGAGGGGTAGTGAGCATGGCGGAGCGGGTTGCGGTTACGGGCGCCGACGGGTTCATCGGCTCGCACCTCGTGGAGCGCCTCGTCGAGCGCGGCCACCGCGTCCGCGCGATGGCCCTGTACAACTCCTTCGGATCCTGGGGCTGGCTCGACACCCTGCCCGCCGAGGTGATGGCGAACGTCGAGGTCGTGCTCGGTGACGTGCGCGACGCCGGCTGCGTGGACCCGTTCGTCGAGGGCGCCGAGGTGGTCTACCACCTCGCCGCGCTGATCGCGATCCCTTACTCGTACACGGCGCCGCGCTCGTACGTCGAGACGAACGTCGTCGGGACGCTCAACGTGCTCGAGGCGGTGCGGCGGCACGGGACCGGCCGGATGGTCCACACCTCGACGAGCGAGACGTACGGGACGGCGCGGACGGTGCCGATCAGCGAGACGCACCCGTTGCAGGCGCAGTCGCCGTACGCCGCGAGCAAGCTCGCCGCGGACAAGCTCGCCGAGAGCTTCCACCTGAGCTTCGAGGTGCCGGTCGCGACGCTGCGTCCCTTCAACACCTTCGGGCCGCGGCAGTCCAACCGGGCGGTGATCCCGACCGTCGTCGGCGCAGATGGCCGCCGGGGGCGAAGGTCGTCGAGCTCGGGGCGCTCACCCCGACCCGGGACTTCCTGTTCGTCAAGGACACCGCCGACGCGTTCGTCGCGATGGGCACCGCCCCCGCGGACGCCGTCGTCGGCCGGGTCCTCAACGCGGGCACCGGTGAGGAGATCTCGATCGGCGGCCTCGTCGAGACGATCGCGGAGATCATGGGCCTGGCCGTCGAGGTCCGGCAGGACCCGAAGCGGATGCGCCCGGACGGCTCGGAGGTGCAGCGGCTGCTGGCCGACGCCTCCGCACTGCGTGCCGCCACCGGCTGGGCGCCACGGCACGACCTGCGCAAGGGCCTCGCGGAGACCGCCGACTGGTTCCGCGACCCGGCCAACCTCGCTCGTTACCGCACATCCGCGTACGTCGTCTGAGCGCGAAGGAGTCACGACCGTGCATGCAGTGGTGCTCGCAGGCGGCAAAGGCGTCCGCCTCCGCCCGTACACGACCGGCCTCCCCAAGCCCCTGGTGCCCATCGGTGAGGAGCACTCCATCCTGGAGATCGTCCTCATGCAGCTCGCGGACCGCGGGTTCACCGACGTCACGCTCGCGATCGGCCACCTGGGCCAGCTCATCCGCGCGTTCGTCGGCGACGGCCGCCGATGGGGCATCCGGGTCGACTACCTCGAGGAGTCAGGCCCGCTCGGCACGATGGGCCCGGTCGTCCAGCTCGCGGACCGACTGCCCGAGCACTTCCTGGTGATGAACGGCGACATCCTCACCGACCTCGCCTACGACGAGCCCTGCTGCACCAGCACGTGGCGGCGACCTCGGCGCTGACGGTCGCGACGTACGAGCGGGAGGTCTTGGTCGACTTCGGTGTGCTCGACGTCGTCGAGGACGCACGTGGTCGGGTTCCGCGAGAAGCCGCGCTCCACCAGTGCGGGTCAGCATGGGCGTCTACGGCGTGATCACCGGCCGCGCTGGAGCGGTACCGGCCGGTACCGCCCTTCGGCTTCGACGACCTCGTGCTCGACCTGCTCGGCCGGGGCGAGCCGCCGACCAGCTACCCGTTCGCGGGCTTCTGGCTCGACATCGGCCGCCCCGAGGACTACGACCGCGCCAACGCCGAGTTCGGCCGATCCTGCTGCCGCAGCGTTCCAAGGAGGCCGGTGTGAACCATCGTGTGGTGTTGTTCGGCGCGTCCGGGTTCATCGGCGGGCACGTGCGTGCCGCGCTGGGGGAGGCCGATCCCGGCGTTGAGACGGTGGCTCTGCCCCCGGGCCAGGCGCCAGCACGATCTGATCGATGGTGGACCACGACGGGCTGGTCCGCGTGCTGGGCTCGACCATGCGCCGACCGCGATGGTCGCGGGGGCCTTCGTCGGCCGCCTCGGCGGCACCGGCTCCGACCTCCTGGCGCGGCAACACCCTGGTCGCGACCAAGCTGCTGGAGAAGACCGGCGCCGTGGCAGCGGCCCCGGCGTGCGCCTGGTCCGGCTGGGCTCCGCCGGAGAGTACGGCGTAGTGCCGCAAGCGGCCACAGTGTCACCGAGTACGCCACCGACGCTGCCCGTGGCCGCGTACGGCGTCAGCCACCTGGCCGGCACCCGGCTGTTCCAGCTCGCGGGGGAGAGCGGGCTGGCCGACGCGGTGTCGCTGCGGGTGTTCAACCCGATCGGGCCCGGCCTGTCGGCTGAGGAACATGCTGGGCCGCGCCACCGACCGGATCCGTGCGGCGCTGGCTTTCCGGGGCTGGAGCGAGATCACCATGGGGCCGCTGTCGGCGTACCGGGATTTCGTCGACGTCCGGGATCTGGCGGCCGCAGTCCCGGGCTGTGCTGCGGCCGCCGGGGCTGTTGCGCCACCGGGTGTTCAACATCGGCAGCGGCCGGGCGGTGCCGGTCCGGGCGATGGCCAAGGAGCTCTGCGCCATCAGCGGCTGCGCCGTCTCGGTGAATGAGGATTCGCAAGACCTGGCGCGCCCGGTAGACATACCGTGGCAGCAGGCGGGCAATTGACCCGCGCCGTCGAAGACCTAGGCTGGAAGCCCCGCCGTGATCTTGCGACCTCGCTCATCGACCTGTGGGAGGCAAGCGCGTGAATCCGCACGCAGCTGATGGCACCGACCTGATCATACCGCTGCTCATCGTGCCGGCCTATTTCCATCCGGCCGTCGACCCGGACGATTGGGCGTGGCTGGTTCGCCATGCGAAGCAGATCCGGATGATCGTGCTCAACCCGGCCAGCGGGCCGGGTCCGGAGCCCGACGAGGCCTACTTCCCGGTACTGGACCGGTTGCGTTCTGCCGGGGTGGTGGTGAGTGGCTACGTTGATACCAACTATGGCCAGCACCCGGCATGCCGGCCAGCGACGGGGATCGGGAACTGCCTGGACTGGTATGACGTGGACGGGGTCTTCTTCGATCGTGTCGCGACGGGCGCCGATCAGCTTGGCCATTATGCGGACCTCGCCCGCCGTGCGCGGGACATGGGAGCGGACGTGGTGGCGTTCAATCACGGGGCGCACCCGATCGAGGCCTATGCCGAGCACGCCGATCTACTCGGCACCTTCGAGGGTCCCTGGAACGCCTATCTCGAGATGGCCGTGCGACGCTGGGAGAGGTCGCGAGGAGCCGGGCAGTTCTTCCACCTCCTGCATTCGGTGCCGACCTCTTTCTTCAGCGACGCGATCTGGCTTGCGGCCCGGCGCAAGGCGGGCAGCGTTTACATCACGGATCGTAGCGGAGCCAACCCCTGGGACAGCAGCCGGCCGGCGAGTTCGACCCGCGGTCTCTGTGGTCGGCCATCCTCACTGGTCACGATGATCCCCGTCGGGTCTGAGCCCGCCCAGAGGATATGACGGATAGTCTGCGACGCGATGCCGACTTGGCCGCGCCGGGCAAAGGCGGCAGAAAGTTTCACCGTCGGCCCCCGGCCCGCAGGCCGCGGGTCGTCTTGCTGACGACCGCCGTCGTGCTGATCGCGGCGGCTGGCGTGGCGGTCCGAACGGTCCTGGAAAATGCCCCGCCGTGCCAGAAGACGCTTGTACCTGCGTATTTCTATCCGGGAGCGGATTGGACCACGGCTATCGACAGCAACCCTGCGCCTGGCCTCATGATCCTTGATATCACCGAGTCCGGCGCTGGCAGTTCGCCGGACCGGACCTACCAGGCCACGGTCAAGCGGGCGCGGGCCGCGGGAATCACGATCATGGGCTACGCCAGCACCGGTTATGCGCGACGTTCCCTGGCGGCGGTCGAGGCAGATATCAGGCACTACAGGACCTGGTACGGGGTGACCGACATCTTTCTCGATCAGGCCTCTAGTAGCAGCGGCGACATGACGTACTACCGGCGCCTGTCCGGCTACGCACACGGCCTGAATCCCGGGTCGGCCGTGATGCTCTCTCAATCCCGGTACGTTTCCTGACCAGCAATATATGTCGCTGGGCGACATTATAATGGTATTCGAGAATACTTATGCCAGCTACGTTAATCTCCAGATTCCTGGATGGATCCACAAATATCCTGCCGCCAGGTTCGCTCATGTAATTTACGCGACCTCGGGAGCGCAGTTCGTCAATGCCATCAGCTTGAGCCGTAAGCGGCAAGCCGGTTATGTCTATGTGACCGACGGTACTGGGTTGCAGCGCTACAATCGGCTGCCTTCCTATTGGTCACGCGAAGACGCGATATTTGCGAAATGCGCCGACGCTGACATATTCGGTAGTCCGGCGGAGCGGGCTCAGATAGCGCTATCGGCAGGGACTGCGCTGGCCGGCCAGGGCCGTCGTGAACAATGTCCCATCTATGCCATGGGAAACATCGAATGAGCAGAACTTGGTGAGCGCCGTGGCGGTGTCACTGCCCCAGTCATCGGTATACTCGGCGTCCAGCACCAGTTTCCCGGCTTTCACGTATGGTGCCGTCACGCCTCCGCAGGTGTGGAAGAAGTTGCATTCCTCGTCCAGCAGGAAGTCCGTGGTCGGCTCCAGCGCCGCAGAGAACTTAGCGTCGTTATCGCCGTTCTTCTGCCCCCAAGCGAGCCCGAGACTGTGCGCGTAAGCACCGAGCAGCTTGTTGTACTTTATGTTATCGCTCTCGGTGATCCTAAAACCGGTCGCATTGGTATAAGAGTCGTCAATATCCGGCTCGACTGCATCGAAGCCCTTGGCGGAGCACTGCTGCCTTATCATCGACTTGATGATGCGGATCGTCGAGGCTGCGTTAATGTTGAGATAGCGCTCGGAGTATCCGGGCATCGCGGCGCCTAGATCTCCGGCGGCTTTCAATTGCGCGAAGTAGGTTACCGGAATGCCCTCCTGCGAGGCCGAGAAATAGTCGCCGACCGCGCCGATCTCGATGTAGCAGATCACCTTGTCGTGCAGGCTGTGCAGCGCCCTGACCGCCGAGGCAGGGTTATCAATGCCATCGATATCGTAGACGGTCGGGTTCTGCGCTTGCCGACTGGCGGCATTCATCGCCTTCTCGCCCATGTCCGCCGCGCCGTGTACGTTCAGCGCATGATCCAGTTCCCACTGAAACTCGGGCCCATTATTTGGGCCGGTAGCCCTGGGGTGCCACCACATGCAGGGCCTTGGATGCCGCCACGACAGGTGCATGAGCTACCGACTTGCCACTGGTCACAGCAGCGGCCGACGCGCTGGTCACAGCAGTCGCCGACGCGGAAGATCCCGACACGGGAGCTGCTGGCACGGTCCCGGGACTCGGACGTGTATGAGTGATACTCGCAGCCGGCGATTCGTGACTGGAACCGCCGCAGGCGGCGACCAGCACCAAGGTAAGTCCGGCGACTATAGCCGCTGCCTGTTTCGTAACTTTTGAGTCCGACTTCCCGCCCATGGAGGGTAGCTTAGAGCCAGGTGCTTCGCCTCGGCTCCGGATTCTTTCAAACTATTGCCAGACCGACTCGGACATCGTGGGCACTTCACCGGGACCGGCACGGACTGGAGTTGCCATCGGCCGATCCGGTGACCGCGCCGACCGGAATCAGTCAGCTCGACGGGACCGGCGAGGCGCTCCACCGCGTACGCGCCGTCTCGGGCCAGCTTCGCCCGCACGATGATCAGCGCGGCGGTCACGGCCGGCATCGCGAAGACCGTGAGGAACGCGGTGACGAGCATCATCCAGACGAACACCGGCATCCGCATGAGCGTCATGCCCGGCGCTCGCATGTTCAGGATCGTCACGATGAAGTTCACTCCGGACGTCACCGAGCCGATCCCGAGCATCACGAGGCCGACCGCCCAGAAGTCGGGACCGTGGCCGGGCAGCGCACCGCCGGTGAGCGGGGTGCTGGTGAGCGGCGTGTAGCCGAACCAGCCACCGTTCGGGGCTCCACCGAGCACGAAGCCGGAGTAGATGAACAGCCCGCCGAGGGCGAACACCCAGAACCCGAACATGTTGAGGCGTGGGAACGCGACGTCACGGGCGCCGATCAGGAGCGGGACGAGGTAGTTGCCGAAGGCGACCGCGAGCGGCATGCCGACCAGGAAGACCATCGTCGTGCCGTGCATCGTGAACAGGGTGTTGTACTGGTTCGCCGACAGGACGGTGCCGTTCGGCCCCGCGAGCTGGAGCCGGATGAGGAGCGCCTCGATCCCGGCGACGACGAAGAAGACGAGCGCGAGACTTCCGTAGAGGATGCCGATCTTCTTGTGGTCGACCGTCGTCCACCAGGACCAGAACCCGGTGGTCTCCTTCGGGCGCCGCAACATCCCGCGCGGGGCGCGATGGGGGCGGGCACGGCCGTCATCGGTGGGCTCCCTCGGTCACTACTTCTCTCCCAACAGGAAATCGACGATCGTCGCCGCGTCCTGCGGCGTCATCACCTTCTGCCCCTTCGGCGTGTTCTCGGTGAAGGACGGCATGCCGGTGCAGGTGGCCGGGGGCGGGAGGCGGCAGTCCTTCGACTCCATCGCGATCAGCGACGGCGCGTTCATGATCCACTTCGTCAGGTTCGTACGGTTCACGTCGAGCGTGCCACCCGCGAACGTGCTGCGGCTGCGCAGGTGGGTCAGGTTCGGGCCGTAGTTGTCGCCGAGCGCGTCGTCGAAGACGTGGCAGTTGGTGCAGCCGTAGGTGTTCGTCGTGAGCTTGTAGATCTCGGAGTCCTTGGCGTAGCTCTGCGCCGGCGGACCGGAGATGTCGGCGAGCCAGGCCTTCCACTTCGCCATCGGCTCGGCGATCACCCGGAAGCGCATGTCGGCATGGGAGAGGCCGCAGTACTCGGCACAGGCGCCGAGGTAGGTGCCGGGCTTGTCGGCCTCGATGGTCAGGTGGTTCGTCCGGGCGGGCATGACGTCCTTCTTGCCCGAGAGCGACGGCACCCAGAACGAGTGGATCACGTCGAAGGCGTGCAGGCCGATGTCGACCTTCGTCCCGACCGGGATGTGGAGCTCGGTGCTGGTCGTGACCATGCCCGACTTCCCGCTGCTGTAGCCGGCGCGGGTCGCCTGCGGGACCATCGGCTGCTTCGGCAGCTGGAACTCCCACCACCACTGCTTGCCGGTGACGTCGACCTTGAGGACGTCGGCGCCCTTGGGCCGCGCCGCGAGGTCCCAGATGGTGGCGACGGTCGGCACCGCGACGATCGCGAGGATCAGCGCGGGGACGATCGTCCAGCTGATCTCGAGCACCGTGTTGCCGTGGACCTGCTTGGGGTTGTCGGGCTTGCCCTCACGGTGCCGGAACCGGATCGCGGCGTAGACGGTGCCGCCGATCACGAGGATTCCGATGACGATGGCGACGAAGAGGATCGGGACGAACAGGTCGTCGATCTTGGTCGCCGACGCCCCGTGCGGCTTGAGGGAGTTCTGGTGGTTGTCGCTCCCGCCGCACACGGAGAGCACGGCCACGATCCCGGCGAGCAGGACCGGCGCACCGATGCGCCATCTCGGATGCCTCATGCCGTCGTCCCCACGCGGACCGGTCCGAAGGCACGCACCCTCGAATCCGTCCCCGGCCACGTGGCGGCGACTCTATCGCCGGGCGATTCGCGTCGGGCAACTCAACGGGAACAGGTTCTCGCGGTCCTCCGGGACGCCTGCCGGGTGGGTGGGAGTCCACCGTTCGGGCCGGGTGGCGTGCTACAGGCCGAGCCGATCCAGCGCGTGCGCCCGCCGCTGCCACTCCTTGTCGACCTTCACCGACGTCTCGAGGTAGACGCGGGCGCCGAGCAACCGCTCGAGCTCCAGCCGGGCCCGGGTCCCCGCATCGCGGATGACCGCGCCGCGCCGACCGATCACGATCCCCTTCTGGGAGTCCCGCTCGACCCGGACGATCACGCGGAAGCGCAGCACGGGATCCCGCTCGGGCGCGTGGTGCTCCACCGCGCCGTCGTTCTCAGGTTCGCGGTCGGGCTCGTCGGCCGGTTCGTCGGCGGGCTCGTCCTCGTCGAGGTACTCCGCCGTCACCGCGATCGAGTGCGGCAGCTCCTCACGGGTCATCGCGAGCAGCTGCTCCCGCAGCAGCTCCGCGACGAGCGTCGTCTCCGGCTGATCCGACACCACGCCGTCCGGGTAGTACCGGGGTCCTTCGGGCAGGTGGGCGCGGATCTCCTCCACGAGCACGTCGACCCCCGCCCCGGTCCTTGCCGAGACCGGTAGGTAGGCGTCGAAATCCCCCAGCTGCGCGCCCGCGCGGGCGAGCTGCTCCCCGATCTCGTCACGGCGCGCGACGTCGATCTTGTTCACCACGAGGAGCTTCGGGGTCCTGACCTTCGCCACGAGGTCCGCGATGAAGCGGTCACCCGGGCCGACGGGGGCGTTGGCCTCGATCAGCTGGCACACCACGTCGACCTCGCCGAGGGTCTGGACCGACCGCTCGTTGCAGCGCTCGCCCAGCAGCGTCCGGGGCTTGTGGATGCCCGGGGTGTCGAGCAGCACGATCTGGTCGGCCGTGGTCGTCCGCACCCCGCGCACCTGCGTGCGCGTGGTCTGGGGGCGGCTCGAGACGATCGAGACCTTCGTCCCGACGAGCTGGTTCACGAGCGTGGACTTGCCGACGTTCGGCCGACCGACGAGCGACACGAAGCCCGAACGGAATCCCCCCGGCATCAGCCGGACTCGGCCCGCAGCGGGTCGGCCACCGCCGAGTCGTCCTCGTCCGGCGTGCGGGGAACCGGCGTGATGACGACCGACGCGATCCGGCGACCGTCGACGCGCTCGGCGCGGAACTCGAGCCCCTGGAACCGAACCGTCTCTCCCGCGTCGGGGACGTGTCCGAGCAGGTTGAACACGAGGCCGGCGACGGTGTCCCACTCCGTGTCGGGCAGCTCGTGGCCGAGCGCCTCGCTCACCTCGTCGATCGGTGTGCGGCCCGGCGCTCGCAACGCACCGCCGGGCAGCTGCTCGAGTCCGGGGCCCTCGACGTCGAACTCGTCGGTGATCTCACCGACGATCTCCTCGATGAGGTCCTCGAGCGTCACCAGCCCTGCCGTCCCCCCGTGCTCGTCGACGACCATCGCCATGTGGAACTTCTCGGTCCTCATCTCCCGCAACAGCTCGTCGGCGCGCTTCTGCTCCGGCACGAAGACCGCGTCTCGCACCGCGACGCGGACGGGTTGTCGACCCGCGCCGGCACGCGCCTGCTGGACGAGGTCCTTCAGGTAGACCAGTCCCAGGATGTCGTCCGTGGTGTCCACGTAGCACGGCAACCGCGAGAACCCGGCTTCGATCGCGCGGCTGATCGCCTCTTCGACGGTCATGTCGGCCTCGACCGCGACCATGTCGGGACGCGGCACCATGACCTCGCGGACGAACGTGTCGCCGAACTCGAAGATCGAGTGGATGAGCCGGCGCTCCTCGCGCTCGATCGCCTTCTCGTCGGCCGCGACGTCGGCCATGGTGCGGAGATCCTCTTCCGTGACGAACGGGCCCTCCTTCAGCCCGCGGCCGGGGAGCAGCACGTTGGCGAGACCGATGAGGCCACTCGACAAGAGGCGGAGTGGTGGGAACCGCGTGATCGCCCACAGGAACGGCGAGAGCCACAGCGTGGCGCGGTCGGGGTGCTGGATGGCGTAGGTCTTGGGCGCGACCTCGCCGATCACGAAGTACACGACGATCTGCAGTGCCAGGCCGATCACGAGCCCCGCACCGCCGAACGAGCTCTCGAGCAGCACACCGAGCAGGGACGCGCTGGTCATCTGGCTGACGAGCACCAGGAGCAGGAGGACGTTGAGCGTGCGCTCCGGTCGCTCGAGCATGGCTGCGAGCCGGGGTGCGCCCTTGCGACCCTCCTCCTCGAGCGCGAGCGCCCGGATGCGGCTCATCCGCGTGAACGCGGTCTCGGCCATCGCGAGCAGGACGGAGACGAGGAGGAGCACGACGATCGCCACGACGATCGCCGAGTCGCGCCCGTTCAGCGCTCCGTCTCCCGCTCACGGAACTTCGCGAGGAGATCGCGCTCGCGCTGCCTCATCGCCGCCTCGTCCCCGGGGTCAGCATGGTCATAGTTGAGCAGGTGTAACACGCCGTGGACGACGAGCAGCGCGATCTCGTCGTCGACGGTCGACCCGTGCTCGGGAGCCTGGGCCGCGGCCACCGCGGGGCACACGACGACGTCGCCGATCAGGGTCGGGGGATCACCACCCTCGGCGGGTGCACCCGGCCCCCGACCGCCCTGGTCCGGCTGCCGGCCGGGCACCACGAGGTCGTCGTCCATCGGGAAGGCGAGGACGTCCGTCGGCCCGAGCCCCCCGAGGAACTTCTCGTTGAGCTCCGCGATGGTCCGGCGGTCCACGAAGAGCAGGGACAGCTCCGAGGTCCCGGGGACACGCTCCTGGTCGACGACCAGCTGCGCGAGCGACACCCAGCGGGCGACGTCGACAGGAAGCTCGTGCTGCTCGTCGGCGCCGAAGATCGAGATGTTGGTCATCGTTCGTCGCGAGCCGCGTAGGCGTCGACGATGTCCTGGACGATGCGGTGCCGCACCACGTCACCGGAACCGAGGTCCACGAACACGAGGTCGTCGACACCTTCGAGGATGTCGCGCACCGCGAGGAGACCGGACCGACCCCTCCCGTCGGGGAGGTCGATCTGGGTCACGTCACCGGTGACGACGATCTTCGAACCGAAGCCGAGCCGCGTGAGGAACATCTTCATCTGCTCGGCCGTCGTGTTCTGCGCCTCGTCGAGGATGATGAAGGAGTCGTTGAGTGTCCGCCCGCGCATGTACGCGAGTGGCGCGACCTCGATGACACCGCGCTCCATCAGGCGCGCGACCGCCTCGGGATCGAGCATGTCGTACAGCGCGTCGTAGAGCGGCCGGAGGTACGGGTCGACCTTGGCGAGCATGTCGCCGGGGAGGAACCCGAGTCGCTCCCCCGCCTCCACGGCAGGACGCGTGAGGATGATGCGGTTGACGGCCTTGGCCTGGAGTGCCTGCACCGCGAGCGCGACCGCCAGGTAGCTCTTGCCGGTCCCGGCCGGACCGATCGCGAACGTGATCGTGTGATCGCGCACCGCGTCGACGTAGCGCTTCTGTCCCGCGGTCTTCGGTCGGACGCTCTTGCGGCCCTTGATGACCTCGGTGGACAGGACGTCGCTCGGCCGGAGGTCCGACTCGACCATCGCGATCGCCCGCTCCATGCCGTCGTGGTCCAACTCGTGGCCCCGCTCGATCACGACCACCAGCTCCTCGAACAGGCGGGCGACGCGCGCCGCGGTCTCGGGGTCACCCGTGACCGTGATCTCGTTGCCCCGGACGAGGATTCCGACCGGGAAGGCGGCCTCGATGCGGCGGAGCAGCCCGTCGTGCTCTCCGAGCAGGTCCACCATGAGGTGGTTGCCGGGAACGAGCACCTTGACCGTGGTCGACGCCGAGACTGTCACGACGCGACGAGGTTAGCGGTGTGGTGGCCGGGAACCTGAGTGGGTCAGGCGACGGCGACGCCGGCTCGGAGGCCGAGCTCGTCGAGCCGGATCCCGAGCTCCTCGGGGCGCCGGCCGAGGACCGCCGCGAGCACCCGGAGGTCGTCCCGACGGATCGTCAGCAGCCGTCCGTTGAAGTCCTGGCGCTGGAGCTGGATCGTCGCGGCGTAGCGCGACAGCACGGAGGCCTCGGGCTCGTCGAGCGCGTGCAGCTTCACGAGGTCGATCGTGAAGCCGGCGTCCATGTCTCCGGACTCGGTGAGGTTGATCTCGACCTCGGCATCGCGCGGGAGCAACTGGTCGGGCGGCACCTCGTAGATCTCCGAGAGACGCAGGAGTCGCGGCACGGAGATGGCGCGCTCGCCGCGCTCGTACGCGCCGAGCACGCTGGCCTTGAACTCGAGGTCCGAACGCGCTTCGACGTCGTGCAGGGAGAGACCCTTCTGCCGACGGATCGCTCGGAGCCGCTCTCCGACCTGGACGCCATTCATCTGACTACTACTGCCCCTCACAACACTTCAGCCCCGGGAACGGGCGCGACTATGGCAGAAAACTCCCCGCAAGTCGAACCTCCGCGCGACCCGCGGCCGGGCCGAACGAACGACCCGCGTCAATCGGCACGGAGCGGCACGAGCGCGGCCGCGATCGCCACCGCCGCCGTCACCGCCCGCAGCGTGTGCGGGCCCAGCGCCAGCGAGCAGTCGCCTCGGATCCCGTCGAGATCCTCGGTCGCGAAGCCGCCTTCGGGACCGACGAGCACCACCCACTCGGCCACCGTCGGGTCGATCGACCCCAACGACGCATGCCCGTCACGCGCGCCGACGACGACACCCGGATGGTCCCGCCACCGCACGGGCGAGGAGGGCGCCGCGATCACCGGCAACCGCGCCCGCTGGCACTGCATCGCCGCCTCCCGGGCGACCCGTCGCAACCGCTCCAGGGGCTTGCGGGCCCGCTCGCCCTCCCACCGCACGACGCCGCGGCGGGTGAGGAGCGGCACGATCTCGTCGACGCCGAGCTCGACGAGCTGGCGCACGACCTCGACGCCGTGGTCCTGGCGCGCCGGTCCGAATCCGATCGTCAGGCGCGGCCGGCGGACGGGCTCGACCATCAGGTCGCCACTGCGCACCACGTGCACCGCGCCGGGCCGCGTCGCCGCGATGCGGGCCGGGTACCAGACGCCCGCGCCGTCCGCCACGACGACGGTCTCGTCGACCTCGAGCCGTCGCACCCGCTGGAGGTGATGGCCGTCCGGCCCGTCGATCCAACGTTCCGCGTCCCCGGCGATCGGGCTCTCGCGTGGCCCGGCGGCGCCGATGTCGCCGTGGGGTGCCGCCGGTGGTGGTTCGATCGGGTCGGGCGCGTCGACGAACACCAGCGCCCGCGCGCCTGCGCCGGCCGCCCAGCCGGGCGCGGTCACCGGTCGAACGCGGCGCGCAGCTTGGAGAAGAGGCCGCCTTCGGGCGGATCGATCGTTTCGCCCCGAAGCTGCGCGAACTCCGCGAGCAGCTCCGCCTGCTCCGCATCGAGCCGGGTCGGCACCTCGACCGTGATCTCGACGAGGAGGTCGCCGCGACCGCGACCGTTCAGCACCGGCACCCCGCGACCGCGACGGCGCACGACCGTGCCCGACTGCGTGCCCGGATCGACGGTGATCGTCTCGGGACCGTCGAGGCTGGCGAACTCGAAGGAGCCGCCGAGCGCAGCCTGGGTCATCGCGATCGTGTGGCGATAGACGAGATCGACCCCGTGCCGCTCGAGGAGTGGATCGGGTCGGACCCGGACCAGCACGTAGAGGTCGCCCGACTGACCGCCGCGCGGCGCCGCGGGTCCGCGACCGGGGATGCGGAGCCGCTGCCCGTCGTCGATGCCGGCCGGTACCTCGACGTCGATCGTCTCCCGCACGCGCATCCGGCCGTCGCCGTGGCACTGGGTGCACGGGTTCGGGACGATCTGGCCGAGCCCCTGGCACCGGGGGCACGGTGCCGCGGTGACGAGCTGGCCGAGGATCGACCGCCGGATCTGGCGCACCTCGCCGGTGCCCTCGCACTCCGGGCACTGCTCGGGGTGCGTGCCGGGCTCGCCACCGGTGCCGTCGCACCGGTCGCAGGGGCCGGGCAGCTCCAGCTCGACCGGGGTCGTGACGCCGAAGGCCGCCTCCGCGAGGTCGAGGTGGACGACCGTCTCGGCGTCCTGACCGCGCGGTGGGCCGCTCCGCCCGCCGCCGAAGCCACCGGAGAAGAAGGCGTCGAAGAGGTCGCCGAAGCCGAACGCATCGCCGGGGGCACCCGCGCGTCCGTCGTCGCCGAACGTGTCGTAGCGGCGGCGGCGCTCGGGGTCGCGCAGCACCTCGTACGCGGCGGAGACCTCCTTGAACCGCTCCTCCGCGACGGGATCCTCGGGGTTCGCGTCCGGGTGCAGCTCGCGTGCGAGCGCGCGGTAGGCGCGCTTGATCTCGTCGTCGGTGGCGCTGCGATCGACGCCGAGCAGCTCGTAGAAGTCGGACATCAGTCGGCCGGCAACAAGAGGCGGCCGAGCTGCTGGGACACCGCGGCCACGGCCGCCAGCGCCTGCGGGTAGTCCATCCGGGTCGGCCCGAGGACCCCGACGGTGCCCGCCTGCTCGCCGTCGACCTCGTAGGGCGCGAGCACGAGCGAGCAGTCCCGGAGCTCGTCGACGTCGTGCTCCGAGCCGATCGACACGTTGACCCCGTGGTCGAGGAGGTCCCGGACGAGGCTCACGACCACGACCTGCTCCTCGAGCATCTCGAGCAGCCGCGCCGTCGTGGCCGTCGTGGCGAAGGCGTCCTGCTCCGCGGCGAGCCGGCTCACGCCACCGACGTAGAGGTGGTCGGAGAGGCTCCGGGCCCGCACGCACAGCAGCCCGACGGCGTCGCGGACGAGCCCGTCGACGTCGGCGTCGCCCGACGGCTGCGCCTCGGTCGCGGTGAGCGAGCTCCCGCCGAGGGTGGCGTCCAGGATCGCGGAGGCGCGGGCGACCCGGTCGCCGTCGAGCTCGGTGCGCAGCACTTCGCGTTCGACCGACCCGTTCCCGAGCACGACGACGGCGAGCACCGCACCGGACTCGAGCGGGACCAACTGCGCGGACCGGACGCGTTGCGCGTCGGCGCCGGGGCCGACCACCACCGCCGCGTGGCTCGTGAGCCGGGCGAGCAGCACACTGGTCTGGTGGAGCAGGTCCTCGAGCGCCCGGTGGGTGGTGGCGAAGAACTCCGACACCGCGCGGCGCTGGGCGACGGGGAGGGACCGGGCCGCGGAGAAGTGGTCCACGAAGTAGCGGTAGCCCTGGTCCGTCGGGATGCGGCCGGCCGACGTGTGCGGCTGGGTGAGATAGCCCTCGCGCTCGAGCTGGGTCATGTCGTTGCGAACCGTCGCGCTGGACACACCGAGATCCCGCGCGTCGGTCACCGTCTGGGACGCGACGGGCGCCGCGGTCCGGACGTACTCCTCCACCACGGTCTTGAGGACGGTGGCTCGGCGTTCGGCTGCATCCATGAGCTCGGTCCCGGCTTCGCTCGGCCCTTCTCGGACCCGACTGAGTAGCACTCGAGTCTACCGACTGCTAATCGCCGACCCGAGACCGGGCACCCGGTGCCGCACGAGCCGCCTCAGGCGTCGCCCTGCAGGCGGACCGTGACCTCGTTGGCGACGAGCCGGCCCCGCCGGGTCAGCCGGACGCGCGAGCCCGTGACCTCCACCAGCCCCGCGTCGCGCACGACCGCGAGCTGGTCGGCGTCGACGGCGTCGGCCTCCACCCCGGACCGCGTCCGCAGCCCGAGCGCCAGCGCCTCGGCGGCCCGCCCGGCGGGCTCCAGCGTCTCGCCGCCGGCCTCGGGGGACCGCCCGGCGCGGACCGCATCGATGTACCGCTCCGGGGTGCGCAGGTTCCACCACCGGCGCGGTCCCGTCTTGCCGTGGGCGGCACAGCCGATCGCGAGATAGTCGTCACCGTCCCAGTAGAGGAGGTTGTGGCGGCACTCGTCCCCCGGCCGGGCCCAGTTCGAGATCTCGTACCACTCGAGGCCCGCGGCGGTGAGCACGTCGTCCGCCACCTCGTACTTCTCGGCCTGGTCGTCGTCGTCGGGCGCGGCCCGCCGACCGGCGGCGACGTCCCGGCCCAGCGGCGTGCCGGACTCGACGGTGAGCGCGTACGCGCTCACGTGGTCGGGTCCGAGCTCGAGGGCACCGTCGAGGCTCGCGCGCCAGTCCGCGATCATCTCGCCCGGCGTGCCGTAGATGAGGTCGAGGTTGAGCCGTGCGATCCCCGCATCGCGCGCCGACGCGACCGCGCGAGTGACGTTGGCGGGATCGTGCGTGCGCCCGAGCGACGCGAGGACCGAAGGCCGGAACGACTGCACACCGAGCGACACGCGGTTGACCCCGGCGGTGACCAGAACGTCGAGCAGCCCGGGGTCGACCGAATCGGGATTGCACTCGACGGTCACCTCGGCGTCGGCCGTCCGGGGGATCGCAGCCAGGATCCGCGCCAGGTCCGCGGCGGGGACGCTGTGACGGCGTGCCGCCGCCGAAGAAGACCGACGTCGCGGGCGGGACGCCTCCCCCGGCGACCCGCGACTCGAGGTCCGCAACGCACGCATCGACGTAGTCGCGCACGAGGTGGTCGCGGTCCGTCCAGGTCGCGAAGTCGCAGTAGTCGCACCGGTGAGCGCAGAAAGGGATGTGCACGTAGACGCCGAAGGCCACGGTCGATGGTCTCACTTGCGGGCGTCCACCGCATGGCGTAGGCCGACGTCATGGACTTCGAGCTGCCGCCGGAGGCGGACACCTACCGGGAGGCCGTCCGGGCCTTCCTGGCCGAGCACGCCCCCGGCGGGGTCTTCCCGCCGGACTTCGCCCGCCGGCTCGCCGTCGCGGGCTACGTCGCGCCGCACTGGCCGGCGCCGTGGGGCCGGGGTGCGGGCGCGATCGAGCAGCTGGTCATCGACGAGGAGCTGCGCGGCTCGGGCGCGCCGAGACCGATGAACCCCATCGGGATCGGATGGGCCGGTCCGACGCTGCTCGTCGCAGGAACCGACGAGCAGCACCAGCGTTACCTGCCGGGCCTGCTCGACGGCTCCGAGATCTGGTGCCAGCTGTTCTCCGAGCCCGGCGCGGGCAGCGATCTCGCCGGCCTCACCACCCGCGCCGAGCGCGACGGCGACGAGTTCGTGGTGAACGGTCAGAAGGTCTGGACGACGCTCGCGCACGTCGCCCGGTTCGGGATCCTGCTCGCTCGCACGGACCCGGACGCCGAGCCGCACCGGGGCATCACGTACTTCGTCCTGGACATGCGCACGCCCGGCATCGAGGTCCGCCCGCTCGTCCAGATGACCGGGACGCACGAGTTCAACGAGGTGTTCCTCACCGACGTCCGGATCCCGGTCGCCAACGTCGTCGGCGACATCAACGACGGTTGGCGGCTGGCGAAGGTCACCCTCGGCAACGAGCGCGTGTCGCTCTCCGGCGAAGGTGCGCTCTGGGGTCGGGGGCCGACCGCGATGGATGTGGTCGACCTCGTGCGAGCCGCGGGTGGTGTCGCGGACCCGGTCGTCCGTCAGCGCGTCGCACGGCTCTACATCGAGAGTGAGATCCTGCGTCTCATCCGGCTGCGCACGGTGTCCGCAACGGTCCGCGGCATGGAGCCGGGACCCGAGGCGAGCGTCCGCAAGGCCCTCGCCGACGAGCACGGCCAGCACGTGATGGAGCTCGCGATCGAGCTGGCCGGGACCGACGGGCTGCTGGCCGAGACCGGACCGTTCGGCGACGCGGCCGGCGGAATGTGGAGCTACGGCTACCTCTACTCCCGTGCGCTCACCATCGGCGGCGGGACGAGCGAGGTGCAGCGCAACATCCTGGGCGAGCGCGTCCTCGGCCTCCCCCGCGACTGACGCCCCCCCCGACCCGACCCAATCGACGCGCCGATCAACGGGTGCAGCCCCTGCTTCCGCGCGCCCAAAACGGGGGCTGCAGGCCCCGTTTTGGGCGCGCAAAACGGGGGGTGTGGGGTCCGTTGTGCGCGTCGGTTGCGCGGAGGATCACTCGCTGAGCTTGAGGGCGGCGACGAAGGCCTCCTGGGGGACCTCGACGCTGCCGATCTGCTTCATGCGCTTCTTCCCGGCCTTCTGCTTCTCGAGGAGCTTGCGCTTGCGCGTGATGTCGCCGCCGTAGCACTTGGCGATCACGTCCTTGCGCTTGGCCTTGACCGTCTCGCGGGCGATGACCCGGCCGCCGATCGCGGCCTGGATCGGCACGTCGAAGAGCTGGCGTGGGATGAGCTCGCGCAGCTTCTCGGTCATGCGCTTCCCGTAGTCGTAGGCCTTGTCCCGGTGCGCGATCGACGAGAACGCGTCGACGGGAGTGCCGTTGAGCATGATGTCGACCTTGACGAGCTTCGACTCGCGGTAGCCCGCCGGCTCGTAGTCGAGCGACGCGTATCCCTTCGACCGCGACTTCATCTGGTCGAAGAAGTCCATGACGATCTCGGCCAGCGGGACCTGGTACACGAGCTCCACGCGCTCCTCGGAGAGGTACTCGAGCTTCTGCATCTCGCCGCGACGCTGCTGCGAGAGCTCCATCAACGTGCCGACGAACTCGGTCGGCGTGAGGATGGTGATGGTGACATAGGGCTCCTCGATACCGGCGATGTCGTTCGGTGGCGGCAGCGAGGACGGGTTGTCGACGACCTCGACGGTCCCGTTCGTGGTCACGGCGCGGTACTCGACGTTCGGCGCGGTGGCGACGAGGTCGAGGTCGTACTCGCGCTCGAGCCGCTCCCGCACGATCTCCATGTGCAGCAGACCGAGGAAGCCGCACCGGAACCCGAAGCCGAGCGCGCCCGACGTCTCCGGCTCGTAGGTGAACGACGAGTCGTTCAGCCGCAGCTTCTCCAGCGCCTCGCGCAGGTTCGCGTACTCGTCGCCCTCCACGGGGTACAACCCGCAGAAGACCATCGGCTTCGGCTCGAGGTAGCCGGCCAGCGGCTCGGACGGGCGCGCCGCGGTCGTCACCGTCTCGCCGACGCGGGCCTGGCCGACGTCCTTGAGGCCGGTGATCAGGTACCCGACCTCCCCGGGCCCGAGTGACGCCACGGGTGTGGGAACCGGGAGCCGCGTGCCGACCTCCTCGGCGTCGTGGGTCGTCCCCGCCTGGATGAACCGGAGCTTGGCGCCGGTGTCGAGCGAGCCGTTGAAGACGCGCACCGAGCTGATCACGCCGCGGTACGTGTCGTAGTGCGAATCGAAGATCAGCGCCTGCAAGGGCTCGTCGACGTCGCCGACCGGTGGCGGGATCCGCTCGACGATCGCGTCGAGCAGCTCGGAGACACCCTCCCCCGTCTTGGCCGAGATCCGCAGGATCTCCTCCGCCGGGACGCCGAGCACCCGCTCGATCTCCTCCGACACGCGGTCCGGATCCGCCGCGGGGAGGTCGATCTTGTTGACGGCGGCGACGATCGCGAGGTCGTGCTCGAGGGCGAGATAGCAGTTCGCGAGGGTCTGTGCCTCGATTCCCTGGCTGGCGTCGACCACGAGGACGACGCCCTCGCACGCGGCGAGGCTGCGCGAGACCTCGTACCCGAAATCCACGTGGCCCGGCGTGTCGATCAGGTTCACGACGTGGTCCCGCCAGCGGATCCGCACGTTCTGGGCCTTGATCGTGATGCCCCGCTCGCGCTCGATGTCCATGGAGTCGAGGTACTGGGCCCGCATGTCCCGGGCCTGGACCGCCCCGGTGATCTCGAGGAACCGGTCGGCGAGGGTCGACTTCCCGTGGTCGATGTGGGCGACGATCGACAGATTCCGGTACCGGGAGAGGTCGGACACGGCGTCCATTCTCGCCCCTCGGCGGCGGGGACCTCCGAACCAACCGGCGTCCGGCCCCCTGCTAACGTTCCCGGGTTCCACGAACATCTTCGGGAGATCCTGCGCGCCGTGGCCAACATCGTCAGTCAGAAGAAGCGGAACCGCCAGAACGAGGTCCGTCGGGTCCGGAACCTCGCCGTGCGGTCCGAGCTCAAGACGCGGCTCAAGGCCGCACGCGCCGCGGCCGCGGCAGGTGACGAGCACACGGCCGAGGCGCTCCGCCAGGCACAGCGCCGCCTCGCCAAGGCGACGTCCAAGGGCATCGTGCACAAGAACCAGGCGGCGCGCCGCACGTCGCGGATGATGAAGGCCGCGAACCGCGCCGAGCAGGGCTGAGCAACCGCTAGCGCCGCGCCCCGGCCCTCGCGCCCGGGCGCGCCGCCCGCCCGAGCCCCCACCGTGGAGGCTCGCGAGCCGGGCGACCGTGATCTCCAGCAACGTCTCGGCCGGGAGCCCCGTCGCGCCCTTGATCCCGACGTCGGCCCGGTGGAGCTGCGCGAAGGCGCGGGCGAACCCGTCCGAGCCCAGCGCCCGCGCCGCCTCCAGGCCCTTCTTCGCCGGGAACGTCGACCCCTTCCCTCCCCAGACGCGGTGGGCGTCGTCGACGGTCTGCACCGCGTCCGCGTCGAGGCGCGCCAGCTTGCGGTAGCGACCGGCGAGGATGCCGAGCACCTGGAGCGGGTGCATCGGCTTCGGCTGGGTCGGGCTCGAGACCGTGAGGAGACGGTGGAGGATCTCCAGCGCACCGGGGACGTCTCCCTCCTCGATGCGGTTGTTCAGGTGGAACGGCCTGACCGCGCCCGCGTCGTTGAGATACGGCGTGACGTCCGCGACCTCCAACCGCGTCCCGCGGTCGAACGTCGACGACCAGAGGTCCGTCAGCGCGCCCAGCCGACCGGCGTCCTCGCCGAGGTGCTCCACGACCACTCGCGCCGCATCCGACTTCATCGTGAGCCCGGCCCGATCGAGCTCGCCCTGGAGGAGGTCGAGCGGCTTCTCCGCGGTGCCACCCCGGACGTTGGCGGACTTCAGCGCGTCGGCCAGCGCCTTGACGATGCGACCGCCCGCGCCGGTGACGAAGACGAGCTCGGTCGTGTCGAGCAGGTCGTCGAGCACCTCGACGATCGGCCCGACCGCATCCGCGGGCAGCGCCTCGTAGTCGCGCACCACGACGATCCGCTTCGTGGTCATGAACGGCGGGCTCTGCGCCGCGTTCACCACCCCGGTGACGATCGGCGCCGCGCCGGCGACGTCCTCGGTGGGTGGATCGTCGTCGGGCGCCGCGGCCTGGGCCTTGGCCGGGACCCGGTACTCCTCGACCAGGAACGTGCGATCCTCGGCGCCGACGAGCTCGTCGAGGAGCCGGGCCAGCTCGCGGTCACGCAGGATCGGATCGCTCCCCTTGACCACGTAGACGCCGCCCACGCCGGTCGAGCCTACCGGCGGACCTCCGCCACCATCGCCGGCCCGCCCCGGCCGCGACGAGCACTGCCAGGACGACCGTCGGACCGGGGCCGATCGCGAGTGGGACCCGCCGCGGCCTGATGGGCGACGACGGTGACCGCCTGCAGCATCGCGAGCGTCGGGAGCTCCAGCCACGCCGAAGCCGCGCGCCCGAGCGTCCCGCCGACCGCGCTCGCGACGAGACCCCAGATCGTGAGGGGTCCGACGAACGGCGCCGCGAGCAGGTTCGCCGGCAGCGCGACGAGCGGCAGCGAGCCGAACGTGGCGACCAGGACCGGCGCGACGCCGATCTGCGCCGCCGCGGTGACGGCGAGCGCCTCCCGCACCACCATCGGTCCCCGAAGCCTCCGCATGATCGGACCGGCCCCCACGACGATGCCGGCGCATGCCCCGCACGAGAGCAGGAACCCGATCGAGTGGAGCAGGAACGGGTCGACGGCGAGGAGCACGGCTCGCGGCGAGCACCAGCACGCGGCGCCGCCGCGGGGCGCCCGAGCGCAGCGGGCGAGCAGCACGAGGCCGGCCATCACGACGGCCCGGGCCACCGACGGCTCCCACCGGGTCATGGCCCCGAAGAGGACGAGCACCCCGACACCCACGACGAGCCGCCCGGCTCGCGGCAGGCGCCCGAGGAGCGGCGCGGCGATGGCCAGCGCGAAGGCGACGTTCGCCCCCGACACGGCGAGCAGGTGGCTGAGCCCGGCGTCCCGGAAGTCCGCGACGACCTCGGCCGGGATCGCGGCGGTGTCGCCGAGCACGAAGCCCGCGAGCAGGGCCCGCGGCGTGGCCGGGAGCACGGTGGCGCCGCGGAGGACCACCCGCCGCCGCGCCGTTGGCCAGCCGCAGCCACGGGTCGGCCGGCGGCGACGAGCGCGAGCACGTCGTCCACCCGCAGCGTCCCGACGGCATGGCGCCAGCGCAGCCGCGTCGAGTAGCCCGCGAGCACCCCGAAGCGCCCGTGCACCAGGAGCCGGTCACCGGCGTCGAGCACGAGGAGCGCACTCTGCGCATCCCCGGACGCCACGGCGAGCACGGTCCGGCCACCGGCGTCGCGCCCGCGGAACCGGGTCACACGCACCAGGACCTCGGTCGAGAAGCGGGCGCCGCCGGGATCCTCGGTGAGCGTCACCTCGGCGCGCCCCTCCGTCCGTGCCGCGCCAGCGCCGCGGCGAGGGGCGAGTGGATCCACCCGTCGAGCGCGCGCTGCTCGAGCGCGCAGCCGAGCAGCACCGCGACCAGCAGCACCAGCAGCGCGGTTCGCCGCCCGTCGAGGCGGAGGACCGCCCTGAGCAACGCGAGCATCACGCCGGCGGCGAGTGCCACCGTTCCCGGACCTGCTCCGAGCCGGTCGGCGAGCAGGATCCCGAGGACGAGCCCGGTGAGCAGCGCCAGGGGGCCTCTCACACGACGACGAGAGGTTGCAGGTCCGCGAACCGCTTCTCGCCGATGCCGCGCACGTCGCGCAGCTGGTCGACACGCGTGAACCCGCCGCGGCGCTCGCGCTCCCGGATGATCCCGCCGGCGAGCGTCGGACCGATGCCGGGGAGCGTGTCGAGCTGTGCTGCCGTCGCCGTGTTGAGGTTGACCGGACCCGCCGTGCCGTCGGTCGCGGTGGGATCGACGATGGCGTCCACCGGACCGCCACCGGGATCACCGACGTGCGCGACCGCGATCCGCTGACCGTCCGCGACCTTGGCCGCGAGGTTCAGCCGGTCCAGATCGGCGTCCGGGACGCCGCCCCCGGCCGCGGCGATCGCGTCCGCGACGCGGGCGCCGGCCACGACCTCGACCAGGCCGGGCCGGCCCACGGCGCCGGCGACGTGCACGAGCACCTTCGGGCGCGTGGTCGTCGTGGTCCGCACCGCCGCGACCCGGGCGCTGGCTGCCGTGGGTGCCGCGGGGTCGGTACCCCTGCCCACGCGGTACCAGACCAGGCCGACGACGGCGGCGGCGACCACCAGTGCCCCGGCCCGCACGCGGGGATCGCCCCACCAACGGCGGAGCTCGTCGAGGCGCGTGTGGTGGCGCTCGGGCGGACGGGGTGGGACGAGCAGAGGGTCGGACACAGCTTCCTCCGGGCGCGTGGAGCCGGACGGAGGAAGTCCCGGGGAAGGCGGAGCGCACGGTACCAGGTCCGGCCGACGGGACGACCTGGGTCGGGTCAGGCCCCGGCGCGCCGGCGCGCCTCCTCCTCCAGTGTGATCGCGGCGTACGCGGCCCAGTGTCCGAGACCGCCGGCCCGGCCGCGGACGTAGTCGCCCAGGTAGCGCCGGAGGAAGCCGACCGGACCCAGCACGCGCCACTGCTCCACGTGCACCAGCTCGTGACCGAGGAGCGACGCGTCGGTCTCGAACCCGCGGCGGACGAGGATCCAGCGTCCGAGCGTCATCGCGGCGACGCCGGGCGTCAGCCGCGCCACGACGACGACGTGCGCGCGCTCGACGTCGGTCGCCGACACGTGCCGGTAGTGGGCACGCGCCGCCGGGGTGAGCCGCACGCGGTCGCCGGTCAGCCGACGACGAAGCTGACGAGTCGGCCCGGCACGACGATGACCTTCCGTACCGTCGAGCCGTCCAGGTGTGCCGCGACGGCCACACGCGCCGCCGCCTCGACCGTCTCGTCGTCGGCGTCGGCGCCGACCGCGATCCTCCCGCGCACCTTGCCGTTCACCTGGACGGGAAGCTCGACGGTGTCCTCGACCAGCCACGCGTCGTCGGCGACGGGGAACGGCTCGTAGGCCAGGGACTCGGGATGCCCGAGGCGGCTCCAGAGCTCCTCGGCAACGTGCGGCGCGAGTGGTGCGAGCATGAGCACCATCGGCTCGATCACCTCTCGGGGCGCGCCGCCCGCGGCGGCGACCTGCGTCACGTGGTTGTTGAGCGTGATGAGCTTCGCGACCGCCGTGTTGAACCCCATCGTCGGCATGTCGGCCCGCACGCCGGCGACGGTCCGGTGCAGGAGCCGGCTCGTCTCGTCGTCCGCGGCTTTCTCGACCACCGTCAGCGCTCCGGTCTCCTCGTCGACGACGTTGCGCCACAGGCGCTGGAGGAAACGGTGGACCCCCACGATGTCGCGCGTGCTCCACGGGCGCGACGCGTCGAGCGGCCCCATCGCCATCTCGTAGAGCCGGAGCGTGTCCGCGCCGTACTCGCGAAAGATGTCGTCCGGTGTGACCATGTTCTTCAGGCTCTTCCCGATCTTGCCGAACTCGCGGAACACCTCGTCGTCGCCCAGGAAGAAGCGGCCGTCGCGCTCGACGACCTCACTCGCCTCCACGTACAGGCCGCGTGCGTCGGTGTAGGCCGGCGCCTGGATGTAGCCCTGGTTGAACAGTCGCTGGAAGGGCTCGGGCGTCGAGACGTGGCCGAGGTCGAACAGAACCTTGTGCCAGAACCGCGCGTAGAGCAGGTGCAGGACGGCGTGCTCCACACCGCCGACGTAGAGGTCGACGCCACCTGGCCCGGGCTGCATCCAGTACCGCTCCGCCTCGGCGCTCACGAACGCGTCCTCGTTGGTCGGGTCGAGGTAGCGCAGGTAGTACCAACACGACCCGGCCCACTGCGGCATCGTGTTGAGCTCCCGCCGGTAGGTCCGCACGCCGACGCCCAGGTCGAGGTCCACCGTCGTCCAGTCCTCGGCGCGTGCGAGCGGCGGAGCGGGAACGGTCGACACGTCGCCGGCCACGATCTCGGGCTCGAAGTCCGTGATCTCGGGCAGCTGCACCGGCAACATGGATTCCGGCAGGGCGACGGGGAGGTTCAGGTCGTCGTAGACGATCGGGAACGGCTCACCCCAGTAGCGCTGACGGCTGAAGAGCCAGTCCCGCAGCTTGTAGTTGACGGTCGCCTCCCCGAGCCCGCGGGCCACCAGCCAGCCGGTGATCGCGGCCTTCGCCGCGGCGACGCCGAGACCGTCGAGCGAGACCTCGGCGTTGGCCGAGCTCATCGCGACCCCGTCGCCGACGAACGCGTCGGGCCACGCCGCCGCGTCCGTGTCGCAGGAGCGCTCGAGCAACCACGAAGCGGGCGGGCGGATCACGCACGTGATGGGCAGGTCGAACTCGCGCGCGAACTCGAAGTCGCGCTGGTCGTGCGCCGGCACGGCCATGATCGCACCGGTCCCGTAGCCCATGAGCACGTAGTCGGCGATGAAGATCGGGATCCGCTCGTCGTTGACGGGATTGACCGCGAACGCGCCGGTGAAGACCCCCGTCTTGTCCTTGCCCTCCGCCTGGCGCTCGAGCTCGCTCTTCTGCCCGGCGAACTCGCGGTAGCGGCGCACCGCCTCGGCGGGACCCACGTCGATGCCGAAGATCCCCTTCCACGCCGCCGGGATCTCGCTCAGCTCCTCGCCGATCGTGGCGCCGGGCCAGTCGGTCGGGACGAGCTCGTCGACGAGCGGGTGCTCGGGCGCCAGCACCATGTACGTCGCGCCGAACAGCGTGTCGGGCCGCGTCGTGAAGACCGTGATGACGTCGTCGCGGCCCGGCACCCCGAAGTCGACCGACGCTCCGGTGCTCCGTCCGATCCAGTTCCGCTGCATGACCTTGATCGAGTCGGTCCAGTCGAGCTGCTCGAGGTCGTCGAGCAGGCGATCGGCGTACGCGGTGATCCGCAGCATCCACTGCTCGAGCGCTCGGCGGTGGACGGGGTGGTTCCCCCGCTCGCTGCGGCCGTCGGCGGTGACCTCCTCGTTGGCGAGCACCGTCCCGAGCGCCGGGCACCAGTTGACCGGTGCCTCGTGCAGGTACGCGAGGCGGTACGAGTCGACGAGCTCACGCCGGGCGCGCTCGTCCAGGTCGCTCCAGCCGACGTCGGGATCCGACTCGAGGATCGGCAGCAGCTCCGCGACCGGTCGCGCGCGGTCCTCGGTCTCGTCGTACCAGCTGTCGAAGATCTGCAGGAAGATCCACTGGGTCCAGCGGTAGTAGGAGGGGTCGGTCGTCGCGGGACCGCGGCGCGGGTCGTGACCGAGCCCGAGCGCCCGGAGCTGTCGCCGCATCGTGGCGATGTTCTGCTCGGTCGTCACCCGCGGGTGCTGGCCGGTCTGGACCGCGTACTGCTCCGCCGGGAGCCCGAACGCGTCGTAGCCCATCGCGTGCAGCACGTTCCGGCCGTTCATCCGCTGGAACCGGGCGAAGACGTCGGTGCCGATGTAGCCGAGCGGGTGGCCGACGTGGAGGCCGGCGCCGCTGGGGTACGGGAACATGTCGAGCACGAACATCGGGTCCCGGCCCGACGATCCGCTCCGATCCCTCCGACAGCAGGCCGGTCGGGTTGGGCGCCCAGAACGTGCGCTCCGCCTCCCAGCGGTCCTGCCAGCGGGCTTCGATCTCGTTGGCCAGGCGCGCGTCGTAGCGGTGCTTCGGGATGTCGTCAGTCATCACCGTCGAGGCTACCGGCCGACCCGCGCCGGCCCGGCGCCATACGCTCACGCCGGGGAGGATGCCATGGGCGACGTCGAGGTGACCGTGATCGGGCGCGTCGTGGGTGGTCGCACGGCCGCGATCGACGACGACTGGGACCGCGTCCGCTCCCGCATCGCGCTCGACCCGTCCGTCGTCGAGCCGGCCGCGACGCTCGGGCTGGGAGACTTCTCCCACGTCGAGGTGACGTTCCTGTTCGACCGGGTCCGGCCCGAGGACGTCTGCACCGGCGCCCGGCACCCACGCGGGCGCACGGACTGGCCACTCGTCGGCATTCTCGCCCAGCGCGCCAAGGACCGCCCGAGCCGGATCGGCGTGACGGTGTGCCGCCTGCTCGGCACCGAGGGGCTCCGGATCGACGTCGCCGGTCTCGATGCGATCGACGGCACCCCGGTGCTGGACGTGAAGCCGGTCATGGCCGGGTTCCTCCCGCGCGGCCGGATCCGCGAGCCCGCCTGGGCGACCGAGCTCATGCGCGGCTACTGGTGACCGGCCCGCGGTCCTGACGCCCGTGGTACCGGGCCGCGCCGGGACCGGCTGCTACCTTGGAATCTCCCTTCGGGGGCTGTAGCTCAGGCGGTAGAGCACTTCCATGGCATGGAAGGGGTCAGGGGTTCGAGTCCCCTCAGCTCCACTCGCGTCGTGGTCGGTCCCTCGCTCCCCCACTGCGAGACCTGGGGTGGGTCCGGCACGTTCGGGCCGCGGTGACGACACCTACAGTGCGGGTGGCGTGAGCGGCATCCAACCTTCCTCCGTCGACGAGCGGGCGGCGACACCGTGGGCGACCGAGCGGTTCGGCGCCCACCGTGACGACTTCGAGAAGGACCGGGTCGCAAGCGTCCGGCGCCCCGACCCGCTGCCGATCCCCGAAATGATCGAGATCGGTCGCGCCTCGGACTGCTTCGTCGGCGCGGCCGGATAGCGCAGACCGTGTGCACCTACGGTCGGGTCCGATGACCTCCCGAGCGCAACGACGGGCCCGGCGCGACGCCGCGCGGCGCGGAGTCACGCGCGACCGCGCTCGTGGCGGCGCTCCTCGTCGCCCTCGCGCTCGTCCTCTACGGCGCGCCGGTGCCCCGCCTGTCCGAGGAGCTCTACCTCCCCCTCGTGCGCCACACCGGCGACGCCGCCTTTCTCGCGGGCGACTGGACGATGCGCGGCCCGTTCGGCGAGCACTGGGTGTTCGACCACCTCCTCGGGCCGGTCGCCGCCGCGGTCCCCCTGGTCTGGTTCGGGTGGGTCGGCCGGATCGTCACGTGGTCCGTGCTCGCCTTCCTGCTCGTCCGGCTCGGCCGCCGCTTCGGGCTCTCCCCCGCGCTCGCCGGCGCCGGCGTGGCGCTCTGGCTCGTGATGAACCAGTCGCTGATCGGGTTCGACTGGATGTTCGGGACCTTCGAGGCCAAGACCGTCGCCGACTGCTTCGTCGTCGGCGCGCTCCTCGCCGCGACCTCCGAGCGCGTGCCGCTCGCCGTGATCGGTCTCGGCCTGGCGGTCTCCCTCCATCCGGGGATCGGCGGCTGGGCGGCCCTGACCGGTGGGCTCGCGCTGCTCGCCGTGCCCCAGACCCGCCGCGCCGCGCTGCGCTGGGCGCCGGCGGGCGTGCTCCTCGCCGCGCCCGGGGTGCTCGGCATCGTCACCACGATCGGAGTGAGCTCCACCGCCCTGCAGCGCTTCGTGGTGCTCCACGCGATCCCCCAGCACGCCGATCCGTTCTTCGGCGGCGCGCAGCATCCCATCGCCCAGGTGGTGGTCCGCGCCGCAGCGTTGACCCTGATGCTGGTCGCGAACGTCGTCTGGTTCCGGCGCTCGGAACGGACCGCGGCGGCGCGATTCCTCATCGCCTTCCAGCTGATCGCGATGACGACGGTGCCGCTCGCCTTCGTGGCGCGCGCGCTCCACGTCTGGTCGGTCCTGCTGCTGCAGCCGCTGCGTCTCGGCCCCCTCGTCGTGCCGTTGTTCTTCTTCTTCGGTCTGGTGCAGCAGGTGAGAATGCTGCGCGCGGCCGAGACGCCGGGTCGACCATGGTGGCGACGGCGCTCCGTCGCGCTCCTCGCCGCCGGTGTGTTCCTCGCCGTGTTCGTGACCTCGCCCCTGCTCGCCGCGCCGCGGATGGCCGCGCGGACGGCGAAGGCGTGGATCGAGCACGACGACGAGGCGGACGCGTTCGCGTGGCTGCGCGACCACACCCCGACGACGACCCGGTGCGTGGTGCCCGTCGACCGCCAGGACGCGTTCATGCGAGGCGAACGCCCGATCGTCGCGAACTGGCAGGCGATCCGCTACGACGCGCTCGGACCGTGGAAGCAGCGCGTCGATGCGCTCGTCGGCGGTCCGCAGGCGTTCGACCCGACGCCGACCGAGCTCCCGGCGCTGCGGGCCGACTACGACCGGCTCCGGATCGGACAGATCGTCGGGATCGCCCGGCGCCATCACGCCGGCTGCATCGTCGCGACCCACGCGGTACGACCTGCCCGTCGTCCATCGAACCGGGTCGGTGCGCATCTATCGGACCCCCGGAACGGCCACTCCGTAGACTTCGACGTCCATGATCGGAGTCGTCGACTACCGCGCGGGCAACGCGCCGAGCGTCATGTACGCACTCGCCCGCTGCGGGATCGAGGCCCGACTCGTCCGGAGCGCGCCGGACCTCACGAGCGTGGACCGCATCGTCCTCCCGGGCGTGGGCGCGGCCGCGGCGACCATCGCGTCGCTCTCCGAATCGGGCCTCGTCGAGCCGCTCCACCGCCGGGTGGTGGGAGACGGCACGCCCTTCCTCGGCATCTGCATCGGGCTCCAGGTCCTCTTCGAACGCAGCGAGGAGGGCACCGCGGAGTGCCTCGGCTGGCTGGAGGGCACGGTGGACCGCTTCCCCACCACCGACCGGGTGCCCCAGATCGGCTGGAACGAGGTGACCCCGACGCGGGCGCACCCCCTCGTCGCCGGCTGGCCCGAGCACCCCTACTGCTACTTCGTGAACAGCTTCCACGCCGTGCCCGCGGACCCCGACGCCGTGCTCGGCACCACCGAGTACAGCGTGACGTTCTGCTCGATGGTCGCGCGCGACAACGTCGCCGCCACCCAGTTCCACGCCGAGAAGAGCGGAGAGATCGGGCTCCGCGTGCTGCGGAACTTCGCGACCTGGGACGGCGGCCCGTGCTGACCAAGCGGCTCATCGCCTGCTTCGACGTCGTCGACGGACGGGTCACCAAGGCCCGGAACTTCCAGGACAACATCGACGTCGCACCGGCCGCGGATCTCGCGCAGCGGCTCTACGAGGACCAGATCGACGAGATCGTGTTCTACGACATCACCGCCAGCGCGCAGCGCCGGTCGATCGATCTCGACACGGTGTCCGCCGTCGCCGAGCACGTCTTCGTCCCGTTCACCGTCGGCGGCGGGATCCGGCACCTCGACGACATGTTCACGGTCCTCAAGGCCGGAGCCGAGAAGATCAGCGTGGACTCGATGGCCGTCCGGGATCCCTCCATCATCCGGGCGGGTGCCGACGCGTTCGGCTCCCAGTGCATCGTGCTGTCCACCCAGGTGAAGCGCGTCGGCGTCCGCGACGGCCTCCCGAGCGGCTACGAGGTCTTCATCGACGGCGCGCGGCAGGCGACCGGACTCGACGCGATCGAGTGGGTCCGGCGTGGTGCCGACCTCGGCGCCGGCGAGGTCGTCGTCAACAGCATCGACGGCGACGGCACCGCGGCGGGGTACGACCTCGACATCACGCGCGCCGTGGCAGACGCCGTCACCGTCCCCGTGATCGCCTCCGGGGGTGCCGGCACCGTCGACCACATCGCGGCCGGTCTGACCGACGGCGGGGCGAGCGCGGCGATCATCAGCTCGATCCTCTACTCGCCCCGCTTCGAGCGCAACGTGACCGTGCGGGAGCTGAAGGACGGGCTCGTCGAGCGGGGCGTGCACATGCGACCCTGGGTCGACCAGCCGGCCTGACCGACCCGACCGCGCTCAGCCGGCGGCGCGCGCACGCTCCCAGTCGACCCGGGGCGCATCGGACCAGAGTCGCTCGAGGTCGTAGAACTCCCGGGTCTCGACGAGGAACACGTGCACGACGAGCTCTCCGTAGTCCATGAGCACCCAGGACGCGTCCCGAAGTCCCTCGATGCTGCGTGGTGCGAGATCGGCCTCGACCTCGAGCGCGAGCTCGATCTCCTCGCAGATGGTCCGCACCTGCCGGGTGTTCGTGGCCGAGGCGACGACGAACGCCTCGGTGATGCCGATGATGTCGCCCACGTCGAGGACGACGATGTCCGTGGCGTTCTTCTCGTCCGCCGCGCGGGCGGCGACGGCCGCGAGCTCACGTGCGTTCAGGGGGTGCCTCCCGGGGTCCCGTACTTCGGACAGTCGGCGCCGACGACGATCGTGACGTCCGCGATGCCGACATCCCTACCCGCCTTGCGCAACGAGCCGCAATTCATCGCGGCGAGGAGCCGCTGGGCGTCGGCCCGCCAGCGGTCCTCGTAGTAGACGATCTGGGTCGTCGGGACGCCGAATCCGGGCACGTTGTCCGTGAGGGTGACCTTCCCACCCGCAGGGACGACTGCATCGGCGACGACCTCGTCGACCCCGAGCGCGCCCGTCCCGTTCAGGATCTCGACGCGTGGCCGGGGCCCGTGACCCAGGCGCAGGTCCGGGAACGCGCGACTCACGTAGTCCACGAGCTCCCGGCCCTGGACCCGGTACCGCTCGCTCCCACCGGTGGCGATCGACTCCACGGCGAGCGTGTCGATGCGGCGCTCGGGTGCGCTCGCCACCGCGACGAGCGGCCGGAGCCCCTTCGCCAGGGCCACGGTGCGACGGGCGATCGCCGGCCCGCGCAGGCGGTCGAGCCAGGCGTCGAGCACCGCCGATGCGGTCACCATCCGCTCGAGCTGGTTCACCGACTGCTGACCCCCCAGCAGCTCGGCCGCCTGCGCGGCGGACACGTCCTGCGTCCCCGCCGGGTACTTCGACGGCCGGTCGACGAGGTCCACCGGGCTCGCGAGGTCCACCGACATCGGCGCGGCCGGGCCGAGCATCGCCGTCAGCGCGGCGTCGTCGACGACCGTGGGCGTGCCGACGTCGACGCCGACGATGTTCTCGACCGCGGTGGCGAGTGCGCCGCCACCGTCGTCCACGGGGATCTCGGCAAGGGTCTCGGCCCCCCGGTAGGGCGAGCTGAGCTGCACCGCGGACGGGACGAGCAGCACGGAGCCCTTGGCGCCGCCGCGCCCGGCGACCGCGATGAGGTCGTTGCCGTAGGTGTCGCTGTGGTGCACGAGCAGCATCGACTCGGCGGTGCCGGCGGCGGCGCGCGTCTCGGTGTCGGGCCCCGGCGTGTCGTCCGAGGCGCGCACGATCACCCCGATGGCCACGACGAGCGCGAGCGCCGCGCCGATCGCGGGCATCACCCGCGTCCAGAAGCGCCGGCGGTCCGGTGCGCTCGGCCGCCGGCGCTTCGGCGTCGCCGCGGGCCGGGTTGGTGCCCGGGGGGCGCTCGGAGCGCACGGGGCGCGGCGGGCGCGGCGCCGACGTCTGCGGGCGCGCCGGCTCGGCGCGGGAGCAGCCACCGGCTCGTCCGCGAGGACCTCGACCGCGCCGGGAACGGCCCCGGCGGCCGGCTCGGGCTCGGGCTCGGGCTCGGGCTCGGGCCCGGGGCCCGGGTCGGCTCCCGCGCCGGGCGGGAGCGGTTGCTCGAGCGTCGGATCGTCGGCGGGGGCCACCTCGGGCGGCGCCGCCCGGGACGCCCGACGCGTGACGGTCTCGGCGCGATCACCCGCCCGGCGGGCGTTGCGCCGGGCCCGGCGCCGGTCGGCCCGGGACCGCTGCGCCCGGCGCTCCGCCCGGGTCGGTGGCGGTACGGGACCGTCGGCGGGCGGTTCCGTCATCGGGCGGGAGTGTAGAGGTCGTACCGGCGGATGTAGTCGAGCACCGGCTCGGGGACGAGCCCGGTCACGGGTCGCCCGGCGCCGATCCGGTCGCGCAGGTCGGAGGACGCGATGTCGAGTCGGGGCACGGCGACATGGCACCACCGCCAATCGGGGCCCGGCGGGTCGGCGTGCTCCCCGGCCCGCTCGATCACGACCACCGTCGCCAGCGGACGCGTCTCCTCCAGTCGCCGCCACGTCGGCATGTTCGACGCGGCGTCGGCACCGAGCAGCAGGAACAGCTCCCGGTCGGGGGCCGCGAGCGCCTCGAGCGTGTCGGCGGTCACCGACGGTCCCTCGCGGTCGATCTCGATCCGGCTCACCGCGAGCCCGCGGATGCCGGTCACCGCGATCTCGGCCATGGCCAACCGGTCGTCGGCGGGCGCGACCACCTGGCCGCGCTTCTGCCACGGGTCGCCGGCGGGCACCAGCCACACCTCGTCGAGCCCGAGCACCGACCGGACCTCGGCCGCGGCCGCGAGATGCCCGTGGTGCACGGGATCGAACGTGCCGCCGAGGATCCCGATGCGCATCGGGTGGATTCTACGAGAGGTCCCCCGCGTGAACTCGCCGGGCGAAACAGCCGCGCAACTAGGGTGCCGAGATGAAGGGTTGGCACGCGTTGCTGCGGGTGTCGGTGCCGGACCGGCCCGGTGCGCTCGGCCTCGTGGCGTCACGCATCGGCGCGCTGAAGGCCGACATCGTGGGAATCGAGGTCCTCGAGCGCGGCGACGGCGGCGCGCTCGACGAGCTTGCGATCGTGCTCCCGGACGAGGCCCTCACGCGGGCCCTCATCCGCGAGATCGAAGAGGTCGACGGTGCCTCGGTCGTCTCCATCACTCCGGTCGAACGGTTCTCCGAGCCGCGACTCGACACCGTGCGCGCCGCGCTCGACCTCGCACGGGCCGAGGACGAACGCGTGCTCGCTGAACGCCTCATCGGCGTGATCAGCCGCTTCTTCGCAACGGAGTGGTGCGCCGTCGTGTCCGACGCCGTCCTGCTCGCGAGCGACGAGCACGCGCCGACCGATGTCGAGCACCTCCGGGACACGGCGTCGCATCGGGCGCCGATCGGCGACGCGACGACCGTCGTGTTCCTCTCGCGCTCGCGCCCCATCACCGACGCGGAGCAGCGACTCCTCGACGCGTTCTGTGAGCTGGGGAACCTCGGTCGGGATCACCGCACCGGCCCATGAGCCGTCAGGCCTCGATCACCGCGGTCACGAACCGCTCGAGCTGGCGCAGGTTGCGACACTCGTAGACCCCGTCGCAGTGCACGCCGTACTCGGAGACGACGGAGTCGCCGGTGTCCCAGTAGCCCCGCGGCTCGGGGTTGAGCCAGTAGAGACGGCGCGCCTTCTGACGGATCTCCTTGAGCACCCAGGCCTGGGTCGCGTGGTAGTTGTTGCGCGCGTCACCGAGCAGGATCACCGCCGTCTTCGAGGTGATCTCCGCCAGATGCCGATCGTGGAACACCTCGAACGCGTGGCCGTAGTCCGAGTGCCCGTCGACCCACACGACGTCGGCCTCGGTGTTCACGCGGTGTACCGCCTCGGTGAGCTCGTTCGACTCGTCGAAGTACCGCGTGACCTCGTCGATGCCGTCGATGAACACCCAGGACCGGACCTTCGAGAACTGACCCGCCATCGCGTAGACGAACTGCAGCGTGAAGCGGGCGAAGCTCGCAACCGAACCGGAGATGTCGGCGACGACCATGATCTCGGGCTTCGACGGGCGCGGGTTCTTGAACTTCGGCTCCGCCGGCACACCTCCGTAGGAGAGCGAGTGGCGCACCGTGGCCCGGAAGTCGAGATGCCCGCGGTTGCGCCGCTTGCGCCGCTGCGCGAGCCGGGCGGCGAGCGCGCGGGTGAGCGGTTCGATCGCGCGCTGGAGCTGCTGCATCTCCTCCCGTGACGCGTGCATGAAGTCGACGTCCTCGGGGAGCGGCTTGCGCAACGTGCGCGCCATCGCCTCCACCCCGCGATCGGCGACGAGCCGCCGCCGGATCTCGGCCTCCACGAGCTCCCGGAACTCCTTGAGCCGGGACTGGAACTCCTCCTGCTCGAACCGGGCCGCGAGACCGTCCTCCTCGGGCTCGGCGCCGCCCTGCTGGGCGCTGCGCTCCATGAGCCGCGCCGTGAGCCCGTCGTAGTCGAGCTGCCGGAGCGTCCGGTAGAGGTAGTAGGTCCCGCCGACCGGACGGCCCGGCTCCATCCCGGCGAAGCGCGCCACGGCCATGGCCGCGAGCTGGCGGAGCTGCTCGCGGTCCATGCTCATCAGCGCGTTCATGAGCATCTCGGCGAGCTCCTCGTTGCTCATGCCCTCGCCGGCACCACCACTGCCCTGCTGGCCCGGCACGCCGCCGGACTCGTCACGGTCCGCACCCTCGCCACCCTCGCCGTCGGCGTCCCCGCCGTCGATGCCACCGGTGTACAGCGCGAAGTAGACGTCGAAGACGGTGTCGAACGCCGCGCCGGTGCCGGAAGTGCTTCACCAGGGTCGCTGCCAGGACCTCACGAAAGGTGTCGCGGTCCGAGAGCGGGATGTGCTCGACGGCCCGCATGGCGTCGAGGTTCTCGGTCATCGAGACCGGGAGTCCGGCGGCACGCAGCTCGTGCACGAAGCCCTGGAGGACGTCGAGCATCACGCCCGACCCGACGCCCGAAGGGATCTCCACCTGGTTGCGCGTCATCGCGTCCGCCAGCTTCGCGAAGTGGAGGCCCAAGGCTTCATCCCCGCGTCGGCGAGGTCGTGTCGACGAGCTCCTTGCGGGCCTTGGCGATGTCGGTCTGGTACTTGAGCAGCACGTGCAGCGTCTCGCCGATCACCTGCGGGTCGATCGAGTCGTGTCCGAGGTAGAGGAGGGTGCGCGCCCAGTCGATGGTCTCCGAGATCGACGGGGCCTTCTTGATGTCGAGCGCCCGGATCGACCGCACGACCTGCGCGATCTGCTCGGCGAGCTCCGCGTCGATCTCGGGCACCCGTACTCGGACGATCTCCTTCTCCCGCTCCAGCTCCGGGTAGTCGATGTGCAGGTACAGGCACCGGCGCTTGAGCGCCTCGGAGAGCTCCCGCGTGTTGTTCGACGTGAGCAGCACGATCGGCCGTTGCCGGCCGACGATGGTGCCGAGCTCGGGGATCGAGACCTGGAAGTCCGAGAGCACCTCGAGCAGCAGCGCCTCGGTCTCGATCTCCACCCGGTCCACCTCGTCGATCAGGAGCACGATCGGCTCCTCGGAGCGGATCGCCTCCAGGAGCGGCCGGGTGAGCAGGAAGGACTCGGAGAAGATGTCGGACTCGACGGTGGCCCAGTCGGTCTCGTGCTCCCGGTCGGCCTGGATCCGTAGGAGCTGCTTCTTGTAGTTCCACTCGTACAGCGCCTTGGACTCGTCGAGGCCCTCGTAGCACTGGAGCCGGATCAGCCGGGACCCGGTGATGGCCGCGACCGCCTTGGCGAGCTCGGTCTTGCCGACGCCCGCCGGCCCCTCGACCAGGATGGGCTTCTCGAGCCGGTCGGCGAGGTAGACGACGCCGGCGATGCCCGGGTCGGCGAGGTAGTCGACCGTCCGGAGGCGTTCCACGACCTCCTGCACGGAGCCGAAGCGCTCTGCCACTATCTCCTCACCTGTCCTTCTCCCCAGACCACGTACTTCGCGGTCGTCAGCTGCCGGAGCCCGAGCGGACCCCGTGCGTGGAGCTTCTGCGTCGAGATCCCGATCTCGGCGCCGAACCCGAACTGCTCACCGTCGGTGAAGCGCGTCGAGGCGTTGACCACGACCGCAGCGGCGTCCACCTCGCGCGTGAACCGGCGGGCGGCGTGGAGGTCGGTCGTCAGGATCGCCTCCGTGTGCCCGCTCGAGTTGCGGTTCACGTGGTCGATCGCCTCGTCGAGCGACGAGACCGTGCCGACGCTCATCTTGAGCGCCAGGAACTCGGTCGCGAAGTCCTCGGCGGTCGCGGCGCCCATGCCGGGCACCCGCGCTCGTGCGGCTTCGTCGCCCACGAGCTCGACGCCTTCGGCCGTGAGCGCGTCGCACACGCGCGGGAGGAACTCGTCGGCCACTGCCTCGTGGACGAGCAGCGTCTCGGCCGCGTTGCAGACGCTCGGGCGCTGGATCTTGGCGTTGACGACGATGTCGAGCGCCTGGCCGAGGTCGGCCGAGGCGTCGACGTAGACCTGGCAGTTGCCGTCGCCGTCGATGATCACGGGCACCGTTGCGTGCTCCCGGATCGACGCGATCAGCGCGGGACCGCCACGCGGGATCAGGCAGTCCACCGACTCGGTGAGCTGCATGACGCGGACCGCCGTCTCGTGCGACGCATCCTCCACGAGGACGAGCGCGTCGCTCGGCAACCCGGCCTTGGCGAAGCCGGCGCGCAGCACCGTGGCGATCGCGATGTTCGAGCGCAGGGCCGTGCCGCTCCCCCGGAGCAGGGCGGCGTTGCCCGACTTGAGGCAGAGGCCGGCGGCGTCGGAGGTGACGTTGGGCCGGTTCTCGTAGATGATCGCGATCACGCCGAGCGGGACCCGCACCGCCTGGATCTCGAGCCCGTTGGGCCGGACCCAGCCCTCGACGACCTCGCCGACCGGGTCGGGCAGGGACGCCACGGTCCGCAGCCCCTCCGCCATCGCCTCGATGCGGCCGGTGTCGAGCCTCAGGCGATCGAGCGGGCCGCTCTCCATGCCCGTCGCCGCGGCGTGCTCGAGGTCGCCGGCGTTCGCGGCGAGGATCTCCGACGCGCCCTCCACCAGCAGCTCCGCGGCGGCCAGCAGTCCGGCGTCCTTGGCCGCGGTGCTCGTGCGCGCCAGCACCCGCGACGCCGCCTTGGCGCGTCGACCGAGTTCTTCTGCAGCGGACACCGCCGGAGCATAACGGTCGAGGTCGGAACCGATTCTCGGGAAAACGAACGGGGGGCCGCAGGATGTCCTGCGGCCCCCCGTCTCCTCGTCCGCCGTGGGCCCGGGCGCTCGGCTCGGGCCCTCCCCCCGTTCCGGCAGGCGAGCAACGGGCGTCAGTGTGACCCGAGGCACAGACCCGATGCAAGCGTTCGCCGGATTTTTCTCCCGACCGGCACCCACGTCAGGGCAGCACCACGAGATCGTCCCGGTGGATCACCTCGGTCGGCAGTTCGGGCGCCAGATCGGCGGATCGGCGACCGGCCATCGCCCGGACGGTGCGCGCGTCGACCCGCACGAGACCCTTCGCGAACACCCGGCCGGACCCGTCGACGACCTCGACCGCGGCGTCGACGTCGAACCCGCCTTCGACGTCCCGGACGCCGGCCGGCAACAGGGACCGCCCGTGCGAGACGAGCGCGTCGCGAGCACCGTCGTCGACGACGATGCGCCCCGATGCGGCGACGGCGAACGCGATCCAGAGCTTGCGGCTCGAGAGTCGCTCCGGGTGCGGCATCACGACGGTGCCGACCGACTCACCTTCGATCGCGGCGCAGACGACGTCGGGGGCGCGGGCGGCGGCGATCACCGCGCGGACGCCGCTCCACGACGCGATGCGGGCTGCGGCGAGCTTGGTGGCCATGCCACCGCTCCCGCGTGCCGATCCGGCTCCGCCGACCGCGGCGTCGAGCGCCTCGTCGACCGCGGCGATCTCCTCGATCAGGGAGGCGCTCTCGTCCAGCCGCGGATCCGCGGTGAACAGGCCCTCGGTGTCCGTGAGCAGGACGAGCACGTCGGCCCCGATGAGGTTCGCGACGAGCGCGGCGATCCGGTCGTTGTCGCCGAAGCGGATCTCGTCGTCGGCGACAGTGTCGTTCTCGTTCACCACCGGGACCACACCGAGCTCCAGCAGCCGCGCGAACGTCTCGCGCGCGTGCAGGTACTGGGTGCGGTGCAGGAAGTCGTACGGCGTCAGCAGGACCTGGCCCGCCACCACTCCGTGCTCCCCGAATCGGGCGTTCATCCGCTCCATGAGCCGGGGCTGGCCGACCGCGGCGATCGCCTGGAGCGTGCCGATGTCGGTCGGACGCTCACGCAGCGACAGCGCCGGCATGCCCGCGGCGATCGCTCCGGAGCACACGACCGTGACCGAGTGGCCGGCACGGCGGGCGGCGACGAGCTCCTCGCAGAGCTTCGCCAGCACGCCCTCGTCGAGCTCGCCGAGCGCGTTCGTGATCGACGACGTGCCGATCTTGACGACGGCGCGCATCAGAGGCCTTCGACGTACTCGAGCTCGACGTCACCGATCCGCACGACATCACCCTCGCGCGCGCCGCACGCGCGAGCGCGCGTTCCACGCCCATCTTCCGGAACCGCTGGTGGACGTACTCGATCGCCTCGAGGTTCGTGAGGTCGGCCATGGCCACCACGCGCAGGGCGGCGCGGCCGTGGAGGCGATAGGCGCCGTCGTCGTCGCGCGTGATCGAGAACCCCTCCTCGGTCGGGCGGTAGACCACGTAGCTCTCGGTCTCGGGCTCGGTGGCCCGGGCCTCGTCGACGAGCGTCCCGATCCGGCCGAGGAGCTCGTCGAGGCCCTGGTGGACCACGGCCGAGACCTTCATCCCGTCGTAGGGGAACTGCGCCACGTCGGCCTTGGCGCCGACGACGATCCGCGGCCGGTCGAGCAGCTCGGGGCGGTAGCGGCCGAGCTCGGCGAGCAGGATCCGCTCCTGCTCGTCCGGCGGTCGCCCGTCCATCGGGGCGAGGTCGAGCAGCACGACCAGCACGCGGGTCCGCTCCACGTGCCGGAGGAACTGATGGCCGAGCCCGCGTCCCTCGGCCGCACCCTCGATGAGGCCGGGGACGTCGGCCAGCACGAACTCGTGGTCCTGGAACCGCACGACGCCGAGGTTCGGCACGAGCGTCGTGAACGGGTAGTCGGCGATCTTCGGCTTCGCCGCGCTCACCGCCGCGATGAGGGTCGACTTGCCGCAGTTCGGGAAGCCCACCAGCGCGGCATCCGCCATGAGCCGCAGCTCGAGCCGCAGCCAGCGCTCCTCGCCGTACTCGCCCTGCTCGGCGAAGGACGGTGCCCGGCGCGCGTTGGTCAGGAATCGCTGGTTGCCTCGTCCGCCGCGACCGCCGCGGGCGGCGAGCCACCGGTCGCCGTGGTGGACGAGGTCGGCGAGGATCTCGTCGGTCTTGCCGTGGCGCACCGTCGTGCCCTCGGGCACGGCGACGACGAGATCCTCCCCGTTGGCTCCGTGGCGCTGATTGCCCGAGCCGTGGGTCCCCGACGTCGCCCGGCGGTGCGGGTGGTCACGGAACGCGAGGAGCGAGGCGACGTTGCGGTCGGCCTGGAGCCAGACGTCGCCGCCGGTGCCACCGTCGCCACCGTCGGGTCCGCCCTTGGGCGTGTGCGACTCGCGCCGGAACGACATGCACCCCGCGCCACCGTCGCCGCCGCGGACGTTGAGCTGGGCCTCGTCGACGAAATTCATCGTGTGTGTCGGCTCCTCCGGCCTGTCGGCTCCTCCGCTCGACGCCGGGACACCCGGCATCGACCCTCCTGAGCCTGCGAGTACCGGGGCGCGACCCCTTGCTCGCTCGGAGTGCTAGCCGGGGACGATGTCGACGAGCTTGCGGCCGCGCCGCTGCCCGAACCTCACGACACCGTCCGCGGTCGCGAACAGGGTGTCGTCGCCACCGCGGCCGACGTTCTCGCCCGGGTGGAAGCGCGTGCCGCGCTGGCGGACGATGATCGTGCCGGCCGTGACCTCGGTACCGCTGTACACCTTGACGCCGAGCCGCTGGGCGGCGGAGTCACGACCGTTCCGGGAGGACGCAGCGCCCTTCTTCTTCGACATGGCTCAGCCCTTCGTGATCGCGGTGATCTCGATCGTGGTGTAGTGCTGGCGGTGCCCCCACCGCCGGCGGTTGTTCGACTTCGGCTTGTAGAGGAAGCCGTCGATCTTCGGCCCCTTCGCCTCGCCGACGACCTTCGCCTTCACCGAGGCGCCGTCCAGCTCACCGGGTGTCGAGAGGACCGAGGAACCGTCGACGAGCAGCACCGGTCGCAGGTCGACCTCGCCCTCGTCGATGCCGAGCCGCTCGACGTCGAGCTGCTGACCGGTCTCGACCTTGTATTGCTTACCGCCGGTGGCGATGACTGCGTACATGGCGCGTGGGAACCTCGGGAGAAAACGGCGGGAGAACCGTCGGACTCTACAGCATCGCCTCGTCGACCACGAAACCACGGCCGCCGCAGATGGTGCACGTCTCCGAGAAGGCCTCCACGAGGCCCTCGGAGATGCGCTTGCGGGTCATCTCCACCAGCCCGAGCTCGGAGATGTCGAAGACCTGGGTCCGCGTCTTGTCCCGGGCCAGGGCCTCCCGCAGGCCCTTCACCACGGCCTCTCGGTTCTTCTTGATCTCCATGTCGATGAAGTCGATCACGATGATCCCGCCGATGTCCCGCAGGCGGAGCTGGCGGGCGACCTCGTCGGCGGCCTCGAGGTTGTTCTGGAACACGGTCTCCTCGAGGTTCGACTTCCCCACGTTCTTGCCGGTGTTCACGTCGATGACGGTGAGCGCCTCGGTGCGCTCGATGATCAGCGAGCCACCGGACGGCAGCCAGACCTTGCGGTCCAGCGCCTTGTGCAGCTGCTCGTGGATGTGGAACCGCTCGAAGATGGGCAGCGACGGTTCGTCGTAGCGCTCGACCCGCTCCGAGAGCTCCGGTGCGATCGCGTCGACGTAGGCCTTGACCTCGGCGTAGAGGTCGGGGTCGTCGATCACGACCGACCGGTACTCCTTGGTGAACTCCTCACGGATCACCCGCACCACGAGGGGCGGCTCCCGGTAGAGAACCGTGCCGGCCTTCGAGCGCGCGGCCAGCGAGGAGATCTGCTGCCACTGGTCCTTCAACCGGGCGAGGTCCCGTGCGAGCTCCTCCGCGGTGGCACCCTCGGCCGCCGTGCGCACGATCAGGCCGGCGTCGTCGGGTCGGATCCCCTCGAGCACCTTCCGCAGGCGCTTGCGCTCGTCGTCGGGCAGGCGCTTGGAGATGCCGTAGGTCGTCGGCTGGTTCGGCACCATCACGACGAAGCGACCCGCGAGGCTGACGTCCTGGGTGAGGCGCGCACCCTTGGCCCCGATGGGGTTCTTGGTGACCTGGACCAGGATCGCCTGGCCGTTCTTCAACACCTTCTCGATCTTGGGCGCGGCCCCGGAGCCGTCCTCGAGGTCCGACGCGTCGAACTGCACGTCGCGCTGGTAGATCACGCCGTTCTTCGGGGTCCCGATGTCGACGAACGCGGCCTCCATCCCCGGCAGCACGTTCTGGACCTTCCCGAGATAGATGTTGCCGTCGATGGACGTGGCGCCGTCCTCGGGACGGCTGACGTAGTGCTCCACGAGCGACCGACCCTCGAGGACCCCCATCTGGATGGTGCCGTCCGGGCCGACGTGGACGACCATCTGGTACCGGCCCGTCGGACGACCCTTGCGGGTCCGGCCCCGGCGTCGCTCGAGCGTCTCCTCGTCGAGGTCGTCGAGCACGGAGGCGTCGTCGTCGGGGATCCCGCTCGTGACGACGGTCGCGCCACCGCCTCCCCCGCCCGAGCGCGACCGGCCACGCCCACCGCGACGGCGGCGCTTGCGCGCGGGCGAGTCGTTCCCGTTGCCCGATCCGGCCGCGACGACACCGCCGTTGCGGGACTCGCGATCGACCGCGGGCGCGGGACGCGTGTCGCCGATCCTCGGCTTGGCCACCGACGCGGGGTCGGGCGTCGACAACCCGGCCTCCTCGCGGGCCTCGGCGCCGATGTCCTCGGTCGTGAGCCCGCGGTCCGCGGCGGCACCCTGATCCTTGCGCGCGCCGCCGTCGACGCGATCGTCGTGGCGCCCGGCCGCCGGAGGGCCGCCACGGTCGGCGCGTCCCTCCCCCGTCGCCGGGGCGCCGCCGGTCGCACCGGACCGCCCGGTCTCCCCGCCCCCTCCGGACGACGAGCCCGAGCGCTTCCGGTTGCGGCCACCGCGCGAGCCGCGCCGGCGCGGACGAGGTGCGCCCGCATCGCCGCCGGTCGGTGGCGCGGTCGCGCTCTCAGGCGCCGCGGCCGCCCGCGGTGCCGGGGGCGGAGCCGTCGGGCGGGGAAGAGCGTCGGAGACCGGGGACGTCTCGCGTGGTTCGTCGGACATGCATGCCTTCTCTCATGACGCGCGCGCCTCGAGGGCGATGCGCGGGTCGGCGGCGAGCGGGTCGTACCGCTCACCGCCGCGCTCGATCCACTGACGGGTCCGGCGGACCCGCCCTTCGCGGAGTTCGGGACCCAGCGCCACGACCAGCTCGGCGGGTCGGACGCTGGTGGGCCGGGTTGCCAGCTCGGCCCCGATCAGGGTGCCGTGCGCGGTCGGGCCGAGCACGGCGATCCGGCGCAGGGCCGGACGGATGTCGTCGGAGCTGGTGCGACCCTTGCGCACCCGCTCCATGGGGAGGGTCTCGGCGCGCAGCAGCGCCTCGACCCGGGGTGTCACCGCCGGCGGGCCGGCGTCGGTCGTGGGTGTGGCGCCCAGGACCTCGATCTCCCAGTCGACCGCGCTCACGGCCTCCTGCAGCGCCGGGGCGCGGTCGGCCAGCGCGACGGCGCCGAACACGACGATGCCCTCGGGGAGCGCCACTGCGAGCGCGTCGGGCAGCCGGACGAGGTCGATCTCCTCGGCGAGCTCGAAGTCCAGGTACTCGGCGTCGGACTCGTGACCGACCGAGAGCGCCAGCCCGAAGCTGACCTTGGGTCGGGGCGAGAAACCCTGGGTGAACGCGAGGGGGAGATCGGCGACCCGGAACGCCCGCTCGAACGCGCGAGCGACGTCGCGGTGCGAGATGAACCTCACCTTGCCGTGCTTGGTGAAGGCGATCCGGACCGGGAACCCGGCATCGCCTCTCATGAGCTTCCCGCTCTCGCGCCTGCGGCGCAGGCCGCTCGGGCCCCGCCTCGGGCCCGGCACGATACGTGCCGGTCTGATCCTCGGCTTCGGCGCCCCGTCACGACGCCACCCTCGTCGCACCGAGGGCCACGGGGACCACGCCGCCGGTGCCGAGGTCCTGCCCGGTGCCCTGGCTGCCACCGGCGGGAGGCACGGACGACGCGACCACGTGTTCGAGGGCGTAGTCGGTGCACACCCCGCAGTCGTAGCACGGGGTCCACCGGCAATCGGGGAGCCCGTGGGCCGCCAACGCGGCCTGCCAGTCCTGCCAGAGGAAGTCGCGGTGCAGACCGGCCGCGATGTGGTCCCACGGCAGGACCTCGTCCTCGGTGCGGTGGCGGGTCGCGTACCAGTCGGGGTCGAGACCCTCGGCTGCCATCGCATCGAGCCACCGGCCCAGCCGGAAGTGCTCGCTCCACTCCTGGAAGGTGCCACCGGCCCGCCAGACGCGCTCGATGACCGCGCCGATCCGGCGGTCGCCGCGTGACGCGATGCCTTCGGCGAAGGTCGCGTCCGGGTCGTGCCAGCGGACGGTCGCCGCGGTCTTGCGCAGGTCGTTGCGCAGCAGGTCGATCTTGCGGCGAAGCTCGTCGGTGCCGTTCTGGCCGAACCACTGGAACGGCGTGTGCGCCTTCGGCACGAAGCCGCCGACCGAGACCGTGCAGCTCGCCTGCTTCGTGTGGCGCTTGCCCACCGCCACGACGTTGCGGGCCAACTCCGCGATCCCGAGTGTGTCCTCGTCCATCTCGGTGGGGAGCCCGACGAGGAAGTAGAGCTTCACCCGACGCCACCCCTGCGAGTAGGCGCCGTCGACCGCGGCGTAGAGGTCCTCCTCGGTGATCAGCTTGTTGATCACCTGGCGCAACCGCCACGACCCGCCCTCGGGCGCGAACGTCAATCCGGTCCGGCGGACCTTCTGGATCTCGCTCGCGATCCCGACGGTGAACGCGTCGACCCGCAGCGAAGGCAGCGACACGCCGACGTTGCCGCAGCCGCTCTGCTCGGACACCAGGTCGGCCACGAGCCGGTCGATCCCGGAGAAGTCGGCCGAGGACAGGGAGGTCAGGGCGACCTCGTCGTACCCGGTCCGGCGCAGGCCCTCCTCGACCATCGTCCGGACCTGGTCCGCGGGCCGCTCCCGCACCGGCCGGGTGATCATCCCGGCCTGGCAGAACCGACAGCCGCGGGTGCAGCCCCGGAAGACCTCGACGTTGAGTCGGTCGTGGACCACCTCGATCAGCGGCACCAGCTGGCGGCTGGGATAGGGCCAGTCCGCGAGGTCGGCGACCGTCGCCTTGTCCACGACGGTCGGGACGTCGGGAAAGCGCGGCGTGACCGACCGGAGGAAGGCCCCGTCATAGGCGACGTCGTACATCGAGGGGACGTAGACGCCCGGGACGGACGCGAGCTGGCGGAGCACGCCCGCTCGACCACCCGGCCGCCCCGACCGCTTCCAGTCGCCGATGCGCTCGGTGAGGTCGCCGACCGGCTCCTCGCCGTCGCCGATCACGAACACGTCCACGAAGTCGGCCATCGGCTCCGGGTTGAAGGCGCAGTGGCCACCCGCGACCACGATCGGGTGCTCGGGGTCACGGGCCGCGGCCCGGACCGGCACGCCGGCGAGGTCGAGGCACTCCAGCACGTTCGTGTACACGAGCTCGGCCGAGAGGTTGAAGGCGATGACGTCGAAGTCGCCCGCGGCCCGGTGGGTGTCGACCGAGAACAGGGGCACCGCGTGCTCGCGCATGGCGCCGGCGAGGTCGAGCCAGGGCGCGTAGGCGCGCTCGGCCGCCGCGTCGAGGCGTTCGTTGAGGATCTCGTAGAGGATCTGCAGCCCCTGGTTGGGCAGCCCGATCTCATAGGTGTCGGGGTAGACGAGGAGCCAGGAGACCGAGCCCGGCCCGTGGTGGGGAACCCGGGCACCGCGCTCCATCCCGATGTACCGGGCGGGCTTCTCGACCCCGGCCAGGAGCGGTTCGATCCGCGGCCAGAGGCTGGTCATGACCCCGAGAGCCTACCCGCCATCCCTCAGGGTCCCGGTGGCGCCGTGGTCGTGGTGGTGGTGGTCGTCGTCGTGGTGGTGGTCGTCGACGTGGTCGTGGACGCCGTGGTCGGCGGTGGAGCCGGCGGCGTCGGCGGCGGAGTGGTCGGCGGCAACGCCGGGGGTGGGGTGTCCGAGAACGGTGCCGGGACGTGCGGACCGTTGACCACGTAGACGGCGGTTCCGACCGGGAGCGAGGCGTAGATCCAGTCGGCCGAGCTCATCGGCACCCGCACGCATCCGTGTGACGCCGGGCCGCCGGGCACGGAGAGCGCGCCGTGGATCGCGATGTTGCCGTTGAAGTACGACGGCTTGTAGAGCCGACCGAGCTCCCCCGTCTGCCAGCCGCTCACCTTGCCCCGTACCCGGAACGACCCGCCGGGTGTCACCGCGGTGGCGCAGCGACCGTGGACGCAGAAGCGCTCACCGCTGCCGGTCGAGACCGACACGATGCGGTAGAGCGCGTTCGACTTGTAGAAGAACAGCACCTGGCGGGCGACGTCGACCTCCACCCGCGTGGACCCGCCACCGGGGACCATCGGCGTCGGCACGGACGGGTCCGCGAGCTTCGCACGGGTCTGGGGGCCCGCCACGCCGTCGCGTCCGAGGCCGTTCATCTTCTGGAACGCCATCACCGCCTGGGTGGTGGCCCCGCTGTACTGCCCGTCCGGGGTCACGTCGTAGTGCAGATCGGCGAGGCGCTGCTGCAGGGCGGTCACCTCGGGGCCGCTGTCGCCCGGTCGCAACCCGTCGAACGGCGCGGTCGTGCTCGTCGTCGAGGTCGAGGTCGTGGTGCTCGTCGACGTGGTCGTCGACCGGCGCGTGGCCCGGACCGCGGCTGCCGAATCGGCGCGCGGACCCCCCTCGGAGCTGCACCCGGCGAGCCCGACGGCCACGACGGCGACCGCGAGCGTCGCCCCTCGTACTGCCCTCAACTGAATCTCCTCATCCGGACGTTGATCACGAGCCCGATGCACGCGAACGACACGATGATCGACGAGCCCCCGTAGCTCATGAACGGCAACGGGATGCCGGTGACCGGCATGATCCCGATCGCCATCCCGATGTTCTCGAACACCTGCGCCACGAACATCGCGAGGACTCCGATACAGCACAGCGTGCCGAAGAGGTCGTGGGCAAGCCGGGCGGCCCGCAATGTCCGCCAGACCAGGATCGCGAACAGCCCCAGCACGATCGCACCACCCACGAATCCGAGCTCCTCACCCACCACGGTGAAGATGAAGTCGGTGTGCTGCTCCGGGACGTAGGCGCTGTTCGTCTGCGAGCCGCCGAAGAGCCCCTGGCCGGTGAGGCCGCCGTTCCCGACCGCGATCTGGGACTGGTCCTGGTTGTAGCCGGAGCGGTCGGCCTCGGCGCCGGTGCTGGTGTTGGCGAAGGAGGTGAGCCGGTCGATCTGGTACTGGTCGAGCACCCCGGCCTCGACGGCCACCACCGCGAACGTCATCCCGACCAGCAGCAGCACGACGAGGTGACGAGCCCGCACGCCCGCCACCATCAGGACGGCGAACACCATCGCCATGAGCACCAGGTCGGTGCCGAGGTCGGGCTGGAGCATGATGAGCCCCATCGGGAGCGCGGCGATCCCGAGCGCGACGACCAACCGACCGCCGTGGAACTCCTCGCTGTGCATCGCGCAGTACGCCGCGAGCACGAGGAGGAGGAAGATCTTGGCGAACTCCGCCGGCTGGAGCTGGAACGGCCCGATGTCGAAACGGGCCTGCGCGCCCTTGACGTTCGCGCCGAACTTCAGCACCGCGACGAGCATCACGATGGTCGCGCCGTACCCGAGCAGCGCGAGCTCGCGCAGGCGCCGGTAGTCGATGGCGGCGATCAGGAGCATCGCCGCCAGGCCGGCGACGATGGCCAGACCCTGACGCTTGACGAAGTCGAACGGGTCCAGCCCCGCCGCCTCGAGGCGACGGTGGGTCGACGAGTAGATCATCAGCAGCCCGAGGCCGGCGAGCACCAGCGGCGCGCCGACGAGGAGCGGGTCGAGGTGGCGCAGCGGGGACTCCTGGAACCGCGCGCGGCGGTCCGAGACGATGACACTGCTCATCTGGTCCCTCCGGGCTCGCGCACGTCAGTTCCCCGTCGGTGGCGAGACGCTCTGGACCGGTGTCATGGGCATGTGGTTGAGCTGCTCCATGACCGCCCGCACGATCGGTGCGGCGGTCTGGGCGCCGTAACCGCCCTCCTCGACCACCGCGAGCACGACGAAATTCGGGTCGGCCGCGGGGGTCATGCCCACGAACCACGATGTGTTCTGCTTGCCCGCGACCTGCGTCGTGCCCGTCTTGCCTGCCGCCAGCCCCGCCGGGAAGCCGGCGAACGCGCCGGCCGCGGTCCCCTTGGTGCTCTCCACGACTCCGGTGAAGCCCGCGAGCAGCGTGTCACGGTTGGGAATGTCCACGTGACCGAGCTCGATCGCGGGCAGGTTGCGCACCTTGTGACCGCGCACGTCGAACACTGCGTCCGCGAGCCGCGGCGAGAAGCGCGTCCCGCCGTTCGCGAACGTCGCGTACGCGGTGGCGAGCTGCATCGGCGTGACGAGGAGATCACCCTGTCCGATCGCGGACTGGATGTTGTCGCCGGGGAGCCAGTCGGGATACGGGAAGCTCGCCGGATCCGCGGCATGGATCTTCTGCTTCCACGCCGCGTCGGGAACGCGCCCGGTCGCCTCGTTCGGCAGCGCGACCCCGGTCGGCTCCCCGAAGCCGAAGGCGTGGGCGGTCTGCTGCAGTGCGTCGCCGTCCGGCTGCTGGTGCCGCTGCTTGTAATACAGGTCGCCACCGATCGTGTAGAAGTACACGTCGCTCGAGACGGTGAGCGCATGGGCGAGGTCGACCCGCCCGTTCGCACCCTCACCCCGGAAGAAGAAGTTCGGGTCGGTCGGGTACGCGTACTTCCCGGTGTCGTCGATCGTGGAGTAGGGCGTGATCAGCCCCGCCTTCAGACCCGCCACCGCCGTCACGAGCTTGAACGTGGAGCCGGGCGCGTAGAGCCCCGACACCGCCCGGTCCACCAGCGGCGTGTTGTTGGCGGGATCCTTCAGCAGGTCCCAGGTGGACTGCGGGATGCCGTTCTCGAACTCGTTGGGGTTCCACGTCGGCGCCGACGCGAGGGCCACGAGCGATCCCGTGGACACGTCCATCACGATCACTGCCCCCGCCGGCGCCTTGAGCGTCCGGAACCCCTCCTTGTACGCGGTGTCCTTGGAGTGGCGTGCCGCTTCCATCCCCTGGGCGAGGGCCGTCTCGGCGGCGCGCTGCACGCCGAGATCGAGCGTGAGCCGCACGTCGTGGCCGGGCTTCGGCGCGCGCACCTCGGTGCGGTGCAGCACCTTCCCCGCGCTGTCGACCACCACGCGCGCGAGTCCGGGGGTCCCGCGGAGATCGCTCTCGTACGTGAGCTCGACCCCGCTCTTGCCGATCTTGTCGCCGAGGTCGTACTTGAGCGTGCTGAGCTTGGAGGCAAGCTCCTTCTGGTCCGCCTCGCCGATGTAGCCGAGCACGTGGAACGCCGTGTTGCCGTTCGGGTACACGCGCACCGGCTGCGCCTGCGCGTGGACGCCCGGGAACTGCTCCTTGTGCTCGGCGATGTACGCGAGGGTGCCGTAGTCGACGCCCGTCGCGACGGGCACCGCGGTGTACGGCGAGATCCTGGGGTCACCCAGCCGACCGCGGAGCTCCTTGACCGACTGACCCACGACCGGCGCGAGCCGGCGCAGCACCTTCGCGCGCGTGGCGTCGTCGATCTTGCGGTCGACGGTGATCACGTTGGCGACGCGGTTCTCCGCGAGCACGTTGCCCTTGTCGTCGAGGATCCGGCCGCGCACGGCCGGGACGTGGATGTTGCGCACGGCGTTCTCGGTCGCGGCCGCGTGGAACTGGTCCGCGGCTGCGACCTGCAGGTACCACAGACGCGCGAACAGCGCGCTGAACAGCGCGAGCACGACGACGCCGATGATGCTCATCCGCACCCGGGAAGTGGGGGCTGCCTCCATCCTGCTCAGTATCCTTGCGCCCCGACCGCGCCTCTGGCACGCGGGTCGGGCCGGCCGACCGAGATCGCGAACGGGAACAGCACGAGCGCGACCACCCCGTCGTAGACCGCTGACAGCAGCACGATCCGCACGCTGCGCAGTGCCCAGAGCTGGCTCTGACCCACGAGGGCGCCGAATCCCACGAAGATGGCTCCGGCCACGATTCCGGCCAGCGCGGCCACCACGGGGGCCACCCACCACGCGGGCCGGACCAGCGCGTTCTGCGAGAGTCCGACGAGATACGCAGTGAGCCCGAACGCGAGCGCCCCCAGTCCGAGCGGGGTCTGGAGGAACAGGTCGCTCGCGAGCCCGGCCGCGAAGCCGAAGCCGGCGCCGAGCTCGGGGCCGTAGCGCGTTGCGAGCGCGACGGCGACCACGAGGCCGAGATCGGGCACGACCCCGGCGATCCGCAGGTGCGGGAACACGGTCGTCTGGAGCAGGACCAGCAGCACCAGCAGGAGCGCGAGCCGTAGGGAGCGCACCATCACGGCGCCGCCGGGGTCGGCCACTGCAGCACGCGCACGAACTCGGTCGTGCTCGGGTCCGCGAGGAGCCGGATCGTCACGCGGTAGATGAGCTCGCCCGGCGCGCGGGTCACGCTGACGACGCGCGCCACGGGGATGTCGGGCGGGAACGGGCCCTCCTGGCTCCCGGCGGTGACGAGGAGGTCGCCCTGCTCGATCTGGTGCTGGTGCTCGATGTCGGCCACCCTCGCGTCGAGATCGAGCTGCTGCATTCGCGACCCGGGCCGGCCGTTCAGGACGCCGAGCACGCCGGTGCGTGCGTCGCGCAGGTTCACCCCCGACTCGCGGTCGGTGAGGAGCAGCACGGTGGAGCGCTGACCCGACGCGCGCGCGACCCGACCGAGCAGTCCGCGCCCGGACACCACGGGTTGGTCCACGGCGAGCCCATCATCGGTTCCCTTGTTGAGGCCCACGGTCGCCTCGAAGTTGCCCGGCGACCCGAGGATGATCTGCGCCTCGATCCCGGGGATGTCGGTGGCAAACGGAAGGTCCGCGAGCTTCTTCAACGCGCGGATCTCGTTGATCGCGGCCTGCGCCGCGGCCACACGGCCCTTCTCGGCCTGCAGCTGACGGCGCAGCCTGGCGTTCTCGTCCTTGATCGAGCCGGCGCGGGTGACGCCGTCCCACCAGCTCTCGATCGGCGAGATGACCTGGTCCACGCCGTCCTGGACGGGGGCGAAGACGTCCCGGGCGGCGTTGCGCACCTTCGCCCCCGCGCCGCTGTCACCCCCTCGGCTGTCCAGGGTGATGATGGTGATCGAGCTGAGGATCAGCAGGATCAGGATCGTTCGACGACGATTCACCGGGAATGAGCGACGACGGGGCTCGGACCGTGCCCGGTCAGGAGGACTTCTGGCTGATCAGGCTCTTGAACGCCGCTTCCTCGAGGTACTGACCGGAGCCGATCACCACGGAGTACAGCGGGTTGTCCGCCACGACTATCGGCATTCCCGTCTCCGCCTCGAGCCGGCGGTCGAGCCCGTGCAGCAGCGCGCCGCCGCCCGTGATCACGATCCCCTTCTCCATGATGTCGGCCGCGAGCTCCGGCGGGGTCTTGTCCAGCGTGACCTTCACCGCGTCGACGATGGCCGACACCGGCTCCTCGATCGCCTCGCGGATCTCCTCGGTCGACACGACGATCGTCTTCGGGAGACCGGTGACGAGGTCACGGCCGCGCACCTCGGCGTACAGCTCCTCCTGGAGAGGGAACGCGCTCGCGAGCGCCTTCTTGATCTCCTCGGCGGTCCGCTCGCCGAGCGCGAGCGAGTACTCCTTCTTCACGTAGTTGATGATCGACTCGTCGAGCTCGTCACCCGCGATCCGGATCGACTCGCTCGACACGATGCCGCCGAGCGAGATGACCGCGACCTCGGTGGTGCCGCCACCGATGTCGACGACCATGTTCCCCGCGGGCTCGTGGACCGGGAGCCCCGCACCGATCGCGGCGGCCATCGGCTCTTCGATGATGTCGGCGGGCTTGCGCGCACCGGCATGCTCGGCCGCGTCCACCACGGCCCGCTGCTCGACGCCGGTGACGCCGGACGGGACGCAGATGACCATCCGCGGCCTCGCCCACCGGCGAGTGTGCACCCGCTGGATGAAGTAGCGCAGCATCTTCTCGCAGATGTCGAAGTCGGCGATCACGCCGTCCTTCAAGGGCCGGATCGCCTGGATGTGCCCGGGGGTGCGGCCGATCATGCGCTTCGCCTCGGTGCCGACCGCGAGCGGCCGACCGTCGCGGGTGTTGATCGCCACGACGGACGGCTCGTTCAGGACGATGCCGCGCCCGCGGACGTAGACGAGGGTGTTGGCCGTGCCGAGGTCGACGGCCATGTCCCGCCCGCCGAGCGATGAGAACCAGGGTTCGGACACGAGGCAAGAGCTTCCGGAGGTCTGCTGGAGCCGCCCAGGCTACGGCGTCACGGGGCGCGACACCACTCGCAGGCGTCGGGCGTGACCCGGCGTGCCGCCGGCGGCGGCCGGTCCCGCCGCGATCCTCCGGCGCTCAGCCGAGCGACGGGAAGAAGAGTGCGATCTCGCGAGCGGCCGATTCGGGCGAATCGGATCCGTGCACGAGGTTCTCGCCCATCTCGATGGCGAGATCGCCCCGGATCGTGCCCGGCGCGGCATCTCGCGGGTTCGTCACGCCCATCAGGGTGCGCACGACCTTGAACGTGTCCTCCGGGCCCTCGACGACCATCGCGACCAGCGGGCTCCGGGTGATGAAGGTCACCAGCTCCTCGAAGAAGGGCTTGCCGGCGTGCTCGGCGTAGTGCGCCTCGGCCGTCGCCCGATCGAGCGTCCGCAGCTCGAGCGCGACGATCGTCAGCGCCTTGGCTTCGATCCGACCGACGATCTCGCCGACGAGCTTGCGTTCGACGGCGTCGGGCTTGCAGAGGACGAGGGTGCGATCAGTCATAGGGGCGGCGACTGTACGCGGTCGCGCTCGGACGCGTCGCACCCGGTCCGTCCGCGTGCGGATCCGACCCATCTCCATTCGCTCGGACATGCGCTCGCTGCGCTCGCGAACTCGCTCGGTGGAGACAGGTCGGGCTCCGCCCCCCTCCGAACGCCGCTCCGATGACGGTGATACGGGGGGGTGAGTGGTCAGGCGTAGATGTTGATGTCCGGGCTCAGGCCGAGGGGTGTCGGGTCGGCGCGGCCGGTGGTGGCGAGGGCGAAGGGCCAGGGCGTACCGGTGATCTTCTCGCCGCCTCCGGAGACGTCGAAGACCGGGAGGCCGTCGAGCACGATCGTCATCGGGTGCCAGTCGCGCAGCGTCAGGGTGTCGGCGATGTGCGAGACCGCGGCGGTCGGGTCGACGTCGGCCGGCGCCTCCTGCCCGATCGCGTCGCGCATGTCGTCGGCATGGAGGATCGTGTCCGACCAGAGCGCCTCGACGCCCTGACCGAGTGTCCCCGGCACCACCGGGCGCGGGCGCCGCCCAGGCGTCGTCGTCGAACATCGTGAGCAACGCCTCGAGCTGGGGACGCAGCGCGGCGAGCTCGTCGGCCAGCTCGCCGGCCGACCGGCCCGCGCGCTCGTCGACCTCGCGCTGGGTCGCCTCGGCGGAGCCGAGACCGTCGAAGCGTCCCTCGACCACGTCGGCGAACTGGCCGACCACGTGCCGGGCGACGTCACCCGCGGTCCATCCGGCGCAGCGACTCGGACGGTCCCACCCCGTCGCGTCGAACGAACGGATCAGGGCCTCGAACCGCCCGACCTCGGGCACGAACTGGGCTTGGGTGACGGTACGGGAAAGGCTCACGGGACGCTCCTTGGGTCGGGGCACTTACGTGCGGGCTGCCCGCATGTTGCACCTCAGCGCCCCGGCGGTCAACCCTCTCGGGCGGTGACACCGGTCACGGGCGCAGCACGCGTCCGATCAGCAGCGAGACCGCACGACCGATGTCGCGCCGCGCGGCCGGTGGATCGGCGGCCGTCGCCACGAGCAACGCCGCTTCCTGGAGCATCCCGAGCAGGACGGGCGCGAGGAGGTCGGCATCCTCGGTGCTCAGCCCCGCCTCTCCCGCGACCTGGTCCGGGACACGCGGACGAGCGCAAGTCCGTAGCGCTCCTCGATCTCGCGCCACGCGGCCAGCCGAGCACGACGGGCGCCTCCAGGAGCAACACGCGGTTGACGACCGGGTCGAGGCACGCATCGAGGAACTCCGACGCGCCGGACTCGAAACGCGCGCGTGCGGTGTCACCCTGCAAGCCGGCGACCGCGACGCGCTCGGTGAGCTCGGCCTCGAGGTCCTCGACGACCGCGCGGAAGATCTGCTGCTTCGTGCCGAAGTGATGGTGCAGGGCTCCCGCGTGACGCCGGCGCGCTCGACGATCTGCTCGCGCCCGGTGTCGGCGTAGCCGTGGGCCCCGAAGAGCGTCCGGGCCGCGCCGAGCAGACGCGGTGCGCGTGGCTTCCGAGCGTTCGGCCTGGGTGCGGCGGGCGGTCACGCGCCGAGAGTGTAGAGCCGCGCCGATCGCGCGCTACCGCGAGCCGCCATCGGGGCGCAACACCGCGCGGGCGGCGCCGACGACGTAGAGCGACCCGGTCACGACGATCTCACCGTCGGCCGTGGTCACGTCGCTGGCGCGGGCGAGGGCGCGGTCCACTGCCGGTTCGAGATCGATGCGGTCGGGGTCGAGGCCGAGATCGATCGCGGCCTCGGCGACCGTTCCCGGATCCATCGCCCGGGGTGACGGCGGCCGGGTGCACACGAGTCGCTCGACCGCCGCGACCTCCAGCGCTGCCAGCATCTCACGAGCATCCTTCTCGCGGAGGAAGCCGACCACCAACGTGCGCGGCGCCGGCACGAACTCCTCTCCCAGCGCGCGGAGGAGCGCGGACGCACCCCCCACGTTGTGCGCGCCGTCCAGGATCGTCAGCGGCCGGGTGCCGACGACCTCGAGCCGCCCCGGCGAGGTCACCGCGGCGAACCCGGCGTGCACCACCGCCTCGTCGAGCGGCGCACCGCGCGCCGCCTGCGCCGACCGCGAGCGCCACGACGGCGTTGTCCACCTGGTGCGCCCCGTGCAGCGGCAGGAACACGTCGTCGTACACCGCGTCCGGGACCGCGAGGTCGACCAGGTGCCCGCCGTGCGCGAGGCGGGACCGGCGTACGCCGAAGTCGCGGTCACGGATCCAGGCGTCGCGCGGGCGACGTTCCAGGAAGATCGGGACGAGCTCCGGGTCGGTCTCGCCCAGCACCAGTGTCACGTCGTCGCGGATGATGCCGGCCTTGTCGGCGGCGATGTCCGCGCACGTCGGGCCCAGGTACTCGACGTGATCGATCCCGACGTTGGTCACGACCGCGACCGCGGCATCCAGGACGTTGGTGGCGTCCCACGTCCCGCCCATGCCGACCTCGACGACCGCGGCGTGCACGGCCACATCGGCGAAGTACGTGAAGGACGCGGCGATCATGATCTCGAAGTAGCTGGGTGACTCGGCCAGGAACTCCTCGATCGTCCGGATCTGGGTCAGGATCGCGCGAGCTCGTGATCCGGGATCGGATCGCCGTTCCACTCGATTCGCTCGTTGACGCGTTCGAGATGGGGACTGGTCGTGAGCCCGACGGACAGCTCCGAGGTCTCGAGGAGCGTCGCCACCATGCGCGCGACGGAGGTCTTTCCGTTGGTGCCGGTCACGTGCACCGCGCCGAACTCGGCCTGCGGCGTGCCGAGCAGCGTCGTCAGCTCCCGGATCCGCTCGAGCGTCGGTGCTCCCCGCCGCGCGACCGGGTCGGAACCCGACGCCGGTCTCGAGGTTCACGTGCCCGTCGAGCCAGGCGAGGGCCTCGTCGATCGTCACGACGCGGGGGCTGCGAGCGTGACCGCGACCGACAACGCCTCGCCCGTCCCGGTGACGAGCTCCGCGACCACTCCCGCGTTCATCACGTCGTCACGGGCGGACTCGAGCGCGCGCCTCCTTCCTCGACGTCGACGACGGTGACGCGGGACACGGCGGTGCGCATCGAGACGTTCGCTTCGGACTTCGCCTTGCGGATCGCGCCCAGCACCTCGGCGGCAGCCGCGAACACCTCGGGTTGCCCCGTGGAACCGAGCTCGGTCGCGGTCGGCCAGGCCGTGCGGTGGATCGAGCCCTCCTGCCACCAGGACCACACCTCCTCGGTCACGTAGGCGAGGAAGGGAGCGAGGAGACGCTGGAGGACCGAGAGGGCGCGGCGTCAGGGCACCGCGAGCCGAAGCCGCCCCGGGGTCGTCCGCGTCGCCGTACCGCGGTGCTTGACCAGCTCGACGTAGTCGTCGCAGAAATCCCAGAAGAACCGCTCGACGCGCTCGAGCGCTCGCGCGTAGTCGTACCCCGCGAACGCCGTCGTGCAGTCGTCGACGGTGCCCGCCAGCGCGGCGAGCATCGCGGCGTCGAGCGGCTCGGTCACCGCCCCGACGGGCGCGTCACCCATCACGCCGAGCACGAACTTGGAGACGTTGAGCAGCTTGATCGCGAGCCGGCGACCGACCTTCATCTGCCCCTCGTCGACCGCGGTGTCCGTGCCCGGCCGGCCGGAGGCCGCCCAGTACCGGATGGCGTCGGCACCGTGCTTCTCCAGGAGCGGCATCGGCGTCACGACGTTGCCCTTGCTCTTGGACATCTTCTTGCGATCGGGGTCCAGCACCCAACCGTTGATCGTGGTGTCCCGCCACGGCAGGGTGCCGTGCTCGAAGTGGGCGCGCACGATCGTGTCGAAGAGCCAGGTCCGGATGATCTCGGGCCCCTGGGGACGGAGGTCCATGGGGAAGGTGCGGGTGAAGAGATCGTCGTCGTCACACCAGCCGTGTCGCGATCTGCGGGGTGAGCGAGGATGTCGCCCAGGTGTCCATCACGTCGGGATCGGCGACGAATCCGCCCGGCGCCCCCCGCTGGTCCTCGGTGTACCCGGCCGGCACCGAGCTCGCGGGATCGACGGGCAGGCCGTCCTCCTCCGGCACGAGCGGCTCGCCCCACACCGGCTCGCCCGACGCGTCGACCGGGTACCAGACCGGTATCGGCACCCCGAAGAACCGCTGCCGGCTGATCAGCCAGTCGGTGTTGAGACCCTCGACCCACGAGTCGTACCGCTGCTTCATGTGGGGTGGGTGCCAGGCCAACTCGGCGCCCCGTGCGAGGAACGCGGCGCGCAGGTCGTCGTCGCGTCCGCCGTTGCGGTAGTACCACTGGCGCGACGTCACGATCTCGAGCGGCCGTGATCCACGCTCGTAGAACTTCACCGGGTGCGAGATCCCCTTCGGCTCGCCGGTGAGCTCGCCCGACGCGGCCAGCAGCTCGACGATTCGCTTCTGCGCCTGCTTGACCGTCTTCCCCGCGAGCTCCACGTAGCGCACGCTCGGCTTCGGCATCGACATCGGTCCCCCACTCCGGGTCGGTCTCGAGGATCCGACCGTCGCGCCCGACGATGTTGCGCAGTGGGAGCTGCAGCTCGCGCCACCACACGACGTCGGTGGTGTCACCGAAGGTGCAGATCATCGCGATTCCGGAACCCTTCTCGGGATCGGCCAGCGGGTGCGCGACGACCGGCACGGGCACGCCGAACAGCGGCGTGCGGACCGCGTGACCGAAGCGGTCGCGGTAGCGCTCGTCCTCGGGATGCGCGACGAGCGCGACGCACGCAGGGAGCAGCTCCGGCCGGGTGGTCTCGATGACGATGTCGGCCGCGCCGTCGGTGCCGTGGAAGGCGAGGGCGTGGTAGGCCCCGGCCATCTCGCGGTCCTCGAGCTCGGCCTGCGCGACCGCGGTGCGGTCGTCGACGTCCCAGAGCGTGGGCGCCTCGGCGGAGTACGCCTCCCCCCGGGCGAGCATGCGCAGGAAGCCGCGCTGGGACGCACGTCGGGAGACCTCGCCGATCGTCGTGTACGTCATCCCCCAGTCGACCGACAGCCCGAGGCGCCGCCACAGCTCCTCGAACTTCTTCTCGTCCTCGACGACGAGGGTGTCGCACAGCTCGACGAAGCGCTGGCGCGAGATCGGGATCTCCCGGTCACCTGGCTTCTCGGGCGGGGTGAAGTCGGGTTCGACCGGCAACGTCGGGTCGCAGCGCACGCCGTAGTAGTTCTGCACGCGGCGCTCGGTGGCGAGGCCGTTGTCGTCCCAGCCCATCGGGTAGAAGATCTCGGCGCCGAGCATCCGGCGCTGCCGGGCCAGCACGTCGGTCTGGGCGTATCCGAAGACCGACCCCATGTGGAGCGAGCCGCTCACCGTCGGCGGCGGCGTGTCGATCGAGAAGATCTGGTCGCGCGTCTTGGTACGGTCGAAGGCGAAGGTCCGGTCCTCCTCCCAGCGGGCACCCCACTTCTCCTCGAGCCCGTCGATCGTCGGCTTGTCGGGGACGGTCATCCGGGGGATCTTAGGAAGACGACCCCGACCGCCACGCACGACCCGCGGCCCACCCCGTGCAACGAGCGCGCAAATCCGGGCCTCTGCCCCCCGTTTTGCGCGCGCAAACGGGGAGTCTGCTCCTCGTTTTCGCACGCGGAAACGGCGGGGTCGGGCGGGGTCGGGCGGGCTAGGCGGACTTGAGCTCGGTCTGGCCCTCGTCGTCGTCGGTGACGAGCGTCGGGTGGACCTTCTCGAGCACGACGGCGCGGTCGACGACGCACTGCTTCACGTCGCCGCGGCTCGGCAGGTCGTACATGACCTCGAGCAGGACCTCCTCGAGGATCGCCCGGAGCCCGCGGGCACCCGTGCCCCGAGCGAGCGCCTGGTCGGCGACGGCCTCGAGGGCGTCGTCGGTGAAGTGCAGGTCGACGTCGTCGAACAGGAAGAACTTCTGGTACTGCTTCAACAACGCGTTCTTCGGCGTGATCAGGATCTGCATCGAGCGCGTCGCGGTCCAGGTTGTGCACCGCGCCGATGACCGGGAGGCGGCCCACGAACTCGGGGATGAGACCGAACTTCAGCAGATCCTCCGGCATGATCTTGCCGAGGATGCTCTGGGCCTGGCGCTCGGCCTCGCCCCGCACCTCGCCGCGGAATCCGATGCCCGCGCGCCCCTGGCGCCGCTCGATGATCTGGTCGACGCCGGCGAAGGCACCCCCACAGATGAACAGGATGTTCGTCGTGTCGATCTGGATGAACTCCTGGTGCGGGTGCTTGCGCCCGCCCTGGGGCGGCACCGCGGCCGTGGTCCCCTCGAGGATCTTCAGCAGCGCCTGTTGCACGCCCTCGCCCGACACGTCCCGGGTGATCGACGGGTTCTCGGCCTTGCGGGCGATCTTGTCGATCTCGTCGATGTAGATGATCCCGGTCTCGGCCTTCTTGACGTCGTAGTCGGCGGCCTGGATGAGCTTCAGGAGGATGTTCTCGACGTCTTCGCCGACGTACCCGGCCTCGGTGAGCGCGGTGGCGTCCACGATCGCGAACGGCACCCGCAGGAGGCGGGCGAGCGTCTGGGCGAGGAGGGTCTTGCCGCAGCCCGTCGGCCCGATGAGGAGGATGTTCGACTTGGCGAGCTCGACGTCGGGGTCGCCGTAGGCACCGGCCTGCACCCGCTTGTAGTGGTTGTAGACCGCGACGGAGAGGATCTTCTTCGCCTGTTCCTGACCGATCACGTAGTCGTTCAGGTACTCGTAGATCTCACGGGGCTTGGGCAGCTCGTCGAACTTGACCTCGGTCGACTGCGAGAGCTCTTCCTCGATGATCTCGTTGCAGAGATCGATGCACTCGTCGCAGATGTAGACGCCCGGGCCCACGATCAGCTTCTTGACCTGCTTCTGGCTCTTCCCGCAGAAGGAGCACTTGAGGAGGTCGCCTCCGTCACCGAACTTCGCCACGCCGTCTCCCCCCGGAGTCCCGTCGTTCCCGGATCTTGCTCAGCTCACGCCCGCGGGCACGCTGACCGCGGCCAGCTCGCGGTTGGTGATCACCTCGTCGACGATGCCGTACTCCTTGGCCTCGTTCGCACCCATGATGAAGTCACGGTCCGTGTCCGAAGCGACCTTCTCGACCGTCTGGCCGGAGTGGTGCGCCAGGATCTCGTCGAGGGTCTCACGCATCCGCGTGATCTCCTTGGCCTGGATCTGGATGTCCACGGCCTGGCCCTGCGCACCACCGTGGGGCTGGTGGATCAGCACCCGGGCGTGCGGAAGGATGAAGCGCTTGCCGTGCTCCCCCGCCGCCAGGATCACCGCGGCGGCGGACGCGGCCTGACCGATGCAGATCGTGGAGACCTCGGGCTTGATGAACTGCATCGTGTCGTAGATCGCGAAGAGGCCGGTGATCTCGCCGCCGGGCGAGTTGATGTAGAGCGAGATGTCCTTGTCCGGGTCCTCGCTCTCCAGGTGGAGCAGCTGCGCCATGATGAGGTTCGCCACGTGCTCGTCGATGGGCGTGCCCAGCAGGATGATCCGCTCCTTGAGGAGCTTGCCGAGCAGGCTCGTCGTGCGCTCGCCCCCGTAGGGAGTCTTCTCCCAGACCTCGGGGACGTAGAACGAGTTGTACGCCGGCTGCATCACTCTGGGGGCTCCTCTGGGTTCTTCGCTTCGGTCTCTTGTGGTGCGACCGCCTCGTCGGACGTCGCGGCTGCTGGGTCCTCCGGGTCCGGGATCGAGACGTCGATCTCGTTGCCGGAGGAATCCACTGCGATCGCGGCGTCGACGACGACCTGCAACGCCTTGCCGCGAGCGATGTCAGATCGTACCGCCTCGACCAGGCCCCGCCGGTCGAGATCACGCCGTACCTTCTGGGGCTTTTCGCCGGCACGTTCGGCCAGGCGGGCCACCTCGGCGTCGAGCTCGTCGTCCGACGCCTCGATCTCCTCCTGGGCCACCACCGCGCGCAGCGCGAGATCGGCGAGCACGGCCCGACCCGCCCCGGCACGCAACCCGTCCAGGAACTGCGCCTGGTCCTGACCGGTGGCCGCCAGGTACTCGGGGATCGAGAGTCCCTGAGGCTGGAGGCGGTGCACGAGGTCGTGCAGGCGGGACTCGAGCTCCTGGCCCACGAGGGGCTCGGGCGGATCGACCGAGACGAGCCCGGCGAGCGCGTCGAGGACCCGGTCCCGCAGCGCCATCTGGACCTGGAGCTTGCCGAGCAGGTCCATCCGCCGCCGGGTCTCGGACCGAAGGTCCGCCACGGTCTCGGAGTCGGTGTTCTCGGCGACCCATTCGTCGGTCAGCTCGGGAAGGACCTTCCGCTTCACGTCCTTGACGAGCGCACGGAACATGACCTCGCGTCCGGCATCCGCGCCGAAGCGCTCCGGCAGCTCGTCGGTGAACTCGAGCACCGAGCCCGGACCCGCGCCGCGGAGCTCCTCGTCGAGCGCGGGGACGAGGCCGCCGGAGCCGACCTCGTAGAGGAGGTCGGTCGCGCTCAACGCGTCGATCGGCTCGCCGTCGGCACTGGCACTGAGGTCCATCGACGCGTAGCTGCCGTCGACGAGAGGGTCGTCGCTGTCGGCGAGGTCGGCGAAGCGGTCGCGCAAGGCGTCGAGCTGACGATCGACGTCCTCGTCGGTCGCGGGCGTGAAGTCGAGCTCCACGCGCAGTCCCTCGTAGCCCGAGAGCTGGACGACGGGTCGGGTCTCGACCACGGCGTCGAACTCGACCGGGCCGGACTCCTCCCCCGCGGTGATCTCGATCTCGGGCGGGGCGATGACGTCGATCGACTCCGCGACGACCGCGTCCGCGTAGAACTCGGGGAGGCCGTCCTTGAGCGCCTGCTCGCGACCGACGTCGGAGCCGAACCGGGCCTCGAGCAACCGGCGTGGCGCCTTGCCCGGGCGGAAGCCGGGGATGCGCACCTCGTGAGCGAGCTTGCGGAACGCGGCGTCGATCGCCGGTTCGAACTCGGGCTCGGAGACTGCGATGTGCAGCTTGACCTTGTTGTCGTCGAGAGGCTCGACCGATGTCTCCATAAGGGTCGGTCACCTTACCCGGGGACCCCGCCGATCCCTGGATGGTTCACCTCCTCCCGACGGCCGCCGCCGGTACTGTCACCCGACGATCCTTCGAGGCCCGGGGCCCCCATGACGATCAACATCACGAGTGGAGTCCTCGAGTTCGTCCTCGTGATCGTCCCGTGGATCGCGACGGTCGGCTGGGTGTCGTCGCGGGTGCTCGGCATCCACCTCGGACGCTGGCGCGCCACCGTGGTGGCCGTGGTGGGCTGGTTCGGCGGGATCGTCGTGGCCGCGCTGGTGCTCAACGGCAACCCCGGCGACTGGCAGCTCGTCCCGGTGAGCCTCTTCCTGGGCGTGATGATCTCGATGCCGGTCGCGATCGTTCTCGACGTCGTCACCCGCTCGACCCGGACGCGGCGCCGGCGGGGAACCTGGCGCAGGGTCCTCCACCCCATCCGGTCGACCGCGCCTGGCGCTCGCCCCGATCAGCCGCATGCGCGAGCTCGCCCGCGACGCCCGCCGCCACAACCTGCTCCACGTGCGTTACCGCTCGGCCGACGCGATCGACTCGCCGGACTTCGCGCTGCGGCTGCGGCTCACGATCGAGGACGCCGGCGGGATGATGGTGAAGTTCGGTCAGATCGCGTCGACGCGCACGGACCTGCTCCCCGCCGCGCTGACCGACGAGCTCGCCGGACTCCAGGCCAGCGTCCGACCGATCGACGCCGACGAGGTGCGGGAGGTCATCGAGTCGGCCCTCGGCGAACCCGTCGAGACCGCGTTCGCGAGCTTCGAGTGGGAGCCGCTCGCAGCCGCGTCGATCGGCCAGACCCACCGCGCGGTGCTGACCACCGGCGAGCCCGTCGTCGTCAAGGTGCAACGGCCCGGCGTCGGCGAGCTGGTCGACCGCGACGCCGCGGTGATGCGGCTCGTCGCCGCGCCAGGCGGAGCGCCGGATCGACGCGGCGCGCCGGGTGGGCGCGTCGGCGCTCGCCGACGAGCTCATCACCGGCATCGAGTCGGAGCTCGACTATCTGCACGAGGCCACGGCCGGCCGTCGCTTCGCCGAGAACCTCGACGGGTCCGACGTCCGGGTGCCGGCGCGTCTACCCGTCCCTGTCGGCCAGCACCGTGCTCGTCATGGAGGAGGTGCCCGGCCGCTCGGTCGCGGAGGCGGACGCGGTCGACGCGTGCGGCGTCGGCCGCGAGGAGCTCGCGCCGCCGGCTGCTGCGCTCGTTCCTGCGCCAGATCCTCCAGGACGGCCAGTACCACGCGGACCCGCACCCGGGGAACGTGTTCGTCGACGGCGAGGGCGGGCTCTGGCTCATCGACTTCGGCGCGGTCGGCGCGATCGCGCCGCACGTGCTCGAAGGCCTGCAGGGCATCGCGATCGGACTCGGGCTCGGCGACGTGTCGCTCGTCGCACGCGGCGTCCGCCACCTCGCCGCCGACGAGGCCATGACCGACCTCCGCGCGCTCGAGATCGACCTCGGCGCCGTGCTCGCCGGTGTGGGGACCGGCTTCGACCCGAAGCTCATGCGCGAAGTCCTCGCGATCATGGACCGCCACGGCCTGCGGGTCCCGAGCGCGCTCACGCTGCTGTCGCGCTCGCTCGTCACGCTGGAGGGCACGCTCGGGGTCCTCTGCCCGGGGTTCGACTTCGCAGGCACCGGGACCGAGCTGGCGCGGGCGGACGCGGCGACGACCGTCGGCACCCCCGAGGAGGTGCTCCAGCGCGAGTTGGTGCGCGCGCTCCCGTCGCTGCGGACCCTGCCCGAGGCGGCCGAGGCGATCAGCGCCCAGCTCCGGAGCGGACGGCTCACGATCCGGACCGAGCGCTACGGCGGTGCCGACCGCGAGGTCGTCGACCAGTGGATCGACCGCGTCCTGGTCGCCACCACGGGTGGAATCGGCGCGGTCGCGTCGTCGCTGCTCCTGCTCGGCGCGTCGGGAACGCACCAGGAAGGTGTCCGCGAGACGCTCTGGGTGCTCGGCTTCGGTGGGCTGACCTTCTCGACGACCCTGCTCATGCGGACCGCGGCGCAGGCGCTGCACCGGCTCCCGCTGCGCGACGAGGAGCGCGGCCGCTGACCCCGGGCTCAGCCCGCGACGACGTACCCGTTGTCGACGATCGCGAGCCCACCGACATGATCCGCGTTGCGGTAGGCCCAGTTGGACCGGACCGTCGGCGCGCTTCCCGAGCGGTGCACACCGCCGAACCCGTCGACCACCGCGTAGCCGCCGTTGTCGGGAGCGATCACGATGTCGCGCGCGATGTCCCAGCCATTCCAGTACCCGGTGCGGTGCGAGCGAGCATTGCCGGCCAGGTGCACCCCGCCGAACACGTCGAGGAGGTAGAGGCCGCCCCCGTCGGGCGAGTAGTCGAACGCCCGAGCGATGTCCCATCCCCTCCAGTAGCCCGGCTGGAACCGCGGGGCCGTGCCCGCGACGTGGATGCCGCCGAAGCCGTCGAGCACTGCGAACCCGGTCCCGTCCGGGGTGAGCGCGAGGTCACGAGCGATGTCCCAGCCCGGCCAGTAGGGGCCGTGCCGGCGTCCGAGCGCGCCCCGCGCGGCGCTCCCGTAGCGGTGCACCCCGCCGAAGCCGTCGAGGACGAGATAGCCCCGGCCGTCGGACGCGGCGACGATCGCCCGACCGAGGCCGCCGGGGAGGGCCGGCGAGCCGAAGTAGGGCGCGCCGCCGTACGCGGTGACGGTGCCGTTGCGCGCGAGCGTGTAGTACCCGCCACCGGGATTGGTCGCGACGCGCCGACCGAGCTGGGGAACCGCGAGACCGGTGAGGTCGGTCGCCGTCCCGCCGACGCCCGCCGCCATCACCTGCTGGTACCGGGCGTAGGCCGGCTTGGCGACGCGGTTGCGGTGCAAGAGCCCGAGGTTCTGCCACTTGTCGGCGAGGTTCGTCCCCGAATCACGGACCTGGTACCAGACCAGCGGTCCGGTGAACGCGCGGAACGTGGTGTTCCAACCCAGGTAGTAGTCCGAGACCCACTGCGCCTGCTTCGACTCCGAGAGCGCGTCGCTCGCGGTTCCCGTCGGTGCACCCATCTCGGTGCCCCAGACCTGCTTGGACGCGTCGCCGTGGCTGACCATCACGTCGTAGAGGTACTGCGTCTGGGTGAACGCGTTCCACGGGTGGGCCTCGAGTGGGTTCGTCGGGAACATGTACGGGTGGTGACCGACCGCGTCGAACGACCCGCCGGCACCGTTCGCGTAGAGCGCGCGCAGCCAGGTGACCGGCGAGTACTCGGTGCCGTCCGCCGCGTCGGGCGCCGGCGAGGTTCCACCGGTCACGACCGTCGCCGAGGGGTCCGCCGCCTTGATCGCGGCGTACGCCGACTTGACCATCGCCGCGTACTTCACGGGGTCGGGCTTGGGCTGGGAGAACTCGCGGTGGTTCGGCTCGTTCCACAGGGACCACGCCTCCACGCTCCCCCGCAGTCGGGCGATGGGGCTCGCGGACCCGTACCGGGCAGCCGCGGCACCCATGAACGCGCCGTAGTCCGAAGCGTGCTCGGGGAAGCAGTGCAGGTTGCCCGGCGGGCAATCGCTGCGGCGCGCCCACGGCGGGCTGTACCCGGCGATGCCGATGATCTTCAGCCCACGCGCCCGCGCGTTCAGCACCGCCCGGTCCGTCGCCGCGCTCCACCGCCACGTCGTCGCGCCGTCGTACTGGATGTGGTTCCAGTCGATGTCCAGCGTGAACCACGTCGCACCCGACGCCTTGATCGCGTCGAGGTCCGCGGCCTGGTCGGCGTCGGACTCCCAGAGGATGTCCGGCCCCGCCGACATGCCCGCGCGGGATGCGACATCGGTCGCGGACGCGGTGACGGTCGCGGACTGCACGGCGGCCGCCGCCGGTCCGCTGGCGGTCACGGCCGGCGCGCCGGCAGCGATGAACATGATCATGGCCACCACGCTCGCGACGCGGCGACCGACGAGCCGGCACATGCCGAAGACCCCTTCTTCGCCCGAAGATGCACTCCAGACTTCGACCACTCAGCGTGGGTTCTTGAGTCGTTGTACCTACGCGGCGTCGCGATCGCGAAGGGGTGAGGTCGGCGTCGGTGGCGACCCGGGTCGAGCACCAGCACGGGAACGGGACCGGCGCGCGAGGCGGATCGGTAGCATCGCCGCGGCTCAGGACACACCACCGGGAAGTGGCGCAGCTTGGCAGCGCACCTGCTTTGGGAGCAGGGGGTCGCGGGTTCAAATCCCGCCTTCCCGACCGAGCGACGGACGGAGCGCACGGTGCAGATCACGTTCCCCGCGCTGACCCTCGCGGACCTGCCCCGGCTCCGCCGCTGGCTGAACTCGCCCCACGTCTACGAGTGGTGGGGCGTGGACTCGGGGCCCGGCTCCCTCGGCGGGCCCGGCGACCAGGCCGCGACCGCGGCGCAGGTCTGCGAGAAGTACGCGCCCGGGCTCGATCCGGAGGCCGCCGGCACGCACCGCCACGTGATCAGCATCGACGGACACCCCGTCGGACTGATCCAGTGGTACCCGCTCGACGCTGAACCCGAGTACGCGGCCGCGATCGGCGAGACGTCGTCCGGCGGTGCCGGCATCGATCTGTTGATCGGCGAGCGGGACGCGGTCGATCGAGGGCTCGGCCCTCAGGTGCTCGACGCGTTCGTGCGGGAGGTCGTGTTCGCGGCTCCGGGGATCACCCGCGTGATCGGTGCGCCCCACCCCGACAACGTGCGCTCCTGCCGCGCGTTCGAGAAGGCCGGGTTCGTGTTCGTCCGGGAGGCGAACGTGCCCGGCGAAGGGCCGGAGCGCGTCCACGTCCGGCACCGCTCATGAGTCGCGCGCGACCACCTGTTGCCCGAGCTCGCTGAGCCGGTACCCCACATCGAGGCTCTCGGTCAGCCCCAACGCCTTCAGCTTGCGCACGTCGGCCTTGAACTCCGTCCGCGGCCGGCCGACCGCCTCGGCGAGCTCGGTCGACACCGTTGCCTCGTGCGCGCCGATGAGCGCGAGCACCCGTCGCGTCCAGGGGCCGGAGGACGACCGCGCGTCCATGCGGTCGAGCTGGGCGATCACGGCGTCGACCGCCGCGCGGTCCACCGGCGCGGCCACGGGTTCGGGTCGGTCGCCGGCGACGTGGAACTCGATGCGGTAGAGCAGCGTGTCGTCCTCGACCGGCCCGGCGTGTGCGGCGCGGCGGCGCAGCGCCTCACGGTCCGGCGCTCCCGCTCGCTGCAGGTCTGCGCGCGTCACCGTGTGGAACGGCACGAGCTCGATGTCGTCGACCTCGATCACGACGCGGCCCACCGTGTACCGGCCGCCGACCTTCGCGTGTGGTCGCTTCCAGAGCCGGAACGTCAACGTGACGTCGCCGTTCGCAACGGCCTCATGGGAGTCCTGGGTGAACTGCACGACCGCGAAGCTACGGGGCGCTCGCGGGGCGCGCTGCTACCCTCGGCGCCGTTCGCGGGTGTAGCTCAATGGCAGAGCCCCAGCCTTCCAAGCTGGCCATGCGGGTTCGATTCCCGTCACCCGCTCCACGCTGTTCGTGCAGGTCAGGCTGCACGGAGCAGACCTTCACCGACGACTGCATCCCGTGTCGGCGTGAGGCTCGTGCCCTCAGCGTGCCCTGAGAGGAGCTGTTCCGTGACACCAGACGGGCTCGCAGATCGAGCGGGCGCCCTCATCGACAAGGGAGAGCGACTGCTTACGACTTACAAGTCGCCTCCGAGCAACTTCATCGGCTTTGAAGGATGGGTCGACACCGACTTGTTCGCCGAGTGGCGAAGCCAGTCTTGACGTTCTTGACGAACGCGCTCGGTAGCGGGCATCCGTACACGCAGCAGTTCCTTGAGACGGTCAAGGATGCTGTGCCGAGCAGCAACAAGCACGGCCTCGGAATCCTGCGGGCGGTGCGGGAGATCTCGAAGGCGGCTATCTGGTAGCGCTGAAAGAACTCGCTGCCGCCGAGGTGTTCGACTCATCTTGGAGATGGCGGAACACCTCTTGCACCAGGGCTACGTCGTAGCCGCCGCGTCGCTCGCCGGAGCCGTACTTGAAGATGCGCTCCGTCGTTTCGCCCAGAGACCGCGCTGAAGGCTGGCGGCAGCCTGGAATCGCTCAACGACGTGCTTGCAAGCGCGGACGCGTACTCGAGGAACGCGCAACGACAGGTCAAGCACTGGATCGGTCTGCGTAACCAGGCGGACCATGGCGAGTTCGAAGCGATCAACGACGACGCCGAGGGCGTTCGATCCATGGTTCGTGACCTTTCCGGTTTTCTAGATCGACTACTGACCTAGCAACTGCTGCACACGTTGATGGGAGATGCCGAGAACGTCGGCGGCGTCTCGGCGGCTGAGGCCCATGCGGTCGAGGCGCTTGGCAGCCTTCGTCATCATCGACGTCGCACGCTCTGCCGCCTCGCACGCGGCGCTGCGGGCCTGCGTCGCTTCGCTCGCGACGCCCGCGAGGTCCGACGGCCACTGCGGTGTGATCACGAGAGCGTCGGGATCGCGGTCGAGCCAGAGCGCAAGCGCCTCGCGGATGCGGTCCTCGGCTTGGCGGAGGCTGCGGCCGTAGGTCTGGCAGCCGGCGATGCCCTTGATGTGCACGAGCCACGCGTCGCTCTCGGGATCGCGCTCGTAGACCGCCACGTGGTTCTTCGTCCGGCTCATCGCAGCCACCCCTCCCCCAGGCACGGCGCGAGCACACGCTCGATGCTCCGCAGTGTCCCGATCGGGATGTCCTGGCCTCGATGGATCGGGATCACGGTCTGGCACCCTCCCGGGCATCGGACGATCACGTGCGAGCCGCGCTGACGGAGCACCGTGCAGCCGAGCCGTTCGACGAGACGCAGCACCTCACGCCCCGTCATTCGTCTATCTCGCTAGACACTTTAGCGCGACCAG
>CAWDUD010000005.1:0-546662 GCA_963805415.1 uncultured Acidimicrobiia bacterium
GCGAGCCCGCTGGCACCGCTGAGACGGGGAGGGCCCCCGAACGAGACGGGGAGGGTCCCCGGGGTGCGGCTGCCGTCCTGGACCCCGCTACTTGACATAACCGGGATTATCGGCACCCAGGTACCGATGACCCCCAGGCACTTGGGCACGGTTGTTGGGGTCCAGGCCCCCACAAGTGCAACCAAGAGCCGGGGCACGTGATCCTCACCCACGGGAGGACGCTCAGGTGAGCTGGTGGTGCATGACGAGGCGGCGGGCGGTGAAGCCGGCGGCCTCGAAGAAGTTCTTCGCGAGGCGGTCGCCGGGCAGCGCCGAGGCGTCGATGCCGAGGCAGCCCGCGGTGGCCGCCCAGTTGACCAGCGACCGGAGCACGATCTCGCCGAGGCCGACGGTGCGGGCGGGCTCGGCCACGAAGAGCTCGTCGATCACCCCGAGGCGGCGGCCGTCGTCGAGCGTCTCGGTGTGGGACAGGCCGTAGGCGAGGACATGACCGTCGAGCGTCCCGGCGATGGTCGCGAGGCCGTCGGCGGCGAGACGGGACCGGATCGCCTCGGCGTCGAGCGGATCCAGTGCGTCGTGGGCGGCCCAGAGCGCCCCGCCCCGGTGATCGGCCAGCTCGGCGCGCAGATCGGCGGCCAGGCCGACGATCGCGTCGACGTCGTCGGGCCCGGCGGGACGGGCGGCCTCCTCGGTTGCCGCGGAGAGGGGGATCTCGCTCACTGGGCGAGCTGGGCGATCTTCCCGAGGATGGTCGTGCGGGCGCGGTGGGCCGCCTCGTAGCTCTTCACCGCCACCAGGTCAGGGCGGGTGAGGCCGGCGAGGCGGTCGATCACCTGGGACGCGGAGAGCAGGTCGTAACCGGGGATCGGCAGCTCCCCGAGCGTCGGCGTCGCCGCGGCCGGCGGCGTGGTGGCGGCCGCGACGGCGGTCAGGGTCTCCTCGGCGCGCTTGCGGACGGTCTCGGCGGCCGCGCCGGCCTGGCGCTTCACCTCGGGTCCCCCGTACTTCACCGCCATCTGACCGATGGTCTTGTACTGGCTGGCCTGGCTCTCCGCGGTCTTGCGGCGCTGGCTGACCTCGGTCTGGCCCCGCGCCACGAACATCTTGAGGAACGTCGGCACCGTGTCCTTCGCGAACATCGCGAGGCCGATCGGTGCGTACACGAGGAGATCGACGGCCTTCTCGAGCGGAGTGTCGTTGTCGTTCACGGTTGGCTCCCCTGGCCGGCTGCGGCCGGGATCTTACGGCGCGGCCGGAATGCCACGGCGAGCGCGGCCAGGACCCCCGCCCCGCTCCCCCACTCCACCCAGTCACCGAACCGCACGTAGGGCGTCCTCCCGCTCACGGTCGTGATCGTTCCCTGGACCACTGCATCGTGAAACAGCTGCGTGGTCCGGTGCACGTTCCCGTCGGCGTCGATGACCGCGGTGATCCCCGAGATGGACGCGTGCAGCACCGGTCGGCCGATGGCCGCCGCGCTCATCTGGCTCAGCGCGACGTGCTGCGCCGAGTTCGCGGACCGCTCGTAGGAGCGGTTGTTGGTGGTGACGACGATCGCCTCCGCGCCGGCCGCCGCGTTCGCGCGCATCAGCGGACCGAACGCGCTCTCGAAGCAGATCACCGAGCCGATCCGGTGACCGGCGACCGTCTCGATGCCGATGCGGTGTCCGGGGCTGAAGTCGTGCGGGATCTGCTGGAGCTCGCTGATGAACGTGAGCGAGTCGCGCCACGGCACGTACTCGCCGAACGGCACGAGGTGGCGCTTGGCGTAGGTCCCGACGAGGCGACCGTCGGGCGAGTACAGGCGGTTGGCGTTGAAGCTCTTGCCCGGCTCGCTCACGTCGTCGATCACGTTGGCGAGCACGTACGTCCGGTGCTCGCGTGCGATGCGCTCGATCTCGGCCCGCAGCGTGGGATCCATCTCCGGATCCGTCGACAGCGAGGACTCGGGGAACACGACGAGGTCGTAGTTCCCGTGGAGCCGCCGGGCCAGGGCCAGGTGTCGACGCGTGAGGTACTGCGTGTCGATCTCGGTCTGGGTCAGCCGTCGGTTCTGGTCGTTGCCCTGGAGGAGCGCGAAGCGCAGCGAGCCGGTCGGACGCGGATCGAAGCGGCTCACCGTGGCCACGACGACCACCACCGCGATTGCGCCGAGGGCGATCGCGGCCCGGAGCGCCGCGCGGCTCCGGGTGCGCAGGGCCCGGGCGAGGTCCGCGAGGATCCCGTTGCACGCGACGACGAGGAACGTCACGAGCGGAACGCCCCCCCATGCGGCGAGGGCGTGGGCGAAGGTGAAGTCGTGCAGCGCGACGCCCGACTCGCCCCACGCCAGGCCGCCGAGGGGCCACCGCGTCCGCACGGCCTCGGCGAGCACCCAGACGGCAGCGACGAGGAACGGTGAGCGCAGACCCCGCCGGCGGAAGACGCCGACGACCGCACCGGCCGCGGCCCAGAACCCTGCCTGCGACGCGACGAGCGGGACGATCGCGACCGTCCCGAAGTACCAGGACCACGAGAGGTGGAAGCCGAAGAACGCGACGCCGGCGACGAAGCCGGTGAGCGCGCCCGCGCCCGGGTCCCGCGTCGTGCCAGATCCAGAGCAGCGGGACGAGGGCGACGAACGCGACCGCGCCGAGGTCCGGTCCGGGGAACGCGACGCCGAGCAGGAGACCCGACGCGATCGCGGCGAGCAGGGCGGGCCACCGACGGGAGCCGGTGGAGACGCCCTCGGTCACTCGCAGTCCCGGCAGAGGTCCTTCTCGCCCTTGGCCAGCTGGCTGAGCGGTTTGACGAGGAAGCAGGAACGGCAGAGGAACTCGTCGTCGCGGCGCGGCACGATCTTGCCGCCGCCCTCGGCGCCGACCTCGGGTTCGTCATCGTCCTCGAGGTCGGCTTCCTCCTCGTCGATGCGCTCCGCCGCGGTGCGCTCCGCGAGCAGCACGTCGAGCGGTTCCTCGACATCGTCGGGGTGGAGCTCCTCTTCGAGGTCGAGGTTGTCGTCGTCCTCGTCGTCGCTCGACTCGTCGGCGGGGCCGGCCTTGGCGTCGGCCGGCGTGTCGGACGTCACGATGGCGTCGATGTCGACGTCCTCCACGTCTTCGACGTCGGTGTCGGTGTCGGCGTCATCGAGATCGACGACCTCCAGGTCGAGGTCGTCGTCTTCTGCCGTGTCGTCGTCGATGTCGAGTTCCTCGTCGTAATCGTCCGCCATGGGTGCTCTCTCGAGATGTTTCCGGCCCGTGAGGGCGCGCACTATATCGCCGGGTACGGGGCGTACCGGGGCATGGAGGAGAGTTTCTCCACGGCGCTCATCGCGGCCGACGGAGGGCCGGAGAACGGGTGATCGGCGAAGCCCGAGGGCCCGTTGGGGCCACTGTTCGACCCGGACCGGCGCCGTGGCGCCCGCCGTGTCGGCAGCGTTCTCTACTAGGACCCCCGGGACTCCGCCATTCGACGCTCGCCCCCTTCCCGCGGGGCGGGAAGAACCACGACCGGCGCGCGTCGAACGGCGTGGAGTCAGCCAGATCGCGAGGGGTCGTGTCAAGGCGAGCGAAGCGCCCGCGCGAGCCCGTGACCTGCAACGGCACGCGTCGCGCCTGGTCAGCGCGTCCGGATTTTTCTTGCCGGCGGCGTCGCGTTCGCGCGCAGCGTCACGAACGCGACGCGCGACGGGCCGCGGCAGCACGCTCCGAGGCCAACCGCTCGAGCTCGTAGACCTCGTGGTCCGCGTAGCTCATCGCCGCCGCGAGCGCGCGGTGGCCCGCGTGCTCCGCGATCAGGCGGTGCATCTCCTGGGCGACGACCCGGTAGGCGGGATGTCCCTGCGGGGTGGTGCGCAGCTCGATGAGGTGCATCGCCTCGCGCGCGTTCATCTGCATCGCGAACCGGAGCCGGTACGCGAGCGAGACCGCGTACGACGCCTGGTCGGGGAAGCGGAAGGCCATCGCGCCGTAGAGCGCCGCGGAGATGTCCATGGCCTTGGTGAACGCGGCCTCCTCCCCCGCTTCGAGCACGGGTTCGGGCACGTCGTATCCGTGCGCCGGTGAGAGCTGCTGCCATTCGATCGTGAGCATCCGGTGACGCTGGAGATCGCGGAACGCGCCGTAGTCGGCCAGGACGTCGAACCGGTAGTCGGTGCGCTCGAACGCCCGCCCCGGCTTGTGGCGCCGGTTCGCCCGCTCGCCCACGTAGGCGCGCAGGATCGCGACCCGTTCGTCGGCGCCGAGCGTCCGCACCCGTGCCAGCACCTGGTCCTCGGGCAGGTTCGTGTGCGGGTAGGCGATCGCCGCGAGGACCTTGTCCTCGCCCTCCGGGTCGAAGTCGACGAGGGTCACGCCGGGTCGGGGCTCGGTCTCGGTCCGCCCGAAGATCCGGTGCACGACGTCGGCGGTGTGGGCTCTGGTCTCCTCCAGGTACTGGCTCCACACGCCTCCCCGCTCGGGCCGGTCGAGCCGGACGAGGAAGGACGGGATCACCTTGCGCAGCTCGTCGAGCATCATCTCGGCGTACGCGCGCGCCTCGGGCAGCGGGTGGGCCCGCATCCGCAGGAGCAGGGCTTCGTAGCCCTGCCCGGTGCCGTAGATGCCGACGTTGGACAGCGTCGCCGCGGGGAGGATCCCGCGCAGCGCGTCGCAGGCCTTGGCCTTGACGGTCTGCTTGTAGACGAAGTCCGAGTCGGCCGGGTCCTTCGGGTACCGGCGGCGCGCCCATTCGAGCAGCGCCGGCAGCAGCTCGGAGTAGATCTGGAACAGCTGGTCGATCTGCTCGACGTAGCGGGCACCGAGCTTGGACTCGAGCACCTCCGTCGGTCGGTGGTAGCGGTACCGGCCGCCGAGCCGGCTGTCGTACTCGATGTAGCGCGTCGACTGCTCGAGGTAGGCCATGAGCCGGCCCCACTCGAGGACCTTGGTCAGCAGGTTCGACGCCTGCTCGCACGCGAGATGCACTCCACCGAGCTGCGCGACGGAGTCGTCGCCGTATTCGAGGAACACACGCTCGTAGAGCTGCTCGGCGCGTCGGAGCCCGACGCTCGCGTCGACGGTGAGATCGCCGGTGATGTCGAGGTCGCCGACGAACTCGTCGAGGAACAGCCGGCGGAGGCTCTTGTCCGAGCGCGAGTACCGCGCGAACAGCGCGCCCTTCACGACCTCGGGCAGGTTCACCAGCGCGAACACCGGCCCGTCGAGGTTGGTGAAGTACGGGCGGAGGACGGCCTGCTCGTCGTCGTCGAAGTGCTCCGCCACGTAACTCATGGGTCGCAGAGGATACCGGCGGGACCGGGAGCTGCCGGGGATGGCGGGGTCAGACGAGGAGGCGGTACGCGCCCGCCAGGAGGTCCACGGTGAGGTCCCGGACGGCGCCCGCCGGCACCCCGTCGAGCCGGACGGGCCACGGGTGCCCGGTGCCCTCGATGCGGACGTGCCGACCGGTCGTGGTCGGTATCCGGGGATGGGGCAGGTGCGTGCCGACGGGCAGGCGGGCCCGCATCCCGGCCCGCTCCGCCGGCGCGAGCGCGTACACCTGGACCTCGAGCCGGCCGTCGCCGGGGTGGCCCCGGGGCACCACGTCCACCCCGTCGAGGAACTGGCCGACGGCCACGACGACCGTCGTCGCCGCGCCCGAGTACAGCTCGCGCTCGTCGACGACGACCCGGACCGGCGCACGGCGATCCGTCCGGCGCAGGCGGGCGGGCGTGACGCCGAGCACCACCGCGTTGACCGCCGGGCCGCATCCGGTCTCGAGCCGGTCCATGGGGAGGGCGAGGCCCCGCACGGGCGCGTCGGGCCCCGTCAGGCCCACGGCCCGGGCCAGCTCGGACCCGGTGGGTCGGAACCGCACGAGGGGGTCGGGACCGGCGGCGGCCAGTGCGGCCGCCAGCGCGGGGTCGCCACCGCTGACCTCGAGGTCGGGACTCGCGGTGGTGGGGCTGCCCCACTCGTCGCCGGGCTTCACGCCGCGTCGTCCGCGACCTGGGTCAGGCTCGACGCCGCCACGACCCCGCGGAAGCAGGCGTCGGCGGCCGCGTCGGCCGTCGCCCGCGTCGCGGGGTCCGGTGCCGTGGCCGCGAGCTGGCGCAGGAGGTCCACGACCTGCTTGACGTGCCGGACGAAGTCGCCGCCGGTCAGCTCGTCGTCCTCGTCGAGGAGCTCGGCCAGCGCGTCGCCCGACGCCCAGGCGTGCATCGCCTCGGTCAGGCCGGGGTCGGGCGCCCGCGTCTCGGGCAGCCCGGCGTCGTCCTCGTTGGCGTGCAGCTCCCGCCAGACCCGGTACAGGTCCCGGAACACCTGCGCGACCCGGCTGGTCGGCCACACCTGGGGCGGACGGCTGCGCTCGGCGTCGGGTCCGCGGCGCTCGTAGGTGAAGCACGAGACGATGGCGGCGAGCTCGGCCGGACTGGTGCCGTCGAGCAGCCCCGTGCGCAGCGCCTCGGCCACCAGGAGATCCGACTCGGAATAGATCCGCGCCAGGAGCTCACCGCCGGGAGTGAGCGCCCACCCGTCGACGTAGTCCCACGCCTCGAGCACGCGCCGGACCCGGTCGAACTGGCGCGCCAGGCTCTCGCTGCGACTCCGCACTCGCCGGCGGAGACGCTCGGTCTCACGCGTCAGGCGCTCGACGGCGGCGGCGGCCTTCAGGTGGCCCGCGAGCTCCGGGCAGTCCGCCACCGGGTGCTCCCCCAGCGCCCGGGCCGGGCCCGCGCCCGACCGCTCGGGCTCCGGTTCGCGCAGCGTGGCGTGGCGCAGCGCCTCGGCGGCGGCGCGCCGGAACGTCACCGCGCGCGGCGCGAACGGCTTCGGGAGCGGGATGTGGGCCAACGATCGTGGCGGGTTGGTGAAGTCACGCGGACCGAGGCGGAACACCTCGCGGTTGGTCCCGAGCATCATCAGCCGTCCGCCGCTCCGGCCGCTCTCGTGCTTGAGCACCACGGCCCGACCGCCGCCGCGCCGGGTCGCCACGACGTCGCCCGGCCGGAGCCGGTCGATCGCCGCCGCGGCCTCGGCGCCACGCCCCGATGCTCGGCGGGTCTGTTCCTCGGCCTGGAGCAGCCTCCGGTACTCGACCACGTCGCCCCGCTCGCACCGGGCCGCCTCCTCCTGGACGGCCAGCTGCGCCTCGTGGCGGCTCAGCTGGCGCTCCAGGCTCACGACGTCGCGGTCCGCCCGGTACTGGGCGAAGGAGAGGTTCAGGAGGCGGTGCGCCGTCTCGGGCTCGTAGCGCGCGACGAGGTTGGTCGCCATGTTGTACGTGGGGCGGAACGAGGACGTGAGCGCCGAGCTGCGCCGGGACGCGAGGCCCGCGACCTGGTCGAAGGGTACGAAGGGGTTCCAGCAGACGATGGCGTAGCCGACGGGGTCGATCCCCCGCCGTCCGGCCCGGCCGGTGAGCTGGGTGTACTCACCCGGCGTGAGGAACTCGTGGTGCTCGCCGGTGAACTTGGACAGCTTCTCGATGATCACGCTGCGCGCGGGCATGTTGATGCCGAGCGAGAGCGTCTCGGTCGCGAAGACGACCTTCACGAGCCCGGCGGCGAAGGCCTCCTCGGTGGCCTCCTTGAGCGGCGGCACGAGACCCGCGTGGTGGGCGGCGATGCCGGCCTCGAAGCCGCTCAGCCACTCCTGATAGCCGAGCGCGTCGAGGTCGTCGTCGGAGAGGGGTGCGCTGCGCTCGTCGGCGATCCGGTGCAGCGCCCGCCGCTCGTCCCGGGTCGTGAGCCGCAGGCCGGCATCGAGGCACTGGCGGACGGCGTCGTCGCAGGCGGCCCGGCTGAAGATGAAGCCGATCGCGGGCAGCATCTCGCGTTCGGCGAGCAGGGCGACGAGGTCCGACCGGCGCGGTGCCGCGGCACGGCTGCGGGCTGGCCGGGGCCTCGCCGTCCACGTCGGGCGTCGCGGCGCGCCGCTTCGGGGTTCGGGCGCAGGCCGCTGCCGGCGTCGGTCGCGAACGTCGGGAGGAGCTCGATCGTGCTGCTCCCCCGCTCCGCGACCGCGTACAGGTTGGTCAGCTCGACCGGCCGCCGCTCCTCGATGATCGCCGCGGTGTCGCCACGGACGGTGGCGATCCAGTCCGCGACCTCCTCGGCGTTGGACACCGTCGCGGACAGACAGATCAGGTCCACCTCGGGCGCGAGGTGGATGATGACCTCCTCCCAGACCGCGCCGCGGTAGCGGTTCTGCAGGTAGTGCACCTCGTCCAGCACCACGTAGCGCAGGCCGGCCAGCGCCGCGGCGCCGGCGTAGATCATGTTGCGGAGCACCTCGGTGGTCATCACCACGACCGGCGCGTCGCCGTTGATCGCGTTGTCGCCGGTGAGCAGACCGACCCGGTCGGTGCCGTAGCGGCGGACGAAGTCCAGGTACTTCTGATTCGAGAGCGCCTTGAGCGGTGTCGTGTAGAAGGTCTTGCCCCCCTCCCCGAGGGCGCGGTGCACGCCGTACTCGGCGACGACCGTCTTGCCCGATCCGGTGGGGGCCGCGACCAGGACGGAGGATCCGGCGTCGAGCGCGTCGAATGCGGCGAGCTGGAAGGGGTCGAGCTCGATGCCGAGCCCGGCCTCGAAGGCCGGGCGCGACCCGGTCACGGGCCCGACGTGCTCGTCGTGGACGGCGCGCTCGTGGCGGTGGTGGCCGTCGTGGCGGTCGAATCGCTCACGGCGGGGGTCGAGGACGAGGGCACCGAGGAGATCGGCGTCGTGACGACGCTGCCGGTGGACGCCGGATCGTGCTTCAGGGCGAACAGGAGGACGACGGTCACCACGATCACCGACAGCGCGGTCCCGGCGGCGGTGATGATCTCCTGCCGGGTCCGGACCGGCGCTCCGTGGGCATCTCGTCGTTGCGCTCGACGTCGGTTGCTCATCGGTGGAGGATCCTACCGACGACGATCGCGCCCTCGTAGAACAGGTACATCGGCACCGCCATGAACATGAGCGAATACGGGTCCTGGCTGGGCGTGATGACCGCGGCGAAGGTGACGATGCCCACTGCCGCCCATCGCCACGCGTGGCGGAGCTGGTCGGTCCGGATCACACGAGCCAGGAGCAGGAACACGAGCACGACCGGGAACTCGAAGCTGATCCCGAAGGCGACGATCATCAGCGCGACGAGCGTCAGGTAGCGGTCCGCGGTCAGGAGTGCCGACTGGGAGTCGCCGCCGACGGACAGGAGGAAGTTGAGCGCGGGTTCGAGCGTGAGGAACACGACGAAGGCGCCGATCGCGAACAGGACGATCGCGGAGCCGACGAACGGGATCGCGTAGCGCTTCTCCTTGGGATTGAGTCCCGGCGTGATGAAGCGCCAGAGCTGGAAGAGCCAGACCGGCAGCGCGAGGACGATCCCGCCGTAGGTCGCGATCTTGAGCCGGACGATGAATCCGGCCTCCGGCGACGTGAAGATGAACTTCTGGTTCGGCCGGTGGACCGCGTTCCGGTAGAACTCCAGGAGGAACGAGAGCACGCGGTCCGAGAAGATGAAGGCCACGACCGCCATCACGACCACGGTGAAGAACGAGATGAGGATCCGGTTCCGGAGCTCCGCGAGGTGCTCCATCATGCTCATGCGCGCGTCGGGCGATCGCGGTGGTCGCGCGCGGCGACGGAGTCCGGCCATGGAGCGGCTCAGCTGCCGGGGGCGCGGTACCGCGAGGGTGCGGGGCGGCCCTGCGTGGGCGGGAGCGCCGGACGCTCGCGCCCGGGTTCGGGTGGGTCGCCGGAGGTGCCGTAGGTGATCGACGGGCGTCCGACGACCGGCGAGTCGTCCGGTGAGTGCAGCACGTCGTTCAGCTCGTCACGGACGGTCTCTTGGATCTTGCGGAGCTCGCGGAGACCCCGACCCACCTGACGCCCGACCTCGGGCAGTCGCTTGGGTCCGAAGACCAGCAGCGCGACCACCAGGATGACGAGGACCTCGGCCGGGCCGAGCTGTGGCATCGGGCTCCCTTCGCGTGTCCCGTCAGCCTACCGGCGAGGAGCGTCAGGATCGGAGCCGCCCTCGGAGAGCTCGGCGAGGCGCCGCGCGAGTCGTTCGCGGTCGGTACGGACGGTCGCGACGATCGGCATCAGGGCCGGCTCGGTCCGACCGAAGGCGGCGAGGAGCTCCTGGATCTCGGCCCGGAGCCGGGCGGAGAGGGCGATGACGGCCGCGCTGCCCGCCGCGAGGAGGGCGACGAGCGTGATCACGATCGGTGCCGTCATGGCGACAGACGCTAGTGCGCGATCAGCCGGAGTCGCGGCACGAGTGTCTCGAGCTCGTCGAACCAGTCCGCACGCTCGAGGATGAGGTGGAAGTCGAGCAGGTCGTCGGGCTGGAGCACGGGACCGACGCGCGGCTCGCGCAGCTCGGCCGGCAGACGCCAGACCTCCATGCGCACCCCGGAGGACACGAGCAGGTCGACGATGCGCTTGCTCGCGCCCTTGGCGACCGCCACGGTGCAGCTCGGGCAGCGGAACGTGTAGGAACCGCTCTCGTCGTCGGAGCAGACCCGCACGACCAGGTCGGTCGCACTGAGCTGCACGTCGCCGCAGCTCGGACAGTTGGCTCGGATGGTGGTCACGCTCGAAGGCCCCTTCTCACTCCTGTGTTCGAAGCCATCGGCAGGGGCCGGGGGGCGCTTGAGCGTCGTTTCGACAGGTGGAGCGGTCAGACGGCACGATCGCGACGTGGTCATCACCTTCGCCCACCGTGGTGCCCGCTCCGAGCGGCCGGAGAACACGCTCGCGGCGTTCCGACGGGCCCGGGAGCTCGGCTCGGGGGGTCTGGAGAGCGACGCCTGGCTGGCCGCCGACGGCGAGGTCGTGCTGGTGCACGACCCCACGTTCCGGCGGGGCCTGCGCAGGATCCGGGTGGCGGAGTCGACCGCGGCCGAGCTGGCCGAGCACGACGTGCCCCGGTTGGCGGACCTCTACGCCGAGTGCGGCACCGAGTTCGAGCTCTCGATCGACGCCAAGGAGCCGGGGGTCATCCGGCCCATGGTCGAGGTCGCCCGCGCCGCTGGTGGTGGTGCGCCGGGCCGGCTGTGGATCTGCTCCCCCGACCTGGCCGAGCTCGCGTCACGACGCGACGAGCTCGCCGACGTGAAGCTGGTGCACTCCCCCGGGTACGGGGGCGTCGCGCCGCAGGCCTTCGAGCGGCACGCCGCGGACCTGGCCGCGGCCCGCATCGACGCGCTGAATCTGCACCACTCCGACTGGTCGCTCGGCACGGTCACGCTGGTGCACCGGTTCGACGTGAAGGCCTTCGCCTGGGACGCGCAGGAGATGCGCCACCTGCTCGAGGCGCTGCGCCACGGCGTGGACGGGGTGTTCAGCGACCGGGTCGACCGGATGCTCGCGGCCGTCGGCGAATGGCACGCCGGCGAGGCCTGAGCCCTCGGCCGGCGCGGCGCGTCAGAGCTCGGCCGGCTCGTCCTCACGGCGACGGAGCACGACGAAGCCGATCGATCCCACCACGAGCGCGATCGGGATCCCCCAGAGCCAGCCGGGGATGTCGAGCCGGTTCAGCGGCCAGATGGTCGCGAACACCGGACCCACGAACAGGTCCCGGTTGGCCGCGCCCAGATCGTCGAGTCGTTCGACGACTGCCGGTTGTCGCCCAGCATGAAATACGAGTTCGCCGGCACCTTCTCGGGGCCGAAGGTCTTCGACTGCACGCCCGGATCGAGGTAGGGCTCGGGGAGCAGCGACCCGTTGATGTAGATCCGGCCGTCCCGGCCCTCGATGGTGTCGCCGGGCATGCCGACGATGCGCTTCACGAGATCGTCCATGCCGGTGATGTCCGAGTGCGGTGGCGTGCGGAACACCACGATGTCGCCGCGCTCGGGGTCGCGCAGGTCGTAGGTGAGCTTGTTCACCAGCACGCGGTCGTCGACCTCGAGCCGGGGCACCATCGACGTCGACGGGATGTAGAAGGTCTGGAACGCGAATCCCCGCACCAGCAGCGCGAAGACCACGGCGACCACGATGATGACCGCCCACTCGACGAGGTTGCGCACCCGACCCGCGTCGGCGTCGGCCATCTCGTGCCGAAGGGGCTCGGAGCGGACGGCGCCGCCGGGGGCTGCGCTCGTGGGCGGAGGAGCTCCCGCGTCGTCGGCATTCACTTCGGGCATCCTCTCACGTCGGGACTGCATCGAGCGGTTCACTCGGGGGCACCGGACCGTGCCGGGTGGCGCGGACGGTTCAGGTGCCTCTCAGGTGTCGGTGCCGTATCGCCGGCGGACGCGTGCCGCGGCCTTGGCACCGACCGTGCGCCAACCCGGCGGGTCCACCACCTTCGCGTCGGGACCGACCTGGAGGAGAATCCGCTCGAGCCAGGTCCGGTCGCTCACCGCCACCGTGACCCGCTGACGTCCGTCGGCGAGGTCCTCGACCGACTCCGACGGGGAGCTCTCGGCCACCCAGCTGGCCCCGCGGGGTAGCTCCAACGTCACGCGTGGGTCGTCGGGACGGGGATGGAACACCGCGGCACCCGGGTCGGCCCGCACGGGCGGGAACGTCTCGTCGGTCGCGGTGAGCGACCGGATGCGGTCGACCCGGAACATCCGCGGTTCGCCGCGCAGGGAGCAGAACGCGTCGGTGTACCACTCCCCCAGCGCGAAGAACGGCGGCCCGGGATCGATCCGGCGCGTCGACACCTCGTCGCGGCGGGCGGCGGCGTAGGTGATCTCGATGCGACGGCCCTCCGCCGCGGCGGCGCGCACCGCGGGCAGGAACTCCGGAGCCGACAGCTCGACGTTGACCTCGCTGACGCCGAGGGCCTCCTGGAGCTTGGCGAGCGCCGTGGCCAGCGGCCCGTCGGGGTCCGAGCCGTCGACGGCGAGCAGCGCCCTCCCGCCCGCGAGGAGCGCGAGCCCCTCACCGGCCGTGAGCTGGAGCGGACGCGTGAAGTAGGGCGCGAGCCAGAGGTCGACGGTGTCGCCGTCGTAGGTGACGTTGATGTAGTCGCCGGGTGAGTACGGCGGGACCCCGACCATCATGATCAGCGCGAGATCGGCTTCGAGCGCGTCGCGGGTGATGCCGAACCGCTCCGCGACCTCGGCCTTGGTCACGTTCCGGTGCGTGGCCAGCCAGGGGATCATGGCGAGGACCCGCTCGAGCTGGGGTGGTGCGTCGGTCCGGCTCATGCCGCCCACGCGTCGAGCGCCGCGATGATCGCCGCGCGCGCTTCGGGAGGACGCAGGATCTCGACGTGCTCGCCGAGCCCGAGCACGAAGCTCACCACCGCCCCGATCTCGATCGCCCGGATGGTGATGCGCGTCGAGCCGTCGGCCTCGGCCGTCACCTCGGCGTCGGGCCCGACGGCGTGGAGCACGCCCACCTCGTGGCCCGGGTCGACGAGGAGCGTGACGTCGGTCGGCCGGCCGTCGCCGTAGTCCCAGGGACGGTCCTCGAGGTAGGCGTCGGCCCGGAAGTCGGCCGGCACCTCGAACTGGCCGGCGGCGCCGGTGAGGATGTCGCCCTCGATCCGGTCGGCGCGGTACACCCGCATGTCGTCGACGCCGTGGTCGAGGCCGACGACGTACCAGCGCCCCGAGCGTGACGTGAGACCCCACGGCTCGAGCCGCCGGAGGCGGCCCCGGTAGGCGAACTCGACCGGGGACCGCCGCCGCGAGGCCTCGAACAGCGGCGCGAGGACGTCGACGAAGGGCAGCTCGGCAATGGGCATCGAACCGGCACCCTCGATGCCCCCGAGCTTCATGAGCGCCCCCTCGCCCGCGGTGCCGCCGAGTCCGATGGCGGTGACCGCCACGTGGAGCGCCGCGAGCTCGTCGTCGGTGAGCGCCAGGTCCGGGAGGTAGTACTCCTTCGGGTCGACGCGGTAGCGGCTCTCGCGCTCGGGGCCGGATTCCTGGAGCGGCACGCCCATCGCCCGCAGCGTGGCCTTGTCGCGTTCGAACGCACGGCGCGCCGAGGCCGGGTTCGGCGCGTAGCCGAGCGTCGGGTTGGTCAGGATGTCGTCGCGCGTCAGCCCGGAGCGGGTCTCGATCAACGCGGCGAGCAGGTTCAGCAACCGCTCGCGACGGTCGGGGGCGTCGGAGGGTGTGGGAGCGTCGTCGGGGTCCGCCGGCATGAGGTTTCGAGGCTAGGACATGGGCGGACCGGAACCGTCGACGCTCGCGACGCCGGCGGCCGCGGCACAGCGGAACAGGATCGGGTCCGCGGCGGCGGGCCGCCCCATCGAGCTCACCGAGAGGCCGTGCTCGGCGAACAGGCCCACGATGTCGGGCACGGTCACGACCTCGACGTCGTGCCGGGCGGCGATCCCGGTGGTGGCGAGCTCCGAGAGGACCCGGTCCTGCCCGTCCCCCGCCGGGACGGGGACGAGCACGCGGCTGCGCGTCGCGACGGTGAGTGCGGTCACGGTGTGGTGGGAGATCCCCCGGTGACGTTCCCGCGGATCCGCGTCCGAGGCGCGCAGGCAGGCGATCGCGCGGCCACCGAGGCCCACCGCGGCGTCGAGCACGCCACCGACCTCGATGCCCGAGTAGCCGAGGGTCGAGTCGGTGCCGACGATGCCCGGGCCCATGGCGACGACCGTGACGTCGGCGTGGACCTGGTGGCGGGCGATGGCGAGCGCGGAGTGGACGGTCACCGCCTCGTGGTCGCCGCCGAAGGCCTGGCCGGCGGTGATCGTGGTCGTGAGCAGCTCACGCTCGCACATGTTCGCGACGAGATCGCTCAACGCGATCGGGAGCGCGGCGCCGTCGGTCATCACGTAGGCGATGCGGGCATCGGGCCGGGCGGCGCGGATCGCGAGCACGACGGCAGGGACCTGGCTGTGCAGGGGCGTGGCGACCACCGGCATGCCGCCGATGCTCGTGCGCGCGCTCGCGACCTCGTCGAGGTGCTCCTCGGTGGAGCCGACGTCGGCCTGGAGGCTCGTGTACCGGAGCTTCATGATGTGCCCGGGCCCCCGCTCGATCCATTCGTCGCGCGCGAGGTTCCAGTGGACGAAGTGCCAGCCACCGGTCCCGAGGCCGAGGTCGACCGCAGTCGTGTTGACCACCACGCGGTCGCCGACGCTCACGGGCCCGATGAGCCGGGTGAGCACGTAGGCCGGCTCGGCCTCCTCGCCGCCGAGGTCGACCTCGACGCGCTGCAGGCCGTCACGGGCATCGAGGATCCCGACGATCTCGCCCGTCCTGAACGCCGGCATCCGGCGAACCTACCCGCCGGGCGGGTGCCTAGAGCGAGGCGATGAGGCGCTCGACGCGGTCGTCGTGGGCCTTGAAGGGGTCCTTGCACAGGACCGTGCGCTGGGCCTGGTCGTTGAGCTTCAGGTGGACCCAGTCGACGGTGTAGTCCCGCTTGCGCTCCTTGGCCTTGCGGATGAACGCGCCACGCAGGCGGGCCCGCGTGGTCTGGGGCGGCTCGTCCATGGCGAGGTCGATCTCGGCGTCGGTGACCATGCGATCGACCTGATCGCGGCGTTCGAGGAGGTAGTAGAGGGAACGGGAGCGTGTGACGTCGTGGTACGCGAGGTCCAGCAGTGCGACCCGCGGATGGGTCAAGGGCAGGGAGTGCTTGTCCCGGTAGGACTCGATCAGCTGGTGCTTGATCACCCAGTCGACCTCGCGGGTCAGCTTGAGCGGGTCGGACTCGAGGTGGGTCATCACGTGCTCCCACATCTCGAGCGCCGCTGCTCGAGCGGGCTCAGCGTCCGCCGCTTGGCGAAGCGCAGCGCCCGGTTCAGGAACTCGGTCTGGATCTCGACCGCGGACAGCTCCCGGCCGTTCGCGAGGCGCACCCGCCGGCGACACGTGGTGTCGTGGCTGATCTCACGGATCGCCCGGATCGGGTTCTCGAGTGACAGGTCCCGCCACGGCCCCGAATCCTCCTCCAGCATGCGCAGCACGATGGCGGTGGCGCCGACCTTGAGGAAGGTCGTGTACTCGCTCATGTTCGAGTCGCCGACGATCACGTGCAACCGCCGGAAGCGCTCGGCGTCGGCGTGCGGCTCGTCGCGGGTGTTGATGATGGGGCGGCTGCGGGTGGTGGCGCTCGACACGCCCTCCCAGATGTGCTCGGCCCGCTGGGCGATGCAGTACATCGCGCCGCGCGCGGTCTGGAGGACCTTGCCGGCCCCTGCGTAGACCTGCCGGGAGACGAGGAACGGGATCAGGACGTCGGTGAACTTGGTGAACTCGCCGTCGCGCTCGACGAGGTAGTTCTCGTGGCACCCGTAGGAGTTTCCGGCGGAGTCGGTGTTGTTCTTGAACAGGTAGACCTCACCGCGGATGCCCTCCTCCCGGAGGCGGACCTCGGCGGACTGCACGAGGCTCTCGAGGATCCGCTCCCCCGCCTTGTCGTGCACGACGAGCTCGTGCATCGAGTCGCATTCGGGCGTGGCGTACTCGGGGTGGCTGCCGACGTCGAGGTAGAGGCGGGCGCCGTTCTCGAGGAAGACGTTGCTGGACCGGCCCCAGGAGACCACCCGCCGGAAGAGGTAGCGGGCGACCTCGTCCGGACTCAGCCGGCGCTGGCCGCGCAGGGTGCACGTGACGCCGTACTCGTTCTCGAGTCCGAAGATCCTGCGTTCCATCGTGCGCTCCGGGGAGACGACCGCGGAGGGCAGGCTACCGGGGTCGGACCGCTGGTCCGTGCCGTGTTCGCCCGGCGCGCCCGACGCGACCGGCCCGGAGCGGGGCTCAGCCGGCGAGCAGCTCGTCGAGCTCGGTGCCCCGGACCCGCCGGAACGCCCGGGTGGGCCGGGTCCGGTCGAGCAACGCGACCTCGAGCGCGGCGGCGGCCAGAGGATCCCGGTCCGCGGCGAGCACCTTGGCGCCGAGCCGGACGGCTGCACCCAGGTCGAGCTCGGACGAGTACTCGGCCCGCAGCGCGTCGGCGATGCGCTCGGCCTCGCCCCCGAGGACGGTGAAGCCCTGCTCGTCCATGACGGTGCCGTCGTAGAGGATGTGGAAGAGCTGGTCCGGCTCGTCGGCGGTGGCGCCGACCGACGCCACGAGGATCTCGACCTCGTACGGCTTCATCTCGTGGGTGAAGACCTGGCCGAGCGTCTGCGCGTACGCGTTGGCGAGCGCACCCGCCGTGACGTCCTCGGGCGAGTACTGGTAGCCCTTCATGTCGGCGAGGCGGACCCCGCCGATCTTGAGGCTCTGGAACTCGTTGTACTTGCCGACCCCCGCGAACACGATGCGGTCGTAGATCTCACTCGTCTTGTAGAGGGTGCGGCTCGGATTCTCGGCCACGATCACGACGCCCGCGGCGCACTCCATCGCCACCAGGCTGCGACCCCGGGCGATGCCCTTCCGCGCGTAGTCCGCGCGGTCCTTCATCATCTGCTCGGGCGAGACGTAGAACGGCATGCTCATGTCGCGTCACCGCCCCGGGATTCGGCGCCGCCGCGCTCGGGACCCCCGAGGAGCTCCTCGCCGCGGGCGGCGATGTCGTCGTCGTCGACGAGCCGGAAGCCGTCGGTGTCGATGATCGCGACCATCGGATAGATGCCCCGGACGAGGTCCGGTCCCCCCGTGGCGGCGTCCTCGTCGGCCGCCGCGAACAGCGAGCGGATGGCCAGGGCGACGACGTCGTCGTTCGCCAGGCCCTCCCGCCAACCCGACTTGATCCAGTTGCGGGCGTGGACACCGCCGGAGCCGTTCGCCTGGAAGTCGGCCTCCTCGTACTTGCCGCCGGTGGCGTCGTAGGAGAAGACCCGCCCGCGGTGGCGGCGGTGGTCGTAGCCCGCGAACAGCGGCACCACGACGAAGCCGGCCATGGCCGCCGACAGGTTCGCCCGCACCATCTGGGCGAGCTGGTTCGCCTTGCCCTCGAGGCTCAGCTGCTCGCCTTCGACCTTCTCGTAGTGGCGCAGCTGCACCTGGAACAGTCGGACCATCTCGATGGCCGGCCCGGCGGCACCGGCGATGGCGACGCCGGAGTGCTCGTCGGCCGCGAAGACCTTCTCGATCCGGCGGCTGGCGATCATGTGACCCGCGGTGGCGCGGCGGTCTCCCGCCAGCACGACGCCGGTCGCGCTGCGGATCGCGACGACGGTGGTGCCGTGGGTGATCTCGAAGGGCATCACCGACGGGTCCCCGAACGGCGGTCGTTCGCACTGGGGCGCGACCTGGCGCAGCAGATCCACGAACGACGGACCGGGGTCGAGCCCGGGGGCGAAGAACGGCAACATCGAGGGCTCGCTCATGAGCGGCCGAGCCTACACAGGGGTTCAGCGGATCCGGTGCAGGCGCTGCCAGCGCTCGATGCGGCGCCGGAGTCGGCCCAACGCGCGCTCTTCCGCGGCCGCCGCGAGGACCTCGTCGGGGACGCGACTGGCGTGGAGACGCTGCCAGCGCGCGATCGTCCCGGACAGCGCACGCGGATCGTGACGGGTGCGCGCGGTCATGCCGTCCGGCTCAGTGCCGACCGGGCGGAGTCACTCGCCGCCCTTCTGGACGTAGGACCGCACGAACTCCTCGGCGTTCGCCTCGAGCACGCTGTCGATCTCGTCCAGGAGGTCGTCGAGCTCCTCCTTGAGCGCCTCGCCCTGGCGCGCGGGCGCGGCCTCCTCGGTGACGGTCTCCCGCTCCTTCGGGGCTGGCTTCTTCTTCTGTTCCCGTTCGGGCATCAGACCCTCCCGTGACCTAGGACCCCAACGCCTCGACCAGCTGGCCCGGGGTCGAGCACTGCGCGAACAACGCCTCGACGTGGGCCCGACTTCCCTTGAGCGGTTCCATCATCGGAATCCTCCGCAAGGGGTCCGTCCCGACATCGAGGATCAAACTGTCCCAGTTGGCCGCGACGACCGAATCGGCCCACCGCGACAGGCACTGGCCCCGGAAGTATGCCCGGGTCGACCCGGGGGTTCGGTCATCCCCTCCTCGACCGCCGCCTCGTCCACGAGCCGCTCGACCTTGCCGGCCCGCACCAGCCGCTCGTAGAGCGACCGGTCGGGACGGACGTCGTGGTACTGGAGGTCCAGGAGGGCGAGCTTGGGGTCGTCCCCGGCGAGGCCGTCGCGGTCGCGGTACGCCTCGAGGAGCTGATGCTTGGTGACCCAGTCGAGCTGGCCGTCGAGCCGGCCCGGGTCCTGCTCGAGGGCCGCGAGCGTGGCTTCCCAGCGGTCGAGGACGAGGTGGCCGACCTCGCCGCCGCACATCTCGAGCCCGGTCTCCTCGGCGTACTTGCGGGCCAGGCGGAGGAACTCCCACTGGAGCTCGACCGCGGTGCAGGATCCACCGTCCACCCGGTCGATGGTCGCGTGCAGCGTGAGGTCGTGCGACACGGTGCGAACCGCGTGGACGGGCCCGACGATCGCGAGGTCCTTGTCGACGAAATCGTCCTCGACCATCGCGAGCACGATGGCCATCGTGCCGACCTTGAGGAACGTCGCCACCTCGCAGAGGTTCGCGTCGCCCGCGATCACGTGGAGCCGTCGGTACTTCTGCGGGTCCGCGTGGGGCTCGTCGCGGGTGTTGACGAGCGGCCGCTTCAGCGTGGTCTCGAGCCCGACCTCCTCCTCGAAGAAGTCGGCGCGGCTCGAGAGCTGGAAGTCCACCGGATCCGCGCCGTTCTCCGCGCCGACCTTCCCGGCGCCGGTGAACACCTGGCGGGTCACGAACCACGGGAGGAGGTTGCGCACGAGGGTGGCGAAGGGCGTCCGGCGGTCCACGAGGTAGTTCTCGTGCGTGCCGTACGAGTTGCCCTTGCCGTCGGAGTTGTTCTTGTAGACGACGATCTCCTGGCCGGGTTCGAGGGGCCGGCGGGACGCCTTCATCGAGCGGGCGAGGATCCGCTCCCCCGTCTTGTCGGCCGCGACGAGCTCGAGCGCGTTCGCGCACTCGGGCGTGGAGTACTCCGGGTGGGCGTGGTCGACGTAGTACGCGCGCACCGTTCGTGAGCACCGTGTTCACGAGGTGCGTGTCGACCTCGGGTGCCGGGGAGCCGTCCCGCCCGAACCCCCGTGCGTCGCGACCGGGGCGACTCGTCGTCGAAGTCCCAGCCGATCCGGCGGTGCTCGACGTAGGCGTTGATCAGCAGGGAGGAAGCCAGGACCGGGTTCGAGTCGGGCGCGTTGCGCAGCACCACGCCGTACTCGGTCTCGATCCCACACACCTTCGGCACCGCCACCCGCGCAGGCTAACCCGGGCCGGCGGAGCCGCCACGCGGGTCGGGCGCGGGTGCCGGACGCTCAGTCGGGGAACACGTCGAGCCAGATGCGCCGGCCGTCACGACCGATGACGCCCGAGTCTGGGTGGACGGCGCCGACTCGACCTGACCGTGGAGATCCATCCACCGCCACTCGCGACCGTCCACCGTGATCGTGTGCCCGTCGATCGCGATGCCCCGCGCCCCGGGCCGGGGACGAACGTGTTGGCGGGTCCGGTGCACGCCTGACCGCCCTCGCCGAGCGGGCTGCGGTGACGGGTGCCGTCGGCCCAGACGTAGCGCCCGGTCACGATGCGGTCCCGGGTGGCGGGCAGCAGGGCGGCGAGGTGCGTGGCCACGATCCCGCCGGCGTCGTCGGCCGCGGCCTCCCCGTCGTCGGAGTGGCCACACCCGAACCGGTCGGTGTCGTCGGCACCGTCGAGGCTGCGGGGCACGCCGACCGCGTTGGTCTTCGGGAAGAGGTAGCCGACCATGTCCTCACCGAGACCCTCGACGAACCGGTAGGGCTGGGAGAGCTTCGCCATGATCCACGGCGGCGGACTCGCGCCGTCGGGCACGGCCTGGTCGGCGGGGCCGCCGAAGCTGCGGGCGTAGGTGTAGGGGAACAGCTCCCCCGGCGCGGACACGAAGTCGGCGTCGCCGATGCGGTACCAGACCACCTCGGTCCGGAACTGGTTCGCGATCACGAGCGGATCGGCGGCGCCGGCGGCGTTGCGCGTGAGCTTCACGCCGTCGAGGTAGCCGTCCTTGCCCGGGATCACGCCGAACGCGCCCCCGAGCGCGAACAGCGCGTTCTCGAGCGGCATGAAGAACGTGTCGCGCCGGTACCGGATCGTGTCGCTGTCCGACCACCTCCCGGTGGCCACCGCCCACGACGGCCCAGCGTGCGATCGTCTCGCCGCGTGCCTGGGTGGACGAGTGGTAGCCGTACGGCGCGCGCGTCGTGTCGTTGGCGTAGATCGTGCGGCAGCCGCCGTTGCCGGTCGAGGAGTAGAGGCTCGTCGGCGTGTGGTCACGGGCCGCCGGGTACACCTGGGGCATCTCGACCGAGCCGACGGATCCGGCCATCGTCATCGCCATCCCGCCGAACCAGCCCTCGAGCAGGGCGCGAGTGAAGTGCGGCCAGTCCGACGAGAGGTGCAGGCGGTCCTGCCCGTCGCTCGAGAAGCCGAGCTCCTCGGCGTGGATGCCGTAGTTGACGAGCGTGGCGATCGTGCGGCCGTCCGGGCGGACAGCCTGCATGACGCCGACGGACTCGTCGGCGACGAACGGGTAGGACGACCAGCAGGTGGTGAGGTTCGCCGGGCGGACGGACCCGAACCGGATCGCGGCACGCTCGGTGTGCGCGGCCGCCCGCTCGATCGACGCGCGCTGCGATCGATCAGGAACTCCACGTAGAAGGGGTCGACGCCCGAGGTCAGCTCGTCGGGCCCGGTGATGCCGATCGTGTCGGGTGCGGACTCGTCGTGGGTCGAGCTGAAGAACATCTCGTCGAGATGCACGCCGTCGGCGCGGACCTTCGCCCGGACACGGTCCCAGTACTCCTTGAAGACGCCTTCGTTGTCGACGCTGGTGATCGACACCCGGCGGTCGCCGTTGTCGACGACGATCGTCCGGGCCCAGAGCGGGTCGAGCACGGCGGTGGGACGGCGGTCGCAGCAGTTGCCGCCACCGAGGTAGATCCCGTCCCAGCGGCCGTCGGGCGGCGCGACCGAGCCGTCGACCCGGGTGACCGGGCAGTCCTGGTAGGGCTCCCCCGCGTCCCAACGACCGTTGCCGTTGGTGTCCTGGTAGGGCTCCTCGAGCGTCAGCAGGTGCGCGCCGGTGTAGGACGCGGGAGCCGCGCAGCGTGCCGGGTCGGCGACGCCCGGACCGGCTGCCGGCGGCGTGATGTCCACCGCCGCCGCGCCCACGCGGAAGGCGGCGCGGGGGCCGTGGCCCTCGTGTCCACCACCGTTCCCATGTCGGTCGTGGGCGCCGGCGGGCGTCGCGGTGAGCGGCACGACCAGCGCGGTCACGAGGAGGAGCAGGACGGAGCGTCGGATCGCCTGGTGCCACATCTCCGTCAGGCTACGGACGTCGGCCACCGGCTGCCACCGGCGCCCCCCGTCGCGGTGGTCTTCCGCCCGCCGGCCGATCTCCCGGTGCCCCGCGCCACGGCGCCGTAGGTTCGGGAGGTGCCGGTACCCCGCGAAGAGCATCGGGTCGGGCTGCAGGCCCTGGAGGCGGCCACGGCGCTCCTGCGGCGCGTCCGCCGGGCCCACCCGACCCACGGGCTGTACGAGGCCGCCGACCTGCAGTGGTGGTGGCGCGTCCCACGCCCGACCGACGATCTCGCGCAGCTCTTCTGGTTCGATCGAGACGGGCGCCCCGAAGCCGCCGTGATCGCCACCGACTGGGGTGACAGCGTCGTCGGCTCGCGCCGATCCTCGTGCCGGGTGCCTCCCCTGCTCGGGTGGCCGAGGTCGTCGCGCGGGCTGGCCCACGCCGCGGCATCGGGGTTCGGTCGCGTCGAGGTCGAGGTCGATTGTGCCGACGCGGTGACGCGTGGCGTGCTGGCCGGTCACGGCTTCGAGCGCAAGGAGGACGGCGTGGTCGAGACGTGGCTGGATGCCACCGCGCGGCCGGACGTCACCGCGCTGCCCGAGGGCTATCGGCTGGCGCGTCGCCTCGACCTGACGCCGCGACCCCATCACATGATCGACCGGAGCGGCCCCGCGGTCGAGACCCGGCTGCGTGAGACCTCGCTCTACCGCCCCGACCTCGACCTGGCGGTGCTGGACCGGCGCGACACCGTCGCGGCATACGGGTTGTTCTGGTACGACCCCGAGACGGCCACCGGCCTCGTCGAACCCATGCGCACCGAGGACGCGCACCATCGACGCGGGCTGGCCCGCTACGTCCTCACCGCAGGCATCGACCGGCTCGCGGCGGCCGGCGCGGTGCGCGTCAAGATCTGCTTCCGTCCGGACAACCCGGCGTCGAGGGGGCTCTACCTCGGCGTCGGCTTCGAGCCCGACCGGCGGACCGACGTCTACGCCGGGCGCGCCTCGGAGTCGAGATACGCCGAGTAGAGCTTCGCGGGGCCACTTGCGCCGGGTCACGACGCCCTCCGCGTCCACCAGCTCGTCGCGCACGCGCTCGTAGTCGTAGCAGTTGAGCTCGTACCGGTTCCCCCACGGGTCGACGAGATCGAACGCCCAACACAGATCGAAGTCCACGAGATGGGAGAGGGCGAGCGGCTCGCCGTCCGGATGGTCGATCCCGTTCGGCAGGGAGCGTGCGAACTCCATGAAGCTCACGGCGTCGACGCTGAACGCCGCGCCGGCGAGGTGCGGAACCATCGCGTCGCGCTCGCTGGCCTCGAACAGCGCGAGCGTCGTGTTGCCGCCGTCGGCGGAGATCTGCAAGGGGCCGCCCTCGAAGCCCGTCGCCCAGAAGTCGTACGCGGCCACGGGCTCGAACCCGAGGTGCTCGCCGTACCACCGTGCCGCCTCGGCCCGATCCGGCACGCGGATGTGCACGTGGTCGAGACGTCCCATCCGGAATCCCGAGCGTGGGTTCTCCATTCCCCCCACGGTAGAACTCCGGGGCGGGCCGGCGCGAGGGAGCCGTAGGGTGAGGTTCGTGCCCTTCACGCTGTTGCCGGCCCTCGACGTGGCCGACGGTCGGGCAGCCCGTCTCGCGGTGGGTGCCGCCGACACCGCCCGCGGGCGACCCGCGCTCGGTGGCGCTCGCGTGGCAGGCCGCGGGTGCCGAGTGGATCCACCTCGTCGACCTCGACGCCGCCTTCGGCCGCGGTTCGAACGCCGGCCTGCTCGACGCCGTGATCGGCGAGACTCGACCTGCCGGTGGAGCTGTCGGGCGGCATCGCCGACGACGTGTCGCTCGGGCGGGCACTGGCCACCGGCTGCGGCGTGTGTCGTCCTCGGTACGGCCGCGTTGGGAGACCCGGCATGGTCCGCACGGGCGATCGCCGAGCACGGCGCGGCGGAATCGTCGTCGGTCTCGACGTACGCGTCACCGAGCACGCCGGCGGCGGCCGGGAACACCGGCTCGCCGCTCGCGGCGGGACCGCTGGCGGTGACCTCTGGGAGACGCTCGGTTGGCTCGACGCCGAGGGCTGCGCCCGCTACGTCGTCACCGACGTGAGCAGGGACGGCACGTTGCTCGGCCCCAACCTGGATCTCTCCGGCGCGGTCGCTCGTGCCGTCGCTGCGCCGGTGATCGCTTCCGGTGGGATCCCGACGATCGACGACCTGGTCATCCTGGCCGAGACGGCCGCCGGCATCGCGAACCTCGAAGGGGCGATCTTCGGCACGGCGCTCTCCACCGGGCGCTTCACCCTCTCCGACGCGCTGGACGCCGTCACGCGCGCCGGAGCCGTCACCGCTTCGAAGGCTGACCTGCGCCGGGCTACAGGTACTGGCCGGTCGTGACGCGCTCGATCTGGCGGCCGCCCCCGTCGTCCTCGCCGCCCTTCTGCAGCAGCGTGCGGACGAAGACGATGCGCTCGCCCTTCTTGCCCGAGATCTTCGCCCAGTCGTCCGGGTTGGTCGTGTTGGGGAGGTCCTCGTGCTCGCGGTACTCCTGCTTGATCGAGTCGAGCAGGTCCTGCGTGCAGATGCCGCGGCTCCCACCGGCGATGGTCCGCTTGATCGCGAGCTTCTTGGCCCGGCGCACGACGTTCTCGATCATGGCGCCCGAGGAGAAGTCCTTGAAGAAGAGGATCTCCTTGTCGCCGTTCTGGTAGGTGACCTCGAGGAAGCGGTTGGCGTCGTCGGTGGCGTACATCGCGTCGACGGCGATGTCGATCATGCGGGAGACCGCGCGGGCCGGGTCGCCCTCGAAGTGCTTCGTCTCCTCCTCGGCGATCGGCAGCGACGGCACGAGGTACTGGGCGAAGATCTGCTTGGCCGAATCCTCGTTCGGCCGCTCGATCTTGATCTTCACGTCGAGCCGGCCCGGGCGCAGGATCGCGGGGTCGATGAGGTCCTCGCGGTTCGACGCGCCGATCACGATCACGTTCTTCAGGCTCTCGACGCCGTCGATCTCGGCGAGGAGCTGCGGCACGATCGTGCTCTCGATGTCGGAGCTGATGCCGGTGCCGCGGGTGCGGAACAGCGAGTCCATCTCGTCGAAGAACACGATGACCGGCACGCCCTCCTCGCTCTTCTCCCGGGCCCGCTCGAAGATGAGCCGGATCTGGCGCTCGGTCTCCCCCACGTACTTGTTGAGCAGCTCGGGACCCTTGATGTTGAGGAAGTACGAGCGCGTCTTGTCGTTGCCGGTCTTCTCCGCGACCCGTTGCGCGAGCGAGTTCGCGACGGCCTTGGCGATGAGCGTCTTGCCACAGCCCGGCGGGCCGTAGAGCAGGATGCCCTTCGGGGGCTGGAGGTCGTGCTCGTGGAACAGCTCGGCGTGGAGGTACGGCAGCTCGACGGCGTCCTGGATCTGGTCGATCTGGTCGTCGAGGCCCCCGACGTCGGAGTAGGTGATGTCGGGCACCTCCTCCAGCACCAGCTCCTCGACCTCCGGGCGCGGGATCCGCTCGACCAGGAGGCCCGAGCGGGAGTCGACGAGCACGTGCTCGCCGGCGCGCAGCTTCACGCCGATCAGGGGGTCCGCCAGCTCGGCGATCCGCTCCTCGTCCGCCCGGCCCAGGATCAGGGCCCGCCGGCCGTCCTCGAGCAGCTCCTTGAAGACCACGACCTCGCCCTGACCGTCGCCGGAGCGGGCCAGCACGACGTTGAGCGATTCGTTGAGCACGACCTCCTGGCCCCGGGTGAGGGCCTCGGACTCGAGCTCGGGGTGGATCGAGACCCGCATCTTGCGACCGGCGGTGAAGACGTCCACGGTGCCGTCATCGTTGGTCCCGAGGAAGGTGCCGTAGCCGGCCGGGGGCATGGTCAGCTTCTCGACCTCTTCACGCAGCGCGGCGATGTGCTCGCGTGCCTCGCGCAGGGTGGCGGAGAGCCGCTCGTTCTGCGAGACCGCCTGGGCGAGCTGCCCCTTGGTCTCCAGGATCCGCTCCTCCAGGGTGCGCACCCGCTTCGGCGCGTCCTGGAGCCGGCGTCGGAGGAGGACGATCTCCTCCTCGAGCGTCTTGACCTGGTCCTGGAGATCGCCGACCTGGTGTTCGTACTCGGCGAGGCGTCGGTCGTGTTCGGCCGCCACGATGCCTCCTCCTTCCGCCGGCCGCCGTACGGCGGCGCTCGTCGCGCACCCTACCCACCGTCCGGGGGCCCGATCGGCTTTTTCCTCGCGGTCGCGGGGTAAATTGCCGTGAGCGCCGAGGGCGCCGGTACGCTCCCATCGGTAGGAACGGGCTCAGGGTTGACCGCTTCCGTTCCGAGGATCCCCCCAACAACTCTCAAGTCACGAGGTGAGGCCAGGATGAAGGTCTGGATCGATCAGGACCTGTGCACCGGCGACGGTCTGTGTGAGGAGATCGCGCCCAGCGTGTTCACGCTGCTCGACGACGGTCTCGCCTACGTCAAGGAAGGCGACAAGGTCTTCAGCGATCCCGGTGGGGCCGATGGCCTCGCGAACATCCCCGACGGCATGCTCGAGGCGACCATCGAGTCCGCCGAGGAGTGCCCCGGGGAGTGCATCTTCATCGAGGCCGAGTAGGCCCTCGGACACCGAGGGATCGAAGCAGGAGGGAGGGCGGCGTGCAACCGAAGAAGTCAGAACCTCCGAGTAGCAACGGCCGCGCCTCCCGCCGACTCAGCGCCTGATCTCGACGACCTGAGCCGCACGGGACGGTGCGACCCGTCCCGTTCCCGCCCGTCCTCGCCGCCGCCCGCCGGCGCGTCGAAGGAGGTGTGTCATGGCTCGTCGTCCTCCGATCCCCACCCCGGCCGCGTTCCGCCGTCGCCGGGAGCACCGCACCCAGCGTCTCCTCGCCGAACCGCGCCGTGGCCGACGCGCTCGTGTCCACCGCCGCCCTCGTCGGGCGGGCGGTCTCGGACCAGCGCGGCGCCGAGGTCGGCCGGGTCGTCGACCTCGTCGTCCGGTGGCAGGGTGAGGACTACCCGCCCGTGACCGGCATCGTCATGCGCGTCGGCCGCCGGCGGGCCTTCGTGTCCATCGACCAGGTCGCCGAGATCGCGACGGATCGCGTCACGCTGGCGTCGGTCCGGCTCGACCTGCGGGACTTCGAGCGCCGCGACGGCGAGGTCGTGCTCAACCGCGACGTCGTGGACCACCAGCTCGTCGACGTCGACGGTCGGCGCGTCGTCCGCGCCTCGGACCTCTACCTCGCGCACGTGATGGGCGAGTACCGCCTCGTCGGGGTCGACGTCGGCTTCCAGACCCTCGTGCGGCGGCTCGGACCGACCCGCTGGCGGGTGCGGCCCACGCCCGAGCGGGTGATCGACTGGGCCGCGATCCAGTCCTTCGGAGCGCAGGGACCCACGCGGCGCGGACCCATGCGGCTCCACGCGCCCAACCAGGCACTGCGGCGGCTGCGGCCCGCGGAGCTCGCCGACCTGCTCGAGGAGCTCGGTCGGGACGAGCGCCAGGAGCTGCTCCGCCAGCTCGACAGCGAGACCGCGGCCGACGCGCTGGAGGAGATGGGCCCCGAGGAGCTCGGCGCGCTGCTGCGCGAATCCGACCGTGACCACGCGGCCGAGCTGCTCGCCGGCATGGAGCCGGACGAGGCCGCCGACGCGTTGCGCGACCTGGAGCCCGACGAGGCCGAGGAGCTCCTGGCGGTGATGCCCCCGGAGCGTTCCGCCCCCCTCCACGCGCTGCTGCTCTACCGGGAGGGCACCGCCGGCGGTCTGATGACCACGAGTCTCGTGCTCGTACGCCCGGACCACTCCGTCGGGGAGGTCCGCCGCATCCTGCGTGCCGAGGCGGAGCACCAGGACGACGTCGACGCGGTGATCATCGTGGACGACGACGGCCGGGTGATGCACGACCTCGGCCTCTTCGAGCTGCTCGTCGCCTCGAGCAACGACATGGTGATCGACGTCGCCGGCCCGCCGGAGCCGACCACGGTCTCGCCGGACGCCTCGCTGGACGACGTGATCGAGCAATTCGTGGATTCCCGGGGGTCGTCCCTGCTCGTCGTGGACGACGACGGACGGCCCGTCGGGCGCATCCTGGGTGACGATCTCGTGGACGCACTCGTGCCCGATCGGGGGCGGGTCCGCTTCCCGCGCCTCTTCGGCTGATGAGCTGAGGGCCCGTGAGCCTCCTGCCCGCTTCCCCGCCGCCGCCCCGGCGGCGCCGGTTCGTCCGTCCCGCGGCGCTCCTCCTCGTGCTCGGGCCCGGCCTGATCGCGGCGAACGCGGGCAACGACGCGGGCGGGATCGCGACGTACGCGTCGTCCGGCTCGCAGTACGGCTACCGCCCGCTCTTCATCGGCGTGCTGATCATCGCCGCGCTCGTCGCGGTGCAGGAGATGTCGGCCCGGCTCGGTGCTTACAGCGGCGAGGGCCTGATGTCGCTCGTGCGCGAGGAGTTCTCGCTGCGCATCGGCGCGTTCGTGGTCGTCTGTCTGCTCGTCGCCAACCTCGGGCTCGTCGTCTCCGAGTTCGCCGGGATCGGCGCGGCGATGGAGATCTTCGGTGTCTCGCGATACATCTCGGTGCCGATCGCCGCGGTCGCGATCCTGATGATCGTGCTCTTCGGTTCCTACAAGTGGGCCGAGCGCGTGTTCCTCGGCCTCTCGCTCGTCTTCATCGCGTATCCGATCGCGATGTTCCTCGCCGGTCCGGATTGGGGTGAGGTCGCGAAGGACACGTTCCTCCCCCACTTCATCGGCGATCGCGACTTCCTGCTCCTCACGGTGGCGCTCGTCGGCACGACGATCACCCCGTACATGCAGCTGTACCAGGCGGCGGCGGTCGCCGACCGCGGCATCGGCCCCGACGAGTACCCGCACGAGCGCATCGACGCGGTCGTGGGAACGCTGTTCGCCGGGTTCGTGTTCCTCGCCGTGCTCATCTCGACCGCCGCGGCCATCGGACCCGGAGTGAAGCTCACGTCCGCCGAGCAGGCGGCGAAGGCACTCGAACCCGTCGCGGGGGCCGGCGCCGAGTACCTGTTCGCCATCGGTCTGCTCGGCGCGTCGATGCTCGCCGCCGCGATCGTGCCGCTGTCGACGGCCTACGGGCTCGCGGAGTCGGTCGGGGCCGAGCGCTCGGTCTCCTACCGGTTCCGCGAGGCCCCGCTGTTCCTCGGGCTCTTCGCGCTCCAGGTCGTGATCGGGGCGCTCGTCGCGTTGGTCCCGGTCAACCTCATCGACCTGCTCGTCAGCATGCAGATCCTCAACGGGTTCATCACGCCGGTGATCCTGATCTTCCTCTTCGTCCTGACCAACCGCGCCAGCGCCGTGGGGACCGCGGTGAACGGCCCGCGGTTCAAGGTCTTCGCGTTCATCTGCGTCGCGGTGGTGTCGGTGCTCGCCCTCGCCGACGATCGGCGTGAGCGTCGTCGGCTGGTTCGGCGGCTAGTGCCGCGACTTGGTTGCAGTTTTCCGGGCCTGGACCCCCATAGCGGTGCCCAAGTGGACGCTCGGACGGCACGGACGAGCTCCGCGTGCGGTCCGCGAGGTGCGGCGGTCGCAGCGGCGCGGCGAGGGTGCCGGGCACGGCACTAGCCCAGGCACTCGCCCGTCGAGACCGTCCTGCCGGTCGCGCCGGCCCTGGCCGCGAACGGGCGGATCTCGGCGCTGCTCAGTGCGAAGGCCGTCGTGTCGCTGGCCGGGTCCACCGCGAAGACCATGGCTTGCACGCGCCCGTCGCCTCCGACCACGGGCGCACCGGAGTCCCCCACGATGAGCCGCGCGGCCAGGGCGACGATGGACGTCGTGATGTTGCCCGACCGTGTGATGTCCGAGCGGGGGGCGTCGATGCGCCGGGCGACGCGGGCCGGGGTCGCCCGCAGCTGCCCGCCGTTCGGGTGGCCGAGCACGGACGCGACCGTGCCCAGCCGTACGGGACCGAACGAGAGTGGCGGGAGGTGGGCGCCGGCGACCGCCAGCACTGCGACGTCGTGGCGGCCGTCGAAGACGACGACACGGGCCGCGAGCTCCCGCCGGTCGCTCGTGACGACGGTCGTGTGCGACTCGCCGGCGACCACGTGCGCGTTCGTGACCACCAGGCCGGGCGCCACGGCGAAGCCCGTACCCGACAGGCGGAGACTGCAGGCGTTGCCCGTGACCAGCACGACGGACCGACTCGTTCGGGCGTCGGCCGTCGGCCCGGCGTCGCCATTCGGCGCGTGCCCGACCGACACGGTGTCGTCGAAGAGCGGGTAGGGCGCGTCACCCATGAGCCGGCCCAGGATGCGAGCGGCCCGCGGCTGGCGCGGCGCGTACTCGTCGACGAGCGCGACGAGCGCAGAGCCGCGGGTGGCGCGAGCGGTGACCCCGGGCGTCGATCGCAGGGCCGGCAGGAGCAGCCACAGCAACGCCAGCGCGCCGAGCGCGCCGAGGGCACCGCCGGTGACGCGGTCCAGCGGCGTGGGCTCGGAGGTGAGCGAGAGCTTCTCCCGCAGCGCTCGGCTCGCGAGGAGTCCGAACGTGTGGCCGATCAGCGCCAGCCCGACGAGGAGCGAGGCGACCGCGAGGAGTCGTGTCCCGGGACTGACGTCGGCCAGGGCGCGGGCGAGGCGCGGGGTGATCCGCAGCGCGAGCGTGAGGCCGACCGCGAGCCCGAGCCAGGACAGCGCACGGACGACGAAGCCGGTGCGGGTCCCGACGAGCCCGCCGACCGCCATCACGAGGACGACGATGACGTCGAGCAGGTTCATCCCGGTGCGAGCTTGCGCGCGACCGTGAGGAACCCCGTGTGCGCCACCATCCGGTGGTCCGGACGGACGGACTGGCCGTCGACGTTCCAGCCGCGGTGCAGCACCTCGATCGTGTCGGCCATCCCGAACGTCGAGTCGGCGAGGGTCTCGCGGAGCGTCGAGACCTGGAGGATCGTCGGGAGGTACGACACGAGGATTCCCCCGGGGCGCAGCGCTCGTTCGGCGTGCTTCACGACCTGCCACGGCTCGGGGAGGTCGAGCACGATGCGGTCCAGGTCGTCGAGGTCGATGCCCTCGTAGACGTCGCGGGTCTCGATCGTGAGCGGAAGATCCTCGCCGAGGAACGCCTCGACGTTGAGCCGCGCCCGTGTGGCGAAGTCCTCGCGCAGCTCGTACCCGGTGAGGTGGCCGGTCGGGCCGATCGCGCGGAGCAGCGTCATGGTCATCGCGCCCGACCCGACCCCGGATTCGAGCACCCGCGCCCCCGGGAAGATGTCTCCGAGCATCAGGATCGGTCCCAGGTCCTTCGGGTAGATGACCTGGGCGCCGCGGGGCATCTCGAGGACGAACTCCGAGAGCGTCGGTCGGAGCGCCAGCAGGGCCGCGCCGCGTGTGGTCCGGACCGTGACGCCCTCCTCCTGCCCGACGACGGTCGCGTGGTCGAGCACGCCGGCGTGGGTGTGGAACTCGCCGCCCTCGACGAGGCGGATGAGGTGGCGGCGGCGCTTGCGGTCGAGCAGCAGCACCAGCTCCCCCGCCTGGAACGGGCCGCGGATCAGCGGCCGCCGGTGTGCAGCTCGACCCGGGTCTCGACGCGGGTGGCTGCGTCACGGGTGCGGGCCCGCAGCGTGCAGAAGGCACACCGGCCGGTCGGGGTCGGCGCGCCGCACTCGGTGCAGGGCCGGAGCGCGCCCCGCTCCTCGCCGGCTCGGGCGTCGAACGCGTCGTGGCCACGGGCGAAGAACCCGTTGAGGAACGCGGCCTTGGCGCCCGGCGACTGCATCTCGAGCCGGTTCAGGGTGTCCTTGAGCCCGAGGTGGCGGTTGCCCGCGGCCATCGGGCATTCCTCGACCTGGTAGTCGATGCCGCGCAGCACGCAGTACGCGGCCATCTCGCGCTCACCGAGCTTCACGAGCGGCTTCACCTTCCGCGCGAAGCCGTCGCCGCCGGGCAGGACCGGGTACTGGCGCCCGAGGTAGCCGACCTCCCAGTGCAGGACGTTGCCGAGGAGGACCGCGGCTTCGTCATCGAGGTTGTGGCCGGTCGCGACGACGTCGTATCCGTGATCGAGCGCGACCTGGTTGAACAGGTGACGCTTGGAGAGGCCGCACGCGCCGCAGGGCGCGCGCCGGGTGGCGGCCGCCGCGGTCGGGATGTCGTAGTCGTACTCGCGGCGGAGGTCGATCTCGTGCAGGGTCAGGCCACGTGACCTGGTGAAGGCCTGGACGTACTCGCCCGACGCGTCCGAGTACTCACCGATCCCGAGGCCGAGGTACATGCCGTCGGCGGGGATCCCGATCTCGCCGAGCAGGTCCCAGAGGGCGAGGGAGTCCTTCCCGCCCGACACGGCCACGAGCACGCGCTCACCGTCCGAGATCATGTCGAAGTCATGGATCGCCCGGCGGACCTGCTCGCGACAGTGGTGCAGGAAGCAGTCGCCGCAGAACGCGGCGTTGTGCCGGCGGATGTCGATGACGGCAGGCTGCTTGCAGCGACGGCACTTCACCCGGCGCCTCCGGAGACGACGGGGCGGATCTCGACGTCGTCCGTGTCGGCGAGCCGGGCGTCGTGGGTGACCAGCGTGTCGCCGCGGATGACGAGCACCGCCTCCGGGACGAGATCGAGGCGCGCGAGCAGGGCGGTCACGCTCATCGGACCGGGGACCTCGAGCTCACGACGGGGATTGCGGAGCAGGACACGCATGAGCCCTTCACGCTACCGGTCCCGGCGTACTCCCCTGATCTCGTAGACCTCGCCCGGCTTCACCGCGAACCGGATCGCGGGCTTGGTGGACTGGCGGGTCAGGCGGCGGAACGTCCGGAACCCGGCGAGGGCGACGGTGATGCCGAAGGCGATCCGGCCCTGGCGCTTGGCGCGGGACGTGACGAGCCCTCCGAGCGCGCTGCCGAGGCTCATACGCGACGGATCTCGACGATCGTGGTGAGCTTCTTGCCCTTCCGCCGACCGAGCAGGAACACGCCGGCGAGCACGAGGCCGACGGCGATCGCGCCGGCCGTGATGGCGAGCTGCTTGGTGCTCGTCAGCTGCTCGTCGACCTCGCCGCCGATCTCGCGCAGCTTGGCCTCGATGTCCGCACGGGTGATCGGGTCGCCCGACCGGCGGGGTGTGGTACGCGAGCTCACGAGGAACCGTCCTTCGTCCTTGTGCCGACCTTGAACACGGTGAACGCCGTGCCGAGGAGGGCCACGATCACGATGACGTACGGGACGAAGGACCAGTTTCCGTCGAACGCCGAGGTCTCCTGCTGCACGACCCGGAGCACCCCCACGGCGGCGAAGACGACGCCCGTGCCGAGGAGCAGCGATCCGAGGATCCCGAACGCCAGCACCCGTCCCAGCGCCTTGAGCGGCTCGGTCGTCTCCTGCTTGAAGTAGGCGACGACCAGCTCGTACAGCTCGCGCACCGCCTGGGGGATGGGTGCTGGACGATCGGCCACCAGGGGATTCAACACGCCGCTTCCGCGTCCGGGCAAGCCCTGGGGGGAATCGGCGCTCCGGGCGCCGGGACGAGCGCGGCGGGATCCGCGACGCCCGGATAGCCCTGGATGATGCCCGCCATGGTCTCCCGGAGCGAGAACGCGGTCGACTCGCCGAAGGAGCCGTTGAGCAGCAGCGCGAACGTGAGCGGCCGGTCCGCGTCGACGAATCCGGCGAGCGCGCTGACCCCGGCGAGGGTTCCCGTCTTCGCCCGCAGGTTGCCCGCGAGCGGCGTTCCCCGCAGACGCGGCGCGAGCGTGCCGCGCTCTCCCGCGACGGACAGCCCGTTGCGGATCGCACGGAAGGCGGGCCGGCGTGTGAGGTCCAGGACGTCGACGAGCGTCGCGCAGCGGAGCGCGTCGTCGGCGGAGAGCCCCGAGCCGTCGACGATCGACGCCCCGGCGAGGTCCACCCCGAGCGCACGGAGCTTGCCCGCCAGCACCTCGACACCGTGCTGGGTGCTCCCGCTGCCGTCGGTGGTCCCGAGCTGTCGGAGCAGCATCTCGGCAGTCAGGTTGTCGCTCGCGCTCAGCATCTCGGTGACGACCGCCGGCAGCGGCTCGGAGCGGATCACCGCCACCGTCCGTGCGTCGCCGGGCTCGCGCTCGGCGCGACCCGGTGCTCCGACGGCGACGCCGCGGGCCTCGAGCAGCCGGCCGAGCTCGGCGGCCGCGTTCACGGCGGGGTCGGCGACGGCCCCGCCGGAACCCGCGGCGCCCGCGAATCCGTCGTTCACCGTCAGCGCGCCGATCGGGCCGATCGCGGCCTTGGCGCCGGCGGACCAGCTGTCGAGCGAACGGGTCCGGTCGTACGCGCGGTCCACGCCGGCGATGCCACCCGGAATGCTGCGGACGCCCTTCGCGACGATGCGGTCGGCGAGGTCGGCGAGGGGTGTGGCCGCCAGGCCCGCGTACTCGGGGTCGCGGGCGAGCACGGCGATCCGCTCCGGGGTCGCGAGGAGCGGATCGCCGCCGCCGACGAGGTACAGGCGGTCCACCCGGCCGTCCGCACCCGGTCCCGCGGCCGCGACGGCGCGCGTCGTGAAGCGGAAGTCCGATCCGAGCGCGTCGAGGGCGCCCGTCGCGGTGAGCAGCTTGAGCGTGCTCGCCGGGACGAGCGCGAGCTCGGTGCCGGCGGTCGTCAGCGGGACGGCACTCCCCTCCTGGCGTACGTCGAAGCAGACCCGGTTGCCGCCGGCCGCGCCACCCAGGGCGCTGCCGAGGCGGGCGTCGCCGACGAGGTCGACGATCGGCTGCGGGACGCGCCGGGCCGACCACAGCGGGGTCCCGAGCGCGGCGACGGGAGGGGACACCTTCGCGGGGTCGGGCGTGCGCAGTGCGAGGGTGATCGCGACGACCGCGACGACCACGAGCCCGGCGGCGAGGAGCCGGCGGACGAGCGTGCCGCGGGGTCGAGGGCGGGGCCGGGTGTCAGGCAAGGTCGCGGCGGGCACGGAAGCGCGCGTAGCGGTACAGGTGCCCGAGGGCGGTCACCGCGCGGTTGGACGACGCGTAGCAGAGGCGACCGGTCGCACGCACCGCCCGGGGACCCGCGTTGTCGGGGATCGCCACCGCGAGCTCGGTCGCGGTGAGGATGGGCTTGGCGGTCGTCGTCGCTGATGTCCGCCGCCGCCTGCGCGAATCGCGGCGTCCTGTCGCTCGTGGTAGTCCACGATCCGCTCCAGGCCGTCGCCCGGGTAGAACGGTCCGTTGCGCATCAGACGCGCCTGGTTGCTCTGGATGCCGAGGCCGAGATAGACGATCGCGTCGATCGCCGGGTGCGACGCGACCATCGCCATCACCTCGGGGATCGTGTCGCGTGTCTCGCCGCCGGCCAGGTCGATCGGGTTGTTCCGGCTCCAGCGCGGTGGGAGCTTCGTGTCGATCGCGGCGCGCAGGTCGTCGGGCATGGGCGCGAGCACGAGGTCCCGGTGGGCGCTGATGGCGTCGGCGGTGACGACGCCCCAGCCGCCGGCGGTGGTCATCACCGCGACGTTCGGCCCCGTCGGCAACGGCTGGGTCGCGAACGTCGCCGCCGCCTCGTAGGCCTCCTCGACCGTGGCCGCGCGCGTGGCGCCGGCCTGACGGCACATCCCGTCGAAGACGCGGTCGTCGCTCGCCAGCGCCCCGGTGTGGCTCGCCGCCGCACGCCGGCCGCCCGCGGTCGCGCCGCCCTTCAGGAGCACGAGCGGCATCCGCGCGTTGACGCTCCGGATGCGCTCGAAGAACGCGCGGCCATCCGCGATGCCCTCGACGTAGGCGAGGCCGACGCTCGTGGCCGGGTCCGCTGCGTAGTACTCGAGGTAGTCGGGCACCGTGACCATCGCCGCGTTGCCGGCGCTGACCGCGCGGCTGATGCCGATCCCGGTCTGGACCGCGTAGTTGAGGAAGCTCGAGACGAAGTTGCCGCTCTGGCTCGCGACGCCGATCGAGCCTGGCGGCGGGTACGGCGCGACGATCTGTGCGCAGAGCTGCGCGGGTGTGCTCACGACGCCCTGACCGTTCGGGCCGGCGAGGAGCACCCCGAGCTCCTCGGCCAGCGCGACGAGCTCCTGCTCGGCCCGGCGCCCGTCGTCGCCGGCCTCGCCGTACCCCGCGCTGGTGACGAACGCCGCCGTGACGCCCCGCCGTGCGCAGGCGCGCAGGAGGTCGGGGTTGGCGGCCGCCGGCGTGCACACGAAGACGAGGTCGATCGGTGCGTCGGCCGGCAGGTCGTCGACGCTCGTGGCGGTCTCGACCCCGAGGATCGTCCCACCCTCGCGGTTGGTGGCGTACACCCCGCCGCGGTAGCCCTGGCTCAGCACGTTGTGCAGGGCGACGAAGCCGAACTTGCCCGGATGGCTGGACGCGCCCGCCACGAGGATCGCCCGGGGGTCGAACAGCGCGCGGAAGCGGTCGGGCGCGATCCCCGCCGCGTTCACGCCCGGACCTCGACGAGCGCGTCGACCGCGATCGGCCGCCCGTCGACCACGATGAGCGGGTTGAGGTCCACGCTCCGGACGTCCGGACGGGCCTCGGCCAGCGCCGCGAGCCCGGTGATCACCCCGGCGAGGGCGGCGTGGTCGACCGCGGGCTCACCACGGAACTCGCCGAGGAGCTTCTGGGTCGCGAGGTCCTCGATCAGCTCCTCGGCGTCGACCGGCGTGAGCGGCACGAGCCGGAAGGCGACGTCGGCCACGGCCTCGGCGAGGATCCCGCCGACGCCGAGCATCACCGTCGGGCCCGAACTGCTCGTCGTGGTGCAGGCCCGCGATGAGCTCCCGGTTGCCGGCGAGCATCGGGGCGACGAGCAGGCCGACCGGGCCGTCGTCGTCGGTCGCGGCCGCGAGCAGCTCGCCGCGCCGCCTGCGCGACCGCGCCGCGTCGCCCAGGCGGAGCCGGACGAGGCCACGCTCGGTCTTGTGCGCGATCGCGTCGCCGTTCAGCTTCAGGACGACGGGGTATCCGATGGCACCGGCCGCGGCCACCGCGCCGGCCGCGTCGGGCACGATGCGCTCGTCGGGCACCGGGATCCCGTAGGACGCGACGAGCGCCTTGGACTCGGCTTCCGAGAGGGTCGGCACGGCCCGGGACCGTATCGCGCCCGTCGGCGCGCGCCGGGCGCCGGGCGCGCCGGACGGTACCTGCAGGCGCCGTCTCGCGGACCCGCCCTCAGACGGCGCGGTCGGGCCAGAACTCGTCGCGCAGCACCCGCTTGAGGAGCTTGCCGGCGTCCGTGCGCGGGAGCTCGTCGCGGACCTCCCACCCGCGCGGCACCTTGTACCTCGCCATGTTCGTCTCGGCGAACGCGCGCAGGTCGTCGAGATCGATCGACGCGCCGGGCTTCGCCTGGGCGATGCAGTAGACGCTCTCGCCCCACTCGTCGTCGGGAATCCCGAAGACGGCGACGTCGAGGAGCTGCGGGTACCCGTGGAGGACCGCCTCGATCTCCGCCGGGTAGATGTTCACCCCGCCGGAGATGATCATGTCCTTCTTCCGGTCGCAGATGTACAGGTAGCCCTCGTCGTCGGCGTACGCGATGTCGCCGACGGACTTCCACGCGCCGTCCTCGTACTCGCTGAGCTGCTCCTCGGTGCGGTGGTAGCCGTCCATCGCGAGCCCCGTCGACATGAACAGCTCGCCCTGCTCCCCCGGCGCGGCCCGGGTGCCGTCGTCCTTGACGATGCGGAACTCGATGTCGCCGTAGGTCTTCCCGCACGAACCGGGCTTGCGGAGCTGGTCCTCGGGACGGAGCACGGTGATGATGCCCATCTCCGTCGAGCCGTAGACCTCGAAGAGGAAGCCGTCCCCGAGCTTGGCGATCACCTCCTCCTTCAGCGCGTAGGGCACGGGGGCCGCGTTCGCGATCAGACAACGCATCGACGAGCAGTCCGCGTCGGCGAGCACGGCGTCCGGTAAGGAGACGATGCGCTTGAGCTGGGTGGGCGCGGAGAACGTGTTCGTCACCTTGTGGAGCTTCACGGCCGCGAGCCACGCCTCCGGGTCGAAGCGACGGAGCACGACGATCGGCGACCCGGCCGAGTGGTTGAGCGAGACGAACGCGAGCGGGCCCGAGTGGTACATGGGACCGGTGGTGATGTGCACCTCGTTGCCCATCTGGAAGCCGAGCTCGCCGAGCAGCGCGAAGACGATCTGCGCGTTCGTGGTCGTCCGGAGCGCGCCCTTGGGCTTGCCGGTGGTGCCGCTCGTGTAGAGCATCTGCGCGCCGACGGCCGATGCGTCCACGGCCTCGGGCTCGGAGGCCGGCTGGTCGGCGATCACGGCGTCCCAGGGGGTGAACCCCTGCGGGAGCGGCGTCTCCTCCGCGGTCGCGCAGTAGCCCACGAGGGCACGGACCTGCGGGATGCGATCCCGCACCGACGCGACCAGCGGTGCGTAGTCCGCGTCGGCCACGACGAGGGTCGCATCCGAGTTGTCGATCACGTAGGCCATCTCGTCGGCGGTGAACCGGTAGGAGAGGGGCACCGCGACGAGCCCGGCCTTGCGGGCCGCGTGCACGACCGCGATGGTCTCGAGTGAGTTCGGGCCGCACCAGACGATGCGGTCGCCGGGGTGGGCGCCCAGCGCCCACAGCCCGTGGGCGAGCCGGTTCACGAGCTCGTTGAGCTCGGAGTACGTGGTGGTGGAGAACCGCGCGCCGTGGCTGGCGTCCACGATGACGGCGAGGCGGTCGGCCGCACCGTCGGCGTGCAGCTTCAGGACGTCGGGCATGGCGGCCATGGCACTCCTCGATCTCGGTCCGGCGGGACCCTACCGGCGCCCGGTCCCCGTCGTCGCGCCGCCGGTCGCGCGATCGGAGGTGAAGATCGCCCCGACCTGCCGCCGATACCCGTGAGTGCCCGCCCCGGCCGGGGCCGGCGCGCCATGATGGGGTTGTCACCCCCGGAGGGAACGTGATCTCAGTCGTCGTCCCGGCGTACAACGAAGCCGCGCTGCTCGGCAGTGCCATACGAGAGATGGTCGACGGCCTCCGGACGGCCGCTGAGCCGTTCGAGGTGCACATCGTGGAGAACGGCTCCGACGACGGCACGCCCGCGATCGCTGGCGCGTATCGCCACCGCGGTGCCCGAGGTGGAGCACCACACCATGCGGGTCGCGAACTACGGGGAGGCGCTCCGGACCGGCCTTCTCGCCGCCCGGGGCGACGTGGCGGTGATCTTCGACGTCGACTTCTGGGACCTCCAGTTCTTGAAGCAGGCGCTGACCGTGCTCGACGCGTCCGCCGATCCGGTCGGTCCCGCGATCGTCGTCGGTTCCAAGCGCGCGCCGGGATCCCAGGACGACCGCGCCCTCGGGCGCCGGCTGGCCACCGCGGTCTTCTCGGGCATCCTCCGCGCCGCGTTCGGCCTCACCGTCTCGGACACCCACGGCATGAAGGTGCTGAACCTCGCGGCGCTCCGCCCGGCGGTGAAGGCGTGCCGCAACGGCTCGGACCTCTTCGACACCGAGCTGGTGCTGCGGGCCGAGCGCGGCGGGTACCGGGTCGCGGAGATTCCTGTCACGGTGCGCGAGCTGCGGCCCCCGCGCACGTCGATCGTCCGTCGGGTCCCCCGCACCCTGCTCGGCCTCGCGAAGCTGCACCGATCTCTCGGCCCATGACCCCGGACCGGTCGGTCCCGACCGTCGATCCGGTGGTGACCGAGGACCTCGGACCCGTGACGGTGGTGCCCGGGTACGTGGACCTCCAGATCAACGGTGTCGACGGGGTCGACTTCTCGACCGCGTCGGGCGACGACTGGGTCCGCGCCGGTCACCGCATCGCCCGGGCCGGGGTCGTCGGCTATCTGCCGACGGTCTGCTCGATGCCGCTCGACGGCTACGACGCGGTGCTCGCTCGGATCGCGGCAGCCCGTGACCTCACCGCACGCGAGCCGCTGCCGCAGATCCTGGGCGTCCACCTGGAGGGTCCGTTCCTCGGTGGTGCCCCCGGCGCGCACCCCCCCGAGCTGCTGCGCGACCTCGACCGGGACTGGCTGGGCGCGCTGCTGGACCGGCATCCGGGTCTGGTGCGGCTCGTGACCCTGGCTCCCGAGGCCGACCCGGCCGGACTGGGCATCCGGATGCTCACCGACCGCGGCGTGCAGGTGTCGCTCGGCCACACGACGTGCACCTACGACGCGGCGGTGGCCGCGGCCGGCGCCGGGGCCACGCTCGCGACGCACCTGTTCAACGGCATGGGACCGCTGCATCACCGCGCCCCCGGGATCGTCGGTGCCGCGCTCGACCCGCGCGTGGCGCTGACGCCGACCGTCATCGCCGACGGCGTGCACGTGCATCCGGCGGTGCTCGCCGCCGTGTTCGCCGCGACCGAGCCGATCCTCGTCAGCGACGCCGTCGCGACCGGCGTCCACTCCTTCGATCAGGACGTGACCGCGCGCGACGGTGCCGCGTACCTGCTCGGACGGCACGCTGACCGGTGCCCTCGCCATGCTCGACGACGCGGTGCGGCGCGTGGTGGATCTCGGTGTCCCGCCCGAGCGTGCGATCGCCGCCGCGTCGGCACGCTCGGCGGCCGTGCTGGGGCTGGCGGAGGCTCCGGGCACCGTCGCGCTCGACGGCGACCTCGTCGTGCGCGCCGCGTGGCGTGGGGGGCGCCGGATCGACGGTGGCGCGGGAGGCCCGTGAGCACGGGCACGCGGTACGCGTCCGCGATCTCCGGAGCACCCGGTCGCGGCCCAGGCCGTCGGCGAGATCGCGGGGCAGGTGCTCGAGCAGCTCGACGGCCGGAGGATCGACCTCCTGCTCACGTTCGTCTCCCCGCACTTCGCCGGCGCGACCGAGGACGTCGCCGGGGTGCTGCGCGCCATTCTCCACCCGCGCGTGCTCGTCGGCGCGACACACGCGGGGATCGTCGGGACCGGGCGCGAGGTCGAGGACACCGCGGCCATCTCGGTGTGGGCGGCGAGCTTGGCCGGGACGACGGCCCACTCGGTCCAGCTCGACGTCGTGTCGGGCGAGCACGGGCACGACCTGGTCGGCTGGCCCGGGGACGCCGACACCGCCCACACGCTGCTCGTCCTCGGTGATCCGTACACGTTCCCGGCCGACGGGGTCCTCGCGGTCCTCGCCCGCGCCCATCCGGGACTCCAGGTGATCGGCGGCATGGCCTCCGCCGCGAGCGGCCCGGGTGGCAACCACCTCATCGGCGGCGAGCGGGTCCTGACCCGCGGTGCGGTCGGCGTGCTCCTCGGCGGCGACGCGATCGTCACCCCGGTGGTCTCCCAGGGATGTCGCCCGGTCGGCCGGCCCTACGTCGTCACCGCCGCCGACGGCCACCACCTCACCGGCCTCGGCGGGCGGCCCGCGCTCGAGCGCATCCAGGAGCTGGCGGCCGACCTCGACGAGGGCGAGCGCGCGCAGCTGCAGCAGGGACTCCACCTCGGGGTCGTCGTCGACGAGCACAAGGTCGAGTTCGGGCGGGGCGACTTCCTCGTGCGCAACATCGTGGGCGCGCGGGCCGACGACGGCGCGCTCGCCGTCGGGACCAGCCTGGACGTGGGCCAGACCGTGCAGTTCCAGCTCCGGGACGCCGCGTCGGCCGACGTCGACCTGCACTCGATGCTCGCCGGCCACTCGGCCGCGGGCGCTTTGCTGTTCACCTGCACCGGCCGGGGTGAGCGGCTGTTCGGTGTTCCCGACCACGACGCGGGGGTGGTGCGGGACGTGCTCGGGCGCGGTGCCGCTCGCGGGCGGCTTCTGCGCGGGCGAGCTCGGACCCGTCGGCGGCCGGAACCACCTGCACGGCTTCACGGCCAGCCTCGCCCTGTTCGCGTGAGCGCTCCGGTCAGGGGATCAGCACGACGCGGCCGACGGCCTGGCGGCTCTCGATGTAGGCGTGCGCGGCAGCGGCCTCGGCGAGCGGGAAGGTGCGGTCCACCACGACCCGCAGCCGTCCGGTGGCGACGTCGTCGACGAGATCCCCCACCAGCTGCTGCACGCGGTCGGTGGCGATCTCCGCGCCGAAGAACACGCCGGTGAGCGACCGGTTCGCGGCGCGAGGTCCGAGATGTCGAGGAGCCGGGGGTCCCGGCCGGCGGACCCCACGGAGATGGCCCGGCCCCGCGGGCCCAGGCAGGCGATGCTCCCCTGGAGGGTCGCGCCGCCGACGGGATCGACCGCGACGTGGACCCCCCATCCCCCCGACGCCGCCCGCACCGCGTCGATCCAGCCGTCCTCGGTGTAGTTCACGCCGTGGTCCATGCCGAGCTCGGTGAGCCGGTCCAGCCGCGCCCGGCTCGACGCCGTCGCGATGACCGTTGCCCCGGCGCGCTTGGCGAGCTGGATCGCCGCCGTCCCCACCCCACCCGCACCGGCCTGGATCAGCACGGTCTCGCCCGCCTGGAGCCGCCCGAACTCGAAGAGGCAGTCGTGCGCGGTGCCGAAGGCCACCGGCACGCACGCACACGCGACGACGTCGGCACCCTCGGGGATGGGCCAGGTCATGAGCGCCAGGGTCACGAACCGCTCGGCGTGCGAGCCCCAGAAGGAGTTGGCGACGACGCGCTGGCCGACGTGACGGTCGGCCACACCCTCGCCGACCTCGATGATCGTCCCGGCGCACTGGTAGCCGACGACGTGGGGCACCGCCGGCATGTCGCCGCCGAGGCGGTTCAGCGTGTCGCCGCCCTCGATGCTGATCGCCTCGACCTGGACCACCACCGCGCCGGGGAAGCACTCGGGGTCGGGGACCTCCTCGTAGCGGAGGACGTCCGGGGGTCCGGTCTCGTAGTACACGGCGGCATGCATCGGGCCACCGTAGGTCGGGGGCGGGCGCGCCGTGACGGGCCCCTCCGGTCGCGCGACGAGTGCCGGTCCCGCGGCAGGGGGTCACCTAGGCTCGCATCGACGGCGGAAGATTGCGGCTCTCGGCGGAGGAGACCGGCGCGATGAGTGACCTGGAACAGCGCGGCATCAACGTGATCCGGGGCCTGGCCCTGGACGCCGTGTTCCGAGCCGGCTCGGGGCACCAGGGCACGGCGATGGCGCTCGCGCCCCTCGCGCACGTCCTCTTCACCCGCATCCTGGACTACGACGCGACCGAGCCCGACTGGCCCGACCGGGACCGCTTCGTGCTCTCCGCCGGCCACGCGTCGATCCTCCTGTACTCGATGCTCCACCTCACCGGATACGGGCTCGAGCTCGAGGACCTGCGCTCGTTCCGCCAGTGGGGCTCGCGCACCCCGGGCCACCCCGAGTACCGCCACACCGCGGGCGTCGAGGTCACGACCGGTCCCCTCGGTCAGGGCATCGCGAACTCCGTCGGCATCGCGATCGCGGAGGAGAACCTGCGGGCGCGCTTCGGCTCCGAGCTCACCGACCACCGCACCTTCGTGATCGCGGGTGACGGCTGCCTCTCCGAGGGCGTGAGCCACGAGGCCGCGTCACTGGCCGGCCACCTCGGTCTCGGGCGCCTCGTGGCCGTGTACGACGACAACCACGTCACGATCGACGGTCGGACCGAGCTCGCCCTCTCCGACGACGCCGGCGAGCGGTTCCGCGCCTACGGCTGGCACGTCGTCGAGCTCGGCGAGGTGGCCAACGACCTCGACGCGCTCGAGCGCGGCCTGCGCGAGGCGATGGCCGAGGCCGATCGCCCGAGCCTGGTGGTGCTGCGGTCCCACATCGGGTTCCCGTCGCCGAAGTTCACCGATTCGCCCAAGGCGCACGGCAACCCCTTCGACGCCGACGAGATCCGCGTGGTGAAGGACCTCATGGGCCTGCCCGCCGACGAGGACTTCTTCGTCCCCGACGACGTGCTCGAGATCTACCGCGCCGGCCGGCCGGCGCGGCGCGCCCCGGGTCGCGGCGTGGCGGGAGCATCTGAGCGCCCTGCGCGGCGCCGAGCCCGGGCTGACCGACGAGTACGACGCCTGCATGGCCGGGACCGGCATGGTCGGCTGGGAGGCCAAGCTGCCTTCGTGGCCGGCCGGTCCGGGGCCGGCCACGCGCGAGGCGTGCAAGGAGGCGCTCGACGCGATCGTCGAGGTCGTCCCCGGGCTCGTCGGCGGCGGCGCGGACCTCACCGGCAACACCGGCACCGCCATCCCCGACACCTCGGTGATCGAGCCGGGGGCGCCGGGCGGCCGGCAGGTCTACTTCGGCGTGCGTGAGCACGGGATGGGCGCGGTCATGAACGGGATGGCCGTGAGCGGCCTGCTCCCCTTCGGGGGCACGTTCTTCGTCTTCTCCGACTACATGCGCGGCGCAGTGCGGATGGCCGCGCTCGCGGAGTACAAGACGGCGTTCGTCTGGTCGCACGACTCCGTCGGGGTCGGTGAGGACGGCCCCACGCACCAGCCGGTCGAGCAGCTCGCCGCCCTGCGCGCGATGCCGGGACTGACCGTGATCCGCCCGGCCGACGCGAACGAGACCGCGGCGGCGTGGCGGGTCCACGTCGAGGGCACCGGCCCGACTGCGCTGGTCCTCAGCCGCCAGAAGCTGCCCGTGCTCGAGGGGACCGCCGAACAGGCGACCGCCGGCGTCGCCGCGGGGGCGTACGTGCTCTCCGACGCGGACGGCGATCCCGACCTCGTGCTCATCGGCACCGGCTCGGAGGTCTGGCTCTGCGTGGACGCCGCCGAGACCCTGCGTGCGGACGGGATCGCGACCCGCGTCGTCTCGATGCCGTCCTGGGAGCTCTTCGCGCTGCGTGCCGACGACGAGCAGGCCGCGGTCCTGCCACCGGGCGCGCCGACGCTCGCGGTGGAGGCGGGCGTCGCGTTCGGCTGGGAGCGCTACGCCGACGACGTCGTCGCGATGGAGGGCTTCGGTGCTTCTGCGCCCGGCGACGTCGCCCTGCGCGAGTTCGGATTCACCGTCGACCACGTGGTGGCACGCGCCCGTGCGCTCCTCGGTTCCTGATCGCGTCCGGAAAGGCCAAGTCATGACCAGTCAGATCGCCCGATTGAACGACTTCGGGCAGAGCCCGTGGTACGACAACATCACCCGCACGATGGTGCGCGGGGGCGGGCTCGCCGCGCTGGTGGCCGAGGACGGCATCCGCGGCGTGACGTCGAACCCCACCATCTTCGACAAGGCCATCGCGGGCGGCGAGGGCTACGACGACGCCATCGCCGCCGCACGCCGGCGCGGTGACTCCGTGGAGGACACGTTCTGGGGTCTCGCGGTGGAGGACGTCGGTGGCGCGGCCGACGTCCTGCGGCCGGTCCACGACGGGCTCGGCGGACGAGACGGCTTCGTGTCGATCGAGGTCTCGCCGTTGCTCGCCCACGACACCGACGCCACGATCGATCAGGCGAAGGAGCTCTTCGGCCGGCTCGGGAGGCCGAACATCATGATCAAGATCCCGGCCACGCCGGAGGGGGTGCCGGCGATCCGCGCCACGATCGGCGCCGGGATCAACGTCAACGTGACGCTCGTCTTCAGCCTCGACCGCTACGCGGAGGTGGTCGACGCGTACCTCGCCGGGCTCGAGGACCTCGACGCGGCCGGCGGCGACGTCAGCGCGGTGCACTCGGTGGCGTCGTTCTTCGTGAGCCGGGTCGACACCGAGACCGATTCGCGCCTGCCCGAGGGCTCCCCGCTGCGGGGCACGGCCGCGGTGGCGAACGCCAAGCTCGCCTACGCGGAGTTCGTCGCCTCGGTCGCCTCGGATCGCTGGCAACCGCTGGCCGCGCGCGGTGCCCACGCCCAGCGGCCCCTGTGGGCGTCGACGTCGACCAAGAACCCGGACTACTCCCCCACCCTCTACGTCGACACGCTCGTCGGCCCGGACACCGTCAACACGCTCGCGCCGGCGTCGATCGACGCGCTCCACCGCCCCGGGGTCGAGCTCCGGGCCGACACGGTGACCGAGGGCATCGCCGACGCGCACGAGACGATGGCGGGGCTCGCGGGGCCGGGGTGGACTTCGCCGACGTGACGGCCACGCTCGAGCGCGACGGGGTCGCGTCGTTCGCGAAGTCCTACGAGGACCTTCTCGACACGCTCGGCTCGCGCGCCGCCGCGCTGTAGCTGCAGCGCGTCGACCTCCGGATCGTCCCGGCGAGCACCGCCGCGCGCCGGAGGTGCTCGGTGAGGTCCTCGAGGCGCGCGTGCGCGTTGATCCCGCTCGGGTTGGGCATGACGTATGCCACTGCGCCGCCGAACCGCGTGACCTGCTCTCCCGTCGTCGCCCCCCGCTCCCGCCCCGTCCGGTAGCCCGTGAGTCCGGCGAAGCAGACGACCGCTGGGGCGAGCCAGGCCACGAGCGCCTCGACGCGGTCCGCGCCGGCGAGGTACTCCGCGTTCGTGAGCCCGTCGGCGCGGGGCGACGCCGCGCTTGACCAGATCGGTGAAGCCGATGCCGGCATCGAGGGCGGCCCACGGATCGCGGTCTGCGGGGACGAGACCGGCGGCGAGCGCGGCGGGCCAGAAGCGGTTGCCCGGCCGCGAAGGCCACGCCGCGCTCGGCCGCGTACACGCTGGGGTTGAGTCCGACGACGAGGACCGCCATCCCCGGCGCGACGAGGTCGGGCAGCGTGAGCGTCCGTTCGCACGTGACCGTCGCGTGTCCGGGCTCCCGGCGGGCGTCGGCCAGCGCGAACCCCGCGCCCTCGACGAGCCCGTCGAGGGAGATGTCGTCACCCCACGGGAACCGGACCGTGCTCCGGGCACCCACCGGTCCGTCGCGGTGCAGCTCGGCGAGCCGGCGCGGCACCCGGCGGGGATCGTCGCCTTCGATCACGACCGTCCGGCTCACGCCCGTAGTATCGCCGGACGGGTCGCGGAGAGGGATCACACCATGCACGACTGGCTGATCGTGGACGATGTCGCCGTGACGTTCGCGCAGCTGCTCGTGGACCGGGCGCCGCGCTCGGTCGCGCTCTCGGGCGGCGACACGGCCCGCCTCGCGTACGAGGCTGCGGCCGCGACGGGCGCGGACTGGTCGGGGACCGCGTTCTGGTTCGGCGACGAGCGGTGGGTCCCCGTGGACGACCCCGATTCGAACGAGGGCATGGCGCGCGCCACCTGGCTCGCCCGGGTGCCCACCGGCGAGATCGTGTCCCTCGCGACGGCCGCGGCCACCCGTGAGGAAGCGGCGGACGCCTACGACGCGCGGCTGCGGGCGGCGGGCGGGGTCGAGCTCGTGCACCTCGGTCTCGGATCGGACGGGCACACCGCGTCCATCTTCCCCGGCTCGACCACGATCGACGAGGACCAGCGGTGGGTGGTGCCGTCCGGCGACGACCGGCACCCGCATCCGCGACTCACCTTCACGTTCCCGGCCATCGCGGCCGCGCGCACCGTCGTCGTGACGGTCGCGGGCGAGGACAAGCGCGACGCGGTCGCGCGCGTGCGCTCGGGAGATCTCACCGCACCGGCCGCCCACGTCGACGCGGCCGAGGTGGTGTGGTTGCTGGACCGGGCGGCGGTCGGGTGACGCGGGTCACGGGCCGGTCGGGCCGGCGCGGGACCCGGAGGCCGCCGGGCGACCGGCGCGTAGGCTGCGCCCGGTGACCGTCGACCCCCGCGAGCTGCTCTTCGCATCGACCGACGACCTCGTACGCGCCCGGCGGCGCGGCGCGCGACGCCGGTCACGGCACCCGCATGACCTTCTCACCCAAGGTCTTCGTCCCGTTGACGATGCTGTGCCGCGACCGCTGCGGGTACTGCACCTTCGCCAAGCCGCCGGCGCGTCTCGACCATCCGTACCTCGACCTCGATGCCGTCCTCGACCTCGCGCGCGCCGGGCGCCGAGGCCGGGTGTCACGAGGCGCTCTTCACGCTCGGCGAGGCGCCCGAGGAGCGGTACCCGGCGGCGGCGGACTGGCTCCAGGGCCACGGCTACGGCTCCACCGTCGACTACCTGGTGGCGGCGGCGGGCGCGGTGCTCGCCGAGACCGGATTGCTCCCGCATGCCAACGCCGGCGCGCTGCACGAGGTCGAGCTGAGCCGCCTCCGGGCCGTGAGCCCGTCGCAGGGCATGATGATCGAGTCGCTCGCGGACCGGCTCCACGAGCCCGGTGGCCCGCACCACCGCGCCCCCGACAAGACCGCCGCCCGCCGGCTCGCGACGCTGGAGGCCGCCGGCACCGCACGAGTGCCCTTCACCACCGGCATCCTGGTGGGGATCGGCGAGACCGAGGCGGAACGTCTCGACGCGCTGGTCGCGATCCGCGCCGCCAACGCGCGTCACGGGCACGTCCAGGAGGTGATCGTCCAGAACTTCCTGCCCAAGCCCGACACCGCGATGCACGGCGTACCCGCGTGCGACCCGGAGCAGTTCCTCCGCACGATCGCGCTGGCCCGGCTCGTGCTCGGTCCGGACGATGCACGTCCAGGCGCCACCGAACCTCAGTGATCCCGCGGCGCTCGCCGACCTGATCGGCGCGGGGATCGACGACTGGGGCGGGGTCTCCCCGTCACCCCGGATCACGTCAACCCCGAACGTCCCTGGCCCGCGCTCGATGCGCTCCGGGCCGCGACGGAGGCGGCCGGCAAGACGCTCGCACCGCGCCTGACGGTGTACCCCGAGTACGTGCGCGCCGAGGACGAATGGCTCCACCCGGACGTCCGGACCGCGGTCCGGCACGCGTCGGACCTCGAAGGTCTCGGCGCGCGACGACCGCTGGTCGAGCGGCGGCGACGTGCAGCCCCCGCACGATCCGCATCGCCGGCGGCGCCGCCGACACCCGCGCCGCCCGGCCGGGTCGCCGAGGTGCTCGACGGTGTGCTCGCCGGTCAGGAGCTCGGCGAAGCGGAGACTCGTCGCGCTGTTCGAGGCCCGGGGGCCGGAGGTGCGCGGCCGTGGCCGAGGTCGCCGACCAGCTGCGGCGCGACCTCGTCGGCGACGTCGTCACCTTCGTGCGCAACCGCAACATCAACTACACGAACATCTGCACCTTCAAGTGCCGGTTCTGCGCCTTCTCGAAGGGTCCGCTCTCGCTCAACCTGCGCGGCGAGCCGTACCTGCTCGAGATCGACGAGATCCAGCGACGGGTGGTCGAGGCGGTCGAGTGCGGCGCCACCGAGGTGTGCCTCCAGGGCGGCATCCACCCCGACTTCGACGGCGACTACTACCTCGACGTGATCCGGGCGGTGAAGGAGGTCGCGCCGAGCATCCACGTGCACGGCTTCACCGCGCTCGAGGTGACCGAGGGCGCGCGCCGGCTCGGCATGGACCTCGCCGAGTACCTCACGCTCGCCAAGGAGGCCGGGCTCGCGACGCTGCCCGGCACGGCCGCCGAGATCCTCGACGACGAGGTCCGGGCCGTCATCTGCCCCGACAAGATCACGACCGAGGAGTGGCTCCACGCCCACCGCACCGCCCACGCGGTCGGCCTGCGCTCGAACGTCACGATCATGTTCGGCTCGGTCGAGCGGCCCGAGCACGTGGCCCGCCACCTGCTGCGCACCCGTGCGCTGCAGCGCGAGACCGGCGGCTTCACCGAGTTCGTGCCGCTGCCGTTCGTGCACATGGCCACCCCGATCTACCTCACCGGTCGCGCCCGGCGGGGGCCCACGTTCCGCGAGGTGCTGCTCATGCACGCGGTCGGGCGCATCGCCTACGCGGGCGCGATCGACAACATCCAGATCTCGTGGGTCAAGACGGGCGTCGACGGCGCGCAGCAGGCACTGCCAGGCCGGGCTGCAACGACCTCGGCGGCACGCTCATGGACGAGAACATCTCCCGGGCGGCCGGGGCGAGCCACGGCCAGGAGGCCGACGACGGCGAGTTCCCCGCGATCGTCGACCCGCTCGGGCGGCCCCTCGAGCAGCGCACCACGCTCTACGGCCGCACCACGCACGGCGGGCGGCGGCTGCGGCCACCGCCCGAGACGCTCGACGACGCCGGTGCGTCGCCGACGTCCCCGTCGGCTCCGCACCCGGGAGCACGTCGGCCGAGTGAGCGGGGGTCACCACGTGACCGCGATCGACGTCGTCGCGATCGGCAACGCCCTGGTCGACGTGCTGAGCACGAGGACGACGCGTTCCTCGCCGCCCACGGCATGGCGAAGGGGTCGATGGACCTCGTCGACACCGAGCGGCGCCGAGACCTCTACGCCGCGATGGGCCCGGGCATCGAGATCTCCGGGGGCAGCGCGGCCAACACGATCGTCGGCGTCGCGTCGTTCGGGCGGCACGGCCGCGTACATCGGCCGGGTGCGCGACGACCAGCTCGGCGCCGTGTACACCCACGACCTGCGCGCGGCCGGCGTGCGGTTCGACGACGACGCCCGCCACCGACGGCCTGCCCACCGGGCCGGTCCTGATCCTCGTGACCCCCGACGCGGAGCGCACGATGAACACCTACCTCGGCGCCTCGTCCGAGTTCGGCGCCGAGGACGTCGATCCCGACCTGATCCGCGAGCGCGGCGTACACGTACCTCGAGGGCTACCTCTGGGACTCGCCCGACGCGCAGGAGGCGTACCGGTTCGCGGCCGAGGTCGCGCACGAGGCGGGCCGCCAGGTGGCGCTCACGCTGTCCGACGGCTTCGTGCGTCGACCGCCACCGCGCCGACCTTCCTCGATCTCATCGAGGGCTCGGTCGACGTCCTGTTCGCGAACGACGACGAGATCGCAGAGGCTGTACGAGGTCGACGACTTCGACGCGGCGCTCGAGCGGGTCCGCCATCACTGCGAGATCGCGGCGCGTCACCCGCGGCGCGGCGGGCTCGGTGCTGCTGGCCGGCGACGACGTGATCGAGGTGCCGGCGGAGCCGGTCCCGGCGGCCGGGTGGTCGACACCACCGGTGCCGGCGACCTCTACGCCGCCGGCGTGCTGCACGGGCTCGTGCCGCGGCCGGGACCTCCACACCTGCGGCCGGCTCGGCGGGCTCGCGGCCGCCGGAGGTCATCTCGCACCTCGGCGCCCGGCCGCAGGCGTCGCTCGCGACGCTCGCCGCCGCCGCCGGCCTCGTCGAGCGTCCAGCCGTGGAGCTGCCCCGCTACCGCACCGGCGACCCCGAGCTCGACGCCGAGATCGCGCGCGCTGGTCGACGACGGTCGAGCCCGGAGCACAGCTCGGACCTGGTGTTCGAGATGATCGTGACGGCGCTGCGCTTCGCCCGCGACGGCGCCGAACCGCGGCGACCTGAAGATCGCCAACGCGCGCCCTCAAGGAGATGCGGTACGCGTTCTCGGTGTTCTCCCCGTACCGCGCGTCGCGCAAGGCGTCGATCTTCGGGTCCGCCCGCACCCGCGCGGACGACCCGCTCTACGAGCAGACGCGACGGCTCGCCGCCACGCTGGCCGCGTCGGGATGGATGGTCGTCACCGGCGCCGGGCCCGGGATCATGGACGCGGGCATCGAGGGCGCCGGCGTCGACAACGCGTTCGGCGTGAGCATCCGGCTGCCGTTCGAGGCGTCGACGAGCCAGTTCCTCGCCGACGACCCGAAGCTCATCAACTTCCGGTACTTCTTCACCCGCAAGCTCATCTTCGTCAAGGAGTCCGATGCGTTCGTGCTCCTGCCCGGCGGCTTCGGCACGCTGGACGAGGCGTTCGAGACTCTGACCCTGATCCAGACCGGCAAGGCCCAGCCGCGCGCCGATCGTGCTCCTCGACGTCCCCGGCGGCACCTACTGGACCACGTGGCACGAGTTCGTGGCGCGCGAGCTGCTCGACCGCGGGTACCTCTCGCCGACCGACCTCGACCTGCGTCCTGGTCACCGACGACGTCGACGTCGCGGTCGACGAGGCGTCCGGCTTCTACGCCAACTACCACTCGATGCGCTTCGTCGGGCGCGGCCTCGTGCTGCGCATGCGGCGCGCGCCCGATGCGGAGCAGCTCGCCACGCTCAACGACGGAGTTCGCCGACATCGTCGAGCGCGGCGAGCTCACGGTGTCCGGCCCGACGCCGCGGCGAGGAGCGCGACGGCGACGAGCTCGCACCTCGACCGGGTGCGGTTCCGGTTCGACCGGTACCACTGGGCCCGGGTGCGCCGGCTGATCGACGCGCTCAACGAGCTCTGAGCCGCCTCACCGTCGGGCAGCCCCGATGGTCACGGCCCCTCGTCGAAGCCGCCGCCGGGGTCGAGCGCGTCGGATCGCCCGCTCGATCGCGCGCCGGGCCTGGAGGATGCGCTTCTCGGTCGGCGATCGCGTCGGGGTCGTCGTCGGCCGCGGCGCGCAGTCGCGTCGTAGGCACGGTCGCGCAGGTCCTCCTCGATGGCGCGGAGGCGATCGGTCAGGTCACTCAGGTCCAAGGCATGCCTCCAGGAGCTGCGACGGATGGCGGACGTCGAGGCCGGCGGCGGCGAGGTGCATCGCACAGCCGGGGTTGGCCGACGCGACCACGAAGTCGCGCCCCGGCCGCGGCCCGTGCGAGCGCGGCGACCTTGCGGTCGCGGACCGCCTCGGACAGCTCGGGCTCGAGCACCGAGTAGGCGCCGCCGGCGCCGCAGCACAGGCCGTCGTCGTCCGTGCTCGCGAGCGTCGTAGGCGCGGGCCGAGCACCTCGTGCACGGCGCCGTGCGCGTGCTGGACGTGGCGCAGGTGGCACGGGTCCTGCACGACGACGGTCGGTGCCGGTGCCGCGCAGCGGGAGCCGGGCGGTCCGGCGAGCCACGTCGCGAAGTCGACGACGCGAGCGGCGAAGGCGTCGGCCTCGGGCGTGCCGAGCAGGCGCCCGTAGTCCTGCATCGCGGCGCCGCACCCGGCGCTGTCGACGACGATCGGCGTGTCTCCGGGCAATGCGTCGATGACCCGGCGGGCCAGGCGCGCGGCGTCGTCGACGCCGCCCGGCGTGCACGTGCAGCGCGCCGCAGCAGTCGGCGCCGGGACCGGGGAGGCCGACGCGGGCGCCCGCAGGCCCGCAGCGACCCGCAGCGCCGCGCGGTGGACGTCGCGCTGCCAGGCGTCCATCACGCAGCCCGGTGAACAGGTAGGCGTCGCGGAGCGGGGTCGGCGGTGAGCGGGGCCGGCAGCGCCGGAGCGAGAGCCGGGGTAGGCCGAAGCGCCGGGGCACGAGGTGGAGCCGCTGCGCGACGGCCAGCGCACGCGTGAGCGCCGACGAGCACGCGCCGGTGCCGCAGCAGCACCACGCGGAAGCGCGACGGCACTCCGCCACGCGCGCGGCACCCGGCGCCCGGTCGGGCGTCGCTGGCGCGGTGCCTCGGGCGTCCTCCATCAGGCGCCCGAACGGCACCGCCCGACGGGCAGGCGGCCTCGCAGCCGCGGCACTGGATGCACGCGTCCATCGCGCCGACGAACGTGGCGTCGAGCGGCGCGGCCCTCGGCTCGACGGCGCGCATGGCGGCGATCCGGCCCCGCGGCGACGCGATCTCGAGCCCGGTGACGCGATAGGTCGGGCAGTGCGGGCAGGCACAGTCCGCAGGCGACGCAGGCGACGAGCTCGTCGTCGTCGAGGACGAGCACCGGCGCCGGCACTGCACGGCGGCTCCGGTCGCCGGGGACCCGGCCCGGGACTGAGCTTGCCGGTCGGGATCGAGCGCCGCCCGGAGCCGCGCGCTGGACCTGCGGACGCGGGAAGGCCGACACCGAAGCGGGTCGAGGCCGGGCGCGCCGGCCTCGCGGAGCAGCCAGCCGCCGTGGCGGTGCGCGAGCCTCCGGGCCGCGGCCAGCCGGCCGGCCGTCGTCGGCGGCGACGTGGACGGTGCCGACCCCGAGCTCCGCCAGCCCAGCGCACGCGACGGCGCCGGCGAGGCGCGGCACGCGACCGCGTCGAGCCGGCCGGGCGCCACCGAGATGCGACCCCGGTGCGCACCGTTCGGGCAGCGTCGGGGCGTCGGGCCGCGGACCGAGCCAGCGGCCGCGGCCTCGGCGGCGAGGTCGTCGGGGTGGCCCTCGAGCAGGACGTGGTCGGTCGGCCGTCCCACGAGCACCGCGAGGGCGCGTGAGAGGCCGCGCCGACGACCGCGGCCGGCGCGTCGACGGTCGCACCACTCCGAGGCCGGCGGGCGCGGGCTGGCAGCGCAGCGATCACCTGGGTGAGGACGCCCAGGGTGCCGAGCGAGCCGACGAGGAGCCGGGGCATGTCGTAGCCGGTCACGTTCTTGACCGTCGGTCCGCCGCCGCGCACGACGTCGGCCGTCGCCGAGGACGAGCGCACCTCGAGCACCCGGTCGCGCAGCGGCCCGAGCCCGAGCCGGCGCACGCCCCGAGAGCCCGGTCGGCGAGCGTGCCGCCGACGGTGGCGGCCGGATCGCGCGGGTCGAGCGGGCACTCCTGGCCGTGCTCGGCGAGCACGGCGCCGAGGTCGGCGCACGTCGTCCCGGCGCCGACGGTGACGGTCATGTCGGCCGGGTCGAACTCGACGATCGCCGCGCGGGGACCCGGACCTCGGTCGCGCTCGCGTGACGCGCCGCCGACCGCCGGCGTGGGTGCCCGCGCCGACCGCCACGACGGCCGCCGCTGCCGGCGACCGCGGCGCCGACGCTCGCTGCAGGGCGCGGCCACGGCCTTCACACCCACGCCCCCTCGGGCAGCCGGGCGATCTCGCCGCAGCGGCTGCCCCGCGGCAGGACCTTGTCCGGGTTGGCGATGCCGTCGGGGTCGAACGCGTCCCGGAGCGCGGGCCTGGACGTCCAGGTCGTCGGGGGTCGAAGACCAGCGGCATCGCATCGCGCTTCTCGAGGCCGATGCCGTGCTCGCCCGACAGGACGCCACCCGGCGTCGATGCAGGCGCGAGGATCTCGTCGCCGGCGGCGTGGACCCGCTCCCACACCCCGGCGTCCCGGCCGTCGAAGACGAGCAGCGGGTGGAGGTTGCCGTCGCCCGCGTGGAAGACGTTCATCGATGATGAGCCCGTGCTGGTCGGCGATCTCGTAGACGCGGCGGAGCACCTCGACGAGCTTCGTGCGCGGGACCACCGCGTCGTGGAGGTAGTAGTCGGGTGCGATGCGGGCGATCGCACCGAATGCCGACTTCCGCCCCTTCCACAGCAGGGCGCGCTCGTCGGGTCCGCCGCGACCCGCACCGTGCGCGCGCCGTGGGCCCGGCCGATCCGGTCGATCGCGTCGGTCTCGACCGTGACACCCGCCGCGAGGCCGGTCGACCTCGACGAGCAGCACCGCCTCGGCATCGCGCGGGAAGCCGGCGCCGACGAAGTCCTCGACCGCCCGGGTGATCCGGGCATCCATCATCTCGAGCGCCGCGGGCACGATCCCGGCCGCGATCATGCCGCTCACGCGGCGGCCGCGTCGTCGATCGACGGTGAAGTCGAGCAGGAGGGTCCGGACCTCCGGCGGGTCGGGCAGAGCCGCACCGCGATGCGCGGTGGCGATGCCCATCGTGCCCTCGCTGCCGACGAAGACGCCCCGCAGGTCGAGGCCCGGGGGTGTCCGGGGTCGAGGCCGCCGAGCACGCGACCACCGAGCCGTCGGCAAGCACGACCTCGACCGCGAGGACGTGCGCCGAGGTGACGCCCGCGGCGAGGCAGTGCGGTCCGCCGGCGTTGGTGCCGACGTTGCCGCCGATCGTGCAGGCCTGCTGCGACGACGGGTCGGGGGCGTAGTGCAGGCCGAGGTGCGGCGACCGCGCGGGTGAGGTCGAGGTTGAGCACGCCGGGCTCGACCCAGGCGACGCGGCGTCGGCGTCGACCTCGAGCACCCGGTTCATGCGGGTGGTCACGATGACGAGCGCGTCGTCGACGGGGTGGCGCCGCCCGCGAGGCCGGTGCCGCTCCCCCGGGCGACGAACGGCACGCCGTGGCGGCGCGCCGATGCGCACCGCGGACGCGACGTCGTCGGTCGACTCGGGGAAGCACACCGCGCCGCGCGGCCCGCCGCGGTGCCGCGCGTCGCGCTCGTAGAGCGGTCAGCTCGAGCGGTTCGGTCCGGGCCCGGTCCGTCGACCGAAGCGGGCGCCGGAGCGTGCGGCGACCAGCGTCGGGTCAGCGGCGGACGCGGATCGGTGGCGATCCGCCGATGCTACCGACGGGCCCCACTACATTCGCCTCCGTGGCGGAGCTGGCGCTGGCGACCTCGTGTCGCGAGCGCGCGTGCGCGAGATCCTCGACGACCTCGGCGACTGGCTCCGGATCCCGGCGATCTCGGCCGATCCCGTGCACCATCGCGACGACGTGCGGGCCTCGGCCGACTGGTGCGCCGACGGAGATGCGCGGCGGTCGGCCTCGAGCACGTCGAGCTGCTCGAGACCGCCGGCCACCCGTCGGTCTACGGCGACTGGCTCCACGCGCCGGGCGCGCCGACCGTGCTCGTCTACGGCCACCACGACGTCCAGCCCGTCGATCCGCTCGACGCCTGGATGTCCCCACCGTTCGAGCCCACGGTGCGCGACGGCCAGCTCTTCGCCCGCGGCGCGGTCGACGACAAGGGCCAGGTGCTCTACCACCTCGAAGTGGTCCGGGCGCTGCTCGGCGCGCGCCGGCGCGCCTGCCGGTCAACCTCAAGTTCCTCGTCGAGGGTGAGGAGGAGGTCGGCAGTCCCCACTTCGAGTCGCTCCTCCAGCGGCACCGCGAGCGGCTGCGCGCCGACGTGGTGGTCGTGTCGGACACCGCGATGTGGGCCGCCGACGTCCCGTCGATCTGCACGGGGATGCGGGGTCTCCTCGCCTTCGACGTCGCGCTCCGGACCGCGTCCGGCGACCTCCACTCGGGCAGCTTCGGCGGCGCGGTGCGCAACGCCGCGCACGAGCGCCGCCCGAGTGGCGTCGGCGCTGCACGACGACCGACGGCGCGGGTCACGATCCCGGGCTTCTACGACGACGTGCTGCCGGTGACCGACGACGTGCGGGCCGCGATCGACGCGCTGCCGTTCGACCGGGACGAGTTCTGCGCCACCGCGGACGGAGCGCCCCTCGCCGGCGAGGCCGGCTTCTCGACGCTGGAGCGGATCTGGGTCCGGCCGACCGCGGAGGTCACCGGGATCGCAGTCGGGCTACGCGCGGAGACGGCGTCAAGACGATCGTGCCCGCCGCGGCCACGCTCAAGATCACGTTCCGCCTCGTGCCCGACCAGGATCCCGACGCGCGTCGCCGAGCGTTCCGCGCCTGGCTCGGCCGCGCACGATCCCGACGGAGTCGCCGTCACGGTCACGCCGATGGGCGCGGTCGCGCCGGCGCTGACCCCGACTCGACCATCCGGCGGTGCAGGCGGCCGCGCCGCGTCGGTCGAGCGGGTCTGGGGCGCGCCGTGCCGCTTCACCCGTGAAGGCGGGTCCGGTCCCGAGGAGGCGCTCGGTCGCGTGCTCGAGGCGCCCGGTCGTGTTCCTCGGCGTCGGCCTCCCCGACGACCAGATCCACGCACCGAACGAGCGCATCGTCCTCGACCAGTTCTGGAAGGGTCTGCTGGCCGTCGGGGAGCTGTGGTTCGAGCTTGCCGCGGTCGGGTCCGACCATCCCCCGTTCCGTCCCCCCGGAGGAGAGCGATGACCGCCCCCGCCCGCGAGTGGGTCACGTTCCCCGACCCGAAGCGCAAGAAGCACGTCTGGCACGTCGACGTCACGTTCCTGACGTCGAACTACGAGTGCATCTTCGGGCGCGGCTGCCAGGGCGTGCTCACCGAGAAGGCGCCCGAGATGAGCCAGGGATGCTGCTCGTACGGCGCGCACTCCTCCGGCGCCAAGGACCGCAAGCTCGTCGACAAGGTCGCGGCGAAGCTCACGGCCGACGACTGGCAGTTCCTCAAGAAGGGCGCGCAAGAAGGGGATCTGGGCCAAGGTCGGCAAGGGCGACTACCGGACGCGGCTCGTCGACGACGCCTGCATCTTCCTCAACCGGCCCGGCTTCGAGGCCGGCCCGGGCTGCGCGCTCCACGTGTACTCGATGCGCACCGGCGTCCACCACAGCGACGTGAAGCCGGAGGTGTGCTGGCAGGTGCCGCTGCGCAACATCGAGGAGTACGACGAGGACGCCGACGACGGCATCGTGCACCACCGCCTCACCGAGTTCGCCCGTCACGGGTGGGGTGAGGGCGGCGACGGAGTTCGCGTGGTGGTGCACCGAGGCGCCGGAGGCGTTCGTCGGCGCCGAGCCCGTCTACCGCAGCTCTCGAGCCCGAGCTGCGCAAGATGATCGGCGACGACCTGTACGAGAGCGTCGCCGACTACCTCGACACCGGCTGCGCCGATCGCGGCCCGCGGGTGCGCATCCGGCGGAGACGCCGGTGCACGCTGCGGCCGCGACGCGCGCAAGAGCGCCTGAGCCGTCACCGAGGGAGTCACGATGCCGCAGTACGACTTCGAAGGGCTGCGGCCGCAGGTGCACGCGCGCGCCTTCATCGCGCCGACCGCGACGCTGGTGGGTGACGTGATCGTCGAGGACGGCGCGTCGGTCTGGTACGGCGCGGTGATCCGGGCCGACTACGCGCCGGTCGTGATCCGCGCCGGCGCCAACATCCAGGACGGCGCGGTGCTCCACGGTCCGCCCGGGGCTCACGACCGAGGTCGGTCGCGGGCGCGACCGTCGCCCACAACTGCGTGGTGCACGGTGCGATGCTCGGCGACGAGTGCCTCGTGGCCAACGGATCGATCGTGCTCGACGGTGCGACCATCGGCGCCGGTGCGCTCATCGCGGCGGGTTCGGTCGTCGCGTCGGGCACCAACGATCCCGGCCGGGATGCTCGCGGCGGGGTCGCCCGCGGTGGTCAAGCGCCGGGTCGAGGGCTCGCCGGCCGAGTTCTGGGTCAAGGCCAACCCGCCGGCCTACGCCGAGCTCGCGCAGCGCCACCGCGTCGGCGTCACCTGGATGCGCGACTGAGCCCGCCTGCGGGACGATGTCCGTGCGCCCGCGCCGTCGCGGCGGAACGGACACCGCGGTGCGGTCAGGCGTGGAGCAGGGCGCCGCCGTCGACGACGAGGTGGAGCCGGTGATCCAGCTCGCGGCGTCGGAGCAGAGGAACGTCGCGGCGCGGGCGATGTCGGCGGGCTCGCCGAGCCGGTGCAGCGGCATGGTCCTTGGCGATCGCCGCTTCGTTCGGCTCCCACAGGGCGCGGGCCATGTCGGTCTTCACCAGACCCGGGCGCGATCGCGTTGACGCGCACGCCCGGCGCGAGCTCGGCGGCGAGGGTGCGGGTCAGATGCAGCAGCGCGGCCTTGGTCGCGTTGTAGGCGCCGATCGACGTCTCGACCGACATCCCGCCGATCGACGCGATGTTGAGCACGACGCCGCCGTGCTCGCTGCATCGCACGCCTGCCACGCGAGTTGTGTCCACATGCAGCGGTCCGGCCCAGTTGACCGAGATGGTCTTGTCGAGCCGGGGCCGGTCGATGTCGATCGTCTTGCCCATGTAGGGGTTGGTGGCCGCGTTGTTGACGAGGATGTCGACCGGCCGAACCGCTCGATCGTGGCGGCCACACAGGCCGCCGCGTCGTCGGGGTCGCCGGCGTTGGCCGCGAACCACGGCGGCATCGCCGTCGATGGTCGCGGCGGCGGCCTCGAGCGCCTCGGCCTTGCGGGACGAGATCATCACCCGCGCACCGCTCGCGGCGCAGCTCCTGAGCGATCGCGAGCCCGATGCCACGCGAACCGCCGGTGACCAGGGCGACGCGACCGTCGAGGCGAACATCCACGGTGAGCTCTCCTAGAGGTAGAGGCCGGTCTGGCCGCCTTCGCGCTCGGACGCCACGGCGTGGACGTCCCGCTCGCGCAGGATCAGGTAGTCGTCGCCGCGGATCTCGACCTCGAACCCGGCATCGGGCGCGAAGAGCACCCGGTCCCCCGCCTCGACGTTGCGGACCGTCGGGCCGACCTGGATCACCTCGGCCCAGACGAGCCGCCGATCGACGTTGGCGGTGGCAGGGATCAGGATGCCCGACCGGGACTTGCGCTCCCCGGCCTCGGTGCCGGGCTGGCACAGCAACCGATCGGCGGTCATGCGGATCGCCATGCTTGGGGTCGAGGGAGTCGGAGGCGGTGCGGAGCGGGGTGGGTTCGGCCACGCCGCGCAGGATAGCGGCGACCGCCCGGGGAGCCCCGACGGGCTTCGTTCGTCGACGCGACCGACTGCTACCGTCGGTGGCCGTGGCCGCGCTTCCCGACGACTTCGCACCCGCAGGGGCGGTGCCCGTCGTCCGCCGCCGGGGTCTGCTCGCCACCGCCCGCGTCTACTTCATGCTCACCAAGCCGCGGGTCATCGAGCTGCTGCTCGTGACGACGGTGCCGGCGATGGTGCTCGCGGCCGGCGAGCTGCCCGGCCTCGGCCTGATCGGCGCGGTGCTGCTCGGCGGCGCGCTCTCGGCGGGTGGCGCCAACACGATCAACTGCTGGATCGAGCGCGACCGGGACCAGGTGATGCGCCGCACGCATTCGCGGCCGCTCCCCAGTGGCGACGTGTCGCCCCGGGCCGCGCTGGTGTTCGGGCTCGTGCTCGAAGCGGTCGCGTTCGTGTGGCTGGCGCTGACGGTGAACCTGCTCTCGGCGGCGCTCTCGGTCAGCGCGATGTTGTTCTACGTGTTCGTGTACACGATCTGGCTCAAGCCCCGCAGCCCGCAGAACATCGTCATCGGTGGTGCGGCTGGTGCGGTGCCGGCGCTCGTGGGCTGGGCGTCGGTCACCGGGTCGCTCGCCGTGCCCGCGTGGATCATGTTCGCGATCGTCTTCTGCTGGACCCCGCCGCACTTCTGGGCCTTGTCGGTCCGCTACCGGGAGGACTACGCCAAGGCGGGCATCCCGATGCTGCCGGTGGTCGTCGGCATCGCGGCGGCCTCGCGCCAGATCCTCGTGTACGCCATCGTGACGGTGGTCGTCTCGCTCGCGCTCGTGCCGCCCGCGCGACCTCGGATGGATCTACGGGCTCAGCGCGCTGATCGCCGGTGGGCTGTTCGTGCGCCGGCGCCGCGGCGTTGACCGCGAAGCCCACCCCGGAACGCGCGATGAAGCTGTTCCACTACTCGAACACGTACCTCGCGCTCCTGTTCGTCGCGATCGCGGTGGACGTCATCGTCCGTGCCCGCTAGGCGGCGCCGGGGCGGAGTGCTCATCGGCGCACTCGCGCTGGCGATCCTCGTGGCGGTCGCGATCGGCTCGGCGCTCAACTCCGGCCCCAACGACACGACGATCGACGCCGGTCCCGCCGAAGACCCGCATCGCCGGTCGTGCGACCGTCGGCGCGCAGGCTCCCGGGTTCGATCTCGCCCGTCTCTCGGGGAAGGGCACGGTGTCACTCGCGTCGTTGCGGGGCCGGCCCGTCGTCGTGAACTTCTGGGCGTCGTGGTGCGGGCCCTGTCGCGAGGAGTTCCCGCAGTTCCACGACCTCGCGCAGCGCCACCACGGTGACGACCTCGCGATCGTGGGAATCACGTTCCGGGACCTCGCGGGCGACGCACGGGACTTCGCGCGGCAGAACGGCGGCACGTGGACCTTCGTCAAGGGCGGCGAGGGCGATCCGGTGGCACGCGCCTACGGCGTGCGGTCGCCGCCCCAGACGTTCTTCATCGACCGCAGGGGCGTGATCCGCGCCCGGGCGTACGGACCGCCCTCGCCGGCCGCGCTGGACGCCGCGGTCGAGCGCATCAGCAAGCGGTAGCGCCGGACCGCGCCGGTCGCGCGGCATCCCGCTCAGTGGCGGAGCATCCCGGGCAGACGGGCGCGCAGCGAGTCATACACCGGCTCACCGCGGAGCAGCGTGGCGACGAGCACCGCGGCGAAGCACACGGCGAACATCGGCAGCAGGAGCCTGGTCGTCGCGGTCATCTCCGCGATCAGTGCGATGCCGGTGAACGGTGCCCGGACGACGGCTGCGAAGAACGCGGCCATCCCCACGATGGCGAGCGCGTCGGGTCGGGTGCCGAGTGCGGAGACCAGCGGTTCGAGGAGCCGGTAGGCGAGCACTCCCCAGAGCGCACCGACCGCCAGCAGCGGAGCGAACAGCCCGCCGGGGGTTCCCGCGCTGTACGACCACGGTCCGATCAGGAATCGCACCAGGAAGTAGCCGACCAACGCGCTGATGCCGATGGTCCCGCCCAGCGCGCGCTGGGCCATGCGGTCCCCGCCGCCGACGCCGAGCGGCTCGAACCACAGGACGAGGCCCACGACCCCGCCGACGATCGCCGCGCGGAGCTCGGGCGAGGGCCGTCGCAACGCGGCGAATCGATCGATGCCCTCGACGACCAGGCGGTTGTACACGACGCCGAGCGCCCCCGTCGCGGCGCCGAAGAGGACGAAGACCGCGATGAGCCAGCCGGTCGGGGTCGGAACCGGGGCGACGCCGAAGACCGGTGCCGTTGCCGAGGACGACCCGCTCGATCGCGACGGCCACGGCCGACCCGATGAGGGTGATCAGCGTCAGGCGCAGCTTGAACGACCTCGCGATCTCCTCGAAGACGAAGAGCGAGCCGCCCAGGGGTGCGTTGAAGGCCACGGCGAGCCCGGCTCCGCCCATCGCGGTCTGCAGCACGCGCCGGTCCGATGCTCCGAGACCGACCACGGCGCAGCGGACTCCGACCCGATCACGGCGCCCATGTGCACCGTCGGGCCCTCGCGACCCAGCGCCAGTCCCGATCCGATGGCGAGCAGCCCGCCCCCGAACTTGGCGGGGAGCACCGTCCAGGGTGACGGCTCGATCTCGTCGCGCCAGACCGCCTCGACGTGCTGGACGCCACTCCCCGATGCCGTGGGTACGAGCCTCACGACGAACCGGGCCGCGGCCGCGCCGGCGGCGACGAGCGCCACCGGGAGGAGCCAGCCCAGCGCCGGCCAGTGGTGCGCCCACGAGACGAACGACGCCCGAGCGTCGTCCGCCCGGATCAACGACCAGCGGAACGCGCCGCCGACCGCCCCGACCGCCACGCCGCAGACCGCGGCGACGATGCTGAGCCGCACCAGGCCGCGAGCGTCGTCGTCGTCACCCGTTGCCGGTTCCGGCGCCGGGCTCACCTCAGGCCTCTTCCCACCGGAACCAGTGGGCGGCCGCGAGCGGTGCCGCGACCGTCCACGCCAGGAGCACCACGAACGCGCCGACCGGGAAGGCGTGGTGCCCGAGCACCGCCCGAACGGTCTCGGCCAGCGCGGCCGCGGGCAGCAGCCGGGCGACGGCCTCGATCGCGTCGGGCAGCTTGGCGAGGGGGTAGGCCATCCCGCCGAGGAAGAGCAGGACGAGGAAGAGGGCGTTCGCCAAGCGCGAGGTTCGCCTCGGCCCGCAGCGTGCCCGCCATGAGCATCCCGATCCCGGCGAAGGCGACGGTGCCGAGCAGCAGGAGTCCGATCGCGGGCACGATCGAGCCGTCGACGTGCCAGCCGAGCGCGACGCCGGTCAGCACGATGGCGACCGCCTGGAGGACCTCGATGGCGAGGACGTTGAGCGTCTTGGCCGCGAGCAGGCCGCCGCGGGAGAGCGGGGTCGAGCCGAGCCGCTTCAGGACGCCGTACCGCCGCTCGAAACCGGTCGCGATGCCGAGGCTCACCATGGCGCTGGCCATCACCGCGAGCGCGAGGACGCCGGGGACGAGGAAGTCGACCGGGTCGCCCTTGATGGTGGTGAGCGCGTCGACCTTGCCGAAGAACACCAGGATCCCGATGGGGATCGCGAGGGTCACGAGCAGGCTCTCGCCGCGGCGCAGCGTCATCGCGAGCTCGAGGCGCGTCTGCGCCGCGACCGCGCCGGTGCTCGTGGTCATCGACTCCCCCGGCGGCCGGCCCGGGCGGGAGACGCCGTGGCGTCCACGGGGGGCTCCTGGGTGAGCCGCAGGAAGACCTCCTCGAGGCTCGCCTGACCCGTGCGCAGCTCGGTGAGCTGCACGCCCTCGTCGCACAGCCAGCTGCCGAGGGTCGCGACGAGCTCGGGCGACGGGGCGCCGGCCACCACGTACTCGGCACCCGCGGGTTCCACCGACCGCTCGAGGACCCGGGCGAGCACCGCGACGTCGATCGGGCGGGCGGTCGCGAAGCGCAGCGAGGGGTCGGTGACCGTGCTCGTCACCTCGACGGGGGTCCCGGTCGCCACGACGGTCCCGTGGTCGAGGATCGCGACGCGGTCGCACAGCTGCTCGGCCTCGTCCATGTAGTGGGTGGTCAGGAGCACGGTGGTGCCGCGGGCGCGTAGCTCGCGCACGAGCGTCCAGGTGTCGGCGCGCGCCCGCGGGTCCATGCCCGCCGTGGGCTCGTCCAGGAAGACCGAGCTCGGGGGTGCCGACCAGCGCGAGCGCCAGGGAGAGGCGCTGGGCCTGGCCGCCCGAGAGGCGGCGCACCATCGTGCCGGCGGCGTCGCGCAGGCCGACGAGGTCGAGGAGCCGCTCCGGGTCGTCGGGGTGGTCGTAGAACGCGGCGAAGAGCCGCAGGAGCTCGAGCGGCCTCACGCCCGGGTAGAGCCCGCCCTCCTGGAGCATCACCCCGATACGCGGGCGCAGGGCCGGTGCCTCGGTGCGCGGGTCCAGCCCGAGCACGCGCACGGTGCCCTCGTCCGTGTCGCGGTAGCCCTCGAGGATCTCGACGGTGGTGGTCTTGCCCGCTCCGTTGGGTCCGAGCAGACCGAAGATCTCCCCGGTCGCGATCGTGAGGTCCAGTCCGGCGACGGCAGTGCGGTCGCCGTAGCGCTTGACCAGCCCGGCGATCTCGACGGCCGGTGGGGTCATCGGTCCCGCCACGCGACGAAGGCGCCGAGATCGGCGAGGGCGGCCCGGGCGTCGGCCGTGATCGGGGCCCGGTCGAGCGCCGCGAGGCTCTCGGCGACGAGCGCTTCGATGGCGTGCTCCACCTCGGCCACGGCCCCGCAGTCGACCATCACCTGCTGGAGCTCCGCGATCTCTGCCGCGGTGATGTCGGGCGCACCGATCCGGTCGAGCAGGCGCCGGCCCGCGGCGTCGGCCCGGGCCTCGGTGGCCGCGACCAGGGGCGTGAGCTTGCCCTCGCGGAGATCGTCGCCCACCGGCTTGCCGGTCACGGCCGGGTCCCCGAACACCGAGAGGAGGTCGTCGCGCATCTGGAACGCCTCGCCCAGGGGCAGGCCGAACGCCGACAGCGGCCCGGTGAGGTCGGCGGCCCGCCCGGCGAGGGATGCGCCGAGGTGCAGGGGCCGCTCCACGGTGTACTTGCCACTCTTGTACCACTCGATGCGTTGTGCCTGGGCCGCGTCGCGGGCGCCGGCGGCGGTGGCGGCGAGGTCGAGGTACTGACCGACGCACAGCTCGACCCGCAGCTCGTCATAGAGCGCACGCGACCGTGGATCGAGCGCGGCCAGGAGCATGTCGGCGTAGACGAACGCGAAGTCGCCGACGAGGATCGCAACGCCCTCGCCGAACCGGCGGGCCTCGCCACGCCCACCGGTGCGAGCGTGCTCGGCGCTCGCCGCCGCGTGGACCGACGCTCGCCCCCGCCGGAGGTCGGCGTTGTCCATCACGTCGTCGTGGACCAGCGCGAAGGTGTGCAGCAGCTCGAGTGCCGCACCCACGTCGACCGCCCGCGGGTCGGCGGGATCCCCACCGGCGCCGACGAAGGCCCAGTGGCAGAACGCCGGGCGCAGTCGCTTCCCGCCCGCCGTCACGAGGGACCGCAGCGCTTCGAGTGGTGCGGCCAGCGCCGGGTCGACGAGGGTCCAACGCTCGATCTCGTGCGCGAGGAGCCCCTCGACGCGGGTCTCGATGGCCGCACCCACCGACGCGAGGCTCGGCGGTGGGGCCGGCGCGATGTCGAGGCGTTCGGACATTGCCCGGCACCTTAGGACCCCCCGGTTGCCGATCCCGGAAGTGATCCTCGGGCCGGCCCGCGCGGACCGCGAAGGCGCTGGCCCGGCTGGGCTCGATACGATCCCGCGCCGCACCGAGGAGGCCCGAATGTCCGACATCTCACTCGCCGAGTTCACCGAGTCCGCCACCGAGTTCCTGGACGCGAACGCCGAGCGGCGGGGCGAGACCAGGTTCGTGTGGGGCGAGGGATCGGACCGCGTCGGCATGCTCGACGAGAAGACGCCCGACCAGGAGCGGACCGAGGTCGCGGCGGCGAAGGCCTGGAAGCAGCAGGAGTTCGACGCCGGCTTCGGGTGGATCACCGGACCCACCGACTACGGCGGTCGGGCGCTGCCGGTGTCCTACGACCGCGCGTACCGCGAGCTCGTCGGCCGGTACTCCATCCCCTCGCAGTCGCCGTTCGGGATCGGCCTCGGCATGGTCGCCCCGACGATCCTCGCCCACGCGATCCCGGAGGTGCGTGAGCGCTACCTCCGGCCGCTGTACCGGGGCGAGATCATCGGCTGCCAGCTCTTCTCGGAGCCGGTTGCCGGCTCGGACCTCGCCGGCATCCAGACGCGTGCCGAGCGCGACGGCGACGAGTGGGTCGTCACCGGCCAGAAGGTGTGGACGTCGGGCGCGCAGTACTCCGACATCGGCGAGATCATCACGCGCACGTCGCCCGACAAGCCCAAGCACAAGGGCCTCTCGATGTTCCTCGTGGACATGCACGCCCCCGGCGTCGAGGTGCGGCCGCTCCGCCAGATGACCGGCGGCGCGTCGTTCAACGAGGTGTTCTTCGACGAGGTCCGCGTCCACGACTCGCACCGGCTCGGTGACGTCGACGAGGGCTGGACCGTCGCGCTCACCACGCTGATGAACGAGCGCGCGGCGATCGGCGGCGGCGGTGCCGGGGTCGGATCCATGAACCTCAACCGGTTCGTGCAGATGGCTCAGCACTTCGGTGTCAACGACGACCCGATGATCCGCCAGGGGCTGGCGGATGCGTTCATCCGCAGCTCCGTCGCGCGCTACACGAACCTGCGGGCGATGGCCAAGATCCGCGCCGGGCAGCTGCCGGGCCCGGAGATGTCGATCGCGAAGCTCGCGCTCACCCAGAACATGATGAAGGTGAACCAGCTCGTCGGCGAGATCCTCGGCCCGCGCCTGCAGGCCGACACCGGCGAGTGGGGAACGTTCGCGTTCTCCGAGATGGTGCTCGGCACCCCGGGGATGCGGATCGCGGGCGGCACCGACGAGGTCATGCGCAACATCGTCGGCGAGCGCGTGCTGGGGCTGCCCAAGGAACCACGGACGAACTAGTGCAGCCCTTCGAGCGCCTGCGGTACCTCGCTCGTTGGACCGACGACGACGACGTCGAGCTCCTCGAGGAATCGGCCGACTGTCTCGCGGGGTTCGCCGACGACCCGTTCGGCGTCGTGATCGCCTGCCGGCGACTGCTCGCCTACCACCCGACCGTCGCACCGCTGTGGTGGCTGTGCGCGCACGTCCTGTCGGCCCCCGACGCGCACGAGGGTGCCTGGGGCGCGTGGCGAGCCTCGCGATCGGACCCGACGGGCGCCCGGCTCGCGGGTGCGTTGCCGTTTCCGCACGAGGCGCCGGTCGCCGTCGTCGGTTGGCCCGACGTCGTCCGCGACGGTCTCGCCGAGCGGGTCGACCTCGACCTCCTGGCCGTGCGCTCCGGGCGCTCCGACCCGCAGCTCTCGCGGCGCCTGCGGGTCTCGGTGCAGTCCGTGCGGGTCGTCGACGAGACCGAGCTGCTCGCGGTCGCGCCGTCGCACCTGCTGGTGGCGCCACTCGTGTGTGGCGACGGCCGGGTGCTGGTCGCGCCGGGCACCCCCGAGCTGATGGCCGCGGGGCGCGAGGTCGGGGCGAAGCTCTGGCTCGTGGTCCCGCTCGGGTTCGCGTTGCCCGGGCGCATGCTCGAGGCGATGGAGCGCGCGATCGCAAAGACCGAGCCGGGCGGGACGCCCTTCGTCGAGTGCGCCCCGGCGGACTTCGACGCCGTGATCGGCCCGGAGGGGCTCGACGGCCCGGGCGCGCTCGCGCACCGGGCCGACTGCGCCCCCGCACCCGAGCTGCTCCGCGTCACCTGACGGTCGAGCCCGGCGGTCCGCTCGCGTCGAGCGTGCGACCGCTACCGTCGGCGCATGGCCGATGCCGAGGTCCGGACCCCGCGCCGCGCGACGTGCGACCTCTCCACGGTGTGCCTCGTCTGCGACACGCCGATGCGCCAGGAGCACGCGCACTACCGCTGCCCGGCGTGCGGGTGGCGGGACTCCTGCTGCGACGGTCCGTATTGAGCGGTCGCGATCCTGGTCTCGACGTCGTCCTGTTCGACCTCGGTGGTGTGCTCGTCGACTTCGGCGGTGTCGAGCCGATGAAGCAGCTGTCGGGCATCACCGACGACGACGAGCTGTGGCGTCGATGGCTGACGTGCCGCTGGGTCCGGGCCTTCGAACGGGGCGGCTGCAGCGCCGAGGAGTTCGCGGCCGGCGTGGTCGGCGACTGGGAGCTGCCGATCACGCCCGAGGCCTACCTCGAGACCGTCGCCGGGTGGGTGGGTGGTCCGCTGCCCGGCGCCGGTGCGCTGATCAGCGACGTCCGAGCAGTGGTCACCGCGGGCTGTCTCAGCAACACGAATGCGTTGCACTGGGACCGTCATTTCTCGCGGTGGCCGGAGATCCACGCACTCGATCCCCGGTTCCTCTCCTACGAGCTCGGTGCGGTGAAGCCCGACCGGGAGCTCTTCGACCGCGTGGCAGCTCGGCTCGGGTGCTCGCGGGAGCGGATCCTGTTCCTCGACGACAACATGGTGAACGTGGAGGGCGCCACGGAAGCCGGATACCAGTCGCACCGGGCGCAGGGTGTCGACGAGGCGCGCGCGGTGCTGGTCCGCCTGGGCGTGCTCGACCGCTGAGGCGGACGCGCGCTACGACGCGGGGTCGTGGTCCGGGGGCTCGATCGCCGGGTGGTCGGGACCCGACGGGTCGGGACGCGACGGGTCGGGTCCGCCCGTGCCGCGCACGTCGATGACCCGGCCGTAGACGAAGCTGCCCGTGCGGGTGGCGCGGTGGTTGCGTGCCCACCGGCGCGGGAAGAAGCGGGCCGCCGGGATCAGCAGCAGGAAGCCGATCGCATCGGTGACGAAGCCCGGAGTGAGCAGCAGTGCGCCCGCGGCGAGGATCAGCGCGCCGTCCACCAGCTCGGCGGCGGGGACCTCCCCCGCCCGCAGCTGCGCCTGGGCGCGCCGCCAGGTGCTCAGCCCCTCGCGCTTGACGAGGATCCCGCCGACGATGGAGATGGCGATCAGCAGCGCGAGCGTGGGGAGGAAGCCGATCCACTGGCCGACCTGGATGATGACGAAGAGCTCCACGAGCGGGACGACGACGAGCGCGACCACGAGGACGATGAGCACCGACCCAGCGTAGAGGGAACTCCCGCGACCGCCTACGCGTTGATCGCGAGCACCGGCGGGTCCTCGAGCTCCACCAGCTCGTGGGTGCGGCGCAGGTCGTCGATGCGGTCCAGCTGGCGGACGAGCTGACGGTTCCTGACGCCGGACAGCTCGTCGTAGGCCTTGGTGACGGTGTTGAGGCCGCGGCCGAGAGCGTCCATCTTCTCGGAGAACTGGTCCCACTGCTTGGTGAAGTCCCCGAGGACCTCGAGGATCTCCGAGGCCGTGCGCTCCATGCGGAAGTTCTCCACCGACTGGCGCACGACGGCGAGGACGGCGAACAGCGTCATGGGCGAGCACATGATGATCCGCTGGGTGAGCGCCTCGTCGAGCAGTGCCGACGCGTGCTCCTGCACGAACGCGAACAGCTGCTCGTTCGGGATGAAGAGCAGCACGCAGTCCAGGCTCGACGGCGAGCCGTCGCTGTACCTCCGCTGGGCCAACTCCTTCACCTTGGCCCGCACGTCCTTCAGGAAGTCGTCCCGGTGGCGGGTCCGGCCGAGCTCGGACTCCGTGTTCAGGTAGCGGAGGTAGTTGTCGAGCGGGAACTTCACGTCCATGTAGAGGATGGCGTCCTGGGGCAGGAGGAACGTGAAGTCCGGGATCCCCGACCCCGACTCGACCGCCTTCTGCTTGCGGTACTGCACCCCCTCGACGAACCCCGCGAGGCGCAGCACGTCCTCGGCCATCCGCTCGCCCCACTGGCCGCGGGTCTTCGAGCCGGCCAGGGCCTCGCGCAGGCCCTGCGCGGTCCGGGCGAGGTCGGCGATGCCGGCCCGTTGCTGCGCGAGCGCGCCGGAGAGCTGGTCGATCTTGGCCCCGCGGCCGGTCTCGAACTCGCGCACGAGGTCGGTCACCTGCGCGAGGTGGTGCTGCATCGAGGCGAACTGCTGCTCCATCTGTGAGCGCTCGTGGGCGAGCGACTCCCCCGCCCGGGCCCGCTCGGAGTCGAGCAGCGCCCGGTTGGTCTCGATGAGGTGGCCGAGCGCCGCCTGCTGCTGCTGGGCCGCCATGCGGGCGATGCGGTCGGCGATCTGGTCCGGGTCCGGGCCGGCGGGCACCGCGACGCGCTGGTGCTGGACCACGACGGCCGCCGTGCCGGCGGCGGCTCCGACGAGGACGACGACGAGCAGGGCGACGAGCAGGATCTCGGTCATGCCGCCAACGGTCGCACGGGGGTGTGACCACGCCCGCCTCCGCTGATCGAGGTGACCGGGCCAATTCGGCCCGAACGCGCGCCGGTTGCGCACACTTCGGGTCGCGACCACGGGTCTAGGGTCGGCGCGATGGCGTGGGATCCCGACGCCGAGCTCCCCGTGAAGCTGGGGCCCTGCTCGAACACCGAGTTCCGCCCGGTGCCGCTCGATGCCGTCTGTCGCGAGGCGATCCGGCGGACCCGGGCCGACGCCGAGGTCCTCGCCCGGCGACTCGGGATGGACCGGCGGCGATTCCTCCGCAGCCTCGGCGGTGCGGCGCTCATGCTCGGGACGCTCGCCGCGTGCCACGACGACGCCAACCGCTCGCGCGGCAAGCGGTCCGGCGGCACGTACCGCATCCCGGAGGGTGCGACCACCTCGACCGACGCCGCGCGTGGAGCGCTCGCCGGCGACGAGGTCGTCTTCGACGTCCAGACGCACTACCTCGACTACGACCTCTCCGGTCCCGGCACCGGGATCGCGGGGATCGACGGCCTCGTGCACAGCTTCCCCCAGGGCCGCTGCGGCGAGGCCGACGCGCGGGCGTGCTTCTCGGTGGAGCAGTACCTCGACCTGCTCTTCAACCAGTCCGACACGTCGATGATGATCCTCACCGCGATCCCGATCCCCGAGCAGCTCAGCCCGCTCGACCAGGACGCGATGCGCAAGGCCCGGCTCCTCGCCGACCGCGTCTGCGGCGACAGCCGGGTGCTGCTGCACGGTGGCGTGCAGCCGACCGTCGGCGCGCCGGGGGCGCAGATCGACGGGATGGCGAAGCTGCGCCTCGGCGACTACCACGTCGTGGGCTGGAAGGTCTACACGCATGCGCCGGGCGCGGGATGGTGGCTCGACGACCACGACGCCGGGGCTCCGCAGGTGGGTGAGGCGTTCCTCGCCCGGGTCGAGCAGGTCGGCCCGAGCGTCGTGTGCGTCCACAAGGGCTTCTCGGGCGGCAGCGCGTACGCCTCGCCCGTCGACGTCGGGCCCGCGGCCCGGGCGCACCCCGACCTGCGGTTCGTCGTGTACCACTCGGGCTACGAAGCCGGGGTCACCGAGGGCCCGTACTCCGAGACCGGCGCGGGGGTGGACCGGTTGGTGCGGAGCCTGCGCGAGGCCGGCATCGGACCCGGTGGGAACGTGTACGCGGAGCTCGGGTCGACCTGGTGGAACCTCGTGCGCGATCCCACCCAGGCCGCGCACGTGCTCGGCAAGCTGCTCGTGGCCGTCGGTCCCGAGCGCGTGCTCTGGGGGACCGACTCGCTCTGGTACGGCTCGCCCCAGGACCAGATCCAGGCCTTCCGAGCCTTCGAGATCTCGACCGAGCTCCAGGAGCGGCACGGATACCCGGCCCTGACCCCGGCGCTGAAGCGCAAGATCCTGGGTCGAACGCGCTCGCGCTCTACGCGGTGGAACCGCCGCGGCACGCGGTGCGGGTTCACCCGTGACGAGCTGGCGGCCGAGCGTGAGGTCGACGGCGTCGCATGGCGCACCTACGGCCCCGAGACGGATCGCGAGCTCCGTGCCGTGCTCGCCGCCCACGGGGTGCTCTGACCGGCGCCGGTCGGGTCCCACCCGCGAGGAAGCGCTCGAGCGCCGCGGTCGCGGTGTCGACGTCGCCGGTGCTCAGCACGTCGATCAGCAGGCCCCGCACGACCGCGATCCCGATGCGCGCGTCGACGGCGTCGCTCGAGCGCCCGAACGCTGCCGCGAGCTCGTCGGAGTCGCGCACCCACGCGTCCGTGAGATCGGTGCCCGGCCCGTCGAGCGAGTTCAGCGCCAGCGACTCGAAGAAGAGCCGCACGAACGGTCGGAGCTCCTCGGAGGAGACCCGGGCCCAGAGGCGACGGGCGAGGTCGGCCGGTCCCGTGGCGTCGGCCGCGAGCGCCCGCAGCGCCACCCGCTGGTCGGCCTCGACCCGGGCCACGATCGCGGCGATCAGCCCGGCGTGCGACCCGAAGTGGTACAGCAGCATGCGGTGGCTGCTGCCCACCGCCGCCGCGAGGTCGCGCAGGCTCCGGTCCCGCAGCCCGTGGGCCGCGGTCTCGGCCACGAGGCGGTCCACGAGCTGCTCCCGGGGGCTGGACTCGGCCATGTACCAGATGGTACACTCCCGGCATGCATCTCGAACACACCCTCGACATCGCGACGCCGCCCGAGGTCGTCTGGGGCCTGACCGCCGACATCGAGCGGTGGCCGGCCGTGACGCCCACGATCACGTCGCTGGAGAAGCTCACCGACGGCCCCATCGCCGTGGGGACCCGGGCCCGGATCGAGCAACCTGGACTGCGGCCGGCGGTCTGGACCGTGGAGGAGCTCGAACCGGGACGGAGGTTCGTCTGGAGCGCACGCGCATGCTCGGCGCCCGGTTCGTCGGCGGCCACGAGGTCGTGCCGAACGGGACCGGCGCCACCAACCGGCTCACGCTCGACGTGACCGGTCCGGGCGCGCCGTTGCTGGCGCTCGTGGCGAGGAAGCGGCTCCGGACCGCGCTCGGCACGGAGGCCGAGGGCTTCCGCCGCGCCGCGCAGTCCGCGGCGGCCTAGAACGTCCCGCCGTCGACGGTGATCTTGATGCCGGTGAGGTAGGCGCCGGTCGGGCCGACGAGGGCGCGCACGACGTCGGCAACCTCCTCGGGCGTGCAGACGTGGCCGAACGGCGAGCCCGCGTCGAGGGTGTGGATGTCCTCCCCCCCATCGCGCCCTTCACCAGTCGCCGGCCCATCTCCGTCTCGACCAGGCCCGGCGCGACGACGTTGACGTGGATCCCGTTGCGACGCTCCTCCTTCGCGAGCGTCATCGCCAGGGCCTCGAGCCCGGCCTTGGCCATCGTGTACGGGGCACCGTTCGCCTGCATGTGGGTGGTCGCGACGGGAGGAGATCATCACGACGTCGCCACGCGCGGCGTCGCGCATCCCCGGCACGAACGCCTGGGCGAGCACGAACGCGGCGAGGGTGTGGGTGCGCCAGTTGCGCTCGACCTCGGTGAGATCGGTCTGCACCACGCTCCGGCCTCGTGACGCGATGCCGGCGTTGTGCACGAGCAGGTCGATCGGTCCGAACTCGTCGAGCACCGCCGCCGTCATCGCCGCGCAGGCGTCGGCGTCGTCGACCGACGCGGCGTAGGCCGCGCTGCGGCGGCCGAGCGCCTCGATGTCCGAGACGGTGGCGAGGGCGGCCTCCTCGTCGCGCCGGTAGTTGACCGCGACGTCCGCGCCGTCGGAGGCGAGCGCGAGCGCGATGGCGCGCCCGATCCCCCCCGATCCCCCGCTCACGAACGCCTGTCGCCCGTCGAGTGCGCCCATGGATGCTCCTAGTCGGTGAAGTTCGGGGGTCGCTTCTCGAGGAACGCCGCCATGGCCTCCTCGAGGTCGCCCGCGAAGCTGGACAGGACCTGCGTCCGGTTCTCCAGGTCGATGCCCGCCTGCATGCTGCCGATCTCGAGCTGGCTCCACATGACCTCCTTGGTCATGCGCACGCCGAACGGTCCGTTGGCGAGGATCAGCTCGGCTTCCGCGAGCGCGGCGTCCATCAGCGCGTCGTCGGCGACGGTCCGGGTCACGAGCCCGATCCTGAGCGCCTCGTCGGCGTCGACGAACCGTCCCGTCAGCATCAGCTCGTACGCACGAGATGCACCGATGAGCCGGGGCAGGATCCAGCTCGTCCCGATGTCGCACGCCGACAGCCCGACCTTGATGAACGCGACGTTGAACCGGGCGGACGTGGCGGCGATGCGGATGTCCGAACCGAGCGTGAGTGCCAGTCCCCCACCCGACGCCGACCCGTTCACGGCGGCGATGATCGGCTGGGGCTGCGAGCGCATCAGCGGGATGAGGTTCGCGATGTACTGCTGGACGCGCATCCCCGCCTTCGCCGGTCCCATGCCCGCGAGGTCCGGGAGCTTCACGCCCTCGGCGAGGTCGAGCCCCGCGCAGAACCCCGGGCCCGCGCCGGTGAGCACGATCACCCGGCACGCACGGTCCTCCCGCAGCGCACCGAGCGCGTCGTAGTAGCCACCCAGCAACGCCGCGTTCATGGCGTTCCGCCGGTCGGGTCGGTTGAACGTGATCCGCGCCACCTGCGGCTGCGGCCGGTCCACGAGGACGGCGCCGGCGCCGTAGGACTCCGAGGTCACGACCGCTCCCCACGGCTCCGTGCGCCCGCCGGCCAAGGAGAGGTCGTTGCAGTGGTCATGCCTCGATCCTGACCGTCAGGCGCGCTCGGCCGCCAGCCGCTCGGCCCGCCGCAGCATCCCCGGCGCGCCGAGGCGCTCGGTCCATGCGCCGAACTCGGGTGTCGGGCCGATCCAGCGCCACTCGTCCACGGTGCCGACGGGGTGGTCCGTGCGCAGCGTGGCGATGCTCGGGAGAGCTCGGCGTCCCCGCGGTGCTCGCCGAGCGTGGTCGCGAGCTTCACTGCGCCTCGCACGTCGACGGCCCAGTCCTTCGCCAGCGGCGGGATCCGTTCCAGGTGCAGGTAGTGCCCGAGCACCGCGCCGGCCGACTTCGCCCCCCAGCCCGGCAGGCCGGGGAAGCCGTCGGCGGTGTCGCCCACGAGCCCGAGGTAGTCGGGGATGGACTCGGGCGGGACGCCGAACTTGGCGCGCACCCTCGGCGTCGCGCATCTCGCCCTTGCGCCGGTCGAACTGCACGATCCGGGTCCCGACGACACTCTGGCCCAGGTCCTTGTCGGGCGTGCAGATGAGCACCTGCTCCACGCGCTCGTCGGCGCCGGCGACCCTCGCGCCTGCGGCCATGCCGTCGTCGGCCTCCTGCTCCACCATCGCCCACACGGTCACGCCGAGCGCGGCGAGCGCATCCTCGAGCACCGGGAACTGCGCGAGCAGCAGCGGCTCCATGTCGGCGCTGGTCTTGTAGCCGTCGTAGAGGTCGTTGCGGAACGACTCGACCACGTGGTCGGTGGCGACGGCCACGTGGGTGGCGCCCTCCTCGAGCATCGTGAGCACCGATCCGACGACCCCGCGGGTGGCGGCGACCTCCATCCCGGCCGGGTCCAGGTGCGACGGAACCGCGAAGTGATGGCGGAACAGCTCGTAGGTGCCGTCGACGAGATGGACCTTCATGCGGGGCCCTCCGGGGTCTGGTCGCGGCTCGCGGTCGTCATCGTCGGATCGTGGCACGCGCGGCGCCGACCAGCGCGTGGGGTTCTCGTTCACTGCGGGCGGAGCACGCAGAACTCGTTGCCCTCGGGATCGGCGAGGACCACCCAGCTCACGTCGGGGCCCTGGCCGACATCGGCCGCGACCGCGCCGAGCGCGGTCAGTCGGGCCACCTCGGCGTCCCGGTCGCCGCCGGCCGGCGGATGCACGTCGAGGTGCGCCCGACCCTTCACCGTCTTCGGTTCGGGCACGCGGATGATGTCGAGATCGGGCGGACGCGCACCGGGGCGATGCAACGACACGCCGTAGTCGCCGCGGTTGCCGACGGCCCACCCCGTCGCGGCGACCCAGAAATCGGAGAGGCGCTCCGGGTCGTTCGCGTCGAGGACGATGGCGGCGAGGCCGGGTGCCCCCTGGTACCGGTCGCGCGGATCGAGCACGCACAGCTCGTTGCCCTCCGGGTCGGCGAGCACGACCCATGGCGTGTCGGCGGCCTGGCCCACGTCGGCGTCGGTCGCCCCGGCGGCGCGCAGGCGGGCGACGGTGGCGGCCTGGTCGGCCGCGGTCGGCGAGGCGATGTCGAGGTGGATCCGGTTCTTGACCGGCTCCTTGGCGTCGTCGACGCGCTCGAACAGGATCTCCGGCAGGTCGGGTTCGGGGCCGGTGACGACCCCGTCGCCGTCCTCGTCGTCGCCGCGCCGTCCAGCCCAGGGCGTCGGCCCACCACACCGCCTGCGCCCTCGGATCCCGTGCCGCGATCACCACACCCCACAGCCGTGTCGTCATCCCCCCAGTCTGGCCCGGGACCAGCCGCCGTCACTTGGTTGCACTTGTCGGGGTGTGGACCCCTACAACGGTGCCGAAGTGGGGTCGGTTCCGGCCTCAGTCGCGGTCCGACCACCGGACGACGGAGAAGGGCAGGCGGGCGTCGAGGACCGCGGCGCGCACCGTGGCCAGGTCGGCGACGAAGCGGAGGTCGACGCCGGCGCGCGACTGCTCCTCCACCAGGTCGTCGAGCACGCGACGGCCGATCGGCCGCACCGGCCGCGGCGCGCACCAGTGGCCCTCGGCATCCGGCCACGCGTCGAACGGCTCCGCGTCGAAGGTGTACTCGGTGAGCTGCGTGGACCGGACCGATGCCTCGTCGCGGCGCCACGCCCACTGCACCCGGCGGGCCACGGTGTCGAACCGGGCCGCGAGCCGCCGTTGCCCGACGTCGTCGTTCGCCCAGACCGCGACGCCGTGGGCAGTCGCGGGGAACCAGTAGAGCGGTGCGTACGCCGGCTCGATGGCCCAGACGAGGGGCGGAGTGTCGGGATTCGTCGCCGGGACGTGCGGGACGAACTCGTCGATGGTCGGGTCCTCGCTGTAGTGGAGCGCCACGTCCGGGCGTCTCGGGGTGATGGTCCAACCCACACGCCGAGTCTGACGTCGTGCACATCCGGCCGCCAGGTTCCGCGGACGACGTACCTCGCCGGCGGAGCGATGCGAGATCAAGTCCTCTGTACTGGGACCACGACCGCGAGCAGGTGAACGTCGAATGCTCGGCCACCTGGGTCGACGACGACGCCGAACGGCTCCGGCTCTGGCAGCTCTACGAGACCAGGCCGGGCTCAGCGGGGGCGGACGCCCCACTGGAAGGTGGTGCGCCAGGCCGGGGCGATCTTCACGACGTCGCCGGTCTGGGGGGCGTGGATCATCATGCCGCCGCCGATGTAGAGCCCCACGTGGTGCAGGTCGCCGTAGAAGACCACGATGTCACCGGGTTGGAGCTGGTCCCAGCCGACCTTGGCGAACATCGTCGCCTGTGAGCCCGAGTAGTGCGGCATGCGCACCCCGGCTGCCGCCCATGCCGCCATCGTCAGCCCCGAGCAGTCGAAGGTGTCGGGCCCGGCGGTCGCGAACACGTAGGGCTTGCCGAGCTGCGCCCGGGCGTAGGCCACGGCGGTCGCCGCACCGCCCGACGGAGGCGGCGCGGGGGTCGAGGGCTGCCCACCCGAGGGCGACGGCGGTGGTGCGCTCGGGTGCGGCGCCGCCGGGGTCGTGGGCGACGTGGTGCGCGGCGACGGCGGGGGCGACGGAGTCGCGGTCGGCGCGGCGATCCCCGAGACGATCGGACCGGCGGCGTCCGCCGCGGCCGCGGCGTCGGCCTGCTCCCGGGCGGCCGCCTCGGCGGCGAGCCGGTTCAGCTTGTGCTTCATCGCGGCTGCGGTGTCGAGCGACCGCTGGAGGTGTGCCCTGGCGTCGCGCTGCGCGGCGCGCTCGGTCTCGAGCCGGCGCAGCTGGGTGCTCAGATCGCCGATCAGCTCACGGTCGGGCTTCTCGGCCGCGTCCATGTAGTGGGCCCGCCGCGCGAGGTCGGTCACCGCGCTCGCCCGGTCGAGCTGGAACGGCATCGCCGAGCCGCTGTCCTTGTACATGGACGCGATGCGTGCCCGGCTGCGATCCCGGACGACGGCGACCCGGTCCTGGGCGTCGGCGATCCGCTGCTCGGTCCGGGCGACGAGCGCCGTGGCCCGCTCGGCCTGGAGCCGGGCCAGGTTGTACTGCTCGGCGACCCGCTCGAGCTGGGCCGTCGTCGGTGCCGGGGCCTCGGTCGCCGGCGCGGCGCCGGCCGGCCCGATCAGGCCGGCGATCCCCGTCGCGGCAGCCAGCAGCCCCACCAGGGCGCGACGCGGGACGGAGACTCGCGGTGACGACGGCACCTCTCAGTCGTCGGCGAACGGGCTCCGAGAAATTGAGCACGGAGCGTGAGATCTTGGTCACCATCGACCACGCAACGCGGGAAGAGGCGTCGAAACCGGGACAGACACCTCCGAAGTGCCCGGCGACGACGCTCAGGCCGGCACGCCGACGGACACGTGCGCCGGCTCGGCCGGGACGGGCCGCGACACCGCGCGGCACCCGAGGAGCACGCCGAGGGTCGCGGCGAAGGTCGCGGTCGCGCCCGCCACGTGCAGGGCGACGAGGCCGCGGGGGACGTCGTTGAAGTACTGGATGTAGCCGACGGCCGCCTGGGCCACGAGCACCCCGAGCAGGAGGGTGACGCGCTTGTAGAGCAGCTGGGACGCGCGGGTGCGCACGAGCACCGCGAGGAGCAGCACGACGCACCCGAGGAAGATCATCACGGTGATGCCGTGGACGCGCGCCACCTCGGGGATCCTCAGATCGAGGCGGGTGGCGCGCAGCGAGATCTCGGCCGAGTTGCCGGCGTCACCCGAGTGCGGCCCGGTGCCGGTGACCACGGTCCCGGTGACGAGCACCGCGCTCACCAGCACGACGGCCAGGACGGCGAGCCGGTGCACGACCGTGGGGACCACGACGGGCGCGCGCTCGCCGTCGGGGACCCCGGCCCGCCAGACCAGCACGAGGGCGTCCGCGAGTAGGAGCGCCGAGAGCAGGAAGTGGCCCATCACGAACGGCGGGTCGAGCAGCTCCTTCACGACGAGCGCGCCGAGCAGCGCCTGCGCGAAGACGCCGACGACGAGCCCCGCCGCGAGCCACGTGAGGTCCCGCCGGCGCGGCGTGCGCACCAGGGCGCCGAGCACGGCGACGATCACCACGAGCGACACGAGGCCGGTGACGAGACGGTTCACGAACTCGACCCAGCCGTGCACGCCGACCGCCTTGGTGGGCGCGAGGCTCGTCGCGGTGCAGTTCGGCCATTCCGGGCACCCGAGGCCGGAGCCGGTGAGGCGGACCGCGGCGCCCGTCACGATGATCAGGGCGAGCAGGGAGGCAGCGACGACGGTGATCCGCCGGTACTGCGCAGGGGCGAGGCGCACACGCGACATGACCCGAGCATCGTACGGGCCGGTCCCACCCGTAGGCTGATCGCGTGCGCCGACTCGTCGCGATCGGTCTGACGGCGGTCACGGCCGTCGTGCTCGCAGTGGTCGTCGGCGCGGGCAGCGACCACGACGACACCTCGGGTGCCGCCCGCCGCGGTCGCGCCGCCCGGACGTCCGGGACCACCTCCACGCTGCCGAGCACGACGACGACCACCCGCCCGCGGCGGGGCGACGGGCAGCCGGTCACGCTGGTCTTCGGAGGCGACGTCCACTTCGAGGGCAGCCTCGCGAACCAGCTCGCGAGCAACCCGTCGGGGATGTTCACCCCGATCGCGGGCGTCGTGAGCAGCGCCGACGTGGCGATGGTCAACCTCGAGACCGCGATCGCGACGGCTGGTTCGCCCGACCCGAAGGCCTACAACTTCCGTGCACCGCCGTCGGCCTTCGAGGCGCTGCGGGCCGCGGGCGTCGACGTCGTGACGATGGCCAACAACCACGGCCGGGACTACGGCCCCGAGGGCCTCGCCGAGACGCTCGCGGCGAAGGCCCGGACGGGTCTCGTGGTGCTCGGGATCGGCGCGGACGCCGCGGAGGCCTACCGGCCCTGGCGCACCGAGGTGCGCGGCCAGCGGCTCGCCTTCTTCGCCGCCACCGACGTGCTCGACGACTGGCTCATCGACCCGTGGACCGCGACCGACACCCAGGGCGGGCTCGCCTCCACCAAGGGAACGAGCGTCGAGCGGCTGATCGCCGGCATCCGCGCGGTGCGGGCGGATGCCGACACCGTGGTCGTGTTCCTGCACTGGGGTGCGGAGGGAATGACGTGCCCGACCCCGCGCCAGCAGGAGTTGGCGCAGCTGCTGGTGGACGCGGGGGCCGACATCGTGGTCGGGAGCCACTCCCACCGCGTCGAGACCGCGGGTCGGCTCGGAACCGCGCTCGTCGACTACGGGCTCGGCAACTTCGCCTTCTACAACGAGTCGGGCCCCTCGGGGATCACGGGCGCGCTCAAGGTGACCGTCACCGGGCGCGACGTCGATGCGTACGAGTGGCTCCCCGCCCGCATCCAGGGTGGGATCCCGCGCTGGCTGACGGGCGACGCGGCGGCCGCGGACGTCGCCGCGTTCGACAGCCGCCGGGCGTGTGCGGGACTCGCACCCTGACCGCGGCTCAGGTCGCGAGCGGTGGGAAGGGGATCGCCGTGTCGTCGACACCGTCGTCGCGCTGCACGCCGCACGCGTTCGAGCGCGAACGACACCAGGTGGTACTGGCCGATCAGGAAGACGAGGTCGAGCACCTGTTGCTCGCTGTAGTGCGCGCCGAGCTCGGCCCACGTGGCGTCGGTGATCGTGGAGCGCTCGTGCAGCTCGTCGACGGCGCGGATCACCGCCGCCTCCGCGGCGGTCCAGCCGTCGGCGGCGGGCCCTTCGGCGACGCGCGCGATGGCGTCGTCGCCGACCCCGACGGCCCGGGCGACGACCACGTGTTGACCCCATTCGTACGGTGACCGGTTGCACCACCCCGTCCGCAGGACCGCGAGCTCCCGGACCCGGGCGTCGAGCGTCGACCGGGTGAGCGCGTAGGTCGCGAAGCCGAGCCACTCGCGCAGCAGCGTCGGGTGCCGGGCGATGGTGCCGAAGACGTTGAGCAGGCTGGCATCGTCGCCGCGCAGCCGTGAGAGTCGTTCGAGCAGGGCGCGGGTCTCGGGGTCGGCGTCCTCGAGCGACACCGGAGGGATGCGGGGTTCCATCGGGGCAGCGTACGGTGGCGCGATGTCGAGTGTCGTCTACGACGAGTTCGCCTACTTCGCCGACAACGCGAGCGAGGTCGGGCTCCCCTACCCGGCGCCGCCCGAGGTCGAGCGCGTCTCGGTGGGGGTCGCGCCCGGCCAGGCGCTGAGCGGGCTCCGCTGGGGGACCGGTGCCCCGGAGCTGGTGCTGCTCCACGGCGGCGCGCAGAACGCGCACACGTGGGACACGGTCGCGCTCGCGCTCGACCGTCCGCTCCTCGCGCTCGATCTTCCCGGCCACGGCCGCTCCGACTGGCGTGCCGACCGCGCGTACTGGCCGGCCGAGAATGCTGCCGCGGTCGAGGTCGCGGTGCGCGAGCTCGCACCCGACGCACGCGCGGTCGTCGGCATGTCGCTCGGTGGCCTGACCGCGCTCGCGCTCTCCCATCGCGCGCCCGACGTCGTTCGGCGGCTCGGCCTGGTCGACGTCACGCCGGGGGTCAACCGGGACAAGGCGTCGGCGATCACCGCGTTCATCTCCGGACCCGAGACCTTCGCGAGCTTCGACGAGATCCTCGAGCGGACGGTGCTCTTCAACCCGACGCGCTCCGAGTCCTCGCTGCGGCGCGGGATCCTGCACAACGCCGCCGAGCGACCCGACGGCACGTGGTCCTGGCGCTACGACCGCTTCGTCCCCGACGCGGGCACCGAGGTCCCCGACTTCGGCGGCCTGTGGGACGCGGTCGACGCCGCGTCGATGCCACTGCTGCTCGTACGGGGCGGCGACTTCCCCGTGGTCGACGACGACGACGTCGCCGAGCTGCGCCGGCGGGCGCCGCACGCGACCGTCGAGGTCGTCCCCGCCGCCGGGCACAGCGTGCAGGGCGACCAGCCGCTGACGCTGGCGCGCCTGCTGACCGACTTCCTCGACGCGTGAGCGCGGCGGGCGATCCCGAGGGCGCGCTACCGCAGTCGCAGCCTCTGGCTGGATCAGGTGCCCGATCCGCTCGCTCCTCGGCCGGCGCTGTCCGGCCACGTGCACGCCGACGTCGTGGTGATCGGAGCCGGCTTCACGGGACTGTGGACCGCCTACGAGCTGTTGCGACGCGAGCCGAGCCTGCGGGTGGTGCTCGTCGAGGCCGAGATCGCGGGCTTCGGCGCGTCCGGACGCAACGGTGGCTGGTGCTCGGCGTTGTTCGCGGGCAGTCGGGAGGCGACGGCCCGCCGGTACGGCCGCGAAGCGGCGATCGCGATGCAGCGAGCGATGTTCGCGACCGTCGACGAGGTGGGCGGTGTGTGCGCCAGCGAGGGCATCGACGCGGATTTCGCGAAGGGTGGCACCCTCGAGGTCGCGACGAGGGAACCGCACGTCGCGCGGCTGCGGCGGCACGTCGACCAGGAGCGGGCGTGGGGCTTCGGGCCCGAGGACGTCCGCTGGCTCGACGCGGCCGAGAGCGACGCCCACGTCCGCGTGGCCGGCGCGCTCGGCGCCGTGTACACACCGCACTGCGCGCGGCATTCACCCGGCGCGCCTGGTCCGCGGGCTCGCCCGCGCCGTCGAGACGCGGGGCGCGATCCTGTACGAGCAGAGCCGCGTCGCCGAGATCGGCACCGGGCGAGTCGTGACCGACGGTGGCTCGGTCGCGGCCGAGACCGTGATCGTGGCGACCGAGGGGTACACCGCCCGGCTGCCGGAGCGCCGCCGGCAGGTCGCGCCGGTCTACTCGCTGATGATCGCGACCGAGCCGCTCGCCGAGCGCGTGTGGGCGCAGATCGGCTGGAGCGGCATGGACACGCTCGCCGACGGTCGCCACCTCATCATCTACGCGCAGCGCACTGCCGACGGCCGGATCGCGTTCGGGGGTCGCGGCGCGCCCTACCACTTCGCGAGCAGGATCCGCGACGACTTCGACCGCGACCGGGCCGTGTTCACGGACCTGCGCCGTGTGCTGCACGAGCTGTTCCCGGCCGTCGCCGGCGCACGCGTCACGCACGAGTGGGGCGGACCGCTCGGCGTGCCGCGCGACTGGTACTCCTCGGTCGGCTTCGACCCGGTCACGCGCGTCGGCTGGGCCGGCGGCTACGTGGGCGACGGCGTCAGCAGCACCAATCTCGCCGGCCGCACGCTCGCGGATCTCGTGCTCGGCCGGGATTCGGAGCTGACCGCGCTCCCCTGGGTCAACCACCTCTCGCCGCGCTGGGAGCCCGAGCCGTTCCGCTGGGTCGGCATCAACGCCGGCCTCGGGCTGCCCTCCGGCGCCGACCGCTTCGAGGCGCGCACCGGTCGCCCCTCACGCTGGCGCGAGCGCCTGCTCGCCAAGCTCGTCGGCTGAGGAACGGCCCGTCCGAGCTTGTCCGTGTGCCGGGGCGCCGGTAGGTTGCGCCCCGCTACGGATCGGGGGAAGTCCGGTGTGATTCCGGCGCTGACCCGCAACTGTGAGCATCCGTTCGGATGCGAGCCAGAACACCCGCCGTGGCCACCGGTTCGCCGGTGATCGACATCCGTCGCCACGCCCCGTGGCATCGATCGAGCTCTCGAGGATGTGGAGCTCACGGAAGGAAGCGCTCATGGCTCGTCTCCCGCTTCGCGCGTCGTTCGGCGCGCTCGCGCTCGTGCTGGCGGCCACCGGCTGCAAGTACACCGGCTGGGGTGACGCCCCCACCGTCGCCAAGGCCCACACCGCCCGCAACTGGTTGGTGACCCAGCAGCAGGCCGACGGCAGCTTCGAGGTCTCCGGCTTCGCCGGCTTCGAGACTCCCGACGCGGTGCTGGCCATCGCCGAGGACGCCCAGACCCAGCTCCAGTGGGACCCGGTCCAGGCGCGCGCCGCGGTCGCGTCGGTGACCCGGAACGGCACGTCCGCCCTCGACGTCATGGACGACCTTGCCGACGGCGCGATCACGGCGGGCCAGGCCGCGAAGCTCGTCCTGCTCGTCGCCCGGCCGCTCGGCTACTCCCCGACCGCGTTCAACCCGCAGAACGACGCGACGAGCCGGAACCTGGTGCAGGTCCTGGACGCCGGGTTGCAGCCCGACGGCTCGTACGGGGCGTTCAACGCCACGCTGTACGCGGCGATCGCGAAGCGGCTCGTCTCGGGCGCCGTTCCGACCTCCACGGTGAGCTACATCCGCGCGGCCCAGACGGCCTCGGGCGGTTGGGACTTCGCCGGCGACCCCAACGGCACGGACGCCGACGTCGACACCACCAGCCTCGCGATCCAGGCGCTCGTGGCCGGGGGCGTCGGTCGCGACGACGCCGCGCTCGTGCAGGCGCTGCGCTACCTGGCCGTGCACCACCAGGCCAGCGGGGCGTGGTCCTCGTTCGGCGCCGACGACCCGAACTCCACCGCGACGGCGGTGCTCGGCATCACCGCGGCCGGCGAGGATCCGACCGTCGCGTGCTGGCGGAACGACGTCGTCCCCCAGCTGGCCGGCGTGCCGTACGCGTCGCCGATCGCCTGGCTGCGGTCGCAGGTCTCGGGCGACGGGCACATCGTGAGCCCGAACGACGCGTTCCCGCCGGTCAACACGTTCGCGACGACCCAGGGCATCGAGGCGATGCGTCGGGGTTGGCTCCCGGTCGTCGCACTCGCGCCGCAGGGGTGCTGACCACTATTCGACGATGACCGGCCGACCCGACCGCAGGTCGATCGTGGCGACGTAGAACAGGCGGCTCGCCGGGTAGCCGACGTTCGGTGACTGGTACGCGTGGTACGCGAGCCGGTACTGCCCGGGCGCGTCCTGGAACACGGAACCGCCGCCGGGTCCCGTCACCGAGGCGTGGGACCCGAGCAGCGGCCCGGGCGCCCCCTTGTCGCACGGACCGAGCGCGGACGCGCAGTGCACGACGCCGGTCGCGTAGTGGCGGCCGTTCCACTGGTTCGCCGAGTAGAAGAGCCAGACCCCGCCGGGACCGACGAGCATCGACGGGGCCTCGACGTTGGTGGCCTGCCAGGACTGCGTGGCGCGCAGCAGCGGGTGCTCGAAGCCGGCGAGCGCGAGCCCGTCGGGCGTCAGGGGCGCGGCGACGATCGCCGCCGGGCGCTCCCGCTTCCAGAGCAGCACCGCCGAGCCGTCGGCGGCGACCACGGGCTCCGGGTCGAGCGCCTCGCGAGCACCACACGCGAGCGGACCGCTGCTCGCATCGAGGTACGGTCCGCCGGGGTCGGGGCTGACGGCCCGTGACACGCACTGCCGGCCGGTGATCGCCTCGCGGACCGTGTAGTACATGACGTACCCGCCGGGGCGGGCGAGCACCGACGGGGCCCACGTGCGGCCCCACCCGGCCCAGTCCGGGAAGCGCCCGAGCGCGTCGCCCACGGTGGTCCAGGAGCCGTCGCCGTGCTCCTGCAGCATCTGGATGTTGCCGCCGCTCGCGTTGGTGGCGAACGCGTAGTGCGCGGTCCCGACCGTGAGCACGAAGGGGTCCGGGAAGTCGAAGCCGTACCGCGGAGCCGGTCCCGAGCCCGCGGCCGCGGCCGCCCGGCACGGCCCGTCGACGAGCCGGAGTGCGGCGACGGCGCCGGGCGCGTCGCGGCGTTGCTGGGCGTCGAGCGCGGCGCCGGCACCCGCGAGGCACTGGCGGACGATCCCGACCTCGGCACTCTTGACGTCGCGCAGGCTCTCGGCGTCGGCCGCGGCGGCACGGGTGCCGACGAGCTCGGCGTTGTGCTGCTCGACGCTGAGCGCGGCGCGGTCGTGGGTCGTGCCGGCGACCGTCCGGGCGCGTCGCGCCTCGGCGAGGCGGGCGGCCGCACGGCGGCGCGCGCCCTGCATCGACCGCAGCCGGCGCGCCGCCACGTCCTGGCGCACGATCGCGTCGCGGCGCGCGTGTTCCATGCTGCGTCGACGTGGTACGCGAGGGTGCCGAGCGCGACCACGACCGTGACCAGCGCGACCCATCGGATGCGCGGGCTCATGCCCCGACGCTCCGGCACTGGTTGCGCACCGTCTCGAGTGTCGCGACCGAGCTCGGGTCGCCCACGCTCACCTGGTTCAACGCGCGGTTGACCCCGGCGAGGCAGCTCGCGCATCGCCGACACCTGGCCGCCGGCGAGCCAGGCGGCGAGCGCGGCGCCGTCGCGCTCGCGCTGGACCTCGGCGATCCGCGCCGCCGTCGTGGCCGCGACCCCGATCAGCTCGTCGGTGAGCCGGCGCGTGTTCGCGTTCTCGGTCTCGAGCGCACCCGCCGAGGCACGCAGCGCGAGCATCTCGGTCCGGACCCGGGTCAGCTCGCGGCGGGCCCGCGTCGTGTCCCGGTCCGCGGCGTCACGCTCGTCTCCGAGTGACTGGTGCTTGCTCAGCCCGGCGGCGAACAGCGTCAGCACGAGCACGCTCAACACCACGATCCCCGCCCTGCCACGCGCCATGGTGCCCAGTCTGGCCGGTGCCGTCCGCCGGCCGGGCGCGGCCTCACGTCGACGGCCCGGGGTGCCGATAGACCACGGTGGACGACGCGCGTGCCGGATGGACCGATCGGACCTTTCCGGTCATGGGGACGACCGCTCGAGTGCTGGTGCGCGGCGGTCCCGAGGCGCTCGCGACGCCGCCGAGATGCGCCTCGCGGAGATGGAGCTGCGCTGGACGCGGTTCCGCGACGACAGCGAGTTGATGCGGCTCAACCGCGCGAACGGCCGACCCGTGCGCGTGTCGGCCGAGACCTTCGAGGTCGTCGCGCTCGCGGTCGACGCCTGGCGGCGCACACACGGCTTCTTCGACCCGACCGGCCTCGCCGCCATGGTCGCGCCTGGGCTACGACCGCGACTTCGCCGAGGTCGACGCGTGTCCGAGCACCGCGCCGTCGGCCGGACCCGCGCTCACCGGGTGCGCGGGGATCGTCCTCGATCCGATGGTCCCCTCGATCGAGCTGCCTCCGGGGGTCACGTTGGACCTCGGCGGCATCGGGAAGGGACACGCGGCGGACGTCGTGTGCCGGGAGCTGCTGGACGGGGGTGCGACGTCGGCGTGCGTCGATCTCGGGGGCGACGTGCAGTGCGGTGGTCTCGGTCCGTACGACGACGCCTGGGAGGTCGACTGCAGCGACCTCGAGGTCGCGCCCGACGGGACCCGGTTGCGGCTCGCCAGCGGTGGCGTGGCCACCAGCACGACCCGCCGCCGCCGCTGGCAGGCGAGCGGCGTCACCGTCCACCATCTCATCGACCCCGCGACGGGTCGTCCGGCCGCGCGCGGCGTGCACACCGCGACGGTGCTCGCCGCGGAGACGGCCTGGGCCGAGGTGCTCGCCAAGGCGGCCCTGATCGCGGGGCCCGACGCGGGGATCGGGCTGCTCGAGGACGCTGCCGTGGACGGCGCACTCGCGCTGGAGGACGGCTCCCGCCGGGCCACGGCGGGCTTCGACGCGTGGTGCGTCAGGTCTTCAGCAGGTACTCGCTCGTCGTGAAGCTGCGCAGCTCGCCCAGGTCGAGGAACGCGGTGACGCTCTCGAGCATCGCACTGAGGTTGCGCTGCATGAGCTCGGCGTCGCCCTCCGCGCAGTAGAAGCGCATCGGGTCGGTCATGTGCTCCGGCGACGGCCACGCCTCCTCGACGATGCCCTCGATCGGTGGCGCGTCCGGGGTCACCGGGCGGGCCACCGCGTTGCGGACGTAGCGCATCCGGGGCTGCATGGCCTCCGAGACCGGCGACTGGACCGTGTGCCAGTGCGTGATCCACTCCTCGGGCGTCATGCGTGCCGGACGCCGGAGCAGGGTGACCATGACGATGCCGGGTGAGCGCTGCCCGTCGGGCCAGTCGCGGGGCCCGGCGAACGCGTTGCCCCCGTAGTCGGTGTAGAGGGACTCGGTGACGAGATAGCCCGCGATGCGCTCGGTCGCGCCGGTCAGGACCGCCTCGTAGGGCGCGCGGTCGTCGTAGCGGTCGAGCCAGATCGAGACCAGGAGGAACGGCTGGGCCTCGTCCTCGGGCGGCGGCATCGGCACGGGGACCTGGCTGTCGGCGTCGTCGACCTGGACCGAGAGCCCACGGGGACCGAGGGCCAGCAGCGCGGGGACGATCTCCTCGGCGACGAGCCGTCCCCGCTCGGAGGGCGCGAGGCCGGGAGCGGGCCAGCACAGGTACTGCAGCTTCTCCATCCCCTGACTCTCGCACGTTCCTCCTCGCTCCTCCCACCTCCGGAGCCGGCCACGGCGTTGGGGCGCGCCTGCGGAGGTGGGAGGAGAGGAAGTTCGAGGAGGAGATCAGGCGTCGTCGGCCGGAACGAGCGCCGCGCCAGACCATCGCGCCGAGCACACCGCCGACGATCGGGAACACGATGAAGACCCAGACCTGCTCGAGCGCCCAGCCGCCCTGGAAGATCGCGGTGGAGAGGCTGCGGGCCGGGTTCACCGACGTGTTGTCGATCGGGATCGTGATGAGGTGGATGAGCGTGAGCATCAGCCCGATCGCGAGCCCGGTGAAGCCCGCGGGCATCGACCTGCGGCTCGTGCTCGCGATGACGAACACGAAGAGCGCGGTGAAGACGATCTCGACGAGGATCACGACGCCGAGCCCGAAGCCGCCGAGCACGCTGCCGCCGTTGGCGAGGGCGCTCGGTGAGTGACTCCCGTAGCCGTTCGACGCGAATCCGGTGGCTTCGGCGCTGAAGCCGCTGATGCTGTTGGCGACGATCCAGATGACGAGGGCACCGAGCACGCCGCCGGCGATCTGGCCGCCGATGTAGAACGGCACGTCCCGTGATTCGGTCTTCTTGATCGCCCACAGGCCGAGGGTGACCGCCGGGTTGACGTGGCAGCCGGAGATCGATCCGATCGCGTAGGCGGCACAGAGCAGGCTCAGCCCGAAGGCCAGCGCGACCCCGAGGACCCCGACCGTGCCCTTCGGGAGGAAGCCGCCGGTGGCGAGGACGGCGGTGCCGGGACCGCCGATGACCAGGATCATCGTGCCGACGGCCTCGGCGAGTCCGATACGGGTGGACCGGTTCATGGCAGAGCGACTCCTCGAGTCCACTCCACCCGCGACCGAGAGTGTAGGAAGGGTGTCACCCGTGCGGGTGGGACCCGCACACCTCCGTCGCCAGGGCACGCGGGCGACGTCCTCGGCGTCGCGGGTGATGCCCTCGAAGCCCCGCGCCGCCCCGCGTCGCCGACCACGAACACCCGGATCCCCCGGGCCTCGAGCGCGGTCGCCAGGCCCGGTGCGCCCGCGACACGGGTCGTCGTGACCACCGTCGGCGCGGGCAGGCGCCGGGCCGCCCCCGCGACCGTGAGCTCGACCTCCGTGTCGGTGATCCGCGTGACCGTGGCATCGGCGACGAGCGCCACGCCGGACGCCTCCGCGTCGGCGACCATCCGCCACCGGCCGGGCAACCCGAGCTCGGCGCCGAAGACGCCGCCGGGCTCCACGACGGTGACGGGCCGACCCGCGGTCCGCAGCGCCGCCGCGAGCGTGAGGGCCGGCTTCCCCCCGCCGAGGAGCACCACGGGACCCTCGGCGCCGGGGTGCAGGACCGTGCCGAGGTCGGTCGGGAGTCGGACCCTCTCCGGGTTGGCGCCCGGGACGTCCGGCGGCGTCCACGTCGGTCCGGTCGCGACGACCACCGCGTCGAACCGGTCGCGGTCGACGTCGTCGGCGCTCGCGCGCGCGGCCGAGCCGGATCGACACGCCGGCGCGTTCGACCTCGCCGAGCAGCCACGCGTGATGGCGGTCGAGCACGTCGTCGACGCCCCGCACGCGCTCGAGCACCCCGCCGAGCGCCGGACCGGCCTCCCACACCTCGACCACGTGCTGCGCCCCGGCAAGGACCCGCGCGACCTCGAGGCCGGCGGCGCCGCCGCCGATGACGAGCACGCGCCGCGGTGTCGCCGTCGGCGGGAGCCCGGCGACGTCCTCGCGGCCGGTCGCCGCATTGGCGACGCACGCGAGGGACTCGTTCACGAAGATGTTGCCGATGCACCGGTACTGGTAGAGGCACGGACGGACCTGCGCGACGCGACCGGTTGCGAGCTTGTTCGGCAGATCGGGATCGGCGAGCAGCTTGCGGCCCATCGCGACGAAGTCGGCGCGACCCGCCGCAAGCACCGCCTCCGCCTCGTCGGGCTCGAAGCGGCCGAAGGTGATGACCGGCACGTCGACGGTTGAGCGCACCGCCGCGGCGTGGTCGGCCAGGTCGCCGACGCGATGGGGCGCGTAGGAATCGGTCGGGCCCGGTCGCGACGTCCATGCTGGCGTACGCGGTGACGTGTACCGCGTCGAGGCCGGCCGCGACCGCGAGGCGGACGACCTCGCGCTGCTCGGAGGGTGTCTCGCCGTCGGGCTTGTGGTACTCGAGCGCATTGATCCGCATCCAGAGGGGGTAGTCGCGCCCGACGCGCGCGCGGATCGCGCCGACGATCTCGACCAGGAGCCGCGCGCGGTGCTCCACGTCGCCGCCCCAGGCGTCGGTTCGGGTGTTGATCGACGGTGACAGGAACTCGTCGATCAGGTAGCCGTGCCCGGCATGGAGCTCCACGCCGTCGATGCCGGCCCGCCGGCAGCGGTCCGCGCTCTCGGCGAAGCGCTCGACGACCGCGGCGAGGTCCTCGTCGGTCGCCACCCGGTACTCGACCTTCGCCGTGGGCGACGCGTAGGGCGCCATGAACCCGGCGAGCTCCGTCTCGGTGACCATGGTCGAGAGGCGGTCTGGGTGGGGCCGGGGCGGCACGGCGGGAACGAGCATCGGGCGGCCGCGCGCGATGTCGAGGCGGGCCGAGCGCGCCGTTGTACGTCAGCTGCGCGGCGACGGCCGCGCCGTGGGCGTGCACCCGGTCGGCCAGGGCGGTGAGGCCGGGCAGGTGGGCATCGTCGGAGGCGGCGACCTGGTGCTCGTCCACGCACCCGTCGGGGTAGGCCACCGCGACGGAGCCGACCAGCAGGAGTGCGGCACCGCCCCGGGCCCGGGCCTCGAAGTAGGCCAGCTGGGCGTCCGAGACCGTGCCGTCGGCGTCGGCGAGCGAGTCCCCCATGGGCGCCATGAGGATGCGGTTCCGCAGCGCGAGGGAGCCGATGGCGCCCGGCGCCAGCAGGTGGGGGAAGTCGCTCACCGGCCGGAAGGTACCCGAGGGTGGTTGACAGTGTCTACAGCGATGGTGGACACTGTCAACATGGCGGCGACCCCGAGCACCGCGCGAGCGGTTGATCGCGACGGCCCGGACCTACCTGGACACCGAGGGCCTCGATGGCATCGGCCTGCGCGAGATCGCCCGGCGCGCCGGGCTCTCCCACGGGGCTCCCGGCCGCCACTTCCCCACCCTCGGGGCCCTGCTCGCCGCGGTCGGCGCCGAAGGGTTCCGGGACCTCTACGCCGCGGTCGACGCCTCCGTGCGCGAGGCCGAGCCGGACGACCCGGCCGCACGCGTGGCCGCCGCGAGCCGCGGGTACCTCTCGTTCGCGATCGCCCACCCCGGGGTGTTCGGACTGATCTTCCGGCGGGACCTCGTCGACACCGACGACCCCGAGTACCTCACGGCCGGGGGCATCGCGTTCGGCCAGCTCGTCGGGCTGGTCGCCGCCGCGCAGGGTCGCGGCCTCCCCGTCGACGTCCCCGCCGCCGAGCTGGCCGGCGTCCTCTGGGCGTCGGTGCACGGCCTCGCGTCCCTGCACCTGCACGGCGTCCTCGTCCCGACCACCGGCCAGGCCGACCCCGCCGTGCTCCTCGATCACATCAACTCGCTGCTCCTCACCCGACCCGCGTACCAGGAGGCACCATGACCAGCACCGACGTCCGCACCAGCCCCTACCTGACCGGCAACTTCGCGCCCGTGCGCGACGAGGTGACGATCGAGGACCTGCCCGTCACCGGCGCGATCCCCGAGGAGCTCGAAGGCCGGCTCCTGCGCATCGGCCCCAACCCCGTCGTGGACCCGGACCCGTCCACCTACCACTGGTTCACCGGCAATGGCATGGTGCACGGGCTCTGGCTCCGCGGCGGCCGGGCGACCACGTACCGCAACCGCTACGTCCGCTCCGACGCCGTCGTCGACGCGCTCGGCGGTCCCGCCACGCCCGGCCCGCGGCACGGCATGGGGGACAACACCGCGAACACCAATGTGATCGCGCACGCCGGGAGCACGTGGGCCATCGTGGAGGCGGGTGGCCTCCCGGTGCAGCTCACCGACGAGCTCGAGACCGTCGCCCGCTCCGACTTCGACGGCACGCTCCCCGGCTCGTTCACCGCGCACCCCAAGCGCGACCCCCGGACCGGCGAGCTGCACGCGGTCGTGTACTACTGGGAGTGGGACTACATCCAGTACGTGGTGGTCGGGGTCGACGGCCGCGTGCGCAAGACCGTGAACGTCCCCGTCCCGGGCGGTCCGATGGTGCACGACTGCGGCCTCACGGAATCACGCGTCGTGCTGCTCGACCTGCCCTGCACGTTCGATCTCGACCTTGCCATGCACGGGGCGAGCCTCCCCTACCGTTGGAATCCTGAGTACGGGCGCACGCGTCGGGCTCCTGCCGCGCGACGGCGAGGCCGCCGACACGGTCTGGTGCGAGCTCGACGACCTCTGCTACGTGTTCCACCCGCTCAACGCGTACGACGACGGTGACCGCGTGGTCATGGACGTCGTGGTGCACCCCAAGATGTTCGACCGGGACCAGCTCGGCCCCAACGAGGGGCCGCCCGTGTTCGAGCGCTGGACGATCGACCCGACCGGTCGACGCGTGGGTCGCGAGGTGATCTCGGACCGAGCGCAGGAGTTCCCCCGCGTCGACGAGCGCGTGGTGAGTCGCCGGCACCGCTACGGCTACACCGCGACGTTCGCACCCGACGACACCAGCGGGCTGCGGCTCGGGAACCTGCTCAAGCACGACCTCGTGGCCGGCACCGTGACCGAGCACGACCTCGGAGCTGGCCGAGCCTCGCAGGAGCCGGTGTTCGTGCCGAAGTCCGACGATGCTGCCGAGGACGAGGGCTGGGTGATGGCCTACGTCCACGATCCGGACCGCGATGCCGCCGACGTCGTGATCATCGACGCCCAGGACTTCGCGGCACCACCGGTCGCGACGGTCCACCTGCCGGTCCGCGTCCCCTTCGGCTTCCACGGCAACTGGGTGCCCTCCTGACGGCTTCCGCCGGCATCCCGATCGACGCGACCGGCGGCGACGGAGCGATCGAGGGGGCCGCGGCGCGCAGCCCAAGGCTCGACGATGACGGCGAGGCGGGGCCAGACTCCGGCCATGACCACACCCCGGGGCCTCGTTCAGCACTCGCCGCGCATGTCGCTCGCGCCCTACCCGGTCGTCCCGGTGACCGACGACGTCGTCGCAGCCGCCGCTCGGCACCCGCACAAGATCGCGATGATCGACGGGATCACCCGCGCCGAGCACACCTACGACGAGATCGTCACCACGGCCCGGCGGGTCGGCCGGGCGCTCCAGGATGCCGGGGTCGGCGTCGGGGACCGCGTGGCCATCGTCGGGACCAACTCCCCCGAATGGGCGATCGCGTTCCTCGGCACGCTCTTCGCCGGCGGGACGGTCACGACGCTCAACCCGCTCTACACCGATCGGGAGGTGCGGGAGCAGTTCGCGGATTCCCGGCCGGTGGCGGTCTTCGCGGTCGAGGCGACCGCGAAGACGGTGCAGGCCGTGTGGGAGGACGCGGAGAGCTTCCACCTGCTGCGTGAGGTGTGGGTGCTGGCCGGTACCGCGGCCGGCGACGCGCGTCCGGTGGAGTTCGACCCGATGACGCATCTCGCGGTGCTGCCCTATTCGTCGGGCACGACCGGCGTGCCCAAGGGCGTGATGCTGAGCCACCACAACCTCACGAGCAACGTGCGCCAGACGCTCGGCAGCGGCTTGATCGACGGCTACTCGGTGCTCGTGAACTTCCTTCCGTTCTTCCACATCTACGGGATGGCGGTCCTCATGCTCCCCGGCCTCGTGTCGGGCGCCACCCAGGTCACGATGCCCGCCTTCGACCCGAAGCGGTTCGTCGAGATCGTCGCCGAGTACCGGGCCACCAACTTGTTCATGGTCCCGCCGGCGATGCTCGCGCTCGCGAACTTCGACGACGAGGCGGATCTGTCGAGCGTGCGCTACGTGAACTCGGGTGCGGCACCGCTGCCGCTGGACGTCGCCCGCCGGGTCGCGCAGCGCTATGACGTGACCGTCGTGCAGGGCTACGGCATGACCGAGGCCAGCCCGGTGACCCACATCTCGCTGCTCGGACGGCTGAAGGAGGGCACCGTCGGGCCGCCGGTCGCCGACACGCGCCAGAAGGTCGTCGACCTCGACTCGGGCGCGCCGGTGGGGATCGGCGAGATCGGGGAGCTGCTCGTCAGCGGTCCGCAGGTGATGCAGGGATACCTCAACCGTCCCGACGCGACCGCGGAGTCGATCGTGGAGGACGAGGACGGCCGCTGGCTGCGGACCGGCGACATCGTCACGGTGGACACCGACGGCTACGTCACGATCCACGACCGGGCCAAGGAGATGATCAAGTACAAGGGGTACCAGATCGCGCCGGCCGAGCTGGAGGCGCTGATCATCGAGCATCCCGACGTGGCGGACGTGGCGGTGATCCCGAAGGACAGCGGGACCGCCGACGGCGAGTACCCGAAGGCCTTCGTCGTGCGCCGCGACGGCGCCGACCTCGCGGCCGAGGACGTCATGGCCTGGGTGGCGGAACGGGCGGCGCCGTACAAGAAGGTCCGCGAGGTCGCGTTCGTGGACGCGATCCCGAAGAACCCGAGCGGCAAGATCCTCCGCCGTCAGCTGAAGGCCGAGGAGCAGGCCCGCGCCTGAACGCTCGCTGGCCGCGACCACCCGCCCCATCGGCGCGCACGGCGCGCACGCGCGTAGATTCGGCTCAGTTCGTTTCGACCCGAGAGGAAGATCATGCCCGTACCGACCCCCGAACAACTCGGACCCCTCGCAGGCCTGGCCGGCACGTGGGAGGGCACGAAGGGCCTGGACGTCTCGTTCCACCACGCCGAGGGCGAGGTCGGCGACACCCCGTACCGTGAGCGGGTGACGCTCTCGCCGTTCGGCCCGGTCGACAACGGCAGCCAGGCGCTCTTCGGCCTCGACTACCGCATGGCGGCCTGGCGGGGCGACGAGGAGGACCCGTTCCACACCGAGGTCGGCTACTGGCTCTGGTGCTCGACGGCGAAGGAGATCTACCGCTGCGTCATGGTGCCGCGGGGCGTCCTGGTGCTCTCGAGCGGTCCGGCCGCGGCCGACACCACCAGCTTCACGTTGACCTCCGAGCCGGGCTCGGTCACCAACGGAATCCTCGAGAACCCGTACCTCGCGGAGAACTCGAGCACGAAGAAGTTCTCGATCACCATCAACGTCGGCACGGACTCCTGGTCCTACGAGGAGACCACCACCGTCGACGTGAAGCGTCTCGGCAAGGTGATGGATCACACGGACCGCAACGAGCTGCACCACGTCCCCGCGTAGCGCTCAGCCCGGGGAGGGCGGCGCCTTCCTCCGCATGCCGTCGCGTGTCGTGGTCACGGTGCGGTCCCTTCGAGGGTGAACGCCGGCCGGCCCATCTGGTCCCGCACGCTCACCACCGGTGGGTTCGTGAGCGCGCGCCGCTGCCAGTTGGCGCCGTCGACCACGAGGGTGTGGCCGGACACGAAGCGCGCGTAGGGCGAGGCGAGGAAGGTGGCGGCCCAGCCGAGCTCCTGCACCTGCCCGACGCGCAGCGCGGGCTGGCACGGGTCCTTGTCGTGGGTGCGTGCCAGGTTGGACTGGATGTCGGCGGTCATGTCCGAATGGGGGAACAGGCCGGGCACGAGCCCGTTCACCTGGATGCCGTACGGCCCCCACTCGACCGCGAGCGTCTCGACGAGGTTCTTCACCCCGGCCTTGGCCGCCGCGGAGTGCGCGAACCCCGGCCCGCCGGTCCAGGCGTACGAGGCGCCGACGTCGATGATGGAGGCGGGAGTTCGGGCCGCGAGATGGCGCCGCGCGAACTCACGGCTGCAGAGGAAGGTCCCCGTCAGCGTGATGTCGACCACGGTGCGCCACGCGTTCGGCGACATGTCCTCGGCGGGGACCGGGAAGTTGGCCGCGGCGTTGTTCACCAGCACGCGTGGGAGCCCGAAGCGTCTCTCGGTGGCGTCGAGCGCCGCGGCGATCGCGTCCGCGTCGCGGATGTCGCACGCGACGGCGAGGACCTCGGCGCCGATCGCCTCGATCGCGGCGCGACCCGCGTCGAGGTGCTCGGGCTTGCGCGATGCCACCACGATCGACGCGCCCAACCGGGCGAACTCGCACACGATGGCCTTGCCGAGACCGGTGCCGGCCCCGGTCACGAACACGGTGTCGCCGGCGTAGGTGCCGGGCGGGAGCGCCGACGCGCCGAGCGCCGGTGGAGCCGGGAGGCCGATGAGTCCGTCGTCGGTGGTTGGCTCGCTCACGTCAGCTCCCGGTGTAGTGGGGCGCGCGCTCCTCGGCGCGGGCCGCGCGCAGCTCGGCCATGTCGTCGCTCCGGCTGATGAAGGTCTGGGCGATCATCTCCTCGTCCATCGAGGACCGCAGCTCGGGCAGCGCCAGATGGCGGATCACCGACCGGGCCATCTTCACCGACACGGCGGGGGCGGCGGCGATCTGCTCCGCGATCTCCCGCACGGTGTCGTCGAGCGCGTCCGCTGCCACGATCCGCGAGACGATGCCGTGGGCGAGCGCCTCCTCGGCGCCGAGCACGCGACCCGTGAGCACCATGTCGCTCACGAGACCGTGCCCCGCGATCTGGAACAGCGCGCCCATGCCGCCGGTGTCCGGGATGACGCCGTAGCCGAGCTCGGGGAGCCGGAAGCGGGCGCCCTCGGCGGCGACGCGGATGTCGCAGAGCAACGCCCGCTGGAAGGACCCACCCATCGTCCAGCCCTTGTGGGCGACGATGATCGGCGCATCGATCTCCCAGATCTGCTGGATCCCGCGGTGGCCGCGCCGCATCAGCTCGTGGTGTGTGAGCTCGACCTTCAGGTTGCCGATCGAGCCGACGTCACGCCCGGACGAGAACGACTTCCCCTCGCCGCGCCAGATGACGGCCCGGACCTCGGGGCGGCCGCGGAGCTCGGCGAACGCGGCGAACAGCTCGGCGTCCATCGCGTCGTCGAAGGCGTTGTGGGCCTCGGGGTTGCGGTTCGTGATGGTGGCGATCGGGCCGTCGACGTCCAGGGAGATGCGGGATGCCATGCCGGCGAGTCTGGCAGGTCACACGGCGTCGGTGGGAAGGTCGCCGAGCAGGTAGCGGGGACCGGCGCCGAGCCGCGCGGCCCGGTCGTCGGGGTTGTACAGCGCGCACGCCCGCAGGGACAGGCATCCGCACCCGATGCAGTCGGTGAGCTGGTCCCGGAGTCGCACCAACGCGTCGATCTGCTCGTCGAGGCGGGGCCTCCAGGCGCGCGCGATCCGGTCCCAGTCCGCCTTGGTGGGCGTGCGCTCGCGGGGAAGGCCGGCGAGCGCCGCCCGGATCTCGGGGAGGCCCACGCCCACCGTCTGGGCGACCTTGATGAAGGCGAGCCGGCGCAGGACGTCCCGTCCGTAGCGGCGCTGGGACCCGGCGGTCCGGACCGAGCTGATCAGGCCTTCGCGTTCGTAGAACCGCAGTGCCGACGGTGCCAGGCCGGTGCGCTCGGCCACGGCGCCGATGGCGAGGAGCTCGGACTCGTGGACCATCTGCGACCTTCCTCGTCGGTGACCGGTCATGCAACTCGATGCTTGACTTGAAGTCAACTTCATCTCTTAGGGTGCGGGCCATGACGACCACCGTCCCCTCCCCGCGCGTGACCGATCGCGCCCGTGCGCTGGGTCTCGACCGGCGCTCCGACGCCGAGCTGACGCGTCTCGTGGCCGATCGGATCCGGATCCCCCGCCGGGACCCGGCCGATTCGTTCGTGCTCCACAGCCCGCTCGAGCTGCTCGCGCGCGCCGCCCTGCTCCGCTGGGTCGCGCCGGCGGGCCGGGCACGGGCCCGCCTGCGGCTCGTGAGCCTGCTGGTGCACTACGAGGACGCCGCGCCGATGGATGCCCCGCCCCCCGGGCCCGGGCCGCGCGATCCCGCGCGGAGCCTGATCGACGCCGTCGCGGCCCGCGACCTGGACGCCGCCGACGTGGCTGCCGGTGCCATGGCGCGCGCGCTCGACCCGACGCAGCTGGCCGGCGCGCTCGGTCCGGCGCTGCTGCCGACCCTCGGCGCGGCCGGTCACGCACCGATCTTCCTGTACCACCTCCCGCGGGTCGCGCCCCGCGGCGAAGCGAGCCCGGAGCTGGTGCGTCCGCTCGCACGGGAGCTCGCGCGTGCGCCGGACCTGCAGATCACCTGGACCGTGGACCGCCCGCGTGCCGGCGGCTCCCCGGCGGCACTGGCCGAGGCCCTCCGCGCGGTCCCGAGCCTCGGCCTTCCCGGGAGCGCCTTCATCTTCCCGCTGATGCACCAGGTCGACGGTGGCGTCGCGCACGACCTGCTCGCGCGCGCGGCGGCGGGTGTCGATCCGCACGCGGCGCGCGTCGTGATCCTGCGGCACGCGGCGCGGGCGATGCTCACGGCGGACCCGGTGCACGCGCCCTACGGGTGGAGCCACTGCCTCACGATGCCCCAGGCGGCCCTCGGCGTCGCGGGTGCACTGACCGATCCACAACTGGCGGTCGACGTCGCCGCGACCTACGTCGTCGGGTTCCTCGCCGGGCTCGCGTCCGAGCCCGTGCCCGACACGGTCGAGCTGGGCGCGCCCGGTGGGACCTTCGCGGAGGCGCTGGGGGCCGGACGCGACGCGGCTGCGGGGTGGGTCCTGCACGCGCCGGATGCGTCGCTGGCCGGTGCGTGGACGGAGCTGATCACGCGCGCATCCGCCCGGCACGACGCCCACCTCGTCAAGTACACGCTCGCGTGCCTCGACGCCGTCGCCGCCGATCCCGCGGCGACACGGCTGTTCCTGGCCGCGGGCGCGTCGCTCCTGGCCCACTGGGAGGCGACGGTGGACCTCGACGATCCCCTCGGTGGCGACGCGGGGTGAGCGGGCCCGCCCGCCGGAGCGGCTGCGCACGATCGGTCGTCGGCGGGCCAAGATGGCGGGTCATGACCGGCGACACGCACCGCAAGCCACCCACGGCGACGACGAGCGCCGCCAATGCCGCGGTCGCGGTCCCCGACGACCCGCAGGACTTCGCCGACGCCACGCGCGGCCGCCTCGCGCCGCTTCCGGGGCCCGTCGGCCATCCGACGTTCGGGCACGCGGTCTGGGACCCGGCGGACTGGGAGTTCCTCGACGCCCCGGCCCCCGACTCGGTGAACCCGAGCCTCTGGCGCCAGGCGCAGCTCAACGCCGTCCACGGTCTGTTCGAGGTCGCGGATGGCGTGTACCAGGTCCGCGGCATCGACCTCTCGAACATCACGTTCCTCGCGGGCGACACGGGCTGGATCGTGATCGACCCGCTCACCGCGACCGAGACCGCGTCCGCCGCGCTGGACCTCCTCCACACGCACTTCCCGACGCGACCGGTCGTCGCCGTCCTCTACACCCACAGTCACATCGACCACTTCGGCGGGGTGCGGGGCGTGACGACGGACGACGCCGTCGCGGCGGGTGACGTCACGATCGTGGCGCCGGTGGGATTCCTCGAGGCCGCGATCTCGGAGAACGTCGTCGCCGGGCCGGCGATGACGCGACGCGCGTCGTACATGTACGGTCGCCTCCTGCCGGTCGACCCGCTCGGGCACGTGGACTGCGGCCTGGGCAAGGCCATCCCGTTGCTCGGGACCTCGGGGCTCATCGCGCCGACCGACGAGATCACCACGACCGGCGAGGAGCGCGTGATCGACGGGGTGCGCCTCCGGTTCCAGTACACGCCCGACACCGAGGCCCCGGCGGAGATGAACATCTTCCTGCCGGACCGCCGCCTCCTCTGCATGGCGGAGAACTGCAGCTCCACGCTGCACAACATCTACACGCCGCGGGGCGCGCAGATCCGCGATTCGCTCGCGTGGAGCAAGTACCTCGACGAGTCGATCGAGCTCTTCGCGGCCGAGACCGAGATCGTGTTCATGAGCCACCACTGGCCCCGGTTCGGCCCGGAGTCGGTGCGGCGGTTCATGGAGGAGCAGCGCGACACCTATCGCTGGATCCACGACGAGACCATGCGCCTGGCCAACCACGGCCACACGTCGGCCGAGATCGCCGAGATGCTCGGGCCCCCGCCCGGGCTCGAGAACCGGGCGCACGTGCGCGGCTACTACGGGACGCTGAACCACAACGCCAAGGCCGTCTACCAGCGCTACCTCGGCTGGTTCGACGCCAACCCCGCGCACCTGCACCCGCTGCCGCCGGAGGAATCGGCGGCGCGCTACGTCGAGTTCATGGGCGGCGTCGACGCCGTGCTCGAGAAGGTCCGGACGTCGATCGACGCGGGCGACGACCGCTGGGCGGCCCAGGTCCTCGACCACGTCGTGTTCGCGGCACCCGACCGCCGCGACGCGCAGCTGCTCCAGGCCGACGTGCTCGAGCAGCTGGGCTACCGGGCCGAGTCGGGTCCGTGGCGCGACTTCTACCTCACCGGCGCGCAGGAGCTGCGTTTCGGGGCGCCGAGCCTGGGCGGCGCGTCGACCGCGAGCATCGACGTCCTCCGGGCGATGACGGTCGAGATGCTCGTGGACCTGCTCGGCGTCCGGCTCGACGGCCGGCGACTCGCCGGGCGCGCGTTCACCCTGAACCTCTCGGTTCCCGACGACGACGTGCAGGGGGTCATCGGCCTCGCCCACGGTGCCCTGCGCTTCACTCCCGGCCGGCACGACGCCGGCGCGGTCGCCGAGCTCACGACGAGCCACATCGGCCTCGCCCGTCTCGCGAGTGGGCAGGCGACCCGGGCCGAGCTGGGCGAGCCGGATCTGCGGATCGGCGGCGACGAAACCGTGGTCGACGAGCTGCTCGACTGCTGCGACCGCTTCGATGCCAGCTTCACCATCGTCCTGCCCTGACCCACGATGACCTCCGACCGCCCTCCCAGTGCCTCCGCCGGGCAATCGGGCCGGCTCGACCTCGACGCCGCGAGCCCCGACGACGTGGTGCGCGACGCGGTGGCGGCGTGGGTGCGCGCCGAGATCCCACCCGCGTGGCGGGAGGCGGCGGCCGCCGGGCGCACGGCGATCCGCGCGGTTCGCAGCCGCGCCGACTACGAGGCCTGGTACCCGAACTTCGCGGCGAGCGGTCTCGTGGCGGCGACGTGGCCCGTCGCGTACGGCGGGCCTCGGTCTGACCCCGGCCCAGGCCCGCGTCGCGGAAGCGGAGCTCGCGCCGTACAACCTCGGCCGGCTCAACCCGCTCGGGCTCAACAGTGCCGCACCGGCCCTGTTCGCCTTCGGCACCGAGGAGCAGCGCGCCCGCTTCCTCCCGCCGATCGTCGCCAACACCGAGCGCTGGTGCCAGCTCCTGAGCGAGCCCGGCGCGGGCTCGCGACCTCGCGTCCCTCGCGACGCGCGCGGTGCGCGACGGCGACGAGTGGATCCTCGACGGGCAGAAGGTGTGGACGACCTGGGCCCACGTCGCGGACTTCGCGATCTGCCTCGCCCGCACCGACCCGACGGTCCCCAAGCGGCGCGGCCTCACGTACTTCGTCGTGGACCTGCACGCATCCGGGGTGACGCGTGCGCCCGCTGCGCCACCTCGGCGGCGAGGTCGACTTCAACGAGGTGTTCCTCGACGGCGGTGCGCGTGCCCGACGATCGTCGCATCGGTGCGCCGGGCGAGGGCTGGCGGGTCGCGGGCGCCACGCTCGCGGGTGAGCGGCAGATGGTCTCGGGCGTCCGGGTCCGGTGGAGTCGACCGCATCGGTGGTGCGGGCGTCGACCGCGTGCTCCGCCGTGCTCGCGGAGCTCGGCCGCGCGCGCGCGACCCGGTGGTGCGTCAGCGCATCGCCGCGCTCTACGCCGAGGAGCGGATCCGGGACTGGACGAACCAGCGGGTCCGGGCCGCGGTGGCGGCGGGGGGGACGCCGGGCCCCGCCGCCTCGATCGGCAAGGTCCACCAGGGTCGCCTCAACCAGGCACTCCAGCTCCTCGCCGCGGATCTCCTCGGCCCCGACGCGCTGCGCGTGGGCGGCCGAGGACCCGTCCCTCCGAGGCGTGGGTCGACGGTCGATGCCCTACGAGGTCGCGGGGCATGCTGCGCAGCCGCGCCAACACGATCGAGGGCGGGACCACCGAGGTCAACATGAACGTCCTCGGCGAGAAGGTGCTCGGCCTCCCCCGCGAGCCCGACCCGTGCCGGGACGCGGCCTGGGAGCAGTGCCACGGTCGTGACCGGCACCCTCGGCGCGCTCCTCGACGAGCACCCGGCTGCCCCGGGCGACCTCCTGCTCGCCGACGACGACACCGAGCTGTCCGCCGGCGACGGTCGCCGCCGCGGTGGGCGCACGGTCGCCGCCGAGCTGCGGGCCGCAGGGATCGGCGCCGGCGAAGCCGTCGCGATCGTCCTGCCCAACCGGGTCGGCGTTCGTCGTCGCGATGTTCGCGATCTGGCATGCGGTGCCGTGTTCGTGCCGATCAACGCCGGGCGCCGCACCCCGACGGCGAGGAGCTGCTCGACGCCGCCGGGGCCGGCGCGGTCGATCGGTGACGGCGGCGTCGCCGTCCGACGGGGCGCCGGCCGAGCCGCGACGACCCGAGGGTCGCGTTCGTCACGTGGACGTCGGGCACGACCGGCGCGCCCAAGCCGATCCGTGCACACACACGAGGAGTACCTCGAGCTGCTCGACCGCGTGCTCGCGCCGCTGCGGCGCGGCAGGACCTCCGGACCCGCGCGGGCCCCCGACCCCGAACCTCGTCCCGGTGGCGCTCGCGCTCAACGCCGGCATCTACAACGTCCTGTTCGGGCTGCGGGCCGGTGCGCGCGGTCGTGATCCTGGACCGCTTCGACCCGTCCCGCTTCGCGGCGACGGTCGCCCGCTTCGGCATCCGGTCGACGGTGCTGCCGCCGGCCGCGATCGCGATGCTCAACGAGTCCGACGTGACCGACCTCGCGCCTCTGCGGTACGTCCGCAGCATCACCGCGCCGCTGTCGCCGCTGCAGGCGCGCCGCTTCCGCGAACGCTTCGGCGTCGTCGTGCTCAACGGCTACGGCCAGGCCGAGATCGGCGAGGTGATCGGGTGGACCGCCGCGACGCGCGCGAGCACCCCGAGAAGCTGGGGGCGGTCGGCCGCCCGCACCCGGGCGTCGCGATGCGCCTCGTCCCGCTCGATCCGGATCCGGACGGCGTGGCCGACGCCGCCTCGGGCCCGGTCGGGCGCCTGTGGGTGCGCCCGCCGCGCCGGGCGCTGGGCGAGCCGGGTGACGACGCCTTCGCGGCGCGGATCGACGCCGACGGGTACGTGGACACCGGCGACCTGGCGCGGGTGGACGACGACGGCTTCGTGTGGCTCGAGGGCCGCGCCAGTGACGTCGTCAACCGCGGCGGCAACAAGGTCTTCCCGGAGGCGGTGGAGGACGTGCTGCGCCTCCATCCCGGCGTCCGCGACGTGGCGGTCGTGGGGCGGCCCGACGACCGGCTCGGCGAGGTACCGGTCGCGTACGTCGTCGTCGACGAGCCGGTCGACGCCGCCGTGCTCGGCGACTGGTGCCGGGAGCGCTTGGTGGCCTACAAGGTTCCGGTGCAGTTCGATCCGTCCCACGCATCCCCCGCAACGAGATCGGCAAGATCCTGCGCCGCGAGCTCGCGAGCGGGCCGACCGTGAGCTACGAGACGCTGGTGCTCGAGCGGGCGGGGCCGGTGGGCTGGCTCGTGTTCGACCGGCCCGAGGCCGCCAATGCGATGGACGCGACGATGCTCGGGGAGCTGGAACGGGCCTGGCGCGAGCTGGACGACGACCCGGGCGTACGGGTGATCGTGAACACGGGCAACGGGGCGGCCTTCCAGACCGGGCTCGACGTGCGCCAGCTCGCCCGGGACCCGGAGGCGCTGCGGGAGCAGTCCCGCCGGACCCGGGACTCCGCGCTGGCGCTCACCGGCTGGCACAACGGGATCGGCACGCCGGTGATCGCGGCGGTGAACGGCGTGTGCGCCGGTGGCGGGCTCCACTTCGTCGCGGACGCCGACATCGCGCTCGCCGCGCCCGAGGCGACGTTCCTCGACCCGCACGTGTCGATCGGCCAGGTCAGCGCGCTCGAGACGATCGCGCTGGCGAAGCGCGTCCCGATGGAGGCGATCAGCCGGCTCGCGCTCGTCGGCCGCTACGAGCGGATCGACGCCGCGCGTGCCCGGCAGCTCGGGATCGTCTCGGAGATCGTGCCGGCCGCGGCGGATCTCCGCGACCGCGCCCAGGAGCTGGCCGAGCAGATCGCGGAGTACCCGCGGCGCGGCTCGTCGCCATCAAGCGCGCGCTGTGGTCCGCCCTCGAGACCCCGGAGGCATCGTGACCGTACTCCACCCTGGAGCATCTCGTCGTGGAGCGGCGCGGCCCGGTCGGTTGGCTGATCAACGACCGCCCGGACCAGCTCAACGCGATGAACGCGGCAGATGCGGGACGAGTTCGCGATCGCCTGGCGGGAGCTGGACGACGACCCGGAGGTTCGCGTCATCGTGCACACCGGGAACGGGCGGGCGTTCCAGACCGGGGTCGACGTGGCCGAGATCGCGGGCGACGGTGTCGGCATGGAGCGCTACCGCGAGTCCGTCGCGGACTTCGACCTCCACTTCACCAGCTGGCACCAGCAGGTGTGGAAGCCGGTGATCACCGCGGTGAACGGCATCTGCTGCGGTGGCGGCTTCCACTGGGTCGCCGACGCCGACATCGTGATCGCGGCGTCCGACGCGCAGTTCTTCGACCCGCACGTGTCGGTCGGCCAGGTCGTCGCGATCGAGGCCATCGGGCTGATGAAGAAGATGCCGGTCGAGGCCGTCATGCGGATGGCGTTCATGGGCCGCTACGAGCGCATCGACGCCGGTCGCGCCTACGAGCTCGGCATGATCAGCGAGATCGTCGATCCGGCCGACCGTCTCCGGGATCGCGCGCAGGAGCTCGCGGAGACGATCGCCCGCAACTCCCCCGCGGCGATGGCGGCCACCAAGCGAGCGCTGTGGGGCGCGCTGGAGCTCGGGCTGACCGACGCCTGTCGCGCGGGCGCCCGGGAGCTGGTCGGGATGTGGGGTCATCCCGACCAGGAGGAAGGCCCTCGGGCCTTCGCCGAGAAGCGCGACCCGCAGTGGGCCCCGCCGGGCGCGTCCCGTCGATGATCGGCCAGACTGACTCCCGACCCGGGGAGGGCCGATGACCCGAGACGCGCGTGCGCGCACCGGAAGGCGCGCTCGACACCTACGAGCGCTTCCGGTTCGAGCACGGCTCCTTCGGACACGACGTGTACCGCAAGGGCGCCGGACCGGTGGTGCTGGTGATCACCGAGATGCCGGGCATCTCGCCGTTCGTCGTCGGCTTCGCCGATCGGGTGGTCGCCCTCGGGTGCACCGCGGTGATGCCCGACCTCTTCGGCGAGGCCGGACGCAACCCCGAGGTCGGATCGCGGCTCTCCCAGGGCGGATACCTGCTGCGCAGCTTCGGGGGTGTGTGCGTCAGCAAGGAGTTCTCGACCATGGCGACGGGCAGGTCGTCACCCGTCATCGACTGGCTGCGCGCGCTCGGCCACCAGGAGCACGCGCGCGGGTGGGCCGGGCATCGGCGTCGTCGGCATGTGCTTCACCGGCGGCTTCGCGCTCGCCATGGCCGTCGACCCGCTCGTGGTGGCGCCGGTGTTGTAGCCAGCCGTCGCTCCCGTTCCCGGTCGGCCGGGGGCGCAAGGCGTCGATCGACTGCAGCGGTGAGGACCTCGCGACCGTGCGGGGCCGGTGCGACGCGGAAGGGCTCCGTGTGCTCGGGTTGCGGTTCCACGGCGATCCGTTCGTGCCCGGAGAGCGGTTCGGGTTCCTCCGCGAGCAGCTCGGCGACGGCTTCGTGGGCGTCGAGCTCGCCCAGGAGGACGGCCACCCCGACGGTCCGCTCGCCAAGCACCACTCGGTGCTCACGGGCGACCTCGTGGACGAGCCCGGCAGCCCGACCCGAGCCGCGCTGGACCAGGTGCTCGAGCTCTTCCGTACCAAGCTGCTCGAGGCGTGAGCATGCCCTGGACCGAGGCCGACATCCCCGACCAGGCCGATCGGGTGGTCCTCGTCACCGGCGCCAACAGCGGGATCGGCTACGAGACGGCGCGGGCGCTCGCCGAGCACGGTGCGCACGTGGTCCTCGGCTGTCGCGACCCGGCCAGGGCCGCCGCGGCCGTCGACCGGATCCGAGCCGGCACGCCGCAGGCGTCGCTCGAGGTGCTCGAGATCGACCTCGCCGACCTGGATTCCGTCGCGGTGGCGGCGGGGCAGGTCGCGGGGGCGCACCCGCGGCTCGACGCCCTGGTGAACAACGCGGGACTGATGGCGATCCCGCACGCGACCACGGCCCAGGGCTTCGAGATGCAGCTCGGGGTCAACCACCTCGCCGCCTTCGCGCTCACCGGCCGGCTGCTCGGCCCGTTGCTCGCGACGCCCGGGTCGCGCGTCGTGGCGGTCAGCAGCCAGGGCCACCGGCCCGGCCGGATCCATTTCGACGACCTGCAGTCCGAACGGCGCTACCACCCGTGGCGCGCCTACTTCCAGAGCAAGCTCGCGAACCTGCTCGACACGTTCGAGCTCCAGCGCCGTCTCGTCGCCGCCGGCGTCGGCACCATCGCGGTCGCCGCGCACCCCGGCGGTGCCCGCACCAACCTCGGCCACGAGAACCCCGGCGGGCTCCTGAACACCCTCGGGCACGCCTCGCGCCCGGTCATCGAGCGGTGGTTCCTCCAGTCCGCGGCGATGGGGGCGCTGCCGACGCTCCGGGCCGCGTCCGACCCCGGCGTGGTCGGGGGCGACTACTACGGTCCTGACGGCCTCGGCGAGCAACGGGGCCACCCGAAGCGGGTCGGGACCAGCGCGCGGGCACGCGACCGGGACACCGCGCGGCGGCTGTGGGACGTCTCGGTGGAGCTGACCGGCGTCACGTACGCGGAGTTGGCGGGCACCGGATCCGGATGAGCGACGCGCCCGTCGACCTGGACCGGCTCGCCGCGTGGATGGACACCCGGGGCCTGGAGGCGGGCCCGATCTCGGACGTCGCCGCCATCACGGGCGGGACGCAGAACATCCTGCTGTCGTTCCGTCGCGGGGCGCGGGTGTTCGTGCTGCGCCATCCGCCGCCGCACAAGCGGGCGAACAGCGACGCCACGATGCGGCGCGAGGCGCGGATCCTCGCCGCGCTCGCGGGCACCGACGTCCCGCATCCGTCGCTGATCGCGGCGTGTGACGACGTCGAGACGCTCGGTGCCGCGTTCTACCTCATGGAGCCCGTGTCGGGGTTCAACCCCACCCTCGGGCTGCCGGAGCCGCACCGGTCCGATCCCGGCCTGCAGCGCGCGATGGGCTTCGCGATGGCCGATGGGCTGATCGCGCTCGCCCGCGTCGACCCGGTGGCGCGTGGGATCGCGGATCTCGGCCGGTTCGAGGGATGGGCCGAGCGCCAGGTCGGCCGGTGGCGCGCCCAGCTCGACGGGTACTCCGAGCTCGACGGCTACCCGGGGCCGGAGCTGCCGGGGGTCGACGAGATCGGTGCCTGGCTCGGCGGCCCACCTCCCCGGCGATGTCCGCACGGGGCTCATGCACGGCGACTTCCACTTCGCCAACGTCCTCATCGCGCCGGACGCCGGGCGCCTCGCCGCCATCGTCGACTGGGAGCTCTCGACCATCGGCGACCCGCTGCTCGACCTCGGCCACCTGCTGGCCACCTGGCCGGTGCGGGAGGGCGTGGCCGCCCCGATCGGTGTGGCGGCTCCGGGCCTCCCCACGCCCGACGAGGTGATCGCGCACTACTCGGCGCGGACCGACCGGGACCTCACCGACCTCACCTGGTACCGGGTGCTCGCGTGCTACCGGCTGGGTCTGATCCTGGAGGGCACGCACGCGGGCGTGCGCCGGCCTCGCCCCGGTCGAGGTCGGCGAGCAGCTCCACCTCCTCACGGTGATGCTCCTGGCGCAGGCGCTCGAGCTCGTCGGCTGACCCGGTGGACGCGCCGGGCCGATCGAGGCCGTAGGGTGCGGGCCGTGAGCGTCGACCTCCGGACCCGCTGGGACGACGCCGTCCCGGTGGTCGAACGGCGCGACGTTCTTGTCGGAGGCGCTGCCCGCGCTGATCGCGGCTGCCCCCGAGCCCGTGCGCAGCACCGGGGTGCTCGATCTCCGGCCCGTCGTCGTCGAGGTGGACGGCGAGGCGGTCACCCTGTCCCGTTCCGACGACGGCCGCCCGGTCATCATGCCGGGGGCGTCGGGGACGGCCCAGGAGCGATGGGTCCTCTCGGCCGCCCAGCTCGCCGACCTCGTGAACGACCAGGTGACGCCGGTCGGGCTCATGACCGCCGGCGACCTCCGGCTGGACCGGGGACGCATCGCGCGGATCATGGACTGGTGGCTCGTGCTGCCGCGGTGCTCGACGACCGGTGCGTGCTCCAGCCGGGGTCCCTCGTGGCCGAACCCGACGTGGACGCCGGCTTCACGCTCGCGGACGACCCCGCCGAGCTGGCGGACTTCCTCGAGCGCAACGGCTTCCTCCACCTTCGGGAGGTGTTCTCCCCCGCGGAGATGGCACGAGTCGCCGATGACATGGACGCCGCCGCGCCGTCCTACCGGCCCGACGACGGCCGGAGCTGGTGGGCGACGCTCGGCGACGGCAGTCGGCGGGTGGTGCGCATGCAGCACTTCCACGAGCAGTCCGACACCACCGCGGCGCTCCTCGTCGACGAGCGGATGGACGCGATCCGCCGGATCCCGGGTCTGGGTCACGAGCCCTCGTCGCGGGGGAACCGCATCGAGGCGCTGTTCAAGCCGGTCGGAGTCGCGGAGGGGATCTCCGACGTGCCGTGGCACAAGGACTGCAGCCTCGGCCGGCACAGCTACCAGTGCTGCTCGTTGACCGTCGGGATCTCGGTGACCGGCGCCGGCCCGACGACCGGTCAGCTCCGGGTCGTGCCCGGTTCCCACCGGGCCCTGCTCTGGCCGTCGCTCCTGGACCCCGCGACCCTCGGGCTCCCGGACCGGCCCCTGCCGACGGAGACCGGCGACGTGACGGTGCACCTCAGCTGCACGCTGCACCGGGCCGAGCCGCCGACCGCCGGCGAGCGGAAGGTGCTCTACACCGGGTTCGCGCTCCCGGCCCGGGACCCCGGTGCCGCGGCCGCCGCGGCCGGCCGCCTGTACCGCCGGTCACACGAACGCGCACCACTCACGACGAGTCAGCAGGCGGCGCCGGGGTCCCGGGCCGGCGAGGCGGGATGACCCTCCACACCCGGGCGTGGGAACAGGGGAAGGTCGTCGCCGATGAGTTCCCGCTCGAGTCCGTCTCCGAGCAGCTCGAGCGGCCCGACCGGGTCGTCTGGGTGGACCTCTGTGCGCCGGACCACGAGACCCTGACCCGCCTCGCGTCCGAGCTCCAGCTGCACGAGCTCGCGGTCGAGGACGCCGTGAGCGAGCACCAGCGTCCGAAGCTGGACCACTACCCCACGCACCTGTTCCTGACGTGTCACGCGCTGCGCAGCTCGGAGGTCGGCAACCTGGCCGGCAGCGAGATCGACGCGTTCGTCGGCCAGCGGTGGCTGATCACCGTCCGCAAGGACGAGGGATTCCCGCTCGAACCGCTGCTGCGGCGGTGGGACCAGTCGACCGATCTCGTGAAGCACGGTGTCGGGTTCCTCCTCTACGGCCTGCTCGACCTCGTGGTCGACGAGTACTTCGACGCGGTCAACGGGTTCGACGACTACTACGACACCGTGAGCGAGGGGCTCTTCTCGGACCGTCCGCTCGCGCCCGATGAGCAGCGCCGGTGGTTCGAGGCGCGCCGCAACCTGGTGAAGTTCCACCGGCTGGTCGCACCGATCCGCGAGGTGATCAGCGCGCTCATGCGGCGCGAGCACGGGACGATCGACGACGAGATGTTCCCGTACTATCAGGACGTCTACGACCACATCCTCCGCGTCACCGAGGCCACCGACGCCCTGCGGGATCTGGTCGGCACGATCGTCGAGACGAACCTGAGCCTCCGCGACTACCGCCAGAACCAGATCATGAAGAAGGTCACGAGCTGGGCCGCCATCATCGCGGTGCCCACGCTCGTCACCGGGTACTACGGGATGAACGTGCCCTACCCCGGCTTCACGCGGCACTGGGGATTCCAGTTCTCGACCGCCCTGATGGTCGTGATGGTGCTCGCGCTCTACACCACGTTCCGGCGCAAGGACTGGCTCTGAGCCGTCGCGTCAGCGTGTGGCCCGCGTCGAGCGCGCGGAGCGCCCGCCCGAGCGCGTTCGGCGACCCGGGATCGGCCGCGGTCTGCTCGACCGCCGCGTCGATGCGGGCGCGGGCGGCGCGGTCGGCGTCGGTCTCGGTCACGAACCGCCAGCGCTGCGCCCGTGCCGCGATCGCGGGCTGCTCCGGCTCGGGGGCGATGCCCGTTGCCGCGAAGACCCGGCAGTCGTAGGTCCGGCAGGTCCGCGGCCGATGCTCGTAGATCGAGCACCCGGACGGGGCGAGCATCGGGCAGCGCCCGTCCTCGTCGTACCCGAGCACCACATGGCCCACGGGCGCCAACGGTGCGGGGAAGAGCAGCTCGGCCGGGACCTGCGCGAGCGTGTCGGTCTCGTCGGGCTCGATGTGCACGAACTGCGCCGAGGCGCAACAGGCGGTGCAGCCGTCGCAGGGCACGTCGGACGCCCGGTCGTCGTGCAGGACCGCACCGATCCGCTCGAGCCACGCGCCGAGCGGGCCCGCCGGGACGGTCTCGGTCCCGCCGGTGCCGGTCGCGGTGCCGTGGTCCTCCACTCGAACGTCTCCTCCCGCACGGGATCGTACGGGAGCCGCCGGCACGTCAGCGGTTGCGGGCCTCGATCCCGCCGAGCACCTGCCCGATCGGGCAGGCGGACGCGTCCTGCGGGGGCGCGAGAGGAACACCTCCACGTGGTAGCGCCCCTCGGACTCGCGCCCGGCGGGGTCGACCCCGAGCTCGGCCAGCCGGGCGAGCGCGTAGGACTGCTCGGTCTCGTCGACGAAGCGGCGTTGCGGGAAGGTGACGCCTTCGAGCTTCTCGGTCACGAGTCCTCCCGCCGCGAGCCGCGCGGCGACGGGCTCGTAGGGCACCGAGCGGAGGCAGAGCGTCGCGACCCACGGCGGCGTGCGGTCACCACGCGCGTCGAGCAGCCGGTCGAAGGTACGGGCGGTGACGTACCCGATCCCGCCGGTCACCGTGATCAGGTCGACGCCGGCCATGGTGGCCCGCAAGTCGCGGCCGGCGCGGTGACGCTCGAGGTCCACGGCGTGGCCGCGGTCCATCAGCCCGGCGGCCACGGCGTACGCGATCGCCGGCGCCGAGCTGTCGAGGCCGACGACGCGCGGCGCGCCGTCACGCCGGCGTGTCCGCAGGAACGCTCGATCCGCCTCGATCAGCTCGCGGGTCGTCGCACCGGCGAGCTCAGGGGCCGTGTAGCGCTCGTGCAGCACGTCGAGGTCGACGTCGTACTTCAGGAGCGCACCGTTGATCCCGTACGAGGAGCAGACGTCGAGCACCGTCGGCTGCACGACGTCGAGGGTCTCCAACACCGCCGCGAAGACGGACGCCCCGTGAGCCGGCACCTCGTAGTCGTGCGCACCCAGCTCGGAGAAGTACGAGCGCGGGTCGGGGCTGACGTAGATGTCGTCGAAGACGGCCTTCCTGCCGGTCGAACGTCGATGGCCGTGAGGCATGCTGATTCCGGTCTTCCGACGCGTCAGGTCACGACCTGGTGACGTGACGCGCGGAGGGTCGAGGGACGGGACGACCGACCCTCGCCGCCCCGTGTCGCGGTTGTCGGCGGATCGTGTTCGCATCGTGTGACGGTCCGGCGCGTTCGGCGGCCGTCGCGCCCACCGTTCCGGCGTCCAATCAAGCCGTCAGATCGGGGATACCTCTGCTTCACACGCCCGCAACGGGCACGTTGCAGACCCTTCCTAGCTTGCCCGCCCAGGTGAGCCGGGAAGTCTGGTCGGCCCGTTGCACTCCGTGCGGCGGAATGGTTCCTCGACGAACGGAGTGCACAACTCATGGGATCCTTGTTTGCCGCCGATCTGACGGCGGAAAGCGTGCAGGTCAACCTCGACAACGTCTTCGTCCTGTTGTCCGCCGTCCTCGTGATCTTCATGCAGGCCGGGTTCGCGCTCGTGGAGGCCGGGTTCACCCGGGCCAAGAGCGTCGCCAACATCATGATGAAGAACCTCATGGACTTCATGGTCGGCGTCGTCGCGTTCTTCTGCGTCGGGTTCGCGTTCGCCTTCGGGGCCGGCAACGACCTCATCGGCTGGAAGGGGTTCTTCCTCGGTGACGGCGCCGCCAGCTACGGCACGCTGAACATCGCGGTGTTCTTCGTGTTCCAGCTCGCGTTCGCCGCGACCGCCGCCACGATCGTCTCCGGCGCCATGGCCGAACGCACGAAGTTCAAGGCGTACTTCTTCTACAGCATCGTGATCTCCGCGGTGATCTACCCCGTCGTCGTGCACTGGAACTGGGGCGGCGGGTGGCTCTCGAAGATGGACACCCCCTTCGTCGACTTCGCCGGTTCCACCATCGTCCACGCGACGGGCGGGATCGCGGCGCTCATGGGCGCCTGGATGCTCGGGCCGAGGATCGGCAAGTACGGCGCCGACGGCAAGCCCCGCGTGATCCAGGGCCACTCCATCCCGTTCGCGGTGCTCGGTACGTTCATCCTCCTGGTCGGCTGGTACGGGTTCAACCCGGGCTCGGAGCTCGCGGCCGACGGTGCAATCGGGCCGATCGCGGTGACGACGACGCTGGCCGCCGGGATGGGGGCGGTCGTCGCGCTGCTCATCTCGTGGCGGACGACCCACGGTGCGCCCGACGTCGGCATGGCGGCGAACGGCGCGCTGGCCGGGCTGGTGGGGATCACCGCCGGCTGCGCCGCGGTCAGCAACGTCGGAGCGCTCTGCATCGGCGGGCTCGCCGGCGCCGCGGTCGTCGGCAGCGTGTGGTTCTTCGACCGGGTCCGCATCGACGACCCGGTGGGCGCGATCTCGGTGCACGGGACCTGCGGGGTCCTCGGCACGCTGCTGGTCGGCTTCTTCTCGGTCGACCAGGGGATCTTCTACGGCCACGGTACCGACCTCCTCGTGACGCAGGCGATCGGTGTCGTCGCGATCGCCGCGTGGGTGAGCGTCACCGCCGGCCTGCTCTTCCTCGTGATCAAGAAGACGATGGGTCTGCGCGTGAGCGCCGACGAGGAGCACGCGGGTCTCGACGTGATGGAGCACGGTGCCCGGGGCTACGGACCCGAGATCTACACGGCCGACTTCGTCATCGAGGCCGACAACGAGCGGGTGCCGGTGCTGAGCGGCGCCGCGGACTGAACCGGCATGCCACCCGGCCCGGCGAACAGGTGTTCGCTAGGCTGGGTGGCATGACCGAGCGGCCCGCGACGATCCTCCATGCGGACCTGGACGCCTTCTACGCGTCCGTCGAGCAGCTGCTGGACCCGCGGCTCGCGGGCGTGCCGATCGCGGTGGGGGGTGGCGTCGTGCTGGCCGCGTCGTACGAGGCCCGGGCGTTCGGGGTCCGCGGCGGAATGCCGGGCCGGCGGGCTCGCCAGCTCTGCCCCCACCTGCGCTTCGTCGGTGGGCACTTCCGGGAGTACCAGCGTCTCGGCGACGCGGTCATGGACGTCTTCACCGACTTCACGCCCCTGGTGGAGCGGATCTCGATCGACGAGGCCTTCCTCGACGTCACCGGTTCGGTCCACCTGTTCGGCCCGCCGGAGGCGATGGGGGCCGAGATCCGCCGGCGAGTGCGGGAGGAGCTCGGGCTCCCGATCTCCGTCGGGGTCGCGAGCACCAAGCACCTCGCCAAGGTCGCGTCCCAGGTGGCCAAGCCCGACGGGATGGTGGTCGTGGCGGCGGGCGCAGAGGCGGCCTTCCTCGATCCCCTGCCGGTCGGGCTGCTGTGGGGGGTGGGCCCGGCCACGCGGCGAGCGGCTCGCGACCAAGGGCATCCACACGATCGGTGCGCTCGCGGCCGTCGATCCCTCCGCGCTGGGTCGGTTGCTCGGTCCGGCCGCCGGTTCGAAGCTCGGGGCGCTCGCGGCCAACGCCGACGCCCGCCGGGTGGAGCTGCGCCGACCGACCCACTCGGTCGGCGCGCAGTCGGCGCTCGGCCGTCGGCGGATCGACGACGAGCTCCTCCGGAGCACGTTCGGCTTCCTCGCCGACCGCGTGGCGGCGCGGTTGCGAGCCTCGGAACGCGCCGGGCCGGACGGTGACCGTACGCGTCCGGTTCCGCGGACTTCGAGTCGGTGACGCGGTCGGGCACGTCCCGTCGTGCCACCTGCTCCACGCGCACCCTCACCGAACGGGCCGTGACCCTGGCCCGGCGGGCGCTGGCCGACCACGGGGAACGGTCCGAGATCACGCTGCTGGCGATCTCGGTGTCCAACCTGGTGCCGGAGGTCCCCCTCCAGCTGGAGCTGCCGCTCGTCGGTCGTGACGGGGTGGAGCATGCCGGGACACCGGCGGGAGCGGCGCGTCGCGCACTGGACCGCGCCGTGGACGCGGCGCGGGCGCGGTTCGGGCGCGATGCCGTGGGCTATGCACCGGTCGTGATGCGGGCCGAAGGCGGCGTGCCGGACGAGTTCCGGGAGCTGGCCGAGTCAGGGTGAGAGCTCGCGCCGGGCGAGGCGGCTCGGCGGTACGATCCCGGCGAGGTCCGATGTCCGAGCCGCTCCCCATTCGCACGCCTGATCAGCGCCTGCGCGTGTTCGTGAGCTCGACGCTGGGCGAGCTGGCTGCGGAACGGCAGGCGGCGCGCGGGGCGATCGAGCGACTCCGTCTCGCGCCGGTGAGGTTCGAGCTGGGCGCCCGTCCCTCCTCGAGCAGTCCGCCGAGCTGCTCGACCGCAACGCTCTCCGGACCGAGGCGGCGTACTGCCTGGATGCCCTGGCGGTCGTGGCGCTCACGTCCGGGGACACCGACACGGCTGCCGACGCGCTCGCCGTCGCCGCGGCCGAGCGGCGCCGGCTCGGGATCGCACCGTGGCCGACGCTCGAGCCCGCGATCGACCGGGTAGCTCGAGCCGTCGCCCGGCGCATCGAGCCGGTCGAGTCGGTCGAACGCCACCGCCCGGTCGGGTCGGAGGATGTCTTCGCTTCGGTCCACCGCGTGATCCATCGTCTCCGGGGGCACTTCCCGGACGGCTGACGGCGCGCGGTGCGCAACGGTCACCGGCGGCCGCGGACCGAGCGACAAGACTGCCGGGGTCATGGTCGGCGCCCTGCGAACGAGCGACTTCGTGGTCCCCGCGCCCGAACCCCGCTTCGAGGCCGACGAGATCGTCGGCTACACGCGCTCCGCGTCCGACGCGGCCCGGCTCCTCGCCTACGGGCTCACGTCGGTCGGCCTGCTCCTCCTGACCCGGTGGGCCGAGAACGCGATCCTGGGGCTCGAGACCGACGTCGTCGGCTTGCTCAACTTCCTCGATCCGCCCGCCGAGCGTGTCCTCGCCAACCTGGCCCAACTGCTGTCCGGGCTCGTCGGGCTCGGCGTGTTCGTCGTGCCGCTGGTGCTGAAGCGGTACCGGCTCCTCGGCTACCTGCTGCTCGGCAACATCCTCTCGTCGTCGCTCGTCGCGGGCGCGGTCTGGTGGCTCGGTCGGGGCAACCCCGAGCAGGTCGTCAACGAGCTGGCGCGCCGGGCCGGCGTGAACCTCGACGCGGTCCTGAGCCCGTCGACGCTCGCCGGCCTCGCGGCGTCGTTCGTCATCCTGGCGCCGTTCGTGAACCAACGCTGGCGGCGCGCCGGGGTCTGGATGATCGCCGCGCTCACGCTCCTCCAGCTGCTGCTCTCACTCCAGCTCTCGGCCGAGGCGTTCCTCGCGCTCGCGCTCGGCGCGACGACCGGCGCGGCGCTGCTCCTGGCCTTCGGTCGACCCGATCAGCATCCGACGACCCGGGCGGTCGCGGCCGCGCTCACCGTCGGTGGCTTCGAACCCGCCGCGCTCGACGCGGGTCCGATCCACCACCGTGCCGCGCAGGACTATGTCGCGCGGCTCGCGTCGGGCGACCGGATGGTCGTGAAGGTGATCAGCCCCGCGGAGCGCAGTGCCGACCTGCTGGTGCGGATGTACCGGTACCTCCGCCTCAAGAACCTCGGCGACGAACGGCCGTTCTCCTCGCTGCGGCGTGCGGTCGAGCACGAGGCGCTCGTGTCGCTCCAGGCACGTGACAACGGGGTGCGCACACCGCGCCTCCGCACGATCGCGGAGGTCGGCTCGGACTCGATGCTGCTCGCGTTCGATCTGGTCGAGGGCCGCCCGCTCGAGGAGATGCGCGACGACGAGATCGACGATGCGCTCGTCGACGCCATCTGGACGCAGGTGGAGGCCCTACGAGGCCGGCGCATCGCGCACCGCGACCTGCGTCAGTCGAACATCCTGGTCGACGCCGAAGGCCGCCCATGGCTCCGCGGCTTCACGTTCAGCGAGGTCGCGGTCGACGACGCGGTGCTCGACGCCGATGTTGCCCAGTTCATCGCGACGCTCGCCGGGCGCGTCGGCGCCGAACGGGCGGTCGACCGGGCCATCGCCGTCCTCGGTCAGGACGCCGTCCGGGCCGCGCTCCCCCGTCTCCAGTTCAACGCGCTGAGCGACGCGACCCGTGCCGAGCTCCGGCACCGCAAGGGGTTCCTGAAGGACCTCCAGGCGACGGTCGCCGAGAAGTGCGGCGTCAGCGAGCCCGAGTACGTGCCGCTGGAGCGGCTGAGCCGGAAGGCCATGTTCACCGTGGTGATGTTGGTCGCGGTCACCTACTTCCTGCTCCCGCAGCTGAGCGACCTGCCCGGCATCGTCGACCAGGTCAAGGACCTGAGCTGGCTCTGGCTCCTGCCGCTCGTCGTCGCGTCGGGTGTCACGTACCTGGGCGCGACGCTCGCCATCGCGGGATCGGTGCCCGTCCGGCTGCGCTTCGCCCCCACCTTCCTCGCGCAGATGGCCGCGTCGTTCGCGGGCACGCTGGCGCCGTCCTCGGTCGGTGGGCTCGCCCTCAACGGCCGGTACCTCCAGAAGTCCGGCGTCGACCCCCCGGTCGCCGTGTCCGGGGTCGGGCTCAACGCGGTGGCCGGGCTCCTGGTCCACCTGGTGCTGCTCGTGCTCTTCCTCGTCTGGGCGGGACGCTCGGCGTCGGACTCGGTGTCGCTCCCGAGCGGGAACGTCTTCCTCTGGGCCGGCCTCGGTCTGCTGGCGCTCGTGACGCTGATCCTGGTGATCCCACCGTTGCGGCGCACGGCGGCCCGACGGGTGCTGCCGGTGGTGCGCCGATCGCTGGACGGGCTCGGTGCCGTGCTGCGGCGGCCGCTGAACCTGGCGCTGCTCTTCGGCGGCTCGGCGCTGGTGACCGCCGGCTACGTGGTGGCGATCTACTTCTCGACCCGCGCCTTCGACGGTCCGCTGACCTTCGCCGAGGTCGGGGCCGTGTACCTCGTCGCCTCGGCGATCGCGACCGCGGCGCCGACGCCGGGTGGGCTCGGTGCGCTGGAGGCCGCTGCCATCACCGGGCTGGTGGCGGCGGGGATGCCGAACGCGGCGGCGGTGCCGGCCGTGTTCCTGTTCCGGCTCGCGACGTTCTGGCTCCCGATCCTGCCCGGCTGGATCGCGTTCCACTTCCTCCAGCGCGAGGACTACCTCTGACCCGGGCTGGTCCAGTGAGGCGACCTCGGCCGGGAGGACGGTCCGCGCCACGAACGGCGACGTCATCGCCCGCAGGAGCGCCGCGTAGTCCACGCCGAACCGGACCTCGCGCCCGATGAGGCACGGCACGGTCCCCGTCTCGACCACGAGGTGGTCACTGCCGGCTCCGAGGATCCGGATCCCCGGGGGAGGCACGAGCCCTTCGGGCTCGATGTCCTGACGCCCGAGGGCGAGCAGTGCCTGCGCGCCGCGCCACGGTCCCGGTACGGATGGCGGGCGGCCCGAAGGCCGAACGCCCGGTGGTCCCCCACGGTTGCGCCGGCTTGGTCTTCGATTCGATGACCTCGCCGACCAGCACGATGGCATCGGGGTGGAGACCGGTGATCGTCGTCCCGCTGAGGGGGTCCCGTCCGAGCAGGATGGACTCCCCGAGGCGCAGCTCGTTGACGCGACCGGGATCGTCGTCACCGAGTGCCCAGGCCAGGTTGGCGGAGTTCCCGCCGGAGATCCGCTCGAGCCGCAGGTCGAACCTCGTCTCCAGTGCCGCCGCGATGCGCGACAGCTCGGCCATGTTGTGCCGATCGGGGATCACGCCGCTCTGGCACGCGAGATTGGTGCCGACGCCGATCAACCGGAGATGGCGGCTCCGGAGCGTGGCCTGCACGAGCTCGTGCGAGCTCGTCCTCGAGGGCGCCCTCGCGCAGGTCGCCGAGCTCGACCATCACGATCACGTCGTGCACTCGGCCGCGATCGCCTGCCGCGCGACCGAGCGCGTCGATGACGTGACGCTCGCTGTTGAGGCTGGTCGTGGTCCGCTCGACCACGGTCTCGACCTGGCTGAGCATCGGAGTCCGGATGAGGGTCAGTGGCGCGACGATCCCGGCGTCGCGCACGCGCGCCAGGTTCTCGACGCGCGCGTCACCGAGTCCGGTGACGCCGCCGCGCGAGCATCGCCCGGGCGATGTCCGGATCGCCGAGGGTCGCCTTGGTGATCCCCGTGACCGCGATGCCCTTGGCGCCGAGCCGTCGGACGAGGGTTCGAGCGTTCTGCTCGATCTTGACCAGGTCGATCTCGAGCCGGGGGGCGCTCAACTCGTCGTCGCGAGCACGCCGGGCTCGAGCGCCGGGAAGGCGCCGAGGACCATGGCGACCAGGCGGTCGGGCGAGCTGCTGAGCGGATCACAGACCGGGAGGCCGAGACTCGTCTCGTGGTCCGAGATGGCCATCTCGAGGTCGCCTTCGGTCATGCCCTCGTGGTTGAGGGTGACCCCGATGACCCGGGTGTCGGCGAAGGCCTCGATGAGGGCGATCTCCGACGCGGCGGTCGGCATCGGCAGCCCGGGGTAGTCGCTGAGGGCCCGGCGGGAGGGCGCGTGCTGGAGGATGACGGCGTCCGGTCGTCCCCCGCGCAGGATGTACGCCGAGGTGAGATACGCCGGGTGGCTGAGCGCCCCTTGGCCCTCGATGACGATGACGTCGGGCTGGTCGTGCTCGGCGGCGTCGACGACCGCCGCCTCGAGCTCGCCGGAGCAGAACTGCGGAGCGATCGCATCGAGGGCGACGCCGTACCGCGCGCCCTGGATCCGGCTCGTCTGGCCGGTCCCGACCATGGTCGCGTGGATGCCGCGTGCATTGAGCGCCTGGGTCAGCAGCGTCGACGTCGTCCGCTTGCCGATCGCGCCGTCGGTGCCCAGCACCGCGATGCGCGGACAGGCCACCTGGAAGATCCGGCCGGAGAAGATGCGGAGCTCGCTCTTGGGTCGCGGCCGGCGGACGTCGTGGATGGTCACGCCGTGGGCGTGGGCGGCGGCGACGAACTCGGGGTCGTCGTTCAGGAACTCGTGCAGGCCGTTGACGACGTCCATCCCGCGCGCGATGGCGTCGAGGACGACGGCCCGCTCCGCCCCGGACAGCATGCCGCTCGCCGGCGCGACGCCGAAGACGAAGCAGTCCGGCACGTGACCCAGCGCCGAGATCGCGGACGAGACGGAGCCGTGCACAGGGATCCCGTTGGCAACACCGTCGAGCACCGAGCCGGCGTCATGGCCCGAACACGTGCTGTCGACGACGCACTCGATCCGGTAGCGCTCCGAATGGCGGACCAGACCGTTGGCGGTCTTGCCGTCGAGCCGGCCGAAGTTGGCTTCGCAGTACACGAGCGCGGTGATCCCGGGCCCGTCGACCACGGGTCCGGACGCGTGCGCGCGCGAACGATCGGGGCGATCGGGCTGCGGTGATACGGGCTGCATTGCACTCCTCTGGAGGCTCAGAGGAGGCGACCGTATGGAGGACCGGGCAACGGGCCCGAGCGGTACGAGGCGTCTTCCCTAAGTAGGGACGAACAGCGCCGAGCCTACTCGCCGCGACCCCTGACCTCAGACCAGTGGCGCAACGGCGACGCGACCGGTGTTCCAGCGCGGGAGTGCACGCGCCAACGCGCGTGGGCCGGTGACGCGGATGCTGCCGGCCCGCAGGGCCTCTCCCCAATGGAGGGCACCGCGGTGCCAGTCGACGAAGGCGACCGACGACGCGACGACCACGAGATCGGGCTCGTCCCCGGGGTCGGTCAGGCACACCTCGGCGTCGCCGTGCTCGGCGAGCAGCCAGAAGAGCCGGTTGCCCGAGGCCTCGTCCGGAAACTCGAAGCGCACGACGACCCGCCGGTGCGGGAGCGCCGCGCGATCGAGCTGGACCTGGCACCAGGCCCAGAGCGCGAAACCCGGATCGGCATGCTCGGGCAGCACCTCGACGTACGTGTCGGCCCAGCGCGCCATGCTGTCGACGACCTCGTGGAGACCGGCCCCGGCGTCGGTGAGCGAGTAGACGACGCCCTGGCCGCGCGACTTCGGCGCCGACGCGATGATCCCGGCCCGTTCGAGCTCGCGCAGCCGCCGGGTCAGCATCGACCGCGACATCGTGGGAACACCGCGGCGCGATCTGCGAGAACGTCGTCGCACCGAACAGCAGGTTGCGCACAATGAGAGGCGTCCACCGCTGGGCGAGGATCTCGCTCGCCCGCGCGACGGGGCAGTACTGGCGGTACGTCGTCATGGCGTCACCCTGCTCCTCCCTGACGCCGGGGTCGAGTGCTGTTTTCGCGCTGGCGTCGGCGGGCCGAGGCCGTCATGGTGCCCACATGAGCGACATCGACTCCGTCAGGACGGGCCAGGTGGGCAGTGCCGCCGCCGAGGTCTACGAGTCCTTCTTCGTCCCGGCACTGTTCGCCCAGTGGCCGGAGCGCCTGCTCGACATGGGACGCGTGGGCCCCGGGGACCGGGTGCTCGACATCGGCTGTGGCACCGGTGTCCTCGCCCGCGCCGCGGCCCGCCGCGTCGGCACCGCCGGCGCCGTGACGGGACTGGACGTGAACGCCGGGATGCTCGCGGTCGCCCGCCGATCGCGGGAACCGGTCCGGTGGTGCGAGTCCGCCGCCGAGACGCTGCCGGTCGACGACGGCTCGGTCGACCGGGTCCTCTCCCAGTTCGCGCTGATGTTCTTCTCGGATCCCCGAGCGGCCCTGGAGGAGATCGCGCGCGTCGTGCGTCCCGGCGGCACGGTGACGATCGCCACGTGGGCCTCCGTCGAGGCGAGCCCGGGCTACGACGCGATGGTGGGGCTGCTGCGCCGCCTCTTCGGCGAGCCCGCCGCGGCCGCGCTTCTCGCGCCGTTCACCTTGGGCACCCCCGCGCGGCTCGAGAGGGTGATCGCGCCGACCTTCCCCGACGTCGAGATCGTCGAGCTCCCCGGCACCGCCCGCTTCGCGTCGATCGACGCGTGGGTGCACACCGACGTCCGGGGTTGGACGCTCGCCGGGATGATCGACGACGAGGAGTTCCGACGCCTCCGGGATGCAGCACGGTCCGAGTTGGTCGAGTTCGCGGACGACACGGGGCGGGTGTCCTTCGCCGCTCCTGCCCTCGTGGCCATGGCGCGTGCACCCGGTTGACGGCGACCGTCACGGGCGCGGCCCACCGGGCTGCCTCAGGCGTCGGGTGCGGGCACCATGACCACGGGCAGGTGGGAATGGTGCAGGAGCTTCAGGCTGGTCGACCCGAGGCGGAGACCCAGTACACCGCCGCGGCCGCGGCCGCCGACGACGACGAGACCGGCATGCTCCTCGGTCGCGACCTTGGTGATCGCGTCGACGGGCTCGCCGCGATCGATCACGATGCGTGGTGCGACACCGGAGCGGCGTACCGGTGCGATCCACTCCTCGGTGTGCTCGCGGGAGGCCTGGTACCAGCTGCGCGGATCGGAGTGCGGCAGCCACTCCGCGATCAGCTCCTCGGAGTGCACCGCGACGACCTCGGTGGCGAGCGCGCCCGCGACGCCCGCGCACCACTCGACCGCACGGCGGCTGCCCTCGGAGTCCTCGATGCCGACGACGATCGGCGCCGGCCATCCGAGATGCGTCGCGGTGGGGATGGCGGCCACCGGACGCGGGCTGTGGTGGACGAGATGGTGCGTGACGCTCCCCAGGTGCAGCGCGTGCATGTGGTCTCCCATCCCGGGCGCACCGACGACGACCAGATCGACGTCCTCCTCGTTGGCGGCGTCGATCAGGACGTCGCGCGGGTCGCCATGGAGCAGGAGCGGACGGGCGGTGATGGGACCATTCCGCAAGGGCGCCCACCACTCCTCGAGTCGTGCGGCGGCTTCGCGGCGGAGCGTCTCGAACTCCTCGGTGGACACCTCGGCGAATCGGGGATGCCACGCGAACGCGACCACGACCTCGGCGCCCGTCGCCTGCGCGAACGACGTCGCCCATTGCATCGCGACCCGGCTGTGCTCCGAGCCGTCCACTCCCACGAGGATCCGCATCGGTCACCTTCCGTCGGTCGTGTCCCGTCTCGGCACCGTACCCGGCGGACGCGGACCGAAAAACCTGACGGCGGCGTTCAGCCGGTGGGCGGCGTTCAGGCGGGTGGGCGGAGCTCGGGGTGCAGGTCGTCACCGGCCGCCGCGAGCAGCGGACGCAGGTGGCGCTCCGTGGTGAGCGCCCGGAACATCAGTCCGATGGTCACGTCGTGGTCCGGACGGTGGATCACCTCGATCGCGTCGCCGGGCCCGACCGTCCCGGGGGCGAGCACGCGCAGGTAGGCGCCCGGCCGGGCCGCAGCTCGGAACGCGGCCGTCCATCCGCCCTCGTCCAGCCAGACCGCGAAGGTGCGGCACGGGATGCGCGGGCTGGTCACCGCGAGCACGAGGCCCGTGCCGACCCGCCACCGCTCCCCCACCCGCGCGCCGGTCACGTCCAGCCCGACCGTCGTCAGGTTCTCGCCGAAGCGCCCCGAGCCGAGCGGGCGGCCGAGCGTGGACTCCCACCGGTCGAGGTCCTCGCGGGCGTAGGCGTAGACCGCCTGGTCGTCGCCCCCGTGGTTCGCGCGGTCCCAGACGGTGTCGCCGGCGAGTCCGCTGCCGCCGACTCCCTTCGGGCCGGGGGCGGCGACCGCGACCCGGTGCTCGACGGGGCGCTTGTCGATCCCCGAGATCCCGGACTTCGACGCGATCGGCCGACCGGTGCCGACGTTGACGGAGAGCACGTACGCGCTCACGGGGTCCGGGCCGGTGCGCTGCATCCCCCATGTTGGCCCGCCCGGCGACCGCCCCGGGCGGACCGGCTCGGGCGACCGTGACGTTGGACCCTTCCCGGCGGTCCCGCGGCGTCCTACCGTCGCAGTCGGAGCGAGGAGGTCCGGAGATGCGAGCAGTCGTGGTGTACGAGTCCATGTACGGCAACACCCATCTGGTGGCCGACGCCATCGGCGCCGGGTTGGCGCAGGTTGCCGGCACCGAGGTCAGCGTCGTGCCGGTGGGCGCGGCGACCCCGGAGGTCGTCGACCGGGTCGACCTCCTCGTCGTCGGCGGTCCGACCCACGTGCACTCGATGGCGAGCGAGGCTTCGCGCCGGGCCGCCGTGGTCGCGGCCGAGAAGCCCGAGAGCGGCCTCACCATGGACCCCGACGCCCTGGGCGAGGGACTGCGCGAGTGGTTCGGCGAGCTGAGCCGCCGGCACGGCGACGCGGCCGCGTTCGACACACGCGTCGACGCCTCCGCGGCCTTCACGGGACGGGCGTCCAAGGCGATCGCGAAGCGCCTGCGCCGGCACGGGTGGACCACCGTCGCCGAGCCCGAGAGCTTCCTCGTGACCAAGGACGGTCACCTGCTCGACCACGAAGCGGATCGGGCGCGTGCGTGGGGGTCCTCGCTCGCGAATGCGTCGACGGGTCGCCTGGACGCCGCCCGTTGACGGGTCGGTCGTCGACGCGCTGCGACCGGTAGGGTCCGTCGGCCATGTCCGTTCCGGTTCGCATTGCATCGTTGCTCGCCGCGTTCGCGCTCGTCACCGGGCTCACGGCCTGCGGCTCGAGCTCCGGATCGGGTGCGGCGACCCCCGCGTCGGAGGCCGACGTGACGCTGGACCGGGCACTCCGCAGCCTCGTGGACCGGCCCGACGGGCCGCCCGGAATCGCGGTCGTCATCCAGCGCGGCGCCACACCGGCGCTCCACCGCGCCGGCACCGCCGTGACGGGACGGACGCGACCGATCGGCCTCGACGACCACCTCCGCGTCGCGAGCGTCTCCAAGGCCTTCAGCGGCGCGGCCGCGGTCGCGACAGTGGCCCACGGCGACCTGAGCCTCGACGACACCGTCGGCGCGCGGCTCCCGGACCTCCCGGCCGCGTGGTCGGCGGTCACGTTGGGCCAGCTGCTCCAACACACGAGCGGTGTCCCCGACTTCAGCAAGACGCCGGGCTTTCGCGACGCGCTCGTCGGCCTCGCTCCAGACCGCGCCGCCACCGGCGGAGCTGCTGTCCTTCGTCGTCGACGAGCCGCTCTCCTTCCCACCGGGCACGAAGTTCGAGTACTCGAACTCCGACAACGTCATCGCGGCGCTGATGATCGAGGCGGCGACCGGGTCGAGCTACGAGCAGGTGCTCGCCACCGACGTCTACGGCCCGCTGGGGCTCACGAGGACGAGCCTCCCCGCGGTCTCCGCGATGCCACCGCCGGCGGTGCACGGGTACGCACTCGACCCACCGGCCGCGCCCGAGGACGTCACGAGCCAGTTCGCCGCCGGGTGGACCTGGGCCTCCGGGGGCATCGTCTCGACGCCGCGGGACGCGAACACCTTCGTCCGCGGCTATGTGATCGGCACGACGACCGACGAGCCCACCCACGCAGCCCAGTTCCGGTTCCGGGCGGGGAGCTCCGAGCCGCCGGGCCCGGGCACGAACGCCGCCGGGATGGCCGTCTTCCGGTACCGGACCCGGTGCGGCACCGTCTACGGGCACACCGGCAACACCGCCGGGTACACGCAGCTCGTCGCCGCCGACGCGTCCGGGAAGCGGTCGGTCTCGGTGTCGGTCAACGCGCAGATCACGCCGTCCTCGAGCCCGAAGGCGTTCACGCAGCTCCGTGCGGTGTACGAGCTCGCCGTGTGTGCTGCGCTGAGCCGCTAGCCGACCGGGTGGACCTCCTCGTCGGGAGCTGCCCATTCGAAGTCCCCGCGCCGTCGCCGTCGCCGTCGAGCGAGGCGCTCATGGTCCGGGCCGGGCTCGGGTCGGGTCACGCGTCGAGGGAGCCGAGCTCGCGGATGCGGCGCTCGAACCAGCGCCGCTCCGCAGCGTCGTCGGTGAGGGCGAGCGCGCGGCGGTAGGCGGTGGTGGCGGGTCCGGTCCGTCCCAGCCGGCTCAGGAGCTCGCCGCGGGTCGCGTGCAGGTACCGATAGCCGTCGAGATCGAGGCGCTCGACGATCGCGAGGGCGGCCTCGGGCCCTTCGGTCTCGGCGATCGCCACCGCCCGGTTCAACTCGACGACGGGTGAGCCGGTCAGGCGGAACAACTCTCCGTAGAGCACGGCAATGTGGCGCCAGTCGCGCGTGTCCTCGGCGTGGCGCGAGGCGATCGTCGCCTGGATCACGTACGGGCCGTCGCCGCCGAGCGCGAACGCCCGGTCGAGGACCGCGCGCCCCCGCGCGATCTGCTCGGCGTCCCAGAGTGACCGGTCCTGCTCGTGGAGGAGGACCAGGTCGCCGTCGCGCCAGCGCGCCTCACGACGGGAGTCGTGCAGCAGCATCATCGCGAGGAGTCCGTGGGGCTCGGGCTGGTCGGGCAGCAGCTGCACGAGCGCGCGCCCGAGCCATAGCGCGTCGGCGGCGAGGTCGCCGCGCCCCCGGTAGCCCTCGTTGAAGACCAGGTACACGACGGCGAGCACCGCCGCGAGCCGCTCGGGCAGCTCCTCGTCGGGTGGTACCCGGAACGGGATGCCGGCGGCCCTGATCTTGCGCTTCGCCCGCACGAGCCGCTGAGCCATCGTGGCCTCCGGGACCAGGAACGCCTGCGCGATCTCCTCGGTGGTCAACCCGCCGAGCGTGCGCAACGTCAGGGCCACCTGGGCCTCGATTGAGAGCGCCGGATGGCAGCACGTGAACACCAGCTCGAGCCGTTCGTCCTTCCCGGACCTCACGTCCATCCCCCGGTCGGCCTCCTGCTGCAGACGGAGCAGCTCCGTCTTGCTCGCGAGCGTCCGATCGCGACGGATCGCGTCGATCGCCCGGTTCCGCGCGGTGGTCACGAGCCACCCCACGTGGTTGGCGGGCATGCCGTCACGCGGCCAGCGCTCCGCGGCGATCGCGAACGCCTCCTGCGCGGCCTCCTCGGCGAGATCGAAGTCGCCGAGGAGGCCGATCAGGGTCGCGAGCACCTTCGACCAGTCGTCCCGGAAGCTCGCCTCGAGGATCGCTACCACTCCATGATCGGGCGCACCTCGATGGCGCCGCCCAGGCGGGCCGCGGGGATCCGCGCCACGAGCGCGATCGCGCCGTCGAGATCCTCGGCGTCGTAGATCAGGTAGCCGTTGATCGCCTCCTTCGTGTCGACGAAGGGGCCGTCGGTCGTCACGGTCGTGCCGTCCTTCACCCGGACGGTCGTGGCGGTCTCGGGCGGCTGGAGGCCATTGCCGGGGGTGACGCCGGGGGTCTGGTTGACCTCCTGGTAGGCGCGGTGGATCTCCTGCTGCTCGGCGTCGGAGAGCGTCGCCCACGCATCGGGATCGAGCGGCGTCGGCGTGGTGCCCTGGTGGATCATCAGCATGTACTTCATGGGTTCCTCCTCGGGATTCTCGCCCATACGACGAACCGCCGGTCCGGGAATCGACCGGTCGCGGGAGAAATCTCGGGCGTGGCGCCCGAGCGGACGCCTGCGTCCCCGTGTCAGGCCCCGAGGAGCGCCTCCGCCTCGCGCGCGAGCTGGAGGTCCTCGCGGGCGGTCACGACCAGCGTGGCGACGGTGGCGCCGGGCCCGGTGAGGTCGCGGTCCGGGCCCGCCGCGCCGTCGATCGGGTCCTCGATGTCGTCGACGATCGCGGCACCCGACCATGCCAGCGCGTCGACCACGGCCCGGCGCGCCCGCCGCGTCGTGCTCGCCGATGCCGCCGCTGAAGACGAGCGCGTCGAGCCCTCCGAGCGTCGCGATGCAGCCACCGAGCTGGGCCACGATGCGGTGCCGCCACACCGCGAGTCCGAGCCGGGCGTCGGGATCGCCGGCGTCGGCACGGCGGTGCACCTCACGCATGTCGGCCGTGCCCGTCAACCCGCGCAGCCCGCTCTCCTGCTCGAGGACGGCACCGAGGTCCTCGTCGGTGTGTTCGGAGAGGTAGAGCACCGCACCCGGGTCGATCGCGCCGCACCGGGTGGCCATCACGAGCCCGTCGAGCGGCGTGAAGCCCATGGTGGTCATGACGCTCCGGCCGTCGAGCGCCGCGCAGAGCGATTGCCCACCACCGAGGTGTGCCACCACGACCCGGCGCGGCGTCGGGACGCAGCTCGCGTGCCCGACCGACGCCCCACGCGTGCGCGAGCCCGTGGAAGCCGTAGACACGCACGGTCCGGCGCAAGCGCGCGGGGAGCGCGTACGTGCGGGCCGGCTCGGGGATGGTGCTGTGGAACGCGGTGTCGAAGCAGGCGACGTTGGTCGTTCCGGGCCAGTGCGCTCGCGTCCGACAGAGCGCATCCAGCGCGGGCGGTTGATGCAGCGGCGCGAGCTCGGTGAGACCTTGGAGCTCGGCGACGAGCGCGTCGTCGACGAGCGCGGCGGCGGTCCGGGCGCCTCCGTGGACGATCCGGTGCGCGACGGCGTCCGGCGCCGGTCCTGCGAGCGCGTCGTCCAGGGTCGTCGCCGCTTCGGCACGCTCACCGTCCCCGATCTCGACGACCTTGACCGATGTCGATCCCGCGTTGACCGTGAGGATCCGCACCCGCTCAAGCCTCCCAGCGCCATCCCGCGACCTCGGGGATGTCCTCGCCGTGGTCCCGGGTCCACGCACGCGCCCGGGCCCGCGCGTCGACCATCTCCTGGCGGAGCCCCGCACCTCCGGGCTCCAGGCCCGGTACGCGGTCGAGCACGTCCATCACGAGGTGGTAGCGGTCGAGGTCGTTGAGCATGACCATGTCGAACGGCGTGGTCGTGGTGCCGTTCTCCTTGTAGCCGCGCACGTGGAGGCGCGCGTGGTTGGTGCGGCGGTAGGTGAGCCGGTGGATCAGCCAGGGGTAGCCGTGGAAGGCGAAGATCACCGGGGTGTCGGCGGTGAACAGCGTGTCGAACTCGGGGTCGGGCAGCCCGTGGGGATGCTCGGACTCGGGGAGGAGCCGCATCAGGTCGACGACGTTGACGACCCGGACACGCAGCGCCGGGAGCCGCTCGCGCAGGATCGACACCGCGGCGAGCGTCTCGAGGGTCGGGACGTCGCCCGCGCAGGCCATCACGACGTCGGGCTCCTCGGTGGCGCCGTCGGTGCCGGCCCACTCCCACATCCCGAGACCGCGCGCGCAGTGCAGGGCGGCGTCGTCGACCGAGAGCCAGTCGAACTGCGGCTGCTTGCCGGCCACCACGACGTTCACGTACTGGCGGGAGCGGAGGCAGTGGTCGTACGTCGACAGGAGCGTGTTGGCGTCGGGCGGGAGGTAGACCCGCACCACCTCGGGCTTCTTGTTCATCACCACGTCCAGGAATCCCGGATCCTGGTGGGTGTTGCCGTTGTGGTCCTGGCGCCAGACGTGGGACGACAGCAGGTAGTTGAGGCTGGCCACGGGCTGCCGCCACGGCACCTTGTTGCAGGCCTCGAGCCACTTCGCGTGCTGGTTGAACATCGAGTCGACGATGTGGATGAACGCCTCGTAGCAGGTGAACACCCCGTGCCGGCCGGTGAGCAGGTAGCCCTCGAGCAGTCCCTGGCACATGTGCTCCGAGAGCACCTCGATGACGCGGCCGTGCCGGTCGAGCCGGTCGTCGCGCTCGTCGATCCGGATCTGCCAGTCCCGGCCGGTGACGTCGAGGATGTCCTGGAGGCGGTTGCTGACCAGCTCGTCGGGTGCGAACGTCAGGAAGTCGTGCGGGTTGCGGCGCGTGATCTCAGCCAACCAACCCCCGAGGACGCGGGTCGCCTCGTGCTCGGTCCTCCCCGGAGCCGGGACGTCCACGCCGAGCTCGCGCCAGTCCGGGAGGTCGAGATCGCGGAGCCGAGCACCCCCGTTGGCGCGGGTGCTCGCGCTCATCCGCCGGTCCGGTGCGGGCACCGATCCCTGGAGCATCGCGTTCGGCCGGCCGTCGGTGCCGAACAGATCGTCGGGTCCGTAGGAGCGCAACCACTCCTCGAGGACCGCGCGGTGCTGGTCATCGTCCCGGGCGTTCGGGAGTGGCACCTGGTGCGCGCGGAACGTCCCCTCCACCTGGTGGCCGTCGACGATCGGGGGGCAGGTCCATCCCTTCGGCGTGCGCAGGACGATCATGGGCCGCCGCCAACCCTCACCCGGGTCGTCGCCGCGCGGCCGCGGCTCGCGCTGTCCGGCGATGTCGTCGAGACACCCGTCGAGCGCGGCGGCCATCGCCTGGTGCACCGCCCCGGGATCGGATCCGGCGACGACCCGCGGCGCGTAGCCGCAGCCGCGGAGCAGGCTCAGCAGGTCCTCCTCGCTGATGCGCGCCAGCAGCGTGGGGTTCGCGATCTTGAACTCGTTGAGATGCAGGATCGGGAGGACCGCGCCGTCACGTGCCGGGTGCAGGAACCGGGGCGCGTGCCAGCTCGTCGCGAGCGGACCGGTCTCGGCCTCGCCGTCGCCGACCACGCAGAACACGACGAGCTCGGGGTCGTCGAGCGCCGCCCCGCACGTGTGCAGGAGCGAATAGCCGAGCTCCCCACCCTCGTGGAACGAGCCCGGCGTCTCCGGTGCGCAATGGCTCGGCACGCCGCCCGGGAACGAGAACTGCCGGAAGAACGCGGCGCATCCCGTCCGCGTCCTGCGGGAGATGGCTCGAGCGCTCCGCGTACGTGCCCTCCAGCCACGCGCACGCGTTGGGACCGGGACCGCCGTGACCGGGCCCGGCGACGAAGACGGCCTGGAGGTCCCGGTCGTGGATCACGCGGTTCGCGTGCGCCCACACGAGGTTCAGCCCGGGTACCGTGCCGAAGTGGCCGAGGAGGCGGGGCTTGACGTGCTCGCGCGAGGAGCGGGCCGGTGAGCAGCGGGTTGTCCACGAGGTAGATCTGCCCCACCGCGAGGTAGTTCGCGGCGCGCCACCAGGTGTCGACCTCGCGGAGCTGGTCGGGGGTGAGCGTGCCGGCGACCTCGTCGAGGTGGTGCAGTGGCGGTGCGACGGTCGGGCCATGCCCCGATTCCTCGCTGTCGGCGGCGGTGTCCCGGGCCGGGCGCGGGGGTGCGTCGGTCACGATGGGTCCCCTCTCCTCGCGGGGTCGCGACCCCGGACGGCGGTTCCTCCCCCGATGGTGACACGCCCGGGCGCACCGGGCGCGGGACCGTCGCGGAGTTTCGGGCCCGGTCCCCACGGGTAGCGCCCGGTCGTGCCGTCGACGTCGCCGGAGCGCTGACCATGGCCAGGCCGACCCGGGCCGAGGTGGTCGCGACCCTTCTGGCGCGCTGACCCGAGGACCTACGCGGAGGAGGTGGGGATCCGCCGGGTCGACACGCCGGGCGGACTGTTCAAGGTCCTGGTCATGTCGTTGCTGATGAGCGCACGCATCCGGGCCGGCGCGGCCGTGTCGGGCACCGCGGCGCTGTTCGACCGCGGGTGGACGACCGCCGCTCGCATGGCCGACTCGACCTGGGAGCAGCGGACGCGGGTCCTCAACCGCTCCGGCTACGCCCGGTACGACGAGAGCACGGCGCGCATGCTCGCCGACACCGCGGCACTCATCCTCGACCGCTACCACGGAGATCTGCGGCGCCTCCGTGACGCGGCCGACCGTGAGCCGGCCGCCGAACGACGGCTCCTCCGCGAGTGCAAGGGCATCGGCGAGGTCGGCTGCGACATCTTCTTCCGTGAGGTGCAGCCGGCCTGGGACGAGCTGTGGCCCTTCGTCGATCGACGCAACCTCGCGACCCGCGCGGAACCTCGGCCTTCCCGACGATCCGCGCCGCCTGGCGCGGCTCGTGCCGAAGGACGATTTCGTCCGCCTCGTCGACGCGTTGGTCCGCACCCGCATCGACCGGGCCGAGGACGACGTCATGGAATCCGCCGGCTGACCCGGGACCCCGACGGCAAGCACCCGTGACCGTCGCAATGTCATGAAAAGCGCGCAATTGCACCCGGTCGTCACAACGCGCCTCTCGCGCAGGCGTTCCGGACGGCGCTGGCCCCCGGTGACGACGAATCTGTCACTTTCGGGCGGGACGGGTCGATCACTACGGTCCGCGCCGTATGTCGGACGAGAGCACCATCCTGCTCATCCTCGCCGTCGCGGCCGGACTGATCGCCCTCGGCTTCGTGCTCGCGGCCCTGACCCGCGACTCTCCCCACCCACGACGCGGCGGCCGGGGCGAATAGCCGTACCGCAGGTCGGAGCGGCGCGGCGACCTGCCGGGCGAAGTCGTCACCGGCACCGACGCGTCGCAACGTCAGATCGCAACGTCAGATCGCAACGTCACATCGCAACGTCACATCGCGGAGTAGACGGCCCAGTCGGCGCGGCGAGCGGTACGGACGGTGAGCACGAGGGACAGCACGGCCGCCGTCGCAGTTCCACAGCAGAAGCCGACCAGCGGTCCGGCGAGCACCTGACCGCCCGCGGTGAGCGACTTGCGGAGGAGCACAGGGGTCGCCGCGCCCGGGCCCGCGGGTGTCGTCGCTGCCGGGGTGGGCGCCACGCCGGGAGGAACTGCGTCGCCGAGGAAGGTGTCGATGGCCGCCCGGAGCTCCCCCATCGCGGCCACGACCGGAGCGAGCGCTGGCGTCTCGGCCGGGTTCGGGTCCCCTGCGGAGGGGCCGTCGGTGAGCGCGCGATCGGGTGCGAGGCCGGCCTCGTCGTCGCTGATCACCACACTGCCCACGTGCTTCACCTCCGGGATCCTGCAAGAGGTATCGAGCGTTGGGCCGTCCCGATTGAGCGCCGCATCGGGAGCGCGACGCGGCCAGGCGTCGGGTTCGCGGTGGTTGTCGGGTTTGGTGGCGCCAGGTGCCCGGCCGGGTTCGGGCCCGCCCCCGGGTACGGTGTGGCCGTTCGTCGCGTCCGGGAATGACCTCGGGGCTCTGACTCACCCTCTCCTGGGTGAGGACGCGAGCAGGTGCACCACCTCCGCCCCCGACGCAACGAAGGGAACCTCGTGAGTCCTGATCGCAGGGCCTCGCTCCTCGCGGGCCTGTTCTTCCTCGCCACGTTCGTGACGTCCATCCCCGAGCTCGGGCTGTACCACTCAGTGCTGACCGACCACCACTACCTGCTCGGCGGCGGCACCGACCATCAGGTCGCCCTCGGCGCCTTCCTCGAGGTGCTGCTGGCGATCTCGGGGATCGGCAGCGCGGTCGTGCTGTTCCCGGTGTTGCGGCGCCAGAGCGAGGCGGCATCGCTCGGCTACGTCGCGACGCGCATCGTCGAGTCCACCGTCATCGTCGTCGGCCTGATCAGCCTGCTCTCGATCGTGACCCTTCGGCAGGACGTGGGCGGGGCCGGGGCCGCGCACGCCGGTTCCCTCCTCGTGACGGGACGGTCCCTGGTCGCGATCCACGACTGGACCTTCCTGCTCGGACCGGCATTCTGCGCCGGGGTCGGCAACGGCCTCCTGCTCGGCTACCTGATGTACCGGTCCGGTCTCATGCCGCGACGGCTCGCGATCCTCGGGATGATCGGCGGTGGCCTGGCCTTCGCCACCGCAACCGCGGTGTTGTTCGGGGCGTACGAGCAGACGTCCGCCGTGTCGAGCCTGCTCACGGTGCCCGAGATCATCTGGGAGCTGTCGATCGGCATCTACCTGACGTTCTGGGGATTCAGGCCCTCACCCATCCTGCTCGACACCGCCGGCCCCAGCCGGGTGGCGGTCTGACCCGCCGGCGGCGGCGAGGAGCGAGTTCAGCGAGAGGGCGGGCCGCGGACGACGCGGCATGCCCCGCGGGCGTCCGGGCTGGACAGTCACATTTGCTGTCGGGGACACGTTCAGGGATCGTGGCGCTCGTGCTCGCGGCGGCGGCTCTCACCGGGTGTGGGAGCGGGGCGAAGAGCACGCCGTCCACACCCGGGCCGTCGTCGAGCTCCACGTCCGCGGCGGCAGCATCGTCTTGAAGACGTTCGAGACCGAGAACGACGTCCTCTGGGAAGCGACGGTCGTCCGGGTGCGGTTCTCGTGATCCGCCTCGGTCGCACTTTCAACCGCAAGCTCGCTTCGACGGTCGCAGTGTCGGCCGGCTGGTCCATTCGCGCTCCCCGCGCCATCGGACCGGTCAGTAACGCAACACCGCGCCGGCAACGGCGCCGATCGCCGCCTCGTCGGCGACACGCACCGTGCCGCCAGAGCCCAAGGTGTCGAACACGGCACGATCGACGAGGTCCTCGCACTCGATCGACGGTTCGGTCGCCGTCGTCACCGTGCCGTCCTCGGGATCGATCCGACCCCACGCCGCCGGCCCTTCGGTGACGAAGAGCGTGTCGACCCGGCCCTCACGGGCCCGGACCGCGATCTCATCGACCGCGGAGATCGAGCGCCCGGTCCCGACGGTGTCGTGAAAGCGGTGCAGCTCGCCGTCGCGGCGCTCCGCCAGGAGGGGCTCGACGAGCGCCCATGCCGGAGCGTGCAACTCGGCCGCCGTCCGATGCTCAGGGTTGCCTTCGATCACTGCGTCGACCAGATGCGCGTACCGGGTCACGGACGCGTAGATCGGCAGGTAGTAGCCGACGCACGCCAGCACCAACGGGCTGCTTGCAACACCGAGCCGCTCGACCACCGCCTGGTCGACAACGCGAAAGAACCGCTCGACTTCGGCCTTGTCGATCTCGTCCCCGGCCCCATGGCCGTGGTACTGCGCCTCCCCGCCGGCCGTGTGGTACTGCAGCTGGCGATCGTGATCCTCGTTCGCCAGGGTCTCGGCCATCGAACCGACGATCGGACCGGGCAGCATCTCGCCGATCGTGTGACGCGTCGCTTCGAACAGCCGCACCGTGTTCTGACTGAGGGCGAGCACGAAGAAGGACTGGTCGCCGAACACCGCGGGCAGCAGGGGTCGAACCCGGAACGACGCCGCCACGGTGACCTCGGCGACCAGCGGCCGCGACACCCGGAACCACGCGAAGCGGCCCGGCGCCGAAAAGGCTGCCAACCCGTCGGCCTGGTGCTGCCAGAAACCCCGCTCCTCCAACAGGGCCCGCAACGGAACCAACACGTCGTCGACGACGGCATCAGATACTGCGTTCGAGCGCAGTTCTTCCTCGGCCCGGTCGATCAGATTCCGCAACCGGATCGGGTCCTGCTGGGTCTCGGGGCCGGAGCGATGGGTCGGCATGAACAAGGAGACATGAGGCCCGTCACCCGACGCCAGGTCGGCGATGTCCGCGACGGACACCACGTCGATCTCCCCCGTCACGTCGCGTTTCGCCACGACCTCACACTACTTCCGTGTTCGTCTCGCGGTGCGGGCGGCGCGAGACATCGACCGTGAGGACGTGGGACACTCGCTGCATGGCAACACCCGACGACGCGACACGCCCGAAGCCGCGTCTCATCCTCGGGATCGTGCTGGCGGTGCTGGGCTTCGTGTTCGTCGTCGAGAACACGCGGTCGACGAAGATCCGATTCTTCGTCCCCCAGGTCACTGCGCCGCTGTGGATGGGTCTCCTCGTAGCTGTCCTGCTCGGCATGCTGGCCGGGGCGCTGATCGCCCGGCACCTCGGCAAACCCGAGCTGCGTCGGCTACGCGCACGACGCGATCACAACGACGAAGCGCCCACTGAGTGACTCCGAAGGCAGACGAAGCTCGCGCGGGGGTGCCCTCGTCGGCCGCGGAATCGTTTCGATCGTCATCGCGATCCTCATGATCGCGTGCATCGCCTTGGCCTGGGGTCGGAAACAGCGCTGAAGGTCGCGACCGCGGCGAGATCACCCTCCGACTCTGGTCCAGGGCTGGTGCGGCTCGGCCCCGTCGCGCGGTTCGAGGACGACCACGGGTGTCTCGATCGTCCGTAGGCCGGCATAGTCGTCGAGCTGCAGGTCGATCTTGGCCCAGCGCTGCCAGAGCCGATCGCGCTCCTCCCCCACGGCCCGGCGCGCGTGCACCGGCCGCTCGTGCTCGCCCGCCAGGCGAACGACGACATCCGGGTGCTCCTCGACATTGAGCCACCACGAGGGATGACCCTCGTCCCACCCGTTCATCGCGAGCACGACGAGATTCGGGCCGTCCTCGATGTAGCCGACGATGACGCTGCGCTCCTGTCGCGACTTCCGCCCCACGGTCGTGAGGCGCAACGCTCCCCATCCGCGCTTGCTCGCCGGCGTCCAGAGAAAGCGCCCGCCACTCACCTTGTTCAACACTCGATGCACGCGCCAGAACGCGTGCATGAACCATGTCGGCGGGAGCTTCGGCGGTCGGGTGCTGTCCCCGCCCGCGCCGGCAAGGGGATCTCTCCTTCGAAGCTGCATCCTTCTCGTCCTCTTGCTCGCGAGTACCGACTGCCGCGATCAACTCACGTCCCCCATCATGCTGGCGCGCCCGATGCCCTCGTAGTAGAGGCGAAGGTCTGTGGACCTGAGATCAGAAGGCGCCTGGGCGCATGCCGTCGCGCCGGGCTTCGGCGAGCGTGCCGGGCTCGGACCAGTCACGTCCGACCGAGAGCGCTCTCCAATCGCCCGATCGAACGGGCCACGAGGTTCTCGCCGAACTGGTCCGCCTGCGCCTGGTAGAAGGTGCCCGAGTAGCTGACGACGTACTTGTCGACGCGCACGAGCTGGACCACGAACGCGAGCTGCCGGCGCACAGTACCCGCCTCGATCGTGACCACGACCTGGTACGCCGTGGTCGCGTCACCCGCGGCCGGAACGCCGAGTCGGTCGACGGAGGTCGTGAGTGTGGGGGTGGGCTGCCCAGGTGCCGCGGCCGCGTCCATCTGCTGCTGGAGGAGCTGGTCGAACAGCTGTTGGAAGCACGATGTGGTCGAGGATCCGGCGAAGCCGTCGTAGGCGGTCTTCGACTCGGCAGTCGACCGATACGCGACCACCTCGTTGCTGCTCGTGCTCGCCTGATCACGGTCGACGGCCGCCTCCGCAGCATTCTCGAAGTCGTTCGACTCGACCTTCGTGCGACGGTCCTCGACGTCGGACTGCTCCACGAACTCGCGACAATCGGCAATGCCCTTCGCGATCCGCTTCGTCTCCCTGGCATTGTTCGAGCTCGACGTGCTTCCCACGTCGCGCCACCCGGTCGGGAAGTCGCTCGCGCGAAGGAGGCCGGCGCGCATCGCCTGCCTGCTCACCGGTGTCGATGACGAGGTCGGCTTCGAGGAACCCGAGCTGCCGCAACCAGCGAGGGTCACAGTGACCAGCGTCGCCACCGCCATGACGGCAAGGCGTCCTGAGGATCCGAGCCGCGGCATGGGGACCCCCTTCCGGGTCGGTCACCAGGTTCAACGACACGCGACGCCTCGGACTTGACCACCGTCGCCGCAACGGCCGGTTTCGGGGAGAAAGTATCGATCGCGCCAACCGAGGGAGGGACATGCCGACTCGAAGCATGAGGTACGCATTGGCCGTGGTCGTGGCCTGCAGCCTCGCGGCTGCCGGCTGCGGCGGCGGGGACAGCGATACGAGCAAGGGCTCGGACGACACGGAGCAGACGCGCGATACGCCGAGCTCCAAGGGCGGTTCCGACTCTGGGACGAGTGCGAGCGGGTTCTTCGCGAGCGCTGATTGCCGGCAGCTGGCCCGCGCGTTCGATCAGAACAACCTCGGCTCCTCGCTGACCAGCGGCGACGACCCCACCGAGGACCTCCAGGCGACCGCCGACTTCCTCGACGAGGCCAGCGACGACGCTCCCGCCGAGGTGGCCGACGACGTCCAGGTCCTGGCGGGCGCGTACGCCGATCTCGCCGACGCATCCGCGGATGTCGACTGGGAAGGTATCCGGGACGCCGATCCGGCTGCAGCCCTCGGCGCGGCCCAGCTGGGCCAGGCGTTCGCCGCCCCCGGATTCGCCACCGCGGCGCAGAACGTCTCGACCTTCGTTACCGAGAACTGCACTCGCTGAGCCGGAACCGCAGACGCAGACCCGGGTTGGGATCGAGCTGCCGCACACGAGGCCGGCACCGCCGAACTTCATGATGTCGATGACCTTGTTCGGAGAGCGCGAGCACCGAACGCCGTCCCAGAACGCGCGGCGAGTGCTCGCAGGGAGCGACTCTACGAGGACGCACCCGTCGAGGGTTTCTTCGATCCCGATCGACGGGCACGTCGCACCGCGCCTCGGCTGCGTTACCGTCTCGGCATGGCCCGCGGGCGTCCGGGCGGGACGGTCACATTCCTCTTCACCGACATCGAGGACTCCACCCGTCGGTGGGAGGAGGACCCGAGCGACATGGCCGACGCGTTGCGCGTCCACGACGCCATCGTGCGGAGCGCGATCGAGCGACACGGCGGCTACGTGTTCGGCACCGGGGGCGACGGGTTCTGTGCCGCGTTCTCGACCGCGGCCGACGCGGCGGCGGCCGCGGTCGAGTCGCAGGAGGGGTTGCGCGACGACAGCACGGTCGACTTCGCGGTCCGCATGGGGTTGCACACCGGTGAGGCGATCGAGCGCGACCGGAACTACTTCGGCAGCGAGGTCAACCGCGCCGCGTGGCTGATGTCGATCGCGCACGGCGGGCAGGTGCTCGTGTCGGATGCCACGGAGGTGCTGGTGCGCGACCGGGTGGCGCTCCGCCCGCTCGGCGAGCACCGCCTGCGCGGCCTGCGGGGTCGGATGTCGGTGTACCAGGTGCTGGCGGAAAGACTGCGAGCCGACTTCCCCGTGCTGCGCAGCGTCGACGCCCTCGCCGGCAATCTCCCGCAGCAGCTCAGCTCGGTGATCGGGCGCGAGGAGATCGTGGCCGAGGTCGCGGAGCGCGTGCGCGAGCACCGGTTGGTCACGCTCACCGGCGTCGGCGGCGTGGGCAAGACCCGGCTGGCCGTCGAGGTCGGCATGGAGGTCGCAGGCGAGTTCCCGGACGGCGTCTGGCTGATCGAGCTCGGATCGGTGACCGATCCCGACGCCGTGCCCTCGACGATCGCGACGCTGCTCGGCATCACCCCGCAGGGCGACACTCCGCTCGTCCAGACCGTGGCCGAGACCCTCGCCGCCCGGCAACTGCTCCTCGTCGTCGACAACTGCGAGCACGTCATCGCCGCGGCCACCGCGACGGTCACGACGATCCTCGGGCGGTCCGGCCGGGTGCGAATTCTCGCGACGTCGCGCGAGGCACTCGCGGTCGGCGGTGAATCCACGATCGCCGTGCCACCGCTCACGGTCGACGGTGGAGCGAGCTCCGACGCCGTCGCACTCTTCGTGGACCGGGCGCGGGCCGTGCGCCCGGACTTCGGACTCCACGACCATGCCGACCGCCGAGGCGGTGTCCGAGATCTGCGAGACCGTCGACGGGCTCCCGCTCGGCATCGAGCTGGCCGCGGCGCGCATGGCGGCGATGAGCGCGGTCGAGGTCCGGGACCGGCTCGGCGACCGCTTCCGCCTGCTCCAGGGCGCGACACCCGGTCCCGAGCGCCAGCTCACGCTGCGCCACGCAGTCGAGTGGTCCTACGACCTGCTCGACCGAGGACGAGCGCGCCCTCCTCCGTACCACCGCGGTCTTCGCCGGCGGGTTCGACCTGTCAAGCCTCGGTGCCGTCGTCCAGGACGCAGACGACGTCGACGTGCTCCGGCACCTCGATTCGCTCGTCCGCAAGTCGCTCGTCGTCGCTGACCACTCCGGCCCCCGCACCCGGTACACGCTGTTCGAGACGATCCGGCAGTTCGCCGAGGACCGCCTCGCCGAGCACGGCGGCCTCGAGGACGCGCGCGACCGTCATGCCGCGCACTTCGCACGCGATGCGGCAGCGCACTGGGAGGTCTGGGACGGTCCTGGGTGGCGCGCCGCGGTCGACTGGGTGGAGACGGAGCTCGGCAACCTCCGCACCGCGTACCGGTGGAGCTCGTCGCGCGGCCATTTCGAGGTCGCGACCGACATCGCCGCCCACGCCGCGCTCATGGGGTTCTCGGTCCAGCTGTTCGAGACGCTCGCGTGGGCCGAGGAGCTGCTCGAAGCGGCGACCGCGGCCGACGTGCGCCGCCTCCCTCGGCTCTACACCGGGGCAGGCTACGCGTGCTTCGCCGGCCGCGCCGAGACGGCGCGTGCGAACGCGCACCGGGCCACCGAGCTGGAGCGCGACGAGCGCTACGAAGCCTGCCCGCCCGGGTACGCCTCCTTCATCGAGGCGCTCGGCGCGGTCTACTGCGGCGACCTGGACCGCTACGTCGAGCTCACCGCCGAGGTCGCGGCGGCAGTACGGCCGCGAGCGCGGCTACGGCCTCCCCTCCTACGTCGACGGGCTCCAGTCGGCTGGGCGCACCGACGAGGCGCTCGCGCTCACCGAGGAGTCGATCGCGATCGCGCGGTCGCTCGGCAACCCGTACTGGATCGCATACTCACTCTGGATCGCGGGCATGGCGTTCTCCCACGCGGAGCCGAGGCGCGCGCTCGCCGCGTGGGACGAGGGCATGACCGTCGTGCGCGAACAACGCGTGCACTTCTTCGAGGGGTTCATCGCTCGCGACGCCGCCCGGCTGCACACGTCCGACGGCGAGCCCGCCGCCGCGCTCGGACTCTTCGCGGAGGCGATCGGCGCGTTCCAACGCGCCGGCAACGTGCCGCAACTCGTCATCACGCTCGCGAGCGTGCCTGCGCTCTTCGAGCGGCTCGGCCGAATCGAACCCGCGGCGACACTGGTCGGCGCGCTCGCGAACGAGCCGTCGAGCTCGCACCACGTCCCCGAGCTCGCCGCGCTGGGCGCACGAATCGGGGTCGACCTCGGACCGAAGCGGGCCGAGCAGCTGGCCGCCGAGGGCGCCGATCTCGACCTCGGCGACGCGGCCGTGTACGCGCGGCAGCAGATCGAGGTCGCGCGCCGGGACCCGCGCCGCGCCCACCGGAGGCGCGTCCGGGCGGGCTGAGCCGGCGCGAGGTCGAGGTGCTGCGGCTCCTCGCCGACGGCCGGACCGCGGGCGAGATCGCGACCGAGCTCTTCATCTCGACCCGGACCGCAGAGCACCACGTCTCGCACATCTACACGAAGATCGGCGTCGCCAATCGCGCCGCCGCCACCCGGTGGGCGGTCCAGCACCGGGTCGTCGAGGGCGCCGTCCCCGCCTGAGCGCAACGGCGAGACCGGACCCGCCTCGACACCCACCCGTGAATGGGTAGGTCTACCGATGCCGCCGGGACGCCTTCCCCGGACAATGCGGAGCACGCCGATCGGATCCGGTCGGTGCTCGCAGAATCCAAAGGGAGAACCGCCATGCTGCTCGCCACCACCACGGTCGAGGACGTCGACCGCTTCCTCCAGGTGTTCGGGGCCAAGGGTGCGGAGAAGCGCGCCGTCCACGGCTCGAAGGGCGCCACCGTGTTCCGTGACCCGTCCGAGGCGAACCGGGTGTGGGCCCTGTTCGACTGGGACGAGGCGGGCTGGGCCGCGTTCGTCACCGACCCGACCGTGCCGCCGGTCCTGAAGGACGCCGGCCACCGGCAGAAGCCCGAGGCCGCCACCTTCCTCGCGACCTTCGACGCGTAGGGGGTAGGGACGATGACCAACGCCATCGACCGATCGGCCCGGATCGGGCTGATCACGGACCAGTCCGGTGCGCTCTCCTTCATGGGGATCGCCAACGCCAACGTCGCCCGCATGGTGATCGACGACATCAACGCCGAGGGTGGGCTCCTCGGGCGGCCGGTCGAGCTGTTCATCGAGGACAGCGCGACCGACGACGAGGTCGCCGAGGCCCGCGCCGCCAAGCTCGTCGAGCCGTTGGGCGTCGACGTGGTCGTCGGCGGCATCTACAGCTCCACGCGCGAGGCCATCAAACGACCGGTGGTCGACGAGGCGGAGACGCTCTACCTCTACCCCGAGCAGTACGAGGGGCAGGAGAGCCACCCGTTGATCTTCTGCACCGGCCCCGTGCCGGCGCAGCAGGTCGAGCCGTTCTTCCCGTGGCTCATGCACGAGACCGGGGCGAGGACCTTCTACATGCCGTCGGCCGACTACATCTGGCCCCAGGTCATGAACAAGAAGGTGCGGGAGGTCGTGAGCGCCGAGGGTGGCTCGGTCGTCGGTGAGGAGTACTTCCCGATGGACCACACGGACTACCGCGCGGTGGTGGCCGACATCATGGCGACGGAAGCCGACGTGGTGTTCAACACGATCGTGCCGCCGGGCCTGACGCCGTTCCTCGACGAGCTGTACCGCGCCGGCTTCCAGGCGCGGGGTGGGACCGTCGTTTGCACGTACTTCGACGAGAACTTCCTGAACCTGGTCCCCGCGGAGCAGGTCGAGGGCCTCTACGGCTGTCTGGACTACTACCGCTCCGTCGACGACGCGTTCAGCATCGAGCTGCTCAGCCGGTACGACGGGCGCTTCCCCGGGAGCGCGATGTTCACGGCCGGGAGCGCATGCACCGGGACCTACCGGGCGCTGAAGCTCTGGGAGGCGGCCGTCACCGAGGCCGGCTCGCTCGACCAGGCCGCCGTCATCGCGGCCCTCGACCACGCGCGGATCGAGCAGGGCCCCGGCGGTCCGGCGGAGATGGTTCCGGGCCAGCACCACGTGCGGATGAACATGTACATCGCCCGATCGCACGGCGGCACGTTCGAGGTGGTCCGCAGCCTCGGTCACATCGATCCGAAGGAGTCGGAGGTCGGAGTGGCCTGACCGGTACGTGCGTGGTGGCGCCGGCTCGAACGGGTGCGCCCGACCGCAGAGCGGGGTCAGGTCGCGGGCCCGCGCGTGTCGACGACGCCCTGCACGAGGCGAGACCGCGGACTGCAGCTGCGGTCCGCGGTCTCGGTCGCTTCAGACCCAGCAACAAAGGCTACGGTCTGCGACCGACCGAATCGAGGCGAGCGCCGTGTGCTTCTCCGCTGACGCGGACTTCGCGAGTGCCGCCGTGATCGGCGCGATCGGCGTCGCGACCCTCAGCAAGATCCGCGAACCGCGCGAGATCCCCCTCGCGGCGCTGCCGCTCGCGTTCGCCTTGCACCAGTTCGTCGAGGCGTTCGTGTGGCGCGATCTCGACACCGGGCACATCCCGTCGAGCGGCACGGCGGTCCACCTGTACCTGGCGTTCGCGTGGGTGGTGCTCCCCGTGCTCCTACCCGTCGCCGTCCTCTTCGTGGAGCCACCTGGACCCCGCCGTCGCCGGCTCATCCCGTTCGTGGTGCTCGGCGCGCTCGCGGCCGCGTACCTCTCCCTCGCGCTGATCGGCGGCTCGGTGTCGGCGCATGCGGTCGAGCACACCATCCAGTACGGCGGCGCCGGCGACCTCGCGTTCGTCGCCACCGTTCTCTATGTCGTCGCGACGTGCGTGCCACCGCTGTTGTCGGGCTTCCGGGCGATCGTGTGGTTCGGTGTCGTCAACATCGTCGCGGTCGGCGTCATCACGGCCGTGCAGGTGAAGGGATTCACCTCGGTGTGGTGCGTGTGGGCCGCCGTCGTGAGCGTGTTGATCTACGTGCAGTTCACGTGGTGGCGCCGCACACCGGTCCCCGCCGGTGCCGGGCTCGACGTGTGAGCCGCTGAATGCCCTGCTCAGCGAGGCTGGCGTCGGAGGAACGGCCGGGCAACATCTAGCGTCTGTCGGCGTGAACCCGCTGGCCCGCCGCATGTTCGAGCTCGTCGAGCCGATCGGGGTCATCCCCTACTCCGCGGACGAGCCCAACGAGGCGATGTTCGCTCTGGGGTTCACGAACTACTGGGACACGTACTTCGCCGGCCGAGCCGCACCCCTCGGTGCCTCCGTCCCGGCCGACGTCGTCCACGCGCTCTTCTACAACTTCGCGCCGGGCGAGGTCGCCCGCCACATCCCGAAGGTCTGGGGCACGACCACCCCGGAGGCGGCCATCCTCGCCCGCCGCGAAGGCTGCGCGACGGCGCTGCGTCGGATCCTCGGCGGCCTCGTCGACGCACCCGAGTTCGCCCGAGGGCTGGAACTGCTGACGAAGGCCGCGACGAGCGCGCCCTCGGAGGGGCGACCGATGTACGCCGCGCTGCGGGCCCTCCCCATCCCCGAGGAACCGGTCACTCAGCTCTTCCACGCGGCCTCACTGCTGCGGGAGCACCGTGGTGACGGGCACATCGCGGCGCTGATGACCGAGGGCACCGGCGGCCTCGAAGCCCACGTCCTCGTCGCCCTCGAGATGGGCATGCCCGCGGAGAGGTTCGGACGGATTCACCACCTCCCCCCGCCGCAGCTCGTCGCGCTCGTCGACGGGATGAAGGTCCGCGGTCTCGTCGACGAGGACGGTGGGTTCACCCCCGCTGGTCGGCAGTCCAAGCAGCGCATCGAGGCGCTCACCGACGACCTCGCCGGGGCGCCCTACCTTTCCCTCGAGCCGGCCGAGGTCGAGGACCTGATCGCGGCCCTCGAACCCCTCGCCGCCGCGCTCATCGCCGCGCAGGACTGGGGCTGAGGGTTCCGACGCCGGTCGGGCTCGGGGTGTCGGGGGCGGAGTCGACCAGCGTGATGTATCGCGTTGCTGTCTGGCGCTGTTCGATTGGTACTTCTCCAGCGGGAACACTCCTAGCCGTGTCTTCGACGGGTTCCGGCTGAGCGAGCACAGCGCTGGGGTCTTCGACCGCCTCGCCGAACGCGTGGGCACGGTCCTGGCGGGCCGCAACACCTGGGAGGACTCCGACCACTTCGGAGGCGGCAGCCCGCACCCGACCGCCCCACGCCGGAGATGACCGAGCGGCAGACCCTCGTCGTCACCGGCATAACGCGATCGCTGTCGAGCGCGCTGCGGGGCGGATTCGTGGACGAGGTGATCCTGCATCAGGTCCCCGTCCTGCTCGGTGCCGGCCGTCCCTTCTTTCTGGCACTGCCCGAGCATGTGCACCTGCGCCTCGCATCGGCCGTCCCGACCGCGGCTGTCACGCACCTTCACTACGAGGTCGCCCACTGATCCACATCACCGGCGACCGCGAGATCGCTCCGGCGCCGACACCGCGAGGGAGCAGGCCGAATGCTGGACCCAGACATCATCGAGCCCGAACGACAGACCATTGGCGTCGGCTGATCCACCCGCAGCGCAGGTGAGGCGCCGAACCTCTCTTCGCGCCTCAGGGCGGTTGTCCACTCGGAAGGAAGGCGGAGAGCACCATGCACACAACAGTCACCGACGAGCAGATTCAAGGGTTGGCCGAAACGACGAAGCCGTTCAGCCTGGCACTGTTGTGGTGGACTCCGGAACGGCACATCGACGGCGCCGACGCAGTGGAACTCGAACACCAACGCCGAATGGTGTCGCTCCGTGCCGGCGGCATCATCGCGATCCTCTGCCCGGTCGGCTCCGACTCCTTGGCCGGCGTCGCCGCCATGACCGTGCCGCCCGAATGACCCGAATCACCTGACACTCGGACGAACGCGCCGCCCCGTTCGCCGACGGGTCCGCGGCGAGCTCGACATCGGACGTCGAGTCGAGTGACTACGCGGGGGCGCCGTCCGGGAGCGCGCCGAGCTGCTGGAGCATCGACAGCATGTCCATGACTCCCCAGTGCTCGCACACCAGACCCTCGTCGTCGAATCGCATGATGTCGATGAGCTGGACGGCAATCCGCGTGCCGGAGGGTGGCAGACCCATGAAGTCGCCGTGCTGTGTCCCGGATGCGGTGACCCGGGCGACCGCCTTGTCGCCGTCGGCGATGACGTCCGCGGCCTCCATGTGCAGGTCGGGAAATGCGGTCCGGTACATGCGGAAGAGCTCCAGGACACCGTCCTTCCCCTGCGCGAGGCCCGGGAGCTCCTCGTGCTCCACGAAGGCCGCGGAGAGCAGGTCGCCGAACCCGTCGATGTCGCCGGCGTTGAGCAGCTCGTAGCTCCGTCGCATTGTCTCGGCATTGGTCATGGTCATCCTCTCGATCATGTCTGGAACGTCGGGCGATGAGGTGACCGGGTGGAGTGCCGATCGGTCGCGCGGCACCCGTGCCGCGTCGGCGCGCGAGGTGCCGAGCGCACCGTCGCCGCGGTCACGACGGCACCGCGGCCATCAGGTCGATGTACTCCCACGCCGGGCGCTCCACCTCGGACGGGAGGTTGGGTGCGATGTGCTCGTCGAACCACGCCTGGTGGTCTTCCCGTGACTCCCAGACCTCGATGACGCGGTAGCCGGTGCCCGACGCGCCGCTGATGTGACTCACGAACCCGGGCGCCTTCGAGATCGCGTCGACCACTCCGGCCGCGCGCATGCCGTCCATGAAGCCGGCGTCGGCTCCGGGGATCTCGGTGCTCATGATGACTGCCATGTCGCTCCTCCACTGTCGATCTCGGGTCCGGCGGTCGCCGGCCCGGTTCCCTGTTCTCAGCCGGCGAAGAACTCCGCTTCGGCCTCCGGATCGACGGGCAGGTGTCGGTGCTCGGTGACCTTCCCGTCGCGCAGCCGGTAGACGTCGACGTACTCGCCCGTGCGGCGCCGGTCGCCCCGCGCCATCGTCACATCGAGGAGCACCACCGCGTGCTCGTCGTCCGCGAGAATGTGACGGATCGAGAGGTCGATGAGCTCCATCCCGGTCTTCTCGAACACCTGCCCGAGGAGCGCCACGGCCTCGGCCTTGCCGCGGTACTCACCTTCGAAGCCGGGCGTCGACTCGTGCCAGCGGACGTCCTCGTCGAGCGCGGCGGCGAAGGCGGCGACATCCCCTCGGCCGACTGCGTCGTACGCAGATCGGACGGCCGCCACGTTCGGGTGCTCGCTCATGCGGTCGCTCCGTCCCATGCGTCGACGACGGTCAGATCGGTGAAGCTCGGCGGACCGGCGAAGGTCGCCTCCATGGTCGCCCGCGCCGCTCCGAGCGCCTCCTGGCGGCGGGGGTCCTGCTCCCGAGCGCGCGCGTGCTCCTCGCTCTCGAACACCACCAGCGTGAACACCCGGCTCGGGTCCGCCTGGTCGCGCATCATGAGGCTGTGGACCAGCCCCGAGCCCGGCTGCTCGGCGGCCCTGATCTCCGCGATCAGCTCCGTGGGGTCCTTGCCGGGCCCGAGACGCATCTCGATCAGCTGTGCCCACATGTCGTGTGTCCTCCTCGTTCAGATGCGGTTGACGTCGAAGTCGAGCACCAACTCGGGTGCGGTGAACCCGTCCTCCAGGTCGACGCCGTGCACCCCGCGGACGTGCTCGCGGAACCAACGGTCGAACGGCTCGGCCGAGGTGGCGAGGGCCGCGAACGCGGCCGCGACGTCGTCGGCCTCCAGGTAGACGATGGCGACGTCCCCACCCGGTCGCTCCTCGATCCAGACCGCCTCGCGAACGACACCGGCGCGGCGCCGCGCATCCTGGAACGCCTCCCGGCGCGTGCCCGTCCAACACGATCGCAGGGCGACCCGGTCGGCATCGGTCCGCCCGGGCAGCAACGGGAGGGCGAAGGCGACCGAGTGCATGTGACTCTCCGCCCGCCGGTCAGACCGTTCGGCCGGCGAAGGCCGAGAGCTTGTCGGCCGCCGACGCGTCCCGGCCGGCCGGCTGCTCGGCGTCGGTTGTGGTCACGACCCGCTCGAAGGTGGCGACGACGTCCATTCCGGTCCCCTTTCGTCAGCCGCGCGCCCGAGCGCTCTCGGGTCGCGTGCGTCGACCGTGGAGCGCGAGTATCCGCCCCGGCGGCGCCGGAGACATCACTCGATCGAGCGATGCACGACGCCGGCGAGCGCCACTCGGTTGGAGACATCCAGCTTGGCGAAGACATGCCGCAGGTGGGTGTTGACCGTGTGCGGAGAGATGTAGAGGCGACGGGCCACGGCGCTGTTGGTCAGTCCCTCGGCGACCAGCAGCGACACCGCCCGCTCGGTGGCGGTGAGGCTGTCCCAGCCACACACCGGTCGGAGGCGGGATCCACGCTGGCCGGGGCGGACGCCGAGATCGCGCATCTGCGCCCGCACCCGGGCGGCCCAGCCGTCGGCGCCGGCACGCTCGTGGTGCTCCAGCGCCTCGGTGAGCATGGCCACGGCGTCCCGAGGCTGCCCGGCGGCGGCGAGCACTCGTGCCGCGTCCTCGCAGGCCCCGGTGTGCTCGACCACCAGGGGCGTCCGTCGGATCAGTGCCACCGCCTCGATCATCGGTTCGACGTCGGCGTCCACCAGGCCCCGGCAGCGTAAGGCCGCGCTGTGCAGCGTCGGGACCTCCGGTGCGAGTGCAGCGCTCGCGTCGACGACGTGCGCCACGTCGCGGGCGATGTCGCGATGGCCCAGCATCATCGCCAGGCGGACGAGGTGCGGGCCGAGACTGCGGTGGTAATACCGGTTGCCAGTCGCGGCGTCGGTCCGCCAGCAGCGCAGCAGGCCGTCGAACGCGCCCGGCGCGTCGCACTCGGCGATCTTCAGCAGGGCCCCCGCGAGCGCGACGACACCCGCGTTGTAGGCCGGCGGTTCGTCCTCCGGCCAGTCGGGGAGCTCCGCGACCAGTTCGGTCGCGGCCGTGAGGTCGCCAGTCGCGACCACGATGATCGCTCGGTACGCGATCGACTGTGACTCCAGGAGGGGATGCTGCTTCTCGCTGGCGGCCTGACCGCCGGCGAGGAGACCGGGTGACGCGTCGTCCCACTCGCCGAGCGCGAATGAGGCCTGCGCGTCGGCCATCAGGGTGTCCGAGGTCCACCACCCGGAGCCGAACTCGTCGTCGAGCGTCTCCCGGTAGGCGACGCGCGCCTCCTCGACGAGATCGCAGTCGAACAACGCCAGGCCGAGAAAGAGCTTCGGTCGGAGCGGGAGTGATCGCACGGCGGGAGAGGTCACGGCCACAGAGACCGCCCGGCGCGCGTGTTCCAGCGCGTCGCCGAACCGGCCGAGCCGACCCTCCGCCACCAACAGCGATGTCAGCGACGACACGGTGCTCGCGGGATCCGCCGTCGCTTCGGCGATGGCGAGGGCACGGCGAGCGGCCGACTCTCCTGCGTCGTGAGCGCCGGAGAACGTGAACGCCCAGCTCTGCTGCGTGAGCATCAGCACGTGATCGCCGGGTCGGAGTCCGTTCGGGTCGGCGAGGCCTGTCTCGGCGGCGGCGATCACCTCGGTTGCCCGATTCTGGAGCCCCAACGCGCCGAGCAGCGCCAGTCGCATCGGGATGTCGATCTCGGCCCGGTGGGTGCGGGCGAGCACCGCCTCCACGCGTGCCGACGCCTCGCGCACATTTCCCGCGCGCATGAGCGCGTCCACCACCTCCAATGACATCAAATCGGCGTCGTGGTGACCGCCGGGCAGCAGTGACTCCGCACGGCGAAGGAGATCGACCGCGACGTCCGGCGCCCGTGTCGACGCGTCGCGCGCGCTGTCTCGCAACGCGGCGACCGCCTCCTCGTCCCCCCGCTCCGCGCCGAGCATCAGGTGGTTCGCCACGTCCAGACGGCGCGCGCCCGCATCGGTGAGCGCGATCGCAGCCTCGCGGTGAAGGAGCCGGCGGCTCGGTGCGGGAACGTTCTGATAGATCGCGTCGTGCACCACTTGGTGCCGGAACACGACGCGGTCCTCCGTCTCGTCGAGGAGCTGTGCGTCGAACGCGTCCGCCGAGCTGTGCGACAACCTCGGTCGGCGAGCGGCGCGCAACGATCACGACGTCGCGCAGCGACACGTCGTCGCCGAGCACCGCCGTGACCTGCAGGAGCTGGAGCGTCTCCTTCGGCAGGTGCCGCAGACGGCGGACGACGAGAGCATTGAGCGAGGCCGGAAGATCCGAGGTCGTGGCCTCCACGCACTGCTCGGTTCGGTGCAACAGTCCCTCGGCATCGAGCGCGCCCAACATGGCGACGGCCCAGAGTGGGTTTCCACCCGCCTTGTCCAACAGGGCGGCGAGCTCGGGAGCCGGAGGAGCCCCGAGCACGTGCTGGGCGAGGGCGGCAACGTCGGGGGGCGTCAGAGGTCGGAGCTGGAGTGAGTGTCGGCCGGCGGCCGAGAGGTCATCGAGGAGCCGGTCGGCCTCGGCCGAGAGGGGCGCCGGACGAGTGGTGACGACCACGAGCAGGGGTGACAACGGCAGTTGTCGTGCCACCGAAGCGATCGCCAAGAGGCTCGCGCTGTCCGCCCAGTGAAGGTCCTCCGCGACCAACAGCGCCGGTCGCTCGGTGCAGGACGCCTCCACGAGGTCGACGATGTCCTCGACGATCTGGTGCTGGACGTCGCCGGCGGGTGCCGGCACGACGCCCGAGCCGGCCAGCCGGGCACCGATGGCCGCCCGGCGTGGGTCGGACGACCGCCGGTGCAGCCCCAGCGCGTCGGCAACCACGCCGAACGACCGGGTCCGCTCGAACGGATGCCCCTGGCCTCGGAACACCGTCAAGTCGCCGGACCGTGCATCGTCGACAAGGCTCTCGACCAAGCGGGTCTTGCCGATGCCGGCTTCACCCTCGATCGTCAGGTTCGACGCGCGCCCCTGTCGGAGCTCGTTGAGCGCGGCCGCGGCGACGGCCAACTCGGCGTCCCGCCCGATCACCCCGTCAGTTGCTGCCACGAACACAGGCTCGCCGACGTCGGCCTCGGCCGCCAGCCAGCACCAGCGCAGCCCGGGCCATGGTGTCGGCGCGAGACGACGGCGAGGTCCGTCGGAGCGGGGACCCAGAACACTCGCGTCGGAGGGAAGCGCGGTCCTGATTGCCGACGGATACTGCTGCGAAGCACACTCGCGAGATGAAGCCAGCGGACGTGGGCTGCGGCGAGGGCCCTCGAATGGGTCGCGGGGGCCGTCGTGCCACCAGTCGTCCGCTCGGGGCGGCAGTGGGACTGCGGGTATGAACCGCCGTGCGGCGCCGAATCCAGCCGGTGACGTGCGCAACGCTCGCACCTTGTTCCCGGCCACGGACGAGACGGCCTACTTCAACACGGCCGCGGTGGGATTGGCGAGCCGAGCAGTCGTTGCCGCGTTGCGCGCCTTCATCGACGACTGGTTGGAGAACGGCCTGGACTTCGTCCGTGGCGAGGCCGCAGGCGAGAGCGCACGGACTTCGCTGGCTGCCCTGATGGGTGCTGATCGCTCGGACATCGCTTTGATCCCATCGGTGTCCGCAGCTGCGGGCCTGGTAGCTACACAGTTCGGGTGGGCCGAGCGGGGACAGAACGTGGTGATCGGCGAGCGCGAGTACAGCTCGAACCATTACCCGTGGCGGATGCTTGCGAACAAGGAGTACGAGGTCCGACAGGTGCCCTTCCGAAATGGGGGGCTCGAGCCCGACGAGATCGCACGATTCGTAGATGCGGGAACGGTGTTGGTCGCGTTCAGCGGAGTGCAGACCGCTACTGGACACCGGTCTGACATCCGGGCGATCAGTCAGATCGCACGAGCGGTGGGTGCAATCGTGTTCGTCGATGGTTCGCAGCTAGTCGGCGCCTTGCCGGTTGCCAACGATCTCGACCATGTCGACGTGTTGGCGACTGCCGATCACAAGTTCCTGCTTCATGCCGGTCGTGGTCTCGGGTACTGCTACCTCTCCCGCGAGATCCAGGATCGCTTTTCGCCGACGAATGCAGGTTGGAAGGCGGGGCGTGTCCCGTTCGAGAGCTTCTTCGGACCCGGTATGGACCTATCGAGAACGGCCTCGCGCTTCGACAATTCGATCAGTTGGCTAGCGGCCGTCGGCAACGAGGCAGCCCTCTCCGTCTTCGACACCTTCGGGGTCGACTCCGTCTACGCCCGGAACCGCGAGCTCGCCGATTTGCTCAGAAGTTCGCTCGCCGAGATCGGGTGGACGCCGATCGAGATGCCCGAGGCGAATCGGAGCAGCATCGTTTCCGTACCTCTCGGCGACACCAGTCCAACCGAGCTCCTGGCAGACTTGAAGCGCAACGGCGTCATCGCCTCCGCCCGCGACGGCAATCTGCGCCTGGCGATCCACTTGTACAACCACGAAGACGACATACAGCAGGTCACGAGCGTCCTCCGGGACCGGACCTGACCTGCACCTGAGGATGGTGTCGGAGGGGGACTTGAACCCCCACGCCCTTTCGGGCACTAGCCCCTCAAGCTAGCGCGTCTGCCGATTCCGCCACTCCGACGTGGAGGCGAGAGTGTAACGAACGACGGATCCGCCGAGCTGCCACGCGGAGATCGAGACTTCTGGGCCTGACCGCCGCAACTCGGGTGCAGTTCTCGGGGCCAGGGCCCCCATACCGGTGCCGAAGTGCGTTCGCGGGAGCGCGTCAGAGGACCTGGGCCTCCTCGGCGAAGTGGCACGCGACCGGGTGACCCTGGCCGCGGTCGACCAGCTCGGGCTCCTGGTCCGCGCAGATGTCCTGGGCCTTCCAGCAGCGCGTGCGGAACCGGCAGCCCGACGGCGGGTTCGCCGGCGACGGGACGTCGCCCTCCAGCACGATCCGGTGCCGGCTGCGTTCCTTGCGCGGGTCCGGCACCGGCACCGCGGAGAGCAGCGCCTGCGTGTACGGGTGGCCGGCGTGCTCGTACACGTCGTCCGCGTCGCCCGTCTCGACGAGCTTGCCGAGGTACATCACCGCGACGCGGTCGCAGATGTGTCGCACCACCGACAGGTCGTGTGCGATGAACACGTACGCGAGACCCAGCCGCTCCTGGATCTCTTCCAGGAGGTTGACCACCCCGGCCTGGATCGAGACGTCGAGCGCCGAGACCGGCTCGTCGAGGATCAGCACCTCGGGGTCGAGCGCGAGGGCTCGGGCGATCCCGATGCGCTGGCGCTGACCGCCGGAGAACTCGTGGGGGAAGCGGTTCACGTGCTCGGGGTTCAGCCCGACCAGGCGCATCAGCTCCTTCACGCGTTCGGTGCCGCCGTCACTCCACGTGCCGTGGATGCGCATCGGCTCGGAGATGATCGCCAGGACCGTCATGCGCGGGTTGAGCGACACGTACGGGTCCTGGAACACGATCTGCAGCTTCGAGCGCAGCCGGCGCATCTCACGGCTGTCGAGCCCGAGGATGTCGGTGCCGTCGACGCGGATCTCGCCGCTGTCGACCTCCACGAGGCGCAGGATGGAGCGGGCGGTGGTGGACTTCCCACACCCCGACTCGCCGACGATGCCGAGCGTCTCGCCCCGACCGACCTCGAACGAGATCCCCGAGAGCGCATGCACGTGCCCGACGGTCCGGCGGAAGAGTCCGGCCCGGATCGGGAAGGTCTTGACCAGGTCCCGGACGACGAGGATCGGTTCCTCGCGTGCCGGGGCCGGTGGTCGAGGCGTGCTGGACGGTTCGGGCATCACGCTCATGAGCCGGTCCCGATCCCGCCGACCCGCTCCGGGAAGAAGCACGCGGACCGGTGGTCGGGGCCGACGCGCTCCAGCTCGGGCCGCTCGGAATCGCACCGACCCGGGATCTCGGCGTACGGACACCGGGGATGGAACGCGCAGCCCGGCGGCAGCCGGATGAGCGACGGCGGCTGCCCGACGATCCGGTGCAGCCGCGCCTCCTTGTCCGAGCGCCGGTCCAGGCGCGGCAGCGAGGCCAGGAGCCCCTCGGTGTAGGGGTGCTTCGGTGTGTAGAACGTGTCGTCGACGCTGCCGAACTCGACCTGGCGACCCGCGTACATGACGATCACCCGGTCCACGACGCCGGCGACGACGCCGAGATCGTGGGTGATGAGGATGATCGATGACTTCGTGCGGTCCTGGATCCGCTCGAGCACCTCGAGCACCTGGGCCTGCACGGTGACGTCGAGCGCGGTGGTGGGCTCGTCGGCGATGAGGAGATCGGGGTCGTTGGCGATCGACATCGCGATCATCGCCCGCTGGCGCATCCCGCCCGAGTACTCGTGCGGGTACTGGTCCACCCGGTCGGTCGGGTTCGGGATGCCGACGATGTCGAGCAGGTCGACCGCCCGCGAGCGGAGCTCGTGCTGCTTGGCGTCGCGGTGATGGACCCGGATCGCCTCGCCGATCTGGCGCCCGACGGTGTGGACCGGGTTGAGCGCGGCGAGCGCGTCCTGGAAGATCATCGCGATCTCGTTGCCGCGCAGCGGCTGGAGCTGCTTGTCGCTCAGCCCCCGCAGCGACCGGCCCTTGAACTCGATGTCGCCGGTGATCTTCGCCGACTTCGGCAGGAGTCCGAGGATCGCCAGCGACGTGACGCTCTTGCCCGACCCCGACTCCCCCACGATCCCGATGGTCTCGTCCGCGGCCACGTCGAAGGTGACGCGGTCGACCGCCCGCACCAGGCCGTCGTCGGTCTGGAACGACACGCAGAGGTCGGTGACCCGCAACAACGGCTCCGGGCCGGGCCCGACCGTGGCGACACCCAGCTCGGGTTCGATGGTCGGGAGCGACGGCCCCTCGTCGGGCACGGCGGCCACGTCAGTGCTTCTCGCTCTGCGGATCGAACGCGTCCCGCAGGCCGTCGCCGATGAAGTTGACGCAGAGCACCGTGAGCAGGATCGCGATGCCGGGGCCGTAGATCAGGTAGGCCTTCGACGTCCCGACGTAGCCCTCCGCGTCCGAGAGCATCTTCCCCCACGACGAGTCGGGTGGCTGCACACCGAACCCGAGGAACGACAGGGTCGATTCGGTGATGATCGCGGCCGTGACCGCGAGCGTCATGTTCACCATGATCGGACCGATGATGTTCGGGATGATGTGGCGCACGATGATCCGCGGGCCGGTGGCTCCCGCGGCACGCGCCGCCTCCACGTACTCCTTCTCGCGGATGGCGAGCACCTGGCCGCGCACGACGCGCGCGATCCCCATCCAGAACAGTGCCGAGAGCACGAGGATGATGACGATGTCCTTGGCGCCGAACTCGGTGAGCGCCACCGCGAGGATCGCGAACTCGGGGACGACGAGGAAGACGTCGGTGATCCGCATGAGCACCTGGTCCGACGCCTTGCCGAAGAAGCCCGCGATCGCACCCACGGCCGTACCGAAGGCGACCGACAGGACTGCGATCGAGAATGCGATCTTCAACGACAGCTGGCCGGACTTGAGGATGCGGGCGAGCTGATCGCGGCCGAGCTCGTCGGTGCCGAACCAGTGCGTGCCGTTCGGTCCCACCGGCTTCGCGAGGAGGTCCTGCTTGTTCGGGTCGAAGGGGCTCAGCCAGCTGACCGAGAAGCACGCGAACGTGATCAGGATGAGGCCGGCGAGCGCGATGACGGCGCCGCGGTGGCGGAAGAACCGCCGGCGGAACAGCTTCCACTGGCTGAGGGGCTCCGGGCGTGAGCTCCCCGTCGGGGTCGAGCTCGACGCCGCCCTCGATCGGGAGGGACGCGATGCCGCTCGGGTCGCGGGCCTGGTCGGTGTCGGAGGGCAGCGTCATGCCAGACGCACCCGCGGGTCGAGGATGCCGTAGAGGAGATCGGCGATCAGGTTGAACAGAATGATGAACGTGGCACTGATGATCATCCACGCGACCACCACGTTGGTGTCACCCACCACGAGCGAGTCGAAGAACAGCCGACCCATACCGGGAATCGAGAAGATCTTCTCCGTGATGATCAGCCCGCCGAAGAGCGCCCCGGTCTCGAGCGCCACGATCGTCACGAACGGCACGAGTGCGTTGCGCGCCGCGTGCTTCCAGGTGATCGTGCGCCTCGGGACGCCCTTGGCGCGTGCGGTGCGGATGTAGTCGGTCGAGAGCACGTCGAGCATCGAGGTCCGCAGGTACCGGCTCCAGGACGCGATGCTCTGGACCGTCAGCGTCAGCACCGGGAGCGCGAGGTGCCGGAGGTAGTCGAGGTTGAAGCCGGTCTGTCCCGGCGTGTGGAGCCCGACCGCGTAGAAGATCGGCTCCTTGAGGTCGAACCACTCCCGCGGCTGGCTCGCGAGGAACTGGATCGACAGCAGGCCGAACCAGAACGGCGGCATCGCGATCCCGATGAACGCGAGCGTCGTGAGCGTGTAGTCCGGGATGGAGTACTGGCGCACCGCGGAGAAGACGCCCACGAACATCGCCACCCCGATCGCGAGGACCGAGCCGAAGAAGATGAGCTGGAGGGTGTTCCACATCGCCGACGGGAGCATGTCGGCGACTTCCTGGTTCGTCCGCGAGCTGGTACCGAGGTCCCCGTGGACGGCGTTGCCGATCCACTTGCCGAACTGCGTGGTGATCGGCTTGTCGACGCCGAGGTTCGCCTCACAGCGCCGGACCGCGGTGGTGCCCTCCTTGGATGCCGAGAGCTTGATGCACGGGTTCCCGAAGGCCTGCCGGGAGAGGGCGAACGTGAGGAAGGACCGCGAGCAGCAACACCGGGATGGCGTAGAGGGCCCGCCGGGCGATGTAGGTCAGCATGGCCGTCCCGGGGGTCGGACGGCGTGGGCCCGGCCGAGTCCGGCCGGGCCCACGGTCCTCCAGGTTGCGGTCACGTCGACGAGGCCTAGGAGGCGAGGCTCCACTGATCGAGGTTCCAGAAGACGGCGAAGATCGGGTTGTCCCCGGTCACGCCCTGGATCCGCGTGCTCCACAGCGAGATGTTCGGCAGCGGGTCGATCGGGAGCGAGACCATGTTCTCGCCCATCAGGAGATCGGCCTGCTTGCCGGCGGCCTCGCGTGCCGACTGGTCCGAGGAGGAGTCGACGGTCTGGAGCAACGGATCGATCGCCGGCACGTTGATGCGCTGCCAGTTCTGACCCGAGTTGTCGTTCGCCTTGCTCGGGATGTTGCCGGAGCAGACGATCGTGCACAGGCCGGTGTCGAGGTCGGTGCGGACCTGGGCGTAGAGCCCGAGCTGGTAGTTGCCGGCCGGCAGCGTCTTGCCGAAGAGCTGCGCCGCCGACTGGTTCTTGATCTTCAGCTCGAAGCCGGCGTCCGCGACCTGCTGCTGGACGATCTGCTCGGTCAGCTCACGCCGCTTGTTCTCGGTCGTCGAGTTGATCGTGATCGACGCCTTCTTGCCGTTCTTGGTCCAGACGCCGCCCTTCTTCGTCCACCCGTCGCCGGTCATCAGCTCGTTGACCTTGTCCAGGTTGCGGGTGTACTTCGCGAACTCGGTCGGATCCGAGATCGCCGACTGGATCGGCGGGTTCAGCGAGTTCATCGCCTGGTTGACGCCGAGGTCGCCGAAGAGGCGGGACACGGTGGCGTCACGGTCGATCGAGTAGGCGAAGGCCTGGCGCACGGCCAACGAGTCGAACGGGAACTTGGCGTTGTTCATCCACAGCGCCTCGAGGTTGCCCGTGTCGGCGTTGATGTCCTTCTCCGCGCCCGGCAGGCCCTTCTTGATCGCCTCGACCGCGTCGAGCTGGGGCTGCGGGTAGATCGCGAGGACCTCGCCGTTCTTGAACGCCTGGAACTCCGCCGCGGTGTCGGGGATGAACCGGAAGATCACCTTCGACAGCTTCGGCGGGGTGCCGTACCAGTTCGGGTTGGGCGTGAGGGTCACGTCGACACCCCGGTGCCACTTGGCGATCCACGGGCCGCCGGAGAAGTCGTAGCCGTTGGTCATCATCTTGGAGCGGTTCTTCCCGGCCAGGATGTGCGACGGCATGATCCCGTAGAGGCCGCCACCGAAGAGCGCCGGCCATGCCCCGTAGGGCTCCTTGAAGGTCACGACCGCGGTCTTCGGGTCGCTCGAGTCGACGCTCTCGATCTTGTCGTACCCGGTCTTGTCGTAGATGTCCTTGCCCTTGGCGATCTGCTCCCACGAGTACTTGAAGTCCTCGGAGGTGATCGGCTCCTTGTCGGACCACACCGCGTTCGGGTTGATGTGGTACGTCACCGTCTGCTTGCCGTTGACCTCGGTGACCTCGGGCTCGCCTCGGAGCAGGATCGACGGGACGCTCTTCCACTCGCCGTCGACCTTCTGGTAGTCGAAGACGCGCGGCATCGTGTGCTCCATCATCACCCAGACGCCCCAGGAGGACCCGCCGCAGCTGGCGATCCAGTCCGCGCAGTCCATCTCCTGCTCGGCGCCGAGGACGAGCGTGCCGTTGCCGCTCGTGGGGGCCGGCGTGGTCGTGGTGGTGGACTCCTTCCCGGAGTCACCGGCTTTGGAACCGCTGCTGCCGCAGGCGGCGAACACCGTCGCGAACACCGCGATCAGTGCGATCAGCGAACGTCGGGTACGAAGCACTCGAGACCTCCCCGTCTCTCGGGCCTCCCGATATTGCTATCGGCAGGGATTCAGGCGAGCCGAAGTCCCAACAGGATCGTCGTGAACGCGAACACGATCGCGACGATGACCGTGATGCGGTCCAGGTTCCGCTCCACCGCCGTCGAGCCGGCCATCGATCCCCCGAGCGAACCGCCACCGAACATGTCGGAGAGTCCGCCGCCGCGTCCCGCGTGGAGCAGGACGAGGATGATCAGGGTCGCGCTGACGACGATGTGCAGAATCAGGATGATCGCGTTGAGCACCGGGTCTCCTTCTGAGCGGTGGGAATCTACCCGGAGCCGGGGCCTGTTCTCGCCTCTTCCCGCGTGAAATCCGGGACGAGCTAGCTGCGATAGCGGACGATCCGGGCGAAATCCTCGGGATCGAGCGACGCTCCGCCGACGAGGGCACCGTCGATGCCCGGGCGCTCCATGAGCGCGGCGATGTTGCCGGGCTTCACGCTGCCGCCGTACTGGATCCGCACCTGCTCGGCCGCGTCGGCGCCACCGACCTCGCCCACGGCCGCCCGGACGACCGCGATCGTGGCCTCGGCGTCCTCGGGGGTGGCGTTCCGGCCCGTCCCGATCGCCCAGATGGGCTCGTAGGCGACCACCGTGCTCCCGACCTGCGCCTTGGGCACGCCGGCGAACGCGGCCCGGATCTGCCCGGTCACCTTGGCCTCGGTCGTGCCCGCCTCCCGTTCGGCGAGGGTCTCGCCCACGCAGAGGATCGGGGTCATCTGGTGCTTGCGGATCGCCTTGAGCTTGGCGTTGACCATCTCGTCGGTCTCGCCGAAGAGCTCCCGGCGCTCGGAGTGGCCGACGATGACGTACTTGACGGTCAGCTTGGCCAGCATCGGCGGGCTCACCTCGCCCGTGAAGGCACCCGAGTCCTCCCAGTGGCAGTGCTGGGCGCCCAACGCGACGGGAATCCGGTCCGAGTCGATCGTCGTCTGGACCGACCGCAGGTCGGTGAACGGCGGGCAGAGGACCACCTCGACCCCCTCGGAGCCCTTGCGGTCGAGCAGGTACGACAGCTTCTGGGTGAACTGGATCGCCGCGAAGTGGTCCTGGTGCATCTTCCAGTTCGCCGCGATGATCGGCGTCCGGTCGGTCATGTGGGTCTCCGTTCAGGGAAGCGTGGCGGTGGAGTCGCGCAGCGCGACGAGGCCGGGGAGGTCCCCCTGCTCGATCAGCTCGAGCGACGCGCCGCCGCCCGTCGACACGTGGTCCACCTCGTCCGCGAGACCGAACTCGCGGACGGCGGCCGCGCTGTCGCCGCCGCCGATGATGGTGAATCCGGAGCAGTCGGCGACCGCCGAGGCGATGGCCCGGGTCCCGGACGCGAACGGCGCCAGCTCGAAGACGCCCATGGGCCCGTTCCAGAGGACCATCCGGGCGTCGGCGATCGCGTCGGAGAAGATCGCCGCCGACTCGGGACCGATGTCGAGGCCCTTCCAGCCGGCGGGGATCCCCGCGGCCCCCACGATGCGCGTCCGGCGGTGTCGGTCATCTCCTGCGCGATCACGACGTCGACCGGGATCTGCACGCGGCCCGTCGCGAGCAGCCGCCGGCAGTCCTCGATGCGGTCCGGCTCGAGCAGCGACTCGCCGACGTCGTGACCCTGCGCGGCGAAGAAGGTGAAGGCCATCGCGCCACCGACGAGGATCTGGTCGCAGCGCTCGAGGAGCGCGTCGATCACGCCGAGCTTGTCGCTGACCTTGGCGCCCCCGAGGATCGCGACGAACGGGTGCTTCGGCGCGTCGAGCATCCCCGAGAGCACCTCGACCTCACGCTGGAGCAACCGCCCCGCCGCGGACGGCAGGACGCGAGGAGGTCCGACGATCGAGGCGTGCGCGCGGTGCGACGCGCCGAACGCGTCGTTCACGTACGCGTCGACCGGGCCGCAGAGCGACACCGCGAACCCGGGATCGTCGGCCGTCTCGCCCGGGTGGAACCGGAGGTTCTCGAGCAGCATCACGTCGCGGTCGTCCAGGCTCGCGATCATCGACGCCGCCGTCGGCCCGACCACCTGGGGCGCCAGCGGGACCGGGCAGGCGAGCAGCTCGCCCAGCCGCTCCGCGACCGGCGCGAGCGAGTAGCGCGGATCGGGCGCGCCCTTCGGACGGCCGAAATGGCTGCACAGCACCACCGCGGCCCGCTGGTCGCGCAGCCACCCGATCGTCTCCAGCGCGGCGCGGATCCGCAGGTCGTCGGTGATCACGCCGTCGCGCACCGGGACGTTGAAATCGGCCCGCACGAGCACGCGACATCCACGCACCCGACCGAGATCCTCCAGAGGCGGCACTCCGCCGACCATGACGCTCCCCCGGCCTCGGCCGCGATCCGGTGCTACCGAGCGCCGATGAAGCCGACCAGGTCGACCAGGCGGTTCGAATAGCCCCACTCGTTGTCGTACCAGCCGAGCACCTTCACCATCGGTCCCGACACCATCGTGTCGAGCGAGGAGTAGATGCACGACGACGGGTTCCCGACGATGTCGGCCGAGACGAGCGGCTCGTCGCTGTACTCGAGCACGCCCCGGTACGACGACGTCGCCGGCCGCGGTGGCGAACGCCGCGTTCACCTCCTCGACGCTGGCGTCACGCTTGAGGGTGGCGACGAGGTCCGTGATCGAACCGGTGGGCGTCGGCACTCGCAGTGACATGCCGTCGAGACGGCCCTTGAGCTCGGGCAGCACCAGGCCGATGGCGCGGGCGGCGCCGGTGGTGTTCGGGATGATGGACAGCGCGGCGGCCCGCATGCGGCGCAGGTCGGGTTTGCCGCTCCGAGTCGCGGTGGCCTGGTCCTGGAGCTGCTGGTCCGACGTGTAGGCGTGGACGGTGTTGATGAGCCCGCGCTCGATGCCGAACGCGTCGTGGAGGACCTTCGCCAGCGGGGCGAGGCAGTTGGTCGTGCACGAGGCGTTCGAGATGACGGTGTGCGCCGCGGGATCGAAGACCTGGTCGTTGACGCCCATGCAGATCATCGTGTCGGCGTCGCCGCTCGGCGCCGAGATGACCACCCGCTTGGCGCCGCCCTCGAGGTGCTTGGCCGCGTCCGCGCGACCGGTGAAGAGGCCGGTCGACTCGATCACGACGTCCACGCCGTTGGCGCCCCAGGGGATCTTGTCCGGGTCGCGCTCCTCGAGCTTCTTGATGGCCGCGCCGTCGATCGAGAAGCCGTCGCCGGTGTCGGTGACGTCGTTCGGCAGGACACCACCCACGGAGTCGTGCTTCAGCAGGAAGGCCATCGTGTGGGAGTCGCCGAAGGGGTCGTTGACGGCCACCAGCTCGACGCCGGCGTCCGCGCCCCGGGCGAGCAACGCCCTCGTGAACGACCGCCCGATGCGGCCGAAGCCGTTGATCCCAACCCGTACCGTCATGACCCCTCCTCCGGGCGCCGTTGCCCGTTCAGTGAACAGTGACCCTCTGGCGGGCCGGCTCAGGACTCCAGCAGAGACTCGAGCACGGACGCCAGTCTGGCCGGTGCGTGGACCGTCACGTCGGGTCGGGCGACATCGGCCACGACGAGCTCCACGCCGAGCGCCTCGACGGCCGCCGGGTCCAGGTGCAGCTCGCAGCGGGTGTCCACGACCACGGCGGTGAGCGTGACACCGGTCTCGAGGACCGCCCGGACGTGGTCGGCGACGTCGAGGCCCGCGGTCTCGGGGAGCTGGGCGCCGAGGTTCACCACGAGGTCGGTCCGGCCCGTGCGGCGCCCCGAGGGCGGCACGCACGTCGGGGGCGACGAGGGCCGGGAGGAGGCTGGTGAACAGCGATCCGGGCGCGAGCACGACCTGGTCCGCCTCGGTGATGGCGGGCGCGACGCCGGGCGGCGACGGCGCCCCGGCGGGGAGGAGCGTGACGCACTCGATCCGGCCGCTCGCGCTCTGCACCGCGACCTGGCCGTCGACACGCACGCCGTCGACCGTGGCGCTGAGCACGACGGGGTCGGCGGTCGCCGGCAGCACCCGGCCCGAGACACCGAGCACCGCCCCGGCCGCCGCGAGCGCCTGTTCCCAGCTGCCCGTCGCCTCGGCCAGGGCCACGAGCACGAGGTTGCCGGCGGCGTGGCCGGCGAGCTCGCCCGCGGCGAAGCGGTGCTCGAACGCGTCCGGCCAGGGCCCGGCGTCGTCCCCGGCGAGCGCGACGAGGCACTTGCGCAGGTCCCCCACGCCGAGGACGCCGAGGTCGCGGCGCAGGCGGCCGGTCGAACCGCCGTCGTCGGCGACGCTGACCACCGCGGTCACCGACGCCGCGTACTCCTGGACGGCGCGCAGCGTCACCGCGAGCCCGTGCCCGCCGCCGATGGCCACGACCGTCGGGGCCCCGCTCACTCCCGCTCCACGTCGCGGTGGCGGACGTGCGGGTGGTAGCCGAGCTCCTCGAGGATCCCGCTGACCGCCTCCGCCATCGCGACGCTGCGGTGCCGGCCGCCGGTGCAGCCGATCGCGATCGAGAGGTAGGCCTTCCCCTCGCGCTCGTAGGCGGGCAGCGTGAGGTCGAAGAGACGTCGGAGCTCGTCGAGGTACGCGCCGCTCTCGGGTTGGCGCATCACGTAGTCGCGGACGGGCTCGTCGCGGCCGTCGAGGGGGCGCAGCTCGTCGATCCAGTGCGGGTTCGGCAGGAACCGGCAGTCGAACACGAGGTCCACGTCGAGGGGCAGCCCGTGCTTGAACCCGAAGCTCACGATGTCGACCTGCAGCGCCGAGGCGGCGGACTCCGAGGCGAAGATCGCGAGGAGCCGCTCCCGCAGCTCGTGGACGTTGAGGCCCGAGGTGTCGATGACGACGTCCGCCCGGCCCTTCAGCTCCTCGAGCAGCGCCCGCTCCTTCTGGATCCCCTCGACCAGCCGCTCGGCGTCGGCCAGCGGGTGCGGGCGGCGCGAGGCGTCGAACCGGCGGACGAGCGCGTCGTCCGACGCCTCGAGGAACAGCACGCGGGTCCGCGCGCCGAAGGCCCGCAGCTCCGCGAGGGCCTGGTCCAGGTCCTCCACGAACGAGCCCGTCCGCACGTCGACCCCGAAGCCGTAGCGCTGTGGGCTGGAGCCACCGCGCGCGAGCTCGGCGACCTTGCCGATCAGCGCCGGCGGCAGGTTGTCGATGACGAAGAAGCCGAGGTCCTCGAGCACGTTCGCCGCGGTCGAGCGGCCCGCACCCGACATGCCCGTGATCACGGTGACGTCGAGGCCGGCGGGGAACTCGGGCGGCAGGCTGGTCACGGGGTCCAGGATGGCAGACCGGGCTCCGGCGGGGTGACGCCCGCCCGGCGGCTCGGCAGCGGCTCCCCGTGGAGCTGCGCGTACAGGTCGGCGGCGACCGCCGCGGGGAGCCACGGGATCGCCGCGAGCGCCTCGGGCGTCTGCTCCCGTACCCGCTTCACCGAACCGAACTCCTTCAGCAGGCGCGCCCGGCGGGCGGGGCCGAGACCGGGCACGTCGTCGAGCACCGACGCGGTCATCTTCTTGTCCCGCAGCGACCGGTGGTACGTGATGGCGAACCGGTGCGCCTCGTCGCGGACCTGCTGGAGCAGGTACAGCGCCTGCGAGTCCCGCGGGATGCGGACCGGATCGGACTCGCCGGGCCGGTAGACCTCCTCGAACCGCTTGGCGAGACCCACGACGCTGATGTCCTCGAGCCCGAGATCCTCGAGGACGCGCACCGCGACGTTGAGCTGGCCCTTCCCGCCGTCGATGACGAGCAGGTTCGGGGGGTATGCGAACCGCTTGCCGGCTCGGGCGCCCTCGTCGCGCTCGGCGAGGTACCGGCGGAACCGGCGGCCGAGCGCCTCCTCCATGGCCGCGAAGTCGTCCTGGCCCTCCTGGCTGCGGATCTTGAAGCGCCGGTAGTCGGAGCGCTTCGGGAGGCCGTCCTCGAGCACGGTCATCGACGCGACGATCTCGGTGCCCTGGAGGTTCGAGATGTCGAAGCACTCGATCCGGAGCGGCGCCTCGGGCAGGTCCAGGGCCTCCTGGAGCGCGGTCAGCGCCCGGGCACGCGCGTTGTGATCCGACGCCCGCTTGAGCTTGTGGCGGGTGAAGGCCTCCTCGGCGTTGCGAGTGACCGTCGCGAGCAGGGAGCGCTTCTCGCCGCGCTGCGGGACCCGGATCCGGACCCGACTCCCCCGCACCAGCCCGAGAAACTCCTCGTAGAGCGCGTGGTCCTCGGGCTCGGCGGGGACGAGCACCTCGCGCGGCACGTCCTCGGCCGCGGCGTCGCCGTAGAGCTGTTCGAGCACGCGCGCCACGAGCGCACCGGACTCGAGGTCCTCGACCTTGTCGACGACGAGTCCCCTGCGGCCGACGACCCGTCCCCGCCGCACGAAGAAGATCTGCACCGACGCCTCGAGCTCGTCGTCGGCGAACCCGATCACGTCGAGGTCCTCGTTGCTCGACCCCACCATCTGCTGGCGCTCGATGGCCTTGCGCACCGAGGTGAGCTGGTCCCGCAAGCGGGCCGCGCGCTCGAACTCGAGCTCGTCGGCCGCGTCCGCCATCAACGTCTCGAGCCGGGCCACGACTGGTGCGGTGTCACCGGCGAGGAACGCCAGCAGCTCGTCGACCAGCGCCTGGTAGTCCTCGGGCGAGATCGCGTTCACGCACGGCGCCGCGCACTTCTCGATGTGCGCGTAGAGACACGGGCGACCGAGGCGCTGGTGGCGCTGGAGCTTCCCGTTCGTGCACGTGCGGATCGGGAACGTCCGCAGCAGCAGGTCGAGCGTCTCGCGGATGGCGTACGCGTGGGCGTAGGGACCGAAGTACCGGACGCCCTTGCGCTTCTTGCCCCGCATGACCATCGCGCGGGGCCACTCCTCGTCGAGCGTGACCGCGAGGAACGGGTACGACTTGTCGTCCTTCAGCCGGATGTTGAACCGCGGCCGGTGCTCCTTGATGAGGTTGTACTCGAGGAAGAGCGCCTCGACCTCGTTGCGCACCTCGATCCACTCGACCGTCGCGGCGGCGGCGACCATCTGCCGGGTACGCGGCGCGAGCGTGTGCGGCGCGGCGAAGTAGTTCGACAGCCGGCTCCGCAGGCTCTTGGCCTTGCCGACGTAGACGACCCGACCGTGCTCGTCGCGGAACTGGTACGAGCCGGGCGTGTCGGGGATCGATCCGGTGGGCGGACGCGTCAGCATCGCGACCTCATCCGCGGCGCACGACGTCTTGCACGATCCCGATGATCTCGTCCTGGGCCTCGTCGCCCAGGTGCGCGGAGCAGGGCAGGCAGAGCACGGTCTCGCCGATGCCGACCGCGACGTCGCCCCCGAGCACGGGCAGGTCCCGGTAGGGAGCCTGGATGCGCATGGGCGGCCAGATGGGCCGCGTCTCGATGTCGACCGCGGCGAGCGCGTCGCGCACCGCCCGGCGGGCTCCCTGCTCCGGCAGGACGATGGTGGACAGCCATCCCGACCGGCGGGCCCACCGCTCGTCGGGCCCCGCGCCGAGCCCGAGCGGTGCGAAGGCGTCGCGATAGCGCTCGGCGATGGCACGACGCCGCTCGATGAGTCCGGGCAGCCGGCCCATCTGCACGACGCCCAACGCCGCGGCGAGGTTCGACAGCCGGTAGTTGTACCCGACCGCGTCGTGCCGGTAGTCGGTGTCGGGGATCTTGGCCTGAGCGCCGAGGTGGCGCGCCCGGGCCAGCGCGGCCGGATCCCGGGCCACGAGCATGCCGCCACCGCCCGTCGAGATCGGCTTGTTGAAGTTGAACGAGTAGATGCCGACGTCGCCGACCGCGCCCGGTGCGCACCCGTCGAGGTCGCCACCCACCCAGCGCGACCCGAGCGCCTCGGCCGCGTCCTCCACGATCGGGATCCCGTGCTCGGCGGCGGCGGCGAGGATCGGCGCGAGATCGGCCGGGTGCCCGAGGAGGTGGACCGGGACGATCGCGCCGGGCATCGGCTCCCCGGCCCGGGCCCGGCGGGTGATCTCGGTGACGACGACGTCGGGGTCCAGGTTCCAGGACCGCGGCTCGCTGTCCACCAGCGTGACCCGGGCACCGCAGTACGTGGCCGCGTTCAACGAGGCGATGAAGGTCAGGTCCGACACCCACACCTCGTCGCCGGGGCGGACCCCCGCCACGAGGAGGCCGAGATGCAGGGCGGCCGTGCCCGTGGTCACGGCGAGGGCGTCCTCCGCTCCCACGGCCCGGGCCAGGGCCGCCTCGAAGGCGGGCAGGTCAGGCCCGAAGACGAGGTGACCGTCGCGGACGGCGCGCGCGACGGCCTCGGCCTCCTCCTCGCCCACCGTCGGCTCCGACATCCGGATGCGCGGGTCTCCCATCCCCTGCATTGTCGCGCCCCGAGGTGACCGCCCCACCCCCACTTGGTCGCGGTTGTCGGGCCCATCCCTCCGACAACGGTTCCGAAGTGCGGGTGGCGGGCGGGAACAGGCGGTCGGGGCGACGGGTTACCATCACCACAGGCCGGCCTGGAATACCGGCCACATAGATCGGTTCCGAGGCCGACAACCCCGCGGAGTGGCGACCAGGCTGTCCCCGCCGGCCGAGATCGGAGCCTTCCCCGAAGGGGTAATTCATGTTGCGACTGCAGGCCCCCCTGCCGGACCGCTACACGACCGCCGATCCCGACGCGCTCCGCGCCATGATCGCCGACGCCAAGGACGAGCTCGGCTCCCGACTGCTGATCCTCGGCCACCACTACCAGCGGGACGAGGTCATGGAGTGGGCCGACATGCGCGGCGACTCGTTCCGGCTCGCCCGCTTCGCCGCCGACAGCGACGCCACCGACATCGTCTTCTGCGGCGTGCACTTCATGGCCGAGTCCGCCGACGTGCTGACGGGCGACCACCAGCGGGTCGTGCTGCCCGACCTCAACGCCGGCTGCTCGATGGCGGACATGGCCGATCTGGACCAGGTCGAGGAGGCGTGGGAGTCGATCGCGGCGATCACCGACATCGAGCGGGTCGTCCCGATCACCTACATGAACTCCTCCGCTGCCATCAAGGCCTTCGTGGGCGAGCACGGCGGTGCCGTCTGCACGTCCTCGAACGCCGGGGCGGTGCTCGAGTGGGCGTTCGACCGGGGCGACAAGGTCCTGTTCTTCCCGGACCAGCACCTCGGTCGCAACACGGGGTACGCGATGGGGTACGACGAGTCCGACGATGCGGGTCTGGAACCCCCGGCTCGACGTCGGCGGCCTCGACGACCGTGACGTGAAGGACGCGACCTTCCTGCTCTGGCGGGGCTGGTGCTCGGTGCATCAGCGCTTCACGCCCCAGCACATCGCCGACTTCCGGGCCGAGCACCCCGACGGCATCGTGGTCGTGCACCCGGAGTGCTCGCACGAGGTGGTCGAGCTGGCCGATCAGGTGGGGTCGACCGAGCGCATCCTGGCGTGGACCGACGCGGCGCCGGCCGGTGCGGTCATCGGCGTCGGCACCGAGGTCCACATGGTCCAGCGCCTCGCGCACGACCACCCGGACAAGACGATCGTGTCGCTCGACCCGCTGGTGTGCCCGTGCTCGACGATGTTCCGCATCGACGCGCCGCACCTGGCGTGGTGCGTGGAGTCACTCGCCCGCGGCGAGATCGTCAACCAGATCACGGTCGACGAGCGGACGGCGGAGCAGGCGCGCGTCGCGCTGGAGCGGATGCTCGCCATCACGTGACGGGACCGCGCGGGCTCGGCCGCCGCCGAGCAGCACACCGCTGATCCAGCCGAGCTGGATCGTGCCCTGCGCCCAGAGCGACGCCATGCGTACCGCGAGCCGCACCGGTCCCCGTTGCGTGAGCTGATCGGTCACGAGGACCACGGCCGCACCCACGACCGCCGCGCCCGCGAGCAGCACCCCCTGGGGGCGCACCAGCACCGCCGCGGCGAGCAGCCCGATCACTCCCGCGATCGGGAGCGCCTGGCGCAGGCCGGGAGCGCTGCCGCGTCGAGCCGCCACATCCGCCGCTTCGCGGCACCGAACGCCCGGTACTGCGCGAACAGCGCGGCGAACGTGCTCCGCGGCTCGTAGCCCACGTCGAGACCGGCCTCCAACCAGACGGTGCGCCCGGCGTCGCGGCAGCCGGCGGCAGAGCTCGTAGTCCTCGTTCGCCGTCAGGCGCTCGTCGTAGCGCAACGCGCGAACGTCGGCGGTCCGGAACACGCCGAGGTACACGGTGTCGACGGCGCCGGCGCGGCCGGGGTCGCGGTACGCGGCGTTGCCGAGCAGCCAGCGGTTCGCGAGGGCCCGCGCGATCCCCCGCTCCCGCACCGATCCGCGGCGGGCGACGGTCGGCACCTGGTGGCCGCCGACGGCTGCGACCGTCGGATCCGCCGCGAGGCGGTCGATGCATCGACGCGCGTAGTCGGCGGGGACGAGTCGATCGCGCGTCGATCCGCACCGCGAACGGGCCGGTGGCCCGGTCCAGGCCGCGGTTGAGGCCGGTCGTCCGCGCTCCGGTCGGGTTCTCGACGAGCCGGACGGGACCCCGGGAGTAGTGCGCGGTGGCCTGCCGGAGGGCAGCATGGTCTTCGGCCGGGGCCGCGAGCACGAGCTCGATGCCGCCGTCGACGTCCTGCGCCGCGATGGCGTCCACCATCCGCCGCGAGACGGACCACCGGCTCCCCGAGCGTGGTGACGACCACCGTCGCCGCGAGATCAGACGAGCGCACCGACCAGCTCCTCGAACACGACGGACGCGGCCGCGACCCGAGCGCGTGCCTGCGCAGCCATCGAACCACCGTCGGCACGCACCCGCTCGAGGGCGGCACCCCAGTCCTGCAGGGACGCGCCGGCCGGGACGAGCAGGCCGTCGGCTCCCGACGTGATCTGCTCGGGGATGCCCCCGACGGCGCTGGCGATCGGGACGACGCCGAGATGCTGCGCGAGGACGACCGCGGCGGATTGGGTCGCGATCCGGTACGGCAGCACCGCCGCGGTCGCGGTCCCGACGGTCGCGGCCAGATCGGGCGACGACAGGTAGCCAGGGGCGGCGACCACGCCGGGCCGGTCCTCGGGCGCGCCGACCCCGGCCAGGGCGAAGCGCCAGCCCGGCACGCCCACGGCGGCCAGGTCGCAGACGACGTCGGTGCCCTTGTAGCCGCGCTTCATGACGCCGAAGCTGATGGCCGTGGCCGCGTCGGTGCCCGGGAACGCCGGCACGCCGCCGGCACCGATCGCGGGTGCCGGGAGCGGGACGACGCCGATGTCGGATCGCCCCGACCACTGTTGCAGCGAGCCGGCGACGAACCGGCTGTGCGTGACGACGCTCGCGGCCGCGCGGACACGGCGACGGAGTCCGATCCGGGTCCCCGCGGCGCGGGAGTGCAGGCGGTGGTCGTGCACCACGACGATCGACCGGACGCCGACCGCGCGGACGGCGGCATCGAGCGGCCGCTCGAGCGCGGGAACGACGTAGTTCTGCACGACCACGAGGTCGGGGCGCTCCTCTCGCACCCACGCGGCGGCCATCGTCGCGACGCGCCGATGCGACCGCAGCGGATGGGCGTCCTCGACCGGGCTCACCACGTGCGAGCCGGTCAGCTCGCGCGCCGCGCGCGTCACCACGGTCGTGTCGTAACCGGCCGCGGTGAGCGCGCCGACCCAGGCCGGCGTGGTCTGCGCGATGCCCCCACGTCCGAGCCAGTCGACGACGAGCGCCTTCACGCGACCTCCCGCCATGCCATCAGTGCCGCGCCGACACCCGCCACGCGTGCTGCTACGGGCCGCGGCCGGTGACGGCGCGTGCGGAGGAGGTCCTGCACCAGCAGGCGGCACTGCCAGAGCACGACCACGGGCCACGCACGGAGCGCCGCCCCGCGACCCTGCGTGCGCTGGACGCAGCGCACCGCGTTGCGGGCCAGCAGCCGCTGCTTCTCCGGTCGCACGTCGTCGCGCCCGCCGCGGTGCACCACCGAGGCCGCCGGGACGATCGCGATCCCCAGGCCCGCCGCCCGCAGCTGCCAGCACCAGTCGAGCTCCTCCCAGTAGAGGAAGTAGTCCTCCGGGAGCGGCACCCGGCGCAGCGTGCTGGTGCGCGTCGAGACGACGACGGCGTTCAGCGCGGGGACGGCCTCGGTCACCTGCGGGCGACGCCACTTCTCGATGCGATCTCCGTGTCCGATCGGACGGTCGCCGGTCATGGCCCATTCGACGAGCAGGCGGCCCGGGGTGGGCAGCGCCCGCACCGACCCCTCGTCGTGACCCTCGGCGTCGACGATCCGGGGGACGACGACGTCGGCGTCCCCACGGTCGACGGCGGCTGCGAGGAGTCGCAACGCGCCCGGGTCGATCGCCACGTCGTCGTTCATGAAGACCAGGATCTCCTCGGTGACGGCGGCGGTGCCGACGTTCACGGCCGCCGCGTAGCCCCGGTTGTCGACGCCGACGACGGTCGCGCCATGGGCCACCGCCACCGACTCCACGGCCGGATCGGCGTCGACGTTGACCACGACGACGGCGGGAACGGTGCCCTCGGGCGCCGTGGTGATCCCGCGGAGCAGGTCGTCGAGCGCGCACGGGCGGTGGTAGGCGACGACCACGACCGCGAAGGCGGCGGTCATCGCAGGTACCCCGCCGACCAGGGGAACCCGGTGATCGCCTCGGGCAGGTCGGCGGGCCCGACCTCCTCGCACGCGGCGTAGACCGACGGGTAGGCCGGGTTGAAGTCGTGCATGGACGGCGAGAACTCCTGCCACACCCGGTCGATCCAGTCGGGGGCGACCTCGTGCGCGTGACCGAAGGACGCGAGCTTCGCTTCGATCCGGAAGCGCGGCCCGACGTAGCTGCCGTGGTGGAACACCGCGACGTTTGCCGGGACGTCGGTGGAGCCGAGGGCCAGGTCGCGGAGCCGGCGGGGCAGGCCGGGGACCCGCGCGATCGCCCGGCGCAGCCTGGGGACGCACAGTCGCCGCAGGTAGGGCAACCGCACGTCGGCACGTACGAGCGAGACCGACCATTCGTGCCCGGTGACCCGGTAGTTCCACCGCTTGAAGTAGCGGACCGCCGGGATCCGATAGATCCGGCGCGGGTCGCGCGGCGACGTACTCACGCAGTCGATCGATCGCGCCGGCTTCGTACACCTCGTCGGCGTCGATGATGAGGAAGTAGTCGGGGACCGGCCGGAGCACGTCGGCCTCGGATTGGCGGCGGACCCGGCGGGACCGGCGCGGCGGCGCGGCGAGGTCCATCGCCCGGTTGCGGCTGCGGGCCTCGTTGGTCTCGCGGTCCACCACGACCTGGATACGGCCGTCCGGATCCAGCTCCCGGGACAGGATCCGTCCCACTACGTCGGCCGAGCTCCGGACCGCGCCCGACCAGTCGCGGTCGTAGCCGGTGAAGACGGTGATGCCGTCGACCTGGTCGTAGATCGACGCGAGCGACGCCGCGAAGAGTTCACCGTCGCCGGCCACGGAGTAGATCGCGTGCACGCGCACGTGGTCCCGGCCCCTCATCGCGTTGCTCCTCCGCCGGCCCCGGCGAGGAGCCCACGGATGCTCCGCCCGGACGAACGCGTCCAGGCCGGGACGACCCCCGCCGCGGCGGCGCCGTACCCCAGCGACCGACCCGATCCCGGCGCCGACCATGCCGAGCGTGGGGATCGTCACGAGGTCCACGCCCACCATCACGACCATGCCGACGAGCGCGCTCGTGAAGCGGGCTCCCGTCGACGCGCCCGCCGCCACCTCGGCCGCGAGCATCTTCCAGACGCCGCCCGCCACCGCGGCCGCGGCCAGGTACGGCACGACCGTGGCGGCCCCGCCGTAGCGGGCCCCGAAGACCACGTCCACGATCGGTCGGGCGAGCAGGCTGAGCACGATCGCACCCGCGAGGGTCGCGGCGATGGCCCACCGGAACACCGAGTCGAGCGTCACCGACTCGTGGTGCCTCGCGGCGGCCGCCGGGAGCACCACCTGCGCGGTGCCGTCCGCGAGGACCCACAGCATCTCGGTCAGCGCCGTCGCCACTGCGTACATGCCCACCTCCGACGCCGGGCGCCAGGCGGCGAGGACGAGAAGGTCGACCCGGAGCATCCCGAAGAGCACCAGCTCGCCGGCACCACCGGCGACACCGAAGCGCACCCCGGACCACCACGCCGCGCCGACTCGTGCCACGCCGCGATCACCGGGGACGCGCACCCGGCGGACGTATCCGGCGACGGTGACGAGCGCAACGACGTTGCCGAGCGTCCCGAGCCAGAGGACGCCCGCGATTCCGATCTCGCCCGAGGCCATGGCGACGGCAAGACCCAACAGGTAGACGCCGGCGCCGGCCACGGTGGCGAGGGCGACGGTGGCCATCGCCCGGGCACCGTTCGGGATCGCGAGTGCGGCGAACGCGACGGCCCCGCTGGCCGCGAACGCCAGCGTCGCCACGTAGCTGCCGGCGTCGACCCGGCCACCGACGAGGAACGGGGCCGCCAGCGATCCGCCGACGGCGAACGCGACGACGACCCAGGCCGAATGGCGGAGTGCGACCGCAACCGCCACGCGGATCGACTCGGTACGGGCCACCTCGCGTGCCAGCCAGAACTGCAGGCCCGCGGCGCCGACGAGCGAACCGATCGACGCGAGCACGACGAGGACGGCGAGGTCACCGCGTGCGTGGGGACCCAGCAGCCGGGCGACGCAGACGCCACCCAGCGCGCCCAGGACCCGTGCCGCCACGGTCCCGACCGTGGACCAGGCGAGCGCGCGTCGCAGCGGCGGCGTCCCGACCGTGGCCGCGGTCACGTGCCGCCTCCCCGCATCACGTCGCGGAGGGTCCGGGCCACGATGCGCACGTCGAGGCCGAGGGTCTGGCGCTGCAGGTAGAAGAAGTCGTACTGGAGCTTCTCCAGCGCGTCGTGCTCGTCGCCCGCGTACCCGAACTTCACCTGGGCCCAGCCGGTGAGGCCGGGGCGGACGATGTGGCGCAGGTCGTAGAACGGGATCTTGTCGGTGAGCTCCTCCACGTAGTGAGGCTGCTCGGGGCGGGGACCGACGATGCTGAGGTCGCCGCGGAGGATGTTGACGGCCTGGGGCAGCTCGTCGAGGTGGGTCCGCCGCAACACCGCGCCGAAGCGCGTGACGCGCGCGTCGCCGTCGGAGGTCCAGTCCGACGCCGCGCCGCCGGTCATGGTCCGGAACTTCCACATCGTGAACACGCGCCCGTCCCGACCGACGCGCGGCTGGCGGTAGAACAGGGTGCCGCGGTTCCCCACGAGGTTGCCGAGCCCGACGAACGGGATCGCGACGACGAGCGCCACCAGCCCGCCGGCCCCGCCGACCACGTCGAGGATGCGCTTCAACCGGCCGTACCGGCGGCCGTGGATCTCGCCGACGTCGAAGAGCATCGACGCCCGTTCCAGCTCGGCGATCGGGAGCTTGCCGAGCCATTCCGCGTAGAAGCCCACGAGGGTGCGGATCCGGACCCGCGCCGGTGCACGATCGCCGCCTGGTCGACGATGTGCTCCTGCTCGGACGCGAGCCGGCTCAGCACGATCACGGAGCAGTCGGTCGCGTCGGCGGCCCGCACCAGCGGCAGCCCGTCGCCGGCGCCCACGACCGACGCCGTGTCGAACGTCCCGACCACCAGCGCGGGCCGCTCCGGGTCGGCGCCGAGCTCGGTGCGGACCTGCGCGCCCTCGTCGCCGTCGCCCACCACGATGATGCGATCACGCGCCTCGGCCCGCTGCCGGCCGCCCTCGGCGACCATCGCGCAGAGCATGTTCCACGGCGCGGTCACCGCCGCCGCCCCGAAGATGACGAATCGCGGCAGCAGCTGCCCGCCGGCCACGAGCGTCACCAGCGACATCAGGGTCGCGCCGAGCAGCGCGCCGCCGGAGGCGACGAGGAGCTTGTTGCGGCTCCGCGGCAGTGCGGGGAGGCCGACGGCGTAGGCCGCGACGAGGAGGACCCCCACGTAGGCCAGCGACCAGCCGGCGCGCACCGAGTTGCTGAGGTCGTAGACGTGGGTCAGCGCGTGGAGCTTGGCCAGCCCGACGACGGCACCGACGGTGCCCACCACCAACAGGACGCGCGCGGACCTCCGCATGCCGGAGACATCGGCATTCTCGGCCCCCGAGCGAAGCGGCTCTTCAGCCACGCTCCGTGTCGAGGACGAGGAGCCTCGGGATGCTCGCCGACTCGGCGTACTCGGGCGCGCGGGCGAGGAAACCCGGCGGTGGCCGAGGCTCGAGCATCTCCCGGATGCGCAGCCCGACGCCCGCGAGGGCGTTCACGTAGCGTGACAAGGGCCGGTGCACGAACGGCAGGACGACGTCGGGGGCGATCTGCTCCATGCTGACGTCCTCGTCGAGGTAGGGCCCGACCCGCCAGTACTGCTCCTCCAGGATGTGGTCGTCGATCCAGCCGCTCCCCGGCACCTGGAGCAGCGGGTGGTTGAGGAGGAAGAGGAAGCGCCCACCCGGCGCCAGCACCCGCGCCACCTCGGCGATGGCGGCGTCGAGCGCCACGATGTGCTCGAACACGAGACACGCGACGACACCGTCGAAGCTCGCGGTCGGGAAGGGCAGCGCGTCGGCCGCCGCCCGCGCGTACCGCACGCCGCCGGCCCGCTCGGTGCCCACCGCGAGCTGCGCGCTCGACGGGTCCACTCCGGTGACGCGCCCGACCCCGTGGCCGAGCAGGTGGCGGGCGAGCTGGCCCTCCCCGGTCCCGACGTCGAGCACGTGCCTCCGGCCGGCGAGGTGCGACGCGACGATCGGGAGGATCTGCTCGACGTACTCGGGATCGGCGCCGTCGGTGAACTCGTCCTGCCACCAGCGGGCGTGGACCTCCCACGGGTCGGTCATCCCCGCGCCCGCGTCACCGGGAGAGCATGGGCGCCAGGAACTCGCCGGTGTAGCTCCCCGCCGTCTTGGCGACGTGCTCGGGCGGCCCCTCCGCGATCACGCGCCCACCGCCGTCGCCGCCCTCCGGACCGAGGTCCACGATCCAGTCGGCCGACTTGATCACGTCGAGGTTGTGCTCGATCACGAGGACCGTGTTGCCGATGTCGACGAGCCGCTGGAGCACACCGAGCAGGCGGCGCACGTCCTCGAAGTGGAGGCCGGTCGTCGGCTCGTCGAGGATGTAGATGGTCCTGCCGGTCGAGCGCTTGCCGAGCTCGGTCGCGAGCTTCACGCGCTGCGCCTCACCGCCCGAGAGCGTCGGCGCCGGTTGACCGAGCCGGACGTAGCCGAGACCGACGTCGACCAGGGTCTGGAGCCACCGCGCGATCGCGGGCTGGTTGGCGAAGAACTCCACACCCTCCTCGCACGAGAGGTCGAGGATCTCGGCGATGTTCTTGCCCTTGAACGTGATGTCGAGGGTGTCACGGTTGTAGCGGGCACCCTTGCACACCTCGCACGGCACGTAGACGTCCGGGAGGAAGTGCATCTCGATCTTGATCGTGCCGTCACCCGCGCACGCCTCGCAGCGACCGCCCTTGACGTTGAAGCTGAACCGGCCCTGCTGGTAGCCGCGGATCTTCGCCTCGGGCGTCGCGGCGAACAGCGCACGCACCTTGTCGAACACACCGGTGTAGGTGGCCGGGTTCGATCGTGGCGTCCGCCCGATCGGCGACTGGTCGATGTTGATCACCTTGTCCAGCGCGTCGGCACCGTCGACGCCCTTGTGCTTCCCCGGCACCGTGCGCGACCGGTAGATCCTCTGCATCAGCGAGTGATACAGGATGTCGTTGACCAGCGTGCTCTTGCCGCTCCCACTGACGCCGGTGACCGCGACGAAGCAGCCGAGCGGGAGGCGCACGTCGATGTCCGTGAGGTTGTGCTCACGTGCGCCGCGCACCGTGATCCACTGGTCGCCCGGCTCGCGTCGACGCTCGGGGACCTCGATCTCGCGCGCGCCCGACAGGTACTGGCCCGTCATCGAGCGGGGTTCGCCGAGGATCGCGTCCAGGTCGCCCTCGGCGACGACCTCGCCGCCGTGCTCGCCTGCGCCCGGACCGATGTCGACGATGTGGTCCGCGACCCGGATCGTCTCCTCGTCGTGCTCGACGACCAGCACGGTGTTGCCGAGGTCCCGCAGCCGGATCATCGTGTCGATCAGTCGCTGGTTGTCCCGCTGGTGGAGGCCGATGGACGGCTCGTCGAGCACGTAGAGGACGCCGACCAGGCCGCTCCCGATCTGGCTGGCCAGGCGGATGCGCTGGGCCTCACCGCCGGCGAGGGTGCCCGAGGAGCGGTTCAGGCTGAGGTAGTCGAGTCCGACGTCGAGCAGGAAGCGCAGGCGCTCGTTGACCTCCTTGAGCACCCGCTCGGCGATGAGCCGCTCCCGCTCGTTGAGATCGACGTCCGCGAAGAACGCGGCGGTGTCCCGGATCGAGAGGTTGCCGACGTCGGAGATGCTGCGGTCCGCGATCGTCACCGCGAGCGACGACGGCTTCAGGCGCGCCCCACCGCACGCGCCGCACGGCACCTCCCGCATGTAGCCCTCGATCTGCTCCCGCGAGCGATCGCTCTCGGCTTCCCATGGCGACGCTGGAGCCAGGGCACGACGCCCTCGTACCGGGTGCGGTACTCACGCGTCCGCTTGTAGCGGTTCTGGTACCGGACCAGCACCTGGGTCTTGCCGGTGCCGAACAGCACGACCTTCTGCTGTGCCTTCTTCAGCTTCTTCCACGGCGTGTCGGTCGAGAAGCCGAACTCCTCGCTGATCGCCTCCAGCACACGGCCGAAGTACTCGCCGCGGTACCCGCTCCACGGGGCGATGGCCCCTTCGCCGATCGAGAGGTCCTCGTCGGCGATCACGAGCTCGGGATCGACCTCGAAGCGCGTCCCGAGCCCGTCGCAGCGCTCGCACGCGCCGTAGGGCGAGTTGAACGAGAAGTTGCCGCGGCGCGAGCTCGTCGAAGCTCAGCCCGCAGTGCGAGCACGCGAGGTGCTCGGAGAACGTGAGGACCTCGCGCTCGTCGGCGGCCCCGTCGCCCGTACCCGGCAGGTTGGCCTGGCCGGCCTTCGGCTCGTCGCGGCGCACGATCTCGACCTCGGCGACGCCCTCGGCCAGCCGCAGAGCAGTCTCGAGCGAGTCGGTGAGCCGGCGCTCGATCCCGGGCCGGCGCACCAGGCGGTCCACCACGACCTCGATGGTGTGGTTCTCGTACCGGGCGAGCCGCTCCTTGGGTCGGTCCGCGAGCTCGACGGTCTCGCCGTCGATGCGCGCCCGGGTGAACCCCTGGCCCGCGAGCTCCTCGAGCAGCCCGTCGTACTCGCCCTTGCGACCGCGCACCACCGGCGCGAGCACCTGGAACCGCGTGCCCTCGGGCAGCTCCAGCACCCGGTCCACGATCTGCTGGGGAGTCTGGCGGGTGATGACCCGCCCGCAGCTCGGGCAGTGCGGGATCCCGATGCGCGCGTAGAGCAGGCGGAGGTAGTCGTAGATCTCGGTGATGGTGCCGACGGTCGAGCGCGGGTTCTTGCTCGCCGACTTCTGGTCGATGGAGATCGCGGGTGAGAGCCCCTCGATGAAGTCGACGTCGGGTTTGTCCATCTGACCGAGGAACTGGCGTGCGTAGCTGCTCAGGCTCTCGACGTACCGGCGCTGGCCCTCCGCGTAGATCGTGTCGAACGCGAGGCTCGACTTGCCGCTGCCGGAGAGCCCGGTGATCACGACGAGCCGGTCGCGCGGCAGGTCGATGTCGATGTCGCGCAGGTTGTGCTCCCGGGCGCCGCGCACGGAGATGAGATCGGGCTCCCCCGCCGGCACGGGCTTCGCGACGGCGCGGGTCTTCGTGGTGGTGCGCGACCCGCGCGGGGCCTTGCGCGCTCGGGCCGGCTTCGCGGTCGTCGCCGGCTCCACGCTCGCGGCACGCTTCGCGGTCGACGCGGGCTTCCGGGTGCGCTTCGCCTCCGCCATCGTCACAGTCTACCCGTCCCGGCCTCGCGAACGAACATCTGTTCGTCCCGCTCGGAGGTCGTTGTTCACCCCTGTGGAGGGGCCGGCGTCAGCTGACGGCCTTCAGCTCGCGCTTGAGCTCGTTGACCTCGTCGCGCAGGCGCGCCGCCTCCTCGAAGCGGAGCTCCTTGGCCGCCTCGTGCATCTCCTCCTGGAGGCTCTGGATGAGCCGGCCGAGCTCGTCGGGCGGAACCCCCTTGAGGTCCGCGAACAGCGCGCTGCTGCGCCGGCTCCGTCCCCGGCCCCGACCGCTGCCCGTGCCGGGCTCGTCGCCGTCGCGCAACCGCACCATCTCGAGGATGTCGGTGACCTTCTTGCGGATCGTCACCGGGTCGATGCCGTGCTCCTCGTTGTACTCGAGCTGCCGTTTCCGGCGGCGGTTGGTCTCGCTGATCGCGAACCGCATGGAGTCCGTCACCTGATCGGCGTACATGACGACCTGCCCGTCGATGTTGCGCGCGGCACGGCCCATCGTCTGGATCAGCGCGGTCGAGGAGCGGAGGAAGCCCTCCTTGTCGGCGTCGAGGATGGCGACGAAGGACACCTCCGGGAGGTCGAGTCCCTCGCGGAGGAGGTTGATGCCGATCAGGACGTCGAACTCGCCGAGGCGCAGCGCGCGCAGGATCTCGACCCGCTCCAGGGTGTCGACCTCGCTGTGGAGGTACCGGACCCGGATCCCCAGCTCGAGGAGGTAGTCGGTCAGATCCTCGGACATCTTCTTGGTCAGCGTGGTCACGAGCACCCGCTGGTCCCGCTCCGCCCGGAGGTTGATCTCGGCGACGAGGTCGTCGATCTGGCCCTTGGTCGGGCGGATGACCACCTCGGGATCCATGAGGCCCGTCGGGCGCACGACCTGCTCGACCACGTTGGTCGACACCTCGAGCTCGTACGGGCTCGGGGTCGCCGACATGAACACGACCTGGTTGAGCTTCTCGGTGAACTCCTCGAAGCGCAGCGGTCGGTTGTCCATCGCGCTGGGGAGCCGGAACCCGTGCTCGACCAGGGTGTCCTTGCGGGAGCGGTCGCCCTCGTACTGGCCGTGCAGCTGCGGGACCGTGACGTGGCTCTCGTCGAGGACCACGAGGTAGTCGTCGGGGAAGTAGTCGAGCAGCGTGTAGGGCGCCTCGCCCGCCTCGCGCCCGTCGAGGTGGCGTGAGTAGTTCTCGATGCCGGAGCAGAACCCGATCTCGCGCATCATCTCGAGGTCGTAGGTCGTCCGCATCCGGAGGCGTTGCGCCTCGAGCAGCTTGCCGCGGTCCTCGAGCCACTTCAGCCGTTGCTGGAGCTCGATCTCGATGCCCTCGATCGCTCGCTTGAGCTGCTCCTCCTGGGTCACGTAGTGCGATGCGGGGAACAGCACCAGCGTCTCGAGGTCCTCGACCAGCTCGCCGGTCACCGGGTCCACCGACATGATCCGCTCGATCTCGTCGCCGAAGAGCTGGACCCGGATGCCGCGCTCCTCGTAGGCGGGGAAGATCTCGATCGTGTCCCCCCGGACCCGGAACTTGTTGCGGACGAACGACATGTCGTTGCGCTCGTACTGGAGCTCGACGAGTCGGCGGAGGATGTCCCGCTGGTCGTGCTCCTCGCCGACGTTCAGGGTCAGCAGCTGGGTGGCGTAGGTCTCCGGTGAGCCGAGGCCGTAGATCGCGCTGACGCTCGCGATGATCACGACGTCGCGCCGGCTGAGCAGCGCGCTGGTGGCGCTGTGGCGCAGCCGGTCGATCTCGTCGTTGATCGAGCTGTCCTTCTCGATGTAGGTGTCGCTCGACGGGAGGTACGCCTCGGGCTGGTAGTAGTCGTAGTAGGAGACGAAGTACTCGACCCGATTGTGGGGGAAGAACTCGCGGAACTCCGCAGCGAGCTGGGCGGCGAGGCTCTTGTTCGGGGCCAGGATCAGCGTCGGCCGCTGGACCGCCGCGATGAGGCCTGCGATGGTGAAGGACTTGCCCGAACCGGTGATGCCGAGCAGCGTCTGGAACCGCTGGCCCGCCTCCACTCCGGCCGCGAGCTGCTCGATCGCCCGGGGCTGGTCCCCGGCCGGGGCGAAGTCGGAGACGAGCTGGAACTCGGGCATCCCGTCACCCTACGCCGGGGGTGTGACCACGCCCCCTCCCCCTCGTCCCTCCTCCCCCGCGATGTCCATCCCGCCGCGCATCCACGGCGAGACGGACATCGCGCTCGGGGGGACCGGGCCATCAGCCCGGGTTATGTCCGTTCCGCCGCGCATCCGCGGGAGGACGGACATCGCGGTCGCGTGCCGCGGGCCCTCGAACCAGCGTCATGCACTGCGGCGGAGGCGCCGACGTTCGGCGAGTGCAGCGGCGATACGGTCGAGCGTCCCGCCCGGGGCGAGCGTCACGTCGTCCCAGGTGCCGACCACGATCCGCCAGCCCAGCCGCTCCAGCGCCGCCGTCCGGATGCGATCCTGCTTCCACTGCGCTCGCGACCCGTGCCACTCGAATCCCTCCGTCTCGAACGCGACGAGCAGCTCGGGCCAGGCGAAGTCGAGGCGGACGTGACGGCTCGGCGCGACGGTCACCGGGACCTGGCGCCGCGGAGTTGCGAGACGCGACCGTTTCAGCATCCGCCATGCCTTCACCTCGAGCCGCGAATCGAGCACCCCGGGCGCGGTGCCGGCGAGCAGCGCGCGGACCTTGGCCGTGCCCGGCCGTCCCGGTCCGCCCAGCCGACCGAACCGACGGGCGAGAACCTCCACGGAGACGAGCCCGAGTCTCCGGGCCCGCTCGAACGCCGCCTCGAGGGTCTCGGGCGAGAGCCTGGATGCAACATCGATCAGCACTCTCGCGGCGTCGACGCACCGCACGCCGTCGATCGTGGTCCGCGGCTCGCCCACGTCCCGACACCGATGGACGGCGACCCGGAAGAAGGCGTGACCGGCTGCCTGCACCTCGACCCGAGCGAGCCGCGGATGCTGGCGAGCGACATCGACCATCACGTGCAACGGGCTCACGGGCAGTGGCACGTCGAGACGGAACAACCGCGCGGCGGTGGCGTGGGAGGCGGAGCCTCCGGTGCCGAGCGCGGCGGCAGCGCATGCCATCGCGATGGACCGGGGCGCGCCCCGCACTCGGTACACGTGCGGCGCGACCGGGATGAGGAGCCCGCGCCGGACCTGCGCGTCGACCTGGCCGCCCGTCAGTCCGAGGGCGCGCGCCTGCGCTCGGGTCAACACTCCGTGAGCGACCTCGGCCCGGTCCAGGGCGTCCGCCAGGAACTCGTGCATCGAGTCTCCCCCTTCTCGTCGGTCGGCCGCGAGGACCGTGTCGGGTGCAGGGGAGGCGTCCGCAGAATAGGAAGTCGGTGTGACCACTCCGGCCCCGCCGCGCACCACCGCCGAGCGATGTCCGTTGGGCCGCGCATCCGCGGGAATGCGGACATCGCGCTCAGGGGGAGGAGGGAGGGTCAGGGGGACTTGGCGGCGTGGCGCGCCTGGAGGTCGGCCCAGAGGACGTCGACCTGGGCGACGAGGGCCTCGTGGTGCGAGCCGTTGTCGAGGACGTGCGTGGCGACGGCACGCCGCTCGGCGTCCGACGCCTGGGCGCGCATGCGGGCCGCGGCATCCTCCCGCCCGACGCCTCGCTGCTCGAGCCGGTCGAGTCGCAGGTCCTCCGGTGCCTCGACGACGATCACCGCCTCGTACCCCCGCTCCGCCGCCGTGCCCGACTCGACCAGGAGCGGCACGTCCATGACGACGATCGCGTCGGTCGGGGCCTCCTGCATCCGGCGTCCGAACTCGGCGTGGATCGGTGGATGGGTGATCGCGTCGAGGGCGGCCTTGCCCTCGGGTGTGGCGAACGCCTTCGCCGCGAGCGCTTGGCGGTCGAGCCGGCCGTCGGCGTCGAGGATCTCCTCCCCGAAGTGCTCGACGAGCTGGGCCAGCGCGGGTCGGCCCGGTTCGACGACGGCCTTCGCGACCGCGTCGGCGTCGAGGACGACAGCGCCCCGCTCGGCCAGGAGCGCCGCGACCGTCGACTTCCCCGCACCGATCCCACCGGTGAGACCCACGAGCAGCACGGGACGGGATCCTACCGATCGCCCTCTGCGGGCCCGATTGCCCGACCCGGGGCCGGTGGACCGGTCACAATTGCTCGATCGACACCGTCCCGCCCCACACTGGTCGCGCGATCCCACCGAGTCGCGCCGCGCGCCGCCGCGCCCGCGCGCGCCGGTCGTTCGGCGACCGGCCGGCGCAGCTGGCGCATGGGGAGCTGGGCCCGACGCATCGGCCCCCGCCTCGATCCGCGCTCGGTCGAGGAGCTCGGCCGCCTCGGCCCGCTCGCGACCTGGCTGCGGTGGGTGTGCTTCCTCGTCGGCGTCGTGCTCGCGTTCACCACGGTCCAGCCCGACCACGAGGCGCTGCTCGTGGCCGGGGCAGTGCTCCTCGCCGACACCGTCTACCGCACGTTCCGTCCGCTCCAGATCTATCCGGCGACGTGGCGCGCGGAGGCGCTCGTCGTCGCGGACCTGCTCATCGCGGTCGCGTCGATCGCCGTCACCGGCACCTGGACCTCCCCCTTCCTGCTGACCCCCATCCCGTTGGTGCTCCTCGCCGCCTACGGGTGGGGCTACCGCGAGGGTTGGTTCGCGGCGCTCTTCACCGCCGGCACGATCCTCATGGCCGACGTCCTCGGCGGCGCCAGCGAGGACGCGATGCGCACGGGGCTGCTGGCGTCGCTCGTCGTCGTCGCGGCGGCGATCGTCGGCGGCTACACGCGCCAGCTCTGGCTCGAGGCCGAGGAGCGCGAGCGCGAGACGGCGGACGAGGTCGCACGCATGTCGCTCGCCAACGACCTCTTCCACGCGCTGCACGACGTCGTGCGGACGCTCCCGGACTCGCTCGACCTCGCCGAGGTCGTCGCCTCCGCCGCGACACGCTCCGCGAGGTCTTCCGGCCCGACGTGCTCGTGGTGCTCCTCGCCGACGAGACGAGCAGCGCCTGGCGGACCCAGCTCGCAGAGGGTGCCGCGGTCGCGGAGCACCTGGAGAACGACGATCTCCCGCCCCGGGTCCGCGAGGCGCTCCAGCGGCCCGGGGTCGTCCGGGTGCAGAGCACCGTCGACCGCGACGAGCTGTGGAACGGCGAGTTCGCGAGCAGCGGGATCGTGGTGGGCCTCCGGACGCCGGACCGCGTGGTGGGCCTCGTCGCGGTGGAGTACCGGGCGCCGGACCGCGTCTCCACCGCCGACGCCGAGCTGTTCGCCCGGATCGCGTCGTCGCTCGCCCTCGCCGTGGACAACGCGCGGTGGTTCGGCCGGTTGCGGACCCTCGGGGCAGAGGCCGAGCGCGCCCGCATCGCGCGCGGACCTCCACGACCGCACCGCGCAGTCGATGGCCTACATCGGCTTCGAGCTCGACCGCCTCTCGAACCGCTACAGCGACCCGGCGCTCCCCGAGCTGCACCGGGCCGTGCGTGAGGTGGTCGTCGAGCTGCGCGAGACGCTGTACCAGCTCCGCACGACGGTCACCGACGAGGAGGGCTTCGTCCCGCTCGCCGAGCCGTACCTGAAGCGGTGGTCCGACCGCACGAACGTGGACGCGACGTTCACGGCGATTTGTCCGGAACGGCGACAGCCGCGGCAAGTGGAGCAGGAGCTGTGGCGCATCTTCCAGGAAGCGCTCACGAACGTGGAGCGACATGCCGATGCGTCCTCCGTGCACGTGACCTGGGACTGCTCCAACACGTCGGCCCGCCTCGAGGTGCGCGACGACGGCGCGGGCATGGACCCGTCGCAACCGAATCCGGAGCGGTACGGTCTCGTGGGGATCCGGGAGCGGGCCGACGCCATCGGCGCGAAGGTGCGCTTCGACAGCGCACCCGGCTCCGGGACGACGCTGCTCATCGAACTGGAGACGACGTGACACGGGTGCTGCTCGCGGACGACCACCAGATGCTTCGCCAGGCCGTGCGCCGCGCGCTCGAGGACGCCGGCATCGACGTCGTCGGGGAGGCGGCCGACGGTCACGAGGCGGTCACGCTGACCGCGAGCCTCGGTCCCGACGTCGTGCTCATGGACGTCTCGATGCCCGTGATCGACGGCATCGAGGCCACCCGCCGCATCGCGGCGAACGGGTCCCCCGCACGCGTGCTCGTGCTGACGATGCACGACGAGGACTCCCTCCGGGCCCGCGCCCTGCGCGCCGGCGCCACCGGATTCCTCACCAAGGACTGCGAGCTCCGCGAGGTCGTCGAGGCCGTCCGGTCGATCGCGTCCGGCGAGGTGCTCCTGTCGGCCGACATCGCCCAGTCGATCCTCACCGAGTTCCCGGAGGAGCCCGTGGCCGAGGAGGCCACCGAGACCACCGGTCCGCTGACCCGCCGCGAGAAGGAGGTGCTCCAGGCCGTCGCCGACGGTCGCAGCACCACCGAGATCGGTCGGGAGCTCTTCATCAGCGTGAAGACCGTGAAGAACCATCTCGCGTCGATCTACGCCAAGCTCGACGCGCGCGATCGCACCCAGGCGGTCATCTCGGGCGTGCGGATGGGGATCGTCCAGCTGCGCTGAACGAGGCGTCAGGCCTCCGGCGGAGCCTCGGGCTCGGTCGTCGGCGGCTCGGTCGTCGGCGGCTCGGTCGGCGGCTCGGTCTCGGCAGTGGGAGCAGTATCCGGCGCGACGGCCGCCTCGCCGGCCTCGGCGGCGGGAGCGGCCCCCCCGGCGGCGCCCTCCGGCGCGTCCTCGGTGTAGTCGGGGCCGATGTAGTTGCCGGCCTCGTCGTAGGCGTGCTCGCCGAACTGGTCCTGGTACTCGGCGGCGACGATGCCGCCCTCGGCGGCCTGCTTGATCGACAGCGAGATCCGCCGGCGGTCGAGATCGATGTCGATGATCTTGACCCACAGCTCCTCGCCGGGCGTCACGACCTGCTCGGGCGCCTCGACGTGGTGCACCGCCATCTCGGAGATGTGCACGAGACCCTCGATGCCGTCGCCCACCTGGACGAACGCACCGAACGGCACCAGCTTGGTGACCCGGCCGTACACGAGCTCGCCGACCTGGTGACCGGTCGCGAACTCCTGCCACGGATCCTGCTGGGTCGCCTTCAGCGAGAGCGAGATCCGCTCCCGGGAGAGGTCGACGTCGAGCACCTGCACGGTGACCTCGTCGCCCACCTGCACGACCGAGCTCGGGTGGTCCACGTGCTTCCACGACAGCTCGGAGACGTGGACCAGTCCGTCCATGCCCCCGAGGTCGACGAACGCCCCGAAGTTCACGACGCTCGAGACCACACCGGACCGGATCTCGCCGGACTTGAGGTTGGTGAGGAACTCGTCGCGCTGCTCGCGCTGGGTCTCCTCGAGGTACGCGCGGCGCGAGAGGACGACGTTGTTGCGGTTCTTGTCGAGCTCGATGATCTTGCACTCGATCTCGCGGCCGACGTACGGCTGGAGGTCTCGCACCCGGCGCAGGTCCACCAGCGACGCGGGCAGGAAGCCCCGCAGGCCGATGTCGAGGATGAGCCCACCCTTGACGACCTCGATGACCGGCCCCTTGACCGCCTCGTCGTTCTCCTTCTTGCGCTCGATGTCGCCCCACGCGCGCTCGTACTGCGCGCGCTTCTTGGACAGGATGAGCCGGCCGTCCTTGTCCTCCTTCTGGAGGACGAGCGCCTCGAGCTCCTCGCCCAGCGTGACGATCTCGGAGGGGTTGACGTCGTTGCGGATCGAGAGCTCTTTGGAGGGGATGACCCCCTCGGACTTGAACCCGATGTCCAGCAGCACCTCGTCGGAGTCGATCTTCACGACGGTGCCGGTGACGAGGCCCCCTTCGTCGAACTCGACGAGGGTCGCGTCGATGGCGTCGGAGAGCGACATGCCTCCGAGGTCGTCGAGCACGACCTCCATGATCTCGCCCATCTCGTCCAACTCGGGGTTGGTCTCGATCTCGGGCTCGGGGGTGGTGGGGTCGTCGACCACCGCGGTGGTGGCCTGCTCGGTCTCGGACAAGGGGTGACTCTCCTAGGGGAAATGGGCGGTCGGGCGTGACCCGAGGGGGTCACGCGGTCGGTCGAAGACTCCCCAACGGGGAGACCGGGCAGGTTAGCGGGCGGCCGGCACGTCTGCGAGAAGGAGGAGCTCGGGTCGCGTGAGCGTGACGGGACCCTCGCCGTAGTCCCCCGGCGCGACCCCGCTCACCCGGACGGCCTCGAGACCGGCGGCGCGGGCCAGCAGGCGGAGCTCCCGGGCGGTGAAGCAGGTGGTCCACAGGTCGGCGGCCCGCTCCTCGCCGGCCTCGTTCCGGAGCGTGGCCGTCTCGTGGTTGACGCCCGTCGCGGGGTCGAACGCGTCGCCGTCCTCGATCCAGCGGAGGGCGAAGTACGACGAGAAGGCGCTGAGCGCCACGCGGCCACCCGGGCGCACGGCGACCGCGATCCGCCGGACGACCGCCTCGTCGTCCTCCCCGCCGAGCAGCCCGAAGCCGCCCTGGCAGAGGCAGATCGCGGCGTCGAACTCCGAGTGGAAGCCGAGGTCCCGGACGTCGAGCACCTCGAAGGTCGCGGGCAGGTCGCCGGCGGCCTTCCGGGCCAGGGCCACGAAGTCGGGCGAGAGGTCCACGCCGTGCGTCTCGATCCCCCGCCCGGCCAGTGCCAGCGAATGGCGCCCCGGCCCGCACCCGACGTCGAGCACCCGCATCCCCGGCTCGAGCCCGAGCGCGTCCACGAGGAACCCGACCTCCTGCTGCGTTCCCTTCGTGAACGCGTTGCGCAGGTAGGCGGGCCCGAGGAACTCCGCGATCGGGTTGAACCAGGCACCCTCGGCCGGGTCGGACATCGGGGGCGGCTACTTCGCCTCGGCCCAGCTGGGGCCGAAGCCCATGTCGACCTCGAGCGGGACCGCAAGCTCGATCGCGCCCTCCATCGCCTCCCGCACGATCGGCTCGACGGCCTCCCGCTCCCCGAGCGGCACCTCGAGGACCAGCTCGTCGTGCACGGTGAGCACCATGCGGGACTCGACCGCGGCCGCGTGCAGCGCGTCCGAGAGCCGGATCATGGCGAGCTTGAAGATGTCGGCCGCCGAGCCCTGCACGGGGGCGTTCTGCGCCATGCGCTCCCCCATCTGGCGGATCCGGAAGTTGTCGGATGCGAGCTCGGTGATCTGGCGGCGCCGCCCGAGGATCGTCGTCGTGTAGCCGCACGCCTTGGCGTCGGCCACGGTCCGCTCCATGTACGCGTGCACGTTCGGGAACGACTCGAAGTAGGAGTCGAGGATCTCCTTCGCCTGGTCCGTCGGGATGTCGAGCCGCTGCCCGAGCCCATAGGCCTCCATGCCGTACGCGAGGCCGTAGTTCACGACCTTGGCGAACCGGCGCTGGAAGTCGTCGACCGAGGACTCCTCCACACCGAACACGCGTGCCGCGGTGATCGTGTGGACGTCGGCACCGCGCGGCGAACGCGTCGATGAGCCCCGGGTCCTCGGCGAGGTGGGCAAGGATCCGCAGCTCGATCTGGGAGTAGTCGGCCGTGAGCAGCCCCGCACCGTCCTCGGCCACGAAGGCTCGCCGCATCTCCCGGCCCTCCGCGGTGCGCACCGGGATGTTCTGGAGGTTCGGGTTCTCGCTCGAGATCCGGCCCGTGGTCGTCGCCAGCTGGTTGAACGTCGCGTGGATGCGCCCGTCGGCATGGATCAACGGTGGGAGCGCGTCGGCGTAGGTGCTGCGGAGCTTCTCGACCTCCCGGTACCGGAGCAGGTCGGCGAGGATCGGGTGCGCGTTCGCCGCGGCCATCTTCTGGAGCGAGTCGGCGTCGGTCGACGGTCCCGTCTTGGTCTTCTTGACCGGCGTCAGCTCGAGCACCTCGAAGAGGATCCGGCGCAGTTGCGGGACCGAGTTCACGACGAAGGGCTCGCCCGCGTGCTCGTGGATCCTGGTCTCGAGCTCGTTGCACTGCTTCTGGAGCTCCGCGCGCATCTGGTCGAGGAACTCGCGGTCGATGCGGACGCCGGCCTGCTCCATCTCCGCGAGGACCGGGACGAGCGGGCGTTCGACGTCGGTGTAGAGGGACCACAGCTCCCGCTGCTCCAGCACGGTCCGCAGCTCGACGGCGAGGCGCTCGATGGCCGCGGCCCTCCGGCCGGCGTCCTCCCCCGCCCCCTCGCCGTCGAGGTCCAGCGTGCCTTCGGCCTCGGCCCGATCGGGCGAGACCAGCTCGATGCCACAGAACCGGGCGACGAGCTCCCCGAGGTCGTACTTCCCGGCCCCGGGATCGACGAGGTAGGCCATCAGCGCGGTGTCGAGGTCGAGCGTCGCCACGGTCACACCGGCCGCGTCGGCCAGCGCGTGCATCAGCTCCTTGGCCCGGTGGGTCACGAGCGGCGCGCCGTCGGGCCCGACGAGCGCGCCGAGCGAGGAGCGCACGCCGCCGTCCGCGAGCAGGTCGGCCGGCGCGTACGCGACCGTTCCCCCGGCCGCGATCGCGATCCCCCGCAGCCCGCCAGGCCCCGGGGCCCCGAGCCAATCGGCTTCGAGCACGTAGGGCGCCCCGGCCTGGCCCACGTGGTCGAGCCGGCCGCCGAGCGCCTTCGCGGTGGTGAGCCGCTCGACCTCCACGTCGAGGCTCGTCGCCTCGACCCCCGGCGAGTCGTCGGTCTCGCCCAGCGCCTCCAGGAGCCGCGGGTAGAGGGTGCGGAACTCGAGCTGCTGGAACAGCACCCGGACCGTCTCGTGGTCCCACCCCCCGACGTGGAGGTCCTCGACCGCGACCTCGATCGGCACGTGCCGCTCCAGGATCGACATCTCCCGGTTGTGGAACACCTGGTCGTGGAACTCACCGAGGTTCTGGCGTTGCTTGGGCGGCAGCTCGTCGAGATGCTCGAAGATCCCCTCGAGGTTGCCGTAGGCGTTGACGAGCTTGGCCGCGGTCTTCTCGCCGATGCCCGGGACACCGGGGAGGTTGTCGCTGGTGTCGCCGCGGAGCGCCGCGTACTCGGGGTACTGCACCGCGGTCACACCGGTGCGCTCGACGATCCCGGCCTCGTCGTAGAGCGCGTAGTCCGAGACGCCGCGCTTGTTGTAGAGCACGCGGATGTGCGGGTCCCGGACGAGCTGGTACGAGTCACGGTCACCGGTCACGACGATCACGTCCATGCCGTCGCCCGCGGCCCGCTCGGCCAGCGTGGCGATCACGTCGTCCGCCTCCACGCCGTCGACCTCGAGCACCGGGACGGCCAGGGCGTCGAGCACCTGGCGGATCAGCGGCAGCTGGCTCCGGAAGAGGTCCGGCGTCTCCTTGCGGCCCGCCTTGTAGGTGGCGTCCTTCTCCTTGCGGAACGTGGGCGCGGCGGTGTCGAAGGCGACGGCGAGGTGGTCGGGACGCTCGTCGCCGACGACCTTGATGAGCATCGAGGTGAAGCCGTAGACGGCGTTCGTGACCTGACCGGAGGAGGTCGCGAGGTCGGTGGGGAGCGCGTAGAACGCCCGGTACGCCAGGGAGTGCCCGTCGAGGAGGAGCAGCGTGCTCACGAGCGAGCGCGGGTCACGCGGCGTCGGGTGGTGCGATCTCGCCGGCGACGACCTGGGCCGCGATCTCGTGCACCTTGCAGCGTCGGTTCATGGCCTCGGTCTGGAGGAAGCGCCACGACTGGCCCTCGGTCATCCCGTGCTCGTCCATCAGCACGCCCTTGGCGCGGTCGATGATCTTGCGGGCCTCGAGCCGCTCCGCGAGATCGCCCACCTCGTTCTCCAGGCTGCGCAGCTCCGCGTGCCGACCGATCGCGAGCTCGATCGCCGGGATGAGGTCGCTCTTCTGGAACGGCTTGACGATGTAGCTCATCGCGTCCGGCGTCGCGTGCCTGCTCGACGAGGTCACGCTGGGAGAACGCGGTCAGGATGAGCACCGCCGCCAACCGCTCACCCGTGATCTGGCGTGCCGGCGGACAGGCCGTCGAGGCCGGGCATCTTGATGTCGAGGATCGCGAGGTCCGGCTGGAGGGTGCGGACCAGCTCGACGGCCTCGTCGCCGCGACCGGTCTCGCCGATGACGTCGAAGCCCTCCTCCTCGAGGAGCTCCTTGAGGTCCAGCCGGATGATCGCCTCGTCCTCGGCGACGATGACACGGGTACGTTCGGTTGACACGGTGATCCTCTCGTCGAGCCTCAGCGCGGGGCTGGTTCGGCGGTCAGTCGGTCCAGGAGGGCGTCCTGCTCGGATCGCAGCTCCCGCAGGGTCTGGTGCAGCGCGTCGCGGTGGCGGCGCTGCGCGTCGGCGTGGCGCTGCGCCTCGTTCGCGGTGGCGACCTCCAGGGGGGTCTCGGCGACGATCGCCCGCAGGCGCGCGTCCTCGGCCTCCTCGTCGAGGAACGCCAGCTGCTCGTCGGTCACGGCGAGCTCGCCGGTGACCTGCTTGATGCGATCGCTGAGGTCGAGCAGCCGACGCTCGATGGAGGCCCGTGTCACGGCGGGCATTGTAGGTCGCCGGCACCAGAAATCGGTCGGGCGATGCAGGTGACTCCGAAGCGTGACCAGAATGCAACCGTGACCAGTCACCCCGTCTTCCCCGCCGAGCACGACGAGCTGCGGGCTTCCGTCCGGCGCTTCGTCGCCGCCGAGATCCGCCCATTCGTCGACGAATGGGAAGCGGCCGAGCATTTCCCCGATGCCGTCTTCCGCCGGTGCGGGGAGCTCGGATTCCTCGGCCTCCACTACCCCGAGGCCTGGGGCGGCTCCGGTGGCGACCTCGCGAGCAGCCTCCTGTTCATCGAGGAGCTGGCCCGGTGCGGTGCCGGCTCGATCCCGATGGCGATCGCGGTCCAGACCCACATGTGCACGCCGGCCATCGGCGAGTTCGGGACCGATGCGCTGAAGGAGCGGTACCTGCGTCCGGCGATCAGCGGCGAGAAGATCGGCGCGATCGCGCTCACCGAGCCCGACGCGGGCTCCGATGTCGCCGGGATCACGACCCGGGCGGTACGCGACGGCGACACCTGGGTGCTGAACGGACGGAAGATGTTCATCACCAACGGCACGCGGGCGCACTTCATGACCATGGCGGTCCAGACCGAGCCCGGCTCCCGCCACCGCGGTGTCTCGCTCTTCCTCGTCGACACGGATCTCCCCGGCATCACGGTCTCGCGCAAGCTCGACAAGCTCGGCATGCGCGCGTCGGACACCGCGGAGATCGCGCTCGACGACGTGCGCGTGCCGCACCAGAACCTCCTGGGCGGTGAGCCGGGTCAGGGCTTCGCCCAGATGGCAGTGGCAGCTGCAGTACGAGCGGCTCTCCGGCGCGGCCCAGAGCGTCGGGCAGGGACTCGACGTGCTCGAGCAGACCATCGCCTACGCGCGCGAGCGGCAGGCGTTCGGTCGGCCGCTCGCGGCGAACCAGGTGATCGCGCACATGCTCGCCGACGCGGCCACCGAGCTCGAAGCCGCGCGGGCGCTCACGTACGACACGATCTGGCGCGTCCAACAGGGCGAGTACCCGGTCGTGGAGATCTCGATGGCGAAGAAGTACGCGGCGCAGGTGCAGAACCGTCTCGTCGACGTCTGCCTCCAGGTCTACGGCGGCGCGGGCTACCTCTCCGAGACCCCGGTGTCGCGCCTGTGGCGCGACGCGCGCCTGCAGCGCATCGGTGCCGGCACCGACCAGATCATGAACGAGGTGATCGCCAAGCGCCTCGGCATCACCGGTTGAGGGCCCCGCACCGCGACCTACGACGGCGGCAGGTTCAGCCCGGCGAAGTAGAGCGTGGGGACCCGGTCCGCTCGGTATGCGGTGAAGCCCCGGATCGTCTTGTCACCCAGCGTCATGTCGAAGACCACCGTGTCCTTGCCCGTGGCGTAGTCCGGGACGACCTCCACGAACCGCGTGTAGAAGACGCCGTCCGGCGTGCCGTCACCGCCGTAGGTGATCAGGATGTTGCCGTTCGGCAGGAGGTCGGCGTCGCCGAGGAAGGGGGCGAACTCGGGCGTGCCCTCGGGGGTGTCGTCCCGGTGCTGCCACAGCTGCTGGGCCGTGCCGGCCGCGGGGTCGAGCTGGAACATGACCGCACGGCTGTAGGGCGGGAGCGGTTTGCCGTTCTTCGTGCCCGTGGGGCGGCCGTTGCCGTTGTCGAAGTACAGGATGCGGTTCCCGGTCTCGGGCTCGACCGCGTGGCCGTGGTAGGCGTACCCGCCCGAGGTGAGCTCGAGCGTCCCACCCTTGGGTGCGAGCTTCCAGAGCACGTCGCCCGACTTGCCGGATGCATCGTCGGCGTACCGGAGGCCGATGACCGTGTCGAGGTGGCGGATCGAGACGATCAGCGTGTTCGTCGCGGTGTCGACGGCCGCGGCGTTGGTGTGCATCCAGTCCCGGAGCCCCTTGCGCTGAGGGTAGAAGTAGTTCGGCGGCGCGACCGGGTTCCCGATCACGCACATGTCGGAGCCGGGCTGGTGGATCGGATCGAAGTACTTCTTGAGCGGCCACCGGTGCACGACCTTGCCCGCGCGCGTCAGCTCCACGATCTGGTCGGCGACGACGCCCTTCGGGTCCGGGATCGGCGTTCCGTCCTCGGCCTTGGCGCCCTTGCAGAGCCCCTTCGCCGCCTTGGGGCTCAGGTCGACGACCTCGGTGTTGATGGTGAGGAGGTCGCCGTTGCCCAGCTCCGACAGCTCGTGATGGGCGCTGTCGATCGAGATCGGCACGGTGTCGGGGCCGGTGAAGCTCAGTCCGTCGACGGTGGTCTTCACGTAGTCGGTCGCGACCTTGGTCCCCAACTCGGAGATCGTGTTCCCGAGCATGTCGATCTCACGGATGACGACGTCGTTGACCGACACGAGCAGGGTCCCACGCGGCGTGGGGCTGACATCGGTGATGCCGACCCGGGACTTGTAGTACCAGACCACCTGGCCCTCGTCGTCGACCCCCAGGATCCACCCGGCGTACTTGGAGGGGATGGGCGCGCACTTGTTCTTCGAGCCGACACCCCAGGGAATCGTGTTGAACAGCGTGATCCCGGGGGCCATCCTCTCCGGCGTGCTGGCCTTGAACACCGTCGGCGGCAGGTCCTTGGGGAGCGACCCGGTCGAGAACGTGAGGTTCACCGTGTCGCTGTCCCCGGCGGCGGTCGTCGCGGTCACGGCGACGGCGTAGCTCGTCTCGGCGCGCAGGCCGAGGAGCGGGACCTCCTGGCTCGTGGCGGCCGGCGTGGTCGGGACGGTGACGGTCCCCACCGGGGCGGTGGCCACCACGTCGAGGGCCACCGGTTCCGCGGAGGTCGTCTTCACGATTCCGGTCAGGACGCTGACCGGACCGGCCTCCACGGAGGCGGAGCTGACGAGGCGGCCGGACCCGGTGGAGCCCTTCGGCTCGACGACCTTGGCCGTCAGGTCCACGTCCTTGCACGCGGGCAGCGTGGTCGACGTCGACGAGGCCTTCGAACCACCGCTGCTGTCGCAGGCGACGAGCGCGAGCACGAGCGCGACGGTGAGCACCAGAACGTTCCGACCCCGCATGCTGTCCCTTCGTCCGCCGTCAGCGGCGGTCCCCTCAGAATCGCCAGGAGTGTAGGTGCCCGGGGCGGGATTCGAACCCGCACGTCCTCGCGGACAGCGGATTTTGAGTCCGCCGTGTCTGCCATTCCACCACCCGGGCTTGGGTGCCGCTCAGGCCCGAACTACGGGCTGCACGGGTACTCCCCGGCCATTCGCCGACCACGCACGCAGGGATTGCGCATGCCTACGGCATACCGGCGGGGGCCCCGGAACGGTAGTCGGACCCGCTCCGCAGTCACCGTAGGGGCACGGGTCGTCGTAGCTCGGGTCATCGTCATCCCCGTAGTCGTCCGCGGAGATGATCGGCGGTCCACCGAGACCCTGCGTTTCAAGCTCAGCGAGGCTTATTGATCTCGTCTTCGCACAACCCGTCGGGGCTGTCTGGTCGTCGCTGATCGTGGCGAGAACTGCCGCTCCGACGCAAGCTCCCGCCGACCGGATGGCGAAGAGGCGGCTTGCTCCTGCTCGGCCTGCCACTTGTGAGAGAACCAGGATCGCATCGCCACGAGCTTGCCGTCCCGCTCAGGACCGAGCTCCCGGCCGAAGGAGCCGACCACAGGTGGGTCGTGAAGGACTCGAAGAGACGCATCGTCGTCTGGCTACTCGTCATCTTCTGGCCGCGATCGCCGCTCCGAATCTCCGCTCCAGGTCGGAGCGCGAGGGCGACAAGGCGGGCACGCCAGCCGAGCGGACATCCCGAGCGACTACGCGTGGAAGCGCATGCGATGATCTAAGCGTTCTACGTGTAGCGCTGTCAGGGGTGGGCGTGAAGAGTCGGTCTTGCCCGACCAAGAACCGGGAGATGCTTCTCCCTCTAGCTGAACTCCTCGGAATCGCAAGCCTCGCCGTCGCCCAGCCTGCGCTGGCGCTCCTTGAGGACAACGTCGAGATCCTCGTGTTGGGCCGGGCCACTCGGGCCCAGACACTCGTCGTCGTTCTGTGGGTCGTCCTCGCTGCGCCGGTTGCCGCCTGGCTCCTGGAACTCCTGATCGGCCGTGCCAGTGCGCAGGCCCGCCGGACCGCACATGTCGCTCTTTGCAGTACCTTCGCCGGCCTCGTCGCGCTCCAAGTCGGGCGCCACACATCGCCCCTGACGACGTCACGGCTCGTGGTTCTCGGATCGGTAACGGCAGTGGGCGCCGCGGTCCTGCAGGTGCGCGCTCCCTTGTACAGCACCTTCCTTCGTGTCCTAGCCCTCGCCCCGATCCTCTTTGTCGTCCAGATCCTGTTTGCGTCGCCGGTCACCGCCGTCGCGATCCAGCCGCCTGAGCACCCGCGCCCGCCGACCGGGTTTGCCTCGCCGCATCGGGTCGTGATGGTCGTGATGGACGAGTTCCCCGAGGTTTCGCTGCTCGACGGGCAGGGCGGGATCGACCGAGAACTGTTCCCATCGTTCTCCGGTCTCGCGCACCGTGCGACCTGGTACCGAAACTCCACGACCATCGCCGGCTTCACCGAGGAAGCCGTCCCGGCGATCCTCACTGGTCGGTACCCGACAGCGACTCGCGCACCGCCGACAGCGTCTGCGCACCCGCGAAATCTCTTCACGATGCTCGACGGGCACTATTCGCTCAACGTGCACGAGACCGTGACGCACCTCTGCGTGGCGGCGGAGTGCGGCTCGGATAGTGCGAGCACGCTCGGCATGGTCAGCGCTGCCACCCGACTGTGGTGGAACTCGCTAGATCCGCAAGAAACCAGCGATGCCGTGGCCAGTCAGCTCGTTGGCCTTTCCCAGGCAAAGCGGTCCGTCGCGACCGCCCGCTCGTTCGTCCAGTCTCTCCGACCGAGCGCCGCACCGCGCCTGGACTTCCTGCACGTCGAGATACCTCACTTCCCTTGGGACAGACTCGGCACATTGCAGAAGTACCGGAATCCCGAAAGCCAGCCCGCGACCGGTCTTTCGACGGCCCACAGTCAGCATCTCCTTCAAGTGCAGGCCGCAGATGCGGTACTCGGCCAGATCATCGCCAAGCTCCGTGCGATCGGCACGCTTCCAGACGCGATGGTCATCGTGACTGCCGACCACGGGATCTCGTTCCGTGTCGGCGAGCCGCCGAGGAGTCCCAGTGCACAAAACCTGGCCGATGTGATGTGGACCCCCCTACTGGTGAAATATCCGGGTCAGACCACAGGACGTGTGGATGACCGACCAGTCGAGTCGGTCGACATCCTGCCGACTGTTGCCGACGTCCTCGGCGCGAAAGGATGGACGTTCGACGGCCGGTCGCTGCTCGGACCGCCCCGTGTGACCACGCTGCGTCGGCTCTACTTCGGGTATTCCTTCCCCGTCAAAGAAGCAAGGGATCTGCAACCGCCACCTGGGCAGCTATATAGAGAAATCGATGGCAGAGGAACCTTCACCCAGGTGCTGCGGGCCCGCTCTGCACCTCCGAACTCCGACCCTGGTATCCGCATCTTCGCCCAGGGCCCGTACGCCGGTCTCGTCGGCAAGCTGGCGTCGGAACGAGTGAGGCAGGTCGCGAACGGCGAGACGCTGACGTTGCCGGGAATCGCTGAACTGCGAGCGGCGCGCTCGTCGGGACGCTACTTACCTTGGGTATGGAACGAGGGCCACGTGAACGGTGCGCCCGACGCGGAATGGATCGCGATCGCGATCGACGGTCGGATAGTCGCGGTCGCGCCGACCACTGTCCCGCGGAGAGGTCGAGCGGCCCTCACGTTCCTCGTACCTCCCGCGCTCCTCTCTCGTCCCCCTCACAACGTGACCGCCTACGCGTTACGCGGCGGCGCGTCACTACCGGTCCTCGTACCGATCACGGTCAGGGGTGAGTGAGGCGACGATCCCGACCACGAGGTTGGGGAGCATCTGCCACCGTGAGGGCCTCGGCGAGTGCCCCAAGCGCGTTGTCCCATTCGCCGAGCCTGTCAATGCCGTCGAAGCCGATCTATCCCGCCGCGAGTGTGGACGCCCACGCCGCCGGGTTGGCTGCGTGTGGGCTGGTCAGGTGCTGGTGCGGGTGTCACGAGCACCCCGCCGGCCACAGCCCCACCCGACCCGGACACCGGGCTGCCGGCCGGGTGGCGGTCGCATCGGCGCGGTTCGTGCGACGAGCCGAAATTTTCCCTTTGCACGATGCGGACCTCTTGTTAGGTTGACGCCGCATCACTGGTAGTTGGGGTGAGTGAAAGGGCGGAGGAATGTTTGGGCGGAGTGTCTTGCGTGTTCGCGCCGCGGCGTCGGTCGTGGTCCTGCTGCTGGTCCTGGGCGGTCTCGCCCTGGCCGGCGGGGCCGTTGCCACACCCGGATCCGGAGGAACGGTCTCGGCTGCGGTGGGCGGCACTGCGCTCGTCAACGGCGACAGCGTGAGCGGGCCCTCGAGTCAGGAGGAGCAGATCGCCACCGCGCTCGGTCTGACGGTGACGGTGGTCGACGATGCCACTTGGGCGTCGATGACCTCGGCGCAGTTCGGGGCGTACGACCTGCTCATCGTCGGTGACCCGACCTGCGGTGTGGTCCCGCACGGCGTCGCGACCTCCGTGGGCGCCTGGGGTCCCGTCGTGATGGGCCACGCCGGTGGTCGCACCATGGCCGGCAATCGCGTGGTCGTGGGTACCGACCCCGTGTACCACGACGGCGGGGACTTCACGTCTCCCGGCGCCCGCGGGACGATCATCCGTGACGGCATCACGTATGCCGCGAGCAGCGCCGGCACCACGGGCATGTACTTCGACTCGACCTGCGGCGATACCGCCGCGGGCGCGGACACCACTGCAATCCTGGCGGCGATGAGCGCAGGAAGCGGGGCCTGGACGATCAACACCGCCCCGCCGTGCGGGGGGAACGTGTCGCTGATCGCCGCGCACCCGGCGTTCACCGATCTCACGACGACGTCGCTGCAGGGTTGGGGGTGCTCGGTCCACGAGTCCTACCCGACCTTCCCGACGGACTGGAGCGCGCTCGCGGTGGCGACCGACACCGCGACGACGCCGACCTGCGGGGTCGACCCCGGGACCGGCCTCAACGCCTGCGGGCAGGCCTACATCCTGGTCGCCGGATCTGCGATCGTCGTCGAGTCGAAGGTCATCTCGGTCACACCGCTGGACTCGACCAATCCCGTCGGGACCGATCACACGGTCGTTGCCAACGTGCACGCCATCGGCGGCACGCCGCCGGTCGCCGGTCAGCTCGTCGACTTCTCGGTCACCGGTCAGAACGCCGGCGCGACCGGAACGTGTGCGCCCGCCGACTGCAAGTCCGCCGCGGACGGCAACGTCTCGTTCACCTACCACGACGCCAACGGCGCGGGTGACGACACCATCAAGGCGAGCTTCACCGACTCGTTCGGCTCGCTCCAGACGGCAACGGCGCAGAAGCACTGGGCGTCGGGTCCCGCGGGCCACACGGTGACCGTGAACATCGTGGGTCCCGGCTCGGTCGCGTCGACTCCGGCCGGCATCAGCTGCCCGAGCACCTGTTCGGCGAACTTCCCGGACGGGACGACGGTCGGTCTGGCCGCCACGCCCGACGCCGGGGCGACCTTCGCCGGATGGTCCGGTGACTGCACCACCGATCCGTGCAGCGTGGTGACCGATGCCGACCGGACCGTCACCGCGACGTTCGAGACGGCGCCGCCGCCGCCGACCCAGCGCGAGATCGACGGCGAGGGCAAGATCTGCGCGCCCGGGAAGACCTACTTCGAGTTCGACGACGTGGAGGGCCACCACGACGGGTCGCTCAGCGGCACGGTGGAGTTCGAGACCGAGGGCGCCAAGTTCCACAGCCGGAAGATCACGCTCCTGGCGTTCGGGGGCAACATCGGACTGGCGATCGGGACCGGGAAGTACAACGGGGCGTACGGCTACCGCTTCGTCGCCGTCGTGGTCGACAACGGGAAGCACTCCGCGACTCCCGACATCCTGGGCTTCTACGTCGAGGACGCATCCTCGACGTGGGTGATGCAGTCCGACGGATTGGCGCCCCTGTGTGGCGGTGACATCAGGATCCACGAGGACTCCGACTACTAGCGCTCCGCCATCGGATCGCAGCGCCGGTCTGCGTCCGCGCGGAGCGTGGCGCAGACCGACGGCTGCGGGGGACCACGGCTCGGCGACTCGGTCGGTGCCCGGCACCGGCGCCGGCCGGGCGCGCGGCCGCGCGGAAACTAGAGTTGACGGGTCGCAGAGGCGGAGGACTCGTCGAATGTGGATCGCGCTGATCGTCATCGGCGTCGCAATGATCGTGACGGCGCTCGTGCTGACGCCCGCGGGCGCAACCGCGACGACGGACCCCTGCCCACCGAGGTGGAGACCCGAATCCTGCTGGGCGAGGACCCCGACGTGCCGGAGGCTCCGCCGCATCGTCGGAGCACCGCTCCGCCGCCCCCGGATCGGCGCGAGGCGAGCTGACCCGGTGACCGCCGACCTCGCGGTCGTGTTCCCGGGGCAGGGCACGCAGTTCCCGGGAATGGGCCGGCCGTGGGCGGCCACGCCGGCCTGGGCCGCGGTCGTGGGTCCCGCCGAAGAAGCGCTCGAGGAGGACCTCGGCCATCTGCTGCTCGACGCCGGCGAGGACGAGCTGGGCCGGACCCGTAACGCCCAGCTCGCCGTGCTCCTCACGTCGCTCCTCGTCTGGGAGTCCCTGCGCGACCGCGTCCGGCCCGTCGCGTTCGCCGGTCATTCGCTCGGCCAGGTGACCGCGCTGATCGCCGCGGGCGCGCTGCCGTTCGACGCCGGTGTCCGGTTCGCGGCGACGCGGGCCGAGCTGACCCAGGCGGCCGCCGACGCGACGCCGGGAGCCATGGCGGCGCTCATCGGTGCGACGCTCGAGCAGGCGCAGCAGGCCTGCGCCGCGACGTCCGGGACGTGCTGGATCGCGAACGACAACGCCCCGGGGCAGGTCGTGATCGCCGGGACCCCGGACGGCCTGGCGGCGGGCGTGGCGGCAGCCAGGGAGGCCGGTGTGCGCACCGCCCGGACCCTCGCCGTCGGTGGTGCGTTCCACACCCCCCTGATGCAGCCCGCGGCGGATGCGCTCGTCGCTGTCCTCGCCGATTCGGCCCTTGCGGCACCCGGGGTGCCGGTCGTGTCCAACGACGACGGCCACGCCGAGACCGACCCGGATCGCTGGCGCGGCGCTCGCGGCGCGCCACGTTGCGACCCCGGTCCAGTGGCGGGCGTCGCAGCTCGCGCTGGTACGCCTCGGGGCGCGGACCCTGGTCGAGGCGGGTCCCGGCGGCATGCTGACGGGCCTGGCCAAGCGGACCGTCCCCGCCCTCACGCGGTTGCCGGTCGCCACGCCCGCCGACGTCGACTCGCTCACGTGAGCGGTCGCGTCGCGCTCGTCACCGGCGGATCCGGCGGCATCGGTGCGGCCACCGTGCGCGCCCTCGTCCATGACGGGCGCCGGGTGGCGATCGGCTACCGGACCGGCGAGGCGCCGGCACGCCGGCTCGCGGCCGACCTCTGCGCCGACTTCGGCGCCGAGGTCGCGATGGTGGTGACGGTGTCGGTCGAGGACCCCGGATTCCGTGCACTCCGCGTTCGACGCCGTCGAGGCGGGCCTCGGCCCGGTCGAGGTCCTCGTGAACAACGCCGGCATCGCCGAGGACGGCCTGCTCGTCCGCATGAGTGACGACGCGTGGGGGCGGGTGCTCGCCGTGGATCTCACCGGCGCGTTCCACACGATCCGGCGCGCCGCCCCGAAGATGATGCGCGCCCGATTCGGGCGCATCGTCAACGTGTCCTCCGTGGTGGCGCACCTCGGCGCCCCCGGCCAGGCGAACTACGCGGCCGCCAAGGCCGGGCTCGTGGGCCTCACCCGCTCGGTGGCCCGGGAGCTGGGCCGCCGATCGGTGACCGCGAACGTGGTCGCGCCGGGCCCGATCACCACGCCCATGACCGACGATCTGGGCGACGACTGGCTCGCCACCGTCACCGGCATGGTCCCGTTGGCGCGCCCGGGCACGCCCGAGGAGGCAGCCGCCGCGATCGCCTTCCTCGCCTCCGACGCCGCCGGGTACATCACCGGTGTGGTGCTGCCCGTCGACGGTGGGATCGGGATGGGCACGTGACCTCCGGCATGATTCGCACGCCAGGAGCCGCCCGGTCGGCTACAACGTCTCCAGCAGATCGCCACACCCCCCGGTGCCCGAGGAGCTGACCACCATGGACCGTGAAGACGCGCTCACCGTGATCCGTGAGGTGGCCACCGAGATCCTGAGCGTCGAGCCCACCGCCGTGGTGGAGTCCGCCCGCTTCGCCGAGGACCTCGACGCCGACTCCCTCGACCTCGTCGAGCTCGTGATGGGACTCGAGGAGCGCTTCGACGTGGCGATCCCGGAGGAGGACCTCGAAGGCGTCGTGACCGTCGGGCAGGCCGTCGACCTCGTCCTTGCGAAGGCGGCGCAGTCGGCATGAGCACCACCGTCGACCACCGGGGCCGACCTCGTGTCGCGATCCACGGGGATCGGCGTCCACAGTCCCGCGGGTGCCGGCCCGGACCGGACGTGGGACGCGCTCGTGCGCGCGGAGTCCACCGCGGGGCCGATCACCGCGTTCGACCCGTCGGCGCTCGCCGTGCGCTTCGCCTGCGAGGTGACGGACTTCGATCCCGTGCCCTACCTCGGAGCGAAGGAGAGCCGGCGGGTGGACCGGGGCGCGCAGCTCGGGTACGCGGCCGCGGCCGACGCGCTCGTCGACGCGGGCGACCCGGGCGTCGACCCGGCCCGCTGCGCAGTCGTCGCGGGCACCGGCATCGGCGGCCTCATCACGCTCGAGGACCAGCTGCGGGTCTTCAACGAGAAGGGCCCGGACCGCGTCAGCCCCTTCTTCGTCCCGATGATGATGCCGAACTCCACCGCCGGACTGATCGGGATCCACCTCGGCTGGACCGGTCCCATGCTGTGCATCTCCACGGCCTGCGCCGCGAGCGCGAACGCGATCGGTGAGGCGACCCGGCTGATCCGCGACGGCAGCGCCGACGCCGTGCTCGCCGGTGGAACCGAGGCGTCCCTCATCGCCCCGGCGGTGGCTGCGTTCGCACGCATGGGTGCGCTCAGCCGCCGCAACGATGACCCGGCCCGCGCGGTCGCGACCCTTCGACGCCGACCGCGACGGCTTCGTGATGGGTGAGGGCGCGGCGTTCCTGATGCTGGAGCGGCGGGACCGGGCCGAGGCACGGGGCGCACGCATCTACGGCGAGATCTCCGGCTACGGCACCAACTCCGATGCGTTCCACATCACCGCGCCCTCCGCGGGCGGTGCGGGCGCCGCCGCCTGCATGCAGCTCGCGCTCGACGACGCCGACATCCCCGCGGCCGCGGTCGGGCACGTGAACGCCCACGGCACGTCGACCGAGCTCAACGATGCTGCGGAGTCGCAGGCGATCCGCAAGGTCTTCGGCGACGCGGCGCCGCCGGTCACCGCGAGCAAGGGTGTGACCGGCCACCTCATCGGCGCGTCCGGTGCGTTCGAGGCCATCGCCGGGTTGCTGAGCGCCCGTGCGGGCGTCGTCCCGCCGGTGGCGAACCACGAGCGACTCGGCGAGGACGTCACCGCCATCGACGTCGTGCACGGCGCGCCGCGCGAGATCGCGACGGCCCCGGTCCTGTCGAACTCGTTCGGGTTCGGCGGTCACAACGCCACGCTCGTGATCACCCCGGCCCCCTGATGCTCCTCGAGGGGCGCACGATCCTCGTGACGGGGGTCCTCAACGACTCGTCGATCGCGTTCTCGGTCGCGCGCCTCGCGCAGGAGGAGGGCGCGACGGTCCTGCTGTCGTCGTTCGGGCGCGTGATGAGCATCACCGCCCGGGTGGCCCGCAAGCTGCCCGACGCGGTCGAGATCGTCGAGCTCGACGTGACCTCGCCCGAGGACCTGGAGTCCCTCGCCGAGCGTCTCCCGGCCGATCTCGACGGCGTGGTCCACGCGATCGGGTTCGCACCGCCGTCGTGCCTCGGCGGCGGATTCCTCGACGCTCCGTGGGAGGACGTCGCGACCGCCATGCAGATCTCGGCGTACTCGCTCAAGGCGCTGACGGTCGCTGCGCTCCCCCGGCTCCGTGACCACGGATCGGTCGTCGGTCTGGACTTCGACAACCAGCACCATGCGTGGCCGGTCTACGACTGGATGGGCGTGGCCAAGGCCGCGTTCGAGTCCACGGCCCGCTACCTCGCGCGCGACCTCGGGCCACGCGGCATCCGGGTCAACCTCGTCGCCGCCGGCCCGCTCCGCACGCTCGCCGCCCGCTCGATTCCCGGCTTCGAGCAGTTCGAGGCCGCGTGGGCCGAGCGCGCGCCGCTCGGATGGGACGTCCGCGACCGCGAGCCTGCGGCCAGGGCCGTCGTCGCGCTCCTGTCGGACTGGTTCCCGGCCACCACCGGCGAGATCGTGCACGTCGACGGCGGTTTCCACGCCGTGGGCATCTGATCAGCCCTCGAGCACACCCTGCACCGACGGCACGGTGTTCTTCGGGCTGACCTTGTAGAAGGCGCCGGCGATCTTGCCCTTCTCGTCGATGACGAACGCGCTGCGGATGATGCCCTGGTACTTCTTGCCGTACATGGACTTCTCTCCCCACGCGCCGTACTTCTCCGCCACGGCGTGGTCCTCGTCGGCGAGGAGCGGGAACCCGAGCTTGTACTTGGCGTCGAACTTGGCCTGCTTGGCCGGTGCGTCGGGACTCACACCCAGCACGTCGGCCCCCAGCTTCGCGAGGTCCTTGCGGTGGTCCCGCAGCTCGCAGCTCTGCGTCGTGCATCCCGGGGTGTCGGCCTTCGGGTAGAAGTAGACGATCACCTTGCGGCCCTTGAAGTCCGCGAGCTTGACCTTCGTACCGGACTGGTCGGACAGGGTGAACGCGGGGCGCGGTCACCCACTTCGAGCTGCGCCATGGTGAGTCTCCAGATGCGTCGGGGTCGGAGGATCGACCCGTAGCATGCCGCGTCGTGCGGCGGTCCGAGCGAATCCATCTGGCCGTCCCGGCGGACCGCGCCCGCACCCTCGCGATCGAGACGCTCGAGCTCGACGACGAGCTCACCGGCTCGCTCCCCGGATCGCCCCAGAGCGGCCTCGTGGTCGAGGTCGACGCCGAGGGCGACGGGTCGAGCGTCCACCTCTCCGCGTCGAACGACATGACGGTGCCGTTCTTCGGCTGGCTGTTCACGGCCGTCTTCCGCTTCGAGCTGCGGCGAGGACTGCGCTGGTCGTCCGAGGCGCTTGTCGCGGCCGGGTCGGACGCCGAGCCGCCGGACCGACCGCGCCAGCACCCGCTGGCGGCACCCGGCCGGTTCAGTCAGGTGCAGATCAGCTTCATCGGCGTCGTCGCGTTCGCCGGGGTGCTCACCGCCTTCGCCGCGGCGCTGTTCGGCCAGCTGAGCGACCCGGTGGCCAAGACCTTCCACGTCAGCGACCAGGGGCTCGGCGAGGCGCTGGCGGTGACGCGTACCGGGGCACTCGTCGCGCTGTTCGCCGCGACGCTGGCCGACCGAATCGGCCGGCGCCGGGTGCTGCTGGGCGCGGTGCTCGGCGTCTGCCTCGCGAGCGGGGTCAGCGCGGTCGCGCCGAACTTCGCGGTGTTCACCGCCGCCCAGACCTTCGCCCGGGCGTGCGTCAACGCGGCCGTCGTCGTCGGCGGGATCGCCGTCGTCGAGGAGGCGCCGGAGGGGGCGCGCGCGTTCGCGGTGTCGATGCTCGCCCTCGCCTCCGGGGCCGGCTACGCGTTCTCGGTCGTGCTGCTGCCGGTCGCGGACATCTCCCCCGGCGCCTGGCGGATCGCCTTCGGCATCGCCGCCCTCTCGGCGCTGCTCGTCCCGATGATCGCCCGTCGACTCGAGGAGACGCGCCGGTTCGAGGCGATCGCGGCCCGCACCTCGCAACGGGGTCGCGTCCGCGAGGTGGTCGACGCCGCCTACGGGCGCCGGCTCGCGCTCCTCGGCGCGATCGGCTTCCTCTCGAACGTGTTCAGCGCACCATCGGCCCAGCTCACGAACCGCTTCCTCCGCGACGAGCGCGGATTCTCGAACTCGGGGATCGCCGCCTTCAAGGGCATCACCAACGGGATCCCCGGGCTCGTCGGCATCCTCGTCGCCGGGCGGCTCGCCGAGTCACGGGGACGCCGGCCCGTCGCGATCGCCGGCATGTTCGCCGGGACGCTGCTGACGATGGTCTTCTTCCTCGGCCACGGCCCGATCATCTGGATCGCGTCGAGCCTGGCGATCATCGCGTCCGCATCGGGCACGCTGTCGGTGGGCACCATGGACGCGGAGCTGTTCCCGACCGAGGTACGCGGCACCGCCAACGCGCTACTGCTCGTCTGCTACGTCGCGGGCTCGGCCGTGGGGCTGCTCGTGGCGGGGTTCCTGTCCGATCAGATCGGGGACCTCGGCGTCGCGATCCGCGATCTGCGGAATCGCGCCGATCATCGCCGCGCTGTTCCTCCTCCGCCGCCTCCCCGAGTCCTCGGGGCGCGCGCTCGACGACGTGAGCCCGTCGGAGGTCTGAGCGGGATTCAAGCCGGAGCCGCGCCGCGGTCGATAGCTGGAGGGCGGGACCCACCGTCGAGGAGCCAACCCTGTCCACCCCAGCGTCGGATGTCGCTCACCTGCTCCGCCGGGCCGGGTACGAAGGCTCCGCGGCCGAGATCGCCCAGTACGCCGCGATGGACCTGCCGGACATCGTCGACGCCCTCCTCGACTTCTCCGCCAATCCACCCGACACCCCGCCGCCGAGCCTGAGCGATCCGGACAAGGGCGACTGGGAGCGCTTCGTCGACCTGACCCAGTGGTGGCTCGACCGCATGGCCACGGTGCCCAAGCCCCTCCAGGAGAAGCTCACGCTCTTCTGGCACGGCCACTTCGCCACCCAGGCCAGCAAGGTCGGGTCCGCGGTCGACATGTTCGACCAGAACCATCTCTTCCGCACTGCCGGCGCCGGCAGCTTCGAGTCCCTCGTGCAGCAGATGTCGCTGCAGGTCGCGATGTTGATCTACCTCGACAACGACCCGAACTCGAAGGGCGCCCCGAACGAGAACTTCGCTCGCGAGCTCATGGAGCTGTTCACCCTCGGGGTGAACGAGTACACCCAGGACGACGTCGTCGCGTCGGCACGCGCGTGGACCGGGCACAACGTGGACTACGGCGCCGAGCCCCGCGTCTATCGCTTCTACCCGAACCGGCACGACAGCGACCCCAAGACCTTCATGGGCGAGACCCGGAACTGGGACGGGCCGGAGGTCATCACGCGCATCCTCACCGTCGAGCCGCAGCGCTCGATCGCCGCCCGGTTCATCGCGAGGAAGCTCTGGACCTTCTTCGCCTCCCCGAACCCCGACTCGACGGTGCTCGACGCGCTCGTCGCCGCGTTCGTCGGCTCGAACCTCGACGTCCGCGCACTCCTGCGCGCCATCTTCCTGCGGCCGGAGTTCTTCTCGCCGACGGCGCGCACCGGCCTCGTGCGGTCGCCGGTCGAGTGGATCGTCACCTGCCTCCGTTCGGTCGGCCTGACCGCCGTCGCGACGAACCCGCAGTGGTGGATGGAGGAGATGGGTCAGGTCCTCTTCGAGCCCCCGAACGTCGCCGGGTGGAAGAACAACGCCTACTGGCTCAACAGCACCGCGCTGTGGGCCCGGGCCGACTTCGCCCGCAACCTCACCTGGCGCGCCCACGCGGGCGGCTTCCTCGCGGAGATCGTCGCCCGGGACGCCGCCGACCACCACGTCATGACACCGACCCAGGCGGTGGACCTCGCCCTCGCGAGGTTCGGACGCGACCCCGCGGTCGCGCCGGTCTCGCCCTGGGTCCGCAGCGTGCTGGTGGCCTGGCTCGCCGGCCAGCGTGCCACCGAGGCCGCGCCGACCTACTCCTGGCACGACTGGGCGTCGATCAACCTGACGACGATGACCATGCTCGCCCCCGACGTCCTGATGGCCTGAGGTGACCGTGAACGACGATCTCTACGACGACCTCGCCCTCGCTCGGCTCTCCCGCCCGGCCACGCTGCCGGGCGGCCTGAGCCGCCGCCGCTTCCTCCAACTCGCGGGGGCCGGTGCCGGCATCGCCTCGATGGGATCGCTCGTCTCGAGCCTCGAGGCCTTCGCCGCACCGCCCGTCGGCGCCCAGGACGGGATCCTGATCCTGATCATGATGGAGGGCGGCAACGACGGGCTCAACACGGTCGTGCCCACCGGCGAGGCCCGCTACTACAGCCTCCGTCCCGGGCTCGCGATCCCGGCGGCGAGCGCGCTGCCGATCGCGACCGGCGTGGGGCTGCACCCGGCGATGCCCAAGCTCAAGGCCCGGTACGACCAGGGCGACGTCGCGGTCATCCAGGGGGTGGGCTACGCCAACCCGGACCTCAGCCACTTCTCCTCGATGGGCATCTGGATGAACGGCTGGGCGGGTGGCAGCCAACCGGGTGGGGTGACCGGCTGGATCGGTCGCTACCTCGACGGCCTCCCCAACGCCGCGAGCGAGAGCCTCTACGGCGCGGTCATCGGCACGTCGGTCCCGCTGCACATGGTCGGCTCGGTGGCGCGTGCGTCCGGACTGCCCCAGAGCATCGGCGACGCGTTCGGGATCGACCGCCGGGACCCCAACGACGTCCGCATGCTCGACGCGATCGGCGCCTTCGCCGACGGCTCCAGCGGCCTGGGCCAGTGGGGGGACCTCGCGGCGAAGGTCGAGCACGACACCCTCGCCCTCTCCCAGCAGATCCAGCCCGCGTATCAGGGCAGCTTCCCGCAGAGCAGCCTCGGCCGGCAGATGACGCTCGTGGCCCGGCTCGTCAACGCCAACCTCGGGATCCGTGTGTTCAGCACCTCGATCGGCGGCTTCGACACGCACTCGGACCAGGCCGGCACCCAGTCCCAGCTCCTCGGCAGCATCGACGACGCGATCGACAGCTTCTTCGCCAACCTGGCACCGGCGTGGCGCAACCGCGTGTCGATCATGACGTTCTCCGAGTTCGGCCGGCGGCCCGAGCGCAACGACACCATCGGCACCGACCACGGCACCGCCGCGCCGGTGTTCCTGGTGGGGTCACGCGTGAAGGGTGGGCTCCACGGCAGCCCACCGCGCACCACCGACCTCGACCGCAACGGGAACCTCAAGTACCACGTCGACTTCCGGCAGGTGTACGCCTCGGTGCTCGAGAGTTGGCTGCGCGCCGACGCGTCGCAGATCATGGGCTACGACTTCCCCAACCTGCACCTGTTCGACGGCGCACCCGGCGGTGGCTCAACCGGCGCCGTGCTGCCGCACCGCCGGCGACGCCTGCGGCTCACGTCCTGATCGCTCCGCGCCCGGCCCGGCCCGGCGCGGCTACGGCTGCTTCCGGCGCAGGGCGTGGCCGAAGAAGCCGCCCTTGGGACGCGCGTGCGCGTGGTAGTGGTCGGGGATGTTCCGCATGTTGTCGTCGACGTAGTGCTCGAACTCGAAGTGGACACCGACGACGTTCGCCAACTGCGTGTGCATGTGCTCGAGGTCGGCCGCGGGCGGCGCCACGCCGTGTGCCCGCCAGACGACCATCGGGACCGCACAGATCTCGCACTCCGCGATCCAGCACACGTCGTCCTCGTGGAACCACTCCGTGATCCGTGCGGCCTCGCAGAGGTCGCAGTCCGGCGCGAACGGTCGGTCGTCGCTCATCTCTCGTCCAGTCCTCGCCGCAGCTCACCCACGAACCTCGCCGCCCCCTCGGGGCCTCCACCCTCCAGCAGCCGCCGCACCAGCGCGCTCCCGACGACCACGCCGTCGGCCGCCGCGGCGGCCTCGCGCGCCTGGTCGGGGTTCGAGATCCCGAGGCCGAGCAGCACCGGAACGTCGGTGACCGCCTTCAGCCGGTCGCCCATCTCCGTCGCCTCGACCGCGAGCTCGGCGCGCTCGCCGGTGATGCCCAGCAGCGCCACGCCGTAGACGAACCCGCGGCTGCGGGCGCAGATCGCGCGCAACCGCTCGTCGGACGTCGTCGGCGCCGCCAGCAGGACGGTCTCGACCTGCGCGGCGTCGGCCGCGTCGCCCCAGCCGTCCAGCTCGTCGAGGGGGAGATCCGGCACGATCGCCGCGTCCACTCCCGCAGCCGCGAGCCGCTCCGCGAAGCGCGTGTGCCCCATGTGGTGCACGGGGTTGTAGTACGTCATCACTGCGATCGGCACGCCCGCGTCGAGCCCGGTGAGCTCGTCGATGATCCGGCTCGGCGTCGCGTCGATGTCGAGCGCGCGCTGGGAGGCCTCCTGGATCGTGCGACCGTCCATGACCGGGTCCGAGAACGGGATCCCGACCTCGATGGCGTCGGCACCGGCGTCCGCGACCGCCCGCACGACGTCGAGCCAGCCCCGCCCCAGGCCTCCCGTCACGTAGGGCACGAGCAGCTTCGCTCCCGCGTCGCGGCGCTCGCGCAGGGTGGCCTCGAGGTTCATGCGATGGCCTCGCCGGTGAGCAGCTCCGCGACCTGCATCGCGTCCTTGTCGCCCCGGCCCGAGAGGGTGACCAGCACGGTCGAGCCCGTGCGGATCCGGTTCCCGGCCTCCCGCTCCAGCCAGCCGATGGCGTGGGCGGGCTCGAGGGCGGGCACGATGCCCTCGGTCGCCGAGAGCAGCTGGAACCCGGCGAGCGCCTCCGCATCGGTGGCGGACTGGTACTCGGCCCGCCCGCCGGCCGCCAGCGCCGCGTGCTCGGGCCCCACCCCGGGGTAGTCGAGCCCGGCGCTGATCGAATGGGCTTCGAGGATCTGGCCGTCCTCGTCCTGCAGGTACAGCGACCGCGCGCCGTGCAACGCTCCGGGCACGCCGCGGCTGACCGACGCGCCGTGGTGTCCGGACTCGAGCCCGAGCCCGCCCGCCTCGACGCCGATCAGCTCGGCGCCGGTGTCGAGGAACCCGGCGAAGGTCCCCATCGCGTTCGACCCGCCGCCGACACACGCGATCACCGCGTCCGGGTCGGACCCGCCGAGGATCGCGCGGCACTGCTCGCGCGCCTCGTCGCCGACGATGCGCTGGAACTCACGCACCATCCAGGGGAACGGGTGCGGTCCGACCACCGATCCGATGCAGTAGTGCGTGGTGCGGACGCTCGCGACCCAGTCGCGCAGCGCGTCGTTGATCGCGTCCTTCAGCGTGCCGCCGCCCGAGTGCACGGGCACGACCTCGGCGCCGAGCAGCCGCATCCGGAACACGTTGAGCGCCTGGCGCTCCACGTCGACCGCCCCCATGAACACGATGCACTCGAGTCCGAACAGCGCGGCAGCCGTCGCGGTCGCGACGCCGTGCTGGCCGGCACCGGTCTCGGCGATCACGCGCTGCTTCCCCATGCGACGGGTCAGGAGCGCCTGACCGAGCACGTTGTTGATCTTGTGCGATCCCGTGTGGGTGAGGTCCTCCCGCTTGAGCAGGACCCGCACGCCGAGGCGCTCGGAGAGGTTGTGGCACTCCGTGACCGGCGTCGGGCGACCGGCGTAGCTCGTGAGCAGCTCCGCGTACTCCTCGCGGAACTCGGCCGAGGTCCACGCGGTCCGGAACTCCGCCTCGAGCTCCTCGAGCGCGGGCACCAGGGTCTCGGGCACGAAGCGGCCGCCGAACTCGCCGAACCGGCCGAGGCCGGTGGGTTCGGGCCCGGGTGGGCCCAGGGTGACCGTGTCACCGCGTCGGGGCGCGGACATCCACTCTCCTGAGGTCGAAGGCGCGCTCATGATACGGGTCGGTCGGGAGCGGCCGGAACGGATTGGCGCGCGTGGGGCTCAGGCGCCGCCCATCTCGTCGAGCTCCCAGTCGTACGGCCCGTCCACCGGCTGGGGTGGTCGCTCGTCCTCCTCGACCACCTCGCCGATCGCGTGCGCGGCGGTGATGAATCGGCGGAGCTTGCGGGGGTCCTTGCGGCCGGGGGAGGACTCCACACCGGTCGCGACGTCCACACCCCACGGACGAATCCGGCGTATCGCGTCCCCGACGTTCTCGGCGGTCAGCCCACCGGCGACCATCAGGCGGATCCCGCCGGGCGCGCCCTCCGCCAGCTTCCAGTCGAACAGGCGCCCCGACCCCGGATCGGGTGAGTCCACCAGGATCACGTCCGCGGGGCCGTTGCCCGCCGAGGCCAACGCCGGGTCCCCGGCGCGGAACGCCTGGATCACGAAGGTGATGCTCTTGCGGATCCAGCGGACCTCCGAGATCGGCTCCCGACCGTGCAGCTGCGCGCCGGTGAGGCCCGTCCTGCTCACCACCTCGATGACCCGCTCGGGGCGCTCGTCCCGGAACACGCCGACGGTCACGGTCCCGTTGGGCAGGCGCCGCACGATGTCGCGCGCCTGGTCCGGCGAGACCTGGCGCCGGCTCCCCGGTGCGAACACGAATCCCAACGCGTCCGCGCCCATGGCGACCGCGAGGAGGGCGTCCTCCTCGTTGGTGATGCCGCAGATCTTGACGAACACGCTTGCACGGTACCGCCTGGGTCGGCAGCGCCCGCGGACGTTCCGGGCACGAGGCGACGAGCGGTTCCGGTCGTCGCGACTTGGGTGCACTTGTGGGGGCCAGAACCCCGATAACCGTGCCCAAGTGGAGTCGCGGGCATCGCTTCGTTCACCCGTCGACGAGCCGGCCGTTGTTGAAGTCGTCGTAGGCGGAGAGATCGAGGAAGCCGTGACCCGAGTAGTTGAACAGGATCACGCGCTCCTCCCCCGTCTCCTTGGCCGCGAGGGCCTCGTCGATCGCGGCGCGGATCGCGTGCCCCGTCTCGGGCGCGGGGACCTTGCCCTCGGTCCGGGCGAACATCACGGCCGCCTCGAACGTCTTGCCCTGTGGGTAGGCGATCGCCTCCATGCGCCCGTGCTGCACGAGGTTGCAGATGATCGGCGCGTCACCGTGGTAGCGCAGGCCACCGGCGTGGATCGACGGTGGCATGAAGTCGTGGCCGAGCGTGTACATCGGCAGCAGTGGCGTCATCCCCGCGGTGTCGCCGAAGTCGTACTCGAAGGCACCCTCGGTGAGCGTCGGACAGCTCGACGGCTCGACGGCCATGAGGCGCACCTCGGGGTCGGTCATGAACGGCAGCGCGATGCCGGCGAGGTTGGAGCCGCCACCACACGAGCTGAGCACGACGTCGGGCCGCGCCTCGCCCGCCAGCGCGAGCTGCTCCTTCGCCTCCAACCCGATCACCGTCTGGTGCAACAACACGTGGTTGAGCACCGAGCCGAGCGAGTAGTGGGAGTCCGCACGGGGCGCGGCGTCGGCGACCGCGTCGGAGATCGCCATGCCGAGTGAACCGGGACTCGACGGGTCCGCGACGGGTGACGGCACGACGGACGCGCCCCAGGTCTCCATCAGGATGCGGCGGTACGGCTTCTGCTCGTAGGAGGCGCGCACCATGTACACCTTGCACTCGAGGTCGAACTGCGCAGCCGCGAACGCGATCGAGCTCCCCCACTGCCCGGCACCGGTCTCGGTCGTCAGGCGGCTGATCCCCTCCGCCGCGTTGTAGTACGCCTGCGGGACCGCGGTGTTCGGCTTGTGCGATCCCGCCGGCGAGACGGACTCGTCCTTGTAGTAGATGCGCGCCGGCGTTCCGAGCGCCCGCTCCAGCCGTTCCGCCCGCACGAGCGGAGTGGGTCGCCAGAGGCGGTAGATGTCGATGACCTCGCCGGGGATCTCGATCCACGGGTCGGTCGAGACCTCCTGCGCGATCAGCCCCATCGGGAACAGCGGTGCGAGGTCGTCCGGGCCGACCGGTTCGTTCGTGGCCGGGTGCAGCGGTGGCTGCAGCGGGGCCGGAAGATCCGGCAACGCGTTGTACCAGGCCGTGGGCATCAGGTTCTGGGACAGGTCGAATCGGCTCATGCTCTCCCCAAGCGGTCGGCGACGATCGGTGCGACGAGTGCGGCGGCCAGCGCGCGGGGCGACGCCGCCTTGACCAGGGCCTCGCCGACGAGCAGGGCGTCGAACCCGGCCGCGGCCATGCGCTCGGCGTCCTCGGGTGAGCGGATGGCGCTCTCGGCCACTGCGATCGTCGCGGGCGGGATCCGCGCCGCCAGCGACGCGGCGCCGTCGAGGTCCTCCGAGAACGTGCCGAGGTCCCTGGCGTTCACCCCGAGGATCCCGACGTCCAGCGCGACCGCCCGGTCGACCTCGGCGGCGTCGTGGGCCTCGACGAGCACGGCGAGCCCGAGCGCGCCCGCGAGCTCGGCGAGATCCCGGACGTGCGCGTCGTCGGGCAGCGCGGCGAGGATCAGGAGGATCGCGTCCGCCCCGATCGCGCGGCTCTCGTAGACCTGGATCTCGTCGATCGTGAAGTCCTTGCGCAGGACCGGCAGCTCGCACACCTCGCGTGCTGCCACCAGGTCCGCGACCTCGCCGCCGAAGTACGGCCGGTCGGTCAGCACGGAGAGCGCCGTCGCACCGCCGGCTGCGTAGTCCGAGGCGAGCCTCGCCGCGTCGAGATCCGGATCGAGGTCGCCCCTGGACGGCGAGCGCCGCTTGATCTCGGCGACGAGTCCCGGGTGGCGGTCGGACCGGCGCAGCGCGGCCGCGAAGTCGCGTGGCACCGGCCGGTCCAACGCCTGCTCGCGCAGCAGCCTGAGCGTCTCCGGTCGGTGCAGCACGGTCACTTCGTCGCGCTTGGTCGCGAGGATGCGGTCGAGCACGGTCATGGGGGGCCACTCTAGGGTGCGCCGATGAGCGCTCCCCTTCCCGATGGCTTCGTCTGGGGCACTGCGACCGCGGCCCACCAGGTCGAGGGTGGCAACTGGAACAACGACTGGTGGGCGTTCGAGCACACCCCGGGCTCGGGGACCGCCGAACCGTCCGGAGACGCCTGCGACCACTTCTGGCGCTACCCCGACGACGTCGCGCTCCTCGCGCGAGCTCGGCTTCGGCGCGTACCGCTTCTCGTTGGAGTGGTCACGCATCGAGCCGGAGGAGGGCGAGTTCTCGACCGCGGCGCTCGACCACTACCGCCGCATGATCGCAACGACGCGCGAGCACGGGCTCCTCCCCGTCGTCACGTTCCACCACTTCACGACGCCGCGCTGGGCGGTCGCGGACGGTGGGTGGACCGATCCCGCGATCGTCGACCGGTTCGCGCGGTACTGCGAGCATGCGGTCACGCAACTCGGTGACGACATCGGGATGGCGTGCACCATCAACGAGCCCAACATCGTCTCGCTCATGGGCTTCCTCGTCGGGGCGTTCCCGCCGGGTCACCACGACCTCGGTGAGTACGCCGCCGCCAACGAGCACCTGCGGCGGGCCCACCGCGGGCTACGACGTCATCAAGGCGGGACCGGGTGACTTCCCGGTCGGGTCCTGCGTCGCGATGGGCGACTGGTGGGGCCCGGAGGGCAGCGAGGACGTCGTTGCGACCACGCGCGCGATGCACGAGGACCAGCATCTCGCCGCGGCCGCCGGTGACGACTTCGTGGGCGTGCAGGCGTACTCGCGGACGCGGCTGACCGCGGAGGGGCTGCCCGACGGCCCCGAGCCCGGCGTGGAGGTGCTCGACATGGGCTACGAGTACTGGCCGGAGGCGCTCGAGGTCAGCATCCGCAGCGCGGCCGCGATCACCGGCTCCCCGGTGTACGTGACCGAGAACGGCATCGGCACCACCGACGACGCGCAGCGGATCCGCTACGTGACCGACGCGCTCGCCGGCCTCGGCCGGTGCCTCGACGACGGCATCGACGTCCGCGGCTACTTCTACTGGTCGCTGCTCGACAATTTCGAGTGGGCGCTGGGCTACATGCCGAGGTTCGGCCTCGTCGGCGTGGACCGCGCCACGCAGGAGCGGACCGTGAAGCCCTCGGCCCGCTGGCTCGGCGACCTCGCGCGTACCAACCGTCTGCCCTAGACGCTCGCGACCCCGGGGCCGTCGCGGTCGGCTCGTCGCGCGGTGTGGGGCGCATCGTGCTCCGACCAGTGCATCCGGAAGACCAGGAGGGCACCGCCGCCGAGCGCCAGCAACGAGAGCGCCTGGGCGATCCCACGCTCGCGTTCGCCCGAGGCGCGCCCGACGCTCGCCACCCCCGGTGCCGCGATCCGGAACAGGCCGTACAGCCCGAAGGCCAACGACATCAGCACGACGAACGCGGCCACGAAGCACACGGCGTACCGGAACGCGAGATCCACCCGCGCGCCCGACGACGCTCCGAAGCCGGCTCCGGAGAGCATCGCCTGCCGCTGCCGCCAGTGGAACGACAGGATCAGCCCGGCGGCGAGCAGCACGAGCGCAGCCTGCACCGTCCCGCGCCAGATGCCGTCGTTCCCGATCTGGACGAACCGGTCCGCGCTGCCCGCGAAGGCGCCGCTCGCGGCGTCGATGAAGCCCGGTGAGTACCCGAAGCGCTGACGCTCCGGGACGATGAACCTCGTCAGCTGCGCGACGACGGCGTACGCGGCGAAGAGCACCACGAACACCGAGAGCAGGTTGACGGCGTCGACGTACCGGGCCAAGGTCCGGACGCGCTCCGGGTCGGCGTCGCGCCGACCGGCGATCAGGACGATGATCGTGGCGATCACCACGACGATGCCGGCAGCGACGACGATGGCTGTGTTCACGAGCCCTCCCCAGGATCTCTCCCCACCTGACGGGAACCCTACGAACGCGGGACCGGCCGATCGGGGATGGTCCTGCACGTCGGTGTCCCGGCGCAGGTTCTACGGGCTCCCCGGCTGATCCTCGATCTCGGCCACGGTCACCTCGACGCCACCGACGGTCCCGGCGACGGGCGGCTCGACCTCGCGGCGGACGAAGCCGAGTGCCGCGCCGGGTGCGCTGCTCGTCACCGAGCCCACGACCTTCTCCCCCACGCTGATCTCGGCACCGACGGCCAGGACGACCGACGGATCCTCCGGAACCAGCCGCCGGAGGTAGCGGTTGACGTGCCCGCGGGTGTCGATCCGGCACACGAGCTCCTGACCGACGAAGCAGCCCTTGGTGAAGCTCACCGCCGGGACCTCGAGGAACGCCTCCTGCGGGATCACCGAGCCGTCGAGATCCGCCCCCAGCCGCGGCACGCCCGCCGCGATGCGCTCGGCCTCCTCCCGCGCCATCGTCGCGGCGTCGACCTCCGGCGCCGCCTCCAGCGTGAGGTCGACCTTGGTCCGGATCTTGTACCGGCTCAGCGCGTCGACGAGGTGCGCTCCCCACCCGGGATCCGTGTCCAGGACGGCCTCGTCGCCGACTCGGGTGACCCCCGCGAGCACGTCGACCTTGCCCTGGGGCGTGAGCAGGAGGGTCCACTGCCGCTCCCCGTCGCCGAGCGCGTCGAGATCCTGGGACAGCAACGACTGGAGGAACGGCCACGTGTCCGGCCCGGTGGCCGTGACGACGTCGCGGCGGCTCATCGCTCCACCGACATCAGCCGGCGCGACGCCGCGGCCGCGGTCAGCAGCGCCTTCGCCTTGTTGTGACACTCGAGGTTCTCGAGCGCGGCGTCGCTGTCCGCGACCACGCCGGCGCCGGCCTGGACGCTGGCGCGGTCGCCGCGCCAGACCATCGTGCGGATCGCGATCGCAGTGTCGAGGTTCCCGGAGAAGTCGAGGTAGCCGACCACCCCGGCGTAGGGACCGCGCTTGACCGGCTCGAGCTCGTCGATGATCTCCATCGCCCGCACCTTGGGCGCACCGCTGACCGTCCCGGCCGGGAAGGTCGCGCGCAGCACGTCCACGGCGCTCTTCCCCGGGGCCAGCTCGCCCGAGACCTGGGACGTGAGGTGCATCACGTGCGAGTAGCGCTCGAGCACCATCAGCTCGTCGACCTGCTCGGTGCCGAAGGTCACGACGCGGCCGACGTCGTTGCGGGCGAGGTCCACCAGCATGACGTGCTCGGCCCGCTCCTTCGGATCCTCGCTGAGCTCGGCCGCCATCCTCCGGTCGTGCTCCTCGCTCCGGCCCCGGAAGCGCGTCCCCGCGATCGGCCGGCTGATCACCCGACCCTCCATCACCTGCACCATCGGCTCGGGGGACGAGCCGACGATCGTGGCCTCCTCGTGGCGGAGGAAGTACATGTACGGCGACGGGTTGACCTGCCGCAACACGCGGTAGACGTCGAACGGCTCGAAGACGTCCTCGAGGTCGAAGCGCTGCGCGAGCACCACCTGGAAGATGTCGCCCGCGAAGATGTGCTCGCGCGTGGCCTCCACCGCCCGGCAGTAGTCGCCCTCGCTCATCGAGGTCGTGTACCGCGGCAGCTCGGTGAGCGCGTCCGCGGGTGGTGGTGACGGCGTGTACGGCAGCGGCCGGGCCAGCTCCCCCACCAGCGTGTCGATGCGTTCGCCCGCCGCGACGTAGGCCGCGTCGAGCTCCGCGTCGGCGACGCCGTCGGGCACGAAGACGTTCTCGATGAGGAACAACCGCTGCCGGAAGTGGTCGAACGCGGTGACGTGGCCCGTGAGCGCGAGCACCGCGTCGGGCCAGCCGATCGGGTCGGGCGGCGGGTTCGGCAGCCGCTCGACCTCGCGGACGACGTCGTAGCCGAGGTAGCCCACCACGCCCCCGTGGAACGGCGGGAGATCGGGGAGCCGGGGCGCCCGGTGGTGGGCGAGGAGCGCCTCGAGCGCGGCGAGCGCGCCCCGGTCCCGCGGCACGCCGGCGGGTACCGCGCCCGTCGCGGCGACGGTGCGTCCGTGGGCGACGAGCGTGACGACCGGATCCCGGCCGATGAACGAGAACCGCCCCCAGTGCTCGCCGTGCTCGACCGACTCGAGGAGGAAGCCGTCGCCGTCGCCGACGAGCTTCACGAACGCGGACACGGGCGTCTCGAGATCGGCCAGCACCTCCCGCCACACCGGCACCACCGTGTGGTCCCGGGCGAGCGCGCGGAACTCGTCGAGGGTCGGCCGGAGGCCGGTCACACGCGGCCGGGCTCGGCGCCGGAGCCGAAGTCCCGGAAGAAGCAGGAGCGCGCACCGGTGTGGCAGGCGCCCCGGCCCTCCTGCTCGACCTCGAACAGCAGGACGTCGCCGTCGCAGTCGTACGCCGCCCGCCGGACGAACTGGCGGTCGCCGGAGGTCTCGCCCTTGCACCAGTACTCCTGGCGGCTGCGACTCCAGAACCAGGTCCGGCCCGTCTCGAGGGTCTTGCGGAGCGACTCCTCGTTCATCCACGCCATCATCAGGACCTGGCCCGTACCGGCCTCCTGGACGATCGCCGGCACCAGGCCGGCGGCATCGAAGGACACGGCCGCGATCTCGGCCTCGGTGTGCTCGACGGGGGTGGCGATCGGCATGGGGACCGAGGCTACCGCCGTCTCCCGGCACGATCGGGACCGATTCCGGATGGCAAACTCCCGCGGTGCCTCCCTCCCCTCCCCGCGCCCCGGCGCGTCCGGTCGAGCTCGTCCGCCACGACGATGTCCGCATCGACCCCTACCTCTGGCTGCGCGACCGCGACGACCCGGAGGTGATCACGTACCTCGAGTCCGAGAACGCCTACACCCGGAGCGTGCTCGCTCCGACCGAGGCGCTCCGGGCCAGGATCTTCGACGAGATCCGGGCCCGCGTGCAGGAGACCGACGTCTCGCCGCCCGCCCGCAAGGGCGGATGGGACTACTTCACCCGGACGTTCGAGGGCTCCCAGTACGCGAGCCACGGCCGGCGACCGGCGGACGCTCCCGAGGGCGAGGACGAGGAGACCATCCTCGACGAGAACGAGCTCGCCGCCGGTCTCGACTACTTCGCGCTCGGCGGCCTCGCCCTCTCGCCCGACCAGTCGCTCCTCGCCTACTCGTTCGACGACGACGGCGGCGAGCGCCAGACCCTGCGGTTCCGGGACCTGAACGACGGCACCGACCTGCCGGACGTCGTTCCCGACACCTACTACGGCCTTGCGTGGGCGAACGACAACCGGACGATCTTCTACGTGCGGCCCGACGACGCGATGCGCCCGCACGAGGTCTGGCGCCACACGCTCGGCGAGCCCGACGACGTCCTCGTGTACCGCGAGCCCGACGAGCGCTTCTTCCTCGCCGTCGGCCGGACCCGCAGCGGGCGGCTCATCCTGGTCACGAGCGAGTCCAAGCTCTCGAGCGAGGTGCGTCTCGCCGATCCCGACGACCCCGCCGCGCCGCTCCGGGTCGTGGAGCCCCGTGCCGACGACGTCGAGTACGGCGTGGAGCACCACCTTGCGCCGGACGGCACCGACCGGTTGTTCATCGTCACCAACACCGACGGTGCCACCAACTTCAAGGTGATGGTCGCGCCCACCGCCACGCCGGGACGCGAGCACTGGGAGGAGTTCGTCCCCCACCGCGACGAGGTGAAGATCGACGACGTCGACGCCTTCCGCGACGCACTCGTGGTCTCCGAGCGGAGCGACGGTCTCGAGCAGATCCGCGTGCTCGGACTCGGCCCGGCCGGCGGTGACCGCGTGCTCGCGATGGACGATCCCGCGTACAGCACCTGGCTCGGCGACAACCTCGAGTTCGACACCGACCGTTTCCGGTTCGGGTACACCTCCCTCGTCGTGCCGACGAGCGCGTACGACGAGACGTTCGCCGACCGGTGAGCGGCGACTCGTGAAGCGCACGCCCGGTCCTCGGCGGCTACGACCCGGACGACTACGTGTCGGCGCGGATCTGGGCCCCGGCCGACGACGGCACGCTCGGTGCCGGTGTCGCTCGTGCACCGACGCGACGTCGTCCTCGACGGCTGCGCGCCCGCCGTGCTCTACGGCTACGGCAGCTACGAGCACTCGATCGACCCGGCGTTCTCCGTCGGTGCGGGTCAGCCTGCTCGACCGTGGCTTCGTCTTCGCGATCGCGCACATCCGCGGCGGTGGCGAGCTGGGCCGGCACTGGTACGAGGAGGGCCGGCTGCGATCGAAGCGCAACACCTTCACCGACTTCATCGCCTGCGCCGCGTCACCTCTGCGAGCTCGGTTACACGTCGCCCGACCGCTTGGGGGCGCGCGGCGGCAGCGCCGGCGGGCTGCTCATGGGCGCCGTCGTGAACCTCGCACCCGAGCTGTTCCGCGCCGTCGTGGCCGAGGTGCCGTTCGTCGACGTCGTGACGACGATGCAGGATCCGGACCTCCCGCTCACCGTCACCGAGTGGGAGGAGTGGGGCAACCCGCTCGACGACCCGGACGACTACGCGTACATGAAGTCGTACTCGCCCTACGACAACGTCGAGGCCAAGGCGTATCCCGGCGATGCTCGTCACCGCCGGGCTCAACGATCCGCGGGTGAGCTACTGGGAACCGGCCAAGTGGGTCGCGAAGCTGCGGGCGACCAAGACCGACGACCACGTCGCTCCTGCTGAAGACCGAGATGGGCGCCGGCCACGGTGGCCCCTCCGGCCGGTACGAGATCTGGCGCGACGAGGCAATGGTCCTGGCGTTCCTCATCACCGAGCTGACGGGAGACCCGAGATGACGAGCATCCCCACGCGGCGGCCTCGAGGGCGCGGCGACCCTCGTCACCGGCGGCGGCAGCGGCATCGGCCTCGGCTGTGCGACCCGCGGTTCGCCCGCGACGGCGCCCACGTGACCATCTGCGGCCGCACCGAATCCCGCCTGCTCGCGGCGGTCGACGAGATCCGTGCCGCGGCCGCCCCCGAGTGCGACCGTCGCAGTACGTCGTCGCCGACGTGACCGACGAGGACCACGTCGAGCGCTGCCGTCGCCGCCGCGGCCGGGCCACCGGCACGCTCGACGGGCGTGGTGGCGTGCGCCGGCGGCTCGGAGACACTCGGTCCGATCACCCAGATGGACACCGCGGCATGGCGGCGCACCCTCGACCTCAACATCACCGGGACCATGCTCACGATCAAGCACGCGGCGGCGGCGATGGCCCGGGCCGGTGCCGGTTCGATCGTCGGGATCTCGTCGATCGCGAGCTCGAACGTGCACCCGTGGTTCGGCGCGTACGGTCCGGGCAAGGCCGGCATCGACCACGTCTGCCAGCTCGCCGCGATCGAGCTCGGGGCGAGCGGGATCCGGCGTCAACGCGATCCGACCCGGGCTCGTCGACACCGAGCTCGTCGGGCTTCGTCACCGCCGGCGGCGACGTGCTCGACGACTACCTCGAGTGCATGCCGCTCGGGCGTGTCGGCACGGTGGAGGACATCGCGGCGCTCGCCCGCTTCCTGGTCGGGCCCGAGTCCACCTGGATCACCGGCCAGCTGATCAACGCCGACGGCGGGCACCAGCTCACCCGCGGCCCGAGCTACCGCTCGATCGTCGAACCGCTCTACGGCGCCGACGGTCTCCGCGGCCTCGTCGAATCCGGCTCAGGCCGGGAGCGGCAGGATCGTCGCGAGCTGGCGCGACTGCGCGAGCAGCGTGCCGTCCGGGGCCCAGACGGTGCCGTCCTCCTCGAGGAAGCCACCCGCCGCGACCGTGGTGCGGAACGACGCGAGGACGAAGTGCGTCCGGTGCGAGGCCCGGGGTGGGGCAGCTCGGCGCGGAAGTGGATCGTGAGGTCGACGGTCGGGACGAACACCGGCTCCTCGACCCGGCTGAACGTCGGCGGGATCCACGCGTCGGTGATCGCCGCAGCCACCAGCGCGTCGACCGGCCGGAGCTCGGGCAGCCGGATCCAGCCGCCGGCGACGGCGCGTGCGCCCCGCGGCGCGCCCGGTACCGGCGGGGTGCCGATCGCCCAGCGCGTATCCCAGCGGTGCGCGATCGGCGGTGACTCCGTCCGGCACGGCACGGGCACGGAACATCTCCGGACCCGGGACCTGAGGCATCACGAGATCGCAGAACTCGAGCCCGGACGCGGGCTCGAGAACGCGCCGAGCGCGAGCGCCACCAGCTTCCCGTGCTGCTCGAGCCGCGCCGAGCACGAGGTCAGCGTGCCGGCCGCGGCCGCTCGATCGCCACGGTGATGTCGACGTCACCGGCACCCGCCGGGGTGCAGGTAGTGGACGGTCAAGCGAACGCGGGCGGCGCTCCGGGTCGTCGACCTCGAGCGCCATCGCCCGGAGGAGCACCGCGGCGAGATAGCCGCCGTTCGGGCCGCGGACGACCCACCAGGCCTCGCTCATCGTCGCGGTGTACCGGCCCTCCCCCCGGCGCGGACGGCGGTCTCCTCGTCGAAGCGATGCGTCATCGGGCGCGGACTCTACGCTCCGGTCCGACGGGAGGAGACCGGATGCCCGAGAACGTGGCGCTCGTCACCGAGGACGGTCAGACGCTCGAAGCCGAACTGACGCCGGCGGCGGAGGAGCACGCGCTCGCGGTCCTCTGCCATCCCCACCCGCAGTACGGCGGCGACATGCGCTCGCTCGTCACGTCGGAGCTCTTCGGCGCGCTGCCGGGCGCCGGGCATCTCCTGCCTGCGGTTCAACTTCCGCGGCGTCGGGCAGCAGCACCGGCTCCTACGACGGCGGGAACGCCGAGCAGCTCGACGTGCACGCCGCGGTGACCTGGGCGGCCGAACGTGGACCCGGACGGCTCGCACTCGTCGGCTGGTCCTTCGGCGCGGACCTCGCACTCACCGAGGCGTCACCGCGGCTCGCGGGCTGGGTCGCGATCGCACCGCCGCTGCGCTTCGGCGGCGCCGTCGACCGCGTCGGGCTCGATCGCCGCCCGAAGCTCCTGATCCTCGCCGAGCACGACGAGTTCCGCGATGCGGCCACCGTCGTGGAGGCCGACCCGGGCCTGGACGGCGACGACCACCGAGATCGTGCCCGGCGCGTCGCACTTCTTCGTCGGCCGGACCGCCCGAGTCGTGGAGCTCGTCACCGACTGGATCGGCCGCCTGCCCTGACCGCCCCGGGTCGCGACGGATGGGTCAGATCGTGGGGACCGGGTCGGGCATCAGGTCGTGACGCTCGAGGAAGGCGAGCCGCCGGGCCACCGTCTCCCGCCACGAACCGAGGTCCAACTCGTAGTGCTCACGGTCGCCCTCTTCGACCGCGTGCTCGAGCTCGTCGAATGCCGCATCCTCCGCGTCGAGCAACTCGCGGTAGCGGCGAAGGAATCCGTCGTCGAGGACCTCTTGCATTGCGCACCCTCCTCGTCCGGGTGACCCCGGCGGGCCACCGCATGCCCGCCGACGCTACCCGACCTCAGGAGGGGTCGACACCGTCCCCGGCGAGGCGCGTCCAGACCGTCACGCACCGAGAATCGGCGCTCGTAGATGGCCCGGCCCACGATCGCACCGGCGATGCGCCGGCCGTCCCGCCCGACCACGTCGCGCAACGTCACGAGATCGTCGAGGGAGCCCACGCCACCGCTCGCGATGACACGGAGCACCGGTCGCGTCGAGCACCGCCCGGAGCTGATCGACGTCGGGGCCCTCCATCGTCCCGTCGCGCCCGATCTCGGTCACGACCAGCGCGGCCACGCCGACCGCGTCGAAACGCGACGCGAGCGTCACGAGGTCCTCGCCACTGCCTTCGACCCAGCCGCGCACCGCGACCTTGCGGCCGTGCGCGTCGAGCCCGACCGCGATCGCACCGGGGTGGAGGGTGCACAGCTCCTCGACCAGCTCGGGCCGCTCCACGGCCGCGGTACCCACGACGACGCGCGCCGACACCGGCGCCGAGCAGGGCGCCGGCGGCCTCGACCGACCGGACTCCTCCACCGCTCTGCACGCGGCAGCTCACGGCGGCGCAGATCCCCTCGATCGCCCGCAGGTTCGTCGCGTCGCCGGTCCGCGCCGCGTCGAGGTCCACCACGTGGATCCACGACGCGCCCTGCGCCTCGAACTCCCGCGCGACCGCGATCGGGTCGGCGTCGTACACGGTCTCCGCCGTGAAGTCACCGCGCAGGAGCCGCACGGCATTCCCCCCGCGCAGGTCGATCGCCGGGTAGAGGTCTACAACGACCCCTTCGTGCTCGGGAGGGCGGTCCCCTCCACCCGGACCGCGTCGCGCAGGCACCGCGCCACACCCTTGAACGACGCCTCGATGACGTGGTGTCCGTTCCGGCCCTCCAACGAGCGGACGTGCAGCGTGATCCCGGCCGCGAGCGTGAACGCCCGCCAGAACTCCTCTGCGAGCTGCGGGTCGAAGGTGCCGATCCACTCGGACACGGGGTCGACGTCGTAGGCGAGGAAGGGGCGACCGGAGAGATCCAGCGCGACCTGCACGAGCGCCTCGTCGAGCGGGAACAGCCCGGACGCGAAGCGGCGCACTCCGATCTTCTCCCCGACTGCGTCGCGGAACGCGGTCCCGAGCACGATGCCGGTGTCCTCGATCGTGTGGTGCGTGTCCACCTCGAGATCGCCCTCGGCCGTGATCTTCAGGTCGAAGCCCGCGTGCTTCCCGAGCTGCTCGAGCATGTGGTCGAAGAACGGGATGCCGGTGGTCGCGCTCGCGTCGCCGCCGCCGTCGACCACCAGGTCGACCGAGATGCTCGTCTCGTTGGTGCTGCGCTGCCGGCTCGCCTGACGGGTCATGGGCCCTCACTCTCGCGCATCGTCTCCTCCAGGGCCGACCGGAAGCGGGCGTTCTCCTCCGGCGTGCCGACCGTGACGCGGAGGCAGTCCTCCACGCCGGGCCAGGACGAGAAGTCCCGGACGAGCACGCCGCGGTCCACGAGCCCCTCCCACAACCGCCGGCCCCGGCCCGCGCTGCGGAACAGCACGAAGTTCGCGCCCGAAGGGAAGACCTCGATCCCGGGGATCGCGGCGAGATCGCGGGCCAGCTCCTCGCGGTCCTCGACGAGGCGGCTCACCCGGCGCTCCATCTCGTCGGCGTAGTCGAGGGCCAGCGTGCCCGCGAGCTGCGTCGCGGCGTCGAGGTGGTACGGGAGCACGACCTTCTCCAGCTCGGCCACGAGCCACGCCGGGCCGATCGCGAACCCGAGACGCAGCGCCGCGAGGGACCACACCTTCGAGTAGGTCCTCGTGACCACGAGGGCACGGTCCTCGTCCACCAGGTCGAGCGCGGTCCCGACGGCGAACTCACCGTACGCCTCGTCCACCACGACGAGCCCGGGCGCGGCCTCGACGAGCGCCGTGACGGTCTCGGTGTCCTCGACCGTTCCCGACGGGTTGTTGGGACTGCACACGAAGACGATGTCGGGCTGCTCGCGGCGGACCAGCGCGACCGCGCTGCGACGGTCGATGCGGAACTCGTCGTCGCGCGGGCCGACGATCGTCGCCGTTCCCGTGATGCGCGCGATGTGCGAGTGCAGCGCGTACGTGGGCTCGAAGACGAGGGCGCGACGGCCCGGACCGCCGTAGGTGAGCAACAGCGTCTGCAGCACCTCGTTGGAACCGTTCGCCGCGAACACACGCGAGACCGGTTGACCGACGCGCGCCGAGATCGCCTCGCGCAGTCGCGTCGCCTGCCGGTCCGGGTAGCGCTGGAGGTCGGTCGCGCGCAGGGCGTCGAGCCACCGGTCCACGAACTCGGGCGGCGGCGGGTACGGGCTCTCGTTCGTGTTGAGGCGGACCTGGACGTCGAGCTGGGGCGAGTGGTAGCCCGCGAGCTCCTCGAGATCGGCGCGCGGCCGGATCCGGCTCATCGCGCGAGCCGCCGCTCGACGGACTCCGCGTGCGCGACGAGACCCTCGGCCCGTGCCAGCGCCGCGGCGGCCGGCCCGACCGCGCGGAGCCCGTCCTCGTCGGCCCGCACGACGTGGATGTGGGTCCGGAAGTCGTCGACACGCAGCGCACTCGCGAAGCGTGCCGCGCCCCCGGTGGGCAGGACGTGGTTCGCGCCGGCCACGTAGTCGCCGATGGCGGTGGGGACGTCGACGAAGACGGCGCCGGCCCGGCGGACCGCGGGCACCAGCTCGTCGGCACTCCGGACCAGGAGCTCCAGGTGCTCGGGCGCCACCAGGTTCGCGACCGCGATCGCCTGCTCCGCGTCGCGCACGAGCACCGCCCGGCCACCCGTTGCGAGCGTCGACCGGATCTCCGCGGCGCGCACGGCACCGGCCGCGTACGCCGCCGTCGCGTCGATGACGGCGTCGAGCACGTCGGGGTCCCACGTGACGACGTACGCCGTCCCGCCGGGACCGTGCTCGGCCTGCGCGGCGAGATCGAGTGCCACCTGGCGCGGATCGGCGGTCTCGTCGACCACCACGACGAGCTCGGACGGCCCGGCAGGGCCGTCGATGCCCACGACCCCGGCGCCTGCGACCATCCGCTTGGCGACGTCCACGTACGCGTTGCCGGGACCCACGATGACGTCCACGGCCGGGATCGACTCGGTGCCGTACGCCATCGCCGCGATCGCCTGCGCGCCGCCGACCCGGAAGATCTCCTCCACGCCGGTGAGCAACGCCGCCGCGAGCGTCACCGCGGGCACGGTGCCGTCGGGCCCCGGCGGAACGCACAGGATGCGCTCGGGGACGCCGGCCACCAGCGCGGGGATCGCGGTCATCAACACCGTCGACGGGTAGGCGGCCCGGCCGCCGGGGACGTAGAGCCCGGCCCGGTCGACCGGCCGGACGGCTTCGGACACGGTCACCCCGTCGGCGGTGAAGGCCGGGGTCGGGCTCCCGACCTGCTGCTCGTGATAGCGCCGGATCCGCGTCGCCGCGAGCTCGAGCGCCGACCGGACGGTCGCGGAGGTCGCGGCCGTGGCCTCCTCGCACTGGGCCCGCGTCACACGCAGCGCGTCGATCGCCACGCCGTCGTACCGGAGCGTGAGCTCGCGCAGGCCCGCGTCGCCGTCGCGCCGGACGGTCTCGATCGTCTCGGACACCGACGCGAGCACCGCCGGATCGTCGGCCGCGCCCCGGTCCACCCTGAGCCCGAGGCGGTCGGCGAGATCGGCGCGCGCGTCGCGAACGTCGAGGCGGGTCAGCACTCGGGCATCGTACCGGGCACCCCCGGAACGTCCGGTGGGAGTTGCATCGCGCCGGGGCCGGGGGCCAGGCTCCGCGACGTGACTGCCCAGTCGGACCACGCCGAGCTCTCGACCCTGCGCTCGTCCCTCGAGGAGTCCACCGAGCGACTGGTGAAGGTCGCCGACGGGTACCGGGACGGCGAGGATTCGGCCGTCACGGGGGACCTGGACCAGGCCGAGCGGAGCCTCGTCGCCGCCGGACGGGCGATCGACCGCGCGCTGCGTACCCTCGCGCGCCTCGCCTGATCGCCCTCGGGCCGGCGGGGCTCAGAAGTCGTCGGTCATCGCCGGCGGCCCTGCCGCGAGGAACGCGCCCAGGAGCGCCAGGTCGTCGGCCGGGCCCCGGAGCCGCCCGGCCCGCCGGAGCTCGTCGACGGAGGCGCCCCCCACGGACAGGGCGCTGAGCGCGCCGACATCGGTGCCGACGGCCGCGTCCGCCACGGGTGCGATCGAGCCGGCGCCGTCGGCCACCTCGAGCCGCCAGGCCCCGGCGACGCCACCCGCCCAGGGGTCGGTGACGCGGAGGGAGACGGCACCCGTGAGCCCGACCGGGAACGCGCGCGCGGCGACGGTCGCCGGGAGATCCACGATCCGGTGCATCCACCGGTTCAGCGCCACCGTCTCCACGTCCTGCTCGGGCAGCAGCAGGATCAACCCGGGGACGACGTGCTCGGGCACGGTGATGCGCTCGACCTGCATCGCGTGCGCGCCCAGGAACCGCCACAGCGCGACCGCGGTGTCACGGTCCGGCGCGACGAAGTCGTCCACACGGATGGCGTAGCCCCACGATCGCGACGGGATCTGGGTGTACCGCACGTACCCGAGCAGGGCTCCCTCCGGATCACGGGCACCGTAGGTGAACGCGCCACCGGCGTCGGCCACCGCCTCGAGGAAGTCCCACCACGCACGTGACCGCTGCACCGGGCCGTGGCGCCCGATCGCGTCGGACGCGAAGCAGGCCCGCACCTCGTCGTTGCCACCGGCGTCGATCCGGGTCACGACCCGCTCCCCGGCCGGTCCCAGCGCCGCGAGGCTCCGCGTCGGCACCTGCGCCCAGCCGGCCCGGCCGGCGTGCTCCCAGCCCATGCTCCGGTACACCCGGGTCGATGCAGGGTGCAGCGAGCTGACCACGAGCCCGCGGTCGCGCATCCAGTCCAGCGCCGACGCGAGCAGGGACTTCGCGACACCTCGGCCGCGCGTCTCGGGGCGCACGACGACCGCGGCCACCGCGCCCATCGGCACCGCACGCCCGGCCACGAACTGCCCGACCGGGAAGACCCGCAGCGCGCCGAGCAGGTCGGCGCCGGCGAACGCGCCGATCGCGACCGCCTCCGGATCCAGCGCGAGCCGCGCCTTCCAGAGCTCGCGATCGTTGCCCGCCTCGCCGAAGGACTGCGCCGCGGATGTCGAAGAACTCGTCGAGCTGCGACTCGTCCAGGAACCGGGTCTCGAGCGCGGACATCACACGCGTCCGGCCGACGGGCAGATGTCCGCCAGCACGCAGTCGTCACAGTGCGGCGAGCGCGCCACGCACACCCGGCGACCGTGCAGGATCAACCGGAGGGAGAGGCCGCCGCGCTCCTCGGCCGGCACGATGCCGTCGAGGTCGTGCTCGACCTTCACCGGGTCGGTCTCGCCCGTCAGCCGCAGCCGCGCGGACAGCCGCAGGACGTGGGTGTCCACGGGCAGGCCCGGCAGGTCGAACGCGACCGAGCGCAGGACGTTGCCGGTCTTGCGGCCGACCCCCGGCAGGGTCACGAGATCGTCGAGATCGGCCGGGACCTCGCCGCCGAAGCGCTCCTGCACCGCGCTCGCCATCCCGATCAGGCTCTTGGTCTTCTGCCGGAAGAAGCCGGTCGGGTGCACGATCTCCTCGACCGCGGCCGGGTCCGCGACCGCGAGCGCTGCCGGGGTCGGATACCGGGCGAAGAGGGTGGGGGTGACCGAGTTGACCATCTCGTCGGTGCACTGGGCGGAGAGGATCGTCGCGGCGAGGAGCTGGAACGGGGAATCGTGGCGCAGGGCACAGAGTTCCGCCGCGGAACCGGGGTACTCGAGCTTCAGGCGCTCGACGACGACGGTCGCGCGCACCTTCGCTCCGCGAGGTCGGGCCATGGGGGGAAAGTAGCTTCTGGGTCGATGAGCCTCCCGAGCGCCACGTCGCCGACTGCCGACGCGGTCGCGGCACTCCACGCGCTCGACGGATCCGTGCACGACGCCACCGGTCACGAGGCCTTCCCCGAAGCGCTCTGGGGTGCGCTCTCCGCCGAGCCGGAACGTTGCACCGTGGTCCTCGATCCCACCGGGCAGGCCGCCGTGGCGACCTACCCGTCGGACTCCTTCCGGGCGCCGCACCGCGAGGTTGCGGTCGCCGCGCGCCCGGGGACGGCGCCGGCGCGGCTCGTCCCGGTCGTGCGGGCGGCGCTCGGTGACCTCTCCGGACCACTCACCGCGTGGGTACCCGGCTCCGACGCAGCGGTGATCGACGCGCTCACCGCTGCGGGGATGGCCGTCGCGCGACGGCAGTTCCGCATGCGGGTCGCCTTGCCGGTCGCCGCACCCGAGGCCCCGACCGGCGTGACGCTGCGACCCTTCGTACCCGGCGCCGACGACGGCGCCTGGCTCGCCGTCAACAACCGGGCCTTCGCCAACCACCCCGACCAGGGCGGGTGGATCCGCTCCCAACTCGAACGCCGCATGGCGGAACCGTGGTTCGATCCCGCCGGGTTCCTGCTCGCGGTCCTCGACGGCCGGGTCGCCGGGTTCTGCTGGACGAAGGTCCATCCCGCGACGCCGCCCGAGGGCGAGATCTTCGTGATCGGCGTCGATCCCGACGCGGCCGGGCGCGGCCTGGGTCGCGTGCTGGTGCTCGCCGGGCTCGAGTACCTCGCACGCGACCGTGCATGCCCGACCGCGCTCCTCTACGTCGCCGAGGACAACCCGGTCGCGGTCGCGCTGTACCGATCGATCGGCTTCACGGTCGAGCGCACCGACACCGCATTGGAGCGCCGGTGACCCGCCGCACCCGGTACGGCGCGTCACCGGCCGACTACCGGTCCTGGTTCGAGGCGCAGGGTGCGCCGCGCTATCGCGCCGACCAGGTCTGGGACGTGCTCTACGCCCAGCGCCGTCCACTCGAGGCGGCCACCACGCTCCCCCGCAGCTCCGGGACGACGTCCTCGCCGCCTTCCCCGAGGCGCTCGCGGCCGTCACCGAGCGGCATGCGGACGACGGACACCACGCGCAAGTGGCTGCTCCAGACCCACGACACGCTCCAGATCGAGACGGTCCTGATGCTCTCGCCGGCGCGGGCCACGGTGTGCGTCTCCTCCCAGGCCGGCTGCGCCATGGGTTGCACGTTCTGCGCAACCGGCCAGGCGGGGTTCGACCGCCACCTCGACGCCGGTGAGATCGTCGAGCAGGTGCTCCGAGCCGCGAACGCGCGACCGAGCAGCGGGTCTCGAACGTCGTGTTCATGGGCATGGGCGAGCCGCTGGCCAACTACGACGCGACCTGGGCCGCGGTGGAGCGCCTGCACGACGACCTCGGCATCTCGGCCCGCCGGATCACGGTCTCGACCGTCGGCATCGTGCCGGGGATGCGCCGGCTCGCGTCCGAGCGCCTGCCGGTGACGCTGGCCGTCTCGCTCCACGCCCCGAACGACGAGCTGCGGTCCACGATGATCCCGGTCAACGACCGGTACCCGGTGGCCGACATCGTCGCCGCCGCGCACGACGCCGCCCGGGCCCACGGCCGGCGCGTGACGTTCGAGTACGCGTGCGTGGACCAGGTCAACGACCAGCCCGTGCACGCCCGCGCAGCTCGGCGAGCTGCTCGCACCGCTCGGACCGCTCGGCGCCCACGTGAACCTGATCCCGTTGAACCCCACGAGCGCGTTCGGCGGCCGCGCGCCGACGACGGATCGCCTGCGGCTGTTCGCGGCGCTGCTCCACGAGCACGGGATCAACGCCACCATTCGTCGCAATCGGGGCACCGACATCGACGCCGCGTGCGGGCAGCTCCGGGAGCGGGCGCTCACGGGCGACGCGGCCCCGTCGACAAGAATGCCCCGGTGAACAACTACCGGTTCCTCAACCAGAGCCAGCCGCAGACCCTCGTCAACGCCACGATCATCTGTTACATCGAGGCGTTCTTCGGGCTGATCAGCGGCGCGGGCATCCTGATCCTGATCGGGATCGGCCTCGGGGCGGGTGGTTTCGGCATCGCCAACGACAAGCGCTGGGGCTACGCCGTCGCGGTCGGGGCCGCGATCCTGCACGTCATGGCCTGGCTCGCCTTCTACGGGCTCGACGTGCTCGGGTTCCCCCAGGTGATCTCGTTCGGCTTCGCGGTCCTGCTCGTCGCGCTCCTGGTGCACCCGCACAGCCGGGAGCACCAGCGCATCTGGTTCGAGTAGCCGGGGTCACGCCAGCGCGGGCATGACCTCCCCGGCGAAGCGTCGCAGCGTCTCGTCCGAGGGGTAGTCGGGCATCCACGCCACGAGCGCACTCGCACCCAGGTCGGCGTAGACGCCGAGCCGGTCCAGGACCTGCTCGGCGGTCCCGGCGAGGTTGCCGAGCCGGTAGGAGTCCCACTCCTCCAGCCAGGGCTGGGCGGCGCGGCGCGCCTCGTGGAACGCCTCGGCCTCGGCCTCGGTGCCGCGCACGAGCAACTCGGGACTCCAGCTCTTGACGATCTCGTCCTCGTCGCGGCCGACGTCGCGGCAATGCCCCTGGAGCACCTCACGCTTGTGGCGCCACTCGTCGGGCTTGCCACCGAAGTTCGACACGTCCGCCAGCCGGGCGACGACGCGCAGGGTGAGCTGCTCACCGCCGCCACCGATCCAGACGGGTGGGTGCGGCTGCTGGAGCGGCTTCGGGTCGCACTGCGCCCCGGCGACGCGGTAGTACCGGCCCTCGTAGTCCGTGTCGGCCTCGGACCACATGGCCTTCACGATCTCGACCGCTTCCCGCAGCATCCCGATCCGCACCTTGGGGAGCGGGTACTCGTAGCCGTAGGCCCGGTACTCGTGCTCGTACCACCCCGCCCCGACACCCCAGTCGAGCCGCCCGCCCGAGATCACGTCGATCGCGCTGGTGATCTTCGCCGTCAGCGTCGGCGGTCGGTACGAGGTGCAGCTCACCATCTGCCCGAGCCGGATCCGCGACGTGGCCTGCGCGAGCGCCGCCATCGTCGTCCAGCACTCGAAGACCGCTTCGTGTGCCGGGGTCGGCACGTTGTGGAAGTGGTCATAGACCCAGATCGAGTCGTAGCCCAGCTCCTCGGCGAGAAGGGAGACGTCGAGGCACCGCCGCCACTGCGCGGCGGCGCCGTCGATCGACGCGAGCTCGGTCTTCCAGCCCTGGGGTGCGAACGCTCCGAACTGCCACGAGGTCATGCCGGTCCTTCCGCCGTCGGCTCGTGGTCGAACCTACCGGACCACGCGGCGCACGCCGAGCCCGCTCGTACACTGCGACGATGACCGTTCGGGAGACCGTCGACGCCCTCACGCGGCGCCTCGCGCCGCTCGACCACGCAGCGTCCGTGGCGTGGTGGGACGCCAGCACCGACGTCTCCGACGCGCACGAGCAGGCCCGCATCGATGCGGACCTCGCGGTTCGCGACGCGCTCGCCGACCCCGAGGTCTTCGCCGCGCTGCGTGGACGCCGGCGAGCCCGAGGATCCCGTGCTGGCCCGCGAGGTCGCGGTGCTCCGCGACCAGATGACCACCCAGCAGGTACCCGCCGGCGCTCCGCGAGGAGATCGTGCGCCTCGAGGCGTCGATCGACGCGACCTTCAACGCCTACCGGGCCGAGCTCGACGGCTCGCCCGTCGACGACAACGTCATCGCCGAGGTGCTGCGGAGCTCCGCCGATGGCCCGACGCCCGTCGCGCCGCGTGGGAGGCATCCAAGGAGGTCGGGTGCCCAGGTCGCCGAGCGGGTCCGCCGGCTCGCGCACCTCCGCAACGAGGCTGCCCGCGAGCTCGGGTTCCGTGACCACTTCGCGATGGCGCTCGACCACCGGCGAGCTGGACGAGGCCGCCTTGCTCGCCACCCTCGACGAGATCGACCGCGCGACGGCGGAGCCGTTCCGGGCCTGGAAGGAGCACACCGACCGCGACGCGGGCCGAGCGCTTCGCGCATCACGTCCGAGCGAGCTGCGGCCCTGGCACTACGACGACCCGTTCTTCCAGAGCGCACCGGCCGAGGCGGACCTCGCGCTCGACGACTGGCTCGCCGACCGCGATCTGGTCGAGCTCACCCGCGACGACCTACCGCGGGATCGGCATCGACATCGACCCGCTCCTCGACTCGCAGCGATCTCGTACCCCGCGACGGCAAGAGCCAGCACGCGTTCTGCATCAACATCGACCGCGCCAGCCGACGTCCGGGTGCTGTGCAACAACGTGCCCGGCGAGTACTGGACCGAGACGATGCTCCACGAGTTCGGTCACGCCGTCTACGACGCCGGCCTCGACCCCTCGCTCCCCTGGTCCCTGCGGACGATGCATCCCCTCACGACCGAGGGAGTGGCGATGCTCTTCGGTCGGCTGATCCTCGACCCGGAGTGGCTGCGCGAGGTCGCCGGTCTGCCCGAGCCGACGTGGTCGCCGACGCCGCGCCCGCGCTCGCGCGCGCCGGCGGCTCGTGGCCCTGCTCGTCTTCGCGCGGTGGGTGCTCGTGATGACCAACTTCGAGCGCGGTCTCTACGCGGATCCGGACGCCGACCACGACACCCGGTGGTGGGGTCTCGTCGAGCGCTACCAGCTCCTCACCCGGCCGGAGCAGCGGCAGGCGCCCGACTGGGCCGCGAAGATCCACGTGGCGCTCGCGCCCGTCTACTACCAGAACTACCTGCTCGGAGAGCTCGTCGCGTCCCAGCTCCAGTCGACGCTGCGCCGCGAGTGCGGTGGCATCGTCGGCCGGCCCGGCGGCCGGCGCGCTGCTCCGCGAGCGGATGTTCGCGCCGGGCTGGTCCCTGCGCTGGGACGACCTGATCGCACGGGCGACCGGCGCGCCGCTGACCGGTCGAGGCGTTCGCCGACGAGCTGCGTGAGCTCGACACGGGGATGCCGGCTGACGTGTGCGACAGCGCTGTGCGCGCTCACGCCCGCCGGGACGCTCTTCGCGAAGAACTCCGACCGCCCGCCCGGTGAGGCGCCAGGTCGTCGAGGAGCATCCGGCCCGGCCGGCCGGCGGGACGCTCGCGGACCCAGTACCTCGAGCTCCCCGACCTCGGTGCGTTCCGCCTGACCGGCTCGCGACCGACCTGGCTGTGGGGGCTCGAGCACGGGATCAACGAGCACGGCGTGGCGATCGGGAACGAGAAGCTCTACACGTCCGGCCGCCCCCGGCTGCGGGCTCCGGCGCTGCTCGGCATGGACCTGGTGCGGCTCGGTCTCGAACGAGCCCGCACCGCGGACGAGGCGCTCGACGTCGTCACGGGCCTCGTCGAGGCGCACGGTCAGGGCGGGAGCGGCGAGGCCGGCCGGGACGCCCCGTACGACTCCTCCTTCCTCGTCGCCGACCCGGTGCGCGCGTGGATCCTCGAGACGTGTGACCGCACCTGGGTCGCGCGCCCGGTCGCGGGCCATGCGGCCGTCTCGAACCGGATCACGCTCGCGGCAGGACTGGACCCGTAGCTCGCCCGACGTCGAGCCGGGGACCGACTTCACCGACTTCCTCCACCCGACGGTCCCGACCTCGATCGCCGACCACCGGCTCGCCGTGACCCGGGCGCGGGCTCGCGACGGGCGACGCCCTGACCCGGCCGGGATCGTCGCCACGCTGCGCGACCACGGTGGGGCGGCATGGGGCGCCCCCGGCCGTCCGGCGGCGGTCGTCGAGCCGCCCCGGGCGCCGGGCCGGACAACCGCGGTGTCACCGTCTGCATGCACGTCCCCGGGCGACCAGGCGACGACGGCCTCGATGTCGCCCGCCTGACCCGCGGATCCGCAGCGACGGCGGGCGTGGATCGCGCTCGGGCACCCCGTGCGTCTCGGTCTTCGTCCCGACGTTCCCCTCGGTCGGGACGCCGCCCCCGCTCGCCGGTGCCGGACGATCTGGGCACGCTTCGCGGCGCTGCGAGACCACGTCGACGCCGATCCGAGCCGGATCGGACGAGGTGCGCCGGCGCCTCGACCCGGTGGAGGGCGCGTCTGTGGAGCGGGCCGACGCCGATCGCCGACGCCGGCGACCCCGCCCGCCGTGAGTACACCGCCTCCGCGTTCGTGCCCGTCGCCGCGGCCCTCACCGACCTCGGGTTCTAAGGTCGACGCGGTGAACCGACTCGCGCAGGAGACGAGCCCGTACCTGCGCCAGCACGCCGACAATCCGGTCGACTGGTACCCCTGGGGCGACGAGGCGTTCGCCGTCGCCCGGGCGACCGACCGACCGATCCTCCTGTCGGTCGGGCTACTCCTCCTGCCACTGGTGCCACGTGATGGCGCACGAGTCGTTCGAGAACCCCGAGATCGCCGTCCGTGATGAACCGTCTCTTCGTGAACGTGAAGGTCGACCGCGAGGAGCGACCCGGACGTCGACGCGGTCGTACATGGACGCGGTGCAGGCGCTCACCGGTCAGGGCGGCTGGCCGATGACCGTGTTCCTCACCCCCGACGCCCGGCCGTTCTACGCCGGCACGTACTTCCCTGCGGCGGACCGGACCGGGATGCCGGGCTTCCCCCGGATCATGGAGGCGATCGCCGACGTCTGGACCAACCAGCGCGAGAAGGTGACCGAGCAGTCCGAGCAGCTCGTCGCCGCCATCGAGTCGAACACCCTCGCCGGACGCCTGGCCGGCGGCGACGCCGACCTCGAGTTCGCGGTGCTCGACCAGGCCTACGACGGAGTCCGGGCCGCGTTCGACGCCACCCACGGCGGGTTCGGACGGGCGCCGAAGTTCCCCCCGTCGATGACGCTCGACTTCCTGCTCCGCGTGCCACCTCCGCGGCGAGGACGAGGCCCTCGGCATGGTGACCACCACGCTGGACGCGATGGCGGCCGGCGGCATCTACGACCACGTCGGCGGTGGGTTCGCCCGCTATTCGACCGACACGTTCTGGCTCGTGCCCCACTTCGAGAAGATGCTGTACGACCAGGCGCTCCTCACCGGCGCCTACCTGCACGCCCACCTCGTGACCGGGCACGCCCGCTACGCCGAGGTCGTCGACGAGACGATCGACTACGTCCTCGGTCGGCTCCGCGACCCGGCCGGCGGCTTCTACTCCGCCGAGGACGCCGATTCCGAGGGCGTGGAGGGCAAGTTCTACCTCTGGTCGGAGGAGGAGATCGCCGAGGTCTGCGGCGACGACGCACCCGAGGTGCTGCGCTACTTCGGCGTGACCGCGGGCGGGAACTTCACCGACCCGCACACCGGCTACTCCGGCTCGATCCTCCACCAGGTCGATCCGACCGAACCGCGCCCGGAACCCGTGGTGCGGGCACGATCGCTGCTCGCCGCCGCCCGCTCGCAGCGCGTGCGGCCCGGTCTCGACGACAAGGTCCTCACGGCGTGGAACGCGCTCTTCACCCGGTCGCTCGTCGAGGCCGCGGCGGCGTTCGACCGGGAGGACTGGATGGCGGCGGCACGGGCCAACCTGCGCTTCCTGCTCGACCATCTTCGTCCCGAGGGTCGGCTCCTGCGGTCCTGGCAGTCCGACGGCGGCGCCCGTCACCTCGCGGTGGCCGAGGACTACGCCGCCCTCGTCGGCGCGCTGCTCACCGCGGCCGAGCTCGACGACGTCGGCTGGCTCGACGACGCGCTCGTCCTCGCCGGCGAGCTGCGCGCCCGCTTCGCGGACCCGGCGAGCGGCGGGTTCTTCACGACCGGCGACGACGCGCCGGATTTCATCGTCCGCCCGCAGGACTTCTTCGACAACGCGACCCCGTCGGAGAACTCCCTCGCGGCCGACGCGCTGCTCCGACTCGCGGCGGTCACCGGTGAGGAGTCGTTCGCGGCCGACACCCGCCGGCTGCTCGCCCTGCTCGGGCCCGCCATGACGCAGTACCCGACCTCGTTCGGGATGCTGCTCGGCGCGTACGAGCGGGCGCTGACGCCGTCGCTCGAGGTGGCGATCGTCGGCCCCGACGACGGCGTTGCGCACCACCTGGGCGCGCCGGGTCACGCCGAACGGGGTCGGCGTGTGGAGTCACGACGGCGGCCGTCGGCCGCGACACCGCTCCTCGAAGGGCGTCCGTTCACCGGGGCATCGATGGCGTACGTCTGCGAGCACTTCGCGTGCCGGCGACCGGTCGGGACCGCAGCCGAGCTCGAGGCGCTGCTCGACGAGATGCTCTGACGCCCGCGGCCGGTCGGGCGGGGCAGTCAGTCGGTGATGTGACCGAGGCCGTTGGCGAGCGCGTCCGCGGTGGCCCACCCGAACGCGATCATCGCCTCGCCCTTGAGCGGCTGGACCACGCCGACCACCTCGGTCGCGGCCTTGCCCCCGCCCTTGACCGTGCTCGCGTCGAGCACCGCCTCGGGCGCGGCCTTGCCCTTGCCCTTGTGCGTGACGCGGAAGGCGCGGTCGTCGTAGCGGCCGTCACAGCCGAAGCGGCGCGCGAGCCGCCGGCCCCACGCGCCGCTCCTCGCCGGTCGGCGAGTAGTTCGGACGCGGGACGACGTCGACGAGACCCTGGAGCAGTCCGTAGGCGGCGGGGTGGGCGATGCGCCCGGCGACGAGCACGTCCTCGTCGGGGAACGAGATCGCCGCCCGGCGGTAGAGCTCGCCGACCATGCCCTTGACCGCGAGACCCGGCCTGGCGGCCCTTCTTCGCGGCGCCGAGGCCCCAGAGGATGCACGGCGTGCCCCCGACGCGCTCGAGGGAGCCGAAGAGGAACCCGTGGGGCTCGTCGTCGGCGCCGGCGATGACGATCAGCGGGAAGTGCTCGACGTGGTACTCGAGCTGGGTGTCCATTCCGGAAAGTCCGACACCGCTCAGCATCTGGCCGAGCTCGTCGAGCTCGGCCGGCTTCAGCGAGACGGAGTCACGAGATTCAACCTGCATGGTCTCTCCATTGTGCCCGACCGGCCGGAGGCTCAGCCAGTCGTCGGTCTGCCCTTCACCGGTTCCGTCGGTGCTCCCGGTACCCACCTCAGGCCGGCATCGGGTACGGCCGTCGGCCATGTCCCAGTACGCCGCGTACGCTCGTCAGGCGGCCGTCGTCGTCGCACGCGCAGGACGTCCACGGCGTGCATGACGAGCCCGCCGTCACCCATGTGGGCCCGGATCTCGAACACCATGGCGGCCTCGTCGCCGGCGACGATCACCTGCTCGGGAAGGAGCTCGATGCGGTCGGCGAGCTCCCGGGCGCGTCCCAGAACGTCGCCAGGGCGGTCGGTCCCGACATGGGTCCGGCGTGCCGACGGGGTCCTCGAGGACACCCTCGGGAGCCCACAGCGCGAGGAAGCGGCCCTTGTCGTTACGGGCGTACGCGTCGACATACGCATCGACGGTGGCGCGGATCTGGTCCGGACTGGGCATGAGGACCTCGTCGGGGGACGAACGGGGGCCTCCAGTCTACCGGCTTCTCAGGCGTCGATTCCCCGGGCGATGTCCCAGCCCAGCCAGTACGGGACGCCGGTCGGTCGGGGTGGTGTGCTCCCGCCCGTCGCAAAGGGGTGAATGCCCCCGAAGCCGTCGAGGACCCAGCCCCCGCCGCTGCCGTTGACGGTCGTGATGCCGCGGGCGATGTCCCACCCGAGCCAGTACGGGCCGTTCTTCGGGCTCGGGGCGAGCGCCCCGCCGCCGACCGAGAACGGGTGGATGCCGCCGAAGCCGTCGAGGACGTAGCCGCCGCGCCGCCGTCGGCTGAGGGTCACGCCGCGGGCGATGTCCCACCCGAGCCAGTACGGCGTCGACGTGGCCTTCGCGGGCGGGGCGTCCGCGGCCGTAGCCGAACGGATGGAGGCCTCCGAAGCCGTCGAGGACGTAGCCGCCGCCGTGGGGCGTCAGCGCCACGCCGCGGACGATGTCCCAGCCGAGCCAGTACGGGGCGCCGGTCGGGGTCGGCGGCTTCGGGCTCCCGGAACCGATCCGGAAGGGGTGCAGCCCGCCGTAGGCGTCGACGACGTAGCCGCCAGTGCCCTCGGGGAAGGATCGCCACGCCGCGGGCGAGGCCCGCACGTGAAGAACGGCGTCCCGATCGGTGCCGACGGGCTGCGTCCCGCCGACCTTGAGCCGGTGGACGCTGCCGAGGCCGTCGACCTCGTAGCCGCCCGCGGTACGGACGCACGAGCTTGTCGACCCAGGGCCCGTTCCCGGCCGAGCCGACCGCCCGGACCCGCACGGTCACGGTTACGTTGTTGGTGAGACCGCTGATCGTCGCGGACGAGGCGGTCAGCGGGAGGTTGGTGATGCCCGGCCGGGCCCTGGACGTCGTAGCCGATGACGGTGAACGAGTTGCCGTTCGAGTCCGGCGTCGTCCACGTGAGCTTCACCGAGTGACTGCCGACGGTCGCGGTCACCGTCGTTGGGCTTGGTCGGCGGGACCGCCGGGAGACCGCCACAGTTCGGGATCGCCGCGCAGACGTCGAGCCGACCGGTCGCGACGAGTCCGTCGAGCCCGGCGAAGCCGGCCGCGGTGCTGAGCAGCCGGCTACGCAGCTGGCCCATCGTCAGGGCGGGCTCGGCGGCGAGCACGTCGACCGCGGCACCGGACACCATCGGCGCGGCCATCGACGTGCCGTTGAACTCGCAGTACAGCGCGAAGTAACAGGGGTCGTTCAGGGCGCCGACGACGCCCGGACGGGATCGTGGAGAGGATGTTCGCGCCCGGGTGCGGCGATGTCGACCGCGGTGGCGCCCCAGTTGGAGAAGTTGGCGAGCGTGGCCAGGCTCGTCGTCGCCGCGACACAGACGACGTTTCGCGTGCGGAGTCCTCGCACGGGTAGATGTCGTTGCCCGGCGACGTCGAGATCCATCGGCGTGGTGTCGGTCACATTCCGTCCGTTGCCCGGCCGCGGCCACGAACAGCACCCCGGCGGCGTTGGCGCGACCGATCGCCGCCGACAACGCGACCGACGACGCCTCCGTACCCCAGGACGCGTGCAGGACCCGGAGGTTGACTCCGGCGGACTTCGCCGAGAGCGCGAAGTCGATCGCCTCGACCGCGTCGGCGACGTAGCCGTTGCCGTAGGCGTCCAGCATCTTCAGCGGCATCAGCGACACGCGCTGCGCCACACCCGGTGACGCCGATGTTGTTGTTCCCGGTGGCCCCGACGATGCCGGACGACGTGCGAGCCGTGGGCCGGAGTCGTCGGCTGGGCGTGCAGGTGTTCGCGATCGCGTTCCAGCCGTGCGTGCCGTAGCCGCATCCGTTGATGCCGGTGCGGTTCGTCCAGAGGTTGGCCTTGAGGTCCGGGTGCGTACAGCGCGATGCCCGTGTCCAGCACCCCGACGACGACGCCGCGGCTGCCCGGCGTGTCGTTCCAGGCCGACTCGGCCCGGATGCCGCCGGGCTGGGTGTCGGCGAGGCCGTACTGGTCGCCGTAGAGCGGGTCGTTCGGTGCCGAGAAGCCGCTGACGGCATAGTCGTGCTCGACGGACGCGGACGCCGGGCACGGCGGCGGCACCGGCGGCGTGCAGGGCACCGCCGGCCGGCGGCGCCAGGACGAGCGTGTCGCCGGCGCGCGTCTCCACGGAAGCGCCGGTCGCGGCGACGACGGCCGCGGCCGTCGCCGCGGACGCGCCGGGGTCGAGGGTGACGAGCAGCCGGTCGTCCGCCGCAGGGGCGGGGACGGTCGCCGGCGCCGACGGCGGACGCACCGATCGCGCCCCGGGGACGCCGCTGAGACCGGATCGGCGCCGGCCGGCACCGAGGCGAGCGACCCGGCGAGCGCGGCGACGGCCAGGGCGGCGATACCCGCCCTGGCGGGGCGTCCGGTGGGGATGCGCATGCAGTCGTCCTCGTTGTCGCTGCTGCTGCGCTCGGCCGAGCGGGCGTCGTGGGCAGGCGAGTGTACCGGCGCGATTCGGTCGAACCCGCCGCCCCCGACCCTCAAGATTGGGGATTTCGCGCCCGATGCGGGAACGCATCCGCCGCCCGCGGCGTTCCTCTGAGGTACCCCCCAAGCACTTCCCCCCAGGAGCACCCATGGAGCCGTGTCACACCCTGGATCGTCGACGCGTCGCGCCCCTGGCCCGACGCCACGCCCCAAGCGATCGCCGACTCGTACGTCGCCGTCGCCGGCCAGCAGCTCGCCGAGGCGCGCCGAGGGCCTGATCGCGGCCGCGTCGAGCGTGTGGTCGCCCTCGAAGAGGTGCTCGGTAACTGGGAGGACTTCGCCCGCATGGTCCAGGCGAACGCAGACCACGAGCGTACGGCCGCGGCGAACTGACCCGGCCCGAGCGGTCCCGCCCGCCCCCGGGACGCGATGATGCGACGGATGGGTCGACGGACCGTGGTGATCACTGCTGTTGCCGCGCTCGTCGCCGCGACGGCCGCCGGCTGCTCCTCCAGCGGCGCAGGCGCCGTGCACGGAACCGCAGCGCTGCGGCCCCGGCGCGTTCACCGGGCCGCCCCTGCACGGGCTCCGCGAGGACCATCGCCCCGAGCGACACCAGCACCAGCACGCTCCTGCACATCGGTCCGCACGACCTCGATCCACTGCGATCCGAATCCCCCGGAGCTGCGGAAGGGCATCGTCTACTCGCGGGTCACGACCCGGTTCGGCAAGCGCGCGCAAGCTCCGCATGGACGTCCAGATCCCGAACGGGGCGCAGGGCCGTTCCCCGCGGTCGTCTACCTACCCGGCGGCGGCTTCAACGTCGCGCCGCCGCCAGATCTCCCTCGACCAGCGGACCTACGTCGCGGAAGCCGGCTTCGTCGTGGCGAGCGTCCAGTACCGGACCGTCGACGACGGCATCTACGCCGACGCGACGCAGCGACGTGAAGACCGCAATCCGGTTCCTCCGTGAGCACGAGCGACCGATTCCACGTCGACGGTCGTCACGTCGCGCTCTGGGGAGATTCAGCCGGGGGCTACCTCGCTGCGCTCGCCGGCGTCGACGCACGCAACGTCGCCGGCGCTCGAGCCGCCGGGCGACGGTCCCGCCACCCAGGTCGACGCCGTGGTCGACGTCTACGGCCTCTCCGATCTCACCCACATCGCCGAGGACTTCGACTTCGCCGAGCGGTTCCGTCACTTCCGGCCGAGCTACTCCGAATCCGAGTTCGTCAACGGCAAGGACAGCGGGCGGAACCTGATCGACGATCCCGAGGCGCAGCCCGGCGTGCGAACCCGATCACCTACATCGACGACCTCGCGCCGCCGTTCCTGCTCTTCCACGGTTCGGCGGACCGGGTCGTCTCGCCCAGCCAGACGCTCCTCGTCCATCAGGCGCTCCGCAAGGCCGGGGTCCCGAGCACGCGCTACGTGGTCGTCGGCGCCGGCCACGGCGGCCGCCGAGTGGTCCAGCCGCACGGTCATGGACCTCGTCGTGAAGTTCCTGCACCACACGACCGGGTGAGGCCCGGACGCGGGCACCGGCGTCACCTGCGGCGACGGCGTGCGCGGCGGCGCCCGCCTAGTCTCCCGCCGTGGCAGAGGCGGGAGAACGCATCGACACCGCGACGGTGCTCTTCACGGACCTCGTCGGCTCGACCGCGCAGCGCTCCCGCATCGGCGAGGAGGCAGCGGACGTCCTCCGGGTCAAGCACGACGCGCTGATCACCGACGCGATCACCGCCCATCGCGGCACCGTCGTGAAGCACACCGGCGACGGCGCGATGGCCACCTTCTCCGCGGCCGTCGACGCGGTGGCCGCCGCCGTCGCCATCCAGCAGGCCGTGGACGGTCACAACCGCCGCGGCACCGACGAACGCATGGAGGTCCGCGTCGGGATCAGCGTGGGCGACGTGACCTTCAGCGGCGACGACTGCTTCGGGCTGCCGGTCATCGAGGCGCAGCGCTTGGAGGCCGCAGCCGACGGTGGCCAGATCCTCTGTGCGGAGATCGTGCGGCACCTCGCGCGCGGACGCGGCGGGCACGAGTTCGCGGGCGTGGGCGATCTCGACCTCAAGGGCATCGCCGACCCCGTCCCAGCGGTCGCGGTGCGTTGGGAGCCGATCGTGCAGGTCGCGATGCCGCGCGAGACGCCGCTGCCGCCGGTGCTGGCGTCGCCCGCCGCGTTCGATCTCGCCGGACGTCGGGGCGAGCTCGACCAGCTCGTCGACGCGTGGAAGGAGAGCGCCGAGTCACGTCGCAAGGTCGTCCTGATCTCGGGCGAGCCGGGCATCGGCAAGACGCGCCTCGCGACCGAGGCCGCGCTCGTCGCCCGTCACCAGGGTGGTCTCGTCCTCGGCGGCCGGTGCGACGAGGAGCTCGCGCTGCCGTACCAGCCGTTCGCCGAGGCACTGCGATTCCAGTCCGAGCTCGACGGGGTCCCCGACGCATGGCTCGGCTCACTCGCGAGCGAGCTCAGCCGGATCGTGCCCGAGCTTCCCGGTCGCGTGGCCGGCCTGCGGGAGCCCGTGCACGACGACCCGGAGTCCGAGCGGGCCCGGCTGTTCGACGCGATCACCGGGTGGCTGCGCACCACGGCGGCTTCGGTCCCGGTCTTCCTCGTCCTGGACGACCTGCACTGGGCCGACCGCCCGACGTTGCAGCTCCTCCGCCACGTCATCCGCGAGACGCCGCACGACGCGCTCCTCGTCCTCGGCACCTACCGCTCGACCGACCTCGACCGCTCCCACCCGCTCGCGACCACGCTCGCCGATCTCCGGCGGGACGGGACCGTCACCCGACTCGCGCTCGACGGGCTCACCGCCGACGGTGTCGCCGAGCTGCTCGAGCGCTCGGCCGGGCACGACCTCGACGAGCCCGGTGTGGCCCTCGCCCATGCCGTCTACGCGGAGACCGGGGGAAACCCCTTCTTCGTCGGCGAGATCGTCCGTCACCTCGTCGAGAGCGGAGCCCTGGTCCTGCGCGACGGGCGATGGACGAGCGACCTCAGCCTGGAGGAGGTCGGACTTCCCGAAGGCGTGCGCGAGGTCGTCGGTCGCCGCGTCTCGCGGCTCGACGACGACTCCCAGAAGCTGCTTTCCGTCGCCGCGGTGATCGGCCAGGAGTTCGCGCTGCCGGTGCTCGCGGACGTGGCCGGCGTCGACGAGGACGCCGCGATCGACATGCTCGACGCGGCGCAGAAGACCGGATTGGTGAACGAGGTCGGGCTGGACCGGTACCGCTTCGGCCATGCGCTCGTGCGCGCCACGTTGCTCGAGGAGTTGACGACGACCCGACGGGTCCGGACCCACCGCAAGATCGCGCAGACCATCGAGACCCGGAATGGGGACGACCTCGACCCGGTGATCGTGGAGCTGGCGTATCACTACGGCGAGGCGGCGGCAGCCGATCCCGAGAAGGCGATCGAATACGCGCGTCGTGCCGGCGAGCAGGCGTACACGAAGTCGGCCGCCGAAGACGCCGCCCGCTGGTTCGGGTTGGCGCTCGAACACCTCGATGCCGACGACGACGATCCCGCACTCCGAGTCGACCTGCTCACCGAGCTCGGTCGCGCCGAGTTCACGGCCGGGATCAGCGAGGGGCCCGGTCACCTTCGCGAGGCGGCCCGACTGGCCAAGACCTCCGCCCTCGACGCGGCGATGGCCAAGGTGCTCCTTGTCCATACGCGGACGTCGTTCAACCAGGAGCAGGCGGCCGATCCCGAGAAGATCGAGCTCCTCGAGGACCTCCTGACGCGCGTCACCGACGACCCCGGACTCCGCGCCCGCCTCCTGGCCACCCTCGCGATCGAGTTGATCTTCGTACGCGAGACGGAGCGGCGCCGTTCCCTGCTCCGGGAGGCCCGCACGCTCGCCGAGGCTTCCGGCGACCCGTTGGCCCTCGTGGACGTCTCGGCCGGGATCTTCAACGCCCGCCCGCGGGACGACTGGTCGACGGCCGACTTCCACGAGGATCGTGCGCTGATGCTGCGCGCGCTCGAGGCGGCGCGAACCGTGCAGGACGCCACCGTCCTCGCGTCGACCGAGCTCCAGTCCGCGTTCAGCGCCTTCGTCGCCGGCGACGGCGCGGGATTCCGGGCGCATGCGGGAAACCTCGGGGTTCTCGCCGCCGAGAAGCAGAGCTCCGTCGCGCGCCGGATGCACTTGTTCCTTGCCCCGATGCTCGCCGCGATCGACGGCCACCTCGTCGAGTCCGACGCCCTCTCTCGCGAGCAGTTCGAGGTGTGGTCGCGGGCCGGGATGCCAGAGGCCGTCACGTACCGCGCGACCACCACGCTCGCGATCCGTCGTGAGCAGGGGCGCCTCGCCGAGATCGTCGACGCATGGGACGCGTTCCACACGGCGAATCCCGACGAAGCGGCCGCGGCGGCGACCGTGGCCTTCGCGCTCGCCGAGGGAGGCGACCTCGACGGAGCCGCCGGGCGACTCCACGTCGGATCGGCGGGCGGGTTCCGGGACATCCCCTCCGATGCCGGCTGGCCCCTCGCCGTCGCCATGTGGTGCGAGGTCGCGAGCGCGGTCGGCGATCGCGATGCGGCCGCGCTGCTGCACGACGTTGCGGTGCCGGGAGACGGGCTCGTCGCCGGCACCGGTGGCATCGTCGCCGGGCCGATGGCGCGCCTGTTGGCACTGCTCGAGGTCCGTCTCGGCCGCCCCGACGACGCCGACGCGGACTTCGCGGCGGCGATCGACCTCAGCCGTCGCCTCGCCAGCCCGGTATGGATCGCGCGGTGCTGCCTCGACTGGGCCGACGTGCTCGCCGGCCGAGGTTCGCCCGACCGGGCCCGGGCCCTGGTGACCGATGCCGACGCGGCGATCACCGACCTCGCCCTGCCTCGGCTCCAGGAGCAGTCGGCCGCGCTCCATGCCCGCATCGGTGCGTGAGGCACGGCGAGCGGCAGTTGGTGGACCTTTGGGGACGGCTTTCAAACCCTCACGCCGCCGTCGAAACCCTTACGGGACAGGGGTCACGGGCGTCGCGAGGCTCGCGAACGACCCCCGGCGAAGGCCCGAATCAGGCTTCCGAGCCATCCCGAGACGGAGCGCCGGGGGAAAGGGGACGGCTTTCAAACCCTCGCCGGACCCAGCGAGTGCAGCGCCGCTTCACCACCGGCGATGTCGATGAGCTTGTCGCCGCCTATGGAGATGGGGCGACCATCAACGACGTCGCAGCCAGGTTCGGCGTGCACCGCACGACGGTCATGGACCACCTCCATCGCCACGGGATTTGCGGTCGAAGCCTCCGGAAGCTCACCGACCGGGAGGTAGCTGACGCCGCGCACCAATACCGAAGAGGCGCGACGCTCGACCAGCTCGCGGAACGATTCAGCGTCGCGCCAAGCACTCTCCACCAGGCGCTCACGGCCGCGGGAGTACCGATCCGACGCCGCGGACGCCGCCGCGTCAAAGGGTGAGGACCTGGCCTGCGGCGAGAACGATCGACAGACCGCCGAGTCCCCCCAAGATCATGACCACGATGCTGCCGGGGCTCGCCTTCGTGCCTGCGATCTCCGACCCCGTCTCGTGATCCTTCGATAGTCGGAACCGCACTCTCGGTGCGACCGTTCCAACGAGTACGCCGATCCCGGCACCGACCAGGAGCGGAGGCGCGAGCAACAGGATCGCGAAGGGCAGGACCGCGACAACTCCTTTCGCGTTCCACCCTGGTCGCGGCCAACGGGAAGCGAGGCAGTCCACCAGGACACCGAAGGTTGCCCCGAACAGGGCAAGGGTTGCGAGGCAGAACGCCACGGCCAACGCCGCCGGTGCGACGAGCACGAAGTCGCTGTTGGCGGAGGTGAGAAAACCGAGGGGCCGCACCAGGATGCCAGCACCGATGGCAACCCCAACCAGGCCGGCGGCCAGCGACCGGTCCGGGAGCCAGTGCCGCAACAGTGAAAAGAGCACCAACCCGACGACTGCTACACCCACGCCGACGATGACAACGAGAAAGGCCGAGCCGCCGCCGCTCACCTTGCCGACCGTCTCGTTTGCTTCAGTGCGAAGCCCTTGGACATCGTCAGCCGAGGTCGCCGCCAGAACCCGCATCATGAGCCGGCTTCCAGCGCCGATAGTGAGCACACCGGCGAGGTAGGCGCCGATGAGCATCCCTCCGGTCCGGCCGACGGTGACCCCAAGCCGCTCGCCAAACGGTTCGCGGCCGGAGAGCGGCGACGGTGTCCGCTGGGTGTCGCGCAGCCAAGCGGTCAGGACTGCAGCGGCGACCAAGGCTGCCGAACAGCCAACCGTGATCCCTGCCTTCAGCATCCGGACCTCACTCACGGCCGCCATGAGTCGCGGCGCTTTCCGTGGACGACTGCTCGGCGGTGACGAGCAGGTCTCGTTCGACCCTGCCCGCGAGGAACCGGGCGATGTGCTGGGTGAGCGTCGGTGAGATGCGGTGCAGAACCCAGAGGGCCCGAAGTCGCGCCGGCACGATGATCACTGGTTGATCCTTGACAACTCGACGAAGGGCGGCGCGAGCGAAGCGGTCGGCATCGATGGGGGTCTGGCCGAGGACCGAGAGGAAGGCTCGTGGAGTGACGGGCGCCGTGGGTGTGGCCGGGAGATCGGCCGGTGGGAGGCGATCGAGGATCGGCGTCTCGACCGCGCCGGGGCACACGACGCTGACGTGGACACCGTGGCGGGCGGCCTCCGGCCGGAGGCCGAGCGAGAGACCCACGACGGCGTGCTTGGCCGCCGAGTAGCCGACGACGAACGGCAGCGGAACGAGCCCCGCACCGGAGGCGACATTGACGAGATGACCACGGCCGGCGCGCACCATGTGGGGGTACGCGGCCAGCACACCATTGACGACGCCACCGAGGTTCACGTCGACGACTGCATCCCAGTGCGACCCGGTGAGCTCGTGGGTCGGCCCACCGATCGAGATGCCGGCGCAGTTGATCAAGTAGTCGATCGACCCGTGGGTCTGCACCAGGTCGTCGACGGCGCCGGCGAAGGCATCACGATCGGTCACGTCGAGCGCGATGCCGGCCGCGGCCCCTCCCGCAGCGCGGGCCAGTTCGGCGGCGTGTAGTGCGGCGGCGTGATCGATGTCGGCAAAGGTCACCTGCGCGCCGTCTCGGGCCATGGCGGCGCCGAGTGCCAACCCGATGCCTGACCCGCCACCCGTGATGAGCACGCTCGCTCCCGAGACCCGCTCGCTGCTGCGCCTCACCACTCGCTCCCCTATCGCGTGACTTAGTCCGCGTGAACTAGTCAACAGAGTGTCTACAATAGTCAACACTATGTCAACGCACCAGGCCGACTCGAACCTCCAGGCGCGACGCGACCGTCGCCGGCACGCACCCCGCCGCAGCGAAGAGCAGGAGCGGGCCATCCTCGACGCGGCCGAGCTACTCCTCGGCGAACGGCGCTACGAGGACCTCACGGTGGCCGACATCGCGACAGCCGCGGGCATTTCCCGGCCGGGCATCTACTTCTACTTCGGCTCGATGGACGAGCTCCTCGTCGCCCTCGTCCGCCGGGGACTGACCGAGCTCATGGACTCGATCGCATCCGTGTCCATCCCCCCCGATGCGACGCCGGTGGACGTCCTCGCCATCGGCATCCGCCACACGAGCGACGGCTGGCAGTCACATGGACCCTTGCTCCGCACCGCCATCGAGTACTCGTACCGGGTCCCGGCGATCCACCAGGAGTGGCGAGCGCTGCTGCAACGAGGTGTCGATCTCTACGTCGACCTCATGACATGGAGCGCCGAGACAAACAACCGGCCACTACCGGCCACCACCGAAGCGCGCCGACATGCCGAGCTCTGCATGCTCATGGTCGGTCACGCCCTCCACGACCTGTACGAGACCTCACGCGACCCCGCCACCATCGAGCAGCGCGAGCAGGACCTGCTCCTCCTCGTCACCAGGGCCCTCCAGCTCAACGCAGGCGAACCAGACGAGCCCACCTGAGCGATCGGACACGCGAAGTGCCCTCTGAGCTGGGCAAACGTTGTGATTCTGACAACGACCTGTGGGCGATGAGGGACTCGAACCCCCGACCTCTGCCGTGTGAAGGCAGCGCTCTAACCGTCTGAGCCAATCGCCCGGGACCGACGAGGTTAGCCAGTCGGCCCGAGGCCGCGACCGGCACGTCGTGCGGTCGGCGACCGGTACGATGCTCCGTCTCGCTCTGGGGGATCGATGCCTGACTACTCCGAGGTCGCCGACGGCCTCCGCATGCCGCTGGCCGACGCGATGCAGACCCAGCGGGCGGTGCGACGCCTGCGGGGCGATCCCGTCGACGACGAGACGCTGCTCGCCGTGCTCGAGCTCGCGCTGCGGGCACCGACGGGCAGCAACTTGCAGAACTGGGAGTTCGTGGTCGTCCGCGACCCGGATGTGAAGCATGCGCTCGCCCGCCTGAACCGCCAGGCGTGGTCGGTCTACCGGCGCATGGCCAGGTCCCGCGTCCGCGGCGACCTGAAGGCCGCCCGCATGCTCGCCGCCGTGCAGTGGCAGGCCGACCACTTCGAGAACGCCCCGGTCATCGTCGTGGCGTGCCTCCACGGTCGCCCCTGGCTCACGAACATGGGCCGCTCCGCCTACTACGGGTCGATCTTCCCGGCGGTCCAGAACCTGCTGCTGGCCGCCCGTGGGCTCGGCCTCGGCGCCGCGCTCGACCACCCTCCCGCTCTGGTCCACGAGCATGGCCCGGCGGACGCTCGGCCTGCCCCACTCGGTCACGCCGTGCGCGGTCGTGCCCCTCGGGTGGCCCCTGAAGGGGGGCTACGGACCCACGACGCGGCGTCCCGTGGGTGAGGTCGTGCACCTCGATCACTACGGCCGGCGCCCGTTTCTCGACGGCCCCGGCACGCCCGACGGGGCCTGACGGGCAAGTGGTTCCGCACGGGGCCCTCGGATGCGAGATAATCAATACCCGCCAACCGGCCGGTCGGCCCATCGGGGGTAGGTGAAGCGTGCCAAGAAAAGGACGAGCCCGTCGGTTCCGCGAGGCCCGCGAGTTGAAGCAGGGCTTCGATGACGGCATGTTCCGCGAAGGAAGCGGGACCCTGGCCGACATCGACGACGACGACGCCGGCGTGGTGTATCTCGAGGACGACGGCGACGACAACGCCAACAAGGAGCCGTGGGACCCCGACGAGGAGTACAACCGCCGCGGCGCCTGACGCCTGCCGGCACGCCGTCCTCAGCGGATCCGCGGCGGGGCGCTCTCCCGGTCGATCTCGAAGTCCACGATCGCCGCGTCGACGACACGGGAATCGAGCTCCCCGGCCGTCGCGAGCGTCTGGAGCACCGAGACCACGATGTGGCCGGTGTCGACCTCGAAGTAGCGCCGCAGCGCCGGCACGCGTGTCGGAGAGCCCGTAGCCGTCGGTGCCGAGCGCCACGAACGGCGTCGGCACGAACCGGGCGATCTGGTCGGGCACGAGCGTGAGGAAGTCGGTGACCGCGACCACGGGCCCACCGTGCTCGTCGAGCTGCTGGGTGACGTACGGGGTGCGGGGCAGCTCACGTCGGGTGCAGCCGGTTCCAGCGCTCGCAGTCGAGCGCGTCCTCGCGCAGCAGCTTGTAGCTCGTCGCGCTCCAGACGTCGGCTCGCACGTCGTAGCGCTCACCGAGCAGCCGCTGTGCCTCGAGCGCGTCGTGCATCATCATCCCGCTCGCGAGGATCTGCGCGCGGTGCGAACCCGCATCGGCTTCGCGGTAGCGGTAGAGGCCACGCACGATCCCGTCGGCGACGCCCGCGGGCATCTCCGGCATCGAGACGTTCTCGTTGTAGAGGGTCAGGTAGTAGAAGCAGTCCTCCGGGTCCGGTCCGTACATCCGCGCGAGCCCGTCCTCGATGATCACCGCGACCTCGTACGCGAACGCCGGGTCGTAGCTCCGACAGTTCGCCACCGCGCTCGCGAGCAGCTGGCTCTGACCGTCGCAGTGCTGGAGGCCTTCGCCCGTGAGCGTGGTGCGCCCCGCCGTCGCGCCGAGCAGGAAGCCTCTCCCCCGCTGGTCGCCGAAGGACCAGATCAGGTCGCCGACCCGCTGGAACCCGAACATCGAGTAGAAGACGAAGAACGGAACGAGCGGCTGGCCCCACGTGGCGTAGGCGGTCCCGGCCGCGGTCATCGACGCCATCGATCCCGCCTCGGTGATGCCCTCCTCGAGGATCCGACCGTCGCCGGGCCTCGCGGTAGGACAGCAGCAGGCCGGCGTCCACCGGCTCGTACGGCTGACCGAACGGGGCGTAGATCTTCACCTCGGAGAACAGGCCGTCGAGCCCGAAGGTGCGCGCCTCGTCCGGCACGATGGGCACCACACGCGGTCCGAGGTCGGGAGCGGCGAGGAGCTTGCGGATCAGCCGGGCGAAGGCCGTCGTGGTCGACGCCTGCAGCTTCGGGCCGGTGCCGGCGTGGAACTCGGCGAACAGGTCCGGCGACACCGCGGGGATCGCGCGGCGCGTCGTGGCGACGCATCGGCAGCGGCCCGTTCAGCAGGCGCCGGCGGGCGGTGAGGTACTGGAACTCGCGTGAGCCGCGGACCCGGATGCAGGTACGGCGGGAGCTCCGCGAGGTCCTCGTCGCGCACGTCGAGGTGCAGCCGATCGCGGAAGGTGCGCAGCTCCGTGGCGGTCATCTTCTTGACCTGGTGCGTTGCGTTGCGCGCCTCGACCGAGCTGCCGAGCGTCCAGCCCTTGATCGTCTTGGTGAGGATGACGGTCGGGCTGCCCTCGTGACGCACCGCGAGGTCGTAGGCGGCGTAGAGCTTCTGGTAGTCGTGCCCGCCGCGCGGCAGCCGCTCGAGCTCCGCGTCGCTCAGGTGCTCGACCATCGCACGCAGGCGTCGGGTCGGGACCGAAGAAGTGCTCGCGGATGTAGGCGCCCGACTCGGTGGCGTACTTCTGGAAGTCGCCGTCGACGGTCTCGTTCATCTTCGCACCAGCACGCCGTCGACGTCCGCCGCGAGCAGCGGATCCCACTCGCGGCCCCAGACGACCTTGATGACGTTCCAACCCGCGCCGCGGAAGGCCATCTCGAGCTCCTGGATGATCTTCCCGCCGCCGCGCACCGGCCCGTCGAGCCGCTGGAGGTTGCAGTTCACGACGAAGATCAGGTTGTCGAGCTTCTCGCGTGCCGCGATCGAGAGCCCCGCCTTCGCCTCGGGCTCGTCCATCTCGCCGTCGCCGACGAAGGCCCAGACCTTCGATCGGCTGGTGTCGACGAGCGTGGTGGTGCAGGAGATAGCGGTTGATCCGGGCCTGGGCCACGGCGTTGATCGGACCGAGGCCCATGGAGACCGTGGGGAACTCCCAGAAGTCGGGCATCCGATGCGGGTGCGGGTAGGAGCTCAGTCCCCCGCCGTCGGCCTCACGACGGAAGGAATCGAGTTCGTCCTCGCTCGAGCCGGCCCTCGAGGAACGCGCGGGCGTAGATCCCGGGGGCGGCGTGGCCCTGGATGAAGACCTGATCGCCGAAGCCGCCGTCGTCCTTGCCGTGGAAGAAGTGGTTGAACCCGACCTCGTAGAGCGCGGCGGCCGACGCGTACGTGGAGAGGTGGCCGCCGAGACCCTCGTGGCGGTGGTTGGCCCGGTCGACCATCGCGACGGCGTTCCACCGGACGTAGGCCCGGATGCGACGCTCGAGCATCTCGTCGCCGGGGAACCACGGCTCCTGCTCGGGCGGGATCGTGTTGACGTACGGCGTGGAGATGGCCGCCGAGAGACCGACGTCGCGGGCGGTCGGCGTGATCGAGCAGCCGGGTGAGGAGGTAGCGGGCCCGGGCCGTGCCCTCGGCGTCGACGACCGCGTCGAGCGACTCGATCCATTCACGCGGTCTCGTCGGGATCGGTGTCGGGCAGCTGGGAGACGAAACCGTCGGCAGGCACGACGTCCTTTCTGCAGGGGACTCCCCGCAGACTACGACGCGCGCCGGGGCCGAGCTGCTGCTCCCTCGCAGTACGCGTCGACCCGGTACAGCGAGATCGGATCGACGAGGCCCTTCATCATCACCGGACCGAGCTCGGAGAACTCCACGCCGTCGGTGGGTTCCCGCCCGCACCAACGCCTCGGACACGAGGACCTCGCCGGGCGAGGCGACGTCGACGATCCGGGCCGCGACGTTGGCGTCGTGGCCCACGAGATCGTCGCCCCGACAGCTCGGCGTACCCCAGTGGGCGCCGACCCGCACGAACAGCGGCAACATGTCGGCCTCGGCGGACTCCTCGAAGGCCGCGAGCACTGCGAGCATGGTGACGACGGCGGAGCACGCCTCGGCGAAGAACAGCATCAGCCCGTCGCCGAGCTCCTTCACGATCCGGGCGCCGTCCGGGAGCAATGCTCGCGCACGATGCGCTCCTGGGTGCCCAGCAGGCGGAGCGCCTCGTCGTCACCGGAGAGCGCGGTGAACTCGGTGAACCCGACGAGATCCGTGAACACCACAGCACCGGTGACCGTGCTCATGACCGCTCGACGATCCGGATCCGTCCGCTCACGGAACGTCCCGTGACGCAACAGTCGTCGCCCTGGTCCATCTCACAGTCGCAGCGCCCGCTGATCGAGGCGAGCGAGGCCTTGGGATGCACGCCCGACGGCAGGCCGATGGTGACGCTGCCCGACACGGAATCGGCGCGGGCGTCCTCGGCGTGCGTCATGCCGACGGTCACGGTCCCGTTCACCGTGTTGGCCCGCACCGGTCCGCCGGCTGCTTCCACCTCGATGCGACCGGAGACGGTGGCGACGTGCAGCTCGCCGTCGGCGCGCCCGACGGTCACCCGCCCGCTCGCGGTCTTGATCCTTCCCTCGCCGGCGACGTGCTCGACGTCGATCCGACCCGAGACCGTGCGGACGTCGAGCGAGGTGCAGGACTCGATCTCCACCTTGCCGCTGCGCGTGGTGAGCCGGACACCGCCCAACTCACCGCGGAGGCGGACCGCGCCCGAGTGGCTGCCGACGATCAGGTCGGTCCCGGCGGGGACCCGCATCACCACCCCGGAATGGGATCCCTTGACCTCGAGGACGCCACCCATCGGGTGTTCCTGCCCCCGCTCCACCCGTACGCCGGCGCCGTCGTCGGCGGTGACCTCGATCCGGCCGGAGGTCGCGGTGATGCGCACAGGGTCCACGGCGCTCATCTTGGCCGCGCACCGGCCGGGCGGGAAGGACTCGCGCCAGGCGTCACACGCGGCCCGGGGGTAGCCCCGGAGCTCCGACCAGCACCGACGATCACAGCCTGAGCGCGCGGTCGGGTGTGTCGGGTCACTCCGGACTCCTGCGAGGCCGACACGGTTGCCGTGACGTCGGACGGTGTGGTCCTATGCCGTCATGGACAGGCGGGCACCGTTCGGGTGGATGTTGATCGTCGGCCTGATCGCCGGGTCGGCCGGGTGTGGAGAGCATGACAAGGGGGTCACGAGCTCCGATCAGACCACGACCACGACGCCGGTTGAACGCACGACCCTGGACGGGATCATCGACGAGATCGTCTACAGCCAAGACGTGTTGACTCGCACCCGCGGGCTGAACGCCGGCCGTACCATCGTGCAGATGCAGGTCACCTCGCGCGACCTCAAAGGTGCGGACAGCCACCTGAGCCGACCAGACCTCGGCGTTCCCAAGCCGACGATCGATGCGATGCGCAACGCCATCACCACCATGGATTCTGCACTCGAGGATGCCATGGAGTGCCTGAAGTCCCACATCGCCGCGTCGGCGTGCGAGCCCAAGGTGTCTGTTCTGCGCGACCGAGCCGACGCAGTTGGCGAGGAGTTGGCGAGCCTGATCCCCTACGGGACACGTTCCGCTGCCGACGTCGAACATCGCGTCCGGCCGCAGAACCAACCCTAGCGATGCACCGGCGCGAAGCAGCGGGGGCCGAAACCCCCGCTGACCTGCGCTGATACCGGTGGGCGGTAGAGGACTCGAACCTCCGACCTCTTGCGTGTCGAGCAAGCGCTCTAACCAACTGAGCTAACCGCCCCGGTGAAGCGAAGGATCGTAGCAGCCACCCCTCCGGGAGCTACTCCTGCGCGATCGCCTCGAGCACGTCCAGGCGGCTCGCGTGCCAGGCCGGAAACAGTGCCGCGACGAACCCGGCGACCACCGAGGCGACCACGAACCAGAGCAGGTCGCCCACCGGCACCACGAAGCCGTCGCTGAACCGGTCGCCGACGACCGCCATGACCCCCCAGCCCCACATCAGTCCGACGCCGATCCCGACGACGCACCCGAGCACCGCGATGATCACCGACTCGCCCGACACCATCCCCCACACCTGGCGCCGGCTCGTCCCGACGGTGCGCAACAGTCCGAGCTCGCGGGTGCGTTCGTGCACCGACAGCATCAGCGTGTTCACGATGCCGAGCACTGCGATCAGCTCCGACAGCAGCAGCAGCGCGACGAAGATGTTGAGGAACTGGTTCAGGAAGTCCTCGCCGCGACGCGCCGTACTCGGCGCGGGTCTGGACGTCCACGTTCGGGAACGGCTCCGCGAGGTTCGCGCGTGAGCGCGGCGCGCGACCTCGGAACCGTGACCGGGCACGGTGTCCACGTAGAGCAGCGTGTCCTGCGGCGCGCCGCCGAAGCCGGCGTCGTAGGTGGCGTTGGCCACGAGGAAGTCGATCGGGAACGCCACCGAGAACCGTCGCGTCTCGTAGATTCCGGTCACGCGGAGCTCCGTCGGACCCAGGCGTGGGAACGTGATGACGAGCGGGTCGCCCACGCGCACTCCGTAGCTCTCCGCCTCGAGCTTGGACACGAGCACGTCGCCCCGCCCGACCACGGTCGGCGCGGGGCCCTGGAACTTGAAGTCGATGACCTGCGAGAAGCCCCGGGGCGTCACGCCGTTGACCGTCTCCTCGTTCCCGCGGATCGCGGCCTGCCCCCAGCGGAACGCGACCGCCCGGTCGACGCCCGCCGCCTCCAGCACGCGGGTGCGGACCTCCGGGGAGAAGCCCGCATAGCCCGGAGCGGTGATCGACGATCTCGGACTTGACGTCCTGCAGCGACGTCCCGACCGAGGACCTCAGCGACGCGCCGAAGATCGACACGAGCGCCACGAGCGCGAGCCCGACGATCAGTGCCGCGGCGGTCACCGTCGTGCGCTTCGGGTTCCGCATCGCGTTGCCGCGTGCAAGCACGCCCGTCACGCCGAACATCAAGGGCAGCGGCCGGCCGACGAAGGCCGCGAGCCGCCGCGCGACCAGTGGCCCGAGGACGACGATGCCGACGAAGATCACGAACCCACCGAGGAACGTCACCGCGACCGACTGCTCCAGCGGCAGCGGCCCGCGGATCCCGTACGCGCCGACCGCGATCCCGATTCCGGTGACGATCGTGCCGGTGATCGCCCGCGACACCGTCGAGCGGCGCCGGCTCGTGATGCGCAGGTCGCCGATCGCCGCGATCGGGGGCGTCCGGGCCGCGCGGATCGCCGGCACGATCGCCGCGAGCAACGTGACGCCGACCCCGACGACCGCGCACGCCTCGATGGTGCGATTCAGCACCACCAACGCGCGGTCGGGCACGGGCACCCCGACCCCGGGAAGGAGCCAGAGCAACAGCTTGCCCAGCCCGACTCCGAGCGCGAACCCCGCGCCCGACGCGACGAGCCCCATGATCAGCGCCTCGATCAGCACCGACCCGACCACCTGCCCGCCCGACGCGCCCATCGCGCGCAGGAGTCCCAACTCGCGGGTCCGCTGGGCCACGAGGATCGTGAACGTGTTGAAGATGATGAACCCGCCGACGAGCAGTCCGATGCCTGCGAATCCGAGCAGCAGGTCGTTGATCAGCGACAGGAAGTCGTCCACCTGACGTTGGAGGTCCGCGGCAAAGGCACTCGACTGCTGGACCGTCAGGCCGGGTCCGACGCGCGTCGCGATCTCGTGCCGCACGTGCGCCGTCGAGGCACCGGGTTCGACGCGCACGAAGATGAAGTCGGCGAGTCCCTCGGCGCGGAACGTGTGGGCCGCGGTCCGGGGGTCGAACGCGGCCACGGTCGCGAAGCCGAGGTCCTCCCGGTTGCCGAGCGCGAGCAGGCCGGTGATCTCGAAACGGCTGGGCTGCGCCGGTGAGCAGCACCCGCACCCGGTCACCGACGTGGAACCCGTAGCGCCGCGCGGTGCCGGCATCCATCGCGACCTCGCCGTTGCGCAAGGGACGCCGGCCGTCCACGATCCGGGCCGGCCCGACCGACTTCCCACCCGCCCACGAGATGCCCAGGGTCGCTGCGCCGATGGGCTGGATCGCCGTGCGGTGGTCGCGCTCGATGAACTTCGCGTCGCCGATCAGGAACGGATTCGCCGCCGCCACCCCGTCGACCTGGCGGACCTGTCGGGCCAGCTCGCTCGGGATGCGCTGCCGGCTCGTCGCGCGGTCACCGACCTGACGCCGGGCCGCGACCACGAGGTCGCTGCCCGAGGCGTACTGCTGGAAGATCTCGCCGAGTGACGCGTGGAGCGTGTCCGTGAGCACGTAGGTGCCGCTCACGAACGTGACGCCGAGCACGACGGCCAGCGCCGTGAGGAGGAGGCGCACCTTCCGGGCGAACACGCCCTTGATCGTCGCCTTCCACATCGGGCCCATCCTGCCCGATCGACGGCCCCAACCTCCGGCGCGGACGTTCTCGCCCGGCGGGCAAACCCGATACCGTCGGCGACGTGACCGAGACGCTCCCCGACGAGTCCCCCGCCGACCGCGAGTTCCGTCTCGAGGCACGCGCGTTCCTCGCGGCCCACGCGCCACCGCGCCCACCGGGAGTGTCCTCCAGCCCGCTGGGCAAGGAGATGTCGGCCGCGCTCGAGGCCGAGCACGTCCAGGAGTGCCGGGACTGGCAGGCGACCCTGGCCGAGGGTGGCTGGGCCGGCATCACGTGGCCGGTGGAGTACGGCGGGCGGGGCGGGACCGTCGCCCAGGCCCGGATCTTCGCCCAGGAGGAAGCGCGGTTCCTCGTGTCGTCCGGCGCGTTCATGGTGGCCATCGGCATGGTCGGGCCGACGATCATCACCCACGGCACCGACGAGCAGAAGGAGTACTACCTGCCCCGCATGCTCAATGGTGAGCACGTGTGGTGCCAGCTCTTCTCGGAGCCCGGTGCCGGTTCGGACCTCGCCGGGCTCGCGACCCGTGCCGACCTCGACGGCGACGAGTACGTCGTGAACGGCCAGAAGGTCTGGACCTCGGGAGCACACTTCTCCGACTGGGGGATGATGCTGGTCCGCACCGACTGGGACGTTCCCAAGCACCAGGGCATCACCTGGATGGCGGTGGACATGCGCAGTCCCGGCATCGAGGTGCGCCCACTCCGCCAGATCACGGGGTACGCCCACTTCAACGAGGTCTTCCTCACCGACGTGCGCGTCCCGGCCGGGAACGTGGTCGGCGGCGTCGACAACGGCTGGCGGGTCGCGCAGACCACCCTGGGCAACGAGCGGCAGATGATCGGCGGCGGCGGCTCGGGGGTCGGGTTCAAGTCGCTGCTCGCACTGGCGCGCGCGTGCGGACGCCAGGACGATCCGAAGGTGCGCCAGGACCTGGCCCGCTCGTACACGCGCTTCGAGCTGCTCAACTGGTTGGGCCAGCGGGCCAAGGCACGGGCCAAGGCCGGGCTCCCGCCCGGACCCGAGGTCTCGGTGATGAAGCTCGCGGTCTCGCAACGAGTGGCCGCCGACGGCGACCTCATGCTGGCGCTCGAGGGTCCGGGCGGGATGTTGAGCGGTAGCCGACGCACCCGAGGACGGCATGTTCCAGAACCTCTTTCTCAACCAGTGGTCCGTGCGCATCGGCGGGGGCACCGAGCAGATCCAGCGCAACGTGATCGGCGAGCGCGTGCTCGGCCTGCCCGGTGAGCCACGGCCCGACAAGACCGCGCGGTTCCGCGACCTGCCCCGCAACTGAGCCGACGGGTCAGTCCGGCATCACCGGCGGTCGCGGTGGACGACGAGCAGCGCCGCGATGCGATCGACGAGCAGGTCGAGATCGGCCGGCGCGTGACCACCGAGGGATTCCACCCCCACCGTCACCGCGGTGACGTCCTCGGGCGCCGGATCGAGCCAGGCGAGGAGCGACGTGGCGCGACCGGGCGCGTCCAGCACGATCGTCTCGAGCACGAGACTCAGCCGGTCCAGATACGACACCGCGCCGAGCAACGAGAAGACCTCGTGAAGGCGAGGAAGGCCTCCATCGGCGCCGCGTCGAGCAGCAGCGAGCGGGTCTCGTCGGGACCGGCGGTCGGATGGCGGAGCACCGCGCCCGTCGGGGCCGGGCGTCCGGCCGGGGGCGTGAGCGGCTCGGGATGGGCGGCCCGGGCCTCGAGGACGACCGAGAACGCCTCGGTGATCTGCGCGGTCCGCAGGGTCCGGACCCCGGCGTCGGCGAGATCGGCTCGGCGGTGTCGGGATGATGATCCGCATCAGGCGCAGGTAGGGGCCCGGACCTCGGGCCACGCCGTGGTCGTCGCCTCGATGCCCAGGACGTCCCGGGCCGCCGACGAGATCCATGCCCGGCATGGTCGCGCACTCGCCGACACCCCGGCCTCCCCACCCGGTGGCGGGCGTCGGCTGTCGAAACGCTTGCCCGGGGCCCCTGCGGTGACCTACAGATGGTCGGTCCCCGAGCAGGAAGCCGTCGGATGAGCGTTCTGGAAGCCTTCACCGGCGCGATCGGCGCCGGTCACGTCGACGCCGGCGACGCGGTGAACGAGGACTGCGGCGCACGACGAGGCGCTGACGGTCGCGACCGTCCGGCCCGGCCTACGTCGCGCGACCGGGAACGACGGCCGAGGTGACCGCGCTGGTCGCGATCGCCGCCGCGGAGGGCGTCCCGGTGACGGCCCGGGGGAGCGGCACCGGGCTCTCCGGCGCGTGCACGCCCACCACCGACTCGCTCGTGATCTCGTTCGAGCGCATGGACCAGATCCTCGAGATCGACACCGAGAACCACGTGGCCGTCGTCCAGCCGGGCGTGACGCTCGCCCAGCTCGACGAGGCGCTCGCCCCCCACGGGCTCTCCTACCCGGTCTACCCGGGCGAGTACAGCGCCAGCCTCGGCGGCAACGTCGCCACCAACGCGGGCGGCATGCGGGCCGTGAAGTACGGCGTGACCCGCCATCAGGTCCTCGGCCTCGAAGCCGTGCTGCGCGACGGGCGAGGTGATCCGTACCGGCGGCAAGTTCGTGAAGGCCACGACCGGCTACGACCTCACGCAGCTCATCATCGGATCCGAGGGCACGCTCGCCCTCGTGACCGAGGCGACGCTGCGGCTGTACCCGCGTGCGCCGCACCAGGCGACGGTGCTCGCGCCGTTCCTCACCCTCGACGAGGTCACGCACGCGATCCCCCGCATCGTCGCGAGCGGCATCGGACCGATGATCCTCGAGTACATCGACATGATCACGCTCGGCGCCATCACCGGGTACGTCGGGCTCGATCTCGGGATCCCCGGACGACGTCAAGGACCGTGCGCTGGCGTACCTGGTCGTGATGATGGAGCAGATGTCGGACGCGCGCCTCGACGAGGACGTCGCGGCGCTGGCCGAGCAGCTGGCCGAGCTCGGGTGCGCTCGACGTCTACGTGCTGCCCGGCGGCGCGCGCCGCGTCCGCTCATCGACGCGCGGGAGAAGTCGTTCTGGGTCGCCAAGGCCAACCACGCCGACGACATCGTCGACATCGTCGTGCCGCGCGCGTCGCTCCCGGAGTTCATGGAGAAGGTCACGGCGATCGCGGCCGAGACCGGGTCCTGGATCGCCGGGTGCGGCCACGCCGGGGACGGGAACGTCCACCTCTCGGTGTTCCAGTCCGACCCCGAGGTCCGCAGCCGGCGTGATGCACGAGCTGTTCGGCACCGGCATGGGACTCGGGGGTGCGCATCTCCGGCGAGCACGGCATCGGTCGGGCCAAGCAGCAGTACTTCCTCGCGCTCGAGGATCCGGCCAAGCTGGCCCTCATGCGCCGCATCAAGACACGCATTCGACCCACCGGGCATCCTCAACCCGGGATCCTGCTCGACCTCGACCCGGAGGGGATGCCCGTGACGAACCCGGCCGCCATGAACGGTGCGCAGTCGCTGCTGCACACGCTCGTCGCCAACGACGTCGACGTGTGCTTCGCGAATCCGGGGACGTCGGAGATGCACTTCGTCGCCGCGCTCGACGGTGAACCGCGGATGCGGGCCGTGCTCGGCCTCTTCGAAGGGGTGGTCACCGGCGCCGCGGACGGGTACGCGCGGATGACGGGACGGCCCGGCGGCGACCCTGCTCCACCTCGGCCCCGGGCTCGGCAACGGGATCGCCAACCTGCACAACGCCCGCCGGGCTCACGCGCCGATGGTGAACATCGTCGGCGACCACGCCACGTACCACAAGTCGCTCGACGCGCCGCTGCGAGAGCCGACATCGAGACGCTCGCCGCGAACTTCTCGGGGTGGGTCCGCCGCTCGGAGCGCACGCCGAAGCTCGGCGCTCGACGCCGCGGCCGCGGTCGTCGCGGCGCGCACGCATCCTGGCGCGATCGCCACGCTGATCCTTCCCGGCCGACGTCTCCTGGACCGAAGGGGGCGTCGCCGTCGGCCCGCAGGAGATCCCCGGCGCCGTCGGGGCCGGGTCGAGGAGGCCGTCGCCCTCGCGGCCAAGACGCTCCGGTCCGGTGAGCCGGTGGCGCTGCTCGTGGGCGACGACGTCGTGCGCGACGAGGCGACGCTCCGGCTCGTCGACGCGATCGCCGCCTCGACAGGCGCGAAGGTGCTCGCGGAGGTCTTCCCCGCACGCCTCCGGCGAGGAGCCGGCATCCCGGCGGTGGAGCGGCTCGGGTACCTCGCCGAGTTCGCGACCGCGCAGCTCGCCGGCCTCCGCCACCTGGTGCTCGTGGGCGCTGCCTCCCCCGTCTCGTTCTTCGCGTACCCGGGCCGGCCGAGCGACCTCGTGCCCGACGGCTGCGAGGTGCACGTGCTGACCGAGGTCACCCAGTCCGGTCCGGACGGCGATCACCGCCCTCGCCGACGAGCTGGGCGTCGACCCCCACGCGGCCCGTCCCGCCGCCGCGTCCACGCCGGCCCCGCCGACCGGAGCCCTCACCGGCCAGACCCTCGCGGAGGCCGTCGGTGCCGTGCTGCCCGAGGGGGCCATCGTCGTCGACGAGGCCCAGACCGGCGGGATCTGGGCCTCGCCCGCGAACCGGCGGCGCGCCGCCGCACGACTGGATCACCCTGACCGGCGGCGCGATCGGGTTCGGGATGCCCGTCGCGACCGGGGCAGCCATCGCGTGCCCCGAGCGGCCCGTCGTGAACCTCCAGGCCGACGGGAGCGCGATGTACACCCTCCAGTCCCTCTGGACCCAGGCGCGTGAGGGCCTCGACGTCACGACGCTGATCTTCGCCAACCGCTCCTACGCGATCCTCAACCTCGAGCTGGCACGCGGTCGGTGTGGAGGCGGCCGGCGACGTGGCGAGATCGATGCTCGACCTGACCCACCCCGATCTGGACTTCGTCGCGCTGGCGCAGGGAATGGGCGTTCCGGCCGAGCGCCCGACCGACGGAGAGGGCCTCGTCGACGGCGCTGCGCCGGGCCATCGCCGAGCCCGGACCGCACCTGGTCGAGGCCGTGATCCCCTCCGGCTTCTGATCCGTGCCGGCTCAGCCGCCGCGGATCTCCGTCGGCGTCGATCTCGAGGTAGCGTCTCGAGGTTGCGGTGGAGGTTCACGATCCGGCACTCCTCGCCCGAGAGCGTGAGGTCGATGAACCCGGGCTGGTGCAGCCCCCGTTGGATCCGACCCAACGCCGTCGACGTCCTGGTTGATCACGAGTCCGAAGTCGATGTCGCCCGGGGCGACGCGTCACGCGCGTGCCGGCGGCGTGCGCGGCGATCCGATGGGACGACGCTCGAAGACCAGCGTGTCCATGACGCACTGTCCGGCGTCGGGCCCGGGCGCGCCTTCACGACCTGGAGCAGGTCCGGGAACGCGACGATCGTCGCGTTCGGGAACAGGTTGTACTGCTGCATGTTCATGATCTGCGCGGTCGACAGCCGGCTGAGGTCAACGCCGGCTCGTGGCGGCGGTGGAGCCGGACCCGGTCGGCGAGGACGTCCCGGAGCGTCAGGCCCTGGCGGCACGGCGGGCACCGGCCCCGGCGGAGCGTCCATCGGGAAGCCGATGCGCGTGCCCATCACGGTGACGAACGCGTCGAAGATCTCCTGGTCGGTGCGCACCGTCACGCAGGCGCGGGCTCGGCAGGCCGTACGGCTGCTCGAGCTTGCCGTGCCGGGTCCCACAGCTGCTGGGGCGAGTTGACGTCGTCGGTCATCGGGCAGCATCTCGCGATGCAGACCCTGCACGTGGTACGTCTCGCTGAAGCCGTCGATCAGCGTCTTCCAGTTGCACGGCATCTCCATCGCGACGTCGTACGTGCAGCGGAAGTCCGACGAGCCCGAGCCACGGAGCGTCGTCGGGCACACCCTCGAGGAACGACGTCGAGCGGCTCGGCCCGCGGGCGCGAGGTTCACGAAGACGAGCGGGATCCCACACGTCGACCTGCACCTCGAACAGCGGGAAGTCCTCGTTGCGCAACGCGCCGAACCCGCGGCGCGACGGCACCTCCCGCAGTCGGCCGTCGAGATCCCAGCACCACCGGTGGTAGCTCGCAGCGCAGCTCGGTGCGGCCCCGGCCCTCGCCGCACGCCAGCACGTTCCCCCGGTGCCGGCAGACGTTCTGGAACGCCCGCAGCCGAGCCGTCGTCGGTGCGCAGCACGATGACCGAGAACCACCCGACCCGGTACTCGAACCAGTCGCCCGGTGCCGCGACGTGGTCGACCGTGCCGGCGATCTGCCAGACACGCGGGGCCACAGGCGCTGGGCCTCCAGCGCCGCCCACGACGGCGACGTGTAGCGGGCCGCCGGGACCCGGAAGGGCTCCGACGGCCGGTCGAACGCTGCTGATCGTGCTGCCGACGGGCGCCTGATCGGTCAGTTCGATGACGATTCCCCTTCCACGCGGCCGCGCAGCGTAGAGCCGGCGGTGCGCCATCCGACAGAATCAGGATCGTGACGGATCCCTTCACCGACATCATGGCGGCCAACACGGCGTACGCCGCCGACTTCTCCCTCGCCGGGCTGCGCCCCGAAGCCGCCCGCGGGCTCGGCGTGCTGACCTGCATCGACTCACGGATCGAGCCGCTGACCATGCTCGGCCTGGTCCCCGGCGACGCCAAGATCCTGCGCAACGCCGGCGCCCGCGTGACCGACGACGCCCTGCGCTCGCTCGTCGTCGCGGTGCACTTCCTCGACGTGGAGCGCATCGCCCTGATCGCCCACACCCGCTGTGCGATGGCGGGCACCACCGACGCGCAGCTGAGCGACGCGGATCGCCGACATCACGGGCGAGCCGATCGACGACTGGCAGTTCCATGCCGTCGAGGATCAGCTGGCGACCCTCGCCGACGACGCCACGCGCCTCCGCGAGTGCCCTCTCGTGCCCGACCACGTGACCATCGGTGGCTTCGTCTACGACGTCGACACCGGCGCCCTCCGGCTCGAGCTCACCCGGTGAAGGTCCACTGGTTCCTCCCGACCGGCGGGGACTCCCGCGAGGTGCTCCCGACGCGTGCAGTCGTCGCACCGGCGGGCACCGACCCACGAGTACCTCGCGCAGATCGCGGTCGCCTGCGACCATCTCGGCTTCGACGCGATGCTCACCCCGTGCGGGACCGGGTGCGAGGACGCGTGGCTGACCACCGCCTCGCTCCTGCCCCTGACCCGGCGCGTCAAGTTCCTCGTCGCGTTCCGTCCCGCGCTGCTGACCCCGACACTCGCGGCCCAGATGGCGTCGACCTACCAGCGCATGTCGGACGGTCGCCTGCTCGTGAACATCGTGACCGGCGCCGAGACGGCCGAGCTCGCGCGGTTCGGCGTCCACGAGGACAAGGACACCCGGTACGCGCAGACGGCCGAGTTCCTCGCGGTCATGCGCGGCGCCTGGAGCGGCGAGCCGTTCGACTACGACGGCCGCTTCGTGTCGGTGCAGGGCGCGACCACGCGCGCCGTGCCCGATCCGATCCCCGAGATCTATTTCGGCGGCGCGTCGGCGGCGGCCGAGACCGTCGCCGCCGGAGCAGGTCGACGTCTACCTGGCGTGGGGCGAGCCGCCGGCGATGGTGGCCGAGCGCGGTCGACCGCATGCGGACGCTGGCCGCGGCGGCCGGTCGCACCCTGCGCTTCGGCATCCGCTTCCACGTGATCGCGCGCCCGACCGCCGAGGAGGCGTGGGCCTTCGCCGACTCGCTCGTCGAGTCCATGGATCCGGACGCCATCGCGGCCGCACAGCAGGACTTCGCCGAGCACCGCATCGGTCGGGCAGCGGCGCATGGCCGACCTCCACGGCGGCGACCGCGACCGCCTCCTCCTCCATCCCAACGTCTGGGCCGGGCGTCGGGCTCGTCCGCGGTGGCGTCGGCACCGCCCTCGTCGGCAGCCACGAGGAGGTCGCCGAGCGCATGCTCGAGTACCAGGCACTCGGGTTCGACGAGTTCATCCTCTCGGGGTACCCCCACCTCGAGGAGGCGTACTGGTTCGGCGAGGGGGTGATGCCCATCCTCCGCCGAGCTCGGCCACCTCCCGCCGCTCGAGGGCCCGAGCGCACCCATCTTCTCGTTCCGCTGATGCGCGTCGGCCTGCTCGTCGTCGGCCACGTCGCGCCGACGAGCGTTCACGTCGCGGGCGACTATCCCGGAGCTCTTCGGCGCGCTCCTCGCGCGACGAGGGGTTCGACATCGTGCCGTTCCCCATCGACGAAGGGCGGCCTGCCCGCGTCGACCGGCGACTGCGACGCGTGGCTCCTCTCCCCGAGCCGTTGCTCGGTCGACCGACGGTCATCCCTGGATCGCCGAGACCGAGGAGCTGCTCCGCGAGCTGATCGACACGCGAGCGCCCCTACGTCGGCATCTGCTTCGGCCACCAGCTCGCCGCCCAGGCCCTCGGGGCGCCGGTCCGGCCGCGCGGTCGACGGCTGGGAGGTCGGCGTCCACGACTACGAGATCGTGGCGAACCGGGCGCCCCTGGATGCCCCCGGCCGTCGAGACGGTCGCCCTCGTGGCCAGCCACGAGGACCAGGTCGGCGCCGTGCCCGACGGCGCCGAGCTCATGGCGCGGAGCGACGGGTGTCCCGTCGCCGGGCTGCTCGTCGGCGAGCGGGCCTGGACCCTCCAGCCGCATCCGGAGTTCGTGCCCGGAGCTGGCGGACGACCTGCTCGCGCGGCGCATCGAGCTCATCGGGCCCGGGAAGGTGGCGGCGGCCCGGCCGACGTCGACCCGTCCCCTCGATCGCGGCGTGATTATCGGCCTGGATCGGCCGCTTCTTCCGGTCCGCGGCGACCACTGGACCGAGCGCAGAGAGCATGTGGTCGGACCCGGACGAACACCAAATGCGGGCCGTTGCGTTCGGACGCCCGGCTTCAGGCATCCTCTGGATGCTGTGGTGGTCGACCTCGCAATGCTCTGGGGGGCAGGCCTGGTCGCGATGATCCCCGTCGCGTTCTGGTTCGCTGCGCGACCTCTCCCGCATCCCAAGCCGGACGTGGTACTGGGTCGGCTACCACCGGCGTCCGTGGCAGTGGGCGGTGCTCGCTCGGGTGGGCGGCGGGCGGCTGGCCGGGGATGGTCGTCGTGCTGGTCTGGTCCCAGTCGGCCGTGCGGGCCGACCTGCTCGCCGAGGTCGGAGCCGAGCGTGCGGAGTACCGCTCCTCGCGCTGACCGCCTTCCGCGTGGGGCCCGGTCAGGCGACGGCCGCGATCGCGGTCGGTGACCTCCATGAAGATGCACTCCTGCGGGCAGTCCTCGATCGCATCCTCGAGCTGGTCGACGAGGGACTCGTCGACCAGGCCCGCGGCCTGCAGGCCCGCCGCGGTGCGGACGTAGGCCAGGCCGTCACGGCCCAGCTCGAAGACGGTCGGGGCACGGTCGACACAGGTGCCGACGCCGGTGCAGAGATCCTGGTCGATCCAGACGGTGTACACGGACGAACCTCCTCGGTCGGGGAGCCGTGTCATCGGCCCGACCGCCGGGGCGGCTGCACCGCGCGCAGCCACATCTTGGGAAAGCCTTGACCATCCCGGGCCGAGCTGCGCGTGGCAAGCCAACCGAGTCGGATCGCGGCACGCCACACCGTCGGTGGCTCCGCCGGCGTCGTGCTCGAAGGGAGCTGCTGTGACCGATCTCTCCGACTTCGCCGAGCTCGTGCCGCTCGATCACGGGCTCTGCGTCCTGAGCACCTTGCGGCCGCGACGGCGCGATCCAGGCGTCGGTGGTGAACGCCGGCGTGCTCGAGCACCCGGTCTCCGGCCGGCCGGTCGTCGGGCTCGTCGCCCGGGGCGGCTCCCGCAAGCTCGCCAACATGCCGATCGGATCCACGCGCCACGATCGTGGCGCGCGCCGGCTGGCGCTGGGTCGCGGTCGAAGGGATCGCCGAGATCATCGGACCCGACGATCCCCGCCCCCAGCTCGATCCGGAGGCGATCCGCCGGCTGTTGCGCGACGTGTTCGTGGCGGCCGGAGGGACCCACGACGACTGGGACGCCTACGACCGCACCATGGCCGAGGAGCGGCGGGCGGTCGTGGTCCTCATCGCTCACCGCACCTACAGCAACCCCACCGGCTGATCCCGGCCCGTCCCGTGACGCGCACCAGCCGGGGCGTGAACCCCGGCTGACCTGCGCAAACGTTGGAGCGGACGACGGGATTCGAACCCGCGACCCTCACCTTGGCAAGGTGATGCTCTACCAACTGAGCCACGTCCGCGTGAGCCAACGAAGATAGCAGCCGCGCCCCCTCAGCCCGTAGCCTCGCCCGATGCGCATCTCGATCTTCGGTGGAGAGTTCCCGTCCCTGGACGCGGCGGTCGCGTCGGCACGGGAGGTGGAGGCACAGGGCTTCCACGGATTCCACATCCCGCAGATCTTCGGGCTCGACGCGCTCACGACCCTCGCGGTCGTCGGCCGGGAGGTGCCCCGCATCGAGCTCGGAACCGGGGTCGTGCCGACCTACCCCCGCCACCCGGTGATGCTCGCCGCGCAGGCCCTCACCACCCAGATGGCCTGCGGCGGCCGCCTGATGCTCGGCATCGGCCTCTCGCACCAGATCGTGATCGAGTCCATGTTCGGCCTCTCCTACGAGAAGCCCGCCCGCCACATGCACGAGTACCTCTCGGTACTCATGCCCCTCCTCCGCGGCGAGCCGGCGAGCTTCCAGGGCGAGACGATCTCGGTGAACGCGTCGTCAGCATCCCCGACGTCTCCGCGCCGCGTGTGCTCGTCGCCGCGCTCGGTCCCCGCATGCTCGCCTCGCGGGGTCGTTGACCGACGGGACCGTCACCTGGATGACCGGCCCGGCGACCCTCGAGTCCCACATCGTCCCGTCCATCACCCGGGCCGCGGCCGATGCCGGGCGACCCGGCACCGCAGGTCGCCGTGGGCCTCCCGTCTGTGTGACCGACGATGCCGACGCCGCCCGCACGCTCGCGGCGGAGACCTACCAGATGTACGGCTTCCTGCCGAGCTACCGCGCCATGCTCGACCGCGAGGGTGCGGAGGGACCGGCCGACGTCGCGATCGTGGGCGACGAGGCGGCCGTCGCCGCCGGCATCCGGCGCGTCGCCGATGCCGGCGCGACCGATTTCTCCGCGGCCGAGTTCGGCGGTCGCGCGCGATCGGGCCCGCACCCGCGAGCTCCTGCCGGTCGCTGCGTGTGAGCGAGGACCGCTCCCCCGCTCCCCGCTCGAGCTGCTCGAGGTCCTCGCACGCGAGGAGGCGATCCTCGCCCCCGACCTGCGCCACCTCGAGATCTACACGATGCGAGGGCTGCTCACGATCCTCTGGCACGGACCGGTCGACGCCGAACGGGTCGTCGTCATGGGCGGTGGAGCGATGGGTGGCCTGCTCGGACCCGCGGGTGGGCTCTACCAGGACCTCGGCGTCACGTTCGCCGGCGCAGGGCATCGGCACGATGCGCGTCGGGTACCGCAAGCCCAACGATCTCGTCCGCTGCGTGCACGACATGGCCGCAGCCGCGGACCTCGCGTCCCGCGCCGGGGGCCGGCGCTTCGTGACCGTCGGGCACTCCTTCGGCGGCGCGGTCGCGATCCAGGCCGGCATGGTGCTCGGCGAGCACTGCGCCGGGCATCGTGACGCTCTCGACCCAGTCCGCGGGGTGTGAGGACGCGGGTGCACTCGGCGAGGACGTGCCCGTCCTGCTCCTCCACGGCGACCGGGACGAGCTGCTCCCGCCCGAGACGTCGTACGATGGTCCGCATGCTCATCGGTCACGGTGACGTCGAGATCCTGCCCGGCTGCGGGCACCTGCTCTCCGAGGCCGCCGACGACCTGCGGTCCCGGCTCGGCAACTGGATCCCCGAGCCGACTCGACTGATCAGGGCCGGTCGTCGACCAGCTCGGCTGTCGCCAGCACCCAGTCCCGGGCCAGCAACCATCGCGACGAGCGCCGCGAGCCGGCTCCGCACGCCGCCGCGAACGCCGCCTCGGCCACCGCCCGCGTCCGGCTCCGCAGCGTGGCCGGCGCAGGGCGGGTCCGCCGGACCGCGGCCCGGGGCGAGCGCGCCGGCCACGACCTGGCCGGCGTCCGCCAGTGCGGAACCCAAACCGTCGCTCCAGCGGGTCACCGCAGCCATCGGTGTCCGGCCAGCAGCGCCGGTCGATGACCGCGATAGCCGAGCACGCCGATCGGGTGTGCGTCGCGACTGCCGAGCCGCACGATCCAGGGACTACCGTCTCGGGCCGATCCGCCAACTGGGCCAGCAGCTCGACCAGGGCCGCACGGGTACGCGCCTCGGCGACCACGACCTCCAGCGCGCCGGCGGCTTGCCACGCGGCGTCGACGGGCTCCGACAGCGTGCGCACCAGCAGCGCGCCCACCATCGTGGACAGGCGGGCGAGGAGCTGTGCGACCAGCGGCTCCAGGCGGCGGGGCCAGAAGACGAACGCGACCGTTGCGCTGACGGCGGCGCCGATCGCCACGTCCTCGAGGCGCACGAGCCCGACGTGCCAACCGTCCGGCTCGACCAGCTCGAACAGCGCGATGACCGCCACGGTGAATGCCGCCTGTCCCGCCGCGAGCCCGCTGACCCGGGGCAGATAGCCCGCGAGGAAGAAGCTCACGACGAGCAGAACCCAGAGCAGGCTGTCGTCGAAGCCGAATGCCACGAAGATCAGCGACGACGCGCCGAATCCCACGGCCGTGCCGACTGCGGCGGAGACCGCGCTGTGGCCCGTCGCCAGCGCACTCGAGCGGAGCACCGCCAGCGTGCCGAGCGCGACCCAGAAGCCCGTGCTCGACGTCGAGCGCGAACGCCACCCAGACCGAGAGGGCGAGGGCGAGCCCGGCGCGCAGCGCGTCGCGGAACCAGGGGGACGACGGCACCCGGTGCTCCCCGAGCAGCTGGGCCAGCCGCTCCCGTGCGCCGTGCGGGGTCGGGTCGGGTACCAGGACTTCGACGGCGCCGGCGCGCGCGAGCGTCACGTCACCACCGAGGAACGCGACGTTCCGCGCCGACGCCGTCGGCGTGCCACGCGCACGCCCGGACCGACGAAACCGTGATCGACCGCGTCGAGCACCGCCGCTCGCCGGCTCGCCACGGTCGATCGCCGCCGCGTGCCGCTCCAGGATCGCCGTCCGGTGTGCGGCGCGGTCCTGGAGTCTGCGGGCCAGCGTGGAGGCCGCGCGACTCACCGCGCAGCACGCTCGCGGCGGTGCGCAGCACTGCGATCGACGCGTCGGCGAGCGCGTGGAGATCCGGGGCGAAGACGTCCGCCGGCCGATCCAGCTCGGCCTCCAGGAGTCGGGACATCCGAGTCGAGCCCGTCGAGGACCAGCCGCCGCGCCATATCGTCGGCGCCGGCGCCCGCCGGACGGGCGGGCGTGAGCATCGCGCGTGTGCAACGCCGTCGCGCACCCGGTGCAGGTCGGGCGACCACCGCCGCCCGGTCGGCGGCGGCGCCGGTCGTCATCAGCGACCCGAATGCCGACGCGATCCCGTCCGCGGCGGTTGCGGCGATCCGCGCCGCTTCGAGGCGGGTCCGGTTGGGCAACACCAACGCCGCGACGAGCGCCGCGAACGTGACGCTGACCACCCAACCGTCACGCGCGGCAGGAGGTCGGCCGCGGTCCCGGGCACCAGCGCACCGAGCACGAAGGCGAGGATGGCGGGGCTCATCGCCGCCGACCAACGCTGGCCCAGGTTCCCGAGGAACCGGATCACCGTGACCACCACGAAGGTCAACGGGATCGCGGCGGCGATCGTCTCGGAGACGAGCGTCCCGGCCGCGATGCAGTCCCGCGCCGGCGACCGCGAGCGCGAGGTAGGCCTCGGTACGCGGGTCGGGTCTCACCACCGAAGTCGGCGAAGAGGATGCGCCGACGTGCCGCCGAAGATCGCGGTGAACGCGAAGAGGTCGTCGTGGAAGACCCCCAGGCCGAGGGCGAACAGCGGGGGGCCGACGATCACCGCCCGCAGGCCACGCGCGAACGCGAGCCCGTGCGGGTCCCGGGCGGCGAGCTGCGCCGATCAGCCCCCGGAGGCGGGGACTCCGGCCTCAGTGTCCGGCAAGGCGCTCGACGACCGGCGCGAACATGTCGATCTGGTCGCCACTGATGACGGCGTAGCTCACGCCCCACCGGTCGCGGCGCTGCTCCATGAGGTCGCAGACCTCGTCGACCGATCCGACCAGCGCGAGACCCGCCTCGAGCGCATCGTCGGCCGAGATGCCGAAGCCCGGGGCGACCGCCTCCGCGAACCTCTTCCGGTCGTCGGTGACCGACGCGAGGAAGTAGCGGATCTGGAGCTCGAGGTCGTCGAACCGGTCTCCGGCGCCCTCCTCTGACCCAGGCCACCTTCTGGTCGGTCATCGCCGCGAGCGAGTCGGTGACCGCGTCGGCCGTGACCGCGCCGGCGCGCAGGTTCGGGTTGATCCCCACGATGTCGGCCTCCCGCCCGGCGAGGCGCAACACCCGCGGCCCACCGCCGCCGATGAGGATCGGCAGGTGGCTCTGCGTGGGCTTCGGGGATCGCCTGGTAGTCGGTCACCGTGTAGTGCTCGCCCGAGAACGAGAAGGCTCCGGCGCCGAAGCAGCCCCTGATCACCGCGAGCGCCTCCTCGAGTCGCTCGATCCGCACTCCGGGCCGGTCGTACGGGAGGCCGAGCGCGGTGTAGTCGGTCTCCATCCATCCCGCGCCGATGCCGAGCTCGGTGCGCCCGCCCGAGAGCACGTCGATCGACGCGATCTCCTTGGCGAGGATCGCGGGGTGCTTGTAGTCGTTGTCGAACACGAGCGCGCCGACGCGCAACGTGGACGTCGCGGCCGCGGCCGTCGCCATCCCGACCATCGGCGCGAGCTCGGTGTCGACGAAGTGGTCGGGGAAGTAGACGGTGGAGTAGCCGAGCTCCTCCGACCGTCGGGCCAGCGCCACGAACGACCCGGGGTCGAAGCTCCCGCCGATCTGCACACCGAACCTGAACGCCTTGGTCATGGGAATCCGATCTCTGAGACGACGCGCTGCTCGGCGCGTCAGGTGCCCGTGGGCCGCTCGACGACCGGGACGAAGACGTCGACGAACTCCTCGGGTACTACCACGTGGCTCCTCGACGGTCCTGCACCCGGCTACTTCCCGGTCGATCCGAAGCCGAACGTGTCGCGCGTCGTCTCGTCGAGCGCGTCGACGACCTGCCACTCGACGTAGGTGACCGCCTGGATCACGAGCTGGCCGATGCGATCGCCCCGGTGGATCTCGTAGGCGTCCGCGGGATCGGTGTTCACGAGCAGCACCTTCAGCTCGCCGCGGTACTGGGCGTCGATGAGCCCGGGTGCGTTGAGCACCGTGACTGCCGTGGCGGAGCGCGAGCCCCGACCGCGGCAGCACGAGCCCCGCGTACCCCGAGGGGATCGCGATCGCGAGCCCCGTCGGCACCAGCGCCCGGCCGCCGCCCGGCGCGAGCACGGTGTTCTCGTTGGCGGTGAGGTCGTAGCCCGCGTCGTCGTCGTGCGCCTGGGCCGGCAGCGTGGCGTCGGGATCCAGCCGCGTGATCGGGACGTGCATGCGCCGGACCCTACGACCCGCCCTGCACCCGCAGCGAGACTAGCGTCTCACGCAGTCTCGGCTTGCGCACGTCCTGATGCGTGCTCCAGCCCACGATCGAACACCTCATCCGTTCCGCCGAGCGAGATAGGTCTCACGCAGTCTCGGCTTGCGCACGTCCTGATGCGTGCTCCAGCCCACGATCGAACACCTCATCCGTTCCGCCGAGCGAGATACGTCTCACGCAGTCTCGGCTTGCGCACGTCCTGATGCGTGCTCCAGCCCACGATCGAACACCTCATCCGTTCCGCCGAGCGAGATACGTCTCACGCAGTCTCGGCTTGCGCACGTCCTGATGCGTGCTCCAGCCCACGATCGAACACCTCATCCGTTCCGCCGAGCGAGATACGTCTCACGCAGTCTCGGCTTGCGCACGTCCTGATGCGTGCTCCAGCCCACGATCGAACACCTCATCCGTTCCGCCGAGCGAGATACGTCTCACGCAGTCTCGGCTTGCGCACTTTCCCGTTCGGGTCGCGGGGAGCTCGTCGACGAACTCGACGATGCGTGGCCGCTTGTAGTCGGCCATCCGCTCCCGGACCCAGTCGATCGATCGCGCCGGCGTCGCGCGGTGGCGCCGGGGCGCAGCTGCACCAGCGCGTAGAGCACCTCGCCCCACTCGTCGTCGGGCACCCCGAGCACCGCGGCGTCGACGACGTCGGGGTGCAGCAGGACGCACTCCTCGATCTCGCGCGGGTAGATGTTCACCCCACCGCAGATCACCATGTCGGACTTCCGGTCGGCGAGGTAGAGGTAGCCGTCCTCGTCGAGGTACCCGGCGTCGCCGACGGTGAAGAACTCGTCCCGGTGCTGCGCTGCCGTCTTCTCCGGGTCGTTGTGGTACTCGAAGCTGGAGCCGAGCGGCTTGACCCACACCGTGCCGACCTCGCCCGGCGCCAGCTGCCGGCCGTCGTCGTCGAGGATCACGAACTCGTTGCCGGGATAGGGCTTGCCGACGCTGCCCGGCCGCTCGAGCCACTCCTGGGGCGAGATCACCGTCCCGCCGCCTTCGGACGCGCCGTAGTACTCCCAGACCTTCTCGGCGCCGACGAAGTCCATGAACGCCCGCTTGAGCGGCACCGGGCACGGTGCCGCGGCGTGGACGACCATCTTCAGCGACGAGAGATCGAAGCCGTTCCGGACGTCCTCGGGCAACGCCAGGATGCGCTGGAAGTTCGCGGGGACCATGTGCGTCGTCGTCACGCGGTGGCGCTCGATCAGCGCGAGTGCTCCGGCCGCGTCCCACCGGCGCATGACCACGACCGACGCGCCGAACGCGAGGTGCATCTGCGCCCAGTAGCTCGGGCCCGAGTGGTAGGCGGGGCCGACCATGAGGTGCACGTCGTGCTCGTCGAGCCCCCACCGCTGACCACCCGCCGCGGCGCCCACCGCGCGGCGACGGATGTCGTCGGGTCCCATCGCCACGCCCTTGGGTCGACCGGTCGTACCCGACGTGTAGGCCATCGTCGTGGGCCAGCCGTCGCCGATCACCTCGGGCGCGTCCACCTCCGCCTGATCCGAGGGCCAACCGTCCTCGACGAGGAGCCGGGGAACGTCGGGCACCCCCACCAGCGCACCGACGAGGTCCCGGGTCGCGATCACCGCGGTCGAGCCCGAGTCGGTGACGATCCACCCGGCCTCGTCGGCCTTGAAGTGGATGTTCACCGGAACGACGATCCCGCCGAGCCGTCCGATCGCGTGGGTCGCGACGAAGAACTCCCGGGAGTTCGGCACCAGCACGGCGACGCGGTCGCCCCGCCGCACCCCGGCAGCCGCCAGCGCGTGGGCGAGGTCCCGGGCCTGACCGTCGAGCGCGGCAAAGGTGGTCACGGCGCCGTCGACGATCAGGGCCGGTGCATCGGGACGCAGCCGCGCCTGGGCGATGAGACCGGCCTCCGGAGGCGACATGGACGGAGTCTGCCCGTCGCGTGCACGGCCCGCACGACCGGAATAGCATTCCGGATATGGGGAACGTCGTTGCTGCACTCGCCGACCGAGCGCTGTCGGACCGGCACGAGACCTACGCCACCGAGATCCGCGCCCTGCTCGATGCCGCGCTCGTGGTGATGCAGCGCGACGACACGATCGATCCCAAGGTCGCCGACATCGTCCGCGAATCGGGCCTCTCGAACCAGACCTTCTACCGCCACTTCGACGGCAAGGACGCGCTGCTCCTCACGCTCCTGGCCGACGGGCGCGAGCGCCTCGGGCGCACCGTCGAGCGCCGCATGGAGCGGGCGACCGGACGCGACGCCCGGGTCCGGGCCTGGATCAACGCGGTGCTGGACCAGGCGCGTGACCCCCAGGCGGCGGCGGCCACCCGGCCGTTCGTGGCCAACAGCGACCGGCTGGCGGTGGACCACCCCGACGAGGTGCGCAGGTCGCGGATCCAGATGCTGGCCCCGCTGGCGACGACCGTCGGGGACGCGAACGCCCTCGCCGTGTACCACCTCACCATGGGCGTGATGCACGACGCGATCTCCGATCGCCGCGCGCCGGCGAAGCGCGAGATCGAATCCGTCATCGAGTTCGCGATCAGGGGATGCGGCACATGAGCCCCGCGGAGCTGGCCGACGCGGTCGACACCCGTGAGCAGGAGCTGCTGCTCACCGGGATCGGCGGGCAAGGGGTGCAGCTCTGCGCCCAGGTCCTGGCGCGCGGCGCGGTGCGGGAGGGCAAGCACGTGATGCTCTTCGGCGTCTACGCCGGGGCGATGCGCGGGATGAACACCGACGCCACGGTCGTCGTCGGTGACGGGCCGCTCCTCTCGCCGCCGCTGCTCTCGCATTCGGGCTCGGCGATCGGGATGCACGACAAGTTCTGGGCCCCCATCGCCCCGAAGCTGCGCGACGGCGCGCTGCTCCTGGTGAACCACAGCACGTTCGAGACGCCCCTCGACGGCGACCGCTACCGCGTGGTGCGGGTGCCGGCCACCGAGCGGGCGGCCGAGCTGGGCCACGCGCTCGGCGGGTCGATGATCATGGCCGGGGCGTACGCCGCGGTGTCGGGAATGGTCGGGCTCGACGCCCTGCTCGACGGGATGCGCGAGTCGATCCCCTCCTACCGGACCCAGCACGTCGAGGCGAACGAGATGGTCCTGCGCGACGGCTTCGCCTGGGGCACCGGGCAGCAGGGGGGTCGGGATCGGTGAGCAGTCGGGGAACGGTCACGATCGACGTCGAGGTGTGCAAGGGCTGCGAGCTGTGCATCGACGCCTGCCCGCCGCGGGTGCTGTCGATGAGCACTTCGGTGAACCATCTCGGCTACCACTTCCCGGACCTGGCCGAGGGCTGCACCGGGTGCGCGGCCTGCCAGCTGATCTGTCCGGACTTCGTCTTCGAGGTCTTCCGCGCCCCGAGGACGCCGAACGCGGCACCGGAGCGGACGAGATGAAGCTGATGGAGGGCTCGGAGGCGATCGCGGAGGCGTCGATCGCGGCGGGCTGCACGTTCTTCGCGGGGTACCCGATGACGCCGTTCACCGAGCTGCTCGAGCACTTCGCCCGGCGACTGCCCGAGGGGGGCGGCGTGTGCATCAACGCCGAGAGCGAGCTCGAGGCCGTCGGCATGGCCTGGGGAGCGCTCGCGACCGGCGCCCGGGCCGCGACCGGCTCCACCGGGCAGGGCCTGTCGCTGATGCAGGAGAGCTTCAGCGAGATCACCCTCGCCGAGCTCCCGCTCGTGATCTTCAACATGGCGCGTGGCCAGCAGGACTACTTCCAGTCGACCCGAGGCGGCGGTCACGGCGACTACCGCCACATCGTGCTGGCCCCGATGGACATCGGCGAGGCCGTCGAGCTCACCCAGCTGGCGTTCCACCTGGCCGACAAGTGGCGCTCCCCCGTCCTCGTGTACGGCGACTACCTCCTCGCCCACGTGCAGGAGGCCGTCGACATCACGCCCGTCGACTTCCCGGCGCTGCCGGCGAAGGACTGGGCGCTGGACGGCTCGCTCACCGGGACGGGTCGGTCGCGCATCGTGTCGCCGCTGGGCTTCGACAAGGCCGGCCGGCCCAGCGAGGGCATCGAGCACCACCTGCGGAGCATCGTCGCGAAGCAGGAGCGCATCGCCGCCGAGGAGGTCCGGGTCGAGTCCGGGTTCCTCGACGACGCCGAGACCGTGGTCGTCGCGTTCGGTCCGCCGGGCAAGTTCGTCGAGTACGTCGTGGCCGCCCTGCGGGCCGAGGGCGAGAGGATCGGGTACGTGCGGCCGATCACGCTCTGGCCGTTCCCGTACGAGGCGGTGGCCGCCGCGTCCGACGGCGTCGCGCGCGTGGGAGTGTTCGAGCTGTGCGCGGGCCAGATGATCGACGACGTCCGGCTCGGCGTCCTCGGTCGGGCCCCGGTCACCTTCATCGGCGGCATCTCCACCGACGGCTCCGGCTTCGGCGTCGGGCCGCTGCTCGACGTGGAGCTGATCCGCGAGCGCATCCTGGCGCTGCACCGCGACCAGCCCCTCCCTCCCCTCCCCGGCAACGAGAGGCAGCTCTGATGTCCGCGACCCCCGTCGAGATGCGTCAGGTCGGGCACAAGCTGCCCGAGCTCCTCCTCACCCAGGAGCACCACATGTGCCCGGGTTGTGGCGAGCCACTCGCGCTGCGCGGCTACCTCGAGGCGATCAGCGAGCTCGGCCTCTCGACCCGTGCGATCGGCGTCGCCGGCATCGGCTGCTACACCAGCTTCTCGATGAGCATGGACATCGACCTCGTCCAGGCGCTCCACGGCCGCGCGCCCTCGGTCGCGACCGGGGTCAAGCGCATGCGCCCCGAGGCGATCGTCTTCACGATCCAGGGCGACGGCGACATGGTGAACGAAGGGCTCCAGGAGGTGCTCCACACCGCCGCCCGCGGCGAGAACGTCACCTGCATCCTCCTGAACAACGGCGTCTTCGGCGAGACCGGCGGCCACATGACCGCGACGTCCGTGCTCGGGCAGCGCACCAAGAACACCCTCGAAGGGCGCGACGCCGCCTACCACGGCTACCCGATCCTGATCGGCGACCTGATCGCGCGAGCTCGAGGGCGCCGCCTACGTGGCCCGCGGCTCGGTGCACAACGCCGGCGCCGTCGCCCGCACCAAGCGCATGTTCAAGCGGGCGTTCGAGATCCAGGACCGCAACGAGGGGTTCACGTTCGTCGAGGTGCTCACCATGTGTCCGACCGGCTGGTTCATCCCGACGCTCGACGGCCCCGACTACATGAACGACACGCTCGGCGAGGTCCACATCATGGGCGAGCTCAAGGTGGACGGCGTGGTGCACTCCACCGAGGAGCTGCACGCCGAGAACGTGCGCAAGGCGGCCGAGGTGGAGCAGGCGCTCGCCCGCGGCGGCATCGACGACCACCATGCCTGAGCGCGACGGAGTGCGAGCAGCCTCGCAGCGCCCCGCAGGGCGCCGAGGGGTATCCCCGAGGCGAGCAGAGAGCCCAGAGAGATGACGACGCCCGACCCACGATCGAGCACGGAGTGCAGCCGAGTGCGAGCAGCCTCGCAGCGCCCCGCAGGGCGCCGAGGGGTATCCCCGAGGCGAGCGGAGAGGCCATAGAGATGGACTTCACCTATCCGCCCGAGGCCGAGGCGTTCCGGGCCGAGTTCCGCGCCTGGCTCGACGAGCATCTCACGGCCGAGCTCCGCCGCGAGGGTCTCGGGTTCTCCATGGAGATGGATGCCGACCGGCTCGCGGCGATGCGGAGGTGGAACGGGCTCCTCGCCGACGCCCGCTACGCCGCGATCTCCTGGCCCGAGGAGTACGGCGGGCGGGGGGCCGGGGTGATGGAGCAGGTCGTCTTCGCCGAGGAGATGCACCGGTCCGGCGCGCCCGGCACCCTCAACCCGCTCGGGCTCTCGAACATCGCACCGGCGATCATCGAGTTCGGCACCGACGAGCAGCGCGCCACGCTGCTGCCGCGCATGCTGCGGGGCGACGACATCTGGTGCCAGGGCTTCTCCGAGCCGAACGCCGGCAGCGATCTCGCGTCGCTGCGGTGCCGTGCCGTCCTCGACGGGGACCACTTCGTCGTCAACGGCCAGAAGACGTGGAACACCCTCGGCCACCTCGCGAACTGGTGCGAGCTGCTCGTGCGCACCGATCCGGAGGCACCCAAGCACCGCGGCATCTCCTGCCTGCTCGTCGACATGACGCGGCCCGGCGTCGAGGTCCGTCCGCTCGTCACCATCACCGGCGAGCAGGAGTTCAACGAGATCTTCTTCACCGACGTGCGCGTGCCCGTCACCTCGTTGCTCGGTCCGATGCACGAGGGCTGGCGGGTGGCGATGACGACGCTCGCCTACGAGCGCGGCACGGTCGCCAACCTCCACCTCGGGTTGCGATCGAAGATTCGCCGGTTGGTGGACGACGCCGCGGCCGTCGGCGCGCTCGAGGATCCCGTCAAGCGTCAGGCGCTCGCGTCGCTCTACCTGGAGGGCGAGCTGCTGAAGCTGGTCTCGGACCGCGCCATCTCCGGCGCGCTGCACGGCCGGGCGATGGGCCCCGAGGGATCGATCGCGAAGTTGGTGTGGAGCGAGGCCGAGCAACACCTCGGCGAGGTCGCCGGCGAGGTGCTCGGCGCGGACGCGAACACCGGCACGTGGGGCCGCGACCGTGTCTACATGCGTGCCCTGACGATCGCCGGCGGCACCACCCAGGTGAACAAGAACATCCTCGCCCAGCGCGTCCTCGGACTCCCGCGCGGCTGACCGCGAGACTCCGAGGCGCGCCGGGAGACAGAAACGCGGCATGATGGGTGCGTGATGCCGTCATCCCGCAACCCGCTCGACGCCTGGGACTACTGGGTCGGTGAGCTGGAGCAGCATCCTCTCGACCAGGAGGCCTACGAGCAGCTGCTCCAGGCCCGCGCCGAGCTCCACGAGGCCCTCGAGATCTCCGGGCGCGAGGAGATGTGGAAGTCGGCCGACAAGATCGACCACCGCTTCCACGTTCTCACCCAACGCGTGAGCGACAGCCCGTTCGCCGCCGAGGACCGGGTCGGCTGGTGGTGGAACCGTCTGCCCTCGGCCAAGAAGTACCGCGCCTACCTCGACGCCGACCTGACCCGTCGGGCGTCGCTCAGACGTGTACCGGGACGTTGCTGTAGCCCGCGACGTTGCTCATGTGCACCCGGCGGCAGCCGGACTCGTCGACCTCGTACTCGGGCCAGCGCGTCGCGATCTCGTCGAACGCGATCCGGGACTCGAGGCGAGCGAGCGCAGCCCCGAGGCACGTGTGGATCCCGTGCCCGAAACCCACGTTGAGCTTCAGCGGGCGGGTCACGTCGAACCGGTCGGGGTCGGGATGGGCCCGCTCGTCCCGGTTCGCGGCCCCGGTGATGAGCAGCACGGGCTGCTCGGCCGGGATCGTCACGCCGTGCCACTCGGTCGCGGCCGTGCTCCAGCGGCCCTGGTACTGCGACGGTGCCCAGTACCGCAGGATCTCCTCGACGGCGGGGACCAGAAGGTCCCGGTCCTCGCGGACCTTGATCCACTCGTCCGGGTGGCGGGCGAACAGGACTGCACCGTTGCCGATGAGCTTGGTGACCGTCTCGCTCCCGGCTCCCGCGAGCAGGAGCGCGAACCCGGCGACCTCGTCGTCGGTGAGGCCGGTCTCGATGAGCCCCGAGAGCATGTCGTCGGTCGGACGTTCTCGCTTCTCCTGCGCCAGCCCGTGGATGTAGATCCCGATGTTGAGCGCGGCCTCCATGCCGTCGGCCGTCGGCTTCGGGTTGCCGGGCTCACGGCTCAGCATCGTGTCGGTCCAGTGCCGGATCTGCTGGCGGTCCGCCTCGGGCACCCCCAGGATCACGGAGATCACCTCGACCGGGAACGGTCCGGAGAAGTCGGCGACGATGTCGAACTGCTCGCCGTCGAGCGGATCGAGGTACTTGCGGACCAGCTCCCGGATCATCGGCTCGAGGTCGGCGACGGCCTTGGGCGTGAACACGCGGCTGACGAGCCCGCGCATGCGGTCGTGCTCGGGGGGGTCCATGAAGATGATCGAGCCGGTCGCAGCCTTCAGGAGCTCGGAGCTGCCCGGCTCGGTGAGCATGTCGATCGTGATGCCCTGCGTGCTCGTGAACGTGCGCCAGTCGCGGTGCGCGGAGACGACGTCGTCGTAGCGCGACAGCGCGTAGAAGCCGTAGTGGTCGTTGCGGTACACGGGCGCCTCGTCGCGCAGGCGCCGGTAGACGTCGTACGGATCGTTGAAGAAGACCTCCGAGTACGGATCGAACTCCAGGGGCGGGGCGACGGCTTCACCGGTCATGCGACCACCATATTCACGCCGTCGCGCTCGGGGTGCGGAGCGAGGCGCACCGTCCTCCCCACCCATTCCGTCGTCTCCGCCTCGGCCAGCAGGTCGGGCCCTTCGATGCGGGCGTAGCTGCGGGGCCCGTCGCCCGGAAGATCGCACACCGCGACCCCCCATTCGGCGGCACCGTCGCGACCGTGCACCACGGTGTACGCGGCCACGGTCGCCGGCCCGTCGGCCCGATCGAGGATCGCGACGGTGTCGGGCCCGGGCGCCGGTGGTGGGATCAGCCCGGCCGGCTCGCCCTCCGGCGCGGCCGTCGAGTAGACGGCCGCCACGTGCTTGGTCATGTGCATCCCGACGCCGGTGACCAGACCGTACGAACCAGGATCGGCGCGCAGCACTCTCGTCATGCGCGGCGAGCGCGTGCGTGAGGTAGTCGCTCCCCGCGCCGCCGTGGTACGGGAGGCCGCCGGTGACGGTGAGCGGGCGGTCGTCGACCGCGGTGAGCCCGAGCGCGTCCCGCATGAAGTTCACCGACGAGCCGAAGCACGAGTAGAGGTCGAGGTGGGCGACCTCGTCGATGCCGATCCCGGCCGCCGCCAGCGCGCGACCGGTCGCGACTCGCATCGCGGGCGACTCCCACAACGCCGGATGCTCGGCGACGTAGACCGGATCGGTCGCGTACTGCCACCCCCGCGGGTACACCCGGCGGTCCCCGGAGATCCCGAGCGCGTCGGCGCGCTCCTCGCTGACGAGGATCACCGCCGCCGCCATGTCGACGTCCATGACCGACACCATGTACTTCGTGTACGGGTAGCCGAGCATGCGGTTGTCCGCCGTCGGGGTGATGATCTCCTCCGCACTGCGCTCGACCGGGAACCACGCCTCAGGGTTCGCGGCCGCGACCTCGGTGAAGCGGTGCCACTGGGTGCCGAGCCGGCGCCGGTACTCGTCGAGGCCCGTCCCGAGATGGCCACGCCGCGCGTTGTCGAACAGCGCGAACGTCAGCCAGGCCTGGAACACCTCGTGCGCGACCTCCGCGGGATGGAACGGCGCCTCCCACGGGAAACGCGCCTTCTGCTCGGGAGGGAACGAGTACCGCACGTGCTCGCCGCGTCGGCGGGCCCGGCGTCGGGTGTCCAGGGCCTCCGCACCGACGACGAGCGCGACGTCGACCTCGCCACGCGCGATCCGCGCCGCCGTGTCCTGGACGAGCACCTGCGGTGTCGTGCCGCCGATGCCGGAGTACTCGCCCCGGCGCGGCGCGATCCCGAGGCGCTCGCACAGCCGGTCCACCGGCGCGTCGTACTGCCAGGTCTGGCAGTAGACGACGTCGACGGAGTCCAGCCGGGGCACCAGCGCGACCCCGGCGTCGGCCTCCGCGGCACGCGTCACCTGCTCCCACATCGCGAGCGGCTCGGGCGCGCCGTCGCCGGGGTGCCACGTGTGCGATCCCACGCCGACGATCACGGGGGTCCGGGGATCGGCCGTCACCGACCCTGCCACTCCGGTGGACGCTTCTCGGCGAAGGCCCGGGGACCCTCCTTGGCGTCCTCGGTCGCGAAGATCGCCGACGACAGCCCGGCCTCGTTGCGGTAGGCGTCCTTCAGCGACATGCCGAGGCCCTCCCAGACGCTCTGCTTCGTGGCGCGGACGGCGAGCGGCGCGTTGGCGGTGATCCGCCGGGCATAGGCGTACGCGGCGTCGAGCAGCTGCTCGCGCGGGACCACGGCGTTCAGCAGTCCCATCGCCATCGCGCGCTCGGCAGGGATCAGGTCCGCGCAGAGCAGGAGCTCCATCGCGTGCGGGAACGGGATCTGGCGCGGCAGGCGGACCGTGGTGCCGCCGCCGGCGAACAGGCCCCGCTTGGGCTCCATCACCGCGAACTGCGCCTCGGGGCAGGCGACCCGGATGTCGGCGCCCCCGAGCATCTCCATCCCGCCGGCGGTGCAGAACCCGTTGACCGCCGCGATGATCGGCTTCCAGATCTTCGCTCCCCGCAGCACCGCGCGGGTGCCGTCGTCGAGGCGGTAGCCGTCGACCTCGGTCAGCCCCTCGTCCGCGATGCGCTTCCCGAGCGCGGTGATGGCGGGAACGTAGGTCTTGAGGTCGGCGCCGGTGAAGAAGGCATCGCCCACCCCGGTGACGATGGCGACCCACGCGTCAGGATCGGCGTCGAAGCGTTCCCAGGCCTCGCGCAGCGCCCTGAAGTGGTCGAGATCGGCGGAGTTGCGCGCCTCGGGCCGGTCGATCGTGATCAGGACGACGTGCTCGTCGTCGCGCTCGTAGTGAATGGCCACGCGGACGCTCCCCTCGGCTCGGAGCGCACCGTAGTCAGGAGGGCGTGGGGTCGGGCGCGACCTCGGGCAGCACCGCGGCGCTCCGCCGGCTCGCCCGCCACCAGAGCGCCCCGCCCACCAGCACGGCGAGCCCGAGGAAGCCCAGGAGCAGCTCGTTCGGGGCGTCGAGCAGCTTCGCCCCCGAGGCGAGGAGCACGACGACCAGGATCGGACGGATCACGTGGTCGGCGGCCCGCGACGAGATCCGCGCACCGATGATCACCCCGGGGATCGCGCCGAGCATCAACGAGCCGGCGAGGCCGAACTCGACGTCGCCGAAGAGCAGATGACCGAGCGCCGCCGCGCCGACGAGCGGGACGGCCTGGACGAGGTCGGTGCCGACGAGCTGACCGGCCGAGAGCGTCGGGTACAGCAGGAGCAGCAGGACGATGATCAGGGAGCCGGAGCCCACCGACGTCATCCCCACGATCAGCCCGCCGGCGACGCCGATGAGGAACGTGGGCAGCGGGCGGACGACGAGGGAGTGCTGCGCGCCGTCGACCGGGCGGTGCGTGCCGCGCCGGCGGTTGATCTCGTGCCGGACGACCATCGAGACCGCGGCCATGAGGAGCGCGTAGCCGAGGTAGCGCTTGACGAGATCCGAGACGTCGTCGCCGCCGAGCGCGTTGAGCAGGACGACCCCGAGGAAGGCCGACGGCACCGAGCCGAGGCACAGCCACTTGACCAGGCCGTAGTTGACCGTGCCCTCCTTCGCGTGCACGCCGGCACCGAAGGGCTTCATCACGAGCGAGACGACGAGGTCGCTCGACACCGCGGTGACCGGGTCCACCCCGAAGAAGATGACGAGCATCGGGGTCATCAGCGCACCCCCGCCCATGCCGGTGAGACCGACGACCACGCCGACCCCCAGGCCCCCGAGCACCAGCAACCCGTCCACGCTGCTCCCCCCGTCGGTGCGGCGGCTCCGCTCCGGACGCCGCCTCCCCGTGACCCTCGCTCCCGCGACCTCTCGCGCTCTCTCGCTATCCGCACTATCTTAGTCGGGATAATCAGGCTGGGCAACCAGGGCGCCCCGGTCCGCTACGGTGCCGCCCGTGCGGATCTCGGCCAAGGCGGACTACGCGGTGCGGCTCGCCGCCGAGCTGGCCGCCGCGCCGGCCGACACGCCGGTCACCGGCCCCGCCCTCGCCGCCGCCCAGGGCGCGCCCCTCGCCTTCTGCGAGAACATCCTCGGCTCGCTCCGGACCGCCGGGGTCGTCCAGTCCCGCCGGGGCGCGGTGGGCGGATACCTCCTCGCCCGACCGGCCGCCGACCTCACCGTCGCCGACGTGATCCGGGCCGTCGACGGTCCCCTCGCGGCGGTGCACGGCGAGGCACCGGAGACCGTCACCTACCCCGGGCCGGCGGCCCGCCTCGCCGACGTCTGGATCGCGGTGCGCGCGAGTCTCCGCGACGTGCTCGAAGGCGTCACGATCGCGGATCTCGCGGCCGGCCGGCTCCCGGCCCGGATCGAGAAGCTCGCCGCGGTCCCCGATGCCCGCCACCGCCGATGAGCGCCGGACCCGAGAGGACGCTGACGTGAACGACCACGAGCTGGCCGCGGCGATCGCCCGGGAGGCGGGTGACCTGCTGCTCGCGCTCCGCCCCACGATCGCCGACCCGACCGAGTTGAAGGCGGCCGGCGACGCGCAGGCGAACGTGCTGATCCTCGATCGCCTGCACGGCGAACGGCCCGGCGACGCGATCCTCTCCGAGGAGTCCGCCGACGACCTCGCCCGGCTCGACCACGATCGCGTGTGGATCGTCGACCCCCTCGACGGCACCCGGGAGTACGGCGAGCGCGACCGCGACGACTGGGCCGTCCACGTGGCGCTCTCGATCCGGGGCGCGGCGGCGATCGGCGCCGTGGCCCTCCCGGCCCAGGACCTGGTCTATGCCACCGAGCCCGTGCCGCAGGGTGCCCGCGCGCGAGGACGGTCCGCCCCGGCTCGTCGTCTCGCGGACCCGTCCGCCCGCGATCACCGACGCGCTCCAGCGGGCCCTCGACGCCGAGCTGGTGCCGATGGGTTCGGCCGGGGCGAAGGCGATGGCGATCCTCCAGGGCCGGGTGGACGTGTACGCCCACGCCGGTGGGCAGTACCAGTGGGACTCCGCCGCACCCGTGGCCGTGGCGGCGGCCGCCGGGCTCCACGTCTCCCGGCTCGACGGCTCCCCGCTCGTGTACAACGACGCCGAGCGATCGCTCCCGGACCTGCTGATCTGCCGACCCGAGTACGCCGCGGCCGTGATCGAGGTGGCCAACGCATGACGCCCCCGCCCGGACGTGGCGCCGGTCCCGGGCAGTACACTGCTCCGTTCCTGCCGACCCGGAGGACCCGGTGACCGACACGACGATCTCGCACCTCGACGCCCTCGAGGCCGAGTCGATCCACATCATGCGCGAGGTGGCCGCCGAGTTCGAGCGGCCCGTCCTGCTCTTCTCCGGCGGGAAGGACTCGGCGCTCATGCTCAAGCTGGCGGAGAAGGCGTTCTGGCCCGCCCGCCTGCCGTTCCCGCTGATGCACGTGGACACCGGCCACAACTTCGCCGAGGTGCTCGACTTCCGCGACCGGCGCGCCGCGGAGCTCGGCGTGCCGCTCGTGGTGGCCTCCGTGCAGAAGTCGATCGACGAGGGCCGGGTCCACGAGGACACCGGCCCGAAGGCGACCCGCAACCGCCTCCAGAGCGTGACCCTCCTCGACGCGATCGAGGAGCACGGGTTCGACGCGGTGTTCGGCGGGGGCCGCCGCGACGAGGACAAGGCCCGGGCCAAGGAGCGGGTCTTCTCCTTCCGTGACGACTTCGGCCAGTGGGACCCGAAGACCCAGCGGCCCGAGCTCTGGAACCTCTACAACGCCCGGCATCGCAAGGGTGAGCACATCCGGGTCTTCCCGATCTCGAACTGGACCGAGATGGACGTGTGGCAGTACATCGAGCGGGAGGACATCGAGCTCCCGTCGATCTACTTCGCCCACCGGCGCGAGGTCTTCCGTCGCGACGGCATGCTCCTCGCCCTCACCGAGCACGTCTCGCTCCTGCCCGACGAGGAGCTGGAGGAGATCGTCGTGCGCTTCCGGACCGTCGGCGACGCGACCTGCACCGGCGCCGTCGAGTCCGCCGCGGCCACCGCCGCCGACATCATCCTCGAGGTCGCGGCCAGCAGGATCACCGAGCGCGGCGAGACGCGGGCGGACGACAAGTTCAACGAAGCCGCGATGGAGGACCGGAAGAAGGAGGGCTACTTCTGATGGAGATGCTCCGATTCGCCACCGCCGGATCCGTCGACGACGGCAAGAGCACGCTCATCGGCCGGTTGCTCCTCGACTCCAAGCAGATCTTCGAGGACCAGCTCGAGTCGGTCGAGCGCACCTCGCGGGAGAAGGGGTTCGACTACACGAACCTCGCGCTGCTCACCGACGGCCTGCGCGCCGAGCGGGAGCAGGGCATCACCATCGACGTCGCGTACCGCTACTTCGCCACCCCGCGGCGGAAGTTCATCATCGCCGACACCCCCGGGCACGTGCAGTACACGCGCAACATGGTCACCGGCGCGAGCACAGCCGACCTCGCGCTCATCCTCGTCGACGCGCGCCACGGCGTGGTCGAGCAGTCCCGCCGCCACTCGGTGATCGCGTCGTTGCTCTCGGTGCGCCACCTCGTGCTCTGCGTCAACAAGATGGACCTCGTCGACTACGACCAGCTCGTCTTCGACCAGATCTCCGAGGAGTTCCGGGAGTGGGCGGGCAAGCTCGACATCACGGACCTCACGTTCATCCCCGTCTCGGCCCTCCACGGTGACAACGTCACCGAGCACAGTCCCAACATGCGCTGGTACGACGGCCCGACGCTGCTGCACCACCTGGAGCACCTCTACATCGGCTCGGACCGCAACCTGATCGACGCGCGCATGCCGGTGCAGTTCGTCATCCGTCCGATGAGCGACGCGTTCCACGACTACCGCGGGTACGCGGGGCAGGTCGCGGGCGGCACGTTCCGGCCGGGCGACGAGGTGCTCGTGCTGCCCTCCGGCCTCACCACCCGCATCGAGGGCATCGACCTCTACGGGACCGAGATCGAGGAGGCCATCCCGCCGATGTCGGTGACGATCCGGCTCGAGGACAACATCGACATCAGTCGCGGGGACCTCATCTGCCGCCCGCACAACGCACCCAGCGTGACCCAGGAGATCGACGCCATGATCTGCTGGTTCAGCGAGCGCCCGCTCCAGGTCGGTGGGAAGTACGCGATCAAGCACACCACCCGCTCGGCCCGCGCGCTCGTCCGCGACCTGCACTACCGGATGGACGTGAACTCGCTCTCGCGTGACGAGACGTCGGGCACCCTGACCATGAACGACATGGGCCGGGTGAGCCTGCGGGTCACGACGCCCCTGTTCGTCGACGAGTATCGCCGCAACCGCACCACCGGCTCGTTCATCCTGATCGACGAGAGCTCGAACGAGACCGTCGGCGCCGGCATGATCCTGGACGCGTAGTCACGCCCGCGATGGCCGAGCCGGCGAAGAGCCCGAACGTCGTCTTCCACGAGGGCTCCGTCACCCGCGAGCAGCGCCGCGCCGCGACCGGCCACGAGGGTCTCACGGTCTGGCTCACCGGGCTCTCCGGCTCCGGGAAGTCGACCGTCGCGGTGGCCCTCGAGCAGCGCCTCGTCGCCGCGGGGATCCCTGCGTACCTGCTCGACGGCGACAATCTCCGCCACGGCCTCAACGGCGACCTCGGGTTCGACGCGGCATCACGCAACGAGAACGTCCGGCGCGCCGCCGAGGTGGCCACGCTGTTCGCCGATGCGGGCGTGGTGGCGATCGTGCCGCTGATCAGCCCGTACCGCGCCGACCGGGACCGGGCCCGGGCCCGGCACACCGAGCTGGGCCTGCGCTTCGTGGAGGTCTTCGTGGACACGCCGATCGAGCTCTGCGAGGAGCGGGACCCGAAGGGCCTCTACGCCAAGGCCCGGGCCGGTGAGATCACCGGCTTCACCGGCATCGACGACCCGTACGAGGCTCCGCTCGATCCCGAGCTGGTCCTGACCCCCGGCCCGACCCCCGCCGAGGCCGCGGCCGCGGTGGCCGAGCTGCTGGGCCTCTGAGCACGCGCCCGCGGACGCGTGATTCCCGGTTCCTGGGACGCTCCGCGGCGGCCGCCGCGACTTGGGTGCACTTGTCGGGGCCTGAACCCCGATAACCGTGCCCAAGTGGGTTCGGAGCCCGGAGGTGTCAGCCCCCGCGGAGCCAGTCCACGTAGTGCGCGAGGCCGGCGGGGATGCTCACGGTCGGCGCCCAGCCGAGGACCTCGCGGGCCGCGGTGGCGTCGGCACAGGAGATCTTCACGTCGCCCGGCCGCGGGTCGACGAAGACGGGATCGGGGGTCACGCCGATGCGCTGCGCGAGACCGTCGAGCAGCTGCAGGAGATTCGTCCCCTCACCCGGCGCGACGTTGAACGCACGGCCGCTCGCGGCGTCCGCAGGCGCCGATGCCGCCGCGAGGTTCGCCGCCACGACATCCGTGACGTAGGTGAAGTCCCGGCTCTGCGTGCCGTCGCCGTGCACGGTCGGCCGCTCGCCGGCCACGAGGGCGGCGGCGAAGAGCGGGATCACCGCGGCGTACGCGGCGTCCGGCCGCTGTCGCGGTCCGTACACGTTGAAGTAGCGCAGCACGACGGTCTCGAGGTCGTACAGCTCGGCGAAGATCCGCGTGTACCAGTCGCCGGTGAGCTTGGTCACGGCGTACGGCGAACGCGGCCGCAGCGGGACCGACTCCGGCGTGGGCACCTGCTCGGCGCCCCCGTAGACGCTGCTCGACGACGCGAACACCACCCGCCGCACCCCGGCATCACGCCCGAGCGTCAGCACGTTGAGCGTGCCGTCGACGTTCGCGGCGTTCGATGCACGCGGATCCGCGACCGATCGCGAGACGGCGCCGAGCGCGCCGAGATGGAAGACGACCTCGACACCGGCGACGGCACGCGCGACGGCGGCCTCGTCGGCGACGGAGCCCTCGACGAGCTCCGCGGCCCCGTTGAGGTTCTCGCGCCGGCCGGTCGCGAAGTCGTCGAGCACGCGCACGTCGTCCCCCCGGGTGACCAGCGCGTCGACGAGGTGTGAACCGATGAAGCCGGCGCCGCCGGTGACGAGAGCTCGCATGCGGGCGGAAAGCTACCGCGCCGCTCGGCGCCCTCAAGACCACCGGCGCGCCGGCCGATAGGGCCAGCAGCGCCGGACGGAGCCCACGCCCACGATGGATGACCAGATCGCAATCGACCTCTGCCGGCACCTCCCGGATGCGGTGGTCGTGGTCGGGGCGGAGGGCGAGATCCACTGGGGCAACCCTGCCGCCGAGCGCATGTTCGGCGTGACGCTCGAGGACGTCCACCACGTCTCGGCGCTGGACCTCATCCACCCCGACGACGCCGAGTTCGTGTTCCTGTCGCTCGGCACCGTGCAGGACAAGGTTGCCGGCAGCCCGATCGAGATCCGGATCCGGGCGGTCGACGGCTGGCGACTCGTCGAGCTCACCGGCGCACCGATCGGCGACGGTGCGATCGCGGCATGCATGCGGGACCTGACGCAGCGGCGCCGCTACGAGATCGCGCACGGCGAGGAGGCGCGGTTCCGCTCGCTCGTCCACAACGCCGGCGCGGTGACGATGCTCCTCGACGTCAACGGGACCATCCAGTCGGTCTCCGCCGCGATCACCCGGCTCACCGGCCTCGACCAGGAGGTGATCCTCGGCCGCCCCTTCGGCGACTTCCTCGATCCACCGGACCGCGCCGTGCTCCACGCGGCGCAGACCGAGGCGCTGCCGGGCGCGATGACCTCGGCCACCGTCGAGATCGGTCCGAATGACCGCGAGCGGGTCCCGATGGAGTTCACGATCGTGAACCTGCTCGACGACCCGACCGTCGCCGGGTACGTGCTGTCCGGCCACGACGTCACCGAGCGGGTGGCGGCCGAGGAGGCAGTGCGCAGCACGCTCTCCCTCCTCGAAGCCACGCTCGACTCGACCGCCGACGGGATCCTCGTCGTCAGCCGCGAGGGTCGCATCACCAACTTCAACCGCCGCTTCGCCGAGATGTGGCGCGTCCCCGGCGAGCTCCTCGACGCGCGCGACGATGACGCCGTCCTCCGCTCCGTGCTCGGTCAGCTCGCCGATCCCGACGCGTTCCTCCGGAAGGTGGAGGATCTCTACGCCGACCTCGACGCCGAGAGCTACGACATGATCGCCTTCACCGACGGCCGGGTGTTCGAGCGCTTCTCGCGCCCGCAGCGCGTCGACGGCGACGTCGTCGGGCGGGTCTGGAGCTTCCGGGACCTCACCGAGCGGAAGCGGCTCGAGGACGAGCTCGTCTACCGCGCGTTCCACGACCAGCTCACCGGCCTCGCGAACAAGGCCCGGTTCTGCGACCGTCTCCAGCATGCTGCCGACCGGTCCCGACGCACCGGCGAGGGATTCGCCGTGCTCTTCTGCGACCTCGACAATTTCAAGACCGTCAACGACTCCCAGGGCCACGACGCCGGCGATCGCCTCCTCGTCGTCGCCGCCGAGATGCTGGCGAGCTGCCTGCGCGCCGGCGACACCCCGGCCCGCCTCGGCGGCGACGAGTTCGCGGTCCTGCTCGAGCACGTCGTCGACCAGGCGAGCGCGACCTCGGTCGCGGAACGCATCCGGGACTGCTTCCGCCGGCCGATCCCCGTCGGCGGCCGGGACATGGTCACGACGGTCAGCATCGGCATCGCCTTCGGTTCGGGCAGCTCCACGAGCGAGCAGATCCTCCGCGACGCCGATGTCGCCATGTACCTCGCCAAGGCGCGGGGGAAGAACCGCTTCGAGCTGTTCGCCTCCGAGCACCACGAGGCCGCCGTCACCCGTGTCGAGATCGAGGCCGACCTCCGGAGCGCCGTCAGCCGCCAGGAGCTCACCCTCTCGTACCAGCCCATCGTCGACATCGCGACCGAGGAGGTCGTCGCCGTCGAGGCGTTGATCCGGTGGGAGCACCCGACCCGCGGCGTCCTGCGTCCGGACGCCTTCATCCCCATCGCCGAGGATGCCGGGCTCATGGACGACATCGGCCGGCAGGGACTCCTCGACGCCTGCCGCCAGACCGCCGATTGGAGGCACGGACCGGCCCCCGACCTCGCCGTGAGCGTGAACGTGTCGCCGCGCCAGCTGGTGGGCGACACGATCGTGGCCGACGTGGAATCCGCGCTCGCGGCGTCACAACTCCCGCCGGCCGCGCTGATCCTCGAGATCACCGAGACCGCCATGATGCTCGACACGACCGTGGCGAGGCGCAACCTCGTCGCGCTCGACGCGCTCGGCGTCCGCCTCGCGCTCGACGACTTCGGGACGGGCTACTCGTCGCTGACCTATCTCCAGCAGTTCCCGATCGACATCGTCAAGATCGACAAGTCCTTCGTCGCGTCGATCGGACGGAGCACGGGCGGGCCGTCGCTCGCGACCACGATCATCCAGCTCGCACGCTCGCTGGATCTCGTGCCCGTCGCCGAGGGGGTCGAGACCCGTGAGCAGCTGGTCCGGCTGCGGGCGCTGGGTTGCGACCTCGTCCAGGGCTTCCTGCTCCACCGGCCCCAGTCGCCCGCCGACTTGACGCTCCTGCTCGAGGCGGCCACCCGGGAGCAGCCCCTGGCCTCCTGAGCCGTTCCTGACGCCGACGTCAGGCGCATGCGAGACTGCGGGCGATGGACAAGCCGAAAGCTCTCGTCACCGCACCCTTCCGCGGCGCCGGCCTCGACCGCCTGACCTCCCTCTGCTCCGAGGTCGTGCTCGATCCCTGGATCGACCACCGGCCCCTCCGGCTCTACAACTCCGAGCAGCTGGCCGAGCGCATCGTCGCCGAGGGCGCCACGCTCCTCGTGGTCGAGAGCGACAGCGTGAAGGGCCCGGTGCTCGACCTGCCGCTCGTGGCCATCGGCTCGTGCCGGGGCAATCCGACCAACGTCGACGTCCCCGGCGCCACGGCGAAGGGCATCCCCGTGCTGCGGGCCCCCGGGCGCAACGCCGACGCGGTGGCCGAGATCACGATCGGCCTGCTCTATGCGGTGAACCGCGGCATCGTCCGGGCCGACAGGGACGTCCGCGAGGGACAGGTCTGGCGCGACGGCACCATCCCCTACCAACGCTTTCGCACGTGGGAGCTCAACGGCCGGACCGCCGGCATCGTCGGTCTCGGCGCGGTCGGTCGGGCCACGAAGTGGCGCCTCGAAGGTCTCGGCATGCACGTCATCACCGCCGACCCGTACGCGCCCGACGCGACGCACTCCCTCGACGCGCTCCTCGCGGAGGCCGACGTCGTCTCGATGCACGCCGCGGTGACGCCGGAGACCGAAGGGCTCGTCGGCGCCGCCGAGTTCGCGGCGATGAAGGAAGGGGCCATCTTCCTCAACAGCGCGCGGGCCCAGCTCCACGACACCGACGCGCTCGTGATCGCCCTCCAGTCCGGCAAGCTGGCCGGCGCCGGCCTCGACCACTTCGTGGGCGAGCACCTCGACGTCGACCACCCGCTCTGCTCGATGGGCAACGTGGTGCTCACCCCACACATCGGCGGCGCGACCTGGAACACCGAGACCCGCCACTCCGAGTCGATCGCGAACGGGCTGGCCGCGCTGTTCGCGGGCGAGTCGCCGGACAACCTCGTCAACCCCGACGTCCTGGAGGCCCGGTGAGCGACGCCGACGACGTGAAGGACCAGCTCCTCTGGGCCGCGCAGGAGATGCTGCGGTCCGGGCTCGTCGAAGGTACCGCCGGGAACCTCGCCGCCCGGATGCCCGACGGCAACGTCGTCCTCACGCCGAGCAGCCTCGACTACCTCGAGATGGGGCTCGAGGACCTCGTCGTCTGCGACCCCGAGGGCACGGTCGTCGAGGGTCACCGTGGACCCACGAGCGAGAAGCAGCTCCACCTCGCGGTGCTGAACGCGTACCCGGAGGTCAACGCCACGATGCACTGCCACGCCAAGCACGTGCAGATGTTCGCGATCACCCACCAGCCGATCCCGGCGGTCGTCGAGGAGTTCGACGTCTACGTCGGCGGCGACGTCGAGTGCTCCGAGTACCGCGAGACCGGCACCCAGGAGCTCGCCGACGAGGTGGCCCGCCGCGTGGCCGACCGGGCGGCGGTGGTCATGGCCAACCACGGCCTGTTCGTCTGCGGCAAGACGCCGCAGGACGCGCTGCACGTCGCGGCACTGGTCGAGCGCACCGCCGAGGTCGTGTGGGGCTCCCGTGCGCTCGGCCCGATCATCGGCGTGCCCCCCGAGATCGGCGCGAAGTACGCGTCGTACTACCGCTACGGGCGCACCGGGAAGTTCTGAGGCCGCTCGCTACACGCGGCGGGCCAGCGTCAGGCCGTCGCCCAGCGGCAGCATCACGACCTCGACGCGATCGTCGGCGGCCAGACCGTCGTTGAAGACACGGATCGCGTTCGTGCTGTCGTCCGTGACCGCGGGATCCACGACCGCTCCGCTCCAGAGCACGTTGTCCACCAGCAGCACGCCGCCCGGCCGCATGCGCGCCAGCAGCTCGTCGGCGTACTGCCCGTACATCGGCTTGTCGGCGTCGACGAAGGCGAGGTCGATCGTGCGCTCGGCCGGGAGCGCCCGCAGGGTCTCGATGGCCGGCGCGAGGCGCAGGTCGATGCGATCGTCGACGCCGGCGCGCTCCCAGGCGGCGCGCCCGATCGCCGTCCACTCCTCGCTCACGTCGCAGCACAGCAGGCGACCACCGGGTGCCAACCCGCGTGCGATGCACAGCGCGCTGTAGCCGGTGAACGTGCCGACCTCGACCGCGAAGCGCACGTCGAGGAGGCGCGTGAGCAGGGTCATGAACGCGCCCTGCTCCGGCGCGATCTGCATGCCGCTCACACCGCCGAGCTCGGCGGTCCGGGCGATCAGGTCCTGCTGGACCGCATCGGGCGGGGTGCCGTGGGCCACGAGGTACTCGTGGACCGGCCCGCTCAGGAAGAACGACTTCGGATCGGCCATCGGCCGACCCTACCGCCCGACGCGTGCGTGGACCCCGGACGGTCCGGGCTCGTGGCGGGGCCGGGTCAGGAGTGCGGACGGCGGCGCAACGCCTCGGCCGCGAGGACCTCGAGGGTGCCGCGCGCCGTGGCCGCCCAGGTGAACTGCTCGGCGTGCGCGCGCGCCCCGACCGAGAGTCGGGACCGCAGCTCCGGATCGGCGATCACACGGTCCAACCCGCCGACGAGCTCGTCGGGGCTGTCCGCGAGCAGCCCCGACCGACCTTCGGCGACGGCGTCGGAATGGCCGGCGATGCGGGTGACGACCGACGGCGTGCCGCAGGCCGCCGCCTCGGTCACCGTCATGCCCCACCCCTCGCGGGCCGACGCGCTGGCGAGCACCCACGCGCGCCGGTACAGGTCGATCACCTCGTCGTCGGTGACGTGGCCGGCGAGGTGCAGCCACCGCTCGGCGCGCGCCTCGTGGATCTGCGTCTCGAGCTGCTCCCGCCGGTAGCCCTCCCCGACGATCACGGCCTCGAGATCGGGATGGCGCGTCCGGAGCCGGAGCAGCGCCTCGACGAGGATCTCGAAGCGCTTCACGGGCACGAGCCGCCCGACCGCGACCACGAGCGGCGTCGGCGACTTCTCGCCGCCGGGCGAGAACCGCGGGTCGATGCCCGGGGGCACGACGTGGACCATCGACCGCTTGAAGTGGAGGTCCTCGACCAGCTCGTGCCGGGACGAGTCCGACAGGGTCACGATCGGCGTCCGCCGGTAGAACTTCGGCGCGATCGTGGACTCGAGCGTGCGTCCCACCGCCGCGAGCTTCGGCGGCAGGGTCATGTTCCACATGTCCGCGTGGACGTGGTGCAACCAGGTCACGTGCGGCGTGCGCGCCCAGACCGGCGACATGAACGGCATCCCGTTCCAGATCTCGACCAGGCCGTCCTTCCCGCCGTGCCAGCCCATCATCTCGGAGAACGCGGCGCGCGGGAACACCATGTACCGGCCCGCCTTGCGGATCACGCGGTACCCGTTCCGCCAGCTCACCTGCGGCTGCCCGGCGGCGAAGGACGTGCGCATCGTCACCTCGATGCCGGCCTCGGCCCACAACCGGGCGACCGTCGAGGCGTGGACCTCCGATCCCCCGGCCTCGGGGTCGTCGAGATCGCGCCACGCGAGCATCGAGACCCGTGCCAGCCCGGCCTCGGCCGCCAGGTCCCCCAGCTTCGCGATGTCCGCGGTCGTCGCCAGACCGTCGAGATCAGCCACGCTTCGTGTCCCCCACTGCACCGCCCCGGCGGAGCGCCCCGATATTCTACGCCCCTCACGGGGCGAGCCGGACCCCGGCCGGCCCGCCCGGTCGCCGGCCGCGCCACCCGCCGCCACCCCGAGGATGCCCAGGTGAAGCTGACCGGCGAACGACCGATGGAGGGCAGCACCCCGGATTCGCTGCTCGCGCTGCACGACGCGGGATACCGAGAGGTGATCGCCCGGCTGGGGACCGGCCGGATCCTCGATGTCGGCTGTGGCGTCGGGATGGAGACGGCGCGGTTCTGCGGCCCGGGCCGGAGCGTCGTGGGCGTCGACTACGACCCGGCCACCGCCGCGCTCCGCGCTCGGACTTCGGACCGGGCGGGCCCAAGGGCACCGATGCGGAGTTCGTGGCCATGGACGGCGGCGCGCTGGGATTCCGGAGTGCCGCGTTCGACGCGGTGTGCTCCTCGCACATCATCGAGCACTTCGTCATGCCGGAGAACCACGTCGCCGAGCTGGCTCGGGTGTGCACCGACGACGGCACCGCGTTCGTCATCACGCCGAACCGACCGGCCGACTTCGAGAATCCGTTCCACGTCTACCTGTTCGAGGCGGAGGAGCTCGCGTCGCTGCTGCGCCTCTTCTTCGACGATGTGGAGGTCATCGGCCTCGAGGGCGACGACGTCCTGAAGGCCGACTTCGCGGCGCGGCGCAGCAGCGGCGAGAAGCTCCTGAAGGTCGACCCGCTGGGGCTGCGCAAGCGGATCCCCCGCCGGATGTACGTGTGGACCTACGAGCACGCCCTTCCCGTCGTGTACCGCGCGCTCGGGTCGGAGAACACGGGGATCGGCTCGGGACTCGACGACTCGCACTTCTCCGCCACGACCGACATCGTGCCGACGACCCCGGTGCTGTTCGCGATCGCGCGCCGTCCCCGCCGGTTCCCGTCGCGCTGACCCGTGCCTGCCGACATCCGGGACGAGGCACCGGTGCGATCGCGCCGGTTCGCGGTGCAACTCGCCGTGGTCGCCGCGATCGCGTTCACGATCCGGGTGCTGGTGGTCCTGCTCGTCGATCCACACGTGCCGAAGCTCGGTGACGCGAGCGCATATCACCTGATCGCCGGCAACCTCGCGGACGGCCGCGGCTACATCCGCCCGTTCGACCTCGCCCGCTTCCACCTCGTGGTGCCCACCGCCGAGTACCCGCCGCTGCACCCGTTCGTGGTCTCGCTCTTCGCCCGGCTCGGCTTCCGCAGCGTCGAGTGGCAGCGGATCTGCCTCGCCGCCGTCGGCACGGGCACCGTCGCGGTGATCGGGGCACTCGGCCGGCGTGTGGCCGGCGCGCGCGCGTCGGGATCGTGGCCGCCGCGATCGCCGCCGTCTCACCGATGCTCTTCCTCCCCGACGTGACGCTCATGAGCGAGACCGTCTTCGGCTTCCTCGTCGCCCTCGCGCTCCTCCTGGCGGTCCGCGCCCAGGGGTCCCCGACGCCGCGGGCCGTCGCGACCATCGGCGTGGTGCTGGGGTTCGCCACGTTGACCCGGGCGGAGGGCGCCCTGCTCGCGGTGTTGCTCGTCGTCCCACTCGCGGTCCGGATCCCCGGCTCGGTCGCGCGCCGCGTCGGGGTCGTCGCGCTCGGGATCGCCGGCGTGGTCGTGGTCGTGCTGCCCTGGACGATCCGCAACGAGCGCACGTTCCACCAACTCGTGCCGGTCTCGAACAACTTCGGCGGTGTGCTCTCCGGTGCGAACTGCCGGCTCACCTACTCCGGTCCGTCCCTGGGCTCGTGGCGATCCACCTTCGGCAGCGGCGACCCGGCCGGCGGTGAGTGCTTCACCGGCTTCAACGGCCGCCGGCCCGGCTTCAACGAGGCCACGGCGGGGGCCGAGCAACGCCGGCGCGGCATCGACTACGCACGCGAGCACGCCGGTGAGCTGCCGAAGGTCGTACTCGCGCGGGTGCTGCGGACCTTCGGGCTCTTCCGGCCGGACCAGCAGATCCAGCTCGACGCGCTCGAGGGCCGACCCGAGCAGTGGCAGCGCTGGGGCACCTGGATGGAATGGGCGATGTACCCGTTCGCCGCGGCCGGCCTGGTGATCCTGGTCCGCCGGAAGGCGCCGGCCTGGCCGCTCGTCGCCGCGCTCGTCAGCGTGGTCGTCGCCAGCGCCGCCACCTACGGCGGCCAGCGGTTCCGGATCGGGGCCGAGCCCACCATCGTGGTGGCCACCGCGACCGCCCTCGTCGCGCTGGTCGCCGGGATGCGGCGCGGGCCGGCCCGCGGCATCGGGAGCGCGACTCCGTCGACGGTAGAGTGACCCGCTCATGCTCTGGTTGGAACGCCGCGTCGTGGGCGCGCTCGCGGGTCCGGACGACGTCCGCCACGGCGGCGCGATCAGCGAGTTCGTCGACTCGTCGCTACGCGCGATGCCCCAGCACCTCCGGCTCGGGGTCGCCGCGGAGTCGGTGCTGCTCGGCGCGTGGGTCCGCCTCCGCGAGGGGGCCGAGCCCGACACCGCCGCCGTGCAGGGCCACCTGGCCGCGTGGGAGCGCTTCCCGGTCGGTGTGATCCGCCAGTACCCCACCCTCCTCGCGTCGTTGGTGCTCTTCGCGCGCCACGAGCTGGCGGCGCCGTGAGGACCGTCGACACCGAGGTCCTCGTCATCGGGTCCGGGGCCGGCGGTGCCGTCACCGCGGCCCGACTCGCCGAGGCCGGCAGGACCGTGCTCGTGGCCGAGGAAGGACCGTGGTACGAGCCCGACGCCCACGTCCCGTTCTCCCTCGAGGAGTTCGTGGCCCGCTACCGCCATCAGGGCGCGTGCGCCGCGCTCGGCAACCCCGGCATCGCGTTCGCGGAGGGGCGCTGCGTCGGCGGCAGCACCGAGATCAACAGCGGCCTCTACCACCGCCTCCCCGAGAGCCTCGCCGCCGAATGGCGCCGGACGTACGGCATCGCCGCGTTCGACGACGCGACCCTGGCCCACTACGCCGACGACATCGAGTCGGCGATCGCGGTCAACCCGGTGCCCGGTGAGATCCCGCCGTCGTCCGCGGCTCTCGACCGCGGCGCCCACCGGCTGGGTTGGCGCAGCGTCGAGTTCGCCCGCGTGTTCGCCTACGACCAGGAGGGGCGCGGCACCAAGCAGACGATGACGCGCACGATGATTCCGCGCGCGATCTCCGCGGGCGCCACGATCCAGCCGGACTGCACCGTGCTCGGCCTCGAGCGCGAAGGCCGCCGCGTGCGCGGCGCGCACGCCGAGCTCCGCAACGCCGACGGCTCGGTCGAGCGGGTCCTGCTGCGCGCCGAGGAGGTGTTCGTCTGCGGCGGGGCGATCCAGTCGCCGGCGCTGCTCCAGCGCAGCGGGCTGCACCACAACATCGGCAAGGGTCTCAAGTTCCACCCGACGGTGAAGATCGCGGCCCGCTTCGCCGACCCGTACGACCACGACCAGGTCCCCATGCACCGCGTGACGGAGTTCGCCCCCTTCCTCACCATCGGGGGATCGGCCAGCCGGCGCGGCCAGATCGCGCTCGCCATCGCCGACGCGGCCCCCGAGGAGCTCGACCGCGTCATCGAGGAATGGCAACACGTCTTCGTGTACTACGCCGCGATCCGCAGTGCCGGCAGCGGCCGGGTCCGCGCGCTGCCGGGCCTGCGCGCACCGCTCGTGACGTACTCGCTCACCGACGCCGACCTCAGCCGCCTCGCACGAGGGCTCGTGCACCTCGGCGAGGTGCTGCTCGCCGCCGGCGCGCTCGAGCTGTTCCCCTCGATCACCGACGGCACCCTCGTGCGGGACCGCGCCGGGCTCGGTTCCTGGTGGGCCGAGCTGACGCGCAGCCGCTCGAAGCTGATGACGGTCCACCTCACGTCGACCGTGCGGATGGGCGAGGACCGCGACCGCACCGGCGCCGACAGCTTCGGCCGGGTCTGGGGGACCGAGAACCTCCGGGTCAACGACGCGTCCCTGCTCCCCGATGCCCCGGGAGTCAACCCCCAGGCCGCCATCATGGCCATCGCCGCCCGCAACTCCGACGCCTACCTCGCGTCCTGACCGACCGAGCCCCCACTTGGGCACGGTTGTCGGGGTTCAGGCCCCGAAAAGTGCACCCGAGTCGCGGTGGCCACCGCGATCACGGAGGACTCCCCCAACAACCCCCGCGTCCGGCAATGTCGTCCGAGCCCTGCCCAGGCCGACCGCTTGTCGCCGCGTCCCCGGAAACCGAAGCCCAGACGACAAGCGCCGAGCTTGGTGCAAACCGCTTGTGGCCTCGTCCCCGGAAACCGACGGTCAGGCGACAAGCCCGCGGCGGTCGGCCCCGACCGGAGCGTGGTGTCGCCGGAACGCTCCGCGAAGCACCCTGGGGTCAGAGCGGCAGGCGCTTGACGAGCTTGAGCAGGCCGAGCTTGGCGGGTGACTGGTGGTGCGACTTGCCGTCGCCGCCGAGCCCGGCGCGGTGGTCGAGGAACCACTCGTAGGACTCGATCACGGCCGAGGCGTTCGAGTGCGTCGGCGTCCAGTCCAGCTCGCGCTCCGCCTTGCTCACGTCGAACCACAGCGACTCCCCGTACAGCAGCCAGTGGTACGGGGCGAAGGGCACCAGGGACGACTGGCCGAGCGCCCGCATCGCCCACGCGGCCGGCTTCGCGGGCAGCGACACCACGTGCGAACCGGTGCCGGCGTGATCGACGAGCGCCTGCAGGGTCTCGCGCATCGTCCCGAAGTCGCGGCACCCGATGTTGTACGTCTCGGCGCCGGGCCGGAGCGCCGCCCGGAGGCAGGCGTCGGCGAGATCGTCGGCGTGCACGAACTGGTAGCGGTTGTCGCCGGACCCGAGCACGAAGACGGGCGCGCCGTCCGCGACGAACTCGAACAGGATCGCCATGATCCCGAGCCGGCCGTGGCCGAGCACGGTGCGCGGCCGCACCACCGAGACGTCGAGCCCGGCGGCGACCGCGTCACGGCAGAGGAGCTCGGCCTCGAGCTTGGCCTTGCCGTAGGCCTCGAGCGGCCGCGGCGGTGTGTCCTCGCTGACGGGGTTGTGGTCGGGGATCCCGAAGATCGCGCTCGAGGACGTGTGCACCACCTTGGCCACCCCGGCGTCGCGGCGCTGCGAGCAGGACGTTCGCGGTCCCGACGACGTTGACGGACCAGAAGAGGTCGCGGTCCTTGGCCAGCGGGACCTGGGCCACGTTGTGGAGGACCGCGTCCATCCCCGCCGCCGCGGCACGCAACGCCTCGACGTCGCGCACGTCGCCGATCACCGCGTCGAACGTCGGGTCCTCCGGCGGGTTCAGGTCGAAGATCCGCACCTCGTGACCCGCGGCGCCGCGCCCGCTCGGCCAGCACGGTCCCGAAGTAGCCGGCGCCGCCGGTCACGAGGAGCCGGCTCACAGGATCTCCCCGTGCTCGACCGCGGACCGGATGCTGGCGCGCATGCCGTCGAGCAGCGTGGTCCGCGGGTCGTAGCCCAGCTCGGCGCGGGCCCGGCCGATGTCGCACGCGATCGTGTCCTTCAGCTCGCCGAGCACGTGCAGCGCCTGGACGTAGCGGCCCCGGTCCTGGAGGAACCCGTCCAGCCGCTCCGCCACGACCCCGGCGAGGCGCGGCAGGCGCGGGCTGACCCCCGAGACGGGGAAGCCCTCGGCCGCGAGCGCGTCCCGCACCGTGGAGAGGATCGTGCGCAGCTCGTAGGGCTCCGCGTCGGCGATCCAGTAGGCCCGGCCCGATGCCTCCGGCGTGGCCTCCGCGCGCAGCAGCCCCTGGACGAGGTGGTCGGTGTAGACCATCGAGCGCTGCTGGGTGCCGTCGCCGACCAACGGGAAGCGGCCCTTGCGCACGGCGCGGAACCACTGCGACTGCCGCGCCGGTTGGTACGGCCCGTAGAACCACGGTGCGCGGATGACCACGGTGTCGACGTCGCCGCGCTCCTGGCTCCGGGCGACGATCTGCTCCGCCTCCCACTTCGACGCGCCGTAGCCCATGTACGGGTCGACCGGCGAGTCCTCGGTGAACCGGTCCGTGGGCCGGGCGTTGGCGCCGAAGGGCGAGTTGGACGAGACGTGCACGAGCCGGGCCACCCCGGCGCGCCGGGCCGCGTCGAGGACCAGCTCCGTGCCGCCGACGTTCACGTCGAAGAAGTCGCGCACCGTCGCCGGGTGGATCACCGCCGCGGCGTGGAACACGGTCGTCCCGCCGCCGCCCTCGAACAGCCGGTCGAGCGCGGCCGGATCGCGCACGTCACCGACGACGGTGGTGACGCTCGGGGAGATCACCTCGAGCAGGGGTGCGTCGTCCGCGACGGGGACGAGCGCCCGTACCGCCCGGCCGGACGCGACGAGCGCGCGTACGAGGTTGCGGCCGAGCCAACCGGATGCACCGGTCACCACGGCCGTGCGGTCGGGGCTGGTTCGATCGGAGAGCTGCACGGTCGACCTCGGGACGGGGAAACGCGGATGGTAGGCGACGCCTGCCCGCCCGCTCCGCACCGTCGCCCGTACACTCCCGGGGATGGCGCAGACGGATCTCCCGGTTGCGTCGACCGCGAAGGACCCCCGGTTTCCGGGCTTCGACGGGTTGCGCGGCGCTCGCGGCGCTCGCGGTGCTGATGACCCACGTGTCCTTCTCGGGCGGGGCGAACGGACCCAATCTCGGTCGGGGTCTTCTTCGCCCGCATGGACGGCGGCGTCTCGGTGTTCTTCGTGCTCTCGGGCATCCTGCTGTACCGACCGTTCGCCCGGTCCCATCTGCTCGACGAGTCGTCGCCCGCCCTCCGGCGCTACCTCTGGCGCCGCGCGCATCCGCATCTACCCCGCGTACTGGCTGGCCATGACCGTGGTCGTCTACGGGTTCGGCGTGAGCGACATCGTCGGGCTGCGCCGGTTCGTCCTCGACTACTCGCTGCTGCACATCTACAGCCCGCACCAGACCGACGCGTTCGGCCCGCTCCTGCAGTCCTGGACCCTGGCGACCGAGATCGCGTTCTACCTGTTCCTCCCCCTGTGGGCGTTCGGGATGCGCCGCGTCGCGCGCGGCGACGTCGCGGTCGCGGGTCCGGGCGCAGCTGCTGGGGGTCGTCGGCCTCGTCGTGGTGTCGGCGCTGTGGAAGGCGTTCGTGCTCAGCGCCGGCTTCTCCGAGGGGCGCGTCGGCCAGCTCAAGATGTGGCTCCCCTGGTGGCTCGACATGTTCGCGATGGGCATGGCCATCGCCGTCCTCGTGCTCGCGGTGACCCATCTCGGGTGGTCCGTCCCGCTCCGGCTGGATCGGCGCGCCGCACCGGCGATCTGCTGGCTGGGCGCGCTCGGCGCGCTCTGGTGGGTCGCCGCCGGTGCCGGCCTCGGTCACACCTCTCCCGCCATCGCGCATCACCTGCTCTGGGGCCAGCACTACCTGTACCTCGCCATCGCGGTGCTGCTGATCCTCCCGGCCGCGTTCGGCCCGCAGGATCCCGCATCCAGCCGCATCCGCGCGTTCCTCCAGAGCCGGGTGATGGTGTACCTCGGCACCATCTCGTACGGGATCTACCTCTGGCACGAAGGGTGGATCGACCGCTACCTGACCTGGACCGGCGTCCCCGTGTTCGGCGTCTACACCTCCGACACACCGTTCCGCTGGCACACGGGCTCGGTGCTCAGCGTCCCGTGGCTGTCGTTCCTGCTCGCGGTGCTCGCGCTGACGATCGCGTCGGCATCGCTGTCGTGGTGGTTGCTCGAGCGGCCGCTGCTCCGCCGCTTCCACCGCCCCGGGCCGGCCTGACCCGGCGCCGCGTCACGGCGCCGCGGCGTGCGCGGGCCCGACGTAGACGCCGATCGTGTCCCGGTCGGACCGCTCCTGGAGCCGGGCGTACTCGGCGAAGCGCTGCGCCCACGGTCGGGGCAGGTCGAGCAGGTCGCGGTCGACGGCGCCCGCGAGCTGGCCGGAGCGGACGGCGCCGGCCCGCGCCTCGGGCGTGTCGAACGGACCGCGCAACGCGACGAAGAATCCCGAGGCGATCGCCGACGCGAGCTTCGGCGAGTGGTCGAGCACGCCGTGCCCGAGTGCCTCCTCGATCTGGTGCACCAGCCGGCGCAGCCGCGCCCGCTCGGCGCGGTCGAGCCCGTCGTGGAACGCCACCCGGTGGAACGGTCCGAGCGTGCGCCGCATCGCCACCGCCCCCGAGCGGTAGAAGACCTTGGAGCGGGCGTTGTGGCCGTCGTAGCGCCGCTCGGGGCCGAGATGGCGGATCTCGTACGGGCTCGCGGTGACGAACGGGATGTCCCGTGACCGCAGCTCCGCCATGATCGCCCCGCTGATCGGCTCCTCGAAGCGGATGTCGGACCATTCCACGAGCAGGGGCGCGTCGGGCCGCAGGCGCCCGAGCTGGCGGTCCAGGTCGCGCATGACCGGGACCGACCACGACTCGAGCTGCGGTCCGCCGGTGGCCGCCGCGGTCGGGAGGTTCGCGACGGCGACGACCACGACCAGCGCCCCGGCCACCCAGACCACGACCCGGCGCCGCGACGTCCGCCGGGCGCCGACCTCGGCCAGACCGTCGAGCAGCACGAAGGTGGCGAACGCCGCGATCGGCCAGAGGAAGCGGAACTGGTGGGGAGCGATGCCGACGATGTCGGTGCCCACCCGCGAGGTGGTGAACAGCCCGATCGCCATCGCGACGAGCGCGACCATGACGCCGGTGAGCAGCGCGGTCCGGCGGCGGCGCCACGCCCACCCGCCCAGCACCACCAGCACGAGCACCAGCACCCCGAGCGCGACCGCCGCCCAGCGGGCGCTCGGGACCCCCGTGGTCGCGATCGACAGTGCGTTCGAGCCGACCGGCTGCCCCTTCGGCCGGAACGTGTCGGCGAACGAGTCGCGGAGCCAGAACGGCGGCCGCACGAGCACCGCGCTCGTGATGCGGGCCGCGCCCCTCCACCCCACGATCGCGTCGGGGCCGGCACGGACGAGGTCGAGGATCCGCCCGAGGTTGCCACGGCGGGTCGTGAGCTGCTCGACCACGGGCGGGATCCAGAGCACCACGCCGACAGCCGCGGCGACCGCCAGCGGCCGCCACGCCGCTCGCGGCCCGGGCGAGTGATCGACCCGCCGGCGCAGCAGCCCCGCGACCACGGCACCGAGCAGGAGCAGGGGCACGAGGTACCCGTACGTGAGGTGCGTCTGGAGGAGGAGGCTGCCGACGGCCACGGCGGGGACCGCGAGCACCAGATCGCCCTCCGCGGTCCCCCACACGAGGAAGAGGAATGCGAGGAAGGGCAGGATCAGGACGTGCGGCTGCCAGGGGTCGTAGAGCAGGGCGCTGCCCATCGACCAGGCCAGGGTCGCGCCGACCAGCGACGCGAGCGCCGATCGCCGGAGTCCCCCCTGGCGCCAGCCGACCCAGGCGGCGAGCGCGAGCGCGCCGACATTGACCAGTGCCACGCCGATCGCGGTCCCGGCCGCCCGACCGAGCGCGGCGATCGGCAGCGCCAGCAGGTCGAACAGGATCGGGCCGGGATGGTTCAGCGGGCGGGGCGCGCCGATGGACACCGACGCGGCCTGCCCGATCAGGGGCGTCGCCGAGCCGAAGACGTCCTCGGCGCGCACTGCGACGAGTCCGTTGTCGCCGACCGGCAGCCAGTGGCTCGCGAGCGCCCGCACCGTGGCCACGACCACCGGGACGGCCGCCACGAGGACGAGCGCCACCGCCACGTCGCGATCCCGCCTGCGCACGCTCACTCCGCCAGGTCGGGCGGTCCGAGGAACACGGCGTTCGGGCGCCCGAGGTCCAGCAGGCGCAACAGGTTCCGCTGCAGCGGGCGCGGGAGGTCGGGCGTCAACGAGGTCGTGAAGATGTTGGCGTCGAGATCCGGGATCAGCTCGGCGAGCCCGGCGGCGCGCAGCTGCCGGCGCACGACGCGGTTCAGGTGGGCCGACTCCCTCCGTCCCGCCGCGCTCCTCGGGTCCTTGCTCGCGATCAGCGTGACGCCGGGGAGCTTCCGCCACTTCGCGATGTCGGCCTCGCCGACGGCGTAGTGCACGACCGCGGTGGCGTCGTCGCGGGTCACGATCCGCCGCGGCGTCACGATGGCGCGGTACGCGACGTTGTCGGGAAACCCGGCGTCGATGCCGACGCGTTCGAGCTCGTTGACCATCGTGTACCCGGGGGCGTTGATCGTCACCGTGTCGACGATCGTGACCTGGTAGCGGCCGTCCCGCCCGCCCCCGACGTACCGGTCACTGTCGATGGCGCGGATCGTCGCCCCGGCGAGCACGCCGACGGTGGCCGAGACCCGCGGCGTCGGCGGTTCGACGGTCGACGCGTCGATCGCGAACCCGGTCAGGTACCCCACCATCACCACCGCGAGCCCGATGGTCCCGAGTCGCGCCGGGGCGCGATCCGGTCGGGCCCTCCGGACGAGCAGGACGACCGCCCACGCCGTCGCGAAGAGGAGCAGGGCGTTCAGCTGCCACGCCCAGAGCATGAGGTAGTACCAGACGAACCCGAAGATGTTCGCGATCGAGACGGCGCCGAGCACGAGCATGCCGGCCAGCACGACGTCGAGCGCGAGCAACGCACGCGCGCGCGCCCGCACCGCGACCACGACGGACGCCGCCCAGGCGACGAGGACCGCGACGCCGGGCACGATCGACCCCGTCGTCGCGTCCTGGCCCGCGACGAGCCGCCACGGGTTCAGGTGCACCAGGAGGATCTCGGCGCCCTGACGGATCCCGATCGGGTCCTCGGGCGGGTTGGTGAAGTGTCGCCAGATGAGGGTGAGGTTGCCTTCGGAGTTGGTCAGCTCCTGCACGATCGGCGGGACCGCGGTGAGGAGCACGATCCCGGCCGCGAGCCCGACCCACCACCACCGCCGGTCGTCGAGCGCGTCCCTTCGCCGGACCAGGCTCCACGCCGTCCAGGCCAGGGCCACCGCACCCAGACCGCCGACGAGCCCGAGGTAGGAGATGTGCGTCTGGAGGCAGAAGCACGCGGCGAAGGCCGCCACCGGCAGCATCGCGAGGTCGTCGCACAGGACCGACCACACCGCGAGCGCGAACACGACGAACCAGAGGATCGGCAGGTAGGGGTTCCACGCCTGGGTCAGGATCGAAGGACCGTAGAAGTACGTGAGCACGGCGAGGACGGCACCGATCCCGGAGAACATCGGGGCGCCGCCGCGCCGGCGGCCGACGACGAGGGCCGCACCGAGCGCGAGCGCGTTCAGGGTCGCCGTCGCGGCCTGCATCGCCCACGCCGACGCGCCGAAGAGCTCGTAGAACGGCGCGAGCGCCCAGAAGCTGAGCGGGCCCGGGTGCGATCCCTGGTGGCGGAACGACCCGATCCGGCCCGGGAGCCCGATCAGCGGGGGATGCGCGCTGAAGACGTCGCGCAGGCGCATCTCGGTCTGGGCGAGGTCGAGGATCGGGAACCAGCGCGGCTTCGCCAGCGCGACCAGCGCCACGACGAAGCCCACCACGAACGCCAGCCAGGCGACCACGAGGATCCCGACGGGCACCCGCCGGCGCGCCGAGGCGGCCGGGTCCGGCCCCGCCACGGCGTCGGGACCGTCCACCACCGCCGTCGCCATCGGGGCGATTCTACGGTCGCGCCCGATCGGCGACGCCGCACCGTCCGGCCGTGTCGGGCGCGACCGGGCGGCTACAGTCCGCCCGATGCCCGGCACCGCTGAGCACGCGTCGCCGCGTCCGCGGACCCGCTCCCTGCCCGGTGTGCGGGCGTTGACCACCCTCTCGGACCGCGTGGCCGCGTGGTCGCCCCGCACCAAGCGGATCGTCGTGATCGCGGTGATCGCCGCGGCGTTCGCCCTCCCACTCCGGGGCCTGCTGCGGAACCAGGGCCCGCCGATGGAAGAGGGCTTCATGCTCGTCTTCCCCGAGCGGGTCCTCCACGGCGATTTCCCGAACCGCGACTTCCTGCACCTCTACGGCCCCGGCAGCCTCTGGGTGCTCGCGGGCTGGATGAAGGTCCTCGGCGTGACCCTGACCGCGGAGCGCCTGTTCGCCCTGCTCCAGGAGATCGGCGTCGTGGGCGGCATCTACTGGCTCGCCCGCCCGTGGGGCCGCCGGCTCGCGCTGGCGTGCGCCCTGCTCTCGCTCGTCTTCATCCTCCCGCCGCTCGGCCTCACCGCGCTGGCCTGGGTCGGCGGCGTCGCGCTCGGACTGCTCGGGCTCGGCCTCACGCTCGCCGGCCGGCGCCGGCTCGGACCCGACCGCGGCGCGGCCGCTCCCCCGGCGGCGTTGCGCTTCGCCCTCTGGGGCGGGCTCGTCGAGCGCGGCCGCGCTCCTGTTCCGGCTCGACCTGATCGTTGCCGTCGGTCTCGGAGCGCTGGCCGCGACGGCGGGCACCGGCCGTCGCCTGCGCGTGCGGTACCTGAGCGGGCTCGGCATCGGGCTGTCGCTGTACCTGATCCAGATCCTCACCGCGGGCCGTACAACACGTTCAAGGGCATGGTCCTCGACCCGGTCGTCTACCTCCGTGGTGGGCGGCGGCTGCCGATTCCCCCGCCGTGGGACCATCTCGACGGCTTCCTCCAGCGGTCCGGGGCGATCCAGCCACCGAAGTGGCCGCTCCCCCACCTCTCGACGTCCCAGCAGCTGTTCGTCTGGTTCTTCTTCATGATCGCGACGGTGCTCATCGTCCCGGTCGTGGGGTGGCTCGCCACCCGCGCCGACCCCGATCGCTTCCGGCCCCGTGTCCTGCTCGCCTCGGGGCTGTTCGGTCTCGGGATCATCTCGCAGGGCATCCAGCGAGTGGACTCCGCGCACTTCGCGTGGGTGAGCTGCGTGTCGGTGGCGCTGCTCCCGGTGGCGGTGTTCGAGCTCCTCGCCTGGAGGCGGGCCCGGCGCCCCGGCCGCACCCGCCGACGCGTGCCACGCGTCGGCGCGTCCCGTGCGCTCTGCGCCGTGGGCATCCCCGTGGCGGTGATCCTGCTCGTCCCGCACTTCACCGGTTGGTCCTACGTCGACTTCAGCGCCCAGACCTTCGGCCGCCACCGCCTCGCGTTCCCGATCACGCGCAACGGGCGCACCTTCTACTACGGGCGCGAGGACGTCGCGAACGCGGCGCGGGAGCTGCTGGACGCCGTGCCGAAGGTCGCGCATCCGGGCGACAAGCTCTTCGTCGGTCCGACCGACCTCCGCAAGACGCCCTATTCCGACGCGTACCTGTACTACCTGCTCCCCGAGTACCCGCCGGGCACGTACTACATCGAGATGGACCCCGGCGTCGCGAACGAGAAGGGCTCGCGCATGCCGTCCGATCTCGCGCACTCCCAGATCGCGATCCTGTCGGGCGTCTGGAACGACTGGTCCGAGCCGAACGACTCGCGCCAGTTCGGGAGCGACGCGTCCACCAAGGTGCTCCACCGCGACTTCTGCCGGGTGCGCACCTTCGGCGAGCGCGCCGACGACGGCAAGCCGCTCTACGAGCTCTGGGTCAAGAAGGAGAATCCCGCTTGCGCCTGAAGCGGTCGCGGATCCCCCACCAGCTCACCAGCGCCATCTCCTCGGCCATCACCGCCATCGACATCTTCGAATGCCCGCGCACGCGGTCGGTGAAGGTGATCGGCACCTCGACGATCGTCCCACCGGCCCGGGCCACCCGGTACGCCAGCTCGATCTGGAACCCGTACCCCTTGGCCCGGGTCGCGGCGTAGTCGATCTCCTCGAGGATCTCCACGCGGAACGCGCGGTACCCGGCCGTCGCGTCCTTCACGCCGGTGCGCAGCATGAAGCCGGTGTAGAGGTTCCCGTACTTCGACATCGCCCGGCGCCGGGCCGGCCAGTGCGGGATCTCGCCACCGGGGACGTAGCGCGACCCGATGACGAGGTCGGCGCCCGCCTCGATCGCGCCGATCAGCTCCGGGAGCACCTCGGGGTCGTGCGAGAGATCGGCGTCGATCTGGCAGACGACGTCGTAGCCGCGGGCGATGCCGATCGCGAAGCCGGCGCGGTAGGCGTTGCCCAATCCGCGCTTCTCGGGTCGGCGCAGCACCTCGATCCCCCCGAGCTCGGCCGCGACCCGTTCGGCGATGTCCGCGGTGCCGTCGGGGCTGTTGTCGTCGAGCACGAGGATGTCGACCTCGGGCACGGCGGCGCGCGCCCGCCGGAGGAACTCCTCGATGTTCTCGGCCTCGAGGTAGGTGGGAGTGCAGACCTGGACCCGCATCAGCCCTGCCCGGCGCTGCGCCGGGCGGCGGCGGCGTCGATCGCGGACCGGGGCAGCACCGGCGCGTCACGGCCGGTGCCGGCCTCACCGCCGGCCTCGGCGTCGTCGCGGACCTCGTGGTAGCGGTCCTCGACGTTCACGGACCACACGTCGTTGTGCGCGCCGAAGAGGTTGTCGACCGAGAGGATGGCCGTCATCATCGAATGATCCTGGTTGTTGTACTTGTGCATTCCGTTGCGGCCCGTCGGCATGATGTTCGGGGCGTTCGCCGCGATCCACTCCCGCAGGACCGCGACGTTGTCCTTGTAGAACTCGTCGTACACCGGGTACGCCTTGGGCATCCGGACCACGTAGCCCGCCTCCACCTTGCTCGCGTCGGCGAGACCGAGCGCCTCGAGCTCGCGCGTGCCCTGCTCGACGAGCGCCTCGTCGGACTTCGTCCACATCTCGTCACCCTCGTTCACGAAGAACTCGAGTCCGAGGCAGGTCCGCCCCTCCTTGACGAGGTACGGCGACCACGAGCCGAAGTTCTGGATCCGACCCACCTTGACCGCGGGGTCGTGGATGTAGATCCAGTTGTCCGGGAAGGAGAACTCGACCGGCACCACGAGCGCGACGGTCATGAAGTCGCGGTAGGTGAGCCCCTCGGCCGCGGCCCGCACGGGCTCGGGTGCCGGCGGATCCAGCGCGCGGATCAGCGACCGGAACGGCATCGACGAGATGACGTGCGAGCAGGGGTAGGCCCGCTCCTCGCCGTCGACCTCGGCCACCACCTCGTACGCGGCGCCGTCGCGGTGCCGGATGGTCACGACCTCGGCGCCGAACACGAGGTCCGTGCCCGCCGCGGTCACGATCTCCGCGCAGCGCTCCCACATCTGGCCCGGGCCGTACTTCGGGTAGTTGAACGACTCGATGAGCGAGGTGACCTGCTCGCCCTTGCCGCGGCGGGCCTTGATCGCCTTCGGCGTCGAGCGCGTCGGCGATGGCCGTCATGAGCGACATGCCCTTCGACCGCTGGGCGCCGAAGTCGGCCGACATCTCCCGGGTGGGGACACCCCACACCTTCTCGTTGTAGCGGCGGAAGAAGTGCTCGTAGAGCCGCCACCCGAACTGGCTCACGTAGAAGCCCTCGAGGTTGCTGGTGTCCTCGGGCGGGCGGACCTTCACCCACGCGTAGGAGCCCACACACCGCACCGCCTCCACCGGGCCGAGGTTGCGCAGGGCGTTGATCGGCTTGAGCGGGTAGTCGTAGAGCTTGCCCCGGTAGAGGATCCGCGACATCCGGGGGCGCTGGAGGAACTCCTCCTCGCCGAGGATCTCGAACCAGAGGTCGTCGACCTCGCGGACCTTGGTGAAGAACCGGTGACCGCCGATGTCGAAGCGCCAGCCGTCACGCTCGACGGTCCGGCTGATCCCGCCCACGGTGTGGTCGGCCTCGAGGATCGTGGCGGTCACGCCCCGCTGCACCAGCTTGTACGCCGCGGTCAGCCCGGCCGGCCCCGCGCCGATGATCACGACGCTCGGTGCGGTCGATTCGGGCGCGTCGGGCTGCGACATCAGGTCCTCGGGGCGTGGACGGCGGTGACCAGGGAGACCGGCGATGCTACCCCGGGCCCCAGCGGTGCCCACCGCCGACCGCGGTAGGTCGTCACCCGGTGGTAGTCCTCCAGCGGGGTCAGCACCTCGACCCGGCGGTCGCGGATCCGGTAGTGCAGATCCTGCCGGTAGAGGGGACGACGGGCCGCCTCCGCCGCCGTCGCACCCCGTCCGACACCCACCGACACCGTCCCCGCCCCGCGCAGTGCGAGCGCGCCGGTCGCCGCCGACCCGGCGGCCGCGAGCACGACCCCCGTGCCGCCGGTCACCACCTCGGTCGGGAGGATCCGATCGTCGGGCCCACGCACGTAGACGGTGAGCCCGGCCGTGCCCGAGCGGGCCCGGATCGCCGCCGTGACCTCGACCGACTCCCCGCGCACCACGCGGATGGGGGTCAGCGTCACCTCGGGGGTCTCGGGATGGTCGTTCGGCACCTGACCGTCCGGGGGGAGCGACGTGCGCTGGAGGAACGGCCGGCGGCCGGGGTGGGCGTCCATGAGCCGGAAGTCCTCCGCCCCGCGGTCCACCGCCCACAGCACCGATCCGTCGAGCTCCGGTCGGTTCGCGGAGAACGGGTTGAGGAACAGCAGGTAGTCGCCCGCGCGCCAGACGAAGACGAGCGAGTGCGCCGGCACCGCCGCGGAGCTGCGCTCCCACGGCAGCTGGGAACGGCTGATCCTGCGGTTCACGTCGATCCGGTTCACCGCCACCGGCACGGTCACGACGACCATCGCCGCGACGATGCCGAGGGCGACGGACCGCCGGGTGTCCCACCACCGCACCAGCTCGGCGGCGCCGGCGATCGCCAGCACCGCGATGCAGGGGATGTAGTAGATCGGCCCGCTCAGGGGCATCGTCGACGACGACACGAAGATGCCCCAGAAGAAGAAGTACCCCACCGGGAAGGCGAGGCCGAGCGCGATCAGGACGCGTGCCCGAAGTCCCGCCGGTCCCGCCACAGCCGCCAGGCCGCGATCGCGCCGAGCACGTAGCCGCCGCCCAGGAACAACGGGAGCAGCGCGCCCTGCTTGAAGGAGCTCCGCACGCCCTGGAGCACGTCGTAGTCGGCGGCGTGGAAGGTGGGCATGATGCGCCGCTTGCCGAAGCCGAACGTGTCGAGCGCGTCGGCCGCGGTGATCGGGAACTGCGCGAAGGCGCCGGTGACGTGACGGTTGTAGGCGAGCGTCGCGACGAGCAGCGGCGCGAACCCGAGCGCGAGCATCGCGCCGGCGCGGACCAGACGGCCCGGCTCCCGCCGGTGCTCCCAGGCGACGACCAGCGTCACCGCGCCACCCCAGAGGACCGCGTCGAACGGTCGGGTCATGAAGATCCAACCGAGGAGCAGCCCCCCGACGGCGAGGCGCCCCCACCCGCCGCTGCGGACGCCCGAGATCGTCGCCGTCGCGAAGAGCAGACCGAGACCGAGGGTGAAGAGGTATCCGAGGTATACGCCGCCCTGGATCGGCAGGATGGGCGACAGCAGCATCAGGACCGCCGCCACCCGGGCGACGCGCTCGTCGTGGGTCAGCACCCGGGTCAGCAGGAACGTGCCGAGGACGGCCAGGGCCGCGCCGAGGGCGACCGCGGCGTCGGCCGAGCCGAACACGACCTGCCCGGCGAGCAGCACGAGCGGCCACCCGAGCGTGTACTGGGAGAAGAACGAATGGTCACGCACGCCCGCGAGCCAGGGATGGAAGAACTGCGGGAACCCGCCCGTCGGTGAGGTCAGCTGCCCCGCCCGCAGGCCGGCCACCTGCCACAGGTAGACGGGCTCGTCGCGGTTCCAGCTGTACGCCGGGAACACGAGGTGGCGGGCCACCAGCGCGACCGCGACGGCGGCGAGCGGCAGGCCGACGAGCCACCAGGAGAACCAGGAGGACCCGGGCGCGTGGACGATGCCGGCGCGCGCGAGCTCCCCACCACTCCCAATCTATCGGTGGTCCCCGGCGCGACCGCGGCGCCACGGCGCGAAGGCCCACGAACGGCACCCGAGTACGATCCCTCCCTGCATGGCGCAGATCGCAGCCGGGAAACCCCTGGGCAGGTCGCGCCTCCCCGCTGCGGACGTCGTGGTGCTCGCGCTCCTCGCGTACGTGCCGTTCCTGCTCTCCTCACCCGGGAAGGTGAGCAGCGACACCAAGCAGTACCTCTACCTCGACCCCGGGCGGTTCCTGACCCGGGTGCCCTGGCTGTGGGACCCGCACGTGGCCGCCGGCACGGTCCCGCACCAGCAGGTCGGCTACCTGTTCCCGATGGGCCCGTACTACTGGGTCCTCGACCGCGTCGGCGTGCCGGACTGGATCGCCCAGCGCTTCTGGCTGGGCACGATCTCCGTGGCCGCCGCGTCGGGCGCGCGCTGGCTCTTCCGGGAGCTGGGAATCCGGCGCGTCGGTGCGATGGTCGGCGCGGTCGTCTACGTCCTCACGCCGTACCAGCTCGCGTTCACCGCGCGGATCTCGGTCCTCCTGCTCCCCTGGGCCGCGCTGCCCTGGCTCGTCGGGCTCGCGATGCGCGCCGCGCGCCGCGGGGGCTGGCGCGACCCGGCCGCTGATCGTGCTGATCCTGCTCGTGATCGGCGGTGTGAACGCATCCGCGCTGCTGCTGATCGGGCATCGCGCCCGGCGCTGTGGATGGTCATGGAGTGCTGCGCGGGGCGCGAGCGCGCCCGGGCCGCGCTCGGGGCGTCGGCACGCATCGCGGTCCTCGGGCTCGGGGTCTCGCTCTGGTGGGCGGCGGGGCTCTGGCTCCAGGGATCGCAGGGGCTGCCGGTCCTGCAGCTGACCGAGAACGTCCAGACCGTGTCCACCGCCTCCTCGCCGGGCGACGTCCTGCGCGGGCTCGGCAACTGGTTCTTCTACGGGCGCGACGGCTCGGGCTACTCGCTGGTGCAGACCCAGGCCTACCTGACGAGCCGGGTCGTCGTGGTGGCGAGCTACCTCGTGCCCGCGCTCGCCCTCCTCGCGGGCGCGCTCGTGCGCTGGCGCCACCGGGCCTACTTCGCCGCGTGCGTGGTCGTCGGCACGATCGTCGGCGTCGGGGCCTGGCCCTACGAGGACTCCACGCCCTACGGCCACCTCTGGCGGTCCTTCACCAGCGCCACCTCGATCGGGCTCGCGCTCCGGAACAGCCCGCGGGTGGTGCCGATGGTCGTCCTCGGGGTCGCCGGGCTGCTGGCCGCCGGGGTCGCGGCCCTCCCGCCGGTCCGCATGCGCGTGATCGGCGCGGTCGGGGTCGTCGGCCTCGTGGTCCTCGCGTTGCTCCCCGTGTGGCAACACGGCTTCCTGAGCCCGGGCGTCGAGCGGCCCGAGCACGTGCCGGGATACTGGACCGACGCGATCCGGGCGATGGACCGGGACAGCCACACGACCCGCATCCTCGAGATCCCGGGCTCGAGCTTCGCGACCTACCGCTGGGGCAACACGGTCGAGCCCATCACGCCCGGGCTCACCAGCCGGCCCTACCTCGCGCGCGAGGTGCTCCCCTACGGTTCGCTCGAGTCGGTCAACCTGCTCGACGCCTTCGACCGGCGACTGCAGAACGGCAGCTTCGAGCCGGCGACGCTCGCGCCCCTCGCCCGGATCTTCGGCGTCGGCACCGTCGCCCTGCGCAGCGACCTCGCGTACGAGCGGTCCGGGTCGCCGCACCCGCGTGTCGTCTGGGCGGCGCTCACCGACCCGCTCGCTCCGGGCGTCACCGGGCCACGCTCGTTCGGCCCGCCGTCGCCGACGACCACCGCCACACCCGACGGCATCGATCTACGCGTCGGGCCCGACGTGCCCGATCCGCCGCCCGTCGCGCTCTTCGGCGTCCGGGACCGCCTCCCGATCGTCCGGACCGCGCCGGACCGGGACCCGGTGCTCATGAGCGGCGACGGGGACGGCATCGTCGACCTCGCGGCGGCCGGACTGATCGACGGCCGCGAGCGGCTGCTCGAGCTCGCCTCGCTCGACCGGTCCGCGGTGGGTCATGCCGTCGACACCGGTGCCGCGCTCGTGCTCACCGACTCGAACCGGCGCCGGGTCACCTCCTACTTCTCGTCGATCCGCGACACGAAGGGCGCGACCGAGCGCGCCGGTCACACGACCCACGACGTCAACGGCTACGACGCGGCGGTCGACCCGTTCCCGGGCTCGGGCGACGCCGGCCGGAGCGTCGTCGAGCAGCGCGGTGCCGCCGTGCAGGCGACCGCCGACGGTGGACCGGCGCGGCCCGAGGACCGCGCCGCGGTCGCGTTCGACGGTGACCTCCGCACGTCCTGGCGCGTCGGCGGGCCCGACCCGACCGGCGAGGCGATCACGGTGCGCCCCGATCGCCCGCTGCGGACCGACCACGTCGACCTCGTCCAACCGCTCGACCTGCCGCACGACCGATGGATCACCCGGGCGCGGATCACGCTCAACCACGGCACGCCCTTCGTCGCCGACCTCGGCGACGGTCCCTCACCCCGGGCGGCCAGCGCATCCGCTTCCCGCGCACCGAGGTCCGCTCGCTCCGCATCGAGATCGCCGCGACGCACGACCCGTCGTTCGACCCGCAGCTCGCCAACGCCGTGGGCTTCGCGGAGATCCGGATCGGGCACGTCCGCGTGCACGAGACCGTGCGCCTGCCGGTGGACCTCGACCGGCGGATCGGGACCGCCGCCGGCGGCCACTCGCTCGCCGTGGTGATGACCCGCCTGCGCCAGGAGACCGCCACCGGGGGCCGCCACGACGAGGAGCTCTCCCTCGACCGGCGCTTCGTCCTGCCCGACGCCCGGACGTTCACGCCTCGGGGGACGGTGCGCATCGACCCGACGTGCCGGGTCCGACGATCGACACCGTGCTCGGCACCTCGGTGCCCGGGACGGAGTTCAGCGCCGCCAGCCACCTGACCGGCGATGTCGACGCCCGCGCGTTCCGGGCCTTCACCGGTGATGCGTCCACGGCCTGGACCAGCGGGTCCGGGCCCCAGAGCCGGCCAGTGGATCCAGGTCGCGGCGACCGCGCCGGTCACCACCGATCACGTCACGCTGGACGTGCTCGCCGACGCGCACCACTCCACGCCCCGCCACCTCACGCTCCTGGCCGACGGTCGCCCGGTCGCGGTCGGCGGAGGTCACCCCCCCGGCACCCGCGCTCGACGCCGGGACCCCGAGCGCCGTCCCCGTCGAGCTCACCTTCCCGGCCACGAGCGCGCGGACGTTCCGTGTCGTCGTGGACGCCGCCGACGCCCCCGCCGTCGCGCCCGACCCCGCGGCCGCCACCACGCCGCCCGTGTCCCTCGGCCGGATCGTCGTCCCCGGTCTCGCGGCCGCGCCGGTTGCGGGCACGGTGTCGAGCGCGTGCCGCTCCGGCCTCCTCCGCGTCGACGGCCGGGACCGGGCGGTGCGGATCGTGGGTCCGGCCGCCGACGACCGCAGCGGTCTGGCCCTGCAGCTCTGCGACGGGACGCTCGCACTCGGTCGCGGCAGCCACACGGTCGACACCGCCGCGGGTGGGACACCGCCGTCGACATCGACCGCGTGGTGCTGACCTCGGGCCGGACGGCGCCGCGTCGCCGACCGGGCGTCTCGTCGCGGCTTCGTCCACGGGCGCCACCGTGCACGTCCGTGAGGCCGGGTCGACGCACGCCCGCCTGGCGGTCCGCACCGACGGGCACCCGTTCTGGCTGGTCATGGGCGAGAGCCACAACAGTGCGTGGCGCGCGACCGCCGACGGCCGCGCACTCGGCGCACCCTCCCTCGCCGACGGCTATGCGAACGCGTGGCTGGTCCGCCCGGACCACGCGGGCGTGATGACCATCACGCTGGACTGGCCGCCCCAGCGGGTGGTCTGGATCGCGCTGGCGCTCAGCGGCGTCGCGGTGCTGGCCTGCCTCGGCATCCTCCTCGTCGCGTGGCGGCGCCGGCGGGCCGCGACGCGGTCACCCTCGCCGAGGCGCCCGTCATGGCGACGCCGTGGCCGGCGCCGGGAGCACCGTTGTCCGCGACCACGACCGTGCTGGTCACCGGCGCGACGCTCGCGGTCGCCGCGTTCGTCGCTCCCGTCGAGATGGCGCTCGCCACCGCGGCGGCCGCCGCCTTCGCGGCCCGCTTCCCGGCGGTCCGGCCGTGGCTCGGCGCCGGCGCCGCGCTCGTGCTGCTCGGCGCCCGGATCGGGCACCGACCCGAGCTGGGCTGGCTCGCGCTCGGGATCTTCGGCGCGACGGTGCTGGTGACGAGCATCACCGACCCTGCGGCACCGGCCGGGACGGCACCACCGGACTGACCCGGCTCAGCCGCGACGCGGCGCGCGGCCTCGGCGCCGGCTCGATGACGATCTCGATCGCCGCGTCGGCAGCCAGCACGACGACGGCGATCCAGGCGAGCGTGCGCGCCCGGAAGAAGAACGTCGGCCACTCGAAGATCGGCGGGAGGTGGTGACGCGCCTGGCGGATCGCGATGTAACCCGCGGCGGCCGTCAGGAACACCACGGGCACCAGCATCATCGCGACGGGTCCGCGGCCGCACCATCGCGGCGACGACGAGCGCCCCGAGCGACGATCCCCACGACGGGCCGCACCGCCAGGCCGCCGAAGCCGCCCGCCACGATCCCGGTCGCGATCGCGGTGACCAGGCGGGCCGGCGACGGTGGCGCCTCCCACGGCCAGCGGAACGCAGGCACCGGATCGCCGGCGCCGCCGACGGCGGCCGCCGACGCGACCCGGTCGCGGCGGGAAGAGGCGAGGACGATCCCGAGGCACAACAGGACCGAGACGATCGAGAGGGCGAGCGAGCGCTCCACCGTCCGCTCGGGCACCCACTCGAGCTCCACGGTCACGTTCGCGTGCTTCGTGTGGACGAGCCAGCCGTTGGCGTAGCCGTCGACGAGGGTGGACGCACCGAGGGAGCGACCGCCGACCGTGGCCCGCCAGCCCGCGTTCTGGCTCTGACCGAGGACGAGCCAGAACGGGCCAGCGCCTCGCCGGTCACCTCGGCCGTGAGGCTCGCCCGCCCCGACCGCAGGACCTTCACCCGTGGCCCCGGCGCCGGCGGCGTGCGGGCAACCGTCCCTGCGAGCGCCAGGTCGATCCCGGGCCACCCCCGCCGCGCCCGACCAGACGAGCCGGTCCACGTCGAGCCCGGTCGCGCCGCCCGGCGCGCTGGACGCCACGTGGCGCCCGGCGTCGAGGGCGGTCGTCGCCGGCGCCGACGGATCGTCGCACCGGGCGACGTGCACGGCGTCGAGCCGCACCGCCTCGGCGGTGGTGCCGACGAGCCGGAGCGGCACCGGTGCCCCGTCGACGTCGAGCAGATCGGACCGGCAATCCTGCGGCAGGTCGGTGGGTGGGACCACGGGCGCGAGGTCGGGGACGCCCAGCTCCGCGATCGCGGCCGGCGTCTCGACGTCGCAGCCGCAGTCGTACTCACGCGTGAGCACCGGCCGCACCTTGGTGATCCGGATCCGGAACCGGTCGCCGGTCAGGGGCGCGAAGTGGGCGGCGCGGCCACCGTGCCGTCGGGGGTCGTGACGTCCGGCGGGGGGTCCAGCGAGACGCGGCGGCGCGCCCCGGCCCGGTTGTCCACCTCGATCTCGGTCGGGACCGAGTGGCGCCCGTCGGCCACCAGGGCCAGGTCGAGGTGGTCGAGCGTCGTCGGAGCGCCGGGCGAGACGTCGATCCAGGACCCGACGGCCTGCTTGAACGGCGTCACCCACGCGGTACTGCGATCGTCGTCGAGGGCCGCGGAGGCCCGCACCGGGCGCGTCCACGAGACGCGCGGAGGAGTTCGCGACGACCGGGCCCTCGTAGCCCAGCGTGCGGTCGATCTGGGCGTCGGTCCGGTTGCCGCGAGACGGACGTCGCCCGCGACCGCGAACGTCCGGGCGTCGGGCAGCGTGAACTGGCGCGTCAGGTACGGCTCGGGGTCGGTGCGACTCGGCGCCGGGAGCACCCGGTCGCGGCTCATCAGCAGCAACAGCGGGTGGCCGGCCGACGCGCCCTTCGCCGCCCGCAGCAGGTCGCCCGGCATCCGCACGACCTCGTGCACGACGACCGGGGCAGCACCGGCGGCGTCGTCGCGCAGCCGGATCTCGCCGAAGCCGACGGGACTGAGACCCCCGAACATGATCTGCTCGCCCACGTTCGTCCCCCGCACCTCCACCTCGAAGGACCGGAACGTCCGGCGCGGGAAGTGCACCGTCTCACCCCCGCGGTGCGGGACGCGTCGCCGAGCGTCACGTCGGTGGCGTGGCCGCCGTCGAAGCGCAGGACCGCCGACGTGATGAAGCGGTCGTTGGGCGGCGTCAGCACCTGCACGAGGTTCACGTGGTCGGTCGTGATCTCGTGGTCGAGCACGATCCGGATCCGGTCGCCCTTCACTCGTCGAACTGCCCCGTACGCCATGCGGTGAGCGGATCGCCGTCGAAGGCACGCGTCGGGCGGTCCTCGGGGGTGTAGGTGATGGGGGTTGCCGTAGTCGTCGGCGCGTGACACTCCTCGCGCCCGGCGGAGGGATCGTGACCGTCTGGCGTCCGCCGGTTGCGTCGGGGAACAGGTCGAGGCGCGGCGTCGGACTCGTCGACGCCGAGCGGGTGCGTGCCGGGACCCTCGGTGAAGCCCGCGGTCTCGGTCAGGGTGCTCCACCGCCGGCCACGGTCCCGGTTGCTGTCGGTCACTCACGAGCGTCGAGCCCCGCTCCGATCTCCGCCCGCAGCGCCCCGGCGCCCTTCCCCGTAGCTGCTCCGAGTAGACGAGCAACGGATCACCCGTCCAGGAGTCCGGCCTCCGACGGTGTCGACGACCCCGTCGCCGTCGCCTCGCCATGACGATCGGGGCGCCGCACGGATGCGCCTCCGCACGATCCGAGCCGGCTCGTTTCGACCCCGAAGATCGCGACCGGCGGGGGCAGCGGAGGTTCGGGTCGGCCAGCAGCGCCTGCTCGTCGAGGAACGGGTACTGGGGTGCTCGGGGACGACGTCGGGCGCCCGAAGGTCTCGGGCCGCCGAGAGCCCGGCCGGTGTCGGGGTGAAGAGGTCCCACGTGAACAGCGGTCGCAGCAGCCGGTACCGCTCGAACTGGATGTCGTTGCGCAGCGTGACGTCACCGACGCTCATCAGCCGGGCCAGCGGCGCGATCGCGCCGGGCGTGAGCTTGCGGTCCTGGAGCCGGAGGTCGAGCGCGTTGAGCAGGTTCGCCGACGCCGGGGACCCGTACGGGATCAGCTCGCACGCCACATAGGGACGGTCGATGATCCCGGGGGTGATCGGGTCGACGGTGTTGCCCCACCGGTACGACGCGAAGTCCGAACCCGGGACCTCGAGCACCCGGGTGGCGTCGCCGCCGCGTGTCGAGGCGCGCGTCGCGTCGGTCCAGTACCGCGGGATGTCCTCGGGCCGCTGGAGGTTCCCGCCGTAGAACCCGCCGGTCCAGAGCGCCGGCAGGTTGAGGAACAGCAACGCGCCGACCACCAGCGGGACCGCCAGCGCGAGACGGCCGGCGCGGGCCCGCAGCCGCCCGCAGGCCGCGGTGACGCCCGCGCCGATGAGCCCGGCCAGGCCGAGCACGACGAGCGGGACCGCCCGGCCGGTGCTGCGGAGCGCGAACGCCGGCGTCGACCCGCGGGCGAGCCACTTGAACGCCGGCGCCGATCGGCGTCGGGCTGTCGTACGGGTGCGCCCCGACGGCGATCGACCACGCCGAGGACGAGGAGCAGCGACGAAGAGACGCGGTGGCGCCAGCGAACGAGCGCGCCGCGGCCAGCGCGAGGACGGGGACGGCGTAGCTGACACGATGATGAGCGCGGGCCGCTGCGTGTAAGCAGTGCTCGCCTCGATCCACGGTCCCAGCCGGTCGCGTCCGTAGAAGAACCAGTACCCGAGACCGCGCAGCACCTCGTTCGGCATCGTCGTGCGCGGCGACCGCCTGCAGCGTCTCGGTGTACTTCAGGATGTCGAGCCCGTAGGCACCCTGGGCCCACAGGCCCGAGATCCACCAGGCCGAGGCACCGATCGTCAGCACACCGATCTTCGCCGATCGTGCCCAGCGCGCGCCGGAGCCGACCTCGCGGGTCGACGAAGACGGCGTACGGGATCCACAGCAGCGGTCCGAGCCCCGCGAACACGAGCGCGGTCACGTTCACGCTGCCGATGACCTGGACGAGCAGCGCGAAGAGCGCGGCATGGCGCCACCCCCCGCGCCGCAACGTGCGGATCAGCAGCGCGAGCATCCACGGCAGCCCCGCCCACGGCAGCAGGAGCACCGAGAGCCGGCCGGCGTACTCGAGCAGTAGGGCAGAGCATGAACACCAGCGCGCCCACCGGCGCGCCGGGACCCGTCAGGCGCAGCGTCCGGAACAGGAAGAGGACGCCGAGCGCGGCGGCGAGGATGATCGCTGCCGAGCCACAGGCGCTGCGCGACCCAGTCCGGGACGCCGAGGCGGTCCATGGTCCAGTAGTACGGACCCATCGGGAACAGGTAGCCGATGTTCTGGTGGGTGACCGTGCCCATCCCGATGTTCGGGTCCCACATCGACCACGCGCGCTCGAGCACACGACCGGGGTCGAGGTAGAGGTACTGCTTCGTGTCCGCGACGACCCGTCCGGGATGCGCGAGCAGGACCGGGACGTACGCCGAGGGCGGCCAGCGCCGCGTAGCCGAGCCGCCGGAGACCGGCGCGGGTCGGTGGGGGGTGCGTCCGGGTCGGCGACGATCACGGATCGAACCGTCGGAGATCCACCCGCTCACCGTTCGGACCCGCGGCGGCGCGCACGTCGACCGTCGCCGGACGCGCGGTCCCCAGCGCGTCGACGACCGCCTCACACTTCGCGTCGAGGGTCCGGAAGCCCGGGGACCACACCAGCCAGATCCGGCCGGCACCGGCGCGCGCGACCACGTGCCCGGGCGAACTCGGCCGGCGACGCGGCGGCGTTGCGATCCGCGTAGTCCCGCCAGTCGACGAACCTCGGCCCGGCGAGGTCCGGGAACACGACCTGGCGGGTCGCCGCCGGGAGCAGTCGTGCGGTGGCCGGACCGAGCTGGTCCGGGCAGTACACGACGAGGTCACCGGCCGCGAGCTCGGGTCCCAGCGTGGCCGCGATCGCACCGGACGCGGTGCGCGACGCCCGCACCGTGCGCACGCCCCCGGCCAGTCCCAGCGAGCGCGACCACCACCAGCACGCCGACCCGGATGCCGCGGGTCGCCGAACGCGAGCAGCCCGTACGCCGCCACCAGCGCCGCGAGCGGGAACACGACGGCGGCGTACCGGTCCTGCATGCCGGTTCCCATGATCTGCGACAGTCCGATGCCGGCGAGCACCACCGCGGCAGTCGTGATGGCGAGCACCCGGACTCCCGGGACGGTCCGGAGATCGAGCTCGATCCGGCGCCGGTCGACCGGACGGGCCAGGACGGCGAGCACGCCGAGGCCGAGCAACACCGGCGCGAGGATCCAGCCCTCGGCCACCATCCCTCCGCCGAACGCGAAGACGGTGCGCGCCGTGCTCGGCACCAGGCTGGCCGGCGCGTCCCACGGCGTCCCCGTATGGGCGAGCTGGTCGCGGAGGGTCGGCACCCACGGCAGGAAGATCACGACCGACCCGCCGAGCGCGGCCAGCAGGCGCCGGGACGGTCGGCGAGCCGCAGCGTCGCCGCGGACCGCGACGGCGAGGAGACCGAGCCCGACGACCCCCACGAGGAACAGCGACCAGTACTGCGTGTAGAGCAGCCCCGCGCCCACGAGCGCGACACCCGCGAGCCGGGTGGGCGTCGGTCCGCGCCAGGCGTCGTACCCCAGCACGACGCCGAGCACGACCATGAGCATGGTCGAGCGCGTACATGCGGGTCTCGGTCGTGTAGTGGATCGCGTACGGCGACGTCGCGACGATCACCGCGGCGGCCGTCGCCAGCGTGCGCGCCCTCGGCGCCGTCCGGGACGAGCCCGCGCCGCGGCGAAGGTGAGGGCGATCGTCGCCACGCCGAGCACACCGGAGAGCGCCCGGACGGCGGCGTCCCCCGAACCGAACACACGGATCCAACCGTGGAGCAGCACGTAGTAGAGCGGCGGGGCACCGTCGCGGAGCAGCGCGCTCCGCAGCTGGTCGAGCGGCAGCTTCGCGATGTCGACCGTGAGCGCCTCGTCGAGCCAGAGGTCGGACCGCGCCGCGAACCGCAGCACCACCCCGGCGGCGATCGCCACGACGGCGGCGGCGACCGCCCAGCGGGCGCCCGGGGTCTTCTCCGACGCCGCCGACGCGGGTGTGCTCGGATGCGCCTCGCCTGCGGACGCCGCGACATCGACCTTCATGCGGGTGGTTCAGCGTACCGGCGACAGGTCGCGTGGCCGCGACACGTCCGCGGCTCAGGCGGAGACGCTCGGGACGACCTCGGCCCGGAACCGCTCCAGGCTCTCGCTCCCGGGGAAGTCGCGGAACCAGAGGACGAACTCCGAGCAGCCGGCATCGACGAAGCCCTGCACCTTCTCGGTCACCTGCTCGACCGTGCCGACGAGGTTGTCGCGGACGTACGCCTCGGGATCGCCCCGGCCCCACAGGTTGCCGCCGTCGGGCTCGTCCAGCCATGCGGCGAGGTCGGCCTCGGTGTCGAACAGGCGACAGTCGGGCCCGTGGGTCCGCACGACCGTGTCGAAGTCGCGGCCGATCGTCGCGCAGTGCCCGGCGAGCACCTCGGACTTGTGCACGAACTCGTCCAGCCCGACCTGCCAGTTCGTGGCGTCGGCGTGCTCAGCGGCGATGCGCAGGGTGACCTTCTCGCCCCCGCCGCCCACCCAGATCGGCGGCCGCGGCGACCGGATCGGCTTCGGGTCGCAGTACGCGCCGTCGAGGTGCAAGTGCTTCCCGTCGAACGTGACGGTCTCCTCGGACCAGAGCCGGGGGATCACCTGGAGCGTCTCGTCGAGGATCGCGCAGCCGCTCCCGGCCCGCCGGAACTCGTAGTCGTACGCCTGGTACTCCCGCTCGTACCACCCGCGCCGATCCCGAGGATCAAGCGGCCGCTCGAGAACACGTCGACGCACGCGGCCTCCTTGGCGAGCAGGCCCGGGTTGCGGTAGCCGCGCAGGTCACGAGCTGACCGAGCTCGGCGCGCTCGGTGACCTGACTCAACGCGGCGAGCATGGTGAACGCCTCGAAGCAGTGCGTGGCCTCGCGGCGCGGCACGGTCTCGACGTGGTCGTAGACCCAGAGGTGGTCGTAGCCCACGCGCTCCGCGAGCTGGGCCAGCTCCACGCTGCGGCGCCACGCGTCGGCCGCCGACCATCCCGTGTACTCCAGCTTCCAGCCCTGCGGGACGAAGGCCCCCCACCGCAACGTCATGCGTGCTCCAGTCCCGAGTTCTTGTAGTCCCACCACTGGATCTCCACCATCATCGGCAGCAGGTAGCGGACGTAGATCGACGTGATCGCGAGCACGCCGTGGTCGTCGACCTTCTTGTCGACGATGTCCACGCGCTCGTCGCGGGCCTGCCAGGCCTTCGCCCGGGCGAGGATGTCGTCGAGCTCGGCCTCGGTGCCCACGCTCATCCCGTAGTGGTCGAGGCGGGGGCAGCTCATCGGCGGGTCGTCGGCGACGAGGAACACGAACTGCTCGACCGTGTGGCAGCCGAACACCAGGCGGCCGCCGTCGATCGTCATCGTCGGCAGCTCCTTCCAGCCGAACACGTCGTCGTGGAACGCCACGAGCTCGGCCCGGCCCTCGGGTTCGAGGAGCGTCGACGGGACGCTCATCGCCACGTGGTTGAAGCGCGGGGTGCGCAGCTTCGTCCCGGTCATGCCGACCTCCCGTGGGCCGGGGCGACCACGACCTTCGCGGGAACCTCGCCCGCGCCCAGCCGGCCGATCGCGTCGCGCAGCTCGTCGAGGCCGACGTCCTCGGGCTCGATGAGCAGATCCGTGGGGAACCCCGGCTCGGCGAGCATCTCGAGCGCCCGCTCGAAGCCGTCGGCGTCGTAGGTGAACGCGCCGGTGATCACCAGCTCGTTGAGCAGGATCCGGTTCGGGTCGAACCGCGGCGGCTTGATGCCGGCGCCGACGAGCACGAGGCGTCCGGTGCGGTCGAGCTGGCCGAGGCACTGCTCCATCGCGACCGCGTGGCCCGAGCACTCCAGCGCGACGTCGAAGGGTTCGTCGGTGATCACGTTCGGCGACGGCGGGGTGCGCAGGGTCTCGGGCTCGACCACGGTCACGCCGAGCCGCTCGCACAGGGCCCGCCGGACGGGCGACGGCTCGCTGACGACGACGTCGGTGACGCCCGTCTGCACCAGGGCGGCGGCGCTGAGCGCGCCGATCGGGCCACCGCCGGTGATGAGCACCCGCTCCCCCGGCTGCACCCGCGCACGTGTGATCCCGTGCAGCGAGACCGCGAGCGGCTCGGTCAGCGCGGCCTGGCGCAGGGTGACGCCGTCGGGCAGGCGCAGCAGCTCACGTTCGTCGACCTTCATGAAGTCGGCGAACGCACCCTGCCAGTCGCCGCCCTCGCCGACCGCGCCGCGGCCCGCGCACAGGTTCGGGCGACCCGCGCGGCAGTACTCGCACTCGCCGCAGCGCACGCTCGGCCCGCCGACGACCGGGTCGCCGACCTTCCAGGTCGTGACGTCCGGCCCGACCGCCACGACGGTGCCGCTGTACTCGTGGCCGTGCACCCGGTTCGGCGCGGACCACCCCTCGAGCACGAAGTGGATGTCCGATCCGCAGACCCCGCAGTGGCTGACCTCGAGGAGGACGTCGCGCGCTCCCACCTCCGGCGTCGGGTAGTCCTCGACCTCGATCCGCTGGTCGCCCTTGTAGACCGCAGCCCGCATTCGCTCGGGAACCATGCGCCCGAGCGTGCCCCGACCTGACACGCACGTCAACTCCCGCGCCCGTCTCGGCCCGGGGGCCGGGCAGGATGGGGGGATGGGTGGTCGCGCGACAGCGCTCGCGGTCGTGGTGCTCCTCGGGCTCGCCGGGCTCTCCGGATGCGGAGCCTCCCGAGGAGTCCCCCGCGACCTCCCGCTCCGGATCGTGCCGACACGCGGCACGAGGCCCAGCTACAGCGTGGTCGGCATGAACGGTCGGCTGTTCGGCGTCAACGGCGAGTCGGTCAGCGGCCCGTCGAACCTCGTCTCCTCCCTCGACGGAGTCGAGTGGGAGGTGACCCACCTCCCACATCAAACGCCGACCTCTGCGCTCGGACTCGGAATCGGGCTGCGACGGGCCGGACGGATGCTCACGCTCGTGGGGAGCGAGTCGGACCCGAACCGCTTCGCTCACGTGACGATCTACGCGTGGACGACCGAGGACGGACGCACGTGGCGGGGCGGGACGGTGAACGACGGTCCCGACGAGTTCACCTACCCGCTGGTCGTGGTCGCGGGCGACCGGGCGCTGATCGGGATCTCGCACCACGACCGGACGCTCACGGTGTCACGACAGGAGTCCGACGGGACCTGGACCCCCGTTCCCGTCGCGGGGCTCACACTCCGCGAAGGGTGAGATCGTGTCGCTCGACTCGATTCGGGCCGACGGCGACGGGTGGTTGGGGACTGTTTCCTTCGCCGGACAGATCCCGCAGTCTCGGGCCGGGCTCGTCCACGGGAGCCACGATGCGACCCGTTGGACCTACACGCAGTGCAAGGACGTCGGCTCGTGTCCGGCGGTCACGACGGAGGCGGGCCTGCAGTTCCGAACGGGTCACACCGGCGAGGTCTCCGTCGACCACGGCACGACGTGGAACGCCCTGGAGATCACCCCTCCCCCGCTCGCCGAGGCAGAGACGGTCTCCCTTCGCGATGCCGTCCGCGTGGGCGACGGCTGGCTGGGTGTGGCATGGGCGGCACCGCCCAGCGACCGCTCGTACGGATTCCTCCTGCACTCCACCGACGGCGTGCACTGGCAGGCGGTGCACCACGATCCGTGCCCTGCGGCGGCGACGGCCGACCGAACTCCGACTACTCGAAGCCGTTCCCGCTCGCCGGCCACTGGTGGTCGCTCTACACGTGCCGTCAGCTCATCGACGCCGACCTGGCCCTGCTGCTCGTCGGCGACACGGATGGCGGGCCGTGGACGACCGCGGCGGACCTGGGGTCGCGCGAGCCGAGTGGGCTCGTCGCCGTCGGGGACAATCTCGTCGTCCCTCTCATCCAGCGCACCGCCGGCACCATCGACCGCATCGCGATCATCGAGCCCTGAGCACCGCTGCACCTCGGAAATCCCCGCACCGGCGCCCCTCATCTGCTTAGTGTCCACGCCGTGGCGCAGAACGTCTTCGTCGGTCGGGTCGCGAAGCAGTACGACGCGACCTCGCGGGCGATGAGCGACCCCGGGGTGCTCGGGCCCACGGTCGCGTTCCTCGCGGAGGCCGCCGGGGACGGTGCGGCACTGGAGCTCGCGATCGGCACCGGACGCGTCGCCCTCCCGTTGCACCAGCGGGGCGTCGAGGTGCACGGCATCGAGATCTCCCGGGACATGGTGGACGAGCTGCGCGCCAAGCCCGGCGGCTCTGCGATCCCGGTGACGATCGGCGACATGTCGACCACGCGCGTCGAGCGGACCTTCCGCCTCGTGTACCTCGTGTTCAACACGATCGGGAACCTGCTCTCCCAGGCCGAGCAGGTCGCGTGCTTCGCCAACGCGGCCATCCACCTCGAGCCCAGCGGCTGCTTCGTGATCGAGGTCGGGGTCCCGCCGCTCCGGAGTCTTCCGCCGGGCCAGCACGCGCATCCCTTCGACGTGTCGGAGCATCACCTCGGGTTCGACACCTACGACCTCGTCGACCAGCAGCTCACCTCGCACCACGTCTGGACGGGCCCGGACGGGCGCGTCGAGCGCTTCGATTCCCACCACCGCTACGTCTGGCCCTCGGAGCTGGACCTCATGGCCGAGCTGGCGGGCCTGTCCCGGCGCGAGCGCTGGGCCGACTGGACGCGCGCGCCGTTCACGGGTGACAGCCCGAGCCACGTGTCGGTCTGGGAGCGGCCCGGCTGACGGGGCGCCGTGGGAGACTCAACGGGTGATGGGCGACGATCGTCGTGATCTCGGTCGGCGTCTTCGACGAGATTCCCCGGCTGTACGACCGGGTCCGACCCACCTATCCGGATGCGCTGTTCGCGGACCTCGCGGCGATCACCCGTCTGACCGGCGCGGCGGACGTGCTCGAGGTCGGGTGCGGGACGGGACAGGCCACGCGCTCGCTCGCGGCGATGGGTTGGAACGTGACGGCCGTCGAGCCCGGACCGGGCCTGGTCCGCGTCGCAAGCGACCGGCTCGCGGCCGTGCCGAACGTGGCCATCGAGGTGTCGTCGTTCGAGCAGTGGGACGACCGAGGCCGTCGGTTCGACCTGCTCGTCGCGGCGTCGTCCTGGCACTGGGTCGATCCGGCGGTCGGGTGGCGACGTGCACACGAGGTACTCCGTCCGGGCGGCTGGATGGCGCTGCTGGGCCACGTCGTCGTACGGCGCCCCGGCGAGCCCGAGGTGTACGCCGAGACCGCGGATCTCCACGAGCGGTTCGCGCCGGGGAACCCGGACTGGTGCGACCCACCGTGGGAGGAGGCGATCCGGGCGACCGACGAGGGCTGGGGCCCCGGGCTCGACCCGGGCGGGCGGTTCGGCCCGACCGTCGTGCGGTGGTGTCCGGTCGTGCAGTGGTTCGACGGCAACGGCTTCGCGGATTTGCTCCGCTCGCAGTCGATCTATCGCCGCCTCGACCCCGACGTCCGTGAGCCGCTCCTCGTGGCGATCGCCGAGCGCATCCGGACCGGGATGGATGACCGGGCGGCGCGGCGCTACCTCGCCGTGCTCCGGGTCGGCCGCCGCGTGGACTGAGCGATCACGGGCGCTTGCGCCACACGGAGATGTGCTCGGTGCTGTCGGCGGTGAACGGGCCGCGGGTCCAGTCGCTCCACCGCTCCGAGCGGTGGAGGCCGGCGAGCCGGGCCATGAGGTCGAGCTCGGACGGGAAGACGTACCGGAACGGCGCCGAGAACCGGCGCGTCGTCCCCTCGATCGTCCAGACGTGGTGCGAGACGGACCGCTGGGTGGCGGTGTCGATCTCGTCGATGCCCACGTGGGTGTCCGAGTGGTCGAAGCAGATCGTGGTCTCACCCGGCGGAAGCCGCCGCCACGGCGGGACGACGACCTCGACGACGAAGCGGCCGCCGGGCCTCAGGTGGTCCGCCGCGTTGGCGAAGCAGGCAACCTGCGCCTCCTGGGTGGTGAGGTTCATGATCGTGTTCCGGGCCAGATAGACGAGCGAGAAGGCGCGTCCGAGCTTCGCAGTGCTCATGTCGCCGACGGTCACGTCGACGGCCGCGCCTTCGGGGTCACGTCGGAGCGCGCGGACCATCGCCGGTGCCAGCTCGATACCGGAGACCTCGATGCCGCGGCGGCGGAGCGGGATCGCGAGCCGGCCGGTGCCGATCCCCAGCTCGAGGGCCGGTCCCCCGTCGGCGCAGTCCGCCAGGAAGTCGACCGCCGGGTCCAGCACCGCGGGGTCGAAGAGGTGGGGCCAGAGAGTGGCGAAGTCGTCGGCCACCCAGCTGTCGAAGGGATCGTCGGCCACGGGCGCGAGTCTGACGGGTCGCCGGCCGATCGCGGTCCGAGTTGGCGGTTGCGTGGCCGCGACGCCCGGTACCGTGGACCCGTGACCGGCACGCGAGTCCCCGGTGGGGTGGTGCACGAGCTTCCGGCAGACCTGCGGACGGCGCTCCTCACGGACGCGACCGCGCTCGACGCCTGGAAGGACATCACGCCGCTCGCCCGCAACGAGTTCATCTGCTGGGTCGAGGACGCCAAGCAGGCCAAGACCCGGGAGCGGCGCATCCGCCGGACCCGCGAGGAGCTCGAGGAGGGTCAGCGTCGCCCCTGCTGCTGGCCCGGCTGCAAGCACCGCGAGCGCACCGGGAGGTAGCGGTCCGGTGGCGGGTGGCGCAGCGCCGGCCCGTACCCCGCCGACGCGCTTGTCGTCGCGTCCCCCGGAACCGAAGCCCACGCGACAAGCACCGAGTCTGGCGCACACCGCTTGTCGCCTCGTGCCCGGAGACCGCCGGTCAGACGACAAGCCCGCGGAGATCACGTGCTGCAGCTCAGGGCGCGAAGCGGGGCTCGGGGGCGGCGGGGCCGCGGTGGAGGAGGTCGCGCAATCGGGTGATGCGGGGGTCGTCGGGGCCGAGCAGGTCGACGAGCCAGCCGATCGCCGCGTGGAGATCGGCGGTGCCGACCTCGGCGACGGCCTCGATGTCGGCCCAGTCCTTGGTGCGGTCGAAGAACGCCTTGAACACGACCAGCTCGGTGGCCCCGAGCACCGGCACGGTGATGCCGGCGAAGGGCACCCGGTCCACATGGATCTGGGCGACGTCGTGGAAGGCGTGCGTGGTGAAGAACAGGTCGACGGGGGTGTCGTCCCAGAAGACGCGCACCTGCCCGTCGCGCCGGACCCGCTCGACGTCGTCGGCGTCCCAGGCGACCGGAGCGGGCAGCGCGCCGAACACCTCGGCGACCCGGTCGGGGGCGACGAAGGCGTTGACGTCGATGTCGCGCGTCGCCCGCGGCTCCTGCACGTGGAACGCCAGCGCGAGCGCACCGCCGAACGCGTGCGGGACCGCGGCCGCATCGAGGGCCCGTTCGATCGCGACGATGCACTCGACGAGCGTGGCCATCAGCGCAGCGGCGGGAAGGTGAGCCGGCGGGCCGCGGGCCGGCGCGGGAGGTGCTCGGCCAGGTCCAGGACCTGCTCGAGCCGGCGGCCGGCGACCTCGGGATCGGGCGCGGATCGCGCCGCGAGCCGCACGTCGGCATCGGCGCCGGCCGCGGTCACGATGCGCACGAGGGTGTCGACGGTCGGGACCCGGCTCCCCTGCTCGTAGGTCACGATCGCGGCGGGCGACGTGCCCGCCCGGCGCGCCAGCTCCCGCTTGGAGAGTCCGGCCCGCTCCCGGGCGCTGCGGATCAGTACGGCGGCATCCATGACCACCATGTTATCGGATCCGATAACGCTCCGGTTTACCGGCGTGGTTTCTTCGAGTTGCGGAGCCGGCCGCGCTGGGAGGCGTCGAGGATGACCTTGCGGAGCCGGACGCTGTGGGGCGTGACCTCGACGCACTCGTCGTCGGCCACGAACTCCAGGGCCTGCTCCAGCGACATCGGGCGGGGCGGGGTCAGCCGGACGGTGTCGTCCGAGCCGGCCGCCCGCATGTTGGTCTGCTTCTTCTCCCGGGTGGGGTTGACGTCCATCTCCTCGGCCCGGGAGGACTCCCCCACGATCATGCCCTCGTAGACGTCCACGCCGGGACCCACGAGGAGCTCGCCCCGCTCCTGGAGGTTGAACAGGGAGTACGCGGTCGTCTCGCCGCGCCGGTCGGCGACCATCGAGCCGCTCGGCCGGCTGCGCATCTCGCCGAACCAGGGCGCGTAGCCGTCGAACACGTGGTGCAGGATGCCGGTCCCGCGTGTCTCGGTCATGAACTCGGTGCGGAAGCCGACCAGGCCGCGTGCGGGGACGAGGTAGTCGAGGCGCACCCAGCCCGTCCCGTGGTTGATCATCTGCTCCATCCGGGCCTTGCGGACCGCGAGGAGCTGGGTGACCGCGCCGAGGTGCTCCTCGGGCACGTCGATCGTGGCCCGCTCGACCGGCTCGTGCAGCTTCCCGTCGATCTCGCGGGTCACGACCTGCGGCTTGCCGACGGTGAGCTCGAAGCCCTCCCGGCGCATGGTCTCCACGAGCACCGCGAGCTGGAGCTCGCCGCGGCCCTGGACCTCCCACGCGTCGGGGCGCTCGGTGGGGAGCACCCGGATCGAGACGTTGCCCACGAGCTCGGCGTCGAGGCGGTTCTTGAGCAGCCGGGCGGTGAGCTTGGTGCCGTCCTGACCCGCGACCGGCGAGGTGTTGATCCCGATGGTCATGGCCAGGCTCGGCTCGTCGATCGCGATGACCGGCAGGGCGACGGGTGATTCCGCGTCGGCAAGGGTCTCGCCGATCGTCACGTCGGGCAGGCCGGCGATGGCGATGATCTCGCCCGGACCTGCGCTCGCGGCGTCCACGCGGTCGAGTGACTCGGTCACGTACAGCTCGGTGATCCGCACGCGCTCGACGTTGCCGTCGACGCGACACCAGCTCACCGTCTCGCCCTTGGCGATCGTGCCCTCGTGGACCCGGCACAGCGCGAGCCGCCCGAGGTACGGCGACGCGTCGAGGTTCGTGACGAGCGCCTGCAGCGGCGCGCCGGGCGTGTAGGTCGGCGCGGGGATGCGGTCGAGCAGCAGCTCGAACAGTGGCTTGAGGTCGCTGCCCTCGACGTCGGGCGCCATGCTCGCCCAGCCGGCGCGTGCGTTCGTGTACACGATCGGGAAGTCGATCTGCTCCTCGTTGGCGTCGAGGTCGAGGAAGAGCTCGTACACCTCGTCGACGACCTCGTCGATCCTCGCGTCGGGCCGGTCGACCTTGTTGACGACGAGGATCACGGGGAGGTTCGACTCGAGCGCCTTGCGCAGCACGAAGCGGGTCTGCGGGAGCGGGCCCTCGCTCGCGTCGACGAGCAGGAGCACGCCGTCGACCATCGTGAGCCCGCGCTCGACCTCGCCCCCGAAGTCCGCGTGGCCGGGCGTGTCGATGATGTTGATCTTCACGCCGCCGTACCGGACCGCGGCGTTCTTGGCGAGGATCGTGATCCCCTTCTCGCGCTCGAGGTCGTTCGAGTCCATGACGCGGTCGTTCACGTCCTGGTTGGCCCGGAAGACCCCGGTCTGCCAGAGCATGGCGTCCACGAGCGTGGTCTTGCCGTGGTCGACGTGGGCGATGATGGCGACGTTGCGCAGGTCGTCGCGATGGGCGCGCGCGGACATACAAATCTCTCCGAGAGGGGAAGCACCAGTGTACCGGGATCCCGGACCCCCGAGGGACTCGCGGCGGTAGGGTCACCACGGAACGAGGGGGAACTCCATGGCAGCTGATGTGGTCATCCGCGGCGGGCTCGTGGTCGACGGGTCCGGAGCGCCGGGGTACGAGGCCGACGTCGCCGTGACCGACGGCCGGATCAGCGAGATCGGGACCGGTCTCTCCGGCGATCGGGTCCTCGACGCCGGGGGCCACGCCGTCACCCCCGGGTTCGTCGACATCCACTCCCACTACGACGCCCAGGTCTTCTGGGACCCGGCGCTCACCCCGTCGAGCTTCCACGGCGTGACCAGCGTCGTGGCCGGCAACTGCGGCTTCTCGATCGCCCCGTGCCGCCCCGAGCACCGGGATCTGCTCGCCCGCACGCTGATGCACGTCGAGGACATGGACATCGACACCCTGGCGGCCGGCATCCCGTGGGACTTCGAGACCTTCCCCGAGTACCTCGACTCCGTCGGCCGCCACGGCACCGCGCTCAACTACGGCGTGTACGTGGGTCACACCGCCGACGCGGATCTACGTGATGGGTGAGGACGCCTACGAGCGCGACCCCGGCGAGGACGAGATCCGGTCGATGCAGGCGGTGATCCGCGAGGCGATGGAGGCCGGTGCGATGGGCTTCGCGACGAGCTCCTCGGGCACGCACAACGGCGACCAGGGCCGGCCGGTCCCGAGCCGGCGCGCGGACCTCGCCGAGCTCGAGGCGCTCCTCCAGCCGCTGCACGACCTCGACAAGGGCGTGGCGGCGCTCCTGCCCGGCGAGAAGATCAAGCACGCGGACGTCTACGGGCTCCAGGCCCGGATCGGCCGCCCGCTCACGTGGACCGCGCTCCTCACGGTCAAGGGCTTCCCGTGGCACGAGGGGATCATCGAGGACAACGACCGGGCCCGGGCCGCGGGCGGGCAGGTGTGGCCGCAGATCTCGGTGCGCCCCCTTGCGTTCCAGATGAACCTGCGCGAGCCGTTCACGTTCAACATGGCGCCGGCGTTCGCCGCACTCATGGACCACCCGGTCGACGAGCGCCTCGCCGCCTATCGGGATCCCGCGTGGCGCCGGCAGGCGCTGGAGGACCTCGAGACGAAGACGATGATCCGGCCCAACTGGGCCGCGCTCGAGGTCGCGGAATGCGCGGCGTTCCCCGAGCTGATCGGCCGCAAGGTCGTCGACCTCGCCGGGGAGCGTGGCTGCACCCCGCTGGACGCGATGATCGACATCGCCCTCGCCGACGATCTCGACACGCGCTTTCGGAGCGTGCTCGCCAACAACGATCCCGAGGCGATCGCGTGGCTGCTGCAGCAGGACGGGTGCCTGCTCGGACTCGCCGATTCGGGCGCGCACGTCAGCCAGCTGTGCGACGCGTGCCTCCCCACCGACCTCCTCGGGAACTGGGTCCGCGAGCGGGAGGTCATCACGCTCGAGCATGCGGTGCACAAGCTCACCGGCGAGCCCGCCGCGGTCTTCGGTCTCGACGCGCCCGAGGGCGGCCGGGGCCGGCTCGCGGTCGGCATGGCCGCCGACGTCACGGTCTTCGACCCGGCCACCGTGGCCCCGGGCCCGCTCCGCCGGATCCGCGACTTCCCCGCCGACGGCGAGCGCCTCACCGCGGACCGGCCGTCGGGCATGCGCCACACCCTCGTGAACGGCACGCCGATCCGGGTCGACGGTGCGCCCGACGCCGACGGCCTCGCGCGGCGGCCCGGCGCGGTGCTCCGGAGCTGACGCCCCGCGACCGGGCTCACTCCACCGCGGCGAGGCGCGCGGCGGAGTCGTCGCCGGCGACCGGGAGGTGCACCACCACGCGGACGTCGGGCGCCGCGACCGGGATCAGCTGCTCGGTGTCGAAGAGGAGCCGGCCCGCGGTGGGGTGTTCGAAGACGCGGCGGTGGCTCTCGAACGCGGCGACGTCGTAGCGCGGCCACCAGTCACGGAACTCCACGCTGGCGGCCCGGAGGCGCGCGACCAGGTCGGCCACGGCCGGGTCGTCGCGCAGCGGCACGATCTCGGCGCGGAACTGCGACAGCACCCGGCGGGCCTCGGCCTCCCACTCGACGTTGAGCTCGCGCGCCGCGGCGTTGACGAAGAAGAGCCAGACGAGGTTGCACTCCTCGGCGGGCAGCGTCGCGATGTCGGGGAAGAGCTTGCCGAACGCGTCGTTCCAGGCGAGCAGCGCCCAGCGCGGGTCCAACGCGAACGCCGGCGCGGGTCCGAGGACGTGCAGCAGCTCCCGTACGCCGTCGGGGCAACGGTCGCGGTCGACCGGCACCGGCTCGCGGGTCGCCTGGCCCGCGAGCTCGCGCAGGTGCGCCCGTTCGACCGCGTCGAGGCGCAGCGCGCGGGCGAGTGCGTCGAGCACGTCGGCGGAGGCGTTGACCGGGCGACCCTGCTCGATCCACGTGTACCAGCTGACCGACACTCCCGCGAGCCGCGCGACCTCCTCGCGGCGCAGGCCGGGGGTGCGCCGGCGCGGGCCCGGCGCGAGCCCGACGTCCTGGGGCGCCACCGCGGCCCGCCGCGCCCGCAGGAACGCGGCCAGGTCCGCTCGTCGTCGCACCCGTGCATTCTGGCCACCCGGAGCGGCGGGCGGGTGGTGGTATCGGTCCCCCCTTTCCCGGACCTCTTCACGCGCCCGCCGGCCGGGAGGAGGGTGCACGGATGACGCACGTCTCACCGCCCCGCGCCGCGCCCGCCCCCCGGCTCGCCCGGCTCGCCCGGCCGCCGGGCTGCTCCGGTCCTCGGACATCCGGGACCTGCTCCGCCGGGCGGACGACGCGGCCGTGCTGTCCCTGGCCGGCGGGCTGCCCGATCCGGCGAGCTTGCCGCTCGAGCGCATCCGGCTCGCGGTCGACCGGGCGCTCCGTCGCACGGGTGCGTCGGGCCCGGTCGCGCTGCAGTACGGCGCGACCGAGGGTCTCGACGACCTCCGCGAGCTGGTCGCGATCGGGTTCGTCGACCATCCCGGTCCGGCGCGGCGGCGGAGATCCTCGTCACGACGGGCTCGCAGCAGGCGATCGACCTGGTCGCGCGGGTGATGCTCGATCCCGGCGATCTCGTGGCCGTCGAGGATCCCGTCTACCTCGGGGCGCGCCAGACGCTCGACGCCCACGGTGCCGAGCTCCTCGGCGTGCCCGTCGACGGCGGTGGTCTGTGCGTCGACGTGCTCGCCGACCGGCTGGCGGGCGGCGCGCGCCCCCGCCTGGTGTACGTGGTCCCCCACCACCAGAACCCGAGCGGCGCGACCCTGACCGGTGAGCGGCGGGCGGAGCTCGCGGCGCTCGCCGGGCACTACGGCTTCGTGATCCTCGAGGACGACCCCTACCGCGCGCTCGGCACGGACGGCCCGCCCCTGCCTCCCATCGGGATGCTGGCGCCCGACCGGACGATCACCGTCGGCTCGGCCTCGAAGATCGTCGCGCCGGGGCTGCGGATCGGCTGGGTCCCGCGCCGCCCGGGCGGTGTCCGGCGCTCGTCGCTCGCGAAGCAGTCCGTGGACCTCCACACCGCGGTGCTCCCCCAGCTCGTGGCCGCCGACCTCCTCGCCGACGACGCGTTCCTGACCGCGGCATCTCGCGGAGCTGCGGCGGCGGCACCGGCGCAAGGCCGCGGCGCTCTCGGGGGCGACCCGTGACTTCGTGGACGCCGCGCCGGCCACCGGTGGGATGTTCCTCTGGGGCCGGGTCGCGGTCCGCACCCGGCCCCTGCTCGCCCGCGCGTTGCGGGCCGGGGTCGCCTTCGTCCCCGGCGACGCGTTCGGCGTGGACACCGATCACGCCCAGTGGCTGCGCCTGAGCTTCGCGACGCTCCCCGTCGCGGAGCTGCGCACCGCGGCGCGCCCGGCTCCGGCGGGCGGTGGGAGTCGCGGCCGGTGCGGAGCTGCCGGTACCCTGACCCGGATGTCTCGAGCCCTCGTCACCGGGGCGACCGGGTTCGTGGGCCGGGCGCTGACCCGACGTCTCCTCGCCGGCGGCTGGTCCGTCGCCGCCCTGGTCCGGCGCGCCGACGCCGAGCTCCCGCCGGGCGTGGAGGCACTCCGTGTCCCCGACACGGACCCGACCTCGTCGAGCTCGTCGCGGCGACGGCCCCCACGCACTGCTTCCACCTCGCCACCGAGTTCCGCGGCGTGCACCAGGTGGCCGACATCGCCCCGATGATCGCGGCGAACCTGCACTTCGGCACCGTGCTCGCCGAGGGCGCCGCACGCGTTCCGGGGCTGGCGTTCGTGAACACCGGCACCGTCTGGCAGCACTACGACGCCGCGCCGTACAGCCCGGTCTCGCTGTACGCCGCCACCAAGCAGGCGTTCTCGGACCTCCTCGTCTTCTACGCCGAGGTCGAGGGGCTCGCGGTGCACACCATCGAGCTGATGGACACCTACGGGCCCGGCGACACCCGGGCCAAGCTCATCCCCTTCCTGCTCCGCGCCGGCACCGAGGGCACCCCGGTGGAGATGACCGACGGCACGCAGCTGATCGACCTGGTCCACGTGGAGGACGCGGTCGGTGCGCTCCTCGCGACCGCCGCCGCGCCGGCGGGTGCGACCTACGGCGCCCGTGGCGACGGTGCGATCACCCTGCGCGAGCTGGTCGACCGATTCCAGGCCGCGACCGGGCTCGCCCTCGACGTGCGGTGGGGCGTCCGCCCGGCGCGCCCGCGCGAGATGCTCCGGCCCTGGATGACGGCCGACCCGCCGCCGGGTTGGAGCCCCGTCGTGACCCTCGACGACGGGTTGCGCGCGCTCGTCGGTTGATCCCTCCGCGCCCGGCTCACCCGCCGGGCTTGGTCTTGCCGATCCGCTCGAACGCGGCGGCCGGGACCGCGGTCACGTCCTTGTACACGTGGTGCACGCACGGCTCGCCGGCGCGTCGGGCGGGAACTCGATGCTCGTGGGCGGTTCCCCATTCGACCGGTTGGATCTCGTTGTTCACCGAGCAGTGCGCGCAGTAGACCCAGAGCTCGTCGCGCATGAACGTCCGCCCGCCCGGCTCCCGCAGCGTCGCGTACGCGTGCTCGCCCTCGTAGCGGCCGTCCTCGATGAGCTTCCCGCCACTCCCGCAGCGGAACGAGAGGACGATCTTCTCGTCGTCCTCGGAGACCTCGACCTCGCCCATGTTGGCGAGCATCGAACGGGCGATGACCTTGGCCCGTTGGGCGGCGGGAAGGTCGCCCCACTCGGCGCCGGTCTCACGACGCGGCCGGACGAACTCCTCGCCGGTGACGCGCAGCGCGCGCTCCACGCCGTCCTCCCCCAGCTCGTCGGCGACGAACGTGAGCAGGGAGGTGATCCAGTTGATCGAGTAGTCCTTCAGGCTCGACCACTGCGCCACGGCGCGTGCGATGAGCTCCTTCGCCCCTTCGCGATCGCCGGCGTCGATCGCCGCCGCGGCCTGCTCCCACAGCGGGGTCTCCATGCGCGCGATCTCGGCGTCGCTCAGCACCCGGTCAGTCACGGTGGCTCACCTCCGCGGCATGCCGAGCACGCGCTCGGCGATGATGTTGCGTTGGATCTCGCTCGTGCCGCCGGGGATCGTGCCGCCGAAGGAGCGCATCCACTGCGTGGCCCAGGAGCCGTCCCGCCACATCGCCGGGCCGAGCCGGTTCCGGTCGAGGCCCGGCGGGCCGAGCGCCTCGGCGCCGAGCTGCAGGCTGCGCTGTACCGCCTCGCTGCCGAACAGCTTGAGCAACGAGTGCTCCGAGGCCGACTTGCCCGCCATGAACTTCGAGAACCCGCGGTAGCCCATGCAGCAGGAGCGCCTGGGCGTCGATGCCAGGGCCGCGACCTGGTCGCGGTACGCGGCGTCGTCGCCGATCCGCCCACCGCCGCCGAGGGCTCGTCGCCGAGCGCCGACGAGCGCACGCAGCGCGCGGTCGAGGCTGTACGCGTAGTCGATCCAGAGCATCGCCCGCTCGTGGGCGAGCGAGCCCTGGGTGATCGGCCAGCCGTCGTTGATCTCGCCGAGGAGGTGCGCGCGCGGGACCCGGGCGTCGGTGAAGAACACCTCGTTGAAGTCCATGAAGTCGGGCTCGGTGAGCTCCGGGAACGGGCGGGGCTCGACGCCCGGCGTCTGCATGTCCACGATGAGCACGCTGATGCCCTTGTGCTTGGGGACCTCGGTGTTGGTCCGCACGAAGCACAGGCACCAGTCGGCATGGTGCGCGCCGGAGGTCCACACCTTCTGCCCGTTGACGACGAACTCGTCGCCGTCGAGCACGGCGCGGGTCCGCAGGCCGGCGAGATCGCTCCCGGCCGACGGCTCGCTCATCCCGAGACACCACGCGATCTCGGCCCGCAGGGTCGGGAGCAGGAACCGCTCGATCTGCTCGGGCGTGCCGTAGTCCCGGATGGACGGTGCGATGATGCCGAGCCCCTGCGGGTTGAGGCTGCGCGGGATCTGCCGGCGCGACATCTCCTCGAAGTAGATCATCTGCTCGACCGGCGACGCGTCGCGGCCGCCGAGCTCGGGTGGCCAGCCCGGCACGAGCCAGCCGGCGTCGAAGAGCGTCCGCTGCCATGCACGCGCCCACGGCGGGAGATCGGCGCTCGACCGCTTCGGCTGCGCCGCAATTCCGGCGGGGGCAGGTGGGCGTCGAGCCACGCGGCCAGCTCGGCGCGGAAGGCTTCCTCGGCGGCTCCGTAGCGCAATCGCACCGCCGCACGGTACCCGCTAGGGTCGCCTCCCTGACGCCGGCGTCAGGTCGCCGGACAGGCTGAGCCCGTCCCGAGGAGCAGCGGGCGTGGATTTCGAGTTCAGCGAGGACCAGGAGCGCCTGCGCGACTCCGTCCGCCGGTACCTCACCGATCGGTCCCCGCTCGCCGCCGTCCGCGCCGCGCTCGACGCGCCGCGGTCGTCGACGACGTGTGGCGGGGTCTCGCCGACCTCGGCCTCACGGGGATGCTCGCGCCGAATCGCGGGCGGTGCCGGGACGGGCATGGTCGACCTCGCGCTCCCGCTCGAGGAGATGGGGCGCGCCGTGTTCCCGGGGCCCTTCGCCGCGAGCGCCGTCGGCGCGGTCGGCCTCCTGGCCGACCTGCCCGCCGACCCGGTGGCCGAGCGAGTGGTTGCCCGGCCTCGCGACCGGCGAGCACGTCGGAACCGTCGCGCGTCGACCGACGCCCGGACGCATCCCGTCCGCGCTCGACGACGACGGCCGGCTCCACGGCACGAAGGTGCACGTGCCCGACGGCGTTGCCGCCGATCTGCTGCTCGTCGCCACCGGGGTCGCCGACGGCCCGTCGCCGCGGTGGCCCGGGCAGCCCGGCGTGGCGGTGACCCCCCTGGAGACGGTCGACGGGACCCGCAAGTTCGCCACGCTGACCCTGGCGGGCGCCGACGCCCGGCCGCTCGGAGGGTCCACCGCCGGCGCGCGCTCGCCGCGACGCGCGACCGGCTGGCCGTCGCGTTCGTGCTCGACGGGGTCGGCGCCGCATCCCGCGCGCTCGAGCTGGCCCTCGAGTACGCGAAGGAGCGGGAGCAGTTCGGCCGGCCGATCGGCTCGTTCCAGGCCGTCCAGCACCTCTGCGCGGACATGCTGCGCGCGGTCGAGCTCGGTCGCGCCGCCGCGTACTACGCGGCGTGGGCCTGCGACGCGGCCGCCGTCGCCGAGCGCCACCGCGCGGCCACGATCGCCGCGGCGTTCGCCGCCGACGGGTTCTACCGGGTCGGCGCGACCGCCATCCAGGTGTTCGGCGGTGTCGGCTTCACGTGGGAGCACGACATCCACCTGTTCTACAAGCGCCTGCTCACCCTCCAGCAGTTTCAGGGGAGCGCGAGCGATCACCTGCAGGAGCTCGCGTCGATCGTCCTGTGACGAGCAGCGTCGACGCGGCGGCGGCCAGCACCACGATCACCGGCTCGGCCGGGACGCGGAACCTCGTCTGGCCGTACGACAGCAACGCTCCGACGGTCACGATCACCGGCGGCACCACGAGCGGCCAGATCGTGACCCGCCGCCGCCGCAGCAGGACCACGCCGGCGAGCGCCAACGCCAGGAGCGGGTAGTACCACCACATGCCGACGGTCGTCAGCCAGCGCGGGCGGCCTTCGGCCTCGTTGATGAACGGCATGTCGAGCGGTCGGAACAGGCCCCAGTCGCGACCGATGCGGGCCAGCACGACCTTCACGAACTGCGTGCGGTGACCGTCGTTGATGTAGTCGATCGCGCGCTGGCGGTAGATGCGGGAGACGACCGACTGGTCACCGGGCGGCGCGTGCCGGGGAATGCAGCGGCCGAGGTTCGTGAGCCCGATCGTGTTCCCGAAGAAGACGTCGTCACACGTCGACCCGAGGATCGCGATCCCGTCGTTGGTCGAGATGAAGGTCGGGTCGTCGAAGCGGCTCAGGTTGAAGCCCACCCACGGTCCCACGACCACGACGGTGCCGGCGGCCACGAGCGCGAGCGCGGTGAGACGCATGCGCAGGTCGCGGCGGCGCCAGGACCAGAGCAGCGGGATGCCGAGCAGCGGTGCGAGCAGGATCAGCTCGGCGCGCGCGAGCGCCGCGACGCCGCACACGAGGCCGAGCGCCACCGAGCGCCCCCACGACGGGTGCTCCCGGAGCTGGAGGGTGAGCAGGAGCGCGCCGACGACGGCCGCGACCGCCAGGGTCTCGGACATGATCAGCGTGTCGTTGACCCACAGGTACGGGTACAGGGCGGCGATCACCGCGGCGACGATGCCGGCCGTCTCCCCCGCCAACCGCCGGGCGAGGAACGCCATCAGGACGATGCCGAACAGCCCGATGAGCATCATCTCGAAGCGCACCGCGAGCTGGGTCGTCGACTCCGCGAGCCCGAGCCGGTCGCCGGTCACGATCACCGGCAGGATCGTGAAGACGGTCAGCGGCGGATGGTCCGCGGCCGGCAGCGAGCGGTGCGGGTGGCCGGGCAGGAACTGGAACGGATCGTCGTAGCCGTGACCCTTGCCGAGCTGGCGCGCCTGCAGCTCGTAGTACCCGGCGTCGTAGAACGAGTTCGTGTCGTGGCGGGCGACGGCGAGGATGAACGTGGTGCGCACCCCGGCGGCGAGCACCAGGACCAGGAGGAGTGCCGTCCGGAAGCGGTGCGAAGGACGCGGCAGCGGCACCCGGTCGACGTTAGCGGCGACGGGTCAGCAGCAGCGCGCCCGCCAGTGGGCCGCCACCGGCGCAGGCGACCCCCACCTCCGGGTCGCCGGGCACCTGGCGGGCTCCGCCCTCGCCCCAGAGCTGGACGCACGCCTCGTGGAGGAAGCCGTACCCGTGCAGGCGCCCCGCCGAGAGCTGGCCGCCGTGGGTGTTGAGCGGCAGCACCCCGTCGCGCGCGATGTTCCCGCCGCCTTCGATGAACGCGCCCGACTCGCCGTGACCGCAGAACCCCATCGCCTCCAGCCACGCCATCGTGATGAACGAGAAGCCGTCGTACATCTCCGCGAGCTGCACGTCGGCCGGCGTCAGGTCGGTGCGGGTCCACAGCTGCGCCCCGGCGTCCCGGCAGGCCATCGTCGTGAGGTCGTCGAACTGGTCCCAGCTCGGGCGGCCGCGCAGCGCCGTGCCCACCGCCTCCACCTGGATCCCCGGCTTGCGCAGGTCGGCCACCGTGTCGACGTGCGAGACGATCACGGCGGTCCCGCCGTCACACGGGACGTCGCAGTCGTAGAGACACAACGGGCGAGGAGATCATCCGGATCCCGAGGTAGTCGTCCATCGTCATCGGGTCGGTGTAGATCGCCTTGGGGTTCAACGCCGCGTTCGTGCGCGCGTTCGAACGCGATCTGGGCCATCTGCTCGCGCGTCGTGCCGAACTCGTGGAAGTGCCGCTGGGCCATCATCGCGATCCAGGGTGCGGCGGACGGCGCGGCGAACGGCAGGGTCCACTCCATGAACCCCGTCGCCTTGAACCCGCCGCCTCCGCCACCGCCCGGCATCGTCGAGGCGCGGCCCTTGTCGCCCTGGGCGCTTCCCTCCCAGACGCTGCGGAAGCACAGGACGTGCGTCGCGAGCCCGGCGGCGACCGCGAGGCAGGCGTCGATCACCGAGCCGAGCTGACCGGGTAGCTCGATGCCCCCGGTCCACCATCCGATCTCGAGTCGCAACGCGTCCTGCACGTCGACGACGCCGGCCCCGTGAACCCCGGCGGGACGGACATCGGGCCCGGATAGGTCGCGATGCCGTCGATGTCGTCGGTCGTGAGTCCCGCGTCCTCGATCGCGGCCAGGCACGCGTCGAGCGTGAGCTCGAGCGGGTCGCGGTGCAGGCGCCGCCCGACGTCGGACTGGCCTGCGCCGCTGATGACCGTCGATCGACTCGGGCTTCATGCCGCGACTCCGGTGCGAACAGCGGGATGAACACGTCACCGTCGGGATCCGGGTGGTGCTCGAAGACGACCCGCACCGGCATGCCGATCCGACACGTCCTCGGGCGCGCAGCCGACGATGTTCGTCGTCAGGCGCAGGCCCGCCTGCTCGGGGAGCTCGACGATCGCGACGACGTACGGCAGCTCCGGCCCCGGCATCCAGGGCTGGTGGTTGACCGAGTAGGTGTGCACCGTCGCCGCGGCCCGAGACCGCCTCGAACGCGAGCCGCTTCGAGTGGCACATCGGACAGATCGGCGTCGGGCGGGTGGATGTAGTAGCCGCAGTCCTGGCACCGGAGGAAGCGCAGCTCGCCTTCCGCCCCGCCGGTCCAGAAGCCGCGGTTGAGGTCGGTGACCCTCGGCAGGATCCGGAACGGGACCTCCGGCTCGGCGTCGGTCGTCGCCACTCAGTCGTCCTCCGGGGGTTGGGCGGCGTCGAAGCCGGCGCGGGCGATCGGGATCGCCTCGACCGCGGCGAGCATCCCGAAGGCCGGGCACGGTGAGCATGATCGAGCCGAGCACCTCGTCCCACCGGGCGCCGACCTCCGCGCGAGCCGGGCGTGGCGGGCGATCCCGGCGTGATTGCGAGCACGACCGTGCAGACGAGCCGGATCAGCTCGTGCGTCTTGCGGTCGGGTGCCGGGAGCGAGTCGATCTGGCCCATCCAGGCGCTCTGCGCGCCGTGCAACGCCGGGAACACCTCGTGGAGCGGCTCTTCGAACGGAAAGTTGAAGTCGTCCAGTCCGGCCGTCCGCCGCGGCGCCGCGTCTGCGTCTGCACCTGCCGGCCGGAACACGGGCACGGTGACGTCGTCGGAGATCGGCGTGGTACTCGACCTGAGCGCCATGCCAATCGTCGAGGTCGTCGTACTCGCAGTCGACGACGTTCGTCATCATGCGTGGACCCTCGTCGAGATCCACGACCGCGGCCACGTAGGGCACCCGCTCGTGAAACGGCGGCAGATCGTTCCGGTGCACGACCGACCACGTGTAGAGCGTGGCCCGTCCCGCTCGCCTCGACCCACTCGACGTCGTCGCTCCAGCAGTCGGGCAGAACGGCCGGGGGTAGAAGTGGAACTCGCCGCACGCGTTGCAGCGCTTGATGAGCAGCTCGCCCGTCGCTGCGCCGCGTCCCAGAAGGGCTGGGTCTCGAGGTCGGGGGTGGGAGGTCGAAGCGCATGCGGACGCGTCATCGGCCGCCGTCACGCGCTGGGCGGGAGCGCCGCCACGGCGACGCCGGTGAGCTTGGCCTCGCCGGCCTGGTTCGATGACCGAGCACTCGAGGTCGACCCGGTGCTCGCGGCCCTCCTCGTACTTGCGTGGCGACGGTCGACGTGGGTGGTGAGCGGCTCGCCGGGCCAGGTCTGCTTGGTGAAGCGCACCTTGTAGGTCCGCAGGTTGCCGACACCGACGAAGTCGGTGAGCGCCTGGCCGAGGATCCCGGCGGTGAACATGCCGTGCCCGAACACGCTCGGCAGCCCGGCCGCCTGCGCCCTCACCTCGTCGGTGTGCATCGGGTTGAAGTCGCCCGACGCCCCGGCGTACATCACCAGATCGGTCCGGGTCAGCTCGTGGCGCGAACTCCGGGGCGGTGTCGCCCTCGTTGACGTCGTCGAAGAACAGCTTCTGCTCGGCCATACCGTCCGCAGTGTTCCCGTTGCCTGACACGAACGTCAACTCATCGGCCGTCCCGCGCTCCCCGTCACGCGCTTGTCGCCCTGTCCCCGGAAACCGGCGCCGGAACGACAAGCCCGTGCGTGTCCCTTCGTAGCCCGTCCGCGCTTGTCGCCCTGTCCCCGGATACCGGCGCCGAGAGGACGAACGCGGACACCGCGGCGACGATGTCGGCGTCCGTGTCGGCCGACGTGAAGTACAGCACCGTCCATCCCGCGGCCGCGAGATCACGATGGCGCCGGTGATCCCGGTCGAACGCGGTGCGGGTCCGGTGCGGGTCGAAGCCCAGGTACTCGAGCGCCAGGCACAACTCCGGGTAGGCGAGGTCGGCCCGGTAGGTCCGGCCCGCGGTCACGATGCGGCACTGCTGGACCGCCGGCGGGAGTCCGGCGTCGACGATCAGCCGCTGGAGACGCGTCTCGGGCACGCTCTCCGCCGCGACGGTCTCCGCACCCCGCCGAGCCGCCACCGACCGGTACCGCCGCATCCGTCGGGCCGGGGCCGGACCCAGGCGTGATCCCACCGCTCGGATCTGCTCGATCGTCACGAGCTTCCGGACGAGGGCGTCGTCGAGCCGTCCACCGAGCTGGCGGGTCGACCACCGGGCGGCGTTGTCGACGAGCGTGCGCGCCACGGACGTCGTCGGGATCGGCCCGACCATCGCACGGTCCTCGGCAACCAGGACCAGTGACCGGTGCACGACGACCCCCCGGACTCCGGGCCGGCTCGTGCCGGGGACGGTGACCTCGATGCGTCCTGCGCCGGCGCCGTCGAGCCGGTGGAGCGCCGCGGCAGTGGAGTGTGACGCGACGGCCCCGGAACCACCGGCCAGGACTGCAGCAAGGACGCGTTGCTCCCACGAGCTCGGCGCGCCCGCGATCGCGAACACCGACCGGTGATGTCTCACCCAGTCGCCCGAAGCGACGCGCCGGTCGACCGCGCTGTCGCTCCACCCGACGGACCGGGCCTGCCCGCGGGTCACGAGCCCGAGCTGGCATCGGGCGATGCTGGTGATCTCGTTCGCGCCGGCGCGCATGACGTCTCCCGGACTCGACACTGCTCCGGGGAAGACGCACCGAACGTATCGATGGGGTGTGACACCGCCCCTCCCACCGCCCGCTTGTCGGCCGGTCCCCGGAAACCGGTGCCGCAACGACAAGCGGGCGGGCTCACGTCGCACCCCTGTCCCCGTTTGGCGCCGGGTCCCCGGAAACCGAGGCCGGCACGACAAGCGGGTGTGACGGCTACGGGTCCTTGGGGAGGCCGAGCACCCGCTCGCCGATGATGTTGCGCTGGATCTCGCTGGTGCCGCCGGCGATGGTGAGGTTGCGGGTGAAGAGGAACTGCTCGGACCAGACCGCGGCCGGGCCGTCGGCGACGGCACCCGCGGCACCGAACAGGGCGAGGCCGACCTCCTGCACACGCTGGTCGTGCTCCACGCCGAGCAGCTTGCGCACCGAGGCCTCGGAACCGGACGGATCGGCGCCCCCGAGGGCCGAGAGCATCAGCCGGAACCCGAGCACCGACAGGGCGTAGTCGCGCGCCACGAGCTCGCCGACGTCCGCGAGCGTGGCGGTGTCCTCCTCCAGTCCGTGCTCCCGGACGAGGTCGAGCACGCCGCGCACGCCCCGCCCGAGCGTGGCGCCGCTGCCCATGTACACACGTTCGTTCGCGAGCGACGTGCGCGTGGCGCGCCACCCGTCGTGCTCCCGCCCGACGAGGCAGTCCTCCGGCACGAACACGTCGTCGAAGAAGACCTCGTTGAAGAACGCGTGGCCCGTGAGCTCGCGCAGGGGGCGGATGTCGATGCCCGGCGTCGACATGTCGAGCATGAAGAACGAGATGCCCTCGTGCTTGGGCACCTCGGGATCGGTGCGGGCGAGCAGGATCCCCCAGTCGGCCTCCTTGGCCATCGAGGTCCACACCTTCTGCCCGTTGACGATCCAGCCACCCTCGACTCGCTCGGCCCTCGTCGCCAGACCGGCGAGGTCCGATCCCGCGCCCGGCTCGCTGAAGAGCTGGCACCAGGAGATCTCGCCGTGCAGCGTCGGGGGGATCCACCGCTGCTGCTGCTCCTCGGTGCCGTAGACCATCAGCGGGGGCAGCGCCCAGCCGCCGATCATCAGCGTCGGCCGCACCACCTTCGCCGCACGGAACTCGGTGTCGATGACGAGCTGCTCGACCGCGCCCGCGTCACGCCCCCACGGCTTCGGCCACTGCGGGGCGAGGTAGCCCGCGTCGGCCAGGGCCCGCCGACGCCGGGCGTCGTCGAGCCCGTCGAGCGAGGCGATGAACCCCCGCACCTCGCCACGGAGCGGGTCCGCATCCTCCGGCAGGTCGACGGCCAGGCGACGCACCGCGCCGCCCATCGCCTCCCGTGCGGAACGCACCCGCGGACCGGTCGACGTCCCCAGCAGTGCGCGGCGGCGATCGCGCGCCGCAGGTAGACGTGCGCGTCGTGCTCCCAGGTGAACCCGATCCCGCCGAGCACCTGCACGCAGTCCTTCGCCGTCTCGAACGCGGCGTCGATCGTCAGCGCGGCGGCGGCCGCGGCGGTGAAGCCGCGCGTCCCGGGATCCTCCGCCGCCCGGGCGGCGTCCCACACCGCCGCCCGTGCGAGCTCGGTACGCGCGGTCATGTTGGCGCAGCGGTGCTTCACCCCCTGGAACTGCCCGATGGGGCGGCCGAACTGCCGGCGCTCGCGGGCGTGCTCCGCCGCCGTGTCCACGCACCATTGCGACCCCCCGACGAGCTCGGCCCCGAAGAGCACCGCCGCGAGATCCCGGACCCGCTCGGTGGAGAGGGCCGGGAGGAGTCGCGACCGTGCGACGGTCGCGTCCACCGTGACCTCGGCGACGCGGCGCGTCCGGTCGACCGACGGCAGCTCCCTGGCCTCGAACTCCCCGGCGAGCAGCACGATCCACCCCTGCCCGGTGTCGGCCACGACCAACTCGGCGAGATGGCCGGAGAGCACCGGTGCCAGCATGCCCGCCACCGCGAGCCGACCGCCGGCATCCGAGACCGCGACCGAGCCCGTCAACGCCACCGTCCCGACGAAACCGCACGCCGCCAGCCCCGACAGGAACTCCGACGCATGCCCGTCCCCTGCGTCGACCGCGGCCTGGAGCGCGGCCGCGGCGAGCGCGTGGCCGAGGAACGGCCCGGGCGCCGCGGCGCGTCCCAGCTCCTCGAGCACGACCGCGAGCTCGACGAGCCCGGCCCCCTCCCCCGCGTGCTCCTCGGCGACGTGGATCCCGGGCCAACCCTGGCCGGCAAGCTCCTGCCAGAACACCGGCAGCGTCTCGGCGGGTGCGTCGAGCAGCGCGCGCGGCGCGGCGGGCGGGCAGTGCCGCTCGACCCAGCCCCGCACGGCGCGGTGCAGCTCCTGGTGCTCGTCCGTGATCCCGATCGGCATGGGGCCGGATCGTACGGGCCGCGCGCGGATCTGACGATCCGTCAGATCCGCGTAGGCTCGGCGCGATCGCCAGCCGCGCACGGGGGAACCCATGACCGATCTCGTCATCACCGGAGGAACGCTCGTCGACGGGACCGGTGCCGCGCCGAGGATCGCCGACATCGCCGTCGACGACGGGCGCATCACCGAGGTCGCCGACGGCGGTGCGCTGGCGGGGACGCAGGCCCGACGGACGATCGACGCCGACGGCCTGCTGGTGACTCCCGGGTTCGTGGACATCCACACCCACTTCGACGGACAGATCACGTGGGACCCGCTCCTCACGCCGTCGTGCTGGCACGGCGTCACCACCGTCGTGTTCGGCAACTGCGGTGTCGGGTTCGCCCCGGCCCGTCCCGACAAGCACGCCTGGCTCATCGGCCTGATGGAGGGCGTCGAGGACATCCCCGGCGCCGCGCTCTCCGAGGGGATCCAGTGGGGTTGGGAGTCCTATCCCGAGTACCTCGACGCGGTGGACCAGGTCCCCAAGTCGCTCGACGTCGGCTCGCAGGTCCCGCACGGCGCCGTGCGGGCCTACGTGATGGGCGACCGCGGCGCGAAGAACGAGCCCGCGACCGCGGAGGACATCGCGGCCATGGCGGTCATCGTGCGCGACGCGATCGCGGCCGGCGCGCTCGGCGTGTCGACCTCACGCACGATCGCCCACATGGCCATCGACGGCGAGCCCGTGCCGGGCACCTTCGCCGCGGAGGACGAGCTGTTCGGCATCGGCCGGGCGCTCGCCGATGCGGGCGGCGGGATCTTCGAGCTCGCCCCCGCGGGTGCGCTCGGCGAGGACCTCGCCGCCCCGGACCGTGAGATGGACTGGATGCGCCGGCTCTCGGCCGCGATCGGTCGTCCGGTCAGCTTCGCCCTCACCCAGAACGACCACGATCCCGACAGCTGGCGGCGGATGCTCGAGCTCGCCGGCCAGGCGCGCGCCGAGGGCGCGCGGGTGCGGCCCCAGGTCGCGGGGCGTCCCGTCACGCTGCTGCTCGGGTTCGAGACGTTCCACCCGTTCGCGTACTGCCCGAGCTGGGCCGAGATCGGACTGCTGCCGGTCCCCGAGCGCGTCGCCCGGCTGCGGGCCGACACCGACCTGCGCGCCCGCCTCGTCGCGGAGGCCTCCACGCCCGATCCCGCGATGCTGCAGTTCCTGGACCCGGCCAAGGCGTTCCCGCTCGGCGACCCGCCGAACTACGAGCCCGACCCGTCGGAGAGCATCGCGGCACGCGCCGCCGCGGCCGGCCGTGACGTCTACGACCTCTACCTCGACCTGCTCGTGCAGGACGACGGTCGCGCCCTCGTGATGCGACCGCTGCTCAACTACACCGACGCCAACCTGGACGCGGTGCGCGCGATGCTGCTGCACCCGACGAGCGCCTGGGGCCTCGGCGACGGCGGTGCGCACTGCGGCACCACGTGCGACGCGTCCACGCCGACGTTCATGCTGACCCATTGGGCCCGCGACCGCGACCGCGAGCAGCTGCCGCTCGAGTGGGTCGTGCGCAAGATGACGTCCGAGACCGCGTCGCTCTACGGTCTCGGCGACCGCGGCACCGTGACGCCGGGACTGCGCGCCGACCTCAACGTGATCGACCACGCCGGGCTCCGCCTGCACGCCCCCGAGATGGTCCACGACCTCCCCGGTGGGGCCCGGCGGTTCATCCAGAAGGCCGACGGCTACGTCGCGACCATCGTCGCGGGCGAGGTGACGTTCGAGCACGGCGAGGACACCGGCGCCCGTCCGGGCCGGCTCATCCGCGGCGCCCGCTGACCGGCTCGATCTCCACCCCGCAGTTGCCGGGCGGCAGCGGCCCGCCCGCGGCCGCCCGCCGCTGCACCAGCTCCCGCAAGGTCGCGAGCTCCCGCGCGCCCTGGTCCTCCGGCGATCCGTCGCCGACGGCCGGGACGGTCACCACGCCGTCCGCCTGGAGCAGGGTCGGGACCGGACCGCGCGCCTCGCGGAGGCGGACGCGCGTCAGCGCGATGTCGGTGCTCAGCGCGCACTGCTCGTCGTCGAGATCGAGCAGGACGTCGGCGGCGCGCATGTAGCCGTAGTCGATCGACGCCGCGATCAGCTCCGGGATCGATCGTCAGCGCGTCGTGGACGTCCATCTCGGGCACGATCACCGTCACCCGGCGACCCCAGCCCCGCGGCGGGTCGATCTCCTTGCGGAGGATCTCGTCGGGTCCGATGTCGGCCGTCACCCGCCGCGCGATGTCGAACAGGCCCCGGTCGCTCGCGTCCGCCCACTCGTCCACTCCCGGCGCCGACGCGACGACGGCGAAGATGTGGCCCGGCACCGAGCCGGCCGAACGCGAGCGACAGCGGCAGGATCTCCCGCACGCCCGCCGTCCACGTAGGTCTCGTCCCCCATCCGCGTGCGGCGGGAAGACGACCGGGATGGAGGCCGACGCGAGCACGGCGTCGTGGAGCGACACCGGCTCCCGTCGATGGGCGTGCCGTCGCGCTGGGACATCCGGCCCAGCTCGTCCACGTAGTGCAGCTCGCCGCTCTCGAGACTGACCGCACCGACGCGCAGCGTGAGGCCGGATTGCGGCGACCCTGCGCCGGATCGATGGGGCCCTCGACGATCGCGCGCGACCGGATCCATCCGCAGCAGCGACTTCGCCCGCATCGCCTGGCGCAACGCGTCGACGGTGCCGTCGGCCTCGGGCGGATTCCGCACGATCTCGCCCAGCATCCGCATGACGACCCGCGCCTGGCTGCCCACGGTGCCGTGCTCACCGGCCCGGCCGCGCAGCTCCGACGCCCACGTGACCTGCGACCGGAGCTTGTCGAGCCAGGGCTCGGTGAGCCACATGTCCGAGTTCGACGCGAGGCCGCGCCAGATGTCCTCGAGCTCGTCGATCGCGCGGCGTGCCGGACTCCTCGTCGTCGCCTTCCGCGAGCTTGGCCGCGATGATCGCCCCGACCGAGCTGCCCACGAGGATCGCCGGCCGGACGCTCAGATCGTCGTAGAGGTAGCGCAGGACGCCGACCTCGAAGCTGCCCTGGGAGCCCCCTCCGCTCAGGACGAAGGCGATCGGCCGGCGGGCGAGGCGGCGGCGCAGGTTGGTCCGAGCCGACCGCACGATGCGGGTGACGTCGAGCTCCGCCATCCGGCGGCCTGCCGGTGATCAGACGATCTTCTCGCCGTCACGGAACACCGTGATGGCCTGGGTCGGGACAGCCCTGGGCGGCGAGGAGGATCTTGTCGTCCGGCTCCCCCGCCGGGTCGACGACGACGGCGATGCCGTCCTCGTCGAGGTCGAAGACGCCCGGCGCCCAGAACGAGCAGTTCCCGGAACCCATGCAGACGTCTCGGTTGATCTCGATCGTCAATGCCACGCGGAACCTCCTCGGAAGCTGACCGGGCCAACCTACCGTGCTCGGGTCAGACGGCCTGCGGCCAGCTTCTCCGCGACGCGCCTCAGCGGCTCCACCTTGGTGGTCACGTCCACCGCCGAGCCGGCCGAGTAGTTGATCGCCCCCGTCCGGCCGCCGGCGACGAACTGGAGATCGACGACGTGACCCGTCGGCGTTGACATTGACGAAGGCCTTCTCACCGAACCCGGTGGAGCGACCTCGCCGCGGGAACACCTGTCTCGCCGTAGTACTGCCGCGCTCGGGTAGACCCGCACCTGGAGGAGGTTGCGCACGCTGAAGGACTCGTCGACGCCCTGGTAGATGCAGACGCCGAGGGCACCGCCCCGGGTGCCCTCCGGAGTCGGTCGGTCCGCGCGGGCGCGCCGAAGACCGTCGTGGCGTCGTCGGCCGTGATCACCGTGCAGACGTCGACCGAGTCCGCGCCGGTCTTCGTCGTCGTGGTGTCGACCCGCTGGTCGACCGCCGTCGCGAGCCGCGTCCCGACCGTCGAGCCCGAGCTGCCGCGCGCCCGCGGCGCCCGCGACCACGCCGCAGTCCGCACGTCACGACGAGCATCCACCATCCGGGCTCTCAGCCGTCGCCGCGCGCGCATACACCCCTCCCCGGCCGCCCGACGCGGAACACGGACGTACAGCCGCGCCGCGTCGACCTGCGCCGAGGGGCGTCCGGCCATGGTGAAGCTCAACTGGCGGAAATCCGAGACCCACGGGCTGCTGGCCGACCCGGAGCCGCGCGCCGATCCGTCACACGATCGTCTCGGTCGACGACCACCTCGTCGAGCCACCCGACATGTTCGCCGGCCGCCTCCCCGCCCGGCTCCAGGCGGTCGGCGCCACGGGTGGTGGAGACCGCCGAGGGCCACGAGGTGCTGGGAGTTCGACGGCCGGGTCTTCTTCCAGGTGGGTCTGAACGCGGTCGTCGGGCGCGACCGGCGCGACTGGCTGGTCGAGCCCACCCGCTTCGACGAGATGCGGCCCGGGTGCTACGACGTCGACGCCCGGGTCCGGGACATGGACCTCAACGGCGTGTGGGCGTCGGTCAACTTCCCGAGCCAGATCACCGGCTTCTGCGGGTCGGTCTTCTCGCGGTGCTCGGACCCCGACCTCGGCCTCGCGGTCACCCGCGCGTGGAACGACTGGTTCTTCGACGAGTGGTACGGCGCGCACCCCGAGCGCTTCGTGCCGATGGGCATCACGTTCCTCGGCGATCCCGAGCGCGGCGCCGAGGAGATCCGGCGCAACGCCGCACGAGGGTTCCGGGCGGTCACACTGCCCGAGCAGCCCCACCGGATCGACCTGCCGTCGATCTTCTCGGGCTGGTGGGATCCGATCATCGAAGCGTGTGCCGAGACCGACACCGTGATCTGCCTCCACGTCGGATCGAGCGGGGTCGCGGCGATGCCGGCGGACGCGCCCATGGTGCCGCTGGCGGCCACGCTCTTCGGGCAGATCTCACTCGCTGCGTGCGCGGAGTGGCTGTGGTCGGGGTACCCGATCCGCCATCCGGACCTGAAGATCGCGATGAGCGAAGGCGGCATCGGCTGGGTCGCGATGCTCCACGACCGGCTCGAGAACATCGTGGACCGCTCCGGGTACGGCCACTACTTCGGCGGCGACCTGCGTCCGGCCGAGGTGCTGGGGCGGAACTTCTGGTTCTGCACGATCGACGATCCGTCGACGCTCGTGACGCGCGCGACCGTCGGGATCGACCACATCATGTTCGAGACCGACTACCCGCACGGCGACGGCACCTGGCCCGACTCCCAGCAGGTCTTCGCCGACGTCTTCGGCGCGCTGCCACCCGACGAGATCGCGAAGATCAGCCATGAGAACGCCGCGGCGCTGTTCCGCCACCCGTTGCCCCCACCAGAATCCCCGCACGCGGTCGGGCTGCGCGGCTGAGGAATGCCGATCAGCCGGCGTGACGCCCGGGTGGACGCGCGCGGGGGCAGGCGGCGGCTCTCGCTCGACATGGCACACGACTCCTCAGGCATCCCGGCTCAGTCACGGCCCGCGGATCTCGACACCGTGGGGGTCGATGAAGTGGGCGTCGTCGCCGTCGAACTTCACGATCCAGCCGGTCCGGTGGACCAGGTGGTGGTGATGGTCGCAGAGCAGGATCAGGTTCGACAGGTCCGTGCGGCCGCCGGCGCGCCAGTGGACGACATGATGAGCGTCGGTCCAGGCCGGGGGCCGGTGACAACGGGGGAACCGGCAGCCGCCGTCACGGACGTTGAGGGCGCGGCGCTGCGCGCGGCGCACGACCCGTGACTCGCGGCCCGTGTCGATGGGCACCGAGTCCGGGCCGAGCACCACGCGTGAGACGTCGCAGTCGCAGAGGAGCCGCTCGATCGTCGAGGCGGTCAGGAGGCCGGTGTAGATCCCGTCGAGCCGGCCCGGCACGCCGTTGGTGAGGGTTGCCCAGTCGATGACCGCGGTCAGTGAGGGTCGGGCCCGTGCGGGCCCGTCCGGTCCGGCCCGACCCACGGCCGCCATGGCGACACGGGCCATGGTGACGAGCGCGTCGACACGGCGCCGTCGCGCGGTCCGCGGTTCGTCGTCGCCGGGTGGGTCGGTGAAGTGGTGGATCGCGCCGACCACGACCTCGGCGGCGTCCTCCGACAGGTCCGCGGTGAGGTAGGTGCGCCCGGCGTAGGTCTGTGCGATCGACAAACCGTCGAGGTCGCGTGGACAGGTGCCGTCCGCGGTCGCCATGTTCCGGAATCGGCTGCAGGCCTTCACGAGCTCCCGGTCGAGCCGGTCCCGGGCCAGACCCAGGAGTGACGGTTCGACCGCGGTGAGCTTCAGGTCGTGCCCCTCCACGCGCGCACCGATGATCGTGCGGGCCGCGGTCGCGGTGATCTCACCCGCCCGCCACGCCCGACCCGTCTCGACCAACGGTCCGGCACAGGCGTCGCCCGCCTCGATCGCGCCACGAGCCTCGCCGTGGCGCATCCCCGTGTGGTGCCGCAGCCACGCCATCGTCGATGACGAGCCGTCCGCCGCGCCGACCCCCCGCTGGTGTCCGAGGTGGGCGACGCGGGCAAGATGGCCCAGCACGCGGTCGACGGCCGCCTGGGCGCCGATGAGCTCGTCCCGGATCTCCTGATCCGTGAACGAGGCGGGATCGACCGCGACCACGGCATCGACCGCCGTGTGCAATGTCCCGATCCGGCTCTCGAACATACGTTCGAGTCTACCTGGGGGGTGTGACACACCTCGCGGCGAACGCTCCACCCGTCACCCAGGTCAGCCGCCAGGGACCGGCCCGGCCGCGTGATCCGCAGCCGTCACGCCGCGTCGAACACGACCGGCAGCGTGGTGGGCGAGCGGAAGCGCTCGCCGTGGATGTGCACGTCGTCGGCGTCCCAGCGGTCCGGGTCGGGTCGCAGGTTCGGGCAGCGGTCCAACAGGCGGTTGACCGCGGTCGCCATCTCCATCCGGGCGAGATGCATCCCGAGGCACATGTGGACGCCGTGACCGAACGCGATGTGCGGCTGCGGGGCCCGGAAGATGTCGAAGCTCGTCGGGGCGCTCCCAGCGGGCCTCGTCGTGGTTGGCGGCGCCGATGTTGACGGTGACGAAGCTGCCCGCGGGATCGTGACGCCCGCGACGTCGGTGTCGGCGGCGCACTCCCGTGACGTGATGAGCAGCGGGCCCTCCCAGCGGATCGTCTCCTCGATCGCCTGGGGCATGAGCTCCCGGTCGGCCGCCAGCGCCGCGAACTGCTCGGGATTCGTGAGCAGCCCGTAGAGGAAGCTGCCCGTCGCGCGGTAGGTCGTCTCCGCGCCGGCGGGCAGCAGCAGTCGCAGGAACGAGAAGATCTCCTCGTCGCCGAGGCGCTCACCGTCGAGCTCGGCCGTGGTCAGCTCGCTGATGATGTCGCTCCCGGGGTGCGCCCGGCGCTCGTCCATGATGCCCGCGAAGTACTCGCGCAGCTCCTCGCTCGCGAGGATCCCCTCCTCCGGCCGGACCGCGACGTTGATCACCGCGAGGGCGCGGGGGTGGAAGAACGCATGGTCCTCCCGGGGCAGCCCGAGGATCGCGGCGATGACCTGCGCCGGGTAGTGGTAGGTGAACTCGCTCACGAGCTCCGCCTCGCCACGCGCCGCGAACGCGTCGATCATCTCGTCGACGACCGGGACCACGAGGTCCTCGTCCCAGTGCACGAGCACGCGGGCGCGGAACGCCTGCGCCACGAGCGCGCGCAGGCGCCGGTGCTCCGGCTCGTCCATGCCCACGAGCGGGTAGGGGCCCATGACGACGCTCATGAACTCGCGGATCGAACCCGACGGGAACGTCTCGTGATCGCGCATGACGCGCGACACGAGCTCGTACGGGTAGATCTCGTACCCGCCGTCCGCCATGTGCTCCACCGGCGATTCCGTCCGCTTCGCGCGGAACACGGGGTACGGATCACGGAGGTCGCCGGCCACACCGGAGAACTGCGCCATCGGGTCGAACCGGGGTGACGTCGTTGCTGACATTCGTGTCAGCTTAGGTGGCGATCTCCAGGAAGCGGGCGTACCGCCGGGCGAGCGGCGCGGCCCACGCCGGGTCGGGGTCCACCACCCGACCGGCCCGGGCCCAGCGCCGGGCCTCGGCCATCGTCCCGGTCTCGAGCCCGGCTGCCATCCGGGCGAGGTACGCCGAGCCGAGCGCGGCACCCTCGGGCACCGCGGTGCACTGCACCGGGAGGCCGGTGCAGTCGGCGAGCGCCTGCACCCACTCGTCCACCCGGGTCCCGCCACCCGTCGCGACGATGCGCCGGGGGGTGACGCCGTGGGCGGCCGCCACGGCGTCGACGATCCGGCGGGTGACGAAGCCCGAGGACTCGAAGACCGCCCGGCGGACGGCCGGGCCGTCGTGGGTGAGGTCGAGATCCACGAGCATCCCGCGCCGGTCCGGGTCGTGCAGCGGGACACGCTCGCCCCGCGGGTACGGCGCCCAGACGGGCACACGGTCCGGGTCCACCGGGCCCGGACCGGACGCGCCGAGCACCCGGGTGGCCCAGTCGACGAACAGACCGCCCGCGTTGCTCGGTCCGCCGCCGAGGAAGCAGTCGGGCTCGGTGTAGGGGATCACCCAGTAGCCGGGGATCGCATCGGCGCGCGGCGTGACGACGTTGGCGATGAGCGTCGTGCCCATCAGGACGAGCACGTCGCCGACTCGGTCCGCCCCGGCGACGATCTGGTCGGTGAGCACGTCGATGCACCCCGGTGCGAGCACCGGGCCGTCGGGCCCGTCGACGTGCCCGCAGGGCCAACCCGTCGGCGCGAGGCGGGGCAGCTGATCGGTCGACACACCGATCCCGGCCGCCACCGCGGGGTCCCACCCGGTCCAGTCGAACAAGGGGAACGCGACGCTGGCGGTCGTGGTGTCGAGCACCGCGTCGCCCCCGAGCGCATGGTTCGCCATCGCCGTCGCCGGCCAGAACCCGGCCGCGTCCGGGACGGTGTCGTGCGCCCACCGCAGGAACCCGAGGAACTCGCCCGTCTCCGCCGGCGTGCCGCCGCGCGATTCCCCCTGACCCCGGGCGTCGCCGTAGAGCAGACCGGGCGTGAGCGGACGGCCGGACGCGTCCACCGCGGCGACGGACGGCACCATCGCGCTCACGCTGACCCCCGCCGGCGCCGCGTCGAGGTCGAGGGCGGCGAGCGCGGCGCGGGGCCCGTCCCGCCAGGCGACGGCCGCGTCGTGCTCGAAGCGGTCGGCGGCCGGGATCCGGATCTCGTGCGGGACCCGCGACTGCGCGATCACGGTGCCGTCCTCGTCGGCCGCGATCGCCTTGACCGACGAGGTCCCGATGTCGATGCCGACGGTGACCGGTCCGCTCACCGGGGGCGGGCCTCCGCGAGCGCGTCGAGCACGACGTCGTGCAGGAGTCCGTTCGTCGAGACCGCGCTCCCGGCGTCCGCGCGGCGCTCGCCTTCGAGGCTCGTGAAGCGACCGCCGGCCTCCTCCACCACCACCAGCAACGGCGCGAGGTCCCACAGGTTGACGATGGGTTCGACCGCGATGTCGGCGGCGCCCTCGGCCACGAGCATGTGCTGGAGGAAGTCGCCCACGCCCCGCGAGCGCCAGACCGTGTGGAGGAGGTCGATCATCGGCTGCGCGGTCGTGCGGTGCTCGGTCCACGACGGGAGATCCGAGTAGCAGACCTGCGCGTCGGCGAGGTCGCGGACCCCCGAGACCTGGATCAGCCGCTCGTTGGCGAAGGCACCCTCACCCCGGGCGGCGTACCACCGCGTGTGCAGCGCCGGTGCGGACACGACCCCGACGCGCATCTCGCCGTCCTCCTCCAGCGCGATGAGCGTGGCCCAGATCGGCACGCCCCGGACGTAGTTGGCGGTGCCGTCGATCGGATCGAGGATCCAGCGGCGACGCCCGGAGCCCTCCACCCCGAACTCCTCGCCGAGGATCGCATCGTCCGGGCGCGCCGCCGCCAACCCGGCGCGGAGCAGCTCCTCGGTCGCATGGTCGGCCTCGGTCACGTGGGTCGTGTCGGGCTTGCGCTCGACCCGCAGGTCCTCGGCGCGAAAGCGCGACATCGTCGACGCGTCCGCGGCGTCGGCGAGCTCGAGAGCGAGGGTGAGGTCGGCGTCGATGGCGAGACGGTACCCGCGGGAGAGCGGTATGACGCCGTTCCCGGGGTCGCGATCGGTCAGGCTGGGGGGATGGCAGTCCCCGGTCGTCCCCGTCCACGCTCGCTCCTCGCGGTCGCCGTCGCCGTGCTCATCTCCGTCGCGCTCGTGGGCTGCGACTCCGGAGGATCGAAGTCCGGGGCGACGTCGACCACGCGGCGCCGGACGCACCGCAGAACCACGACGTCGTCGAGCGCCGGCACGACCTCGTTGCCGACGACCGCCACGACCGTCCCGACGACGCTCACGACGCCGCCCACGACCTCGCCCGGACCGGGCACCTGCGGCGCCCAGCAGAGCGTGATCACCGCGGCGGTGCTCGGCGGCGACCTCGGCCCGGTGCCGATCGGGAGCTACGACGTCGTGAACTGTCGCATTGCCGGCTCGAATCCCATCTGGGCCGCCGTCGGGTTGAACCCGAAGGCGGGTACCGGCGTCACGCCGTTGACCGTCGTGCTCCAACGGCTCGGGTCGATCTGGACCGTCCACGCCTACGGGATCACCCGGGTGGGGTGCGACGCACCGCCCCCGGTCCCGGCGGAGCTGGGGCTGGGCTGCTGACGTGCCGCGTCAGGCGGGCAGCACCTCGAGCACGGTCGCGGAGCCCATCCCGCCCCCCGCGCACATGCTCGACACGCCGACGCCGCCGCCCCGGCGGCGCAGCTCGCTCACGAGGGTGACGATCATGCGGGCACCGGTCGCCGCGACCGGGTGGCCGAGGCTGCAGCCGCTGCCGTTCACGTTCGTGATCTCGTGCGGGATGCCGAGGATCCGCGTGCTCGCGACGCACATCGATGCGAAGGCCTCGTTGATCTCGAACAGGTCGACGTCGGCGACGGCCATGCCCGCGCGCTCGAGCGCCTTCGGGATCGCGTAGGTCGGGCCGAGCCCGGTGTTCCGCGGCGGCACACCCGACGACGCCCACGCCCTCACGACCGCCATCGGCGCGAGTCCGTGCGCCTGCGCGTAGCCGGAGTCGACGAGCATCAGCGCCGCGGCGGCGTCGTTCAGGCCGGACGAGTTCCCCGCGGTGATGCTGAACCCCTCGATCTCGGGGTGGAGCGGCTTGAGGCTCGCGAGCTTCTCCATCGTCGTCCCGCGGCGCGGGTGCTCGTCGACCTGGAAGGTCACCGTCTCTCCGTCGCGCCGGGTGACCTTGATCGGGACGATCTCGTCCTCGAAGCGACCCGTGTCGATCGCGTCGACGGCCCGGGCGTGGGACTCGCACGCCCAGAAGTCCATCTCCTCGCGGGTGACGTTCGCCTGCTGCGCGGTGTTCCACCCGACCGTGATCGACATGTCGAATGCCGGGGCGTCCGGCGTCTCGGGGTGGCTCGGCGACATCCACGGCTCCATGTCGTCGGTGCCGAGCTTGCGCTTCATCGCCGCCGGGGACGTGGAGATCGACTCGGCGCCGCCCGCGATCACGACCCGGTCCATGCCCGCGCGGATGCTCGCCGCGGCGCCCTGGACCGCCGCCATACCCGAGGCGCAGTGGCGGTTCAGCGCGACGCCCGGGACGTTGGTGAGCCCGAGGTCCACCGCCGCGTACCGGGCGATGTCGCCGCCGCCCTGGAGGGACTCGCCCAGTTGGAGGTCGTCGACGTCGTCGTGCGCGATGCCCGACCGCCCGAGCGCTTCGCCGACGGCGTGCTTGGCCAGGTCGAACGCCGACACGTCGAGCAACGTCCCCTTGCGGGCGGTGCCGATGGCGGTCCGGGCGGTCGAGACGATGACGGCGTCACCCATCGGGGAGGTCCTCCGGTGTGGTCGGTCAGGCGGCGGCCCGGATCGTATCCCCCTCACCTGACGCCCGTGTCAGCCGGGCCCGACCACCCCCGCGCACACACCCCGGCACCGTTCTGGGGGCCATGGGCCCGACAACCGCGATCAAGTGCGTTCGGGCGCGGGTCAGGGGTCAGACCGGGCGGGCGGGGCGCACGTGGCCGGCGCGGATCTCGCGGGCGAGGTCCTCGGCGGTGTGCACCACCCGGTCGATCTCGGTGGCGAAGGCACCGGCGAGGCCGGGACCGTGGGCATCGGAGGACGCGACCGCGGGACGCGGACCGACTGCCAGCGCGGCCGCCGTCAGCGTGTGCTCGAGCACCGTCGTCTGGGTGCTCGCAGCCTCGATGGCGTGGACCATCTCCCACTGCGGGAGCGCGACGATCTCCTCGGCCGTCGGCGGCACCCGCCCGCCGCGCACCGCCCGCTCCCCCGCGTAGCGACGCAGCGGGTGCGGGAGCACGAGCGCGGTGTCGGACCCCTCGCACTCCTCCATCAGCTCCGCGAGCGTGTATCCCATCCAGAGCGGCTTGCGGAGCGGTCCGAACGCGAGCACGTGCCCGACGTCGGTGGTCAGCTCCACGCCCGGGATCAGCGGGAAGTCGAGCAGCCGCGACGCGTCGGCCAGCTCGTCGTCGGGCCAGCGGACGTCGTGCTCGGTGATGCACAACGCGTCCAGCCCACGACCCCGCGCCGTCTCGACCAGCTCCTGGAGCGTCGTCCGCGGGCAATTCGACCGCGGGGCGGTGTGCGCGTGGAGGTCGATGAGCACCGTCTACTCCCCGACGAGCTCGGTGTGCAGGTGGTGCTCGTCGTCGTCCGACGTCAGGCACCGACCGGTCGCGAGCTCGAACCGCCAGTGGTGCACCTTGCACTCGAGCACGCCGTCGTCCACGGTGCCGAACCGCTCCAGGTCGGCGCGCAGGTGCGGGCAGCGCTTCTGCACCAGGTACTCGCCGCAGCGGAACATCTCGTCGACGGGCTCGGCCAGCGTCGCGTAGTAGCCCTCGCAGAAGGCCATGCGCTCCACCGAGAGGCACTTGAAGAACGTGTAGACGTACTCGTTGTACTGACCCTCGCGGTGCGCACGGAACCGGCAGGAGAGGAACAGCTCGTTCACCCAGTCCTCCACGTGACGCTCGATCAGCGACTCGACGAGCGCGCGGTCGACGTCGATGCGGTGCATCACCGGCTCGCCGCGCCACTCGGTGACGCGACCGGCCGGGAAGTCGATCAGCACGCCGACGTCGCCGACATGGACGAGCACATTCCCGTCGACTCCGCGCCGGGTGTAGGGCGCGACGTCGAGCAGCGGCTCGAACCACGCCGCGAGCTCGGCGACGACGTCGTAGCGCCCGCGCGGCCAGGACGCCTTCTCCCGTGCCAGCCACGCGGCCCAGTCGGCGCGGTAGCGCTCCAGGTACGCGCGCTTGTCGGCGAAGATCGCGTCGGGTGCGGCGTCACCATCCGGCTGCTCGACCGTGCACCGGTCGCCGACGACGGTGGCGACGGAACCGGGGACCAGGAGGTGGCCGCCGGCGATCCCGCGACCCGCGAGCTCGGCGAGGAACGTGGGCTGGTCCGGGAAGATGTTGGCCGGATCCCGGTCGAGGTCGTTGAAGCCGAAGAGGTCCTCGTCGAGGAAGCACGGCGGGCCGGCCACCGGGAAGATCGCCGGCGCGTGCACGTCCTCCAGGTAGTGGATGGCCCGCTCCATCTGGTCGGACCGCTTGCGGATCCCGGCCGCCCGCTGCTCGTCCTCGGGGAAGTCGTAGACCATCGGGTACCAGATCGCGCCCGAGAACTGCGTGAAGTGGGCGTCGAAGGGTCCCAGGGCCTCCAGCTCGGCGAGGTCCCGCGGGCGGGCGTCGTTCTGGTTCAGCAGGCTCGCGGTCGAGTCCCGCACGATCAGCGCCGAATCGCCGGCCGGGCCGTCCGCCGGGGCGGTCATCGCGAGGATCGTGATCTCCAGCCCGCCGCCGAGACGCACCGGCTCCGCGTGGTCGGTCCGCACGAACCGCTCGAAGCCGAGCGCCCGCAACGACCGCTCGAGGTGAGCCACGCGGAACGCCGGCAGGAGCACGGTCGCGCGCTTGTCCACGTGGCGCTGCAGCCACTCGGGATCGAAGTGGTCGTGGTGCAGGTGCGAGACGTAGAGATAGTCCGGCGAGGTGAAGGGGCTGACGTCGAGGGTGTCGTTGCGCGGGAACGGGAACCACGAGCCGAAGTACGCGGGAGTGAACCAGGGGTCGCAGAGGATCGAGCCGCCGTCGGTCTCGACGTACATCCCCACGTGGCCGAGGAAGGTCACCCGCATCGCCCCAAGACTGCCAGACCACCCGCGACACCCAGGGACTCGCGGCGGATAGCTTGCCCCGCGCGGATCGGCGGACGAGAGGAACCGGATGCCGGACTTCGGTGACCTGCAGGTCGACCAGCTGCGGTTCATGGCGGCGACCTACCCCGGCGCGGTCGCGTACCGGGACCTCGACGGCGGGACCCGCATCACCTTCGCGGAGTGGGACAAGGTGTCGAACCGGCTCGCCCGCGCGCTCGTCGACGCCGGGATCGCGCCCGGGGACCGCGTGTCGATCCACCTGCCGAGCGACGAGGCACTGCGCTGGATCGTCGCCTACGCGGCGGTCCACAAGGCCGGCGCGGTGGTCGTGCCCACCAACACGCGCCTGACCGTCCCCGAGGTGGTGACGATCCTCGGCCACGCCGAGGCGTCCACGATCATCACCTGTGCATCGCTGCTCGACCATGCGCTCGCCGTACGCGAGGCGGTCCCGTCGATCCGCTTCGTGGTCACCGCCGGCGGCGAGACCGCGGCCTCCGTGCACGACTACGACGCGTTCCTCGCCGACGACGACTCGGACATCCAGGTCCCGCGCACCGTCGACGACCTCGCCGACATCATGTACACGTCCGGCACCACGGGCCTCCCGAAGGGCGTGGCGGTCCGCCACCGCAACGTGGCGATGATCCCCAACCACGAGCCCGCATGGACCGGCGACGGGTGGATCCACGGCGCCCCGATGTTCACCTTCGCGGGCATCGCGTTCATCTACAACCCGATGAAGATGGGCCTCGTCGGCCTGTACCTGCCGAAGTTCGACGCCGGTCGCTGGCTCGATCTCGTCGCCGCCGAGCGACCGCGCATGGCGTTCCTCGTGCCGGCGATGGCCGAGCTCCTCGTCGCGCACCCCCGCTTCGCCGAGCCCGACCTCACCAGCCTGCGGGCCGTCTCGATCGGGAGCGCGCCGCTCGCGCCGCAGACGCTGCTCACGCTCCAGGCGCGACTCCCCGACGCCACCGTCTCCAACTCGTACGGCATGACCGAGGCCGGGCCGGCGTACATCGTGATGCCCAGGGAGGAGGTCACCCGGCGCATCGGATCGGTCGGCAAGCCCGTCGGTCCCATGCAGCTCAAGGTCGTCCGCGACGACGGCGGCGAGTGTGACGCACGGGAGGTCGGCGAGCTGCTGACCCGCATGGAGGGCGCCCAGCGCGAGTACTACAAGGACCCGGACGCGACGAGCAGCACGTGGACCGCCGACGGATGGCTCCGCAGCGGTGACCTCGCGTACCTCGACGAGGACGGCTTCCTGTACATCTCCGGGCGCAAGAAGGACATGATCATCCGCGGCGGGCACAACGTCTACCCGACCGACATCGAGGCGGTGCTGCTCGAGCACCCCGACGTCCAGGAGGCCGCGGTCGTGGGGATCCCGCACCCGGTGCTCGGCGAGGACATCGCCGCGTGGGTGGTGCTCCGGGCCGGCGTGGACGCCGATCCCGACGCGCTCCTCGCGTTCTGCGCCGAGCGGCTCGCCGACTACAAGCGCCCGCGGCAGCTCCACTTCACCGACGAGCTCCCCCGCAACGCCACCGGCAAGGTGATGAAGCACAAGCTCGTCACCGCCTGAGCCCGGCCGCGGCGAGCGCGCTAGCTTCCCCGGCCGGACCCGACGTCGACGTCACCGGGAGCGGACCGTGGCACTCACCGAGCTGAAGGGCACGAAGGGCGACCCGCAGGTCGTGCGCATCGAGCGGGGACCCGTGCGCGTGTTCGCGCAGGCGCTGATGGACGGCGATGCCGTGTACGACGGCGCCGACGCGCCGGTCCCGCCGACGTTCCCCTTCGTGATGCCGTTCTGGGGCTCGGAGGGCGCGGGCGGCGCCGCGGGTCTCCCGATCGAGAAGCTGCGCGGTCCGGGCCGGGCGATCCTCCACGGCGAGCAGGGCTTCGAGTACTTCCGCTGGCCCAAGGTCGGCGACGTGCTCGTGGGCACGTCCGAGATCGTCGACGTCTACGAGAAGGAGAAGTCGAGCGGGGGAAAGCTCGAGTTCTACGTCCAGGAGACGACCTGGCGGGACCAGGCCACCGACGAGCCCGTCGTGAAGAACATCTTCACCCTGGTCGTCAACTGCAAGGCGTGACGGTCCCTCGGGCGGCGCCCGAGCCGGCGGCGGAGCCGCGGACGGGACGTCTCACCAGCCGATGTCGGTGAGGAACGTGGCGACGAGACCGACGGTGGTCTCGGGGTTGTCGCCCGCGGCGTGATGGCCGGCGGCGGCGATCGTCGCGAGCCGCGCGTCGGGGATGAGCGCGGCGATCTCCTCGGCACCTTCGGAGGACAGGACGTCCGATGCGGCACCGCGGAGGACCAGCACCGGACAGGTGAACCCGCGGATGTCCTCGTCGAGCCCGGCGACCAGCTCCCGCCACCCTCCACCCTCGCCGATCTCGGCGCCCGACCGCAGCCGCTTCGTGTACCCGTGCTTCCACTCCCAGCGACCGTCGGGTCGCCGCCGCAGGTTGCGGGTCAGACGCTCGGGCCGGACGGCCCGGCGCCGGGGCAGGTACTCGGCCACCGCTGCCGCCGCCTCGTCGAGGTCCGCGAAGGACTCGTGGGCGCGCATGAACTCCACGATCCGCTCCACCCCGGCGTCCTCGAGGCGGTGCGCGATGTCGACGAGGACGATCCCCGCGACGAGCTCGGGCCGCGCCGCCGTCAACGTCATCGAGACGAGCCCACCGAGCGACGCACCGACGAGGACGGCACGGTCGATGCCGAAGGCCTCGAACAGCGGCGGGAGCGTCGCGGCGAGCGCCTGACGGGACATGTCCTCGATCGGATCGCTGTCGCCGTGCCACGGCAGGTCCGGCGCGAGGACGTGGTGGTCGACGCCGAACGCCGCGCCGAGCTCCTCCCACATGTACGCGGTCTGGCCGCCGCCGTGCAGGCAGACGATCGCCGGTGCTCCCGACGGCCCCCACTCGAGGTAGTGCACCTGGCGGTCGTCGACCAGCGTGAAGCCGCTGCGCCCGGCGGTGGGGATGTCGTGGCGGGGGACGTCGGACTCGACCTCGGCGACCATCGACGCATCCTGACACGGCCGTCACCCGCGTGGCATCGTGGCCCGGTGCCGGACTCCGATGCCCCCGCCGTGCGCACCGGCGACCCCGACCTCCCGTACCGCCGGCTCGTCCGCGTGCTCCGCCGCGACGAGCACACGGTCTGGGGCGGGCTCGAGGACGACTTCCACCACTTCGAGGTCACGCTCACCCACGACGGGACCCACGTGGTCGATGTCGTGCTCGACGCGCGCCGCTGGCCGTGGGCGACCTGCCCCGATGCCGGTGCCAACCTCCGCCGGCTCGTGGGCATGGAGCTCTCCGAGCGCTGCACCGCCGTCGCCGACGTGACCGACCCGCGCTGGCAGTGCACGCACCAGTTCGACCTCGCGGGCCTGTGCGTCTCCCACGCCGCTCGTGGCACCGACCGGCGCGAGTACGAGGTCGCGCTCGACGTCGACGACGGCACGATGCACCCGCGCCTCTGGCGCGACGGTCTCCTCGTCCACGAATGGACGCTCGGCCCGGGCGGCGTGGGCCGCGTGCTCGTCGACCCTCCCCCGTTCAGCGAGGCACCGTGGAAGGGTGGGTTCATCCGGTGGGCCGACGCCAATCTGCCGCCGTTGGACGCCGAAGCCGCGATCGTGCTGCGCCGCGCGTGCGACATCGGCATGGGGCGCAGCATGGACCTCGAGGCCATCGGCTCCGCGGAGGAGCTCGCCGGCATCATGACCGGCGTGTGCTACTCGATGCAGCCCGAGGTCATGCCCGTCGCGTTCCGCACCCGTGGCACGATCCGTGACTTCGGCGCCCACCGCGACGCGCTCCTCCGCCGCCGCCCCGCCTGACCGAGCCGGGTCACCCGACCAGCTCCGCGAGGCGCGTCAACGCCTCGACCGCGTCGGGCGAGCGGGACCACGGCGACACGATGAGACGCGTGACCCCGAGGTCCTCCCAGCGCGCGACGTCCTGACGCGACGCCACCGGGGCCCCGAGGCAGATCTGGAACGGGACGTCGTCGCGGCCCGCGGCGCGCCGGAGCTCGGCCAGCCGCGCGATCTGCTCCGCGGCGGACTCGAACGTGTGGCCCATGCCGATCCACCCGTCGCCCAGCGTCGCCGCCCTCCGCAGCGCCGCACGGCTCTCCCCGCCGACGAGCACCGGTGGGCGCGGCTGCTGGACCGGCTTGGGCTCGAACGCCACCGGGGCGAAGTCGAAGAACTCGCCGTGGTGCTCGATCACCGCCTCGGTCCACAGGCGGGTGCAGACCGCGATCGCCTCGTCGACCCGCCGGCCCCGGGTCGAGAAGTCGAGTCCGGCCGCGACCCACTCCTGCTCCAGCCAGCTGGCGCCCACGCCGAACTCGAACCGCCCGCGGCTGACGACGTCGAGCGTCGCGACCCCGCGCGCCGTCACGAACGGATGGCGCAGTCCGAGGTTGTAGACGTGGGTCCCGAGCCGGAGCGTCGGCGCCCGCGCCGCGAGGAACCCCAGGTAGGTGAAGGCGTCGAACACCGGCGTGGTCGCCGGGACCGGCGGGTGCTCCTCCCCGGGCCTGGGCGAGCGTGACATCTCGACGGGGAGCACGAGGTGCTCGGGCAGCCAGACCGATTCGAACCCGAGTCGCTCGGCCGCGTCGACGGCATCGAGGTGGAAGTGGGCGTTCAGCGCCCCGAGCGCGACGCCGAACCTCACGGCCCGCGACGACCGGTCACGTCGTGAACGTGCCGTCGTCGGCGCGGCGCCAGCCGCCGGCCGCGCGGTTGCCCCCGTCCACGAGGAGGGTGGTGCCGGTGACGAAGCCGGAGAGCGCGGGGTTGGCCAGGAAGACGACCGCCGCGGCGATGTCGTCCACGTGGCCCGCCCGTGGCAGCGGTGTGCGGACCGGTACCTCGCCGATCCCGGGCGTCGGGATCACGTCCGGCGCGATGCAGTTGACCCGGATCATCCGCTCCCCCAGCTCGAGCGCGAGCGTCTGCGTGAGGTTCGCCACCGCGGCCTTCATCGCGGAGTAGACCGCGAACCCGGGCGCGGCCCGGTGCGCCTCGATCGACGTGATGTTCACCACCGCCCCGCCGGCCGCGGGCATGTGGGGCACCGCGGCGCGGACGAAGTTCGTCACGCTCGTGAAGTTCTCACGGATCAGCGCGTCCTGGCCCTTGTCGTTCACGTCGAGGAACGGTGAGTGGAAGCCGCCACCCGCGTTGTTGACGACCACGTCGATCCGTCCGAACCGCTCCGCGACGCGTTCGACCCACGGGCGCACCTGCTCGCCGTCGCGCACGTCGAGGACGCCGGGGAACACGTCACCGCCCGCCGCCTCGATCTGCGCGGCGAGCGCGGCCAGGTGCTCCTCGTCGCGGTCGCAGATCGCGACCTTCGCACCGAATGCGCTCAGCGCGGCGGCGCTCGCACGACCGATGCCGACGGCCGCGCCGGTCACGACCGCGACGGTGCCGTCGAGCCGTACGGCATCGGGGGTCAGCGCCACGGGCGGGGACCCTACCGTCCCCGTACACTCGCCCGGTTCCGAATCGAGGAGGTCGTCGTGGGGTACTCCGTCGCAGGCAAGCACGTGCTCGTCACCGGGGCGTCGACCGGCATCGGCGCCGCGCTGGCCGTCGGGCTCGCCGAGGCCGGCGCGGTCGTCGGGATCTGCGCCCGCCGGGAGCCCGAGCTCGCCGCGGTGCTCGCCCAGGTCCGTGAGCACTCGCCGGAGTCGCGCATGTGGACGATCGACCTCGGCGACCTCGACGCGCTCGAGGCGTTCGCGGCCGACGTGAGCCTGGAGATGGGCGGGCTCGACGTGCTCGTCAACAACGCGGGCATCCCGAAGCGGCGCAACGTGCTCGCCCTCGACCCGGAGACGGTCGAGTCGGTGATGCACCTCAACTACTTCTCGCCGGTGCGGCTCATGCTCGCGTTCCTCCCCGAGCTGATCGAGCGCGCGGGACGGATCGTGAACATCTCGTCGGTGGCCGCGCGGCTCGGGCCTCCGGGTGAGGCTGCGTACACGGCGTCGAAGGCCGCGCTCACGGGCTTCTCCGAGTCCATGCAGGTGGACCTCGGCGTGGCCGGGCACGACGTGCAGATCCATGTGGTCAACCCCGGGGTGATCGACACCCGCCTGTTCCACCTGCCGGACAACGATCCGTCGATGACGCCGATCGAGGCGTTGCCGACCAGCGCGATGGTCGGGCCCGTCCTGGACGCGCTCGACGCGGGCACGTTCGAGATCTACGTACCGGGGTGGTTCGCCGACATCGTCGGTGCCCGCTTCCCCGACACCGGCGCGTTCCTGGCCGGCTCCATCGCCTGGGCCAGGGAGCAGACCGGCGCCCCCACCTGACGCGCAGGACCGACGCCGGAACGGTGACGGGGCTCAGTCGAAGAGGTCGGGCTGCTCGGCGGTGATGACGTCCCAGAGGGGACGGAACGAGAACAGTCCGGCAGCGTGGGACCCGACCTGGCGCGCGGTGTGCTCGGCGACCTCGGGGTCGATGAGGACCGGGGTCCCCGCCGCCTCGGCGAGCAGCTGCGCCTGGCACGAACGCTCCATCGTCACGAACCACCACGCTGCCTCCTCGACGGAGTGACCGACGGTGAGCAGACCGTGGTTGCGGAGGATGACGGCCTTGCGGTCGCCCAACGTCTCGCCGATGCGACGACCCTCCTCGAGGTCCAGCACGACGCCGGTGAAGTCGTCGAGCAACGCGTGGTCGCCGTAGAACGCGCAGGCGTCCTGGGTGATCGGGTCGAGCGTGCGCCCGAGCGCGGACCAGGACTTTCCGTAGATCGAGTGTGCGTGCGCCGCCGCGACGACGTCGGGCCGCGCCGCGTGGACTTGCGAGTGGATCGCGAACGCCGCAGCGTTGACCGGCTGATCGCCCTCGACGATGTCGCCCGCGTGGTTGACGAGCAGCAGGTCCGAGACGCGCATCTGCTTGAACGAGCGCCCGAAGGGGTTCACCCAGAAATGGTCGGGGAGCTCCGGGTCGCGTGCGGTGATGTGGCCGGCGACGCCCTCGTCGAAGCCGAACTTGCCGAAGATCCGGAAGGCCGCGGCCAGCCGCTGCTTGCGGTACAGCCGCTCCTCCTCGACCGTCCGCTCGGCGGGAGGGGCGTCGGGGATCGCAATCTCTGTCGTTGCCATGGGGACCGAGGATAGGCCCACCGGTCGTGCGCCTTGACGTCGTCGTTTCGGCGTGACATGAATTCTCCCGGTTGAGAGCACAGCCACCCTGGTTTGCAGATGCTTCGTCCAGATCATGTGAGCGTTGGGGGTGCGAAATGACTGATGGGACAGCTCAGTTCGCGTGGTGGGACCACCGGGCAGGACCGGTGCTCGGCGTCAGCGGTGAGGTCGATGTCGCGACCGCCGGGGAGTTCCGCCAGGCGCTCCGGCGCCTGATCGACGATGCCAGGTCACCGGCCTTCGTCGACCTGGCCGCCGTCGAGTTCATCGACTCCAGCGGCATCAAGGCCCTGGTCCTGGCGAACGAGCAGGCCAAACGGGCCCAGGTCACGCTGACCCTTCGTGCACCGTCGGTCGCGTGCCGGAGGGTGTTCGACGCCCTCGGCCTGAACGACTACTTCACGATGAACTGAACACCGGCCCCCGTCGTCGCGCCCGACCGGCTACCGGTGGGCGTTGCAGGCGGTCTGCTCGGTCGGGCTGCCCTGGCCGAACGGGTCGATGCCACTGCCCTGACCGATGACGACCCAGCTGTTGTGCGCCTCGTTCATGTACACGAACGGCGCCGGGCAGGCGATGCGGACGATCCGCACGCCCGGGCACATCCCGGGCACGTCGGCGCAGCTGAACCCGTAGTGGCCGAGCGCAGACCCGTCGGCGCAGGTGTCGACGAACCCGGGGGCCTGGTGCGCGGCGAGGTAGGCCAGCGCGTCGGCGCAACCGGTCGTGACCGCCGGCGGCGGACTCGGCGCGGGCGCCGGCTCGACCGCCGCGACGGCCTGGGCCGCGGTCGTGGTGGCGGCGGTCGTGGTGGTGGCGGTCGTGGTGGTCGTCGTCCGGACGGCGGGCGCCGGCCGGGACCCGGGAATCGGTCCCGAGGGCCGGTTGTCCGCGAAGACGACGCTGAGGACGAGGAACAGCCCGACGAGGGGGAGCAACGTGCCGGGCACCGACGGCGACCAGCGGCGCGGCCTCGCCCGCTCCTGCCCTCGATGTCCTGCAACCCTTCTCATACCCAAGATGTCGACATCTTCGGCGGCCGCATTTGTCCCATATAGCCGGGACTAAGTACTCGAAAGAGAAGGGGTCCCTCAGCCCGCCTGCCTGCTCACCGCCGCGGCCGCGGCCTCGGCGCCCGCGGGATCGAGGTAGCGCCAGGATCGCAGGCGCATCCGCCCGTCGAGCTCGTACACGCGTGGCTGACCCGTCGGGATGTTGAGCTCGACGACCTCCTCCCGGGTCAGACCCTCGAGGTGCATCGCGAGCGCGCGCAGCGAGTTGCCGTGCGCGGCGACGAGGGTGACCCGCCCGACGGCGAGGTCGGGCACGATGGCGTCGTACCAGTAGGGCAGCATCCGTGCGACCACGTCCGCGAGGCACTCCGACCTCGGGATGACGTCGGGTGGCAACGAGTCGTATCGCTCGTCGATCCACGGGTCCTCGACCAACGGCTCCGGCGGCACGTCGTAGGAGCGCCGCCAGATCTTCACCTGCTCCTCGCCGTACTGCGCCGACGTCTCCTTCTTGTCCTTGCCCTGCAGCGCCCCGTAGTGACGCTCGTTGAGCCGCCACGAGCGCCGCACCGGGATCCACGACCGCTCGCACGCGTGCAGCGCGAGCTCGGCGGTGCGGATCGCGCGCCGCTGGACCGACGTGTGGACCACCGTCGGGAGCAGCTCGTGATCCGTCAGCATCTGCCCGCCCTGCACGGCCTCGCGCTCCCCCAGCTCGGTCAGGTCCACGTCGACCCAGCCGGTGAAGAGGTTCTGCCGGTTCCATTCGCTCTGGCCGTGCCGGAGCAGGATCAGTGTGGCCATCGGCCGGAGGATACGCGCGCCCTACGCCGGGGCGGGCAACCCGACGGTCTTGGTCTGGAGGTACTCCTCGAAGCCCGCGATGCCGTGCTCACGCCCCAGCCCGCTCTGCTTGTACCCGCCGAAGGGCGAGTCCGGCCCGAACCACTGGCCACCGTTGACCGCGACCGTCCCCGTCCGCAGCCGCTTGGCGATCGCGTACGCGCGGTCGAGGTCGGCACCGCTGACGGCCCCCGAGAGCCCGTAGCGCGAGTTGTTCGCGATCCGCACGGCGTCGTCGTCGTCCTCGTACGGGATCACGACGAGCACCGGCCCGAAGATCTCCTCCTGGGCGATCGTGGAATCGGGATCGACGTCGACGAACAACGTCGGCTCGACGTAGTAGCCCTTCTCGAGGTGCGCGGGCCGGCCGCCGCCGACGAGCAGACGCGCGCCCTCGGCCCTGCCCTGCTCGATGTACCCGAGCACGCGCTCCCGCTGCCGGGCGTTGATGAGCGGACCCTGCAGGTTCGCGGGGTCCATCGGGTCGCCGTAGCTCCAGCTCTCGAACGCCGCCGCGAGCAGCTCGACGCCCTCGTCGTAGCGCGACCGCGGCAACAGCATCCGAGTGGTGATCGCACAGCCCTGACCGCCGTGCATGCACACCATGGCCCCGCTGCCACACTGCGCCGCGAGGTCGGCGTCGTCGAGGATGATGTTGGCCGACTTGCCGCCGAGCTCGAGGAAGACGCGCTTCAGCGTCTCCGCGCCGCCGGCCATGATCCGCTTGCCCACGACGGTGGAACCCGTGAACGAGATCATGTCGACGCGCGGATCGGCGGTCAGCATCTCGCCCACCGTCGCCGGGTCCCCGGACGTCACGACGTTGAGCACACCCGCCGGGATGTCGGTGTACTCGGCCGCGAGCCTGCCGATGTGGGTGGCGCTCCACGGCGTGTCCGGCGCGGGCTTCAGGATCACCGAGTTCCCCGCGGCCAACGCCGGGACGATCTTCGACAGGTTGAGCATGAACGGGAAGTTCCACGGGGTGATGGCGCCCACGACCCCGATCGGCTCGCGGAGCACCCGGCGAGCACTGCGCATCCCGAAGAACTCGTGCACCGGCAGGTCGTGCTCCCACTCGACGCGGTCGATGCACTCGATGTCCCACTCCATGTCGTCGATGCAGCTGTCCATCTGCACGGCGTACGTGAGCATGATCGGGGTGCCGACCTCGGTGACGATCTGGGGCCGCAGGGTCTCGCGCTCCTTGGCCAGCGCCTCCTGGAGCTGGCGCAGGCCACGCCGGCGCAGCTCCTTGTCGGTGGACCAGCCGGTCTCGTCGAACGCGCGCCGCGCCGCGGCGATCGCACGCTCCATGTCGGCGCGCCCGGCGTCGGCGACCTGTCCGGCCACCTCCTCGGTCGCCGGGTCGACGTTGGCGTAGGTCGCGCCGGACTCCGCCTCGACCAGCTCGCCGTCGATCAACATCCGGTGCTCACCCGTGACGCTCATGAAACCTCGATTCCCCGCGACCTTGGTGGCGCGGAGCGTACTTCGGGTGCCCGTAGCCTGGAGTCGATGCGCGTCGCCGCCGTGGACCTCGGATCGAACTCCTTCCACCTCGTGATCGCCGACGTCCACCCCGACGGCAGCCTGACGCCCGTGAGCGGCGAGAAGGAGATGCTGCGGCTCGGCGACGTCGTGAGCCGCGAGGGCCTGATCACGCCCGAGGCCGCCGACGCCGCCGTCGCCACAATGCGCCGCTTCCGGCTCATGGCCGAGGCCGCCGGGGCCACCGAGATCCTCGCGTGCGCGACCAGCGCGCTCCGCAGCGCCACCAACGGCGACGAGGTCCTCGACCGGATCGCCGAGGAGGCCGGCATCGAGGCCGACGCGATCGACGGCATCGAGGAGGCCCGGCTGATCTTCACCGCGATCCGGGCCGCGGTGGCGATCGACCCGGCCCCGGCCGTCTGCTTCGACCTCGGGGGCGGCAGCCTCGAGATCATGGTCGGCGACTCGGGCCAGCTCCTCTGGGCGGCCAGCGAGCGGCTCGGGGTCGCCCGACTCAGCAACGAGTTCGTCCGCTCGGACCCCATCGACAAGGCGGACCGGCGCCGGCTCCGCAAGCACATCGTCGAGGTGCTCGGACCGCGGGCCGTCGAGGTCGCCGAGCTCGAGCCCAAGATGGCCATCGGCAGCAGCGGCACCATCGAGGACCTCGCGCACATGATCGCGGCGCGTCGCGACGAGTCGGTGCCGCGCACCTTCCACCACCTCACCTTCACCCGCGAGGAGCTCGAGGAGCTGCGGGACGAGATCGTCGGGGCCACGAGCGCGCAGCGGCGCAAGCTCGCGGGACTCGACGCCAAGCGGGTGGACCTGATCGTCGCGGGCGTCGAGCTGATGACGATCGCGATGGAGCTGTTCGACGTCGCCGACATGACGGTGAGCGAGTGGGCGCTGCGGGAGGGGATGGTGCTCGACGCCGTCGACCGCCACGACCCCGCCGACTGGTCCGACGACCCGTTCGCGATCCGCCGTGCCTCGGTCATGGCCCTGGCCCGGCGGTGCTCCTGGCCCGAGGCGCACTCCACCCGCGTGGCCGTGCTCGCCGCGGTCGCTGTTCGACCAGCTGCGCGAGCTGCACGGGCTCGACGACGAGGACCGTGAGCTGCTCGAGTACGCGGCGATCCTCCACGACATCGGTGAGCACGTGTCCCACGAGGGCCACGACCGCCACGCCGCGTACCTCGTCCAGCACGGTCGGCTCCGCGGGCTCGCCCCGGCCGCGGTCACCGAGCTCGCCGCGCTCGTGCGCTGGCACCGGCGGGGCGACCCGAAGGCGAACGACGACCTCGTCGGCGAGCTCGACGACGACCAGCGCGATCGCATCCGCAAGCTCGAGTCGATCCTGCGCATCGCCGACGGCCTCGACCGGGGTCGCAAGCAGATCGTCAGCGGGGTCAGCGCACGCGTCGGTCCCGACCTCGTGCTCCTGCACGTCCAGGCCCACGGCGACCCCGAGCTCGAGCTCTGGGGCGCACGCCGCAAGCGCGACCTCTTCGAGAGGATCTTCGACCGCGAGCTCGAGCTCACCGCCCACCCGTCGGGCCGGTAGCGCTACCGGCCGGTGGCGGTGTGGTGCAGGATCCGCGCCGTCGTCTCCACGACGTCGGCCCGGGACGTGCCGTAGACCTCGAGGTCGTTGTGGAACGCGGCCATCCGCTCCAGCATCGCCACCATCGCGGCCGCCGCCGCGTACGGCGAGAGACCGGGGTCGGCGCGGGCCGCGACCTTCGCTGCGATCGCCTCGGTGAGCGGAGCGAGCGCCGCGTTGCGTACGTCCCGGAACCGCTGGTCGCCCTCCTGAGCCGCGAGATTGCGCGTCCGCAGCACCGCCCGGTGCAGGTCCCAGTTGGTGATGAAGTCCTCCACCAGTCGCCGGACGACGTCCAGCCCGTCCGGCCCGTCCCAGGGCTCGGCCACCAGCGCCCGCAGCGTGCTCGCCTGCTCGCCCACCTCGGCCGACAGCGCGAGCACCGCCGCCTCGACGTCGTGGAAGTACTGGTAGAACGCGGCCGGGGACACCCCGATCGACCGGGCGATGTCCACCACCCGGAGATCGCGCAGCCCGTTGTCCTGCAGCAGTCGGGTCGTCGCGTCGAGCAGCTTCCGGCGGGTCCGCGCGCCCCGCCGGCCGATGGCGCGACCGTCCAGCGCGACCCCCTCGCCGTCCGGCACCGGCGCGGCCATCCGATCAGGCGTCCGGCGCGAACTCGACGAACGCGACCTCGTCGCTCGCCGGACGGTACGTGGCGTGGACCCGCATGCCGATCGCCGCGGCCTCGGGAGCGACGGTGGGCAGCTGCGCGACGAAGCGGGCCCCCGCCTCGTCGAGGTCCACGAGCGCCACGACGAAGGGAACCTGTTCCGTGAACGGCGGGATCCCCTGCTGACGGATCACGGTGAACGAGTGCACGGTCCCGTGCCCGGAGGCGGTGATCCACTCGAGGTCGTCGGACCCGCAGTGCGGGCACGCGAGGCGCGGGTAGTGGTGATGCGATCCGCACGCGCGGCAGCGACGGACCCGCAACTCGCCGCGCACCGTGCCCGCGAAGTACTCGGCGGCCTCCGGCGAGATCCGCGGGATCAGGTACTTCGGCACGCCTGACCCGTCCGGGGGCGGACTCACGCCGGCTCGGTTCCGAGGACGACGGTGCCCATCGTGGAGAGCCAGCCGCCGCTGCCGTGCGCGACCGCGATCTCCGCGCCGTCGACCTGGCTGTCGCCGGCCTCGTGGCGCAGCTGGCGCGTGGCCTCGCAGAGCAGGAACAGCCCGCGCATCCCGGGGTGCGTCGCCGAGAGCCCGCCGCCGTCGGTGTTCGTGGGCAGCGCGCCACCGAGGCGCAGCGCACCGCTCGCGGCGAACGCTCCGCCCTCGCCCTTCGGCGCGAAGCCGAGGTCCTCGAGGCACACCAGCACGGTGTAGGTGAACGAGTCGTACATCTGGAACGTGTCGACGTCCGCCGGTGTGATACCGGCCTCCGCGAACGCCTTCGGCCCGGTGACCGCGCCGGCGGTGACCGTGAGATCGGGCATCGCCTGGATCGAGTGGTGGGTCATCCCCGATGCCGCGCCGCGCACGTAGACGAGCGGGCGGCCCCGCGCCCGGGCCCGCTCCTCGGTGGTGAGGATCAGCGCGCAGCCACCGTCGGAGATCACGCAGCTGTCGAGCTTGTGCAGCGGATCCGCCACGAGCTTCGACGCCAGGACGTCCTCGACCGTGATCGGGTCGCGGTACATCGCGTTCGGGTTCCGCCCGGCGTGCTCCCGGGTCTGCACCGCGATCGAGGCGAGCTGCTCGGACGTCGTCCCGTACTGGTGCATGTGCCGTTGCGCGGCCATGGCGTACGCGCCGATGAGCGTGAGTCCCGTCGGCAGCTCCCAGCTCATCGGGTACGGGACCGCGGTCGCTCCCCCGCCCCCGCTGCGACCGGTGCCGAGCGACCGCCCGGCCGCCGAGAGCTCGTTGTTCCCGTACACGATGGCCACGGTGTCGACGTCGCCGGCCTGGATGGCCCGGAACGCATGGAGTGCGTGGAACTCGAAGCTGGAGCCGCCGCAGCTCGTCGAGTCGAGCCAGTGCGGCGTGAGCCCGAGGTACTCGGCGAGCTGCACCTCGTGCATCCCTCCGTACCCCGCGGAGGCGAGGCCGTCGACGTCGGACTTCGCGAGGTCGGCGTCGGCGAGGGCCCGGCCGAACGCCTGGGCCTGGAGCACGAGCGCGGAGAGCCCGGGGGTCTTCGGACCGTCGGCCAGACCGACGCCCGCGACGCACACCCGTCGAGTCACTCGCCTCCCCCTGCGCTCATGGCGGCGGACGTTACCCAACCTCGTGCGCGCGCGTTGTGGGACGATCTCGCCGTGCTCGGCGACCTCCTCCGTCCGCTCTCCGCCGACCTCGCCGCGGCGTACGCGGACGTGCCCGCGCCGGTCGCGCTCGCGCCGGGCTCCGACGAAGCGCCCGCGGACGGGCGTGCCGACCTCGGTGACGCCGCCACGCGCGTCGTGATCCTGGCGGGGCCCGGGGCGACCCGCGACCGGACCGGGCTCAACCGCCTCGCCGACCGGCTCGGCGCACCGGTCGCGAACACGTGGGGCGCGAAGGGCATCTACCCCTGGGACGACCCGCACCACATGGGAACGTGCGGGCTCCAGCGCGACGACTTCGTCCTCCTCGGCTTCGACGGGTACGACGTCGTCCTGACCGTGGGTCTCGACGCGGCCGAGTCTCCCGCCGATCGGCTCGGGCCGGCGCGGGTCGCCGTCGCCGAGCCCGGCACGCTCGCGGCGCTGGCCGAGACCGTTGCGACCCGGCCGCTCGTCCCCGCGGGCGACAACGAGCTCTACCGGCGCATCGCCGCGATCGCCGGGCCCGGCTACGTCGACGGGTCGTCGCCCCGCCACCCGGCGCGCGCGGTCATGGACCTCAAGCAGTCGCTCGGTCCCGACACCCGCGTCACCGCGCAACCGGGAGAGGCGGGGCTCTGGGTCGCCCGCACGTTCCCGACCGATCGACCGGGCAGCGTCGTCGTGCCCGCCCACGACCGGCCCGGCATCGGTGCCGCCGTGGGACTCGTCTCGGCGCTCCGGGGCACGGAGACCGTCACCGTGGTGCGGGGCCCCGTGGACGACGCGACCACGACGATCGTCGCTCTCGCGGAGGGTCACGACCTTCCGCTGCGGCTCGAGGTGTGGGACGACGACGTCGACTGGTCGCGCACCGGGGATCTCCTGGCGGCGGCCGGTCCGGTCGTAGCGTGGACGGGATGAGCCCCGCCGACCCGGCCCGGACCGCGGCGATCACGGGTGCGTCCAGCGGGATCGGGCGCGCCGTCGCGGTCGAGCTGGCGCGGATCGGGTGGTCGGTCGCCCTCGGCGCCCGGAGGGTCGACGCGCTCCATGCCACCGCGGAGCTCGTGACCGCCGAGGGCGGCACGCCGTTCGTCCAGGCGCTCGACGTCACCGACCCGGAGTCGGTCGACGCGTTCTTCGACGCGGCCTCGGATGCGCTCGGACCGGTCGACGCGCTGGTCAACAACGCCGGCATCGCCGTCCCCGGCCTCCTGGTCGACACCGATCCCGCGGCGCTCGTGTCCGAGATCGGGACCAACCTGCTCGGTCCGCTGCTCTGCACCCGCCGCGTGCTGCCCGGGATGCTCGATGCCGGACGGGGCGACGTGGTCTTCGTGTCGTCCGACACGGCGCACACGCCGCGCCCGGGGATGATCGGCTACAGCGCGAGCAAGGCGGCCCTCGAGACGGTCGCCCGGGTCGTCGACATGGAGACCGAGGGGCGCGGGATCCGCACGACCGTCGTCCGGGTCGGCCCGACCCTGACGGACTTCGCGGGCGAATGGGCCCCCGGCACGTTCGAGCACCTGGTCCAGCTCTGGCCCCGCTTCGGGATCCAGCGTCACTTCAACACGATGGAGCCCGCCGACGTCGCCCGGGTCGTGGTCCACGCCCTGACCGCCCCGCCGACCGCGAGGATCCACACCGTGGAGGTGCAACCGGTGGCACCGATCGAGCCGTCCTGACCGCTCCGCTCCGGTCGCCGCCGTCTCCGCCGTTCGCGGGCGATACCCTGCGCGGACGCGACCCCCGGGGGGAGTGACATGCAGCTCGACGACATGATCATCGTGAGCGTGGACGACCACGTCGTGGAACCGCCGAACATGTTCGACGCCCACCTGCCCGCGAAGTACGCCGACATCGCGCCGAAGCTCGTCCGCAAGGACGACGGCACCGACGTCTGGCGCTTCCAGTCGATCGAGGTCCCCAACATCGGACTGAATGCGGTCGCCGGACGCCCGAAGGAGGAGTACGGCATCGATCCCACCTCCTTCGACGAGATCCGGCCGGGTTGCTACGACGTCTCCAAGCGCGTGATGGACATGAACGCGAACGGCACGCTGGGCTCGCTGAACTTCCCGAGCCTGCCCGGCTTCGCGGGCCGCCTCTTCGCCACGCTCGAGGACAAGGACACCGCCAAGGTCCTCGCGCGGGCGTACAACGACTGGCACATCGACGAGTGGTGTGGGTTCGCGCCCGAGCGGTTCATCCCCCTCGCCATCCCGCTGATCTGGGATCCCCAGGCGTGCGCGGACGAGGTCCGCCGGGTGGCGAAGAAGGGCTGCCACGCGATCACGTTCCCCGAGAACCCCGAGCCGCTCCGCCTGCCCAGCCTGCACTCCGACCACTGGGACCCGTTCTGGAAGGCGTGCGAGGACGAGGGCACGATCGTCTGCATGCACATCGGCTCGTCGTCCAAGCTCGTGATGACCTCGGTCGACGCGCCGATCGACGTCCTGATCGCCCTCCAGCCGATGAACATCGTGCAGTGCGCCGCCGATCTCGTCCACTCGCCGGTGTTCAAGAAGTTCCCGGGCCTCACCGTCGCGCTCTCCGAGGGCGGCATCGGGTGGATCCCGTACTTCCTCGAGCGGCTCGACCACTCGTTCCGCACCCACAAGGCGTGGACCGGCGCGGACTTCGGCGGGAAGCTGCCGAGCGAGGTGTTCATGGAGCACGTGGTGCTCTGCTACATCAACGACGCCGTCGGCGTGAAGATGGCGCGCGACATCGGCGTGGACCGCATCACCGTCGAGGTCGACTACCCGCACTCCGACGCCAACTGGCCGACCGCACCCGAGCGGATGATGGAGGAGTTCGCCGCGACGGACCTGACCGACGCGGAGATCGACGCGATCACGCACGAGAACGCGATGCGGTTCTTCCGGTACGACCCCTTCTCGATCCGGCCCCGCGAGCAGTGCACGGTGGGCGCGCTGCGCGCCGAGGCCGTCGGGTGGGACGTCGAGCCCCGGTCCACCTCGGTCGTCGAGCACGCGGCTCGCACGGGGCCGGTGAAGATCACCGACCTCACGCCCACCGCCTGAGCCCGCGCGTCATGACCACGGCGTCTCCCGTCATGTTCGATCCGTACGCGTACGAGACCCACGAGGATCCGTACCCGACGTACCGGGCGCTGCGCGACGAGGCTCCGGCGTACGTGGACGAGGCCCGTGGGTTCTGGGCCCTCTCCCGGCACGAGGACGTCCGCGCCGCGATCGACGACTGGCACACGTTCTCCTCGACCGGCGGGATCACCCTCGAGCGCGACGCGGGCTCGGTGCAGCCGATGCTCATCGAGATGGACCCGCCGCGTCACACCGAGCTGCGCGCGCTCGTGAGCCGATCGTTCACCCCGCGTCGGGTCGCCGAGATGGAGGAGCCGACGCGCGCCCTCGCCCGGTCGCTGCTGACCGACGCCGGATCGAGCTTCGACGCCATCGGCGACTTCGCCGGGAAGCTGCCGATGGCCGTCATCAGCACGATGCTGGGGATCCCGCCCGCGGACCAGGACGCGGTCCGGGAGTGGTCCGACGCCATGCTCCACCGCGAGGAGGGTTCCGACGACCTGACCGCCGAGGGCCTGGAGGGGGCGGCACAGCTGTACGGGTACCTGCACGAGCTCGTCGAGGACCGCCGGCGCTCGCCCACCGGCGACATGGCGAGCGCGCTCGTCGCCGCCTCCGACGACGCGCGCTCGCTGGACCACTCCGAGGTGATGGGATTCCTGTTCCTCCTCGTGATCGCGGGGAACGAGACCACCACCAAGCTGATCGGCAACGCGCTCTACTGGCTCTGGCGGTTCCCGGACCAGCGCGCGCCCCTGCTCGCGGATCCCTCCCTGATCCCCGGTGCGGTCGAGGAGGTGTTGCGCTACGACACCTCGACCCAGGGTCTGGCGCGCCTGCTGACGCGCGACGTGGAGCTGCACGGCGTGACGCTGCCGGCGGGGATGAAGGGGCTCCTGCTCTTCGGCTCGGCCAACCGCGACGAGCGCCGGTGGGCGCGGGCCGACGAGCTCGACGTCGCCCGCAACCCTGCCGGCCATCTCGCGTTCGGCCACGGGATCCACCACTGCCTCGGCGCCGCGCTCGCCCGGCTCGAGACGCGCGTCGCGCTCGAGGAGCTGCTCCCCCACCTCGGCGCGTACGAGGTCGACGAAGCTCGCTCGACGCGGGTGCACTCGGGCAACGTGCGCGGGTTCGCGTGCCTCCCGGTCGCGGCGGTGCGGCCGTGACCGCGACCGTCGTCCTCGTCCACGGCGCCTGGCACGGTGCGTGGTGCTGGTCCCAGGTCGTCGCCCGCCTGGATGCCGCCGGGGTGGCGACGCTCGCGATCGACCTGCCGGGCCACGGTGACGACGCCCGGCCGCTGACCGACCTGCACGGCCACGGCGACGCGGTCCGGGCGGCGCTCGACACCGTCGACGGGCCGGTCGTGCTCGTCGGCCACTCCTACGGCGGCGCCGCGATCACCGATGCGGGCGTGCACCCGTCGGTCCGCCACCTCGTGTACGTGTCGGCGTTCTGCCTCGACGCCCAAGAGAGCGTGATGGCGAACGACCTGACCGGCGGCGAGGGCAACGACCTCGAGGTCGCCATCCGGGTGCAGGAGGACGGCACCGCCACCATCGACCCGGCGCTCGCGGTCCTGCCGTTCTACGCGGACTGCGATCCGGCGGCGGCCGCCGACGCGGTCGCCCGGCTCGGGCCCGAGAGCCTCGTGGGGTTCGGGCAGTCACCCCGGGCCGTCGCGTGGCGGGAGCGGCCGAGCACGTTCGCGCTCTGCACCGAGGACCGCGCGGTCATGCCCGCGCTGCAGCGCGGGCTCGCGGCGCGGTGCGAGTCGCGTGGTCGAGTGGCCGACCTCGCACAGCCCGTTCCTGTCCCGACCCGACCTCGTGGCGGACCTCCTCGCGGGTCTGGCCCGGCACGTCGGTCCGTGAACGACCGCACCGCGGATCCGGAACGGACCAACCGCGAGTTCTGGGACCTCGACGCCGACGACTACCAGGAGGTGCACGCGGCGCGACCTCGCCACCGCGGCATGGGGCGCGTACCGCATTCCCGACGCCGACCTCGACGTGCTCGGCGACCTCAGCGGGCTCGCCGTGCTCGAGCTGGGGTGCGGGGGCGCGCAGCAGTCGCTCGTGCTCACCGAGGCGGCGTCGGTCAGCGTCGGGCTCGACCAGTCGATCGCGCAGCTCCGCCACGCGGCGCGCAACGTGGCCGGCGCCGGCCGGCGGCTGCCCGTCGTCTGCGCGTCCGGCACCCGAACACCGTTCCGCGACGGCGTCGTTCGACGTCGTGTTCTGCGACCACGGGGCGATGAGCTTCTGCGACCCGCACGAGACCGTCCCGGAGGCGGCGCGCCTGCTGCGGCCGGGCGGGCTGCTCGCGTTCAGCATCTCGACGCTGCTGCACAACACGTGCTTCCCGCCCGGCGACCCCGACGGTGCGCTCGACGCCGACGCTGCACCAGCCGATGTTCGGCGCCCGCGTGTTCGACTGGGGTGACGGCACGATCGACTTCCAGATGCTCCACTCGGAGTGGATCCGCCTGTTCCGCGCCAATGGGTTCGAGATCGAGGCGCTGCTGGAGCTGCAACCGCCAGCGGGCGCGTCGACCGGCTACGAGGGCTTCGCGGACATCGAGTGGTCGCGGCGGTGGCCGGGCGAGGAGATCTGGAAGGTGCGCGCTACGGTCATGAGCGACGGACGCACGGGGCTGGTCGTGCCGATGCCGGCGCTCGAGCCCCTGGTCGAGCGCCCACCGCCTCGCGCTGGGACCCGGTGGCCGCAGCCGGACGCGGGTGCGCACGTGACGGTGCTGTTCCCGTTCGCGTCCGTCGAACTGATCTCGCGACACGATGCTGGACCGCGTGCGGGAGACCGTCGCGCGCCTTCGCACGTTCCCCGTGACGTTCGCCCGCGGCGGAGCGCTTCCCCGACGACGTGCTCTACCTCGCGCCCGGAGGACGCGCGACCCTTTCGGGACCTCACCGGCCGCGCTCGGCGGCGGCCTTCCCGGATTCCCCGCCCTACGGCGGGCGTTTCGCCGGACGTGGTCCCGCACCTCACCGTCGCCCAGGACCCGACGCGCCCGTCGCGGCCATCACGACCGAGGCTCGACGCGCGCGCTGCCGGTGCGTGCGACGGCCGCATCCGTCGAGCTGTGGGCCGAGGGCGCCGACGGGCGGTGGACGACCGGCGCGACCTTCCCGTTGGCGGTGCTGCGGGCTGGCCGGTCGCCGGAACCCGAACGTTGCCACCCAGCGGCGCGGCAACGTCACCCGAGAGTCCACTTGGGCACCGCTATCGGGGTCCAGGCCCCGAAAAGTGCAACCAGTCCGCGGCGGCCACCGCGATCACCGACGACGCACCCGACCACCTGGGGGCGCGGGAGTGTCCGCCGAGCCCGCCCCTACCCGACCGCTTGTCGTCCCGTCCCCGGAAACCGAAGCCCAGGCGACAAGCGCCGACGGTCGATCACCCAGGCGTGATGTCACCCGAGAGTCCACTTGGGCACCGTTCTCGGGGTCCAGGCCCCGAAAAGTGCAACCAAGTCGCGGCGGCCCCGCGATCACCGACGACTCACCCGACCACCGAGGGTCACGTCGCCCGGCTGATGCACGTGACCGCGCCGCGAGCTGCGCCGCGAATTCTGGCCGGATTTGCTGGGTTTTCGCTTGCAATACGAACAGGTGTTCGGTATAGTCCCAACATGCATTCCGGGTGGGGAACGACCGGGAACGACGGCACTGGGGTCGATGACCCGATCCGCGCCGTACGCACACTCGGTCGACACGCTGACCGCTTCGCTCGACGTGGAGGCGATGACCGACGCCGAGATCGGATCCGACCTGATCCGGGTCCGCAAGCTCATCGACCGCCTCCAGGCCGTCGCCGCCGAGCTGACCGCCAAGGCCCATCAGCGTGGCGTCGGCACCGAGGACGGCCACGCCTCCACCGCCGCGTGGATCCGCTGGAAGACCGGCCAGACCCTCACCGACGTCCACCGCGCCCGCCAGCACGGTGAGCTGGCCCAGCTCCTTCCGGCCACCGGGCACGCGTGGCGCGACGGGCGGATCAGCACCCAGGCCGTCGACCTCGTCACCCGGGCCCGCGTGCGCCGGCCACGACGAGCAGCTCGCGGCGTGCGAACCGCAGTTCCTCGCCCTCGCCACCCGCCACGACCACCGCGCCCTGCGCGTCGCCGACCCAGCACTTCGCGCAAGTGCGCCCGCGCCGACGGGAACCAACCCCTCGAGGAGGACGGCGTGAGCCTCGCCCTCGTGGGAGACCGCACCGTCATCACCGGTGAGCTCCACGGCACCGCCGCCGAGACCGTCGCGCACACGATCCAGGAGTTCACCCGACCGCCGTCGGAGAACGACGGCACGACCCCGGCCCAGCGCCGCGCCGAGGCCCTCGTCCGCATCTGCGAGGTCGCGCTCCGCCACGGCACCGACGCCGAAGGCGCCGAAGCCCTCGGTCGCCTACGTGATCCGCGCCCGCACCGACACGGACGGTCCCGGGCTCGCCGAGGGCAGCCTCGGGGCCGTCCTCGACCCCCGCGAGCGCGCACGCGTCCTCTGCGACACCTCGATCAGCCGGGTCGTGATCGGCCCCGACGACCTTCCGCTCAGCGTCGGGCGCGCCTCACCGACCTGGCCCGCGGCGATCCGCCGGTCGATCGTGGCCCGCGACCGACATTGCCGATGGCCCGGCTGCGAGCTCCCCGCCCCCTGGACCGACGTCCACCACCATCGACACTGGGAACACGGCGGCGAGACCTCGGTGACCAACGGCGTCCTGCTCTGCCGCCGACATCACACGTTCCTCCACGCCCACCCCGACTGGACCACGACCTTCCACGCTCAGCGCCTGCGTGTGTTCCGACCCGACGGCACCGAGCTCAGACGCGAGCCGATGGACGAGCCTCAGGAAGCCGGACGCGAGTTGGTGTCGGTCTAACGCCGGTCGAACACCACGCCCGCGGCCTCGCGGTCCCACGTGGTCGCGGTGACGCCCTCGTCGCGGAGCTGGTACTTGAGCACCCGGCCGACGGGGTTGCGGGGCAGGTCGGTGCGGAACTCCACGTAGCGCGGGATCGCGAAGTACGGGACCCGGTCGGCGCACCAGCGGCACAGCTCCTCCTCGGTGACGGTGGCGCCGGCGACGAGGACGGCGGTGACCTTCACGTCGTCCTCGCCCTGGTCGCTGGCGACCGCGTGGACGGCGACGTCGACGATCGCCTCGTGGGCGACCACGGTGCGCTCCATCTCGAAGCTGGAGATGTTCTCGCCCCGGCGGCGGAGGTAGTCCTTCTTGCGGTCGACGAAGAAGAGGAACCCGTCCTCGTCGAGGCGGCCGAGGTCGCCGGTGTGGAACCAGAGGTTGCGCAGCACCTCGACCGTGGCCTCGGGGCGGTTCCAGTACCCGGCGAACATCAGGTCGGGGCCGGTCGGGCGGCAGACGATCTCGCCCGTCTCGCCGGTGGGCACGGGCTCGTCGTGATCGTCCACGATCTGCACCTCGAACTCGTGCCGGTTGGGCTTGCCGGCCGCACCGGGCTTGTTGGTCTCACCCGCCGGGAGCATCGAGATGAGCGACGCCTCCGTGAGCCCGTAGCCACCGCTGAACGTCGCGCAGCCGAACCGCTCCCGCCAGATGCGGTCGGTGTCGGGCGGCATCGGGCGCCGCGGCACAGAGCCGCAGCCGGTGCCCGGCCTGGTCGGGGTGGTCCTCCGCGTTCGCGACGAGGATGGCGAGGGAGCCGAGCATCGAGAGCATCGTGGCCCCGGTGCGGCGGACCTCGGGCCAGAACCGGCTGACCGAGAACCTCCGTGCGATCGACGCGTGCCCGCCGACGAGCAACGTGCCGACCACGCACACCGAGATCGCATTGAAGTGGAACAGCGGCAGCGGCGTGAGGATCACGTCGTCGGCCCGACGGCCCCAGGCCCGAGCGATCTGCTCGCCGAGCGCGACGACGTACCGGTGCGGGAGCATGCAGCCCTTGGACGGCCCGGTCGTGCCGGCCGTGTAGATGAAGCAGGCGAGGTCCGAGGGCTCGAGCGTGACCGGCGCCAGGGAGGCGACCTGGGCGGCGGGCGTGGCGGCGACCTCGTCCCATCCCGACCACGGCAGGACACCGTCGAGGACGGACCCGGCGCCGACGACCACCGCCCGGGTCAGCGCGAGGGACTCCCACCCGGAGAGCTCAGCGATCCGGTCCGCGAGGTCCTCCTGCACCACGACCACGGTGGCCCCGCTGTCGGCGAGCACATGGCGGAGGAACTCCCCCTTGTACGCGGTGTTGATCGGGACCTGGACGGCACCCAGGCGCACCGCGGCGAAGAACGTCACGACCTGCTCGGGGCCGTTCTCGAGCAGCGTGGCCACGCGGTCGCCCCGGCCCACGCCGAGGGCGGCCAACCGGGCGGCCACCCGTCCGGCACGATCCGCCATCTCCCGGGCGGTCAGCCCCACGCCCTCGAAGTCGAGGTACGGACCGTCGGGATCGGCCGCGAGGCGGGCCTCGAGCGCGGCCCAGATCGTGGTCGGCAGCGGCATGGCGTCGGAGCGTAGCGGCGGACCGGAGCCGCCCCCGCCGGCCCGATCCCGCCTCTGGACCCTGGTGCCGGCGGCGGTCAGCGAGCACAATGGCCGGCTCGCCGATGACCGCGGACGTCCCTGCCTTCGCTGCGCCCACCGAGGCGAACCTCGATCCGTTCCGGGTCGTGCTCGAGGCCGCGCCGGTGGGCATCGCGATCGGTCGACCCGGCGGGGAGATCGTCTTCGTCAACGACACCATGTGCCGCCTGCTCGGTCGGCCGCGGGAGGAGATCTCGGTCGCGACCTTCGTCGACGCCGCCCATCCCGATCAGAAGCTGAAGGTCCGGGTCCGCCTCCGCTCGCTCGAGTCGGGCGAGTTCGAGACGTTCGTGCGCGAGACCCGGTTCGTGCATCCCGACGGGACCGTCGTGAACGCCCGCTTCCACGTCGCCGCGGTCCGGAGCCCCGAGGGTGCGATCGCCTACCTCGTCGCCCACGCCGAGGACATCACCGAGAACCGGCAGGGTGGAGGCCGCGCTCGCGACGAGCGAGGACCGCTTCCGCGCCGCCGAGCGAGGCGAGCCTCGACTCCCTCGTGATGATGGACGCGATCCGCGACGACGCCGGGCCACGTCGTCGACTTCGTGATCTCCGCCGCCAACGAGAAGGCCGCGGCACTGTTCGGCGTGCCGGTCGTCGACCTCGTCGGCAAGCAGGTGAGCCGCCACTTCCCCGCCGGGTACGAGGACGAGCTGCTCGCCAAGTACGCCGACGTGCGTGGAGTCCGGTGAGCCGCGCACCATGGAGTACGCGGCGAGCCACCCGCGGGTGAAGGCCGAGTGGATCCGCGAGCAGATCGTGCCCCTCGACGACGGCGTCGTGATGACCTCGAGCGACATCACCGAGCAGAAGCGGGCCGAGCTCGCGCTCCGCGAGAGCGACGAGCGGTTCCAGGCGCTCCTCCAGCACGCCGTCGACGTCGTGTGCATCGTCGATGCGGGCGGCTTCATCCGCTACGCGAGCCCGGCGGTGGAGCACGTCCTCGGGTACACGACCGAGGAGTTCCTCGACCTGCACCCGTTCGATCTGCTGCATCCCGAGGACCTCAACACCTGGATCGACCAGTGGCAGGACGACCGCCACCGAGCGCCGACACCCGGTTCACCTTCGAGGTGCGCGCACTGCACCGTGACGGCGGGTACCGCTGGACGGAGGTCCACTTCCGGGACCTGCGCCACGATCCCCGCATCGCGGGGCTACGTCGTGCACTTCCACGACATCAGCCAGCGGAAGGACGCCCAACAGGCGCTTGCTCCACCAGTCACTGCACGACGGCCTCACCGGTCTGCCCAACCGCGCGCTGCTGCTCGACCGGCTGGCCCACGCGTTCGACCGCAGCACCCGCGGCCGACGTCGGCGTGGCGTCCTCTTCCTCGACATCGACCACTTCAAGATGGTCAACGACTGCCCACGGGCACGCGGTCGGCGACGCGCTGCTCGCGGGGTCGCCGATCGGCTCCGCGCCGCGGTCCGACCGGCCGACACGGTCGCTCGCCTGGGCGGCGACGAGTTCGTCGTCTGTTGCGAGGAGATCGAGGACGTCGCCGCCGCCGACGCGATGGCCGACCGGGTACGCGACGTGTTCGCCGAGCCGTTCGACGTCCAGGGCCAGGCGATCTCGGTCGGCACGAGCATCGGGATCGCGCTCGCGACCCCCGAGACCGAGACGCCCGAGGAGGTCGTGCGCAACGCCGACACCGCCATGTACGTCGCCAAGGCACGCGGCCGCGACCGCGCCGTGCTCTACGACGACGCGCTGCGCCGGCGGGTGCTCGACCACCTCGACACCGAGGCGGGGCTCCGGGACGCGCTCGCGCGCGGGCACGCTCGTCGTGCACTGGCAGCCGTGCTTCGACCTGACGACCGGCGCGATCGTGGCGCTCGAGGCGCTGGTCCGGTGGCAGCACGAGGACCGCGGGTCTGTTGCTCCCCGGCGAGTTCCTGGGCGCGGCGTCGATCGCCGGACTCGACGCCCGGCTCGGCGAGTTCGTGCTCGACGAGGCGTGTGGCCAGTTCGCCATGTGGAACCGCGCGGATCTCGCACCGCCGCTGCTCTGGTTGAACCTCGAGCGCGAGCCAACTCACGTGGTCCGGGACGACCGAGCACGTCCGGGCCGTGCTGCCACGCCCACGCGATCGACCCGGGCGCGGCTCGGGTTCGACGTCGCCGAGCCGGCGCTCGCCGAGGTCGACCGGGCCCGGCGCGCGAGCGCCGAGCTCGCGGCGCTGCGGGAGCTGGGCTGCTCGATCGCGATCGACGACTTCGGCACCGGCCACGCCTCGCCGCTCGCGGTGCGCCGCTACGGCATCACCCACGTGAAGCTCGACCGCTCCCTGGTGCAGACCGACCTCCGACGACGACCCGATGGTGCCGGCGCTCATCAGCCTGGCCACGATGCTCGGCGTGACGGTGCTCGCCGAGGGCATCGAGACCGACGATCAACTCGAGCGCATCCGGCGGGCCGGCTGCGTCGCCGCGACCGGGCAACCTACCTCGCCCCCGCCATGCCGGCCGCCGAGCTCACCGAATGGTTGCGCGAGGGTCCGGAATCCCCGGACGCGCCGGACAGCGCCTGCGTGAGCGCCAGCGGACGCGAGCAGCTCGTCGCGCAGGTCGCGCGGGTCGATCACGTCGTCGTAGCTGAGACCGGTCGGCCGCCGCGTACGCCCCACCGAGCTCGGCATGCTCCATCAGCGCGCGGACGTCGGGCTCGATGCCCGCGGCTTCGGCACCGCTCTCGGCCGGCATGGCACCGAGCCGGGCCGCCGGGAACGCGAGCGTCGTGGTCTGACCGTCGAACGGGTTCATGGCCATCAGCGACGAGCCGAAGCCGTAGGCCTTGCGCAGGGTCACGTGGAGCTTCGGTCCCGGCAGGCGCGACTGCGCCTCGAACATGCGCGCCGCGTACAGGAGGATTCCGGACTGCTCCGCCGCCGGTGCCGGCGAGCACGCCCGGGTTGTCGGCGAGGAAGACGACCGGGAGCCCGAAGGCGCCGACCGACGTCGAGGAAGCGGGCGGCCTTTTCGGCGGCGGCACGGTCGATCGCGCCGGCCCGGACCGCCGGGTTGTTCGCGACCACGGCCACCGGACTCGCCGCCGAGCCGACAGCGCGGTCACCATGGTCCGCCCGAACGCGGGTTGGATCTCGAGCATCTCACCGGTCGTCGGCGATCAGCTCGACGACCCCACGGATGTCGTACGGCCGGCGGGGATCGGCCGGGACGAGGTCCAGCATCTCGTCGACCCGACGCGGCCCGTCGCCGCTCGGCCGCAGCGGCGCCGGCTGCGTCGCATTCGACGGGAGGTACGAGAGGTAGTCGCGGACCAGGTCGAGCGCGGTGCGCATCGTCGGGGACGGCGTTGTGCGCGACGCCCGAGACCGTCGTGTGGATCGCCGCACCGCCGAGCTCCTCCTTGCTCACCTCCTCGCCGGTGGCCGCGGCGACGAGCGGTGGACCGGCGCTGAACGAGCGCGCTCGCCCTCGACCATCACGGTCGAAGTCCATCAGCGGCGCGGTCAGCGCACCGTGGCCGGCGCTCGCACCCATGACGACCGCCACCGTCGGGACGCGGCCCGCGGAGCCGGGCCAGCGCCTGGAGGTCGTTGGGTGCGTGGGGGTAGCGCTCGAAGGCGTTCTGCGCCCGCTCCCCCGCGCCCTCGAGCAGCATGACGAGCGGCACCTGCTCCTGCTCGGCGAGCTGCAGCGAGCCGATGGCGCTTGGCGTGGGTCCCGATGCCCGATCGAGCCGCCCATGACGCTGAAGTCCTCGGCCCCCACCAGCACCGGGCGACCGTCGATCAGACCGTGGCCCGGCCACGAGGCCGTCGGCGGGCGGCGACCGGCGTCATGCCCCGACCGACGCTGCCCACGAGCGCGCCGATCTCCCGGAAGCGACCCCGGATCGAGCAGCGCGTCGACGCGGGCCCGGGCGTCGAGGCGGCCGCCCTCGCGCTGGCGCGCCAGCCGCTCCGCGTCCGCCCATCTGCTCGGCGGCCGCCCGCCGCCGGGCCAGGTCCTCCAGCAGCGGATCCCAGTCGCTCATCGTCGACTCTCCGTCACGACGGGCGCGGCCATCGTGGCCGCGACCGCGTCGGCGTGGACGTCGGCGTTGCCGAAGTGGGTGTCGAGCACCCACGCGCGCTTGAGGAAGAGGTGGACGTCGACCTCCCAGGTGAAGCCCATCCCGCCGAAGACCTGCGTCGCGCCCCGGCCGTTCAGGACCGCGGCCTCGCCCGCGAGCAGCTTGGCCGCGCTGAGCGCCCGGTCGAGCTCGCCGCCGGTCGCGGCTCGTCGAGCACGCAGGCCGCGGCGTGGGTGGCGACCCGCGCGAGCTCGGCGCGCACGGCCATGTCGGCGCACAGGTGCTTGACCGCCTGGAACGAGCCGATCGGGCGGTCGAACTGCTGCCGCTCCTTCGCGTAGTCGACCGCGAGATCGAGCAGACGGTCGGCGAGCCCCACGCAGAACGCGGCGGTCAGCAGCGCGCCCTGGCGCCGGCAGGTCGCGGGAACGGGAACTCGAGCGGCTCGCCGGTCGGCCTCGGCGACTGCCTCGACCCGCCAGACCGGGGTGAGCGGGTCGAGCGGCCACTCGGCCTCCCCGCCGGCCACCAGCGCTGCGCGGGGCACGAGCCGGGCCGACGGCGTCGTCCACGACCAGGACCTGCGTCGACCGCGCCGAGGTGCTCGACCCAGGGCGGCGCCCGCGCACGCGTGGCGTCGAAGCCGGTCGTGGATCGACTCGCTGCCCGAAGCGACCACACGAGCGGGCCGGGCACGCAGCTCCGCGCCCGAGCTCCTCGTAGACGATCGCGGCGTCGGTCCAGCCGAAGCCGTCGGCCCGCAGGGAGAAGACTCCGGCCGCCGCGAGCTCGTCGTACACCGACCGGTCGAACCCGTGCCGGACCCGCCCCATCGGGAAGCGGCCCTCCACGAGCGCGCGGATGCCGTCGCGCAGCGCGACCTGGTCGTCGGTCAGGTCGAAGCTCACCCCGCCCGTCATCTCGGCTCCCGCGGCATGCCGAGGAGCGCGTTCGCTCAGGATGTTGCGTTGGATCTGGGAGGTGCCGGCCGCGATCGTGAACGCGAGCGACCGCAGCCGCTCCTCGACGAAGGGGCCCTCGCCGTCGACGGTGAGCACGTCGCGCTCGAGCACCCGCAGCGCGAGCTCGCCGAACTTCTGACACACCTCGCTGTATGCGAGCTTGATCATGAACTGCCCCCGCCCGGCGAGCGCCCGCCGCCGACTGGGTCACGTTGCGCCGGGTCAGCGCCCACAGCGCGTCGAGCTCCGCCGCGACGTGACCGAGCTCCCGGCGGTGCGCCGGGTCGTGCACGTACGGCGCGAGATCCTCGGCGAGGCGGATCGCGTCGACGAGGTCGCTCACGAACGCGGTCCCGCGCTCGAACGAGAGCGTGACGTTGGTGACCCGCCACCCGTCGTTCTCGGCGCCGACGCGGCACTCGACCGGGACCCGCACCTCGTCGAGGAACAGCTCCGCGAACTCCGAGGAGCCGAGGACCGTCTTGAGCGGCCGGACCTCGATGCCCGGCAGGTCCATCGGCAGCATCAGCCACGTGATGCCCTTGTGCTTGGGCGCGTCGGGATCGGTACGGACGAGGAGCTCGCCGAAGTCGCCGATCTGGCCGAACGAGCACCAGATCTTCTGACCGGTGACCACGTAGTGGTCACCGTCGCGCACCGCCCGCGTGCGCAGCGACGCGAGGTCGGAGCCCGCCCCGGGCTCGGAGAAGCCCTGGCACCAGACCTCCTCGCCGCGGAGGATCTTCGGGAGGTGGGCGGCCTTCTGCTCCGGGCGTCCCCTCCGCCACGATCGTCGGGCCGGCGTGGAGCAGGCCCACGAAGTTGACACCCACGTAGGGAGCACGGGCCCGGGTGGTCTCCTCGAGGAACAGCAGCTGCTGGCTGGGTGGCGCGTCGCGGCCGCCGTACTCCCTGGCCAGCTCAGCCCGGCGTAGCCGGCGTCGAACAACCGTCGCTGCCAGTCGGTGTCCCACTTCCGGCGGGCGTCCCAGTCGTCCCGGGCCGGTTGGGGGGGACGTCGGGGAGCGTCGTCGCGAGCCACTCCCGCAGCTCGGCGCGGAACTGCTCGTCGTCGGCCGAGATCCGCAGGTCCATGAGGGCGGCAGTCTAGGGACGGACCTGACGGGTCATCAGATCCGGGCGGCTCAGCGCGACCGACCGCGGCCGACCGCCGCCCCCGGCCCGGCCGCCGCTCGCCGTTCCCGTTGCCCTGGGAGCCGCCGTTGCCGTTCGGGTTCGGGTTGCGGCCGCCCGAACGAGCCGGGCGACGACCCTTGCGGGCGCCGTTGCGGTCCGGACGCGATCGAGGCGCCGTGGCGCGGTCGGGCTCGACGAGCCCGAGCTCGCGCTGGAGGCTCAGGCTGGAGCGGACCTGGTCCGGCAGCACGAAGGAGACGACCACGCCGGTCGCGCCCTTCCGGGCGGTGCGGCCGGAGCGGTGCACGTAGGCCTTGGCGTCCTCGGGCGGGTCGTAGTGGACCACGCAGGCGACGTCGTCGACGTGGATGCCGCGCGCCGCGACATCGGTGGCGACGAGCGCGTGCACGCGACCCCGTGTGAAGTCGGCCAGACGCGCGGTCCCGCTTGGCCTGGGAGAGACCGCCGTGGATCGGCGCCGACGGGACTCCGCGAGTTGGAGAGCTTCTTGGCGACCTTGTCGGCACCGTGGCGGGTGCGGCAGAACACGATCGTCGGGCCCTCGGAGCCGATGACCTCGGCGGCGCGCGCGATGCGCGCCTCGTTGGCGACCCGCTCGAAGCGGTGCTCGGCGTCGGCGGCATCGGTCTCGACGCCCGCCACCTCGTGACGGGCCGGGATCGGTCTGGTACTCGCGCGTGAGCACCCCGACGGCGCCGTCGAGCGTCGCCGAGAAGAGCAGCGTCTGGCGGTCGTCCTCGGTCTGGTCCAGGAGCCGGCGCACCGCGGGGAGGAAGCCCATGTCGGCCATCCGGTCGGCCTCGTCGAGGACCACGATCTTCGACGCGGTCGAGCACCAGCGACCGCTGGTTGATCAGGTCCTCGAGCCGGCCCGGGCACGCCGACGAGGATCTCGACGCCCTTGCGCAGGGCCCGCTTCTGCGGCTCGTAGCCGACACCGCCGTACACGGCGAAGACCCGCTGGTCACGGGCCTCGGCGAGCGGCGTGAGCTCCCGGACGATCTGGGCCGCGAGCTCGCGCGTCGGTGCGAGCACCAGGGCGCTCGGACGGCGGGGGCGCGCCTTCTCGACCCGCTCGACGAGTGGCAGGCCGAAGGCGATGGTCTTGCCCGAGCCGGTGGGCGCACGGCCACAGACGTCCCGGCCGGCGAGGGCGTCGGGGATGGTCGCGGCCTGGACCGGGAACGGCTCGGTGATGCCGCGGTCGGCGAGCGACGCGACGAGGTCGGGCGCGAGCCCGAGAGATTCGAACGTGGACACTGGAACTCCTCACCCGCTCGTGCGGGTCTCTTCCGCGCGACGGAAGGACGGGAGTGTCTCCAGCGCGGCCTCCGCGAGAAGCGGATCCCGCCAACCTACTCGACGCGGGGCCCGGTTCCGGGACACGTGACGCACGGCTCGTTCGTCGCTCGTTCGACGCGGCTCACGGGGCGGGGTCGACCAGCGCGGCGCGGAGGCGGTCGATCGACTGGCGGCGTCAGACCGGTCGACTCGACGTACGCGACGAGATCGCCGTGCTCGGCGCGCAGGCGCGCGAGCACCGTGTCCATCGTGACGGGCGGTGCGCCGTACTGCTGGCCCGCGACCTCGGCGGCGCGGTCACCCAGCTCGGCGCGGGCGGTGTGGCGGGCGATGATCGTGGGCATCCGCGCCTCGGTGAACGCGAAGTCGGCGACGATCTCCTCGTCGGGCACCTCACAGATCGCGAGCACGAGCGCGGAGACCAGCCCGGTCCGGTCCTTGCCGGCTGCGCAGTGGAACACGAGCGGGTGGGTCGCCGGGCTCGGCGATGACCGCGAGCACACGCCCGATGCGGTCGGCGTACTCGCGGAGCATGAAGGCGTAGATCTCGTCGAGCGTCTGGAACTGCGTCGCCCGGCGGACGAGCCGGCGCGGTTGGGGCGGTTGGGGCGGTTCGCGGGTCTGGTCGACGATCGGGAGGTGGAGCTGCCGGACGTGCTCCTCCAACGGGCCGTGGCCGTGCTCCTCGACCTCGTGCGGGGCCCGGAGGTCGATGACGGTCCGGATTCCCAGCTCGGCCCGGAGCCGGTGCAGGTCGTCGTCGCTCAGATACGACAGCGAATCGCTGCGGTACACCCGACCGGTACGGACGAGACCACCGTCGCGGGTCGCGGTGGCCGCCGAGATCCCGGAAGTTGGCCGGGCCGTCCGAGGGCGACGACACGGTCGACGCTCACGGCGGGCTCACACGAGGTCCAGGCCGAGCATCCGGATCGCGTTGCCCCGCACGATCTTGTGGACGACGTCGGCGGGGAGGCCGCCCATCATCGTCTGCGCGATCTCGAGCGTGTGCGGCCACGTCGAGTCGGTGTGCGGGTAGTCGGTCTCGAACGTGACGTTGTCGACGCCGATGCGGTGCAGCGATTCCAGGCCGTGCACGTCGCGGAAGAAGCAGCCGTAGACCTGGCGGAAGTAGTAGGTCGAGGGCGGCTCCGGGATGATGTCCTTGACCCCGCCCCAGGCCCGGTGCTCCCGCCACACGTCGTCGACCCGTTCGAGGATGTACGGCAGCCAGCCGATCTGGCCCTCGGAGTACGCGAGCTTCAACTCGGGGAAGCGCACCAGCACGCCGGAGAAGAGGAAGTCGGCGAGGCTCGCCATCGCGTTGCCGAAGCTGAGGCTGGCCGCCACGGCCACCGGCGCGTCGGCCGAGGTCGCCGGCATCCGCGAGCTCGACCCGATGTGCATGCAGACGACGTTCTGGGTCTCCTGGCACGCGACGAAGAACGGGTCCCACTCCCCCGAGTGGATGCTCGGCAGGCCGAGGTGCGGCGGGATCTCGGAGAAGCAGACCGCCCGCACGCCGCGGGCGGCGTTGCGCCGAACCTCGGCGGCGGCGAGCTCGGCGTCCCACAGCGGCACGATGATCAGCGGCACGAGGCGGCCGCCGCTGTCGCCGCACCACTCCTCGACCATCCAGTCGTTGTACGCCGTGACGCACGCCTCGGCGAGCTCGCGGTCCTGGGCCTCGAGGAAGGTCTGCCCGCAGAACCGCGGGAACGTCGGGAACGACAGCGACGCCTCGACGTGGTTCATCTCCATGTCCTCGATGCCGGGCCTCGGGCTCGTAGCAGCCGGGGCGCATCTCGTCGTAGGTGATCGGCGACATCGTCATGTCGTCGCGGTCGAAGCCGACCGCGGCGACGTGGCGCTTGTTGATGTAGACGAGGTCCTCGTAGACCCAGCAGTCGGCCTGGGGGCCCTCGGGGTCGAAGGTCTGCTCGTAGGTCCCGCCGCCCACGTGGCGCATCGAGCCGATGCCCCGCCGCTCGACCCGGGGTCCGGCCGCCTTGAACCGCTCGGGCAGCCACGTCTGCCAGAGGTGCGGTGGCTCGACCACGTGGTCGTCCACGCTGACGATGCGCGGGATCTCGGTCTGGGGTGTCTCTGGGTTCGGCCACGGCCGTCACGTCCCGCCTGCATCGGATCTGACGGGTCGTCAGATTACCGGTCGGTCCCCGCGGGGCCCTCATCCGCAGTGGGATCCGCTCGGCCGGTGGGACCCGGTCGAGGAGGTAGCGCGTGAGCAGCGCCTCCAGGCACCGGTTGCCGTAGAGGCTCGACGTGTGGGTCGTGCCCGCGACGGTCACCAGCCGCGCGTCCGAGAGCTGGGCTGCGAGCCCGCTCGCCCACGCCACGGGCGTCGCCGGATCGCCCTCGGTGCCCACGACGACGATCGGTGGCGCGCCGGGCGCCGAGAACCGGTACGGCCCGTCGTGCGCCTCGGGGTAGGGCCAGTAGCTGCAGGGATAGCCGAGACCGACCGTCGACGCTCCGAAGGTCGGTGCCTCGGTCGCGGCCCGGCGTTGGAGTGCCTCGGTCGCCGCGACCGAGAGGTTCGGCCCGTCGGCGCAGCTGATCGTGATGAACGCGGGCCACTCCGTGTCGTAGGTCAGGCCGATCCGCCCGACGTACTCGTCGTAGGCGTTGCGCAGCACGCCCGGGGAGCCGCGCTGCGCGTCGTGCAGGCCCTGGGCGAGCGTGCGGTAGCCGAGCTCTCCGCCGTAGAGCAGTGCCGCCGCGGCGATGTCGAGCTGGGTCGGACCGAACCGGTCACCGCGGGGGTCGAGCGGGTGGGCGTCGATCGTCGTGGCGACCGCGGCGTACGCGCTCGCCGGATCGGTGCCGCGTGCGAACGAGCAGGTCCGGTTGGTGCACCACGCGAAGAAGGCGGCCAGCCCCGCGTCGAACCCCTTGGCCTGCTGCACCACGAGGTCCTGGATCGGCAGTGACGGGTCGACCGCGCCGTCGAGCACCATCGTGCGCACCTGGTGCGGGAACGCCGTCGCGTAGCTCGCACCGATCACGGTCCCGTAGGAGAGGCCGAGGAAGTTCAGCCGGTCCTCGCCGAGCGCGACCCGCAGCGTGTCGAGGTCGCGGACCGGTGTCGTCGGTCGAGATGTGCCGGAGCAGGCGTCCGCTCCTCGCGACGCACGCGTCCATGAAGCGGTGAGCGGCATCCTCGAGCGTGGCGAGCTCGGTCGGGTCGTCGGGTGAGGAGTCGGGGCGGAACAGGTAGTCGAGCCGGTCGCCGCAGTCGACGTGCGTGCTCTGCCCGGAGCCGCGTGGGTCCCAGGCCACGATGTCGAAGCGCGACGTGATCTCGCGTGGGAGCTCCGAGGCGGCGTACGCAGGGAAGCTGAGCGCCGCCGCGCCCGGGCCGCCGGGGTTCAGCACCAGGCTGCCGATCCGCCGGCGGCGGATCGGTCGCGACCTTGCGGGCGACGGCGAGGTCGATCATGGGGCCGTGCCGGGCGCCGGTAGTCGAGCGGGACGACGAGCGTCGCGCACTCCCCCTCGTCGCAGCCGTGCCACGAGAGCGGCGCGGGCACGAAACCGGTGCGGGCCTTCGGGAGGGAGCTCGTCGTCGAGCTCGATCCCCGCCTTCGCGTCCCCGGGCCCCGAGGAGCCACCCGACGAGCACGACACCGCGAGCACGGCCACGACCACCGGGGTCACGACCCGAGTTGCCCAGCCCGCTGCGCGCCATACGGCACCCTTGCACACCCGGCGGGGCGGGTCGGCGCGGCGGATACGGTGCACGCATGGAGCTTCTGATCGGCGGCCACCGCCGTCCCGCGGTCGACGGCGGGACCCTGTCCGTGACCGAGCCCGCCACGGCGACCGAGATGGCCACCGTCGCGTCGGGCACCGCCGCCGACGTCGACGCCGCGATCCGCGCGGCACGCGACGCCTTCGACCGGGGCGTCTGGGCGGGCCGGTCCGCGACCGCCCGGGGCCGGGTGCTCCTGCGGGTCGCGGCGCTGATACGCGAGCAGGCCGAGGACCTCGCGGTGCTCGAGGCCCGCAATGTGGGGAAGCCGATCGGCGACGCCCGGTGGGAGGTCAACGCCGCGGCCGAGGTGTTCGAGTACTACGCCGGGCGCGGCGAACAAGCTCTTCGGCGAGGTCGTCCCCGTCCAGGACGACGGGCTCGACGTGGTGCTGCGCGAGCCGATCGGTGTGTGCGCGCTCATCGTGCCGTGGAACTTCCCCATGCTCATCACGACCTGGAAGACGGCGCCCGCGCTCGCCTGCGGCAACTCGGTCATCATCAAGCCCGCGTCGCTCACGCCGCTCACCGCCCTCCGGCTCGGCGAGATCCTCGTCGACGCCGGCGTGCCGGAGGGCTGCGTCTCGGTCGTGCCCGGCCCCGGCGCGGTCGTGGGCGACGCGCTCGTCTCGGACCGGCCGCGTCGACAAGATCGGCTTCACCGGGGAGACCACCACCGGTGCCGCCATCCTCCGGGCCAGCTCGGAGAACATCACGCGCGTGTCGCTGGAGCTGGGCGGGAAGTCCGCCTGCGTGGTGTTCGCCGACGCCGACTGGGAACGCGCGGCGGCCGAGACCCCGATGTCGGTGTTCGCGAACGCCGGCCAGGACTGCTGCGCGCGGGTCGCGCATCGTGGTCGAGCACGGCATCTACGACGACTTCGTCGCCGCGTTCACCGCGCGCGACCGAGACCATCCGGATCGGCGCGCCGCTCGTCGAGACGACGGACGTCGGACCCATGATCTCGGCGACGCAACGCCAGACGTCGCTCGACTACCTCGCGCTCGGGGTGGATGCGGGCGCCGAGCGCGTCACCGGTGGCGACGTGCCCGACGAGCCGGGCTACTACCTCACGCCGGCGGTGCTCGCGAACGTCGAGAACTCCATGCGGGTCGCGCAGGAGGAGATCTTCGGACCCGTCGCGTCGGTCATCCCGTTCCGCGACGAGGCCGACGCCGTCCGCATCGCCAACGACACCCCGTACGGTTTGTCGGGTTCGCTCTGGACGCGGGACCTCGGGCGGGCGCTGCGGGTGGCGAAGGCGATCCGCACCGGCGTCCTCTCGGTGAACACCAACCGGTCCGTGCGCACCGAGGCGCCGTTCGGCGGGTACAAGCACTCCGGGCTCGGCCGCGAGCTGGGGATGCACGCCATGGCGCACTACACGGAGGTCAAGAACGTCTTCCTCAGCGCCGAGTAAGCCGAGGGATGGACGCCATCGCCGAGATCCGGCTGCTCCTGCAGTCGGGGCACACCCTCATCAGCGTCGAGACGACCGAGGAGACGCGCCTGCTCGCGATCGTGCGCGGCGCGAACGGTGGTGGCCCGCTCTGGACCTGGTCGAGCGCGAGTGGTCTCAGCCACGAGGGGACGACCCCGATCTACGGCAGCACCGATCCGGCGCAGCTCTTCGACAACCTGCTCGCCCTCCAGGGGCCCTGGACCGCGATCCTCTGCGATCCGGGCCCGGTGCTCGCCGACCCGACGTCGGTCCGGCGCCTGAAGGAGCTCGCGCAACGTGCGGTGCCGGGCCAGAGCGTGGTGCTCGTCGGTGCGGCGCTCTCGCTCCCCGCCGAGCTCGACGGGCTCGCCCGGGAATGGCGACTCCCGCCCCCCGACCTCACCGAGCTGACCGCACTCGTCGAACGGGTCGAGAACCGGCTCGGCCGCCAGGGGGTGCTCCTCGGGCTCGCGGACGCCGACCGGCTCCAGCTCGCCCGCGCGCTCGCCGGGGTCACGCTCGTCGACGCCGAGCGCATCCTGACCCAGCGCGGCCTCGCCGACGGACGGCTCGACGCGTCCGACATCGCGCCCGCGCTCGGCCTGAAGGCGGAGCTCCTCAACACCGACGGTGTCCTCGAGGTCGTCCCGGCCGGCGACGAGCGCCTCGTCGACCTGGGCGGGCTCGACCACCTGAAGGAGTGGCTCGCCCGGCGCCTCGCGGCCGGCCTCGAGCGCGCCGTCGACCCGCCGCGCGGCGTCCTGCTCGCCGGGGTTCCCGGCTGTGGCAAGTCGGCCCTCGCCCGGGCGCTCGCCGCGGAATGGGCCGTGCCGTTGGTGCTGCTGGACCCCGGCCGCATCTACCGGAAGTACGTCGGCGAGTCCGAGCAGCGCTTCGACGCCGCGCTCGTGACCGTCACGGCGATGGCGCCGGCCGTGCTCTGGATCGACGAGATCGAGAAGGGCTTCGCGACCGGTGGCGAGGACGGCGGCGTCTCCGGTCGGGTGCTCGCCACGTTCCTCCGCTGGCTGCAGGACCGGACGCCGGGGGTGTTCGTCGTCGCGACCGCGAACGACGTCACGCGGCTCCCGCCCGAGCTGACCCGCAAGGGACGCTTCGACGAGCTGTTCTTCGTCGACCTGCCCGACGTCGACGACCGGGCCGCGATCTTCGGGGCGCAGCTGCGTCGCCGTGGCGTCACCCTCGGCGCGGACGACCTCGCCCACCTCGCCGCGATGACCGACGGCTACTCGGGCGCGGAGATCGAGGCGGCGATCGCGGCGGCGTCCTACGCGGGCCCGATCGGCGTCGACGCCGTCGCGACCGAGCTGCGCAGCACGGTGCCCCTCGCGCGCTCCCGCGCCGAGGACATCACGGCACTCCGCGCCTGGGCGACCCGGCACGCACGCGCCGCGTAGGCCCCCGAGGTACGATGCGCCGATGTCCGACCCGGCGCTCGTCGTCGTCGACGACGACGGGGATGGCCTCGCCGACCTGGCCGAGACGCTCTCGGATCGGTACGGGGGCACTACGGCGTCCGGTGCGCCGGATCGGCGGCGGACGCGGTCGAGTGCTTCGAGCAGCTCGCCGCCGAGGACCAGGAGGTCGCGCTCGTCCTCGTCGCGCTGTCCTCGTGACCGACGAGCCCGGCGGGCTCCTCGACGAGATCCGGCGCCTCCACCCCCACTCCAAGCGCGCCGTCGTGATCGAGTGGGAGCACACGGGCGACCCCGACGTCGGCGCCACGATCCTCGACGCCATCGGCCAGGGCCGGATCGACCACTTCGTGCTGCGGCCGACGGGGTCACCCGACGAGCTCTTCCATCACGACGTGAGCGGGATGTTGCTGGACTGGACCGAGACGCAACGGGTGTCGCCGTACACGATCCACGTCGTGGGCACGTCGTGGGCCGGCCGGGCCTACGACCTGCGCAACGCGCTCGGGCGGTGCGCGATGCCGCACTCGTTCTCACTCGCCGATTCGGACGACGGGCGGGCAGCTCGTCGAGCGGGCCGGCGACGACCGCGAGCCTTCCCCTCGTCGTCTTCCCCAACGGCACGATCCTGCGCGATCCGAGCAATGCGGAGCTCGCGGCGGCGTCGGGCTCGCCGGTGGACCCGGCCGAGCCGACTACGAGCTCGTCATCGTCGGCGCCGGGCCCGCCGGCTTGTCGGCCGCGGTGTACGGCGCCTCCGAGGGTGTCGCCACGTTGGTCATCGACGAGGGCGGCATCGGCGGCCAGGCGACGTCGAGCTCGCTCATCCGCAACTACCTCGGCTTCCCGCCCGGCATCAGCGGCCGGCGGCTCGCTCAGAGCGCGTACACCCAGGCGTGGGTCTTCGGCGCGGGCTTCGTGTTCATGCAGCGCGCGACCGACGTGCGGCGTGACCCGGACGGCGGCGAGCTCACCGTGGTGCTCGCCGAGAGCGGTCCGGTGCGGACGCGTGCCGTCCTCCTGGCCCCGGGGGCAAGCTACCGTCGCCTCGGCATCCCCGAGCTCGAGGACCTCGCCGGCGCCGGCGTGTACTACGGCGGGCCGACGTCCGAGGCGCCCGGGATGTCCGGACGCGACGTCTACATCGTCGGCGGCGCCAACTCCGCCGGGCAGGCGGCACTGCACCTCGCCCGCTACGCCCGCCGGGTCACGCTGCTCGTCCGCGGCGACGTCACTCGAGGCCGGCATGTCCGACTACCTCGTGCGCCAGGTCGACGCCGATCCACGCATCGACGTCCGGCTCCGCACCGAGGTGGTGGGCGGTGGCGGTGTCGAGCATCTCCAGCACCTCGTGCTGCGGAACCGTGACACCGGCGACGACGAGACCGTCGACGCCGACGCGCTGTTCCTGCTCATCGGCGCCCAGCCCCATACGAGCTGGCTGCCCGGGGAGGTGGCACGCGACGACGCAGGGCTTCGTGCTCACGGGCGCCGACCTCGGCGGCGACGCCGGCTGGCCGCTCGAACGCGCGCCCTTGCACCTCGAGACACTCGGTGCCGGGGGTGTTCGCCGCCGGGGACGCCCGCCACGGATCGGTCAAGCGGGTCGCGTCCGCCGTCGGCGAGGGATCAGTCGCGATCCAACTCCTCCACCAGCTCCTCGCACCCGACGACGCTGACCGCACGTCGACCCCGCGGTCCGGGTCAGGCGCCGATGACGTCGGGCCGGTCGAGACCGTTCGCCTCGCAGAGGGCGAAGTACGAGTCGCGCACGAGGCCCGCGTCGACGACGGACTCCACGTTGCCGTCCGCGTCGAGGTTGAGGTTCGCGCCGTAGATCGCGAACCAGACGTCGGTCATGCCGTCGTTCTCGGCCGGCACGGTCAGGGTGTGGATCGAGCCGGCGGGCTCGTAGAGGTAGGAGCCCGCGACGTTCACCTCGGGGTACTCCTGGTACTTCCACGATCCGCTCAGCGTGAACGCGAAGACCTCGCCGGTGTGCTTGTGGGTCGGGACGGTCACGCCCGGCTCGAACTTGGTGCGGATCACCCACAACCCGGCCTCCACGTTGACCTGGAGGAGCTGGAGGTGGGTGCCGTCGCCGAGCGCCACGAAGGGCAGCTCGGACTCGCCCCGGTGCAGTGCCTTGGGAATGTCGAGCATCGTCATGGGCCCGAGTGTACGGCCGGGCGCCGGGCCGCGGCTACGCGTCGGGCGCGTCGAGCGCAACAGCCGGCCGGCCAGGGCCCCGGTGTGCTCGCCCTGCTCCATGAACACCTCGCCGTTCACGATCGTGGCGTCGTAGCCGGTCGCGCGCTGGACGTAGCGCCCGGCGCCGTTCGGGAAGTCGTGCACGTAGGTGGGCTGCGGGAGGCGCATGCCGTCGAGGTCGAGCACGTTCACGTCCGCGAACGCACCCGGCCGCAGCACGCCCCGGTCGGGGATGCCGAACAGCTCCGCGGTGTCGGACGTCAGCCGGCGCACCGCCTCGCCCATCGCCATGAGCCCGCGGTCCCGGATCCAGTGGGTGAGGAAGAACGTCGGCTGGCTGGAGTCCATGATCATGCCGACGTGCGCACCGGCGTCGGCGAGCCCGAGCACGCTGTCGGGATGGCGGAGCATCCGCTCGACCGCGCCGAGGTCGTCGTTCAGGAAGGGCCAGTTCACCAGCACGCGCCCGTCGCGCTCGTCACAGATCCGGAGGAAGGCCTCGGCCACGCCGACGCCGCGGCGCTGCGCGTGCGCGGCGAGCGTGTCCTCCGCGCCCAGGTCGTAGCGGGCGTCGCCCTCGGGCAGCACGTACAGCTCGGTCATGGGGATGGTCGGCACCCCCTCGGCCGCGGCGATCAGCTCGGCCCGCCGCGCCGGATCCCGGATCAGCGCGAGACGGTCGGCGAACGGGAGGTCGCGCAGGCCCTTCCAGGCGGGTGACGCGTCGAAGGGCGTCCGGAACTGCAGACCGAACAGGAGCCCGATCCCTCGCGCGGTGGTCTGGGGGCGCAGGCGTGCGCCGAGCGCGTTCTGCGCCTCGACCTCGGCCAGCGCCTCGGTGTCGATGCCGGGAACCTTCTTGGTCTGGCTCAACCCGAACGTGGCGGGCCGGCCCGTCATCCGGCTGATCTCGCCCAGGAGCGCGACCTCCGAGCGCGTCCGGCGGTTCCCGTCGGGTCCCCGCTCCCCGAGCGCCGACGCGGCCTCGAAGACCCCGCGGCGCCGGTCACCGAGCACGCGCCCGATCTCCATCAGCTCGCGGGCGTCGGCGGTCGTCCCCGGAACGACCCGGCCGTCGGGGACCCGGTGCAGTGCGGTCCGGGAGGTCGAGAACCCGAGCGCGCCGGCGTCGACCGCTTCGGCGACGAGCGCGGTCATCGCGGCGATGTCGGCGTCGGATGCGGGTGCGTCATCGAGCGCGCGCTCGCCCATCGCGTGGATGCGCACCGCGCAGTGCCCCACCATCCCGCCGGCGTTGAGGCCCTTGGGCATGCGGTCGATCGAGTCGAGGTACTGGCCGTAGGACTCCCAGTCCCATGGCAGCCCGCTCATGATCGCGTGGGCGGGGATGTCCTCGACCGACTCCATCATCTCGGCAAGGAACTCGCGGTCGTCCGGCTTGCACGGCGCGAACGTGACGCCGCAGTTGCCGAGCACCACGGAGGTCACGCCGTGCCAGCACGACGACGACCCGATGGGGTCCCCACGCGATCTGCGCGTCGAGATGGGTGTGGATGTCGACGAACCCGGGGGTCACGTACCGACCCTCGGCGTCCAGCTCGCGGCGGCCGGTGGCACCGACCTCCCCGACCGCGGTGATGCGGTCGCCGTCGATCGCGACGTCGGCGGGCACCGGTTCGGCACCGGTGCCGTCGACGACGAGTCCGGCGCGGATGACGAGGTCGTGCGTCATGTCTCTCCCCAGTCGGCGTTGCCGCCGTGAGCCTAGGCCCGCAGCGCCTGCACCAGCTGCGAAAGGAACGGCTCGACGTCGTCGCGCGTGCGCAGGAACCGTCCGAGCGCGACCGAGATGCTCGTGACGCCGATCGCGGCGAGTCGATCCACCGGCGCGACGGTCGCGGACACGTCCACGCGTCCCTCGTCGTCGGTGACGACCGGGATCCCGGCCCGCACGCCGAGCGCGTCGGGATCGCGGCCACGCTCGGCGAACGCAGTGCGCAGCGTCTCGATGCCGACCTCGATCTCCTCGACGGTCGGGCCGAGCGGCAGCCACCCGTCGCCGAGCGTCGCGATGCGGGCCACCATCGCGTCGTTGAGCGCCCCGCCGAACCAGACCGGCACGCGCGCCTGGACGGGCCGTGGCGCGCTCCAGACATCGGAGAACGCGATGGTCTCCGCGGCGAAGGAGACCGGCGGCTCCTCCTCCCAGAGGGCGCGGCAGGCGGCGACGGCGTCGTCCGTGCGGCGCGTCCGGCCGGTGAAGCCCATCCCGGGTTCGACGAACTCCTCGCGCTGCCATCCGGTCCCGACCCCCAGGTCGACCCGTCCGCGCGAGAGGACGTCGAGGGTCGCCACCGACTTCGCGAGGAGCAGGACGGGCCGCAGCGGCGCGATCAGCACGCCGGTGCCGAGCCGGACCCGACGCGTGACGCCGGCGATCGCGGCCAGCGTCGTGAGGGGCTCGAGCCAGGGTTCGCCGGGCGGATAGGGGAACCGCGCCGCGTACGGGTAGCGGTCCAGCCGGGGACCGATCGCGACGTGGTCAGGCATCACGAGCTGGTCGACGCCGAGCTCGTCGGCCTGGCGGGCCGTCTCCACCACGGCGGCGAGATCGGCACCGAACAGCCGGCCCAGGCCCGACACGGTCACCGACAACGCAACGCGGCTGGCCATCGGCGGGAGCGTACTGTTCGGTATGCCCTGGCTCGCCGTGCTGCTCGTGCTCGGCGCGGACGTGCTCTTCGCCGTCGGGGCGGTCGCCCAGCAGCAGGAGGCGTCGCGCCTCGTCGACTCCGGCATGTCCTTCGTCCGCCGGCTGCTCGCACGGCCGCGCTGGTGGGCCGCGACCTTCGGCGGCGGTGTCGGCTACCTGCTCCAGGCCGCAGCGCTCGCGGTCGGCTCGATACTCGTGGTGCAGCCCCTCCTGATCCTGGCGCTCGTGTTCGCACTCCCGCTCAGCTCGCGCTGGAACGCGCGTCCAATCCGGGGCACGGACCTCGCGTGGGCCGGGGCCATCGCCGTCGCACTCGCGGTCTTCCTCGCGGTCGGCCATCCCGACGGCGGGCGGGACACCAACACCTTCTCCCACTGGATCCCGTCGGTCGTCGGCGCCGGCGCGGTGTGCCTCGTGGGCGCGGGGCTCTCGCTCGGCCGGTCCGTGCGGCTGCGCAGCCTCGGGCTGGCGATGATCGCCGGGACCCTGTTCGGCTTCGCCTCCGCGCTCACCAAGTCCCTCATGCACCTGGTGGGCGAGGGTCCCGACGTCGCCCTCACGTCATGGGAGACCTACGCGGTGATCGGCACCGGCGGGCTGGGATTCGTGTGCCAGCAGCTGGCGTTCCAGGCCGGATCGCTCGAGATCTCGTTCCCGGCGGCGACCGTGCTCGATCCGGTCGTGAGCGTCGCCGTGGGCGTCGCCGCGCTGGACGAGCGCATGCGGGCCGACGGCACCGACTGGATCCTGATCACCGTCAGTGCCGCGGTGATGGTGCTGGGAACCATCGCGCTCGCGCCGCGGGCGTGCCGACGCCGGCCCCCGCTCAGGCGACGTCCGACACCCCGACCGGGCCCGGCGGGTCGTCGGACCCGCCGCCCACCGCGACGGGCACGAACAGCGACCGCCCGAACGGCAGGCTCACGAAGCCCTCGGCACCGGCGTAGAGGATCGCGACGCGCGGGAGATCGGACGCGTCGGCGTACACGATGCTGCGGGGCAGCCACTCGGGGGCGAACTTCTCGTTGAAGGTCCGCAGCGACTCGATCTGGAAGTACGGGTTGAAGCGCCGGATCCCCCAGGCCGCGACCCGGCGCAGCGGCCCGTGCTGGATCTCCGGGTCCAGCAGGCGACCGAACGCCGCGAAGTTCATCGACAGCCGGCGCACCCCCCGGTCCGCCAGCGCCTCGGCGGTCCGCACGATCAGGAACTCGGTGATCCCGTTCGGTGCATCCGGGTCGTGTCGCATGAGGTCCAGCGTGTAGCCCCGCGTGCGACCGTAGGCCGGGACGACGCGGAGGAACCCAGTCGGCGTGCCGTCGGGTCCGGTCGCGATCGCCAGCAGGAACTCCGGGTTGGTGCCCTCGATGTCCTTCGAGAGCGTCATCGTGAACCCGCGCTCGGGCTCGTCCCCGCGCCAGCGCCGGCTGATCGCGTTCAGGGCGTCGATGGTCCCCGTCGACGCGGCCGACTCGGGCACGAGCCGGAACGTGTGGGTCTTCGCGACGCGTCGGGCCGCCTGATGGATGCTCTTCGAGCCCGAGCCGCGTGCCAGCGCGTCGCAGCGGACGATCGCCTCGTCGCCGAGGTACACGTGCCGCAGCCCGCGGGAGGAGTAGAGCGGGAGATCGCCCTCGCGTACGGCGAGGAACGCCGGCCGCCAGCCGCGCGTCCGGCAGTACGCGAGGAACTCGTCCACGACGAGCGCCACCGACTCGGGTCGGCCGACGGGGTCGCCCGCCGCGAGCCCGTACCCGCCGAGGTACGTGTAGGCGATCATGGCCTCGCCGTCGGAGCAGAAGAAGAAACTCTTGTCGTCGCGCAGCGAGAAGTACGCCAGTGTGTCCCATCCGTACTCGTGCACGAGCCGCTCCGCGTGCGCCCAGTCCTCGCCGCGGTGGGGGTCACGGGTGACCAGCGGGCGGAACACCGTGACGACGAGCGCGACGAAGCCGAAGATGCCGACCGCGAGCAGCGCCGCGGGATAGAAGTCCTCGAAGAAGCGGCCGTGGTAGGTGTACGGGCCGGACACCCCGGCGAGGCCGAGGGTGACCGTCTCGATCGCGCCGGCGAAGGTCGGCTCCGGCGTGATGTGGCCCCGGTCGATCAGCAGCGCGAGCGTCCCGAAGCCGTACACGACCGCGACGTAGACCGGGAATCGACGCGCGAGACGCCAGACCGACGGCGGGTCGCTCGGTGCCCGGAACCGCTCCCGGTTGAGCACCAGCAGCACCAGCAGGAGCAGCGAGTAGGCCGCCGCGATCAGGTGCGGACCCTTGAGGAGCTGCAGCACCGTGCTCGCCGCCGCCGCCGCCACGGTCAGCTGCCAGCCGCGCCGCTTCCCCGAGCGCAGCTGGTCGGCGAGGATCAGGAACACGAGCCCGATGAGGACCGTCGCGGACGCGCCCACCGGCGCGGAGCTCGAACGGCAGGATCGTGTCCCGGACCGGCTCCACCTGGCGCTGGAACCACGGCACGAGCGCAGACACGGAGAGCACACCCGCCAGGGCGACCAGGGTCGTGATCAGCCGGGTCGGCAGGGGCGACGCCGTGGGGGCCGGCGCGGGTGCGGCCGCCAGCGCGGCGACGGTCGCCAGCAGCTCCGGCGGTTCGTCGGTCGCCGCGTCGACTCCGTCGCCGGCCGACGTGCCGAGACCGCCCATGCCCGGCTCGGGGCGCAGCGTCGGGAACAAGATCACCTCGCGGATCGACGGCGTTCCCGTGAGCAACATGACCAGTCGGTCGATGCCGAGTCCGAGCCCACCCGTCGGGGGCATCCCGTACTCCAGCGCCCGGACGTAGTCGAGGTCGACGTCGCCGGCCTCGGGATCCCCGGCCCGCTTGTGCGCGGCCTCCGCCTCGAAGCGGGCCAGCTGGTCGACCGGGTCGTTGAGCTCGCTGTACGCATTGGCGAGCTCGTGCCGGTTGACGACGAGCTCGAAACGCTCGACGAGCGTCGGGTCGTCCCGGTCGGCGCGCGCGAGCGGCGACACCTCGCGCGGGTGGTCGAGCACGAACGTCGGCTGGACGAGCTTGTCCTCGACGAGCTCGTCGTAGACCTCGTTCGTGAGCCTCCCCGGACCCCAGTCCGGCTCGAACGCGAGATCGAGCCCGCGCAACACCGTGCGTGCCTCCTCGAGCTCCATCGCCGGGTGGATGTCGACACCGGCGTGCTCCTTGATGAGGTCGACCATCGTCGCCCGCCGGAACGGTCCGGCCAGGTCGATCGTCTCGTCGCCCACCGTGACCTGCATCTGCGGCACGACCGCCCGCGCGCTCGCGACCACCAGCCCCTCGACGAGGTCCATCATGTCGTGGTAGTCGCCGAAGGCCTGGTAGGCCTCGAGCATCGTGAACTCCGGGTTGTGCGTCGTGTCCACGCCTTCGTTGCGGAACACGCGCCCGATCTCGAAGACGCGGTCGAGGCCGCCGACGATGAGCCGCTTGAGGTGGAGCTCGAGCGCGATGCGCAGGTACATGTCCTGGCCGAGCGCGTTGTGGTGGGTGACGAAGGGCCGCGCCGTCGCTCCCCCCTGGATCGTCTGCAGCACCGGACCCTCGACCTCGCGGAACCTGCGCTCGGTGAGATGCCGGCGGAGCGCGGCGATGGTCTCGATGCGGGCCGAGCGCGATGCGACGCGCCTCGTCGTTGACGACCAGGTCCACGTAGCGCTGCCGGTAGCGGGTGTCGACGTCGGCCAGGCCGTGCCACTTGTCGGGCAGCGGGCGGACGGCCTTGGCGAGGAGCTCCCAGGACTCGACGGCCACGCTGAGCTCGCCCCGACGCGTGGCCATCACGGTGCCCTCCACGCCGACCCAGTCGCCCCGGTCCAGGTGGTCGAACTCCTTGTGGCGCTCGTCGCCGAGCTGGTTCGTGCTCACGAACAGCTGGATGGTGCCGTCACGGTCCTGGAGGGTCGCGAAGCTCAGCTTGCCCTGGCGGCGGAGCAGCAGGAGGCGGCCCGCGATCCGAACGCGGACGTCGGTGCTCTCCCCTGCCGGGAGCTCGCCGTGCTCGGCCCGGATGCTGCCGGCGGTCGCCGTCGCGTCGAAGCGCACCGGGTAGGGCTCGACCCCCGCGGCGCGCATGGCGTCGAGCTTCGCCAGCCGCTGCTCGCGCTGGTCGCGCAGCTGCTCGGGCGACTGCTCGTCGGGCTCGTCCTCGGTCCCGGTGGCGGCGTCGGAGCCGCTAACTTGCCCGGGCCGGGTGACCTCGGGCGAGGATTCGGCGCCGGTCGTGGCGCCGGTGCGCTCGGCGTCGGAAGCGTCGGACATCGCAGCGAGGCTACCGGCGCCCCCCGCCGGCGACTCGGACCTTCGGGAGGACCGCTCATGGCCAGGCTGGACGGCAAGGTCGCGCTCATCACGGGCGCGGGCAACGGCATGGGCCGGGTCGCTTCCACGCTCTTCGCCGGCGAGGGTGCGCGCGTCGTGGTCGCCGACTGGAGCGAGGACGGTGGCCGGGAGACCGTGGCGGCGGTCGAAGCCGCAGGCGGTGAGGCCGCCTTCGTGAAGGTGGACGTGGCCGACGCCGCGGAGGTCGAGGCGATGATCGCCTTCACGATGGAGCGCTTCGGTGCCCTCCACGTCCTCTACAACAACGCGGGCATCTTCCCCGCCGACGACGGCGGCGTGACCGAGACGCCCGAGGCCACCTGGGACCGGGTGATGGACATCAACCTGAAGGGCGTCTGGCTGGGCTGCAAGTACGGCGTGCCCGCGATGCTGGAGTCGGGCGGCGGGTCGATCGTGAACGTCGCCAGCTTCGTGGCCCTCATGGGCGCGGCGACCGCGCAGATCGCCTACACCGCGTCGAAGGGCGGGGTGCTCGCGATGACCCGCGAGATCGCGGTCGAGTACGGGCGCCGGGGCATCCGCGCCAACTCGCTGTGCCCGGGCCCGATCTCCACGCCGATGCTCGAGGAGCTGATGAGCGACCCCGCCCGCAAGGCGCGACGCCTCGTCCACATCCCGATGGGCCGCCTCGGCGACGCCGAGGAGCTCGCCGCGCGGCGCTGTTCCTCGCGTCCGACGAGTCGTCGTTCATGACCGGCGCCCAGCTCGTGGTCGACGGTGGGATCACCGCGGCGTACGTGACCCCCGAGTAGCCGGGTCTCCCACCGCTACCCTCTCGGCCCGAGGAGGTCTTCCCATGCCCGGCAACCTGAGCACCGAGGACCTGCGCGTGCTCGTCGAGACCGGCGAGATCGACACCGTGCTCGTCTGCTTCCCCGACCTGCAGGGCCGGCTCATGGGCAAGCGCGTGCTCGGCCACTACTTCGTCGAGCAGATCCTCGACGCGGGCGGCGCGATCGAGGCGTGCAACTACCTCATCGCGCTCGACGTCGACATGACCCCGCTCCCGGGCTACGAGTACGCCAACTGGGAGCAGGGCTACGGGGACTTCCGCTGCGTCGCCGACCTCACGACCCTCCGCCGCATCCCCTGGCTCGAGGCGACCGCGCTCGTGCTCTGCGACCTCGTCGACGAGGAGACGGGAGCACCCGTCGAGGAGTCGCCCCGCCAGGTCCTGCGCGCCCAGATCGCGCGTGCCGCGGCAATGGGCTTCACCGTCAAGATCGGCGCCGAGCTCGAGTTCTTCCTGTTCGAGAACTCCTACCGCGACGCCGCGGCCCGCGGCTACGCCGACCTCACGCCGCACTCGGACGTGATCGAGGACTACCACATCCTCCAGACGACGCGCGACGAGTACCTGATCCGCCAGATCCGCAACGGCATCGACGAAGCGGCGGTCCCGGTCGAGTTCTCCAAGGGCGAGGCCGGGAGGGGCCAGCACGAGATCAACCTCGTCTACGCCGAGGCGCTCGAGATGGCCGACCGGCTCGTGATCTACAAGAACGGTGCGAAGGAGATCGCTTCGCTCAACGGTCGCTCGCTGACGTTCATGGCGAAGTACTCCATGGACGAGGTCGGCTCGTCGTGTCATGTGCACTCCAGCGTGTGGGACCTCCGGACCGGCGAGAGCATGATGTGGGACGCCGACGCGGAGCACCACCTGTCGTCCGTGTTCAGCGGCTGGCTGGGCGGGATCGTCGCCACCGGCCGCGAGCTCGCGCTGCTCTTCGCGCCGTACGTCAACTCCTACAAGCGCTACCAGCCGGACTCGTGGGCGCCGACCGCGCTCGCGTGGGGCTACGACAACCGCACCTGCGGCTACCGGCTCGTCGGCCACGGCCCTGCGTACCGGGTGGAGTCGCGGATCCCGGGTGCCGACGTGAACCCGTACCTCGCGTTCGCCGGCATCATCGCCGCGGGGTTGCACGGGATGCAGAACGGGATCGAGCCGCCGCCGCCGTTCGTCGGCAACGCGTACGACGCGCCGGAGCTGCCGCACGTGCCGTCGACCCTCGTGGAGGCGATCGACGCCTTCGAGCACAGCGAGATGGCGCGCGAGGCGTTCGGGCCGGCCGTCCACCACCACATCCTGAACACCGCGAAGCAGGAGTGGGCGACCTTCAACCGTGCCGTCACCGACTGGGAGCGGCGGCGCAACTTCGAGCAGATCTGACGTGCCCGCCCCCTTGATCGCGCTGCCCGCGTACCCGGTGCGGGCCGGCCGGGTCGACGGCTGGGCCGACCCGGCGTTCGCGATCCAGGCGATGTACGTCGAGTCGCTGCAGCGGGCCGGCGCCCAGGAGGCGGTGCTCGGGCCGCGCCATCTCGACGGGCCCGAGGCGTCGGCGATGCTCGACCGGTTCGACGGCATGGTGCTGCCCGGCGGCGGCGACGTGATCCCGGGTCGCTACGGCGCGGACGCGCGCGCCCGAGACCTACGGGACGATCCCGATCCGGGACGAGTTCGAGTTCGCGCTGTGCAGTGCCGCGCTGGAGCTCGGGCTCCCGGTGCTCGCGATCTGCCGGGGGGTCCAGGTGCTGAACGTCGCGCTCGGCGGCACGCTGCACCAGCACATCACCGACGAGCTCCCGGGCCACGGCACACCCGGTGTCGAAGGCGGTCAGAACCTCCACGACGTGGACATGGAGCCCGATTCGCGCGTCGGGCGCGCGATGGGCGTCGGGCGGGCGGCCTGCTCCTGCCACCACCACCAGGCCATCGACCGGCTCGGGCACGGGCCTGATCGTGACCGCCCGCGCCCGGGACGGTGTCGTCGAGGCCGTCGAGCTCGACACCGACACGTGGGTCACGGCCGTGCAGTGGCACCCCGAGGACACCTCGGCCGCCGACCCCGCCCAACAGGGGCTCTTCGACGCGCTCGTGCAGGCCGCCCGACGCTGACCGGATGGACCGCGAGACCGTCCTCACGTTGTACGGCTCCGGCGTCGCGGCCGTGGTGGGCGCGGTCGACGGCTGGACGGATGCGCAGTGGGCGCGGCCCGCGTGCGGGGAGTGGAGCGGCACCGACCTCGCCGGGCACCTCGTGACCGTGATCGGCTGGTACCACGACTGGCTCGACCGGGCGATCGCCGGCGACGCGGCGCCCGCGTTCGACGCCGGTGCGCTCGACGAGCGAACCGCCCTGTCACTGGCCGCGCTGCCGCCCGGGACCGGGCCGGACCGGATCGACGACTTCGCCGCGTCCGCGGCGCGCTACGCCCGTCGCCTCGAGGACCACTGGGAGCTCCCCTTCGGGTATCCACGCGGCACGGTGACGGCCGGGCTGCACGCCGCGGCTCGCGGCCGTGGGAGTGGCACGTGCACACGTGGGACCTCGCGACCGCCGTCGGCGGCGACCACCGGCCCGCCGACCCGGCGACGCTCTACGACCGCGGGGATGGACTGCTTCGCTGACCGCGACCGGAACGGATCCGCGCGCGTCCAGGATCCCCCCGACGCGTGGATCGAGCTGCTCCGCCGCACCGGTCGCGCCTGACGCACGCGGCGTCTACTCGGTCGACCCGCGACGGTTCGGCGTACGCGAGGAGCGCCGCCGCGATCGCGCCGGGAGGGCGTAGCCGGCCGCGATCGTCGCCCTCGTCGCAGCGTCGTACTTCCGGCGGTAGTCGGCCCGGGACGGGTACAGCTCGGCGATCCGCGGCGTCGGGGAGCGGCTTCGTGGAGCCGAGCAGGATGCAGATGATCGCCGGGTTCGGTCCCGGCACGCCGGAGAGCACCTGCACCGGGACGTCGACCGGCGGGGTGCGGATCCCCCCGAGCGCGATGCCGTCGGCGTCGCGCCGGACTGCGGGCGGCGCGCCGTCGGTCAGCTCGAGCCGCGGCGCGCGCGTCGGGCGGCCGACCCGTCCGGATCCAGGTCTCGAGCGCCGCGCGAGCGCGGCCTTGGCGACGACGTGCATCGGTCCGTCGTTGATCGGCGCACCGCAATCGACGGCGTCGGCGGTCGCGCCCATGAGGTGCGCATCGGCGTGCGCGGTGCCGGCGACCTCCCAGAGGCGCAGATACGTCGGTGTCCGGCTGGCGGACCGCGGCGGACGCGAGGATCCCGGTCACGTCGCTCTCGGACTGGAGGTCGAGGATCGGGACGTCGGTGTCGGTGCGGAAGATCGTCGGGGTGCCGCCGATGCCGCCCGCGAGGTCAGCGGACTTGCCCGGGCCCGACGAGCGGCAGGGTCGTCGCACCGCGGCTGTGCACGAAGAAGCCGTCGAAGGCGTGGGTGAGCGGCTGCACGCCGTCGATGTAGGTGGTCAGCGCGATCGCCGACTGCGACTCGCCCGCGGCGACGACGCGCTGCCGGCGTCACGCCACCCGGTGGCCGCGCCGCCGGCGCGCAGCGCCCGGGCGACCTGGGTGTAGATGTCGAACGAGTAGCCGTCGCCGGGGTGGTCGAGCGTTCCGTAGCGCTCCGGGTCGATCGTCTTCAGGCCCTTGCCCGCGACGGCGCCGACATCCGCACCCGGGACGGCCACCAGGACCGGGCCGCCGTCCACGCCGAGCAGCTGGGCGGACACGCCGACCCAGGTGTCGCCGTTGCGGACGATCTCCTCGCTGAGGCTGGTCCAGTCCGGGTCGGCGTCGACGCCGCCGCTGACGTTCAGCCACTCGACCACCACGGTGCCGCTGCGCCTGGCGCGCTTCGCCGGGCGGCGCACGAGGATCCGCGTGCGGTAGTCGGCGCGCTGGTGTCCGGCACGAACGTCCAGCGGCCGTCGGGGGTGAGCTCGCCCTCGGCCCGGTAGGAGGTGGCGGTCCCGGCGGCGACGTACTCGTGCTGGACGTAGCCGCGTGTCCTCGAGCTGCGGCGCCGGTCGCCTCGCCCATGAACGGCGGCTTCGCCCCGGTGATCTCCTCGGTCAGGTCGGCGGCGGGACCGGCGGGCGCGGGCCGGCGCTCGTGGAGGTCGTGGTGCGTCTCGGCGTGGACTTGGCCTCGCTCCCGCTGGAGCAGGCGGTGGCGGCGAGGCGAGGGCGGCGACGAGCGCGAGGGTGCGCGACGTCCGCTTCGAGGTGGGCACCGGTGGAACGTACGTCATCCGGCGCCCCACTGGCACCGCTCTCGGGGTCCAGGCCCGGAAAAGTGCGACCAAGTGGGCGAGGCGCCGAGCCTGGTTCACAGTGCTCGTGCCCTCGTCCCCGGAAACCGATGCTCAATCGACGAGCGCGGTGTGGTTCGACCACCGAGGCGTTCGTTGATGTCTCGCGCACGACGCCGGCGCGCCGGTCAGCGCTCCCGCTTCCGGGCGACGAAGACGGCCCAGCCCGACGGTGGCGTGGACGACGTCGCGACCGTGTACGCGGGACGGACCTCGACGTCGAAGCCGACGTCGGTGAGCGCCCGCCGGACGTCGTCCACCTCGTAGAGCATCAGCGTGTGGTGCTCGTCGATCCGGCGGTAGCGGTCGTCGGGCTCACGGACGAGGATCACGATCCGGCGCTCGAGCCGTGGGCCCCTCGACACCGTCGACCTCGCTCGCGTGCATGCCCAGCATCCAGTCGCCGTGGTCGTGGAAGACGTGGCGGACGTCCAGGCCGAGGTTGCGTCCCGGCGTGGAGACGTCGAAGGCGAACATCCCGCCCGGGACCAGCGCCTCGTGGACCGCGCGCGGCCAGCGTGCCGAAGGCGTCGAGCCCGGCCCGCGGATCGGTGGCGTAGTTGAGGACCTCACCGATCGCGGTCACCGCGACCGACGCCGGGACCTCGGCATCGTGGACCGACCCGACGGCGAAGGCCGCGCCCGGAGCGTGGTGGCGGGCGAGCTCCACCATGTCGGGCGAGAGGTCGACACCGGTGACCGAGTAGCCGGCGTCGAGCATCGCGGCGGCGAGGATGCCCGAACCGCACCCGAGGTCGGTGACGTGCCCGGTGGTGAGCCCGGACCGCGCGACCTCGTCCCGCACCAGCGCCGCGGCGGCGGCCGCGAGATCGCCGAAACGCTCGTGGTGGATGCGCGCCTGGTCGGTGCCGTAGAAGCGCACGTCAGATCGCGTCGGGGCGCAGCAGCGCGTCGATGCCGCCGTCGACGAAGACGATCGAGCCGTGCACGTAGGACGCCTCGGGACCGAGGAGGAACATCGATCGACCGCGGCGACCTCGTCGGGGGTCCCGATCGCGCCGGTCGGCACCGGGAGCGCCTCGATGAGCGGTCCGAACGTCGGGGTCGTCGAGACCCTGCTGGAGCAACGGCGACCGGAAGGGCCCGGGCGCGACCGCGTTGATCGCGCACGCCGCGGGCACCCCAGTCGGCGACGCGGCGGCGCACGTCGCGGGCGATCGCGACCTTGCTCGACGCGTACACCGAGTTGCCGGCCAGGTCGGCGGCGATCGACCGGGCCCGCTCCTCGTCCCCGGCGAGGAACGCCGCGACCAGGTCGGCGCTCACCGTCGGGTCGATCGTGGTGGAGTTGGACGAGATCGCGACCGCGGCGGAGGGCGCACCGGCCGCGAGCGCGTCGGCGCAGCCGTCGAGGAAGGCGACCGCACCGAAGTAGTTGACCGAGGCGATGAGGGCGTGGTCGGGCACCTGGGGACCGAGGCCGGCGCACGGCACGAGTCCGGCGAGCGGACCGTCGACGAGCGCGAGCGCCGCGGGCAGGGCGTCGGCGCGGCCTTCGGGGGTGCCGAGGTCCGCCTCGACGTCGGCGTCGCGCAGGTCCACGGTGACGACGTGGTCGCCGCGCTCGCGCAGGCGGGCGGCGACCGCGGCACCGAGTCCCGACGCCGCTCCGGTCACGATGTGGTTGGTGGTCATGGCGGGCCCTCGGCTACTTCGTGGCGGTCGGCGCGACGAGACCGCCGCTGGCATGGGTGACGGGCAACGGGGTGGCCGCGAGCAGGAACTCGTACCCGCCGTCGTCGGCGCAGTCCGCCGCGAGCTCGTCGAGGTCCCACTGCTGGCCCTGGGGGATCCCGATGTCGCGCAGGTCGATCATGTGCGTGGGGAACAGGTACGGGTTCGCGCCCGGGCACGGGTAGGGCTCGAAGACGTGGGTGTCGTTCGCGATCGCGGCGATGTCGTGGTCGTGGAGCCACTCGACCGCGTCGAGGCCGATGCCCGGCGAGATGTCGGCGTAGCGGTTGCGGTCGCCGACCCGGAGCCAGTGCATCTGACCGGTGCGCACGAGCACGATGTCACCGGGCGCCGGGGTCAGGCCGGCGCCGGCGAGGCACGCGTCGAGGTCGGCGCCGGTGACGGCGTAGGGCTCGTCGAACCACTCGACGCCCTTCAGCCGCGCGACGTCGCACAGCAGCCCGCGGGTGACCACGGGCCCGAAGTGCTCGATGCCGAGCTTCGTGGCGCCGTCCTCCATCGAGATCGCGTCGGCGGGCACGCCGTTGTAGAGCAGGCCGCCGTAGCCCGCGTGCGAGAGGGCATCCCAGTGCGTGGCGGACTGCGTGCCGGTCGTGACCTCGTCGTCGCTCGTCGCGAAGTCGCCGAGGTCGCCGGTGAAGGCGAACGACGCCTGGAGCATCGTCAGCTGGGGGTTCCGCCGCCCGAGGATCCGACCGGTCTGGGGGCCGTCGGCGTCCATCGGGATCGAGAGCGAGAACGAGACGCCCCGGCGCACGGCGGCCGCGCCGCGGCGCACCGCGGCGGCGTCGATCAGGTTGAGGGTGCCGCGCTGGTCCTCGGTTCCCCAGCGGCCCCAGTTCGAGACCCGCGCCGCGAGCGCGCGTTGCTCCTCGTCGAGCGGCACGGGTCAGTCCGAGTACTGCTTGCGGAGCTCGTGCTTGAGGACCTTGCCGGTCGGGTTCCGGGGGAGGACCGCGACGATCTCGAGCTGCTCGGGGATCTTCTGCACCATGAGGCCCTCGGCCTTGGCGAACTCGAACAGCTCCGGGAGCGTCGGGGGATCCGCCGGATCCGCGGGGACGACGATCGCGCACGCGCGCTCGCCGGCCACCGGGTCGGGCAGGCCGATCACCGCCGCATCCGCGACCTTCGGGTGGGTGAACAGGAGATCCTCCACCTCCTTGGCCGAGATGTTCTCACCCTTGCGGATGATCACGTCCTTGAGCCGCCCGGTGATCACCACGTGATCGTCCTCGCGCACGATGCCCAGATCCCCGGTGCGGAAGTAGCCCTCGGCGTCGAAGCCCTCGGCGTCGAGCGTGGGATCGGTGTAGCCGAGGCAGAGGTTCGGGCCCTTGACCCGGATCTCGCCTTCCTCACCGCGTCCGGCGACGTTCCCCTCGATGGTCACGACCTTGACGTCGATGCCGGCGCAGAGCGAGCCCTCGGTGTACGCCATCTGCTCGTCGGTCGCGCCGACCCGGCACATCGACAGGATCGGGCACTCGGTGAGCCCGTAGCCCGAGAGGATGCCGAGGCCGCCGAGCTCGGCCTTCACCTCGTCGTGCAGCTGCGGCGGCTTGGCCGCACCGCCCCCGACGAAGATCCGCGTCTCGGGGAACAGCGGATGGTCCGCGGCGCGCTGCGCGGCCAGGTACGCGAGGTGGAACACCGTGCCCGCACCGGCGATGGTCACGCGCTCGCGCTCGAGCACGGGGATGGTGGTGTCGGGGACGAACCCCTCGACGATCACGTGGGAGCACCCGGCCATGAGCCCGGAGATCAACCACCCGATGCCGCCGATGTGGGTGAACGGGAACACCAGGGCGTTGCGGTCCTCCGGTTGGAGGTCGAAGGCGTCGACCATCGCGTACGCGGAGGCCGCGACGGTGTTGTCGGTGTGTCGCGCACCCTTCGGGTCGGCGGTGGTGCCCGACGTGTAGAAGAGCCAGCGCAGCGGACCGTCCTTGCGCTCACCCGCCGTGAACGCCTCGCCGCCGGCGGGCGCCGGTGACAGCGTGGACACGTCGCCGTCGAGCACGTCGCCACGGTGCAACTCCATGATCTCGAGCCCGGGGGTCTCGGCCGCGATGTCCCGCGCCATCCTCCCGTAGTCGAAGCCGCGCCACTCCCCCGGCACCACGAGGAGCACCGCGCCGGCCTGGCGGACGACGAAGCCGACCTCGCGGTCGCGATAGATCGGCAGGATCGGGTTCTGCACCGCGCCGAGACGGGCGAGCCCACCGACCAGGACCATCGACTCGATCCAGGTCGGCAGCTGCCAGGAGACGATGTCGCCCTCGCCGATCCCACGGGCGGAAAGGGCCGCGGCGGCCCGCTCGGCGGCGTCGCGGTACTCGGCGAAGGTGAGCGTGCGCCCGTCCTCGTCGATCACGAATCGGGCGTCGGGAGTGTCACTCGCCCGCTGCTGGATCAGGTCCCACAGCGAGGTGAACGAGGTCAGTCGTCGCGCCATCGTCTCAGCCAGCTGCCTCGGCTGGGGTGGGGCTCGTCGTCGGCTTCGGGAATCCCCCGCCGTACGTCACCAGTCCCCCATCGATCGAGATAATCGATCCGATCATGTACCTCGCTGTGTCGGAAGCGACGTAGGCGATGCACTCAGCGACCTCCTCCGGCTCGGACACGCCGATGCGGCTCATGATCGGCCGCAGCACGTCGAAGTCCGCGTCCTCGGGGAGCCGGAAGCCCTTGGTGAGCGGCGTGCGCATGCCCCCCGGGGCCACGCAGTTCACCCGGACACCCTGGTCCAGGTACTCGACCGCGAGCGCGCGGGTGAGGTTGATCACCCCGCCCTTCGAGGCGCAGTACGCCGCCGAGTACGGCTGGCCCATCAACCCCGCATTCGAGGCGATGTTCACGATGGTCCCACCGCCGTCCAGGAGGTACGGAAGGGTGAATCGGCACATCAGGAAGGTACCGGTCAGGTTCACGGCGATGATGGATCCCCAGTGCTCGGGGGTCTCCTCGTGGGACTTCGCGAAGCCGCCGATCCCGGCCGAGTTCACCAGGAGCCGTGGCCGGCCGAGGTCGGCGGCGACGGCGTCGACGCACGCCTGGACCGAGCCCGGATCGCTCACGTCGCCGGCGTAGGCGGTCGCGGTGCCGCCGGCGGCGGTGAGATCGGCCGCGACCTTCTCGGCCGCCTCGCGGGCGACGTCGACGACGGCCACCTTCGCCCCCTCGGCGCGCGAACAGCGCGGCGGTGGCCCGCCCCAGGCCGGAGCCGGCCCCGGTGACGATCGCGACTCGGTCGGTGAAACGCGCCATGGCGCAGGCTCCCCTTGCTCGTTGGTCGGGGCGCCGAATCTAACGCCTCGTCAGATTCGCCGTCCCGGCCCGGCCCGTCCCGGGCGGGCGCGAGACCCCCCGGTAGCCTCCTCCGCATGACGTTGCGTCACCAGGCAGGTCGGGTCGTCCGTCGGGTCCGGCGGGCGATCGCCCCGGCACCGGCCCCGGCGCCGGTCAGCACGATCGACGCGCAGGCACCGCTCACCGAGCCCGACGCCGTCGACGTCCGCAAGCTCCTCGAGCACTACACCGTCGAGCAGCTCTCCGAGGCGGCCGACGAGTACTACCGCAAGAACATGGACGCGGTGGACTACTACTACTCCAAGCCCGTCGCGAACATCGACGAGGCGCACGACCTGCTGATCTGCTTCGCGCAGGTGCTCGCCGGCGTCCGGCCGGTCAAGGGCATGCGGGTGCTCGACTTCGGTGCGGGCACCGGGTGGACGAGCCGGATGCTGACCCAGCTCGGCTGCCAGGTGATCGTGTGCGACGTGTCCGCCGCCGCCCTCGACGTGGCCCGCGAGCTCTTCGTCCGCCAACCGGTCGCGGGGGAACAGCCCGAGCCCGAGTTCCTGCTCTTCGACGGTCGGCGCCTGGACCTCCCCGACGCCAGCGTCGACCGGATCTTCTGCATCGACGCGTTCCACCACGTGCCCAACCCCGCCCACGTCCTCGCCGAGATGGGCCGGGTCCTCGCGCCGGGTGGTGTCGCCGGCTTCCAGGAGCCCGGCCCGAACCACTCCAAGACCGCGCAGAGCCAGTTCGAGATGAAGCAGTTCACCGTCATCGAGAACGACATCATCATCCGCGACATCGAGCGGTGGGCCCGCGACGCCGGGTTCACCGACCTCGAGCTCGCGGTCTTCACGTCGGACCCGTTCCACACGTCGATCACCGGCTACGACGACTTCCTCGCCGGCGGCGTCACCCGCCGGCACCACTACGAGGTGATGCAGCCGTTCGTGGAGCAGCGCCGCATCTTCTTCCTGTCCAAGGGCTCACGCGCCGAGGCCGACAGCCGGGAACGGCGGGGCCTCGACGCTCGCCTCGAGATCCGGCTCGACGGCGACACCGCCTCCGCCGGCGGGTCGTTGACCGGGCACGCGGCGGCCACCAACACCGGGTCCACCCGGTGGCTGCCGTCCGAGGCCCCGGTCGGTCCGGTCCGGCTCGGCGTGCACCTGCTCGACGGCGACGGCACGTACCTCGACCGGGACTACGCCCGGATCGACCTGCCGGCCGGCCCGCCCGAGGGGCGCCGCACGGGCGAGCGCGCCTCGTTCGACTTCACCGTGCCCGCGCCCCGGACGGCCGGTGCGTACCGGTTCGAGTTCGACCTGGTGGCCGAGCACGTCGCATGGTTCGAGATGAACGGCGTCCCGACGGTGACGATCCCGATCACCGTCACCTGAGCGGGGATGGCCGAACCGACCGACACGGCGGCACTCCTGCGGCGCGCCGCCCGTGCCCACCCCGAGCGTGAGGCCTACGTCCACGGCGAGAAGCGCGCGACGTACGCGTGGCTCGACGGGGTCGCCGACGGGTTCGCCGCCGCGCTGGTCGGCGCCGGTGTCCTCCCCGGCGACGTCGTCTGCCTCATGCTGCCGTCCTCGATCAAGTTCGCCGCGTGCTACCTCGGCGCGCTCCGCGCCGGTGCGATCACGTCCGCAATCAACGGGCGGCTCGGCGCGGCCGAGCAGCGCAGCATCCTGGAGCGCACGCGCCCGGTGGTCACGGTCGTGGGCGACGGCGCCCGGGTGCCCGCGGGTGCTCCGGTCGGGACCGTCGTGCCGGTCACCGAGCTGAAGGACGCGTTCGCCACCCCGCCGCTGCGTGACGCCGACCTCCCCGCGATCGCGGCGACCGACCCGGCGTGCATCGTCTGGACCAGCGGCACGACCGGCGCCCCCAAGGGCGCGGTGTACGACCACGCGCGCATGCGCGCGATCAGCGCCAACATCGGGCAGCTGACCGAGCCGGGCGACCGACGCCTCGTCGTCCTCCCGTTCCCGCACGTCGGCTACATGACCCGGATGTGGGACGAGCTCGCGAACGGGACGACCATCGTCATCGCGGGGGAGCCGTGGTCGGCCGCCGAGACCCTCCGCCTGATCCGTGACGAGCGCATCACCATGGGCACCGGGGTCCCCACGCAGTGGGAGCTCGTGCTCGCCCATCCCGACCGCGCCACGACGGACTTCTCGCGCCTGCGGGTCTGCGGCATCGGCGGCGCGGCGATCGCACCGGATCTCGTGCGCCGGATGCGCGAGACGCTCGGCTGTCCGGTCATCACCCGCTACACGAGCACCGAGGCCGGCGTCACCACGAGCACCCTGGTCGGCGACCCCGACGACGTCATCGCCACCACGGTCGGCCGCCCGGCGCCCGACGTCGAGCTGCGCATCGTCGACCCGACCGGTACGAGCGGCGCGCTGGCCGACGGCGAGGTCGGCGAGATCGTCTGTCGCTCCCCCGCCATGATGCGCGGCTACTGGCAGGACCCCGACACCACCGCCGCGACCGTCGATCCCGACGGCTGGCTGCACACCGGCGACCTCGGCACCGTCGGGGCCGACGGCAACCTGCGCGTCGTCGGACGGCTCAGGGAGATGTACATCCGGGGCGGCTACAACGTGTATCCCGCGGAGGTCGAGGCGGCGCTCGCCGAGTCGCCCGCGGTCGCCCAGGCCGCGGTCCTCGGGCTACCCCGACGTGCTGCTGGGCGAGCGCGGCGCGGCGTTCGTCGTGCCCGCCGATCCCGACCGGCCGCCGACCCTTCCCGAGCTCGTGGACTGGTGCCGGACCCGGATCGCGGACTACAAGGCACCGGAGCGGCTGGTCGTCCTCGACGCCCTGCCGCTCAACGCGACGAACAAGGTCGACAAGGCCGCGCTGGCCCTCCAGCTGACCACCGAGCACGGGGAGTGACCCATAGAATGGCGATCCAGGAAGTCGGTTCCGGCGACACCCGCGTCAAGCCGATCAAGCTCGGCGGCGCACTGATCACGATCGTCGAGCCCCACCCCGGCCACGAGGTCGAGTACAACCGCTGGTACGAGCGCGACCACTTCTACGCCGGGTGCATGATCGGCGCCTGGACGATCAGCGGCACCCGCTACGTCGCGACCCGTGACCACAAGGCGGTGCGCTTCCCGGCCGACACGACCGTCGTCCCCGACCTCGCGAAGGGCTCCTACGTCGCGATCTACTGGGTGCTCGCCGGCAAGTTCGGCGAGTGGATCCAGTGGGGCACGAACCAGGTCAACTGGCTGCACGACAACGACCGCATGTTCGAGCACCGGGACCACGTCCACACCGCGATGTACAAGTTCCGGGGCGAGGCCCACGCCGACGACGACGGTGTCCCGGTGGAGCTCGGCGCTCGACCGGGGCTATCCCGGCCTCGTCGTGATGATGGTCGAGCCGCCCGAGGGCTCGGACGCGAAGTCGCTGGTCGAGTGGGTGACCGGCACGCCCGACCGGGCCGGCCGACCAGGTCAACGCCTTCACGTCGGTCCCGCTGCTCGCGGACGCGCCGAAGGACGTCCCGCTCACGCCCGAGACCGAACGGGTGACGCTCCTGTGGTGGTGCGAGCGCGATCCGCTCGAGGACTGGGCGGCGTACGAGGAGTTCGCGCGTCGGCCGTCGCGGCCGAGGGTGGCCGGGTCGTCTACGCCGCGCCCTTCATCAAGACGATCCCGGGCACCGACACCTACACCGACCAGCTCTGGTGACCGGTCATTCCGGCGCGGCTGCGTCGCGCACGCCGTCGAGCGTCGCCTGCAGGTGCGCCCGGAGGAAGGCGACCGCATCGTCGACCCGGCCGGCGACCGCGTGGTCACACAGCGTGCGGTGCTCGGCGATCACGTCGTGGTGCCCCCGCGGCGCGCCGAGCGCGAGCACCTGGAATCGCTGGGAGTGCTCGGCCAGACCGTCGATGAGCCCGAGCATGCGCTCGTTCGGCACCGCGCGACACCAACGCGGCGTGGAACGCCCGGTGGGCGGCCAGGATCGCGGCGAACGCCGCCCGGCCGCGCAGCGCCCGCTCGTAGGCGGCGCAGGCTCCGGCGATCTCGGCCCGCAGGTCGTCGTCCGCCCGGGCCAGCGACTCTCGCAGCGCCACCGGCTCGAGCAGCAGCCGCAGCTCGTAGACCTCCTCGACGTCGCGGATCGTCGCCGCGGCCACCCGCGCGCCCGCGCTGGGGTCGCAGCTCGACGAAGCCCACGCCGGCGAGCCGCTGGAACGCCTCGCGCACCGGCGTCGGGCTCACCTGCCAGCGCTGCGCCAGCTCCTCGGCCCGCAGGGGCGTCCCCGGCGCGAGCTCGCCCTCGAGGATCGCGTCGCGCAGGCGGTCGTCGACCCACTGGGTGCGCGTCCCGGGGCCTGGGCGTCGGTTGACGTCATCTGTCAATATTCTATAGATTCCTTGGCGGTCCCGCAACCACTGGCCCCAGACCCCCCGGAGCCCCCATGCGCATCGCCCGCTTCGACCACGACGGCACCACCGCCACCGGCGTCCGGTCCCCGGCGCGGAGGTCATCGCCGACCTCGGCGACGTCGATCCCGGTCGCGCTGCTCGGCGCCGGACCCGACGCCGCCCGGGCCGCCGCCGAGGCTGCCACCCGCTCGGCTCCCGCTCGCCGAGGTGCGGCTCCGCGCGCCCATCCCCCGGCCGCCGAAGTTCCTCGCGATCGGCCTGAACTACGCCGACCACTGCGCCGAGGCCGGCCTGCCCGCGCCGGACTTCCCGGTCTTCTTCAACAAGCAGACCACCTGCGTGATCGGACCGGGCGACGCCGATCCACGTCCCGCGCGTCTCAAGCCTCGTCGACTACGAGTGCGAGCTCGGCGTCGTGATCGGACGCCGGTGCCGCCACGTGCCCGCCGACGCGCGCCCTCGAGGTCATCGCCGGGTACACCGTCGTCAACGACGTGACGGTCCGCGACTGGCAGCTGCGCGGCGCCCACGATGACGATCGGCAAGAGCTTCGACACCCACGGCCCGATCGGTCCCTGGGTCGTCACCGCGGACGAGATCCCCGACCCCCAGGACCTCGGCCTGCGGACCTGGGTCAACGGCGAGCTGCTCCAGGACGCGCTCGACGCCGGAGATGATCTTCGGGATTGCGCGCAGCAGATCGAGACCCTGTCCACGGCGTTCACCCTCGAGCCCGGCGACGTCATCGCCACCGGCACCCCCGCAGGCGTCGGGATGCTGCGGCAACCGCCCCGCTGGCTCGTGCCCGGCGACGTCGTCGCGGTCGAGGTCGACGGCATCGGCCGGCTGGAGAACCCCGTGATCGCCGAGCCGGACGACACCGCCCGCATCGTGAGGGAGGCCCATGGCGCCTGCACCGACTGACCCACGTGACGCTCGCGGCGCCCGACGCCGCGGCGGCCGCCGGCGTTCTACACGCGAGTTCGGCCTGACGCCCACCGGCGAGGGTCGGTTCGCGACGGGCGACGGCGGTGAGCAGCTGCGCCTCGTCGAGGACCCCCATCGCCGGGTGCGTCGAGATCGGGCTCGGCGTCGACGACCGGGACGACCTCGACCGCCTGCGGAGCAGCTGACCGGTCGGGGCTTCGCCGCCGACCGCGACGCCGACGGGGCTCCGGACCCTCGACGCTCCGCACCGGCGCGGCCGTCGTCGTGACCGTCGCGCCGCGCGATCACCAGCGCCGCGACCCCGGCGCCCGCCGTCAACCGCCCCGGCGCCACCGCGCGACCCGACCACCGGGCCGAGCCGATCGACCGTGAGGGTCCGGTGCGGCCGCGCAAGCTCGGTCACGTCGTGATCGGCTCGCCCGACCACGCCGCGACCCAGCGCCTGTTCACCGACGGTCTCGGGTTCGCGGTCAGCGACGAGATCCCCGGGGTCGCCGCCTTCCTCCGCTGCTCGACCGACCACCACAACGTCCTCGTGCAGGACGCGCCGGTCACCTACGTCCACCACACGTCGTGGCAGGTCGACGACGTCGACGAGATCGGGCGCGGCGCGCGCCACCTGCTCGACGGCGACCCGAACCGTCACGTCTGGGGGCTCGGCCGCCACTACCTCGGGTCCAACTTCTTCTGGTACCTGCGCGATCCGGCCGGGACCTTCGCCGAGTACTACGCCGACCTCGACGTCATCGAGGACGCGGCCGCGTGGACGCCCCGCTCGATGACCGACAGCCGGGCGCTGTACGCATGGGGGCCGCCGTCCCCGATCGAGTTCATCGCGCCCCACGACCTCGGAGCGCTGGCATGACCCCGGAGGAGCGGCGGGTTCGTCCGCGACCACCGCACCGCCGGGTCCGGGACGGGCGGGTCGACGTTGACGTCGCGGTCGTGGGCTGCGGACCGGTCGGGGCCACGTTCGCCAACCTGCTCGGTCAGCCACGGGCTCACGGCCGAGATCTTCGAGCGCGAGACTCGACGTGTACCACCTGCCCCGCGGCGTCGCACTTCGACGGCGAGGTCATGCGGGTGTTCCAGTCGATCGGGCTCGCCGACGGCGATCGAGCCCCTCACCGCCCCGATCGACGGCATGGACTTCGTCGACGCGGCGGGCGCCCGGCTGTTCGGCTTCGTCTCGCCGCCCGGGTCGGCCCGTCGGGCTGGCGCACGCCGACTACATGTTCTCCCAACCCGAGCTCGAGCGGGCGCTGCGTTCCGGGATCGACCGGTTCGACGACGTGACGCTCCGGCTCGGCCACGAGGTGGAGACGATCGAGCGACGCGGGCGACCACGTCGCGGTCACCGTCCGCGACCTCGCGACCGGCGAGGGGCGCACCGTCCGGGCGGCGTACGTCGTCGGGACCGACGGCGCCCGCTCGGTCACGCGCACCGACGATCGGGACCACGCTGGACGACTACGGCTTCGACCAGCCCTGGCTCGTGGTCGACACGCTCCTGCGCCGGCCGGTCGAGCTCCCGACGGTCGCCGTGCAGTACTGCGATCCCCGCCGGCCCGCGACGTTCGTCCCCCACGGCGGCGCCGCACCGGCGCTGGGAGATCATGGCGCTGCCGGGCGAGGACCTCGACGACCTCCAGGCGCCGGACGCGTCGCGCGAGCTGCTCGCGCCCTGGGTCACCCCCGAGGACGTCGACATCGTCCGCGCCGCCGTCTACACGTTCCACGCGCTCGTGGCGCGGGATTGGTGCCGGGGCCGGGTGCTCATCGCCGGCGACAGCGCGCACCAGATGCCGCCGTTCCTCGGCCAGGGCATGTGCGCCGGCATCCGCGACGTCGCCAACCTCGCCTGGAAGCTCGAGCGCATCCGCCGCGCTGGCGCGCCCGAGGCGCTGCTCGACACCTACCAGTCGGAGCGGGAGCCCCACGTCCGCAGGGTGATCGAGACCGCCGTCGAACGCGGGCCGGATCATCCAGACGACCGACCCCGAGACCGCCCGGATGCGGGACGAGGGCTTCCGCGCCTCCGACGGTCAGGACCGCGCGCCCGACGACGGCTTCCTCGGCCCGCTGGGCCCGGGCGTGTCCGTGGAGTCGGGCGGCGCCGCGCTCCCCCAGGTCGGCGGCAGCGACGCCGGACTGGGCCGCGGCTTCACCCTGGTCGGCGCCGACACCGATCCGGCCCCGGACGGGGACGCGCTCGCCGGGTTGACCACGGCCGTCCTCCCCGAGCTGGCGCCGTGGCTCGCCGAGCGCGGCGCGGACGTCGCGCTGGTCCGTCCCGACCGCTACGTCTTCGGCACGGCCGCGCGGGACGCGGTGGATACGCTCATCGGTGCGCTCCGTGCGCACCTCATATGACGCCACCCCTCCCCGAGCGCACCCCCTCCCCCGCGCTCACCCCCACGACCCGCCGGGTCGTCCTGGTGCTCGCCGTCGCGCTCCCCGTGCTCGCGCTCGCCGTCGGCGCGTGGAACTACCGGTGGATGTCCGACGACGGCTTCATCAACCTCCGCGTCGTGCGCAACCTCGCGCAGGGTCACGGACCCGTCTTCAACGCGGGTGAGCGCGTCGAGGCCTCGACCAGCCCGTTGTGGATCGGCGTGCTGTACGCCGTCGACCTGCTCACCCCCCTGCGCCTCGAGTGGGTCGCGGTCCTCACCGGGATCGCCCTCTCGCTCGCGGGGCTGACCTTCGCGTGCCTCGGCGCGATCCGGCTCCACGACCGCGACTCGTTGCTCGTGCCGGTCGGTGCGGTCGTGCTCGTCGCGATCGCACCCATGTGGAAGTTCGCCTCGAGCGGGCTGGAGAACGGGCTGACCTTCGCCTGGATCGGCGCGTCGTTCCTCGGCGCTCGCGACCTGGGCACGGGACGATCGCCGGCCCGGCCTCGGGACGGCCGTCCTGGTGGGCCTCGGCCCCCTCATCCGCCCGGAGCTGGCGATCCTCAGCGCCGCGCTGCTCCTCGTGCTCGGGTTCGGCACCCGCGGCCTCGGTTGGGGACGCCGGTCCGGCCTCCTCGGTGCCGCCGTCGCGCTGCCGGTGCTCTACGAGATCCTCCGCATGGGGTACTACTCCTCGCTCGTCCCCAACTCGGCCCTGGCCAAGGAGGCGTCGCGCCCGTACTGGTCCGCCGGCTGGCGCTACCTCGACCAGGCCGTCGACCCGTACTGGCTCTGGGTCCCGCTCCTGATCCTCGGGGTCGGCGCCTATCTGCCCCTGCTGCTCCGCGGCGGCGGTCCCGTGCGCCGTCGTCGGCTGGTCATGGTCGCCTTCCTCGGCGCCGGGCTCCTCGACGGCCTCTACATCGTCCGCGTCGGCGGCGACTTCATGCAGGCTCGGCTCCTGCTCCCGGCGCTCTTCATGATCTGCGCCCCGGTCGCGATCGTCCCCGTCCGCCGGGCGACGCTCGCGGCGCTGCTCGTCGTGCCCTGGGCCGCCGTCGCGGCGGCATCCCTGCGGGCCGGCGTCGACGCGCCGCAGGCGTTCGGTCCGGAAGGCCGCAACGCGATCACCGTCGCCGACTTCGGCTACGGGCCCGGCGGGGCGGCGCAGGCGTTCTTCGACGGTCACGGCGTGTACTTCATCGCCCACCGCCTGCCGGGAACGCCGTCGCGCCACGATCCCGCGCTCGCCACCTACGGCGTCGGCGTCGTCTCGTACGCGCTCGGCTCCGACACCTACGTGCTCGACCTGCTGGGGCTCGGCGACGCCTTCACCTCGCACCTGCGCCTCGACCGGCGCGGGACCATCGCGCACGAGAAGCCGCTGCCGTTCCCCTGGATCGTGGCGCGGCTGCTGCGCCCGGGCTCGCCGGTGACCGAGGCGGATTTCGTGCTGCCGCGCTTCTTCCTCGCGCGCCGGATCGACCACCCGGGTGCTGAGCCGTTCTCCCGGCGCGTGGCTGACGCGCGGATCGCGCTGCGGTGCTCGGATCTGCGCGACTTCCTCGATCGCATCACCGCGCCGATGTCGGTCGGCCAGTTCTTCGACAACCTCGCCGCCGCGCCCGCCGACACGAGCCTGCGCATCCCTCCCGAGCCGCGTGCGGCGCACGGCGAAGTTCTGCGGCTAAGGCCGAAGCTGTGGGAGCACCCGGCTGGCGAAGAGCTCGAGGCTCTCCCAGGCGAGGTCCGGAGGCAGCCCGCCCGCGAGGGGGTTGAACGTCAGCGCGCCGTCGGCGGCGATCTCCCGGGCGGCGGCGAGCACGTCGTCGGGGGTCCCGACGAGCACCTGCGGTGAGGCCTTGAGGTCGTCGAGCGTGTCCGCGTGCACGACCGGCGTGGAGTACTGACCGCCGGTCTGGATGCGCGCGTAGGTCTGCGCCTCGGAGAGCACGTAGGGACCGATCAGCGGCCAGGTGCGGTCGGGGTCCTCGGTGACGTGCACGAACGTCGGGCCCGACGGCCGCATGACGAAGCCACCCTCGAAGCCGATCTTCGCGGCCTCGTCCTGGTACGCGTCGGCGAGGCGCGGGTCGGCGTGCATCGGCATCATCGGCAGGTGCAGCCGCGCGGCGCGGCGGGCCGCGGCCTCGACGCCGCCGCCGACGAGCAGCGGCGGGTGCGGATCGGTGTACGGCCGCGGGGTCACCTGCACCTCCCGGCCCTCGTGCTCGAACGGATCGCCGGTGAACGCCTGGAGCATCACGCGCAGGTGTGACTCGAGGATCGCGCCCCGGTGCTGGATGTCGACGCCGGCCATCGCGAACTCCTCGGGCCGGTAGCCCGCGCCGGCGACGGTCCAGACCCGCCCCCGGCTCAGGTGGTCGAGCACGACGAGCTGCTCCGCGAGGCGGACCGGGTCGTGCAGCGGGACGATCGCGGCCGAGATCAGCACCGGGATGCGCCGGGTCGCGCCGACGATCGCGGCGGCCGCCGTCAGCGGCGCGGCGAGCCAGCCGTCGACGAACGCGTGGTGCTCGGACACGACCGCGAAGTCGAAGCCGTGCTCGTCCGCCCACCGGAACTGGTCCATCGCCGCCGTGTAGATGTCGGCCTGCGATGTCGAGCCGTCGATGGGCGTCCGGAAGTCGTGACGCATGGTGAGGTAGGCCATGGAGCTCCGTTCAGCGGGTGAGCTGGGGGCCGACCTCGGCGCCGAAGCGGGCCATCTGGTCGCACAGCTCGTCGATCGAGCGCGCCGCGAAGCGCAGCTGGAGGTGCGAGACCCCCATGGCGCCGTACTCGTTGAGTGCCTCGGCGATCGCGTCGGCGCTCCCCGCGCGCGTGTGCTTCGGCAGGTCCCAGTCGGCGTCACCGACGTGGATCATCTCCGTGATGACGCCGATGTCGAAGGTCGCGCCGGGCCGCAGCTCGGCCGCCTGGTCCCGGAGGTACGCGATCGAGGAGGGCATCAGCTTCTTCGGCGTGCCCTGGGGGATCCAGCCGTCGCCGCGCGCCGCGACCCGCCGGAGCGCCGGCTTCGAGGAGCCCCCGACCCAGATCGGCGGGCGGGGCCGCTGCACCGGACGGGGCGCCAACCCGACGTCCCCCACGAACTCCGAGAGCCAGGCCTCGACGATGCCGTCGATCGCGGCGTCCGTGCGCGGCCCCCGCTCCGTGAACGGGATGCCCAGCACGTCGAACTCTCCTTCGACGTGACCAGCGCCGACACCGAGGATCACCCGACCGCCGGAGAGTGCGTCGAGCGTGCCGAACGCCTTGGCGGTCTCGAGCGGATGCCGGTACGCCGGGACGAACACGTTGGTCATCAGCCGGACGCTCTGCGTCTGCCCCGCGAGCCAGGCGAGCGTCGCGACCGGGTGGTACCAGGTCGTGGACATCGTCTCGGCCTTCTCGCGCGGGATCGCGATGTGGTCGCACACCGCCACGTAGAAGAACCCCGACTCGTCCGCGGCGCGCGCGGCCGCGAGCAGCTCGTCGGGACCGGCGCCCTCCCGCTCCCAGGGCAACGACGTCATCAGCGAGAGCGCCTGCACCGGCAGCTGGATCCCGTAGACCAGCGCCCCGTCGGGCACGACCGAGACCGTCGCGTGGCTCATGGGCACTGGGCCTCTCGCTGGCGGGTGGTCGAGTGCTGCGGATCCTTGTCGAAGGCCGGGATCACCTCGCGCCCGAACACCTCGAGCGACTCCTGCGCGATCTCGAGCGGCAGCGTGTTGTTGAGCACGCCGAAGATCAGCTGGTCGGCGCCGGCCGCCTCCCACCGGGCCACCGACCTGGCGACGTCCTCGGGCGCTCCGAGGCTGCGCCGCCCGTCGGCCACGGCGTCGTAGAGCTCGTCGGCCGTGGGCTCGGGGACCGAGAAGGACTCGCGGTCGATGTCGACGGGGAGCGGTATGGAGTCCAGCCAGCGGACCACGAGCGACTGGTAGTGCGCCGCGCCGATGGTGCGGAACGTCTCGACCGCACGGTCGCGGTCCTCCAGGCACAGCAGCATGCTCACGCACGCGACGTTGGCGTTCACGAAGCCCCCCACCGGCTCGTCGCACGCGGCGACGGCGTTCCGGTAGGTCTCGATCAGCGGCGCGAGATCCTCGGGCTCGCCCATCGTGAAGCAGAGGGCGCCCATCCCGAGCCGACCGGCCTTCTCGAACGTCGCCGGGCTCCCGCACGCGAGCCACAGGGGCGGGTGGGGTTGCGTCCACGGCCGGGGGAGCACGGAGCGGGACGGCATCGAGAACGCCGCGCCGTCGTGCTCGTACGGGTCGGTGGTCAGCATTCGCACCAGCTCGGGCAGCGTCTCGTCGAAGAGCTCGCGGGTCGTCTCGGCGTCGGGGATGCCGAACCCCTGGTACTCGGTGCTCGAGGACCCCCGGCCCACGCCCAGCTCGAACCGTCCGCCGCTGAGGTGGTCCAGCATCGCGACGCGCTCGGCCACCCGGGCCGGGTGGTTCACGGGCGGTGTGATGTTGAAGATGCCCGACCCGAGGTGGATGCGCTCCGTGCGCGCCGCGACGTAGCCCATGAGCACCTCGTTGGCGGACACGTGGGAGTACTCGCGCAGGAAGTGGTGCTCGGTGAACCAGCCGTACTTGAAGCCGACCCGGTCGGCCGTGACCGCGACCTCGACCTCGTCGAGGAGCCGCCGGTGCTCGACGGCACGCTGCGTCGCGGCATCCGCCTGCGTCCGCACGTGCCCGCTGTGGAACACACCGAATTCCATCAGGACGGCCAGACCACGGACTGGAGGTCGGTGTAGGCGTGGAGGCCGAAGGAGCCGCCGTCGCGGCCGACGCCGGACTGCTTGGTGCCGCCGAACGGGGTCTCCTGGTTGCGCTGCACCGTGTTGATGCCGATGTTGCCCGCCTTCATGCGCCGGCTCACCGCCATGGCTCGGGCCGGATCCCCGCTGAACACGTAGTCGTAGAGGCCGAAGTCGGTGCCGTTGGCGAGCGCGACACCCTCGTCGTCGTCGTCGAAGGGCACCGCCACGATCACCGGTCCGAAGATCTCCTCCTGGACCACCTTCATCCCTCCCCGGCACCCGGCGATGAGCGTCGGCTCGACGTACCAGCCCTTCTCCATGTGCGCGGGTCGGCCGCCACCGGCGACGATCTCGCCGCCCTCCTCGCGCCCCGAGGCGATGTAGCCCTCGACGCGGCCGCGGTGGGCCTCGGTGATGAGCGGGCCGACGACGGTGTCGCGTGCGAGCGGGTCGCCGACCTTCAGGACCGTCGCCATCTTCGCCAGTCCCTCGACGACGTGGTCGTAGATCGACCGGTGCACGATGGCGCGGGTCGGTGCGGTGCAGATCTGGCCGGAGTGGAACGTCCAGACCGACCCGATCATCCCGACGGCGTTCTCCACGTCGGCGTCGTCGAGGACGAGCGCTGCCCCCTTGCCGCCGAGCTCCAGGAGCTGGCGCTTCATGCCGCGCCCGGCGACCTCGCCGATCCTGGCCCCCACCCCGCTGGAGCCGGTGAAGCTGACCATGTCCACGTGCGGTGACGCGACGAGCGCCTCGCCGCTCTCGGGCGTGGAGCCGGTGACCACGTTCACGACCCCGGGCGGGAACCCGACGTCCTCCAGCAACGCGACGAGCTTGACCACCGCGAGCGGGTCCTGGCCGGCAGGTCGCACCACGACGGTGTTCCCGGTCGCGAGGGCCGGCGCGATCTTGCCGACCATGTTGACGATCGGGAAGTTGTACGAGGTGATGCACGCGACCACGCCGACCGGCTGGCGGCGGGCCAGCGCCCCGATCAGTCCGCCGGGCGCGAGCGGCGTCGCCGCCATCTCCTGCGGTGGCAACGGGATGACCATGGGCTCCAACGCGCCGCGTGCGTAGCGCTGGAACCGCACCGCCGCCTGCGGGACCTGCATGGACCGGCCGACCGTCGCGGTGCACCCGGTCTCGGCGATCACGAGCGGCACGAACTCGTCCCGCCGGGCGAGGAGCGCCCTCCCCGCCGCGTCGAGCAGCTCCGCCCGCTGCTCGGGCGTCGTCCGCGCCCACGACTCGGCGGCGGCGGCGGCCGCGACCGCGGCGTCCTCGGCCTGCGCCGCCGTCGCCTCGGGTGCGTGACCGACGACCTCCTCGGTGGCGGGGTTGACGATCGGGTAGGTCCCGGCGCCGCCGTCGACCCACGATCCCCCGATCAACAGCTGGTAGCGCTCGTCGGCGTTCACTGCGGTCATGGACCCAGATTAGAACAGGTTCTACTTCCGCGGTAGTCCGAGCCCGTACGCTCCCCCGCGTGGATCTCGGACGCGTCGGCCTGTGGACCTTCCAGCTCGATCTCCAACCCTCGGGGCGCGCCCGCGAGCTCGCGGCCGAGATCGACCAGCTCGGGTACGGGTGCATCTGGCTGCCCGAGGTCGCCGGACGCGACCCGCTCGTGAGCGCGACGCTCCTGCTCGGCGCGACCGAGCGGGTGGCCGTCGGCACGGGCATCATGAACATCTACGGCCGGGACGCGCTGGCGATGGCGTGCGGGCACCGGAGCGTCACCGAGGCCTTCCCGGAGCGGTTCGTCCTCGGGCTCGGCGTCTCCCACCGCCCCGCGGTGGAGGGACTGCGCGGGCACGTCTACGGTCCGCCGCTCGGCGCGATGCGGAGCTACCTCGACGGGATGGACGCCGCGCCGTACTTCGCGAGTGCGCCCACCACCGAGCCCTGCCGCGTGCTCGCCGCGCTGGGCCCGAAGATGCTCGACCTCGCCGCGGCCCGGAGCGCGGGGGCGCACCCGTACTTCGTGCCCGTCGAGCACACCGCGATCGCGCGCGAGCGACTCGGACCCGACGCCCTGCTCGCGCCCGAGCAGAAGGTCGTGCTCGAGACCGATCCCGCGACCGCCCGCACGATCGCCCGCAATGCCATGGCCACCTACCTCGGCCTGCCCAACTACACCAACAACCTGCGCCGGCTCGGGTACGGCGACGACGACCTCGCCGACGGAGGGTCGGACCGTCTGGTGGACGCGATCGTGGCGTGGGGCGACGACGAAGCCATCCAGCGCGGGTGGGCGCCCATCACGACGCCGGCGCCGACCACGTTGCGGTCCAGGTGCTGCCGCCGCGCCCGACCGACGCCCCGATCGAGCAATGGCGCCGGCTGGCGCCCATCCTGCTGGGCTGAGCCCCCGCGTCAGGTGCTCGACGCGTCGAAGATGCTCTGGATCGTGGAGTCGAGCATCGCGTCGAACTCCTCGGCGCTCTGCTGGGCCGTGAGCCCCTCGGTGAGCGCACGGGAGAAGCTCGCGATCATCCCGTGGTTGCGGGCCAGGCGTGCGTTGGCCTCCTCACGCGAGTACCCGCCCGAGAGCGCGACGACCTTGAGGCACCGCGGGTGCGCGATGGCGTCGGCGTAGAAGTCGTCGGTCTCCGGGAGCGTGAGCTTCAGCATCACGGACTCGCCGTCGGCGAGTCCGTCGAGCCGCTCGAGGATCGAGGCCTTGAGGAGGTCCTCCGCACCGGCCTTCTCCGGGCTGTGGATGTCGATCTCCGGCTCGATGATCGGGACGAGACCGTGCGCGAGGATCTGGCGCCCGACCTCGAACTGCTGGTCGACGATCGCCTGCACGCCGCCCGGGTTCGCGAGCTTGATCACCGATCGCATCTTGGTGCCGAACACACCCTTGCCCGCCGCGCGCTCGAGCAGCTCGTCGAGGCCCGGCATCGGCTTCATCACCTGCACGCCGTCGGCCTCGTCCGCGAGGCCCTTGTCCACCTTCAGGAACGGGACGACGTTCTTCACGTTCCAGAGGTACTCGGCCGAGCCCTTGCCCTCGATGTCACGGTCCATGGTGCCCTCGAACAGGATCGCCCCGAGGATGCGCCGGCCGTCGAAGGCGGGGCTGGTGATGATCCGCGTGCGCATCTCGTGGATGCGGTCGAACATCTCGTCGTCACCCGAGTACTGACTCTCGTCCACGCCGTAGAGCTTGAGCGCCTTCGGCGAGCTGCCCCCGCTCTGGTCGAGCGCGGCGATGAAGCCCGGGCGGCTCTTGACGACGTCGAAGCATTCCTGGTTCATGGGTGAATCCTCGGTTCGTGGGCCGGCCCCGTTGCCGGACTCCTGTCGTGACGGCGACCGGAATGTTGTCAGGCCGGCAGGTCCAGGCGCAGCATCCGGATCGCATTGCCCCGCACGATCTGCACGATCGTGTCGTCGTCCAGGTCCGCCATGATGTCCATCGCGACCTTGCGGGAGTGGGGCCAGGTGGAGTCCGAGTGCGGGTAGTCGGTCTCGAACGTGATGGTCTCGGCCCCGATCTCGTCGAGCGACTTCAGGCCGTGTGGATCGTCGAAGAAGCATCCGAACACGTGCTCGCGGTAGAGCTCGCTCGGCGGGCGCAGCACCGTGTCGGCCACACCGCCCCAACCCCGGTTCTCGGCCCACACCTTGTCGGCGCGGTCGAGGACGTACGGGATCCAGCCGATCTGGCCCTCGGAGTAGGCGACCTGGAGATCGGGGATGCGCTCGAACACGCCCGACATCAGGTAGTCGGTCAACGACATCGCCGCGTTCATGTAGGTGAGCGTCGAGCCGACCGCGGGTGGCGCGTCGGCCGACGTCGACGGCATCTTCGAGCTCGACCCGATGTGCATGCAGACGACGGTCTCGGTCTCCGCGCAGGCCCGGAAGAACGGGTCCCAGTAGTGGTCCTTGTCGTGCACCGACGGCAGGCCGAGGAACGGCGGGATCTCGCTGAAGCACACCGCGTGCCCGCCCCGCGCCGCGTTCCGCCGCACCTCCTCCGCGGCGAGCCCGGCGTCCCAGAGCTGGATGATCGGCAGCGGGATCAGCCGGCCGTCCGAGCCGGCGCACCACTCGTCGAACATCCAGTCGTTGTACGCCTTCACACAGAGGTCCGCGAGCTCCTTGTCCTCGCGCTCGAGGAACGTCTGGCCGCAGAAGCGCGGGAACGTCGGGAACGAGAGCGAGGCCTCGACCCAGTTCACGTCCATGTCCTCGAGCCGCGCCTCCGGGTCCCAGCAGCCCTGGCGCATGTCGTCCATCGTGATCGGGCTGATCGTGACCTCGTCGCGCGGGACGCCCGCCGCGGCCATCACCCGCGTCAGCGGGTACCGCAGGTCCTCGTAGTCCCACCAGTCGCACCAGGTGCCGTCCTCGCCCTCGCCCGACTCGCGGTAGCTGAAGACGCCGCCCACGTACTTCATCTCGGCGATCTTGCGCCGCACCATCCGCGGGCCGGTGCCCGCGAACCGCTCGGGGAGCCGGTCCTGCCACACGTCGGGAGGCTCCATCACGTGGTCGTCGACGGAGATGATCCTGGGGAACTCGTCCGGGGTGAACATGAGCGCAGGCTACATCTGACGCCCCGTCAGACCCGGGCTCCACCGCGTGCTCGTAGCCTCCGGGCGCGGAGCCGTCTCGGGAGGAGCAGCGATGGACGTCGGCGTGGTGCAGGAGCTGTGGCGGTACCCGGTGAAGTCGATGGCCGGGGAGACCCTGACCGAGGCCGTCGTCGGGGCGGGCGGTCTCGCCGAGGACCGGGGCTGGGCGGTCCGCGAGACCGAGTCGGGGAAGGTGGCGAGCGCCAAGCAACCCCGCACCTACGGCGAGCTGCTCGACTTCCGCGCGCGTGTCGAGGGTGCCGGCCCCGACGCCGTCGTGACCGTCGCCGGCCCGGACGAGCTCGCGCTGCGGAGCGACGACCCCGATCACGCCGCGGCCCTGACGAGCGCGCTCGGACGCCCGGTGACCCTCGAGCGCGCCGACGTGGTCGACGCCACGTACGAGGCCGAGTGGCCCGACATGGAGGGGCTCGTCATCTCGAACATGACGCTGGACCTCCCCGTGGCCATGAGCACCGAGAAGACGTCCTACGTCGACCTCGCGGCCCTCCACCTGCTGTCGACCGCGTCGCTGGCGGCCCTCGCCGAGCTCGCACCCGCCAGCACGGTCGATGTGCGCCGCTTCCGGCCGAACCTCCTGGTCGACACCGGGGGCGCGCGTGGCTTCGTGGACACCGACTGGGTCGGCCACGATCTCGCGGTGGGCGACGAGGTCGTGGTCCGCGTGACCGACAACGCGACGCGGTGCGTCATGACGACCCTGGCCCAGGGTGAGCTCGGCCGCGACCGTGGCGTGCTCCAGGCGCTCGCCGCCCACAACCCCCAGGAGTTCGCGGGGCTCGGCCGGTCGGCCTGCCTCGGCGTCTACGCCGAGGTGGTGGCGCCGGGCCGGATCCGGACCGGCGACGCGGTGCGACTCGCCGGCTGATTCAGCCCGCCCACGCGGCGAGGACCGCCTCGGTCGTCGTGAGCGTGGCCACGAGGGCGAGCGTGTTGGCGACCACCGCCGCGGCGTAGTCGGCGGGCACGCCGGCGACCGCGTCCGTCGGCATCACGAACTGGTAGCCGCGGTTGACCGCGTCGAACGCGAAGTTCGTCATCCCGATGTTCACCGACACCCCGACCCCGACGATCGTCGTCACGCCCAGGTTGCGCAGCATGGAGTCGAGCTGGGTCCCTGTCATCGGTCCGAGACCGTGATGACGCGGGAGCACGACGTCGCGCGGGTCGGCCCCGATCGCCTCGGGCACGCCCACCGCGGTCGAGCCCGGCGACAGGTGCAGTGGCGCCGGCGCACCCCGGCGAAGAGGCGCGCGTTGCGTTCGCGCCCACGAGGTCGTCGCGCGTCTCGGCGGTGCAGTGGAACACGGGAACGGACCGCTCCCGGGCCGCGCCGCGAGCGCGGCGCAGTGTTCGACCAGGTGGACCGCGCCGGCCGCCGCGGCGAGCTCGGGGAGCACCGACGGCTCACCGACCACCCCGTTCTGCACCTCCTGCAACACCAGCGCGGTGTGGGCGGGCGCGACCAGCGCGCTCAGGTCCGGCGGCATGTCAGTCCTCCTCGAACTGGAGTGTGTCCTGCTCCAGGAGCACCGCCTTGACCACCTTGCCGGTGGCGTTGCGCGGGAGTGGCTCGGTCCGGACGCTCCAGTGCGTGGGGACCTTGAAGTACGCGAGCGTCTCGGCGCAGAAGGCGGCGAGCTCCTCCGGGTCGAGATCGACGCCGGCGCGGAACGACGACCGCGCTCGACCTCCTGGCCGAGGGACTCGTGGTCGACGCCGATGACCGCGACCTCGGCGACGTCGGGGTGTGCCTCCAGCCGGTTCTCGATCTCGATCGGGTACACGTTCTCGCCGCCGCGCAGGATCAGGTCCCGTTTGCGGGTCGCCAGGTAGAGGCGCCCTCCCTCGATGCGGCCGATGTCGCCGGTGCGGAGCCAGCCGCCCGGGGAAGATCGTCGCCGCGGTCTCCTCGGGGCGCCGCCAGTACCCGGGCATCACCATCGGCCCGCAGGAAGATCTCGCCGTCCTCGCCCTCGGGGAGCACCGCGCCGTCGTCGCCGCGGATCTCGAGCTGGACCGTCGGCAACGGCCGCCCGGCGGACTCGGGGAACGCGACCAGCTCCTCGCCCGCGTTGATCGTGGCGAGCGCGGCACACTCGGTCTGGCCGTAGCCGACACCCATCGACCCGCGGAGGTTCGGGATGGCGGTGCGGGCCCGCTCGAGCAGCGCGGGCGAGAAGGCGGAGCCGCCGCCGCCGCCGTTGCGCAGCCCGCTCAGGTCGAACTCGCCGAGCCGCGGGTGGTGCACGACCCGGTGGAGCATCGTCGTCGTGTAGGACCAGCCGGTGATGCCCTCGTCCTGGATCAGCCCCATCACGAGTCCTCGTCGAACCGACCGAGGGTCCACACCGAGCGGATCCCCGAGATCATGAACGCGATCGCACCCATGTGCAGCCCGCGACACGTGGAAGAGCGGATACGTCACGAGCTGGCACACGGGCGGCGGCGGCGTCGACGGGTCCGGCGTTTCAGACATGGCCTGACGGGCGCCGTGGAAGAACGACATGCCGATCGCGGCGATCACGTTGCGATGGGTGTTGATCGCGCCCTTCGGTCGGCCGGTGGTGCCGCTCGTGTAGAGGATGAGCGCGGGGTCGTCCTCGGCGATCGGCTGGTCCGGGAGCTGCGCGTCGGGGTGGGCGTGCCAGATGCGGTCGAAATCGTCCTCGATGACGATCGTCGGCACGCCCGGGTCCTCGCCCCGCCAGCCGGTCCAGGCGCTTGCGGTCGGCGACGAGCACCGTCGGGTCGCAATCGGCGATCCCGTAGCGGATCTCGTCGCCGACCCACCAGCCGTTCAGCCCGACGGCGATGGCACCGAGGCTCACCGCGGCCCAGAACGTCACGATCCACTCGGGGGAGTTGCCGCCGAGGATCGCGACACGATCGCCCGGCCCCGACGCCGTACTCCTCGCGCAGGACCGCGCGACGGACGCCACCGCCCGGAGATGCTCGGCGTGGGTGACCACGCGCCGTTGCTCGCGGTCGGCGAACACGAAGTAGTCACGGTCGCCGAAGCCGGCCGACGCCTCGAGCGCGGCACGCAGGTGCGGCAACCGGTCGGCGAACACGTCATCGGCTCGCCGCCGACCGACCTCGGTGGCCGTCTCGAAGAAGCCGCCCGGGCGCGGTGAGCTGCGCCTCGAGCGCGGCCATCCCGTCGGGGAGCCGTCGTGACGGTCATGCTCCGTCGGCGGCTCAGTCGGCGGAGGCTACAGAACGCCGCGGCCCGCCCCGCGGCGCGGCCCGGCCACGCGCCGCGGTGAGATCGGTCATCGTCTCGGCAATCCGCGCAGGGGGCGGACTCGCATCGCGCCGTCACGACGCCACAATGGCGTCGCCCTCGGGAGCAGGCCGCGGGCCTCCCTGCCCGGCCCGCCGGCCGCTCCGGGGGCATTTTTTCCGCTCCCCCGAATCAGCTTCAACCTCGGGCCCGGCGCGTGCCGATAAAACGGCCGTGGTCACCCGCGGCCCTCGCCGACCTTCCTCCTCGTCGCTCGGGCTCGCTGTGCGCGTCGCGGCCAGCGCGCATGTGGTCGCGTCCTCCACGACCGTGCGCGACCGGACCACCAGTGCTCGCCGAGGCGACACCCTCGCGAAGAGCGAGCCCGTCCGCGAGGAGTTCGCGTGGAAGATCGCCGACGCCATCGTGCCGCACACCGCCGCAGCCAACCCGACCGAGATCAACCGCGCCAACGACATCGCGCGCCAAAGCCGTCGAGACCGCCGCGTTCCAGCAGGCCTTCGTCGCCGGCATGTCCCGGCGCTGTACGACCAGCTCGTCAACGGCGACCGGGCCGACGTCGTGCTCGACCCGGTCTCGTGACCAGGCCGTCGCCGCCACGGGCGCGACACCGCCGCCCGAGCTACACCTCGCAGGTCACGGCGTCCGACCTCCCCGACCTGCGACGCCGCTGGAGTGATCGGGCGCGCCGCGGGGCGCTCGGCGCGTTCGCCGTGCTGCTCATCGGGTCGGCCATCCGATCGTCCGACCACCGCGGCCGCGCGGTCATGCGCGTCGGGCGGTGGATGATCACCGTCGGGAATCGCTGACGATCGTCGCGTTCTGGGCGCTGCCGACGCTCGGCGTTGCTGCCGCTCGGTGGCTGGGTCGAGCGTGGTCGGCATCGTCCTCGCGACGGGCGACTGGCTCGTCGTCCCGGCGGCGGTCATCGCCGCGGTCGGGCATCACGATCGTGCGTGATCGGTCGCGCCGGCGAGACCGAGACGCGCCGCCGCAACCTCGCGGCGATCCCGCAGCCGGTCGGACGCACGCCGCACCGGCCCGCGATCAGCTGACCGCGTCGCCGCGCGTCAGCCCGTCGAGCAGCCCGCCGACCGCACGGTCGCGGACGGCGACGAACCGCTCCACCACGAGATCGGCCCAACGCGGGTCGTCGGGTGCGAAGGCGGCCCGCAGCTGCTCCTTGACCGCGCGGCGCCGCGGTCCGCGTGGATCGCCGTAGCCGTGCAGCCAGGCGTCGGCGCGTAGCGCCGTCCGACACCTCGAGGATGTCGACCGTTCCCCACTCGATCGCGACGCCGGCGACCGCGACCCCGGGCAGCCACGCCTCGATGCCGTCGAGGACGTCGCCCTGGACGTCGGCCGAGACCGAGGTGCCGTCGGACGGGACCGTGTAGTCGTCGAAGCACTGGTCGAGGCGGGCCCGCCCGTCGTCGTCGGGATGGCCCGCGATCAGCTCGCCGTGGCCGAAGGGTCCCAGGCCGGTGTGCAGGTCGAGCACCGCCACGTCGCCGGCACCGGCGAGGTGGTCTTCACGAGCGGTCTGCAGCGTCCGCTGCGACCAGACCGGCGCCGACCCGCCGAAGAACACGCCGCTCGGGTGGCGGTACTGACCGGCGCTCACCGCGGCCTGGAGGCCGTCGAAGCCGTGCTCGGCCGCGAACTCCAGCAGCGCGCCGGCGGTCTCGGCCTGGGTCGCCTCGTCCCACTGCGGACGGCACGAGACGCGTCGGCGAGCTCGTCGTAGCCCGGGTTGTCGGGGAGTGGCGCGCGCGAAGTCGATGCAGTTGCGGTTGAGGTCGACGTTGTCCTCGTTGACCCGGCGGATCCACGCGAACCCGTAGGGGTTGATCGCGTGCACGAGGACGAGCGCGAGATCGTCGGCGACGTCGACGCCGTCGCTCAGCCACGCCGACTGGCACAGGCTCCCGCGAACCCCTCCACACCGTGGGTGCCCGAGATGACGAGCATGCCGGTTCGGGCGCGTCGGGCGGGCCGAGCACCGCGACGTCGGTGGCCAGCGCGCCTCCGTCGGGCCGTGTCCGGGTGGTCGTAGTGCGTGAGGGCGCGCCGGCGCCGTGGCCGGCTCGAGGAACGCTGGGCGCGCGGCCTGCCGTAGTCGGAGGCGAGCGTCGGCGCCCTCACCGGGTCGTCGAGACCGTGCGCGTGTCGCGGCCCGACCGCAGCACGGTGCCCGGGCGTCGCTCCGGTCGACGTGTTGGCGGTGCACGGTCTCCACGCCGTTGACGAACACGTGCTCGACCCCGGTGGCGTCGGCCGTCAGGCGCGCGGTGCCACCCGGGAGGTCGGCGACGAGCGTGGCGTGCTCGGAGCCGATCGGTCGCGGGATCGAACAGCGACGAGGTCGGCGCGGGCACCCGGCGCCGACGACACCGCGGTCGCGCAACCCGAAGAGCTCGCGCCGGGTCCGACGTGATCATCTGCACCGCGCGCTCCACGCGGACGAGCCGCCGGCCGCGGAGCATGTCGCCGAGGAAGCGGGTCGTGTACGGCGCGCCGCACATCCGGTCGAGGTGCGCGCCGGCGTCGGAGCCGCCGAGCATCGCCCGTGGGTCCTCCCAGACCTGCTTGCGCAGGTCCCACGAGCCGGGTCGCCGTCGGGCGCGATCGGCCAGAGGATCGTGCGGAGGTCGTCGGCGATGCACGATGTCGAGCAGCGTGTCGAACGGCGCCGGTGCCCCGCTCGGCCGCGACGGCTGCGACGGTCCGGCCCTTGAGCCCCTCGTTCGCCGCCGAGTAGGTGTCCCCGATGCACGTAGTGCGCCCAGTCGGCGAGGCGGCGGAACACGCCGGCCTCCTCGCGAGTTGGCGCGGGCGTCCATCCAGGCGACGGGTCTCCGGGTCGCGCAGGCGCGCGATGCGTTCGCGGCACCGGGAGGCCCATCACCTCGCTCCATCCCGGGAGCATGAAGAGCGCGCAGTAGGTGAGGAAGCTCATGTTCATCGGGACGAGCACGGGCATCGTCAGGGCGACGACGCGCCCGCCGAGCGCCGCCGCCCGGTCGGCCGCCGAGAGCTGGCGGGTGACCCGCTCGGGGACCCGCGAGTCGACCGTCAGGACGTTCCAGTTGAGCGGTCGGGCGGCCGGCGGCCGACATCCGGGCGAAGAGCTCGATCTCGGCGTCGGCAGAACTGGTCGAGGCAGCCGTCGATGATGCCCTCGAGCGTGGTCCCCTCGTGCTCGCACGACCGCGGCGCAGAGGGCGAGCACCTCGTCCTCGCTCGCCCACCGCGAGGCGACGGGTTGCCCGTCGCCGTCGGAGTGCGTCTTGGAGAGCGTGGTCGAGAAGCCGAGGCCGCCCGCCTCGATCGCGGTGCGAGCTCGGCGACCATGGCGCCGACCTCGGCGTCGGTGGCCTCGCGGCCGACGGCCTCCGCGCCCATGACGTAGCGGCGGATCGCACAGTGACCGACGAGGAAGCCCGGCGTTGACCGCGATGCCGCCCTCGAGCCGGTCGAGGTACTCGCGCGAAGGTCTCCCAGTCCCAGTCGACGCCGTGCTCGAGCGCGGCGAGGGGCATCCCTCGACCTTGGCCATCATCCGGCGCAGGTAGTCGGCGTCCTCGGCGTGCAGGGGTGCGAGCGTGAACCCGCAGTTGCCGCCGATCACCGTGGTGACGCCGTGCACGTTGCTCGGCGACGCGCTCGGGTCCCAGAAGAGCTGCGCGTCGTAGTGCGTGTGCGGGTCGACGAACCCGGGGTCAGCAGGAGCCCGTCAGCGTCGATCGTGCGGGTGGCGCCGTCGGGGACGTCGCCCACCTCGGCCACCCGACCGTCGACGACCGCGACGTCGGTCACCCGGCCCGGGGCGCCCGTGCCGTCCACCACCGTGGCCCCCCGAACGACCAGATCCACCATCGGTTCTCCCCACGAAGGTCGTCGGGCGGAGGCTACCGCCGCGGGCCGGACGGTCGATCCCGGAGCGGCCTACCCCCGCTGCTCGGGATTCGGGTTGAGGTGGCGCGGCCGGCACAGCATCTGCTGCCCGCCGGTGGCGAGCAGCGTGCCCGACTGCGACCAGATCGCGGCGGTGCCGCCGACGAGCCCGTCGCCGGCCGCGGGCGAGTGCGAGTCCGTCAGGAGGAACTCGTCGTCGGGGCGGTGGGCGTGGAACCGGGCCTGCACGTCGATACTCGGCGCGTACCAGTGTCCGCGCCCGGATGGCCGCGTGCGGCGCGAGGTACCCGCCGTTCGGCCCCGTCTCCCAGCGCGGGAGAGACGGACGAACGGACCGGCCCAGGCGTCGCGCTCGACGGCCGAGCCCGGCTCGCGCCGCCGACGATCTCGGACCCGACCGGTAACCTCCGCAGCCGTTCGCAGCGAGGGGGCACCGTGGCACGCGCCGACATCGAGTTCGGGACACACCGAGGCTGCTGGCGCACGCCGCGGCCACCCGGGGGGAGCACCCGGCGATCCACGACGGCGACGTCGTCGTCACGTGGGCCGAGCTCGAGCGCGTGGCCCGCCGGGCCGCGGCGGCGTACATGGCCCACGGTGTGGAGCCCGGCGACCGGGTCGCGATCTGGGCGCCGAACGTCTGGGAGTGGATCCCGGCCGCGCTCGGGATCCACCTGGCCGGCGGCGTGCTCGTCCCGCTCAACACCCGCTACAAGGGGGTCGAGGCCGGCTACATCCTCGGGCGCAGCGGCGCCAGGGTGCTCGTCACGATGGGCGAGTTCCTCGGCGACCGACTACGCCGGCATGCTCGCGGTGCGCCGTCGACGTCGCCGCCGAGCTGCCCGCGCTGCGCGGCGATCGTGACCCTGCGCACCGGCGGCCCCGTCGGGTTGGGACGCGTTCCTGGCCTCGGGCGACGGCGTCGACCCGGCCGAGCGTCGACGCCGCGCGTCGACGCGCTCACGCCGGACGACCTCTCCGACATCCTCTTCACCTCCGGCACCACCGGGCAACCCGAAGGGCGTCATGGAGACGCACGGCGCAGACCCTGCGCGCGTACCAGGCGCTGGAGCGACGTCGTCGGCCTCCGCGAGGGCGACCGCTACCTCATCGTCAACCCGTTCTTCCACGCGTTCGGGTACAAGGCGGGCATGGCTCGCGCGCGATGCTCACGGGCGCGACGATCTACCCGCAGGCGGTCTTCGACGTCGACGAGGTGCTCGAGCGCGTCGCCCGCGAGCAGCATCACGATGCTGCCCGGGCCGCCGACGCTCTTCCACACGATCCTCGACCATCCGCGCCGGCGCCGAGCTACGACCTGTCGTGGCTGCGCCTCGCGGTCACCGGCGCGGCCGCGATCCCCGTCGAGCTGATCGTGCGCATGCGCGACGAGCTGACGTTCGAGACGATCATCACCGGCTACGGCCTCACCGAGGCGTGCGGCATCGCCACCATGTGCCGCTTCGACGACGACCCCGAGACCATCGCGACCACGGCGGGCGCGCGATCCCCGACGTCGAGGTGCTCGTGGTCGACGACGCCGGCACGAGGTGCCGCGCGGCGAGCCGGGCGAGGTCGTGGTGCGGGGCTACAACGTGATGCGCGGCTACTTCGACGACCCGACCGAGACCGCCGCGACCATCGACGACGACGGCTGGCTGCACACCGGCGACGTCGGCGTCATGGACGAGCGCGGCTACCTGCGCATCACCGACCGCACCAAGGACATGTTCATCGTCGGCGGGTTCAACGCCTACCCGGCCGAGATCGAGAACCTGCTGCTGCGCAACGCCGCCATCGCCCAGGTCGCGGTCATCGGCGTCCCCGACGAGCGGATGGGCGAGGTCGGCGATGGCGTTCGTCGTGCCGCGGCCCGGCGCGCGACGCCACCCCGACGAGATCATCGCTGGTGCCGGGACGCCATGGCGAACTTCAAGGTGCCGCGCGTGTCGAGATCGTCGACGAGCTGCCGCTGAACGCCACCGGCAAGGTGCTCAAGTTCCGCCTCCGCGAGCATCGCGGCGGAACGACGAGGGTGCCGTCCTGGACCTGACCGCAGGAGGGCCGGGGTACCGCCGGCGTCGTGCCGTTGCACAGCGTGTGCAACGACCTCTACGGTGCCGCCGATGACGAGCACCCAGGCGGTCGACGGACCGCTCGGCCCGGGCCCAGCGCACGCGCGACTCGGTCGTCGACGCGGTGCTGTCCCTCGCCGGCGCCGGCAACACCCGGCCCACCGCCCGCGAGATCGCGGACGCCGCGGGGATCTCGGTGCGCTCGGTCTACGTGCACTTCGACGACCTCGACGACCTGTTCCGCGCCGCCGCCGACCGCCACCTCGCGCAGATGGCCGAGCTGCTGACGCCCGTCGACGCCGCGCTCCCGCTCGCCGAGCGGATCGCCGCCGTCGGCCGAGCAGCGGGTCGCGATCCACGAGCGGTTCGGTGCGGTCCGCCGCGCCGCCGAGCAGTGGGCACCGCAGTCCCCGCGCTCGCCGACGTGCTGCGCCAGGGTCGGACGGTCGGCCGCCACGACATCGAGCGGCTCTTCGGCGCCGAGCTCGGCGGCCGCGACGACGAGGACGTCGCGCTGAGCGCCATCACCACGATGATGAGCGCCGAGGCGTGGGACAGCCTGCCGGGAGCAGGGCCTCTCGGTCGCGCCGCCGCACGAGGTCGTCGCCCATGCGGTCGACCGCTCCTGGAGGGAGCCTGATGGACGTCCTGCGCACGCCCGACGATCGCTTCGTGGACCTCGCCCGGGTATCCGTTCGCGCCGCACTACATCGACGTGCCGCGCGGCGACGGCACGGGCACGCTCCGCGTCCACCACCTCGACGAGGGCCCGCCGGACGCGGCCGAGACGGTGCTCCTGATGCACGGCGAGCCGTCGTGGAGCTACCTCTACCGCCACATGATCCCGGTGCTCGTCGCCGCCGGGCACCGGGTGCGTCGCGCCCGACCTCGTCGGCTTCGGGCGGTCCGACAAGCCCGCGCGCCGCGGCCGACTACACCTACCAGCGCCACGTCGAGTGGATGACCGAATGGCTCACGGCCAGCGGACCTCGCGGACGTCACGCTCGTCTGCCAGGACTGGGGCGGGCTGATCGGCCTGCGGCTCGTCGCCGCGATGCCCGAGCGCTTCCGGCGGGGTCGTGGCCGCCAACACCTTCCTCCCCACGGGTGATCGCGACCCGGGCGAGGCCTTCCGCGCGTGGCAGCAGTTCTCCCAGGACGTCGATCCGTTCCCGACGGGCGGCATCGTCAACGGCGGCTGCACGACCGACCTGTCCGAACGGTGATCGCCGCCTACGACGCACCGTTCCCCGACGAGATCGTACAAGGAGGGCGCCCGCCAGTTCCCGCTGCTCGTGCCCACCTCACCCGACGACCCCGCCGCGGCACGCCAACCGGGCGGCGTGGGAGGTGCTCGAGCGCTTCGACCGACCGTTGCTGTGCGCGTTCTCCGACTCCGACCCGATCATGGCCGGCGCCGACGCGCCGTTCCGCGAGCGCATCCCCGGCGCCGCCGGCCAGCCGCACACCACCATCGTCGGTGGCGGCCACTTCCTCCAGGAGGACCGCGGGCCGGAGCTCGCCGCCGTCGTCGACGACTTCATCGCCTCGACCCCGTGATGCCCGTGCCCGTCGTCCGACCGCTCCGCCGACACGGCACTGCGTAAGGTTCGCAGCCGTGTTCCGGGGGGAGACACACCGAATCGAGCCAGAGGTCGGCGCGGTGAACGCGCTCGCGATCCGACTGATCCCGTCGGCGACGATGCGCCGCGTGCTCGCGCGCGTGCTGCCGATCGCGGTCGTGGTGTTCGCGGTCGAGGTCTACCCGTACAAGGCGCCGCTCGGCGTCGTGCTCAACGGAGCGCTCATCGGCGGTCGCATCTCGCTGATCGCGCTCGGCATCGCGCTCGTCTACCGGGCCAACCGGGTCATCAACTTCGCCGCCGCCGAGCTCGGCCTCGTGCCGACGGTGTTCGCGGTGCTGCTCATCATCACCGCGGGCTGGCCGTACCTGCTTGGGCGCCGCCGCCGGCGTCGCGGCGACGGTCCTCGTGGCCTTCATCGTGCAGGCGGCGATCGTCCGGCGGTTCTCGACCGCGCCGCGCCTGATCCTCACCGTCGCCACGATCGGGATCGCCCAGCTCCTGATCGGCGTGTCGCTGCTGCTCCCGGGTTGGATGGAGAAGCTCACCGGCCAGTCGTTCGAGCAGTTCGGCAGCACCCAGATCTCGCCGCCGTTCACCGTCCGGTGGGAGCTCGGCGGCACGTTCTTCAACGCCAACGACATCATCACGATGGTCGCGGTCCCGGTCTGCTTCGTGGCGCTGGGTTGGTTCCTCTCGCGGTCGAACACCGGACGCGCGGTGCGAGCGGCCGCCGAGCGTTCCGACCGCGCCGCGACCCTCGGCGTCTCGGTGACCCGGGTGCACACGATCGTGTGGGTCGTCGCCGGACTGCTCGCCTTCGTCGCGGTGTTCCTCCGGGCGGGCACCGTCGGCCTCCCGCTGGGCCGGGTCCTCGGACCCGTCTTCCTGCTCCAGGCCATCGCCGCGGTCGTCATCGGGCGGTTCGAGAGCTTCCCCACGATCGCGATCGCCGGCATCGGCATCGGCATCCTCGACCAGGCGAACACGTTCCAACCCGGGAACCGACCCGCGTTCAACGACGTCATGCTCTTCGTGATCGTGGTGGTCGCCCTCCTGCTCGCCAAGCGCCCGACGCTCACGCGTTCCGGCGACGTGTCGACCTGGCAGGCCGCGGCGGAGGTGCGGCCGATCCCCGCGGAGCTCGCGCACCTGCCGGAGGTCCGGGCCGCGAAATGGACGCTCGTCGCGGCCATCGCCGGCTTCGTCATGACCCTGCCCCTCTGGTTGACCGAGGCGCAGATGAACCTCGCGTCGGTCGTGGTCATCTTCGCGATCGTGGCGATCTCGCTCGTGGTCCTGACCGGCTGGGGCGGGCAGGTCAGCCTCGGCCAGGTCGGCTTCATGGGCGTCGGCGCGATCGTCGGCGGCGCCCTCACGAGCCGCCACGGATGGGACATCTCGCTGGCGATGATCGCGGGGGGCATCGCGGGCGCGATCGTGGCGGTGGTCATCGGCTTCCCCGCCATCCGGCGGCGGGGCCTGACGCTCGCGGTGGTCACCTACGGCTTCGCGCTCGTCGTGTCGAGCTTCTTCGTCGCCACCGAGTTCTTCGGCGACTGGCTGCCGCCGTCGCGCATCGAGCGGCCGGCGGTGTTCGGCGTCATCAAGATCGACACCGAGACCCGGTTCTACTTCTTCTGCCTCGTGATGCTCGCCGTCGTGATGTTCCTCGTCCGCGGCATCCGGCACAGCCGGACCGGGCGCGCGCTGATCGCGGTCCGCGAGAACGAGGACGCCGCGCGCTCGTACGGCATCAGCGCCGTCCGCACGACCATCACCGGCTTCGCGATCTCCGGGTTCCTCGCCGCGCTCGCCGGTGTGCTGTTCGTCCACCAGCAACAGGGACTCGGGACCGCGGTCTTCGCACCGGACGAGAGCCTCGCGACGTTCTCGTCGGTGGTCATCGGCGGCATGACGTCGGTGCCCGGCGCGATCCTGGGCTCGGTCTACGTCCGCGGCACGGAGTACTTCCTGCCCGGGAACTGGACGTTCATCGCGAGCTCGTTCGGGCTGCTCATCGTGCTCTGGCTCCTCCCTCGCGGGCTCGGCGGCTCGCTCGCGCTGCTCCGCGACATGCTCCTGCGCCGGGTCGCCGAGCGACGCGGGATCGTCGTCCCGAGCCTGCTCGCCGACCGCCGCGTCGAGGAGGCCGAGCCCTCCGCCGCGGGCACCGCGCGCGTGCTCGCCGCGGTGGGCGGCGCCGACTCGGTGATCGAGGAGGCCTCCTGATGGCTCCGTTCTGGCGCCTGTCGTGGTGGCGGGAGTGGGTCGACGGTCTCGGCGGCGCGCAGCCCCTGTACCCCCTGATCGTGCTGTTCGGCATCAACTGCGTCGACGAGCTGGACCGGCGCGGCTTCGACGTGCTGCTCCCCGACATCCGGGACCACTTCGGCATCAGCACCGGCGGGATCCTGACCGTCGTCGGCTTCGCGGGGGTCGCCGCGCTCCTGTGCGCCGTGCCGATCGGCTTCTGGGCCGACCGCATGAGCCGGGTGGTGATCATGATCGTCGGGGCCGTCGCGTGGGGTGCGTTCTCGGTGATGACCGGGCTCGCCACCACCATCGTGCTCCTCGGCGTCGCCCGGGCCGGCTCCGGGCTCGGGCGGGCCGTGGTCGACCCCACGAACCAGTCGCTGCTCGCCGACTACTACGACATCCCGGACCGACCGCAGGTCTACTCGTTCCATCGCGCCGCCAACGCGCTCGGGCAGTTCCTCGGCCCCCTCGGCGCCGGGCTCATCGCGGCCGCGTGGGGTTGGCGGGCGCCCTTCTTCGTGTTCGCGATCCCGACCGCGATCTTCGTGATCCTCGCGCTGCGGCTCCGCGAGCCGGACCGCGGGCTGTTCGAGCGCAGGGCGATGGGCCTCGAAGGCGACGAGCTCGCGACGGAGGACGTGCCCCCGAGCTGGGCCGAGTCGTGGCGCGCGATCAAGCAGGTCAAGACGCTCCAGCGGATCTACGTCGCACTCCCCTTCCTGGCGTTGTCGATCATCGGGCTCGCGAGCCTCACGTCGCTCTTCTACGACGAGGCGTTCGGCCTGTCGGTCGCGGAGCGGGGCTACGTCGCCGCCGCGGCCGAGCCGGCACAGTTCATCGGCCTCCTGATCGGCATCCCGATCGCGACCGCGCCTCATGCGACGTGACCCCGGGCTGGTCCTGCGGTTCGTGGCCCTCGCGGGCGTGATCTCCGCGGTCGCGTTCGTGATCTTCTCGCAGTCGCGCATCCTCGGCATCGCGATCGCCATGAACGTGCTCGTGTCGGGCGTGACCGCGGTGGTCGGCCCCCGCGATCTTCGCCGCGCTCTCGCTCGCGATCCCGCCCAAGGTGCGCTCGTTCGGCTTCGGGGTCGCGGCGCTCTACGTGCTGCCCGGGCTCGCGATCCTCCCCGCGATCGGCGGGATCGCCGATGCCTGGGGCATCCGCACCGGGCTCCTGCTCATGGCGCCGGTGTTCCTGATCGGCTGCCTGGTCATCGCGTCGGGCGCGCCCCTCGTGACCCAGGACCTCCAGCGGTGTGGTCGGCGGCCGCGGCGCAGTCCGAGGTGCTGTACGAGCGGCGCCAGGGTCGCGCCAAGCTGCTCCTCTGCCGGGGCGTCACCGTGCACTACGACCGCGTGCAGGTCCTGTTCGGCGTCGACTTCGAGATCGACGAGGGTGAGATCGTCGCACTCCTCGGCACGAACGGCGCCGGGAAGTCGACGCTGCTCAAGGCGATCTGCGGCACGACGGAGGTGAGCGGCGGCGCGATCGTCTTCGACGGGCGGGACATGACCCACACGCCGCCGAACGAGGCGGCCGAGCGGGGCGTCACGATGGTGCCCGGCGGTCAGGGAGTGTTCCCGTCGCTGACGGTGAGGGAGAACCTCGCGCTCGCCGGTTGGCTGCACCGGAAGGATCCCGATCACGTCGCCGCCGCGACCGAGCGCGTGCTCGACCTGTTCCCGGTGCTGCGCGAGAGGATCGGCCAGGCCGCCGGGAACCTCTCGGGCGGCCAGCAGCAGATGCTGACCCTCGGGATGGCGTTCATCGAACGCCCCCGGCTGCTCATGATCGACGAGCTGTCGCTCGGGCTCGCCCCCACGGTGGTGGCGCAGCTCCTCACGATCGTGCAGGAGCTGCGGGACACGGGCACCACGATCATCCTCGTCGAGCAGTCGGTGAACGTGGCGCTCACGGTCGCCGAGACCGCGTACTTCATGGAGAAGGGGGAGATCCGCTTCCACGGGCCGACCGCGGAGCTCCTCGAACGGCCCGACGTGCTCCGATCGGTGTTCCTCGAGGGAGCCGGCACCCGCGACGTCGCCGCCGCCGCGACCGTCGGCGCGGACATGAGGCCGCCCGCTCCCCCGGCTCCGAACGGCGACACCGGCGTCGAGCCGCTCGCCGCCGGGACGGCGCCGGCCGAGGACCGGCTCGAGGTCCGTGGCCTCGACAAGCGCTACGGCGGCGTCGTGGCGCTCGACGACGTGTCGCTCACCGTCCGCGCCGGCGAGATCGTCGGCTTCATCGGGCCGAACGGCGCGGGGAAGACCACGCTCTTCGACGCGATCTCGGGGCTCGTGCCCATCGACGGCGGCCGCGTGCTGATGAAGGCGAAGGACGGCGAGATCTACGAGCTCGGCGAGCGCCCCGCGCAGGTCCGCTTCCGGCTCGGGCCTCGGCCGGTCCTTCCAGGACGGCCGGCTCTTCCCGTCGCTCACCGTCGCCGAGACGATCGCGGTCGCGCTCGATTGCAGCGTCGACGTGAAGGATCCGATCGCGGCCGCGCTCGCGCTGCCCGCCGTCGCCGACTCCGAGGCCGCGGTCACGGCGCGGGTCGACGAGCTCATCGAGCTGATGGGCCTCGAGGCGTTCCGCAACAAGTTCGTGAGCGAGCTCTCGACGGGGAGCCGGCGGATCGTCGACCTGGCCTGCGTGCTCGCCCACCAGCCCTCCGTCCTCCTGCTCGACGAGCCCTCGAGCGGGATCGCCCAGCGCGAGGCCGAGGCGCTCGGACCCCTCATCCTGCGCATCCGCGACGAGCTGCACGCGAGCGTGCTCATCATCGAGCACGACCTCCCGCTGCTGACGTCGGTCTCGGACCGCATGATCGCGATGGACCTCGGATCGGTCGTCGCGCAAGGCTCCCCCCACGACGTCGTGAACGACCCTCGGGTCGTCGCGGCATACCTCGGAGACAACACCGCCGCGATCGCCCGATCCGGCGCCCGCACCTGACCCGGGAGGCACGATGGAACCCACCAGCTCCAAAGGCGGAGGGCCGGCACGCGCCAGCGCCGCGAAGCGGTACGGCCCGCTGGCCGTGATCGTCGTGATCGGCGTGGTCATCGCGCTCGTCGTCGCGTTGACGGGGGGCGGCGACGACAAGTCCTCGTCCAAGGACAAGGGCGCCACCGTGTCCGCCGGCAAGGGCTGGCCGTTCTGGACGTCGGCAACGGCCGGACGCGCAGGACTGGGGCCCGCACTGCGACACCAAGCTCGGCACCGTGAAGGTCCCGTGGACCCGCGCCGCGCCGTGCGCGAAGCAGCTGAGCGGCGACAACGGCGGCGCCACCGCGAGCGGCGTCACGGCCGACTCCGATCAAGATCGTCGTCTACCAGGGCGACCCGGCGAAGAACCCGCTCCAGGCCGCGCAGGTGAAGGGCAGCGGCGCGGACGTGTCCCCGGCCACCGCCCGCAAGGTCGTACGACGGGTACTTCAACGGGCTTCCAGAAGCTCTACAACTTCTACGGCCGCAAGCTCGACGTCGTCTACTTCAACGGCACCGGCAGCCCGTCCGACGAGATCGCGGCCCGCAACGACGCCAAGGCGATCGCCGACATGCACCCCTTCGCGGTCCTGAGCGGCGCCAACCAGACCCCGGTGTGGGCGCAGGAGATCGCGGCCAACGGCACTGATGTGCCTCGGCGACTGCTCGCTCGCCGTCCCGCAGGCGACGGTCGAGCAGAACGCGCCCGTACCTCATCGGCAACGGGCCGACCCCCGAGCAGGCCGCGCAGCTGACGGCCGAGCTGGTGATCAAGCAGCTCAAGGGCCACAAGGCGCAGTACGGCGGCGACGACGTGAAGAACAAGAACCGCGTCTTCGGCGTCGCGCACTACAACACGGTCGACAACCAGCAGGGCCCGGCGTTCGACGTGCTCAAGAAGGCGTTGAGCGACGGCGGCGTGAAGCTCGCGGCGGAGCAGGAGTTCCAGCTCGACATCGCCCGCGGCCAGGAGCAGGCCCGCACGATCATCAGCAAGATGAAGTCGGCGGGCGTCACCACGATCATCTTCACCGGCGACCCGCTCACACCCGTCGAGCCTCACCAAGGAGGCGACCGCGCAGAACTACTTCCCCGAGTGGGTCATCGGCCCGAACGTGCTCGTGGACATCGCGCTGTTCGGTCGCACCTACGACCAGGCCCAGTGGCAGCACGCCTTCGGGATCCAGCTCACCGGCGCACGCGTGAACGAGAGCGCAACGAGTCGTACACGCTGTACCGGTGGTTCACCGGCCACACGCCGGAGAACAACACCTACGGCGTGATCCTCGCCGACCTCGCGGACCTCGTGACCGGCATCCACCTGGCCGGTCCGGACCTCACGCCCGACTCGTTCGCCAAGGCGCCTCCAACAGGCGCCGGTCAGCGGCGGCACCCCGCTCTTCCCGCGGGCGTCGCGCGGCGAGCACGGGCTCTGGCCCACCTTCGACTGGGGCGGCTGGGACGACATCGGCGTCATCTGGTGGAACCCGAAGGCCCACGGTGAGGACGAGATCGGCCAGGTCGGCGACGGCCTGTACGAGTTCGCCAAGGGGGGCAAGCGCTACACCTACGGCAAGGTCCCGACGAGCGACATCGGCCTGTTCGATCCGGAGGGCTCGGTCACCATCTTCACGACGGTGCCGAAGGAGTTCCAGCCACCGTCGTACCCCTCACCCGCGAAGTAGCCGCCGGACGGGTCCCCCGGCGCCGTGGCCCGGCGTCGGGGGACCGTCCCGCTACCCTGCGCGGGAATGGAACCGACCGCGAAGCCGCCCCGCACCTCGGGCGCGTCGCTGCGTCGCTATCTCCCGATCCTCGCCGTCGTCGTCGTGATCGGGATCGTGGCCGCCGTCATCGGCCTCACCGGCGGGTCGGACTCCGGGTCGAAGGCGAAGGACCACCCGAAGGTGAGCACGCCGACGGGTTCGCACGCCGGCCCGGTCACGTTGAGCTCGGGGAACCGGGACTCGGTGGACTGGGGTCCGCGCTGCGACGTGTCGCGCGGGACCGTCGCCGTGCCCCTCACGTACGCGCCGCCGTGCGTGAAGCCCTTCACCGGCGACAACGGTGGCGCGACGGCACCCGGGGTCACCAAGGACACCATCACCGTCGCGCTCTACCAGTCCCAGCCCGACATCCTCCAGAACGCGGCCCTCGACCGCAGCGGGTCGGACGAGTCGCTCGCCGCCGAGGCCACGACCGTCCGCCAGTACCTCGACTTCTTCGAGTCCCACTACGAGACCTACGGGCGCCACGTGAAGCTCGTCGTGGTGAAGGCGAGTGGTCCGCCCGACGACGACCAGACCGCCAAGGCCGATGCGATCAAGGTCGCGACCCAGGTCAAGGCGTTCGCCAGCTTCGGCGGTCCGGGCCAGACCGAGGCCTACGCGCAGGAGCTCGCGGCCCGCGGGGTGCTGTGCCTCGGTGACTGCATGCTGGCGTCGTCGGAGTCCTTCGTGAACCAGCGCGCCCCGTACGTGTGGCTCACGCTGCCGGCCGTCGACCAGTCCGCCACCCACTGGGCCAACTTCGTCGCACGGGGGCTCGCCGGGCACCCGGCCCGCTACGCCGGAGATCCGTCGCTGGCCCGCCGGCGACGCGTCTTCGGGCTCGTGCGCTTCGACGAGTCCTTCGCCGGGTTCCAGGAGGCGGGCACGCAGTTCATCGCCAAGCTCCGGGCCGGCGGCGTGAAGCTCGCGGCCGACGCCCCGTACGAGCTGGACCTCGCACAGGCGCAGGAGAACGCCCGGAACACGATCGCGAAGCTGAAGTCCGCGGGCGTGACGACGGTGATGTTCGCGGGCGACCCGTTGACGCCCGGGTACCTCACCACCGAGGCCACGAACCAGGGGTACTTCCCGGAGTGGGTCGACCTCGGCGCCGCGTACAGCGACACGTCGCTCTTCGGCCGGACCTACGACCAGAAGCAGTGGAAGCACGCGTTCGGGGTGTCCTCCCTGTACGTCCCCACGCCGCCACGGCTCGACCAGTACGCCGACATCCTCTCGTGGCAGTCCGGGAAGCCGCCGGCCGCGAAGACGTACAAGGTGCTCGTCCAGGCGCCGCTGATCTTCTACACCGCGGTGCATCTCGCCGGGCCCGACCTCACGCCCGAGACGTTCCGCGACGCCCTGTTCCGGTTCCCCTCGAGCCGGACCCAGGCGAGCCAGATCCACCTGTCGTGGGGGCACCACGACATCTGGCCGGGCACCGACTACTTCGGCGCCGACGACGCCACCGTCATCTGGTGGAACCCCGACGCGAAGGGCATCGACGAGGTCGGCAACGCCGGCACCGGGATGTGGGAGTTCGCCGACGGCGGCCGGCGGTACCTGCCCGACCAGTGGCCGTCCCGTGCGCCGACCCTGTTCGACGCGTCGACGTCGGTCACGAGCTTCGACGCGTTCCCTCCCGGCCAGGGCCCGCCGAGCTACCCCTCCCCCGCCCGCTGATCCGGCTGCGGTCGCCGCCGTCGTGCCGTGAGGACCTTGACCCATTCGGCGCGCTCGGTGTCGTAGCGGCGGATCACCCGGGCCGGGTTGCCGACCGCGACCGAGTAGCTCGGCACCTCGCCCGTCACCACGGACCCCGCGCCGACGGCCACGTGCTCGCCGACGGTCGCGCCCGGCAGCACGATGGAGCCGTGTCCGAGCCACGAGCCGGCACCGACGACGACCGGGCGCGGTGGCGCGAACTGCCGGCCGATCGTCTCGTGGACGTCCTCGTACCCGTGGTTCGCGTCCGTGATGTACACGTGGTGCCCGGTGAAGACGCCCTCGCCGATCGTGATGGAGCGGTGGCCGACGACCCCACTGCCCCGACCGATGAGCACCGGTCGCCGATGGTCACCACCGGGTCGTGGTCGGGCACGTGACCCGGCATCACGCCGGCGGAGAGGCTGCAGTACGGGCCGACCACGACGTCCGCGCCGATGCGGATGTAGCGCTCGCCGTAGACCGCCACGGTCGGGAACAGGATCCCGATCCGGCGCCGAACGCGCCGAAGCGGCGCGCCCGCCGGCTGCGGGGTCCGATCGCCGCCTGGCGCGCGTACCACCGGTAGAACCCTTCGAAGGCACCTCCGAGTCCACGCACCGCCGGAATGTAGCGGTGCCGGCCCTAGGGTGAGCGCCGGTGCATCTCGGACTGCTCTTCGAGTACCCCCAGGGCGACGGTGGCGACGGCTTCGAGCGGGCGGTCCGCCTCGGACTCGACCGCTCCGGGTTCCGAACCGCGAACGTCACCGTCACCCGCCACGAGACCCTCGGCCTGCCCCACGGCCGGCTCGAGGACGTCGTCGCCGGCTACGAGACGCTCGCGGCCGCCGGGGCGGACCTGATCCTCGGCCCGTCGATCTCGGACAACTGCCTCGCCGCCCGTGACGTCGCCGACCGGCTCGAGGTCCCGGCGATCAACTACTCGGGCGGTGAGCGCACCCGCTCGGCGTGGATGTTCCAGTACCAGATCGGGTCCCTCGAGGACGAGCCACCGCTGCTCACCGCCCGCATGGGCGAGCGCGGCCTCGGCGTCCTGTGCGATCGTGCACGACGCGTCAGTCGTCGGCGACCGCTACCGCGAGGTCTTCGGCTGGTCCGCTGCCGACGCGGGGATCGGGGTGACCGGGTCGGTCGCGATCGACCCGCTGACCACCGATGCCTCCGCCGTCGTCGCCGGGCTGCAGCCGGGCGACCCCGACGCCGTGGTCTACCTCGGGCTCGGCGCCGCGTCGCACGCCGTCGCGACCGCGATCCTCGACGCGGGCTGGGACGTCCCCGTCCTCGCGAACTCCGCGCTCATGTTCGGGTACGTCCGTCCCGATTGGCGCGACGCGTGGGCGACGTGGGAGTACGTCGACACCATCGCGGACGACAACCCGGTCCGGCAGGAGCTCGCCGGGGTGGACCCGCGGAGCGCGGCGAGCCCGGTCGGGTGCGCGGCCTACGACCTCGGTCGGCTGGCGGGGCACACGGCGCGCCGCGCGCCGTCGATCGACCCCGCGGGGCTGCGCGAAGGCCTGGAGCGGGTGAAGCAGCTGCCCGCCGCGTCGGGGTCGGCGGGCACGCTGATGGGCTTCGGTGTGTGGGACCACGCCGCGTTGAAGGGTCCGTTCCTCGTCCTGCGCGCCTGGCGCGACGGCAGGACCGTCCAGCTCGCCCGGTAGCTCGAACCCCCGCGACGACACCCGGGCGCCCGGCAGGGTCATCCGAGCCCTCCCCGGACCGACCGCTCGTCGCCCCGTCCCCGGAAACCGGAGCCCGGGCGACGAGCGCGGGCTGGATCCGCTACGCGCTCTTCTTCCTGGGCGCCCGCTTGCGCTTCGGCGCCTCGCCGGCCGCCGGCCTCGTCGGCCGTCGGACTCGCCGGCCTCGCCGGACTCGCCCCCGCCGGCCGCGCTGGAGGCTCGCCTCGAGCGCCGCCATCAGGTCGAGCACCTTCGCGGGTGCCTCCGGCGTCTCGGACGCGACGATCTCCTCGCCGGCCGCCTTCTTGTCGATCAGGGCCAGCAGCTGCTCGCGGTACTCGTCGTGGTACTGCTCGGCGTCGAAGTCGCCCGAGAGGGTCTCGACGAGCTGGCGGGCCATGGTCGACTCGCGCTCGGTCAGCTCGATGTCCTCGTCCGGCAACCCCAGCGACGCGCGGTCCACGATCTCGTCGGCGTAGTGCATCGTCTCGACGCAGAGCATCCCGTCCATCGGGCGGATCGCGACGAGCTTCTCCTTGGAGCGCATCACCACGCGTCCGATCGCGACCTTGCCGAGCTCGGTCATGGCGTCCACGAGCAGCCGGTACGGCTTGGCGGCCTTCTCGTCGACCATCACGTAGTACGGCGTGTCGAAGTAGATCGGGTCGATGTCGGCGAGGTCGACGAAGTCCTCGATGTCGATCGTGTGGCTCGCCTTCGGCGCCAGGGTGTCGAGCTCGTCCTTCTCGACGATCACGTAGCGGCCCTTCTCCAGCTCGTAGCCCTTGACGATCCGGTCCGTCGGGACCTCCTCGCCGGACTGCTCGGAGACGCGGCGGTACCGGATGCGGGATCCGGTCCCGGCCTCGAGCTGGTTGAACGACACGTCCCGCGACTTCGTGGCGGGTGTGAGCTTCACGGGAACGGCAACGAGTCCGAAACTGATCGTTCCGGTCCACACGGCGGTGGGCACGACTTCGACCTCCGGTGTCGGGTGAACCACTAGGTTCGCACAATGGCTGACGTCGCCGTGCAGATCGACGGCCACACCCTCCAACTGTCCAATCTGGACAAGGTTCTCTACCCCGCGACGGGCTTCACCAAAGCCGGGATCATCGACTACTACTCGAAGATCGCGCCGGTGATGCTCCCCCACCTCCGGGACCGGCCGCTCACCCTGGTGCGCTACCCGAACGGCGTCGAGGCCGGTTCCTTCTTCGAGAAGCGCCGGCCGCCGTCGGCGCCGGACTGGGTCCGCTCCGGCGGCGAGCTCGGGTCGGTGCTCTGCGACGAGGCCGCAACCCTCGTCTGGCTCGCGAACCTCGCCGCGCTCGAGCTGCACACCCACCAGCACACCGAGGCCGCACCGGATCTGCCCATCGCGGTCGTGCTCGACCTCGACCCCGGGGACCCGGCAACCGTGCTCGACTGCGCCACCGTCGCGCTCGACCTCCGATCGATCCTCGACCGGCTCGGGCTCGTCGCCGTCGTGAAGACGTCCGGCTCGAAGGGCCTGCACCTCTCGATCCCGATCGCGACCGGGACCGTCGACGACGAGGGCACGAAGCGGTTCGCGCTCGCGCTCGGTCAGATCCTCTCCGACGCCGCGCCGGACCGCGTCACGACCGTGATGGCGAAGGAGCGGCGGCCGGGCCGCGTCTTCGTGGACTGGAGCCAGAACGACCGGCACAAGACCACGGTCGCCGCGTACTCCCTGCGGGCGCGGTCCCGGCCGACCGTCTCGACGCCGATCACCTGGGACGAGCTCGCCGACGCACGCGACGGCGGGGACCCCGAGGCGCTGTCGTTCGAGACCGAGGCCGTGCTCGCCCGCATCGAGCAGCTCGGCGACCTGTACGCGGGCGAGCTCGACGGCGACCAGGTGCTCCCCGCGCTCGGGTAGTCGCGCACGCGGTAAGGTCCGGCCGTGGATCTCGCCGGAGCCGTCGCCGTCGTCACCGGCGCGAGCCGGGGGGTCGGTGCCGCGACCGCGATCGCGCTCGCGGAGGCGGGCGCGACCGTCGTCTGCGCGGCGCGGGCCACGGACGCGGCACCGCTCCCGATCCCGGGCACGATCGACGCGACGGTCCGGGCGATCACGGCGGCCGGTGGGACCGCCGTCGCGCGGCCGACCAACCTCGCGGTCGACGCCGAGGTCGAGGGTCTCGTCGACGAGACCCTCGAGCGGTTCTCGCGGGTCGACATCCTCGTCAACAACGCGGCCGTCACGTTCCCGGGCGACCTGGCGCTCCCGATGAAGCGCTTCGACCTGATCTTCGCCGTCGACCTGCGGGCCCCGGTGATCGCCACGGCGCGCGCGGCCCCGCACATGGTCGAGCAGGGACGCGGCGCGATCGTGAACGTCTCCTCGGCGGCCGCGCTCAACTACTACCCGGGCCAGATGGCGTACGGCATGGCCAAGGCCGCGCTCGAGCACTTCACCCTCTCGGCGGCCGAGCAGCTCCGGCCGCACGGCATCCCGGTCAACACGTTCCGGATCGACGTCCCCGTCGCGTCGGAGGGCTTCCTCGCCGCGCTCGCCGACGTCGACCACTCCGACTGGGAGCCGCCGGCCGTGGCGGCCGAGGGCATCCTCTGGATGCTGGCGCAACCGCCGTCCTACACCGGGTACAACACCGGCATGGCCGCGCTGCGGGCGGAGCACGGGATCATGGCGAGCCGGACGGCCCGGCCCCACGAGCAGGCGCCGACGATGGTCACCGACTCACCGCTGAACAGGCCATAAACAACCGCACACCCGCGGTGGCGGACCCGGGACGCGCGGTTACGGTGCCGCGACCATGGCCGGAGTCGCGATCACCGCCCGCGCGGTGTCCTTCGAATATCACGGCGGGGCCAGTCGCGTCCCGGTGCTCGCGGGCTTCGACCTCGACGTCGACGCGGGTGAGCGCATCGCGGTCATGGGACCGTCCGGTGCGGGCAAGACCACCCTCCTCGCGCTGCTCGGCGGCCTCGAACGCGTGCAGCGGGGCGCGATCGTCGTGGGCTCCACCGAGCTCGACGCGCTCCGCGGCGACGCCCTCGCCGCGTACCGGCATGCGTCCGTGGGGTTCGTGTTCCAGCACTTCGGCCTGCTGGGCAACCTGACCGCGCGCGAGAACGTCGAGCTCGCCATGACGCTCGGCGCCGTCGACCGTCGCCGGCGACGCGCCCGGGCCGACGAGCTGCTCGCCGCGGTGGGGATCGCGGACCGCGCCGACCACCGGCCGGCGCACCTGAGCGGTGGCGAGTCGCAGCGGGTCGCGCTCGCACGCGCGCTCGCGAACGAACCCCCGCTCCTGCTCGCCGACGAGCCGACCGGCAACCTCGACGGTGGGACCGCGACGGTCGTGCTCGACCTGCTCGACGAGATCGCGCGCGAACGGGGCGTCACGATGGTCACGGTCACGCACGATCCCGCGGTCGCGTCGCGCGCGATGCGCACCGTCGAGCTCCGCGCCATCGCGGCGGAGTCGGCATGACCTGGGCCGACGCCGCCACCGCGGCGTTCCGCTCCCTCGCCCGGCGCTTCGGGCGGGCGACGCTCACGGTGCTCGCCGTCGCGCTCGCGGCCGCGCTCCTCAGCGCGCTGCTGATCATCTCGAGCGCCGCCCGGACCCGGGTGCTCACCCAGCTCTCGAAGGGCGGCCCCCTCGCGGGCATCCAGGTCGCGCCCGCGGCACCGGCCCCCGATGCGCTCGACACCGACAACCCGAGACCCGGCCGCGCCCGGCCGATCGAGGCGGGAACGATCCGCCGCATCCGACGGCTGCCCGGCGTCCGCTCGGTCGTGGCCCTCGAGACCACGCCCGTCATCGTCTCACCACCCGACCCGGAGGAGGATCCGTTCCGGAACACGCTCGCGGGCGCCGACCTGAGCCGACTCACGAGCCTGCCGATCACCGTCGTGGCCGGCCGCACGCCGGTCCCGGGCTCCCGGACCGAGGTGGCCGTCACCGAGGGCTACCTCCACCGGGTGGGGCTCCAGCGGACCGATGCGGCGAAGGTCGTGGGGACCGAGCTCGAGATCGGCGCGCCGCGCGTGTTCGCTCGCGGCGCGCGCCGGCTCGACGTACGCGGCCGTTGGACCCGTGCCGAGATCGTCGGCGTCGTCGCGCAGCAGGTGTTCGACTCGCAGGTCATCGGCTCCAGGCAGATGCTGCGCGACGCCCGCGCCTGGTCCGACCTCTCGACGGACGCCGAACGGTTCGGCCTCGCCGCGCCCCGCTACGCCGGGCTGTTCGTGGTGGCCGACGGGCTCTCCCACGTCGGGGCCGTGCGCGCCCGCATCGACGGGCTCGGCTACTCGACGAGCGCGCCCGAGAACCTGGTCGAGACGGTGCAGCGCTACCTGCACGTGGTGGAGATCGTGCTCGCCGGGATCGGCGTGATCGCACTCGCCATCGCCGCGCTCGGCATCACCAACGCCCTGCTGGCGGCGATCCGCGAGCGCCGGCGCGAGATCGGCGTCCTCAAGGCCATCGGTGCACGGGATCGCGACGTCCGGCGGCTCTTCCTCATCGAGGCCGGTGCCACCGGCGTGGTCGGCGGCCTGCTCGGAACGCTCACCGGCTACGGCATCGCGCTGGTCCTCGGGGCGGTCGTCAACCGCTACCTGGTGGCCCAGCAGCTGCCCGGCGTGGCGATCGGGTTCCCCTGGACCGTGCTCGTGCTCGGCGTGGTCGGCGCCGCCGGCCTGGCGACCCTCGCCGGCCTCGTTCCCGCGCAACGGGCGGCCCGCCTGCCCGCCCGCGACGCGATGGGGGACGCATGAGGCGGCCCGCTCACCGCCGGACCGTCCTCGTCGCGGCCACCGCGCTCCTCACGCTGGTCGGCGCGTCCTGCACGAGCAGCGCGTCGTCGACGCCCGCGGCCACCGCCACGGGCCCGAGTCCCGTGTACGTCGCGCTCGGCAACGGGGAGACGGCCGGGAACGGCGTGAAGGACCGTATCCGCGACGCCTGGCCCCAGATCGTCTACCGGACCGAGCTCCCGGCGTCGGCGATCTTCGTCAACTTCGGCGAGACCGACGCCACCGTCGCCGATGCGCTCGCCGACCAGCTCGGCCCCGCGCTCGCGCTGCACCCGACCGTGGCCACGGTCCATCTGACCGATGACCGGTTCCAGGGGACCAGCGTCGCCGACTACGAGTCCCGCCTCACCGAGCTCGTCCGCCGGCTCCGGCGCGGGGGCCGGACCGAGGTGGTGCTCGGCACCGTGCTCCCCGAGGACCGCGAGCCGGGGGTGCTCGCCTGCACCGCCGACCCACCGCCCGACGGGCCCCGCTGTCGGATCGGGCCGGTCGACGACCCGGCCCGCAGCGGACCGCGGGTCGACGCCATGAACGCGGCGATCCGCGCGTGGCGGACGCGACCGGCGCCACCGTGGCGGACGTCCACGGCGCCTTCCTCCGGGCGCGTGCGGCCGGTCGGGAGGATGCCCTCTGGGCCGGCAACGACTTCTCCCCCAACCAGGCGGGCCACCAGCTCCTCGCCCGTGAGTTCGGCGCCGCCGTGCGGGATGCGCTGAAATCGCACCGATGACGCCGCGGGACTCCCAGCGCAGCCGGGTCTACCGCGCCGAGACGCCGATGGGCGGGCGCCGCCTGCCCACGCTCCCGGACTGCGCGGCGTTCGTCGACGAGGTCGTCGGCTCGCTCTGGTGGATCGCCCGGTTCCCCGAGCGGGACCTCGACCGCGTCCCCAAGCTCCGGCCGGGCAACGGCGCCCGCCAGGCGTTCTACCGCGAGGACCCGGGCCGGCCCACGATCACGCTGCCCCGCCGGTACCGCACCACCGCCGTCGTGCTGCACGAGCTCGTGCACTGGGCGCTCGCCGACGCGGTGGACCTGCCCAACCACGGCCGGACCTTCACGCGCGTCTTCCTCGACGCGACCGGCGAGTTCCTCGGCCCGGCCAAGCGGGAGCGGCTCGCCCGCTCCTACACCGAGCACAAGGTGCGCCTCGGCGGCCCGGCGCGCATCGGGCCGGACGGCACCTACGACTACGCCGTCGACGAGCGCCTGCGGCTCGGGCGGGGCCGGCACCTCGCGGTCCGGTGGGGCAAGAACTCCGAGGGCGACGGCGTGCTGCGCTCACGCGCCCACCGCAAGGTCACGCTCCAGCGGGACGACGCCACGACGGTGATCCCCGAGCGCGAGATCTGGTGGGTGCGACCGTACGACCCGGCTCAGTTGAGCCGCTCGACGATCATCGCCATGCCCTGACCGCCGCCGACGCACATCGTCTCGAGGCCGACGGTCTTGCCGGCGTCCTCGAGGCCGTTGAGGAGGGTGCCCATGATGCGGGCACCGGTCATGCCGAACGGGTGGCCGAGCGCGATCGCCCCGCCGTTCACGTTCAGCTTGTCCCAGTCGATGCCCAGCGCCTTGGCGGACGGGATGACCTGGGCCGCGAACGCCTCGTTGATCTCCACCAGGTCGACGTCGTCGATCGTCATCCCGGCGCGGGCGAGGGCCTGCCGGCTCGCCTCGATCGGACCGAGGCCCATGATCTCGGGGTCGAGGCCGGTCACGCCCGAGGACACGATGCGCGCCAACGGCGTGACACCGAGCTCCCGGGCCTTGGTGTCGCTCATCACGATCACCGCGGCCGCGCCGTCGTTCAGCGGGCACGCGTTCCCGGCGGTGACGCGACCGGTCGGGCGGAACGCGGGCGCGAGGCTCGCGAGCTTCTCCCGCTCGGTGGTCGGACGCGGGCAGTCGTCGGCGCTGATCACCGCCCCCGCGCCCGTCGGGTACGGCGTGATCTCCCGCTCGAAGAAGCCCCGCTCGATCGCGGCGCCGGCACGCTGCTGGGAGAGGAACGCGTAGTCGTCCATCTCCTCGCGGGTGACGTTCTCGATCTCGGCGACGTTCTCCGCGGTCTCGCCCATCGCGATGTAGACGTCGGGCAGGCCCTCGGCCGGGGTCCACGGGCCCTGGTCGCCGGCGGTGCGGGCGGCGCTGCGCGCGGCGGCCGGGTCGAACTTGTGGTTCTGGGTGTTCGGCGTGTGGTCGGAGCTGCCTCCCACCATGAACCGGCTGACCGCTTCGACGCCGGCGGCGACGAAGACATCACCCTCGCCGGCACGCACGGCGTGCGCGGCCATGCGGATCGTCTGGAGCGAGGACGAGCAGTAGCGCGTGATGGTGCAGCCGGGGACCTTCGGCATCCCGGCGAGGACCGCGACGACCCGACCCATGTTGAAGCCCTGCTCCCCACCCGGGAGGCCGCAGCCGAGCATGAGGTCGTCCACCAGCGCCCGGTCCAGCTCGGGCACCTTGCTCAGGACCGTGTCGACGATGAAGGCGGCCATGTCGTCCCCGCGCTCGTCGACGAACGAGCCCTTGAAGGCCCGGCCGATCGGGGTGCGGGCGGTGGCGACGATGACTGCTTCGGGCATGACGGGACTCCTCGGGGAGAACGGGTTGGGGCGACCTTACGCGGCGATCGGGGCCGGTTGCCTATCCGTCGAGGCGGCGCAGATCCCGGCGGTAGCGCTCGCCGTTCTCGACGTACTGGCGGGCACCCATCCGGATCATCAGCTCCGGTTCGACCGCGTCGGGCCGCAGCGTGGCCGGGACGCCGAGCGCCATGGCCCGGCTCGGCACCTCCATGTCGTTCGGGACCAGCGCGGCCGCGCCGACGAGCGCCTCGTCGTGGACGACCGCCCGGTGGAGGACGATCGAGCCGGATCCCACGAGCGCGCCGTTCCCGATCGTGCAGCACTCGATGTGGACGAGGTGTCCGATCACGCAGTCGTCCCCGATGACGGTCGGGAGCAGCCGCGTCGCGTGGATCACGCTGCCGTCCTGGATGCTCGTCCGGGCGCCGACCGTGATGCTGCCGTAGTCGCCGCGGAGCACCGCCTGGGGCCAGACGGTCGAGTCCGGGCCGATCGAGACGTCGCCGATGACGGTGGCGTCGGGATGCACGAACGCGGTGGGATCGATCCGGGGCACGAGGTCGCCGAGGGCGTAGATGGCCATGCGAGGAGCGTAGGGGACCCCTCGCGGTCGGTCGGAGGGCGCGGGGCTACGTTGGGGCGATGCTCGATCCCGCCACCGTCGAGGAGCACGTCGACGCCGTCGCGCGCGACGGCTACACGATCGTGCCGGACGCGATCTCGCCCGACCTGCTCGACGCCCTCACCGCCGACCTGGAGACGCTCGAGCGCGTCTACGACGTCCAGCCCTCGCCGAACGCGTTCGAGGGGACGGACACGGTGCGCGTGTACAACCTCCTCGGGCTCTCGCCGATCTGGGCCGAGGTGCCCGTGCACGACCACGTGCTCCCCGTCGTCGAGGGCGTGCTGGACGCCGGGTGCCTCGTCTCGTCGCTGTCGTCGATCCGCATCCGCCCGGGTGAGTCGGCCCAGCCGATCCACGCCGACGACCAGCTCATGCCGCTCGCCAAGCCCCACGTCCCCACCGTGTGCAACTCGATGTGGGCGCTCACCGACTTCACCGAGGAGAACGGCGCAACCCGCATCGTCCCCGGATCGCACCTCGCGGATGCGTCACCGGTCTACGGCGCCCACTACGACTCCGTTCCCGCCGCGATGCCGCGCGGCAGCGTCCTGATCTGGCACGGGAGCCTCTGGCACGGCGGCGGCGCGAACCGCACCGACACCGACCGCGTCGGGATCGCGATGAACTACTGCGCGGGGTGGGTGCGCCAGCAGGAGAACCAGCAGCTCGGCATCCCCGTCGAGGTCGCGCGCACGTTCTCACCGCGCCTGCGCGAGCTCATCGGCTACGGCGTCTACAACATGCTCATCGGGCACATCAACAAGCACAGTCCGGTGGAGATCCTCGGTGATGCGCCCGCCGCGTCGCGCATGGTCTGGGACGGCTAGGTGCACGACGGGTCCCGGCGCGCCATCGTCGCCGCGCTGCTCGCGAACCTCGGCATCGCGGTCGCGAAGGTCGTCGCCGCGATCATGACCGGCTCGGCGTCGATGCTCGCCGAGTCGATCCACTCCTTCGCCGACACCGGCAACCAAGGCCTGCTCTTCCTCGGCGGCAAGCGGGCGCGCCGGGCCCCCGATACCGCGCACCCCTTCGGGTACGGCGCCGAGCGGTTCTTCTGGGCGTTCGTGGTCGCACTCGTCCTGTTCACCCTCGGTGCGATGTTCTCCCTGTTCGAGGGGTTCGAGAAGCTGCGCACGCCCCACGACATCGAGAGCCCGGGGATCGCCTTCGCGGTGCTCGGCGTCGCCGTGGTGCTGGAGGGCCTGTCGCTGCGGACCGCGGTCCGCGAGGCCGCGCCCGAGCGCGACGGTGCGGGATGGCGGGAGTTCGTCCGGCGGACCAAGAACCCCGAGCTCCCGGTCGTGCTCCTGGAGGACTCCGGGGCGATCCTCGGCCTGGCGCTCGCGATCGCCGGGCTCGGGCTCGCCGTCGTGACCGACCAACCGCGGTTCGACGCGATCGGCTCGATCGCCATCGGCATCCTCCTCGGCGCGATCGCGATCGTGCTCGCGATCGAGATGAAGAGCCTGCTCATCGGCGAGGGCGCGTCGGTTCCGGACCAGCACCTGATCGAGCGGACGCTGGCCGACCACCCGGCGGTGCGGTCGCTGATCCATCTCCGCACGCTCCAGCTCGGTCCGGAGGAGGTGCTCGTCGCGGCGAAGCTCGACTTCCACGAGTCGACCGCGAGCGAGCTCGCGCCGGCGATCGACGCGGTCGAGGCCGACGTCCGCGCCGCGGTGCCCGACGCGCGCTCTGATCTATCTCGAACCCGATCTGGACCGGTCCCGCACCCGGTAGTCGGGTCGTCACCGTGGGCGGAAGTCCACCAGCGCGACGGTCTCCGAGCGGCGGTCCAGCACGACCTCGACCGGCAGGTCCAGGGCGAGGTCGGCGGGGTCGAGGCCCACGAGGTTGCCCACGAGTCGCGGACCCTCCTCGAGCTCGACCACGAGGACCGCGTAGGGCAGGTGCTCGGCGAAAGCCGGGTCCGTCGCCCGGTGGGTCGTCGTCCACGTGAACACGCGGCCGCGACCGCTCACCGGCTGCCACGTCCACGCGGCCGAGCCGCAGGCCGCGCACAGCACACGCGGCGGGTGCCGCCACGTGTCGCAGTCGGTGCAGCGCTGGAGGTGGACGCGCGCAGTGGACGCCGCGTGCGCGTAGAACTCCGCCGCGAGGCCGTCCCCGCCGGGCAGCACGCGCTCCGGCCGCCGGTCCGCGTCGCCGACGCTCACCGGTCGACGCCCAGGACGGCGATGCTGCCGTCGCCGAAGTCGCCCCAGCCGGTCACCAGCCCGAGCTCGGCGCCGGGAACCTGCAGCGCGGCGTCGCCGCGGAGCTGGCGGACGGACTCGACCACGTGGTTCATCCCCCACATGTGACCCTGCGACAGGAGTCCACCGTGGGTGTTGGTGGGCAGCGCACCGTCGATGCGGAGCCGCCCGTCGCGCACGAACGCGCCCGCCTCCCCCCGCCCGCAGAGACCGAGCGCCTCGAGCTGGAGCAGCACGACGTAGGTGAAGCAGTCGTAGATCTCGCAGAAGTCCACGTCGGTCGCGTCCACGCCGGCCATCGCGAACGCGCGGGGCGCCGCGTCGGTGAGACCGATGTGGAACAGGTCGGGGCGGTTGGCGATGTCGTCCGCCGGTGACGGGTGGCCCTCCCCCACACCCAGGATCACCGCCGGTGGACGCGCGAGGTCACGCGCCCGCTCGGTGGTCGTCACGATCACCGCGGCGGCGCAGTCGGTCTCGACGCAGCAGTCGAAGCGACGGAACGGCTCGCTGACCCAGGCACTGGCGAGGTAGTCGTTCATCGTGAGCTCGCGGCCACGCATCAGGGCCTTGGGATGGTGGTGCGCGTGCTCACGGAACGCGAGCGCGATCTCGCCGAGATCGGTCTCGAGCGTGCCGTACAGCTGCTGGTGCCGCGTCGCGATCCAGCCGTAGAACTGCGCGGCCGACCGCGCGCCGTAGGGCAGGTAGAAGTCCACGAGCACGTCGGCGACCGCGTTGGCGTCCATGCCCCGCCGCGGGGTGCGGGCACCCGGACGGTGACGGAATGCGGAGTAGCCGTTCCACCCGACGACCACGAGGACGTGCTCGGCGACGCCGGCGGCCACGGCGATCGCCGCGTTCTGCACCGCCGCGACCGACGACGCGCCACCCATGTGGACCGTCGCCGAGTAGGCGACCGAGGGGATGCCGAGGTTCGCCGCCAGCTCCTCGACGGTCGTGTACCCGGGCGGCGGGACCACACCGTCGATGTCGGCGACGGCGAGTCCGGCGTCGGCAATCGCCTCCTGGGCCACGCGCAGCATCATCTCGACCGGCAGCTCGTCGGCGCCGCGGAGGTACTCGGTCTCGGCGATGCCGACGATCGCCGCCCGTCCGCGGAGGCCCGTCACAGCTGCACCAGCTCGAACTCGACGGCGTACTCGACCCCGACGGCCTCGCCGGCGGACCGGGCATGGCCACGCAGGAACGGGTCCGGGTCGGTCGTCGTCGTCCCCGAGCCCGGCGAGGTACGCCCGGTGCTCCGCGAGCGACGCCACGCCGCGGTCGATGGTGGCCGAGACGTCCACGAAGTGGGACGGGGTCGGCGGCACGCCGACGGCGGCCCAGCGGACGCCGCTCCAGGGTTCGAGCCCCTCGTCGAGCAGCTCGGTGAAGACCCACCGGTTCCCGGCATCTCGCGCCGCGTCGAATGGGTTCGGCTACGGCGCGAGGCCCAGAAGAAAAAGTAACATGGCGTTTCGCACACCCAAGCCGCTCGACATCGAAGGTTTGATGGACTACGCGGCGCGGGCTCTTTCGGTCCGCGGGTACACGGTGTCCGAGCTCAAAACGCGCCTGAAGAAACGCGCGGCGCGGGCGGAAGATGTCGAAGTGGTGCTCGGTCGCCTCAAGGACGCTGGCGTGGTGAACGATCGCCGCTTCGCTGGCACTTTCGCCGAATGGCGCCGGGAAAGCCAGGGGATGGGGAAGACTCGCGTGCTGCGCGATCTGATGGCTCGGCGCGTCGCGCCCGGGGTGGCGAAAGAGGCGGTGGATGCGGCCTTCGAAGGGGTCGATGAGACGGCCATGATCCAGGCGTTTCTGGAGCGCAAGTATCGAGGTAAGGATCTCGGGGCGTTGCTGCAGGACCAGAAGCAGCTAGCATCGGCGTTCCGCAAATTGCGGGGCGCGGGATTCAGTACCGGCAACTCGATTCGCGTGCTGAAACGCTACGCTGCGGAAGCGGAGCGGCTGGAAGAGATGGAAGACGATAGCGGGGGTAACGCCAGCGCCACGATTGTGCGGATCGATAGCGTAGGCTGGGACTCTAGATCAGGCTGGGGCTTGCCCGTTTGCGGGACGTATCATTCGCGCTCTGGTTAGGCTGGACTTCCGAAGATTTTCCATTTGTCTCTGTATCGAAGAACCGATTCTTGCGTCACTTCATACCATATAGAGTGTCGCCTCCGACGCTCGCGGGTGAACTTGGCTAACCTGACACTGGAGACGACGAAAAACTCTGGGGCTCTGGCTCGGCTTTGCCCCGCTTCTGCCTGAGGTTGACTAGAACGTAGATGTGGCTTCGCGCGTTGAGGTTGAGGGCGTTCTTTCCGACAAGCCAGAATCCAAACGTTCTTGCATTGGTCTTGACCTGAACCGAGAATGCCCTTGAACAGGAATGGTTTGTCACCAGTAAATCCGCACCCGCCGCGCTTCGCGACGTGGGGGAGACGATGAACCCCAAGCGCGAGAGTTCCGCCGCCACCAAATATACGCCCCGCATCCCGGTGATTTGGCCTTTTGATGGCATAGGTGCCCCTCAACTTGATGCTTTAGCGCCCAGGCCATTATAGGCCACAGCGAACACTCAGGCGCGAGGACGGCGAACGCAGCGTCGCGGCCCGCCCTGTGGGGCAGGATTGCATCCTGCTCGCGGGTTTGTAACCCTCGCACGGCGCCGATTGGAAATCGGCGCGCAGGTTGAAAACCTGCCCCACTCACTGCTTGACCGCGATCCTCGTAATGTATTATTATTCAGTCGACTGCATAATCATTCACTGTGGAGACTTCCGTGGCCGCATCGAGCTTCGCCGAACCGGGGTTTACTAAAACGATGGTCCAGCACCTGACCCAGGACTTGGATTTGTCCCAGGATGCGCTGGTCCGCGTTCTCGACCTGGCCGCCCAGGTCAAGCGTACCCCGCAGCGCTTTTCGCAGGCGCTGGCCGGGCGCTACATCAGCTTGCTGTTCGAAAAGCCGTCGCTGCGGACACGGGTCACTTTCGAGCTGGCGATCAAACAGCTTGGCGGCGATTCCGTCACCTCCGTCGGCTCCGTCGGCGAGCGCGAGCCGGTCAAGGACGTCGTCCGGAATCTGGACCGCTGGACGCAGGCAATCGTGGCGCGGGTGTTCTCGCAGGACACGTGAAAGATCTCGCAAAATGGTCGCATGTGCCGGTGATCAACGCTCTGAGCGACCTGTATCATCCCTGCCAGGCGCTGGCCGACGTGCAGACGATCAAGGAACGCTTCGGCCGATGGGACGGGCTCAAGCTGGCGTACGTCGGCGACGGTAACAACGTGGCGCATTCACTGATGCTGACGGCAGGGCGGCTGGGAATGCATGTCGCCGTCGCGACGCCCAAGGGTATGAGCCGAAGCCGCATGGTGACCGAGGCGGCGAGCCGGCTGGGACGGATCAGCCTCACCAACGATCCTCTGGAAGCCGTGGACGGCGCGCACGCGGTCTACACCGACGTGTGGGCCAGCATGGGCCACGAAGGCGAAAAGGAAGCCCGGCTGCAAACATTTCCTCCCTATCGCGTGGATGAGGCGCTGATGTCCAAGGCGCGGCCGGATGCCATCTTTATGCACTGCCTGCCCGCTCATCGCGGCGAGGAAACCACCGACGCTGTGATGGAATCGGCGCACTCGGTGGTGTTCGATCAGGCCGAGAATCGCCTGCACGCCCAAAAGGGACTGTTGCTCGCATTGCTGGGATAACGACGCCGGGCTGACCGCAACATTTACAATTTAGACTTATGCAAAAACCCAAGAAGGTAGCGCTCGCCTACTCCGGCGGACTGGACACATCGATCATCATTCCATGGCTCAAGGAACACTACGACTGCCAGGTCGTCGCCGTGTGCGGCGATATCGGGCAGGGCGGTGAAGAGCTGTCGGGCCTGGAAGCCAAGGCGCGCAAGACCGGCGCGTCCGAAGTGCTACGTGGCGGACATGCGCGAGGAGTTCGTCTCCGAATACCTGTGGCGGATGGTGCGCGCGGGCGGCGAGTACGAGCACAAGTATCTGCTGGGCACTTCGATCGCTCGGCCGCTGCTCGCCAAGAAGCAGGTGGAAGTGGCGCTGGCGACCGGTTGCGATGCGCTGGCGCACGGCTGCACCGGCAAGGGGAACGATCAGGTCCGTTTCGAGCTGACCTACAAGGCGCTGGCGCCGCATCTGCCGGTGATCGCTCCGTGGCGCGAGTGGGACATCGTCTCGCGCGAGGATGCGATCGCCTACGCGGCCAAGCACAAGATGCCCGATCGCGCAGACCACCAAGAAGATCTACAGCCGCGACCGCAATATCTGGCACATCTCGCACGAGGGCGGGGCACTGGAAGATCCCGCCAACGCTGCTCCGGACGACGTCTGGATGCTCACCAAGAGTCCCAGGAAAGCTCCCGACAAGCCGACCGACGTGACCATCGGATTCGAAGCAGGGCAACCCGGTTTCCGTGAACGGCAAGAAGGCGTCCGCCGTGGCGCTGCTCGAACAACTGAACAAGATCGCCGGCGACAACGGCGTGGGGCGGATCGACCTGGTGGAGAATCGCTTCGTCGGGATGAAATCGCGCGGGGCGTATGAGACTCCCGGCGGCACGCTGATCATGGCCGCGTTCCGCGAGCTGGAAGCTCTGACGCTGCCGAAAGATCTGGCGCACTACAAGCAGAAGCTCGCGCTGGATTACGCGGAGATGGTCTACAACGGCCTGTGGTTCACGCCTCTGCGCGAGTCGCTCGACGCGTTCTTCGACGTCGCCTGCCAGAACACCACGGGCGAGGTCACGCTGCGGCTGTACAAGGGCAGCTTCCAGCCGGTGAGCCGGAAGTCGCCGTATTCGCTGTATTCGCTCGATATCGCCAGCTTCACCATGGGCGCCGAGTACGACCAGAAGGACGCACGCGGGTTCATCAACCTGATCGGGCTGCCGATCCAGGTGCGGGCGGCGGTGATGAAGGCTAACAAGAAGTCGAAGAAGAAGACGGTATGAAGCTCTGGGGCGGCCGGTTTGAGGAAGGTCCCTCGGAAGTCTTCGAGCGGTTTTCCGGTTCGCTCCATTTTGACCGGAGGCTGATCGATGCGGATATCCGGGGCTCGCAGGCGTTCGCGCGGGCTCTGGAAGGCGTCGGCATTCTGAAGGCCGCGGAGCGGGCGGAACTCGTCTCGGCGTTCGATGCGATTCGGGATGAGGCTCGCAAGCGCGGAGTTCTTCGCGGGCGCAACCGACGAAGACGTCCACACGCGTGGTCATCCGCAAGCTGAAAGAGCGTGTGGGCGCGCTGGCCGACAAGATCCACACGGGCCGCAGCCGCAATGAGCAGGTGTCTCTCGATGTGCGGCTGTGGCTGCGCGAGGAGATCGATCGGGCCACGGGTTTCCTGGGCGGACTGATGGAGGCGCTGCTCGGAGTGCGCCCAGCGCTATCCCGACGCCGTGATTCCCGGCTATACGCACATGCGGCGCGCGCAGGCGGTGCTGTGGCCGCATTATCTGCTGGCGTATTTCGAAATGTTCGCGCGGGATTTCGAGCGGCTCCAGCAGGCTCGGGCGCGCGTGAACGTGATGCCGCTGGGCAGCGGCGCGCTGGCGGGCAGCGGATTTCCGTTCGATCGCGAAGCCATGGCGCGCGATCTGGGATTCGCGGCGGTGACCAACAACAGCATGGATGTATCGGCCGACCGCGATTTCGCGCTCGACTTTCTGTACGCGGCATCGACCACGATGCTGCACCTGAGCCGGCTGGCCGAAGACTGGATCCTCTATTCGAGCGAGGAGTTCGGGTGGCTGGAACTGGGCGACGGCGTCACCAGCGGGTCGAGCCTGATGCCGCAGAAGAAGAATCCCGATTCGCTGGAGCTGATCCGCGGCAAGTGCGGCCGCGTGCTGGGGTTCGCTCAGCGCGCTGTTCGTCACGATGAAGGGTCTGCCGACGACCTACAACCGCGACATGCAGGAGGACAAGGAACCGCTGTTCGAGGCGGCGGATCAACTGTGCGGGTCGCTCGAGATGGCGCGCGTGGTGGTGGATTCGGCCAAGCTCAACGCGCAGCATCCGGCGGCCGCGGCGGAGGCGAGCTGGGTGGTCGCGACGGATCTGGCGGAGGCGCTGGCTCGCAACGGGACGCCGTTTCACCAGGCGCATCAGATTGTCGGGCGGTTGGTGCTGGAGAGCGTTCGCGGCGGGAAGAAGCCCGCGGATTGGAACGCCGACGAACTGGTCGAAGTTCGCGCCGGAGTTTACTCCCGAGATGGCGAAGCTGCTGCAGCCCGCCGAGGGCATGAAGACGCGCGAGATTCGCGGCGGGACCGGTCCGAAGGCGGTGGCGGCTGCTTTGAAGGAAGCCGAGGCGCGCGTCTCGAAAGCTGCGCTCAAGCAATGAACAAGAGCTACCGCCAGGGCCAGATTCTGAAGCTGGTCCGCTCGCGATCCTTGCGCACCCAGGACGAACTGGCGCGGGCGTTGCGAGCGGTCGGCATCCGAGCCACGCAGGTTACGCTGTCGCGCGATATTCGCGAGCTCGGGCTGGTGAAGACCGCCGAGGGCTACGCGCGACCCACGGAATCCGCGGCGCCCGCCGGTCCCGACCTCGCTACGGTGCTGCGCGAGTTTCTGCTGGACGTGCGCGTCGCGCAGAATCTGCTGGTTCTGATCACGCCGCCGGCGCATGCGAACTCGGTGGCGGAAGCGCTGGATCAAGCGGCGTGGCCGGAAATCGTGGGGACCATCGCGGGGGACAATACCGTTGTGGCGATCGCGCCGACGTCGAAGAAAGCCGTCGCGCTGCGCGAAAAGCTGATGCGGTTTTTGGGCTGAAGGCTTACTGCACGTTCGCGATCTCGCCCCACATCACCTGATAGGCTTCGATGGCTCCATACAGGTCGGGGCCGGCGCGAACAAACACGCGCGTGTTCACCATCGCCGCGGACAGCATCCTGCTGCGCGCCATCGCCCAGGTAGCGAGTGTCTTTCCGCAGCAGCAGCGTCTGCTCGCCGTCGTGTGTGCGGAGCGTGATCGACCTGGCGTCGCGCCGGATGATGACGCCCGAAATCGTCCGGTCGCCGTGAGGTAAGTCGAACGTCGGGCGGGCGGCCGCCGCGGGTTTCACGCGCCTGGGAGGACCAGCGGGCGGAACCACGTCCAGCATGCGGATGTAGCAATCGCGCGAACCAGGCTTGTGGTCGGTGATGATCTCCAGGGGATCGCCGGGCTCGAGTTTCGTCACCGGGACGCGCCGGCGGGAGAGCTGGAGGATGCTCAGGGAATCGTATCCGCAGCCTTCCACGATGCCGGCGGCATTGCGCGCCAGCAGCACGCCCTTGACCGGCGAGCCTTCCCAGCTGACCATGTGGCCGTGAAACAAGCCCTTCGGCATATCGGCCGGCGGCACACAGCGGCGCGATGGCTACCACGATGGCGATCGCGCGAGAAAGGCGCATGGTCACGCTCATCATACGACCCTGCCATTATACAATTTGAGATTGACATCATTTCTTGAGCAGGCGGGTTGCTGGTTCTTGCACTCCGGAATTCAGGAGAGCGACGGTGGGGTTGCCCGCTTCTATCGGTCTGATTCCGCAACCAACGCCGCTGTTTCGACCGAGATTACGGGATACGCGGCGAGCGCGCTCGCGTACCTGCACGCCCGCACCGGCAAGCAGGAGTATCTGGACGCGGCGGTGCGCGCGGCGCGTTATTTGACGCGACCAGGCGTGGGACGGCGCGGCGTCCACGTTCCCGTTCGAGCCCGGATCGGATCGCGCGTATTTCTTCGATATCGGAATCATCGTGCGCGGGCTGCTCGCGGTGTGGCGCGCGACGGGCGAAGAGGAGTTCCGTACGCGGGCGCAGGAAGCGGCTCTGTCCCTGGCGTTCGATTTTCTGGGCGACGGCGTGTTTCATCCTGTGATTTCGCTGCCGGACAAGCAGCCGCTGCGCTGAAGAACCCCGTTGGTCGCGCAAACCGGGATGTTATCAGTTGAAGTCGGCGCTGGCGTGGCGCGAGATCGGCGATCCGCATGCCCGGCAGATGTTCGATGCGGCGGTCAGTGTTCGCGCTCGCGAGCCATGAGACGTTTCTTGCGGAAGAAAAGGATCGCGAGAAGGTCATGGACCGGCTGCACGCCTATTGCTACTTCCTGGAGGCGCTGCTGTTCACATCGGATTCACGCGATGCCCTGGCTTCCGGCGTCAAACGCGTCGGGACAACTCTTGCGGGAGATCGGGCCGTCGTTCGAGCGCTCCGACGTGAATGCGCAACTGCTGCGGGTCCGGCTGATCGCGCATCATCTTGGCATGGTCGCGTTGGATGAGAACGCGGCGCGGGAAGAAGCCTCGCACGCTGCGTCCTTCCAGGCGTTGGATGTCGCCGATCGTGCGGCTGCGCGGCGGCTTCTGGTTCGGGCGAAAGGGTGAGCAGATGCTGCCGTTTTCGAATCCCGTGTCGACGGCGTTCTGTCTGCAGGCGCTCGCGCTGTGGGACGACCATCAAACGGGGCGCTGGAGCTTTGAGCTCCCACAACTGATTTGACACTGCAAGTCAAAGTTCTCTTCGCTTCCGCGTCGGATCCCGTGGTCGCGCTGGCGATCGAACGGTTCCGGCTATCTTTCCCGAACTTCCGTTGGTGGTGGTGTCGGAGTTTGCGCCGTGAGCGATGCGGAATGGATTCCGTATCACATCCGCCGGACGTGGAAGGAGAATCGCGATCTGATTCAGGCGCGGCTGGCAGGGCGGCGTGTCCGGCTGGCGGCCGTGATTCTGGAGCCGCGCATCCCGCACTGGCGCCTGCGGGCCTTGGGATTCGCGACTCGCGCCGCTCCATTTCCTGGCGTTCAACGAAACGGGCGAGCACTTCATGCTGCGGCCCGCGACAGCGTTCCCACGATGCTGCGGCACGTGACGTGGCGCGCGAAGAATCTGGTGCGAAACCAGCGTCAGCCCGAGTCGAGCGACGTATCGCGCGATGGAGTGGGTTCGTAAGCCGGAGAAGTTCCGCCTGTCGATGCTGTACCGGATGGCGATGGCGCGCGGGCGGACTGCTTTCCCGATCACGTCCCGTGATCCAGCCACGTCGCATTCGCGAGAATCAGCGGCCGCGAGGCATCTCCGTGGTGATCCCTTCGCGGAACGGGCGCGAGCTGCTGGAACAGTGCCTGCCCGGCATTCAGGACGCGGACGAGATCATCGTGGTCGACAACGGCTCGGACGACGGTACGGCGGAGTATCTCGGACGGTCTTGGCCGAAGGTTGTCGATCGAGCACAGTCCGCAGCCGCTGGCGTTCTCCGTGGCGGTGAATCGCGGCATCCGGCGCGCCCGCTTCTCGCATGTGTGCGTGCTCAATAACGACATGCGTGTCGAGGGCGGCTTCTTTCCGGCGCTGCTGCGGCCGTTTGAGACCGTCCCGGATCTGTTCTGTTCCACCGCGCAGATCTTCCTTCCCGAAGGCCGGCGGCGCGAGGAGACCGGCAAGACGGTGATGAATCCTGCGCCCGGCGTGACCGAGTTCCCGGTGCGCTGCGACATTCCACTGGAGGGCGAAGATCACAGCTACGTTCTGTACGGGAGCGGCGGATGCAGCTCTGTACGACGCGGCGAAGCTGGAAGCACTGGGCGGGTTCGACGAAGTGTACCAGCCGGCGTATGTGGAGGATCTCGATCTCGGCGTGCGCGCGTGGCTGCGTGGCTGGCCGAGCGTCTACTGCGCCGGGGCGCGCGTGCTGCACGAGCATCGGGCGACGACGTCGCGATACTTCTCGCCGGAGGATCTGGATCGGGCGCTGGAGATCAACTACGTCCAGTTCCTGGCGCGCGCCGTCGGCGATCCCGAGACGTTCTCGCGCCTGTGGCAGCACAATGTGCTGCGGCTGAAGGCTCTCGAAAAGGAAGCTGCGCTTGTCGGCCGCTGCGCATCAGACAGCGGTTGCAGCCGCTCCGACGGGAGACATGCGCTTTCTCGATCTGGTCAATGGCGAGGTGGCGGTGTTCCCGGGACGAGCCGCTTCCGGCAAGCCGGTGATCCTGGTCGCGAGTCCTTACGTTCCGTTTCCGCTGTCGCACGGAGCCGCTGTGCGCATCTACAACCTGATGCGCCGCGCCGCGGCCGATTTCGATCAGGTGCTGGTGGCGTTCACGGAAGAATCGCGCTCCTGTGCCGCGCGAGCTGCGCGAGATTTGCACGGAGATCGTAACCGTTCGGCGCGCCGGAAGTCATGCGCTGCCCTCGCGCGGGCGGCCCGATACCGTCGAGGAGTTCGACACGCCCGGCGTTTCATGCCGCGCTGCGGCAGACGATCGCCAAGTGGCGGCCCGGAATCGTGCAACTGGAGTTCACGCAGATGGCGATGTATGTGCCGGACTGTGCGCCCGCGCGGACGATCCTGGTGGAACACGACATCACCTACGATCTGTACGCCCAGATGCTGGCGACAGGCAGCGACGACTGGGAGATCCGCCGCCAGCACCAACTGTGGACCAGCTTCGAGACTGCGGCGTGGCATCAGGTGGATCGCGTCGTGACGATGTCGGAGAAGGACCGAGCGCTGATCGACGCGGAGCAGTGGCGATTCCCAACGGCGTCGATCTGGACCGCTTCCAGCCGTCATCGCAACCGCCCGATCCGCGAAGGCTGCTGTTCATCGGATCCTTTGCGCATCGGCCCAACGTGATGGCGCTGGAGTTCTTCCTGCGCGACGTGTTTCCGCGCCTCGAGAACGTCACGCTGCACGTGATCGCGGGCCAGCGGCACCAGCGCTTCTGGGATCTGCAGCATCCCGGCGTCGAGGTCGAAGGGTTCGTCTCGGATGTGCGGCCGGCGTACCAGCGGGCGACCTTGGTGATCGCGCCGCTGGTGGCTTCCGCGGGCACCAACGTGAAGATCCTGGAAGCCATGGCGATGGGCAAGGCGATTGTTTCGACCGAAGCCGGGATTCACGGATTGGAGCTGGAGCGCGGAGCGGACGTCGTGGTGACGGACTCGGCGGAAGCGATGGCGGCGGCGATCACGCGGCTGCTGGAGGATCCTGAAGAGCGCGCCGCGATCGAAGCCCATGCACGGCAAACAGTCGAGCGCGTGTACGGCTGGGACGCCATCGCGCGCGAACAGAAGAAGCTGTACGAGAGTCTGCTTACAGCTTCCGCGCGAAGATCGCGTAGTCTAAGCCGCCGAAGAACGCGTCCCGAACCGCAGGCGGCAATTCAGCGAGCGCAGGCATGCTGTCGACCGCTGGAGTCAGCCGCTCGATCTCGACACTTCCGAACCCCGCTTCGATTCGAGATAGAAGCGCAACAGCGGCGCCGGAACCGGGCGCGTGTGCGTCGGGTCGAGATAGAAGTGGGTCGCGAAGATCGCCAGGCACTCCGGGTTGGGCGTCTCGATCGCGACCAGCGCTCCTAACCGTAGCTTCTGCGAAAGCAGCTTCACCAATCGCGGCACGGCCGCTGGAGGAAGATGCTCCACCACTTGGGCGCAGTACGCGCCTCCCAGAGAACCGTCGGCCAGGGATTCGAGATACTCGAACATGTCGCCCTGCTCGACGTCCAGGCCCTTGGAACGGCACAGCGCGACGGATTCCGTGATTCTGGTCGATTCCTCGTGCCGCGAGTCCGGCAGCCTTGGCGGCTTCGAGGAATTCGCCGCGCCCGCAGCCGATGTCCAGGATCTCGCCGAGGCGACCGGCAAAACGTGCGACGTAGCATTTCTGCTGCTCGCGAATCCGGTCTTCCGATCCGCGAAACTGTTCGGCGAAGCCCACCCAGTCGATGTCCGGATGTTCCTGTGGCGCTGGCGTTGCCGTCGGTGCGGGAACCGCCGCGCCGGTCGCCGCGAGCTTCTGGCGCAGCAGCCGCAACTCGGTATGGATCAGGCGGTCATATTCGCCGCGGATCTTTTCCATGTCCTGCCACAGCCGCTTCTGGATGTCGAGCGTCCGCCGGTCCAATTCGTTGGTGAAATCGTCGTGCTGCTGGCGAACCGACTCGCGGAAGTTCTGCTCGATCACGCTGGCTCGCAGGTGGAACGCCGATTGAAGCTCGGACACGGTGCGCAGAAGATGGATCTCGCTCGCGGCGCGGCGCTCTTCGATGCCCGCGCGCCATTCGTCGGAATGCTTCTTGAGATCCTCGGCATTCGTCCGCAGTTCATGATGATAGGCGGTCAGGGCCGCCAGACCTCGCGTCAGCTCTTCGGAACTGGTCTGCAGCTCTGATGATGCGCGCCCAGAACGGCCAGACTCGAGTCAGTTCCTCGGAAGTCGTTTGCAGGTCTCGCCCTCGCCTGCAGATCCTCGGAACTTGTCTGCAGGTCTCTGCGCAGATCCTGATGATAGGCAGCCAGAGCCGCCTGACCCCGGGTCACATCGGCCAGCGCCTCCAGCGTCGCCTGAACGCAGGCCATGGTGGCGCGATTGAACTCGACCTGTTCCCGCACGTGCCAATCCAGCGCGCGGGAGACGAGCCGCTTGAAGCGCTGGATGATCGCCGTTCTTGAACCCGGGAGGACGCGGGTTTACGGTGCCGATCGCGGCGACCTTGGCCTCGGCGGCATCGCGAGCGTGCACCAGCGGCATCAGGTCGGCGGCCGTGACGCCATCGATGCCCAGTGAGCCTTGCGGAACTCGCGAGCGGGCGCGCTGCTGGACCTCTTGGATCGCCGCAGTTAATTCTTCGTCAGTCACCCTAACCGCTCCGCTGGCCACGCTTGCTCCGGGCCCACTGCGCCGTGATGCGCGTGGAAATGCCGCCGCGAGGAGTGAAGTCGCCGACCAGCGTCGCGGAAACGGGGTCGCGCCCATTTGACGACATCCGCGAGCATGCGATTCACCACGTTCTCCTGAAAGATTCCCAGGTTCCGGAAAGCCAGCGTGTACATCTTGAACGATTTCAGCTCCAGACATAACTTGTCAGGTACGTAGCGCAGGGTCAAAGTGCCGTGATCGGGCAAGCCGGTCTTGGGACAGATCGAGGTGAACTCCGGCATCAGGATTTCGATCTCGTATCCGGTCCGGTACTGATTGGGCCAGGTTTCGATTTCAGGCAGATCCGCTTTCACGCCGGCTGCGGCGTGTTCGTCGGTGTACTGCCGCTTCACCGGGTGCCCTCGGCCTGAGCGACTTCCGGCAGCGCCGCGGCGAGCGAGCCCAGAAATTGTCCGACGTCGGTCACGACGCCGATGGCCTGGCCCGTTCCGCGATCGCTGACCTTGGTGGCGACCGCCGGGTTGATATCGACGCAGACGATCTTCACCCAGCTCGGCAGCATGTTGCCGGTGGCGATGGAGTGCAGCATGGAGCCCAGGCACAGGACCACTCCAGCGCCCTTCAGTTGCTCGGCGTAGGCATCCTGAGCCTTGTTCATGTCGGTGATGGTGTCGGGCAGGGGACCGTCGTCGCGAAGGCTTCCGGCCAGCACGAAGGGGATGCCCGCCTTCACGCATTCATACATCACGCCGCTCTTCAGACGCCCGGATTCGACGGCCTTGGCGATGCCGCCGGCGTGATAGATCGCGTTGATCGCCCGCATGTGGTTGCGATGGCCGTGCTCCTCCTGGCGGCCGTCGCTTAGGCGGACACCGAGCGATGTGCCGAGCAGCGCGGACTCGATATCGTGCACGCCGAGGGCGTTTCCGGCGAGAAGGCCGTTCACCCATCCGGAGCGGATCAGCTTCGCCAGGGGAGCGACTCCACCGGTGTGCACCACGACGGGACCGGCCACCACGAGGATCTTCTTTCCCTCGGCGCGCGTCTGCTGCATCAGGGCGGCGATTTGGCGGACGGCGGTTTCGAGCTGGCGCTCCGAGGAGATTTCGTTGCTCATGAAGGCGAACGCCAGGCGGTCGCGCTCCTTGGATTCGGGAACCACGCGGATGCCGTTCATGCCGACGACCACGCGGTCGCCCTTCTTCAGATCCCGCAGCCTGCGGCATGTCGCGCGCTTGCCGGCGACGACGATCATCGCGTCCATGCGCTGGTTCTCGACCTCCACCCACTTGGCCGGCGTGGCGCACCAGGGTCTTATGGTTGGTGGTGGAATAGAAATCCTCGGGCGCGCAGCAGTCGCGCTCCACGGTGGCGAGATCGGCGTTGCCGGTATCGGCCGGACTGCAGCCCAGTCCGAGCAACTGGCTGAGCACCTGCTGCATGTCGGCCTCGTCCGGCGTTTCCACGCGCAGGCGCAGGTAGGACTTGTCGGCATTGGTGCGGCCGATGCGAAACTCTTCCACTTCAAATTTGCCGTTGTATTCGACCACCGTGTCGAAGATCTGCTCCATTAGGTGCGAATCGATCAGGTGGCCTTCGGCCTCGACGACTTCCTGTTGCATGGGGGTATCTTCAGGATACCGTGGCCCTGCGGGTCGGTGTAAACGCAGCGACAAAACGAACCCAGGAAGTGCTTGAAATCAAAGGGTCGCGATTTTTCATGTCCAAAATCCTACTTGCGGGGTTCCGCGGCCGTCGAGGTTGCGGACTCCAATTCAAAGTTTGGGTCTGGAGGCGCGGAAGCAGGGGCGAAGGGAGATGCAAGTGGCTGAAAGGAGTTGAAAGAACGTTCCTGGAGATTGGAGATTGCCGGGGGCAGCTCTTTCATGCGTCTGACAAAGGGTAAGTTTCGAGACAACGCGATCAAGGGATGTGTGGAGAATGTGCAAAATAGAAGTTGGTATTTAACCGCGATGGCTGACTTGTCCGTTCCCTCATGCGACGCAACTCTCTCTCGGTCTGGGTCATCGTTTGAGTCTAGGCTGCTGTCCGTCGGGCGAGAAACACGATCCGGCTCAACGTCACTGACGTTGCGGTCTGGGATGTCGAGGGCGCTGCAGGATGTCGAACGCAAAATCGTCGATGGCGCCGGAAAGAAAGGGACAGCGGGGCCGATGATGGTCGCTGTGCCGTCAAGCTTTAAGAGGTTGTCTTCATGATTCGACTGGGGAGCGTTGCCGTCTGACACAACCGTATCGCCCGAAATTCTGATGTCCGTGGCGGTCGGTTCGATCCTGATTGTTTGACGAATGATCTTTAGATCGACCGGCGCGCCGGGAATCAGAATTTCTCCAAACATTGATTTTTGAACGTCCAATGCCCAAGCTCCGGTCCACCTTGCCGGGACCGGGCCGGTCTGGCCGGACTGCAAAACAGACGGACTCAAAGAGGCAGATTCTGGCAAGCCGTTTCACAGTGCTACCGAGTATATACGAGCTGCTTGTTTCATAGATGGTCCTTTGAGAGACAAGGCGTGACTTAATTCACGACTTTTCTGCCCCGCCTCCGCAGTGGAGCACCGTCATCAGCAGGAGAGGGATGCACGCGGGTTTCCCAGGAGCAGAAAAACAGCTAACTAGCCATAATAAAATCGGTATCCAAATCGTCAAATGGTGACGGCACAGGAGGCCGGAGAATCGTGCGAGGACTCGCATCCATAGGCTACGCCGCTCTTTTGTCGGGCGCGGCGTTGGCCCAGTCGAGCGACGTCACGCCCAAGTTTGGAACCGTGGACGTCCACGCCAGCGCCCCGAATACGATTCCGCGGATGAGGAGCCGATTCTCTCGCGGCCGTTATGAATTAGGGAACGCCACGGTGGTGGATCTGATCCGGACGGCGTGGGATGTGGATGCCGATAACGTGCTGGGCGGACCGGGCTGGCTTGGGACGGACCGGTTCGACGTGATCGCCACGGCTCCCCCTGGTTCGAGTCCCGAGAACCTGAGGGCCATGCTCCGCGCCTTGCTGGCGGACCGCTTCCAGTTAGCCGTCCATACGGACACGCGGAAACATCCGGCGTTCGCGATCACGCTGGCGAAAAAGCTCCAGCTTAAGGCACCCGCCAACTCTGAAGAAACCGGATGCCAGCTCCAGCCCAGACCGAATCCGCCGATCCGGCGCGGCCCTCCGCGAGCCGCTGGTGTTCGCCTGCCGCACTATGACTATGGCGGCGTTTGCGAATCAGCTACCCAGTCTGCCGGGCGCATCCGGTTATCTGCTCAACTATCGCGTCGTGGATCAGACCGGACTGAGCGGCGCCTGGGATTTCAGCATCCAGTGGTCGATGCTCGATCCTGGTCCTCGCGGTCAAGCCGCAGGCAATAAGATCACCCTATTCGATGCGTTCAAGAATCAACTCGGGCTGAAGCTCAGACTAACCCAGGTCCCGACACCAGTCGTGGTGGTTGACAGCGTCAGGAAGCCGGCCGTCAATCTGCCGGGGGTGACGGAAAAACCGCCCGCGCACCCTATGGAATTCGAGGTGGCGTCTATCAAGCCGGCCGCCTCGGATGTGCGGGGCGGGAACGTTGCCATCGAGCCCGGTGGCCGGGTGCGCATCACCATGACGCTGAAAGATCTGATCTGGGAGGCGTGGGGCAATCTGAATACGGACAGGATCGTTGGCGGGCCGAATTTCATGGGCACCACGGTATGGGTCATCGTGGCGAAAGCGCCCACCCACGGACGATACTCCGGGGTGGAACGGGCCGGTGTGGAATGGGCTCGATCTCAACTCCATGCGGATGATGCTGCGTGCGCTGCTGAGGGATCGCTTCGGGCTGGAGGCTCACGCGGAAGACCGGCTGGTATCGGGGTATGCGCTGGTGGCGGCGAAGCCGAAGCTCCGGAAAGCGGATCCCTCGAATCGTCCGGGATGCAAGGATGGCCCGGGGGCCGACGGGAAGGATCCGAGGATCGCGAATCCCGTGGCGTCCAAGCTGGTGACGTGCCGGAACATGACGCTTGCGCAGTTCGCGGCGGAGCTGAGTAAGCCGACTGGCGAGGAGAATCCCATTCTTTTCAATTTCCCGCCGGTGGTGGATTCGACCGGGATCGAGGGCCGGTACGACATGACCATCAACTTCACTCCACCGGCCGCGTTCCCGAACCTGGCAGCGACAGTCGGCGATGCTGTGGCATCGGAGCTTGACGGGACAATTTCAATTTTCGAGGCGCTGCGACAAGCAACTCGGGTTGAAGCTGAAATCGCGAAAGGTGACGGCGCAGGTGCTCGTCATCGACCACGTGAATGAGACGCCGACGGAGAACTAGCCAATCGCAAAATCCCTCTGGTCTCTCAATTGCAATAATACGGACGAGGGCAACATGATTGAAGCAATGAAGGGATTTCCCGCGAAGGTTCTGGCCTTCGCTTGCAAGGGACACGTCACGAAAAGCGATTACGAAACGGTGCTGATTCCCGCGGTAGAAGAAGCGCTCAAGCAAAAAGGCAAAGTACGCCTTTATTATCAGATCGATCCCGACTTTTCCGGGATTGAGCCCGGCGCCATGTGGGACGATTTCAAGGTCGGGATGGAGCATGTCCTTCGCTGGGAGCGCATCGCCGTGGTTACCGATGTGGATTGGATTCGGCATACGATCCGAGCCTTCAGTTTTGTGATTCCCGGGGTGGTGAAGATTTTTCGAGTTGCCTGAGGCGGCCAAGGCACGGGAGTGGATCGCAGAGGGAATGACGCCGTGAGTCTTGCGCCGCTGCGCGATTTGGCCAGCCGTTTAGCGCGATAACGCGCGGCGCTAGCTCCCGGAGGTGCCGACGGTACCCAACTTGCGCAGCAGCGTGAATTTCGGGTGGGTATGCGGGCTTTCCGGAAGGCTGCTGACATTGCGCGCCAGCGCCTCGCAGGCTTTGCCGAAGGAGCTGCTGGAAGAAGCCAGGCGCGTTTCCAGAATCGAGTTGCGGACTTCTCTGTAATCGTTGGGGAGAGTCGCGAACACCTTCCCTTCCAACAGCCTTCTCGATGGTTTCCGCCTTCAGTTGACCGCGCTCCCAACGGTTGACCAGAAACTTCACGTTATCCGTGGGGATCTCGCAGCTTTCGAGCTCCGTCCGGCGCAGCTTCGCCAGCCTCACGGAAGGCAACTCGGGTTGGCACACGATGAAAACCGCCCGCGCATTGCGCACGAACTCAGCGGTCGCCTGGTTGATGACTTCGGGCAGATCCACCACGATGTAGTCGTACTGCTTCTGTGCAAAGAGCAGCAACTGGTAGTAGTCGGCCCACGAGGGAAGGCGTCCGCGGCGGTTGGGATTTGCGAGCAGCAGGTCCAAGCCCTTATGCGACGCTATGACCTGGCGCCATTCCAGCGGACTCAGGAATTCGCCCTGATATTCGCATAGCATCGGCGAGGCCCTTATTGTCCTCCAGGTCCAGCATGATCGAGAGAGGGCCGGAGCGCTGGTCGCATTCGATCAGCAGCACCTTTTTGTTCGGCGGCAAGCGCGGCTGCCAGGTGGAGCGTCACGGTGGAGCATCCGCCTCCGGCCTTGGCCGGCACAAACGCCAGGATGTTCTGGTGGGTCAGCGGATAGCGCCGGTGGATGGCTTCGTACGCAGCCGCCTCGATATCGCCGGGCGAGAAGGGCTCGGCGAGAAGGTCCAGGATGCCGGCCTCTTCGAACTGGAGCTGCTCGGTTCGATCCCAGCGCGGCCGGAATCCGATAATCACGGTGCGCGGCAGGTTTGACTGGATTTCCTTGGCGATGCCCGCGGCTTCGATCCAGTCGCCCAGATCCAGAAGAACAAGGGCGGGATTCTGGACCGTGAGTGCCCGGATGACTTCCTTGAGGTGGGGTACCGGTGTGATCTTGTAACAGGGCTGAAACGCGCCCGATTCCATCGTCAGCATCTCAATGGCATCGGCTGCAACGGGGTTGGGGGTCACTACGGCGAGCCGAAGCATGAGTCTTTAATCGTCATTCTACCCGTTTGTCGTAAGCCAATGGAACTTCTAGTACCCAAAACGCTCTTCCTGCCACGGATCGCCGCGCATGTGGTAGCCGTTTTCCTCCCAGAAACCGGCCTTGTCGGTTTCCCGGAACTCGATTCCTGCCACCCACTTGGCGCTCTTCCAGGCGTATAGCCGCGGGACGATCAGCCGGGCCGGGCCCCCGTGCTCGGCCGTGATGGGCTCGCCATCGTGGGTCAGGGCGACCAAGGCATCCTCGGCCAGGAAATGTTCCGCCGGGAGGTTGGTGGTCCAGCCGTAGTCGTAGCCGTATACCACCACGAACTGCGCGTTGGGGAGGGGACCTCCGGCCCGATCCACCAGTTCCCGGACGGAGACACCTTCCCATAGGTTGCCGAGCCTCGACCAGCGGGTGACGCAGTGGAAATCGGCAAAGACTTTGACCCGGGGAAGGGCCTGGAACTCGTCCCAGGTCCAGGAGATAGGCCTGGCGACCAGGCCTTCGATGGAGAATCGCCACTTCGCGAGGTCGATGGAGGGCGCGCCGGAGGCGTCCAGAACCGGCCATTTGAGCGTGCGCGACTGGCGGGGCGGAATGCGATTCTCGCGGCGGGTATCGGGACTGACGATGACGTCTTCGCCCAGGGTTTCCGGGGAAGGGATCTGCTTGCCTTGGAGCTTGGAGGAATCCATGCCGAACATATGGGGAAGGTAAGAGATCCGATCTTACCTCCAGTGTATTCGGGCCGGGCTTTAGCGTCGTGTGCTTGGTGTCCATTTCACAAGGGAGGCAACTTGCGTCGAGTATTGTTGCTGGCAAGTTGGGTTTGTCGTCGTGGAAAGCGCTGCTGCTGAGCATGTTCGTTTTCGGCATGGTCGCGGGTGCTAGACGTCACGCGAACCTGCGGCTGTCATTGCGAGTATCGCTGCGGGAGCCATCCTCCTCGGCGCGGGGTTAGCGGCAACGGGCAAGCCAGAGAGTCGCTGCCCGGATCAACTTGTGGACAGTACCGATCATCTACCCCTCGTTTTTTCTATTGATTCCCTTTCGAATTGCGCTCTCTCGGGATCTTTCGTGGTTCTTTGCGCGGCGATCGTTATTCCTGGCCTCTTCTGGCTCTTCGCGGCACGACACAATTGGCCGTCGCCAATATCGAAGGCATTTCCATCGCGGCACCCAGGTCTCACGAGCGGCTTAGGAGTGGGCGTATTCGTCACGTGGTTGTGGGCGCATTCTTTTGTTCCCTTGGCTCTACCGTGGTGGCCTGATCTCGGGGATTGCGGTCGCCGACCTTTGTTAAACGAGGACGGCGTGCCGACGCAACACCGATTTTACGGCGAGAGTGCTATTCGTGGGTCCGAAGACATTCGGGCAAGTCACTGTGGTCGATCGCGCGAAGTCAACAGAGGACTTTGCCACCTCATGGCTGTCCGAAAATAGTGATCCTTCGAGCTTCTTTTGAATCAAACGACAAATCGGTCACTTATTTGTCGAGGGACGTCGCAGCTACGGAGCATTCCTCGGCTTTCTACCAGTCATCGAGCCTGGCTCCTTGCGGACGTATCCAACCTGGCAAGGACGCCGAGGTCGCGCTTCGAATCCTTCAGCGACGGACCACCGAAGACTGGCGTGCGCTTGATTGGCCGGTCGCTGTACGAGGAGAAATCGAAAAGGCCTGTCCCTTGGCAACATCAGTTGGAGTCAGGATTCGCGAGGGCTTCTGGTCGTACTTCGACCTTGAAAACCGGAGAACTTGAAGATGCAAGTATCTATTACCGTAAACGTTAGCTGAGAATTCTGATCGCGTTGGCGAACTAATTCTCTCTATGCGCGGTTTTGCTTCTCTGCTGGTCGGATTTGCTAGTCTGGCGGCGGCCCAGACCAGTGTGGAATACATAGGAGGAACCGCCCCGCAACTGGCGGCGGGAACCCACGGGTCCATGGCGTTATCGGACGAGAAGTATCTTGCGTTCTACGCGGGGAAGACCCAAGTCCGGGTAGCCTATGACCGCATCAATCTGGTCGAATACGGCCAGCAAGTCGACCGGCGTCTGGCGCTGGCGCTGGTGCTCTCGCCGGTCTTCCTGCTCAGCAAGTCGCGCAAGCATTTCCTGACCATCGGCTACAGCGGCGAGGACGGCAAGCAGCAGGCGATGGTGTTTCGTGTCGACAAGAACGGGATTCGATCCACTCTAGTTGCTTTGGAGGCGCGCACTGGATTGAAGGTTCAGTATCAGGATGAGGAGGCGCGGAAGGCTCGTAATCAATGAAAAAGACGATTTTGTTGGTGGCGCTTCTGGGTGCCGGGGTCGTCCGCGCCCAGGTGGACTTGTCGAAGCAGTTGTTGAGCATCCAGCGGATCTATGTGGACCGGCTGACGGGCGGGGAAACCGCCGCGCAGATGCGCGATCTGATCATCTCGAGCCTGCACGGAGCGAAGCTGTACATTTTGACCGAGAATCCCGAGCGAGCAGACGCCGTTTTGCACGGCGCGGCCGAGGATTTGATCTACACGGACCAATTCGCGTCGTCGGACGGCGTGGACCTGCGCAGCGGGGTGAGCGCCGGTTCCCGTTCTACCCGGACTTCCAGCGGCGCTCGTTCGCTCAGCGTCGACGTGGGTGACAGAGAATCCACGGACATCCATGAGCGCAAGCACGAAGCGCTGGCCACTGTCCGGCTGGTGAATAAAGACGGCGATGTGATCTGGTCGACCACGCAGGAAAGCGACGGGGCGAAGTTTCGCGGGGCGAGCGCGGATGTGGCGGATAAGATCGCGCGGCAATTGACGACGGATGTCGATCGGGTGCGGGGCAAAGAATGACGCTTGGCAGGCGGAACCGCCTGCCCCACCTAGAAGTCTGCTCCACCGGGCTCAGGAGCTCGAGTGGCGCTTGAGGATCTGGGGCAGGTTCTGGGAAAACGCGGAGCGCGCCAGCACCATATCGCAGCCGGCTTCCTGGGCCTGCTGCTTCAACTCGCCCTGGACGTGTGAAAGATACCCCAGCAGGTTGATGCGCCTGGTGCTCTCGTCGGCCTTCAACTTGCGGATGAGCGCGAGCGGATCCACGCCCTGGAAGTTGATATCCATGATGATGAGCGCAGGGTTGAGCTTGGCCTGCTCCAGCACGTCGTGCTCGCTCTTGACGAAGGTGATGCCCAGACCGGCGCGTTTCGCGGCTTCGTTGATCTTGACGGTGAAGAACAAATCGTCGAGAACAGCCAGGACTTTCTTGGATTCCATTTAGGAGGGGGTAATCCCAATGCTACCATGCAGAAATGACGGAGATCCGGAATCCTTTTGCGGATCCCCTGCGCTTTGAGCGCCGCGTTCCCGAGTGCGCCATCGTGATTTTCGGCGCGGCGGGCGATCTGGCCAAGCGTAAGCTCCTGCCTGCTCTGTACCGGCTGGCCTACGACCGGCGCCTGCCGGCGTCCTTCGCGATCGTCGGCAACTCGCGCACGCACATGACCGACGATGAGTATCGCGAACGCATGCGCGAGGCCGTCAAGCAGTTCAGCGAGGACGGCGACTTCGACGAAGCCTTGTGGAAGCGTTTCGCCGCCAACCTGCACTACGTGGCGGGCGACGTGAAGGATCCGCAACTGTACGTGGCGCTGAAGGAGAAGGTGACCGAGATCGGACAGGCCAATGTCCTGTTCTATCTCTCCACCCAGCCCAGCTACTACACGGTCATCGTGGACGGGATCGGCCATTCGCACCTGGCTGCGGCTCCCGACGGCGCGCTGGCGACGGCTGATCGTCGAAAAACCCTTCGGCCACGACCTGGGGAGCGCCAAAGAGCTGAATGCCCGCATCCACGCGGTCTTTCGCGAAGAGGATACCTACCGCATCGATCATTATCTGGGCAAGGAAACGGTCCAGAACATCCTGGCCCTGCGCTTCGGGAACGGAATCTTCGAGCCGCTGTGGAACCGGCGCTATATCAACCATGTGCAGATCACGGCCGCCGAATCGATCGGCGTCGAGGGACGGGGCGGCTATTACCAGGAAGCCGGCGCGCTGCGCGACATGATCCAGAATCATCTGCTGCAGGTGATGGCGACGGTCGCCATGGAGCCGTCGGCGGTGTTCGAGCCGAATGCGGTGCGCGACGAGCGGGCGAAACTTCTGCGGTCCATCAAGATCATGCGCCCGGACGAAGTGGATCAGTACGCGGTGGCGGGGCAATACAAGGGGTTCCGCCAGGAACCGGGGGTGAATCCGGACACGCAGACCGACACCTACGCGGCCGGCACCTTCTTCGTCGACAATTGGCGCTGGGCGGGCGTGCCGTTCTTCATTCGAACCGGCAAGAAGCTTCCCAAGCGGGTCACCGATATCGCCATTCAGTACAACTCGGCGCCTCTGTCGCTGTTCCGGTCGGGGGACGGTGCGCAGGGGGCGCGACCGAACCTGTTGATCCTGCGCATTCAGCCCGAGGAAGGTATTTCGCTGCTGTTCCTGTCCAAGGAACCGGGCAGCGGGATGCGGCTTCGGCCCGTCTCGATGGACTTCAACTACGGCACGAGCTTTGGGGAGCGATCTCCTTCTGCCTATGAGACTTTGCTGGTCGACGCCATGGTCGGGGATCCGACGCTTTACACCCGCCAGGACATGGTGGAAGCGAGCTGGACAGTGATCCAGCCCATCCTCGAGAACTGGAACAACCGGCGCTTCGATTTTCCGAATTACGATCCCGGCACGTGGGGTCCGGCGGAGGCCGATGCCATGATCGCCAGGCTGGGGCGGCAGTGGCGGAACAGTTGAGTTAAGGGCAGCACCTGTGAGTACAGCGACCATTCAGCCCGAACGAATCCTGCGCGACCTGCAACAGTTGTGGGCCCAGATGGCGCAGGACCAGGCCAATGCGGGAGGCGTGCTGCGCGCCTGCGCGATGACGCTGGTGGTGGCGGCCGAGAGATGCCGCCGACGCCGAACGCGGTCCGCCAGACCGTGGGCGTGCTGATGCACAATCATCCCAGCCGCGCGATCGTGGCTCAGCATGCCGGCGGCGGGGCGGCGATCTGGACGCCCGGATTTTCGCCGAGTGCTGGAAACCGTTCGGCAAGGCCCAGCAGATCTGCTCGGAAGGAATCGAGATTACAGCGGGGCAGCAGCGGGTTTTCCGAAGTCGCGAAGTTTCTGGTGCCGCTGCGGGTTCCGGATCTTCCGGTGGTGCTGTGGTGCCGGGGTGAGGCGGCGCTCGAGCCGGGACCGTTAGAGCCGCTGTTCCCGCTGGCCGATAAGATCATCTTCGATTCCGACCATGTCGCGGACGCGGATAGCGCGCTGCAGTTTCTGCGGCGGCTGCGCGGGCGAGGGAGGCGCGTGGCCGACCTGCACTGGACCCGGCTCACCGGCTGGCGAGAAGTGTTAGCCCACTTGTTCGACGACCAGGCGCTGCAGCCGAGCGACGTGAAATCCGCGCAGGTGACCTTTGGCGGGCCGTCGGTGACCACGGGCGCCCGCTATTTCGCGGGCTGGATCCGGACGGCGTTGCCGGGGGCGCGCGTGACACTCGAATCCGGTGAAGGCACACCCGGGCTGCGTTCCGTGACCCTGGCCACTGCGTCCGACAATCTCACCATCTCCCTCGGCAGCGATCACTGCGTGGAAGTATCGGGCTGCGGACGCCACTACCGTTCGCTGCTGCCATCCACGTCGGAAGAGGAACTGATGCACGAGGAATTGGGCATCCTGGGGCCGGATCCGGTTTACGAAAGGGCACTATCCGCGTAGAGGTTCCGTATGGGCACGCTGAGGAAGATGGATGTTTTGCGGTATGCCAATTCCTTCGAAGCCGCAGAAGCGTGCGGGCAGCGCATTTTAGACCTGTTGGCGAAAGCCATCGATACCCGGAAACGGGCGACGCTGGCGGTTTCCGGAGGGACATCGCCCAAGCCGATGTTCGAGCTGTTCGCGAAGAGCGAATTCCCGTGGAACCAGGTGCACGTGTTCTGGGTGGACGAGCGGTGCGTGCCGCCCTCGGATCCGCAGAGCAATTTCCGGATGGCGAACGAAACGTGGCTGGTCCCGGCGAAGGTTCCCGCCGGCAACATTCATCGCGTACCGACGGAGCTCGAACCGCGCGAGGCTGCGAAACAATACGCCCAGGAGCTGCACGATTTCTTTGGCGTCCGGCTGGGGGAACTGCCGCAATTCGACGTGATCCATCGCGGCATGGGACCGGACGCGCATACCGCGAGCCTGTTTCCGGAGGAGCCGCTGATTGCGGATCACGAGGGTCTCGCCGCCGCCGTGTGGGTGGAGAAGATGCATCAATGGCGGGTCACGCTGCTGCCCGGAGTACTGGAGGCGGCCTGGCACACGGTGGTGCTGGCCACGGGCGCGGATAAAGCGGCTGCGCTCGAGGCCGTGTTGCACGGTCCGTACGATCCTATGAAATGGCCGGCCCAGATTGGCGCTCGGGACATTAATGTAACCTGGTTCACGGATCTGCCGAAGGATATGAAATGAAGCTCACGCGGCGGAGACTTCTGCCCCTGGCGGGCATTCCGATCCTGGGCGGCTTCCCTTTTTCGAGAACGGCCGAGCAAGCGGCGCCCGAACCGGTTCGAACGCACCTGGTTCTGGGCGGCGATGTGATGCTTTCGCGGCACGTGGCCAGAGTTGCACGCGAGCGGAAGGATCCGGCGTTCCCTTTGCGCGACCTTGCTCCGGTTCTGCAAGCCGCCGATATCGCGTTCGTGAATCTGGAATCGCCGTTTTCGGATCGAGGGGCGGTGGTCGAGCACGGAATGATTTTCAAGGCCGAGCCGGAGATGATCGCGGCGCTGGAGCTGGCCGGTATCGATGTCGTCTCCACCGCGAACAACCATGCGCGGGATCAGGGATCGCACGGCGTGGAGTTCACGCTGGACTGGCTTGAGCGGCACCGGATCGCGGTGGCGGGAACCGGAATTTCGGCGGAGGCGGCCCACGCCGGAGTGGTGATCGAGCATAACGGAATCAAATTCGGGTTCCTCGCGTACACCTACGACCAGTCCAACGGGAATCATACCGATATGGACGACCGCGTGGCGGTGATGGACGTTGCTCGCATGCGCGAGGACGTGACGCGAGCTCGGCGCGCGTGCCGACGCGATTATCGTTTCGATGCACGCCGGCACGGAATACTCGCCCAAAGCCAATGCGCAGCAGGTGGCGTTCGCGCACGCCGCCATCGATGCGGGCGCGAGCGTGGTGGTGGGGCATCATCCGCACGTCACCGAACCCTGGGAGCGATACGGCCAGGGCGTGATCTTCTATTCGCTCGGCAACCTGGTGTTCGACCAGTTCCAGCGCGTCGAAACGCAGCACGGCGCACTGGCGGATCTGGTGTTCGAAGGGCCGCGGCTGGTTGAGGCCAGCCTGCTTCCGGTGGATATTGTCGGAACGGCCCCGCGGCTGGCGGGTGCGAAACCCGTCACGACAGCCCGCGCTGGCGCTTCCGGCGGATCAGGGGCAAAGTAACCAATCCGAGCCCGACCAGCAGCATGGTGCGCGGTTCGGGAACCGCGGACGCCGGTCCGTACGCTTCAAAGTTCGTCAATACGGTGGTGAACAAGGTGCCCTGGTCGCGAATGTACAGCGGGGCGGTTATGGGCGAATCGCTGACTATTCCAAAGAACTGCACGGTGGACGAAGCGACCGAGGAGAAGTTGTTATCGCAGGTTTGGACGGTCAACTCGACGCACAGGTTCGCAGTGCCGGAAGTTACGGTGAAGTGGAATCCGAGCGCGAAGATACCCGTGGCGGGGAAGGTGATCTTGACTGCGCTCGCCTGCGTTCGTCGCGATCAGCTGGCCGGAGGTTACCGTAAAATCCTCCGGAATCGTCGGGAAGAGAAAGTCATCGAATCCCAGGAAACCGATGCCGGTGCCGCTGGCGTTAAAGAGGCCATTGGTCCCCAGATCGCCGCTGGAAAACGTCAGGGCTGGATCCAGCAGCGTCAAGCCCGCCACGGCGGTGTCAAACGAGGTTTCGCCGGACGCGCCGGTGTAGTAACTGGTGGTCGCCTCGGCGGGCGCCACCAGCAAGATCGCAATTGCAGAGAGGGGAACAAGAGTTCTCAAACTAAGCATGCCACCACCTCCGTACCAATTCGAAAGATTTCCATTTCGATACTTGGTAGGAGGAAGGGAGAGGTTTGTCTCTAGCGGTGAGTTATCGGGAGATTCCGTAGTCCATCGTCGCGTGAGTATTCCAGGGGTTCGCGGAATCACTTCCGCCACTACGGCTGCCGCGGAGCGGGGACAGGTAGGCAGTCCCCTATTACACCTTGGGCGCAGGAGGCGGCAGGTCGCGGGCGGGGCACACGGACTGGAAGCTGACTTTGCGATGGGACCCGTCGCAGAAGGGCTTGTTTTCGGAATGGCCGCAGCGGCACAGGCCGATGGCGGTGCGTCCGCCCAGGCCGAACGGTTTGCCTTCGGCGTCGCTGATCTCGAAGTCGCCTTCCACGCGGATGGAGCCGTTGGGGTTGATGGTGATTTTTGCGGGCATTCTCTCGATGCTAGCAGATGTCATCCAGATCCGATAAATACGTGCCAGATCCTCTAAAAACCGTGGCCAGTGCCATAATGAACACAAATGCGGGTGTTGGCAGTCCTGATTGCAGCAGCTCGTATGCAATGGCCCAGGGGGCCGATCTTTTGCCTCGCATACGGGAAAAAATGGCCGGGATTCTGCAGCGCCAGCCGGACTACACCTGCACGGAAACCGTCGAGCGCACGCGTCAGGCGGTGGGGAGCCGATCGCGCGTGGAAGACACGCTGCGGCTGGAAGTCGCGCTGGTGGACGGCACGGAAATGTTTGCGTGGCCGGGCTCGAAACAATTCGAAGATCGCGACCTGAAGGACTTGGTATCCACGGGGATGTTCGGGAACGGGAACTTCGCGACCTACGCGAGGATTCTATTTCTGACAAACATGGCGGTCTTCGAAAACCGGGGGGAGACTCAATTGGACGGCCGTCCGGCATGGCGTTACGACTTTCGAGTATCGCGATCGAGCGGCGGTTCCCGGCTGCGTGTGGATGGTCTCGAGGCGGTGGTCGGATTCCACGGGTCGGTTTACGCGGATCCGACGACGCTGGACGTCCGCCGGATGGAAGTCGAGGCGGAAGATATACCGGCGGAGCTGAAGGTTTTGGATGCCGAAACCACGGTCGACTTCAGGCGGCTCCGCATCGGCGACGAGGACTTTCTCCTGCCGGCGGAGAGCCAGCTTATGATGGCCATGCCTGACGTGGTGGATCGGAACTCGGTCCGGTTTTCCTCTTGCAGGAAATTCACGGGCGAAAGCACGCTGTTGTTTAACGATCCGTTGTTGACGGAAGCGTCCGCGCCGGTAACGCCCAAGGAAGTGGAAATTCCCGCGGGTCTGACCCTGGGGCTTGAAATTTCGGACTTGGATCTGATGCAGGGGGCCGTGGGAGATCCGGTTCGCGCGGTACTGCAACGGACTTGAAGAACCGCCGCCAACTGCTTGCGCCCAAGGGCAGCGTCGCGAGCGGCCGGATCGTGCTGTTGGACCGGTATCCCAGCGATTTCGCGCTCCGGATCCAGTTTCAGGATCTGGATTGGCCCGGTGGACACGCCCGGCTGAAGCTGAGCTTTGACCGGACGGCTTTCCCTACGCGGCTGATCGGACGGCAGCCGGACGGGGTCGATCCTGATCTCGCGCCAAGCCGGACCGCGTTTAAGCGGTATCCTCATGTTCTGGAGATCGGAATAGTGATTCATCTTTCAAGCGATACGGGCGACTTGTTCGAGCAGGCATACGCCTTTTCGCAAAAGCAAGTGCGTAAACTGATCGAGAAGCATCCCAGCTTTTATCCACTGCATACGCAGAACGGCAAATGGGAGCTGGAGGGTCCGGCCTGGACGCACTGGGGCGACGGGTTTCTGCCCGGCATGATGTGGATCTTCCACAAGCATTCGCCGGCCGAATTCCACCGAAGCCAACTATTGGCTGGAGCACGCCATCAAATACACGACGCCGCTGGAACCGCGCAAGGAGGATCACGACGTCCACGATCTCGGATTTCTGTTCCTATCCACCTATTACCGCTGGTGGCGGCTGACCGGGGATCCGGCGCACAAGGAAGTGTTGATTGAAGCAGGCCGGACGCTGGCTCTGCGGTTCAAGGAAAGAGGGCAGTATCTGCGCTCGTTTGTCGCGGATAATTCCCTGTTCATCGACATCATGATGAACGTGGGAATTATTTTTTTCGCCGCCAGGGAAACGGGAGACCGGCGGCTGCGCGATATCGCCATGCGGCATTCGCACACCACGCGGCGCGTGCTGGTGCGGGGCGACGGATCCACCGCGCAGGAAGGAATCTTCGACACCGACACCGGCGAATTCCTGCGCCAGACGACGCACCAGGGATACCGCGGCGATTCGTGCTGGTCGCGCGGGCTCACCTGGGCGATGTACGGATTCACCACCTGCTACGAGTACAGCCGCGATCCGCATTTCCTGGACACGGCCGAAGCGTGCGCGGATTACTACATCACGCACTCGCCTCCCGATGGCATTCCGCCATGGGATTTCAACGCGCCGGCCGAAAATCGCACGCTGCCGGACTCGTCCTCGGCCGCGATCTGCGCCGCGGGCATGCTGCGCCTGTGCCGCCTGGTCCCGGATTCGCTGAAAGGGCATTTGTACTGGTCCACGGCGGTTCACATATTGCGGTCGCTGTGCGAGAGGCACCTGGCCAAGTCCGATCCCAAATGGGAAGGAATTCTCAAGGGCGGGATGTATCATGTCAACAAAAGCCTGGGCGTGGATGAGTCGGTGATGTGGGGCGAGTACTTCTTTTGTGAGGCATTGGAACGAGTGTTATGGTAACTGACCATCGTCAAATCATAAAGCGTTTCTATCGGCTGTACGCGATTAAGGATATCCGCGCGACCATGGATCTGTTCGATCCGCAAGCGGAGATGCATCCCGCGGAAAACTTCATCTACGCGACCGGGAATCCTTATGTCGGTCCGGATGCGATCCGGACGAGCATTTTCACCCGGGTGGACGCGGACTGGGACGGGTTTACCGCGACGACCGAAGAGATTCTGGGGGCCGGGGAAGTCGTGATCGCGCGCGGCCGGTATCGCGGAACGTTCAAAGCCACGGGGACCACAATTGACGCGGAATTCGTGCACGTGTTCCGATTCAAGGACGGCAAGATCGCCATGTGGCAGAGCTACACGGATACGGCCCAGTTCAAAGAAGCGGTGGGCGGGCAGAGCGCGGGGGCAGTCGCGATGACAGAGTCGCCGGATTCGCGGCGATGTTGCTGGTGTTGCCGGCCGTTCAGGCGCAAACCCGGATCGATTCCTCGTTCCAGAAGTTCTGGTCGGCCGATTCCACGGCTGCTGCCGCGCGGGCGGCCGAGATGTTGTGAAGAGCGGTGTCACTTCGACGACGCGCTGCGGCGGCTGAAGCAGGGCAGGACGTACGCGGCGCAAAAAGAGGGCGTGGTCGAGTTGAGCAATCGCACCGCGGACGGTGTCGAACATAACTACGCAGTCACGATTCCACCGGGATACGATCCGGCGAAGCGGTATCAGGTCCGGTTTCAACTTCACGGAGGCGTAGGCGGACGCACCGATAACAAGCCGCGCGGGAATGGCCAGATCGGGACACTTGCCGGTGAGGGCGCGGCGCCGAGCAGTTTTACGTGATTCCGTACGCCTGGAACGACGAACCCTGGTGGAGCGACGATCAGGTGCTGAACCTGCACGCGATTGTCGACGACTTGAAGCGGCGGTACAACATCGACGAGAACCGCGTGGTGGTGGCGGGGGTTTCCGATGGCGGCACCGGCGCATACTTCGTCGCGATGCGGGATACCACGCCGTATGCGAGCTTTCTGCCGCTGAACGGCTACATCATGGTGCTGGCGAACGGCGAGATCGATGACGGCCGTAACTTCCCCAACAATTTGCGCGACAAGCCGCTGTTTGTGGTGAACGGCGGCAAGGACCGCCTCTATCCGATTTCGATCGTCGAGCCGTTTACGCGCCACCTGATGAAGAACGGGGTGCAGATCGACTATCATCCGCAGCCCGACGGCGAGCACAACACCAAATGGTGGCCGGAGATCCAAGGTCCGTTCGAGAAATTCGTGGCGGATCACCCGCGCGATCCGGATCCGGACAAACTGACTTGGGAAGCGGCCGACGCAGCGCACGGCCGGGCCCACTGGCTGGTGATCGACACGTTCGGTCCCGCGCCGGGAGAAGCCAAGGAGTTGCCCGACATCAACGTATTCACCGATTCCCTGGGCACCGATCCGTTGTTCGGCAGGCCCAAGATTCCGGGGCGAGTGGACCTGGTCCGGACGGGGAACACGGTACAAGCGACGATCAAGGGCGCAACCGCATTCACGCTGTTGTTATCGCCGGACAAGTTCGATTTCAGCCAGCCGGTGATCGTGACCGCCAACGGGCGCGAAGTCTTCCATGCGAAGGTGCAGCCGAGCGTCGAAACGCTATTGAAATGGGCCGCCCGGGACAACGACCGGACGATGCTTTACGCGGCGGAAATCAAAATCAAACTGAAATAGCCGGAGGGCTAGCGGGCAGGCGGCGGTGCCGGGTCCTTGGGGTGTTCCCATGAGACCTCGTGATAACGATGGCACCTGCGGCACTGGTATCGGCCATGGATGGGCAGCATCGGGCTATCGTGCATGCTGCGGCACCACAAATCCGCGAGGCGGTCGAGCAGGCCGGAGTTGCGCGGGCCCTTTGGGGGGATCGGAAACAGCAGACTGCGACATCTCTGAACCTACTTCTGAGAACCAGAACTGATTCGATTCTAGCAGACTAGAGTAGGATTTTAGAGAGGAGATCGGGGATGACTCAAAAAAGAATTCTGCTCGGCGTAATGATCTTTGCCGCGATGGCTGCGGCGGCGTTCGCCGCGGATGTGACCGGAACGTGGACCGCGTCTTTCGATACGCAAGTGGGTAAGCAGAGCTATACCTACACCTTCAAAGTCGACGGCAACAAGCTGACCGGCAAGGCGAAATCGGAACTGGCCATGACCGAAACCGAGATCACCGAAGGCATGGTGAACGGCGACGATATCTCGTTCGTGGAAAACCTTAATTATCAAGGGATGCCGCTGAAGATCGTCTACAAGGGGAAGATCGAGGGCGACGAGATCAAGTTCACGCGCACGATTCGGACATGTTCATGGAAGAGCTGGTCGCCAAGCGCGTGAAGTAGACGCGTTCACCACTTCAGGACGTGCCAGAGACTGGCGAAATCGTCGGTCCAGAGGATCGGTTTGCGCTTGGGATCGGTCCAGCCGACGTGCGGCGCGGCTTGCGTGATCTTCTGCAATAGCTCCAGATTTTCGGTGAGAATCACCCAGCGCGATCCGTCTTCGCCGGTGGACGGGATCGTCTCCGGCCAGAATCTGCGCGGCGTTCCAGTTGAGGTGCTGGGCAAGACCGCGGGTCACCGGCTCCAGATTGAGCGACCGGTTGGAGATGTGGAAGAGCAGGAGGCCGCCGGGAATCAGGCGCTTGCGATAGATGTCGGCGGCTTCAGCGGTGAGCAGGTGCATCGGGATGGCGTCGCTGGAGAAGGCGTCCACCACGATCAGATCGAAAACCGCAGCGGGTGCGTTCGACAGCTCGCGCTCCATCTGGATGCGCGCATCGCCGAGCACAACTTCGGTCTGGGCTTTCGAATCCGGCAGGAACGTGAACCAAGTCGTCGCGATCGTCTTGTACCAGCGGATTGATTTCGTAGAAGCGGATGAGGTCGCCGGGACGGCCCCAGGCGGCCATGGTTCCAGTTCCCAGGCCGATCACGGCGATCTTCCTGGGACCCTCCGGGAGCGCGTTCAGCGCCATGCGCGACGCCACTGTGCGGGCCATAGTAGGAAGTCGGCTGGTCGCGTTTGGCTTGGTCCATGATATTGCGAACCGTGCTTGATGCGGCCGTGCGTCAGTTCGCGCATGGCGCCGTGCGGATCGGGATGGTCCGTGACGCGCAGAATGCCGTAAAAGTTCCGCCACTTGCCGACAATCGGCTGAGCGCCGCTCAGATTGATGGCGATCACTCCGCCCAGCCCGCCGATCAGAAGGGCCATGAGCGGGATGCGAACCGCGAAGTTGTGTTTGGTCCACATGGTCCAGGCGCCGGACCGCAGCCAGCCGACGAGTCCGAGCAGGCAGGCCGCCGCGAGCCCGATGGGATACTCGTTGAAGTCGGTGAACATGCGCGGGGCGATCAGGGCGACGAATACGCCGCCCAGCACTCCGCCGGCGGCGATGGTCAGGTAGAAGGTCGTGAGGTGAGACGGCTCGGGCCGGGCGATGCCGGAGTTCCCCGTGGCAAACCATGCAAGTGACAAATAGCGCGGCCAGGTACACGCCCAACTGGATCGGACAAGCTGATTCCCACTCCCGCGTTGAGCACGGCGTAGGCCGCGGGCGCCAGAACTCCTGCCGCGATGGCGAACGGCCGCCGCGGATACCAGCGGTCGCTTTCGAAGGCGAGGACGAACGTGAGCAGGTAGAGCGACAAGCGGCGCGATCCACAGGAAGGGGCTGACGGCGACGTCCTGCGTGACGATGTTGGTGGTCGCCAGGAGCATGGTCGAGCCGGCGGCGGCGAGTCCCAGCCAGAAGAGGATGGTCCAGAGGGTAGGACGGGCGATCTTGTCGCCTGTCTCGGCGCCCTAAGGCAGGCGACAAGATCGCCTGCCCTACTGGCCCACGCTACCACTCCGCACAGGATCGACGAACGCCACATAGAGTCCGGACCAGACCCAGGCTTGGGTTCGCAGGCGCACATAGGGCTCGATCAGAAACGGATAACTCAGCAGCGCGAGGAACGATCCAAAGTTAGACAGCGCGTAGAGTCTCCACGGCGATCGTCCTTCAGCGCTTTGCGTGAACCAGCGTCTGCAAGAGGGGAGCGGTCGCCGAGAGGAGGAAGTACGGGCCGCCCACCGTGATCGCCAGAAGCAGGAGGATTCGCGCGGACGGGTTCTCGGTGATCGCGGGCCTGGCCGGGATCACAGGAAGAAGTGCCAGGGACGCGGCCAGCAGGACGACGTGAATCCGCGGGACCGGCGCAGCCAGTGCGCGTACGCGTATCCGGCCAGCAGCGCGGCCTGGAAGAACAGCAGGCAGACGCTCCAGACGGCGGGCGTGCCGCCGAACCAGGGCAGGATAAACCGGCCCATGATGGGCTGCACCTGGAACAGCAGAAAGGCGCTGAGGAAGATGGTTACGGGGATGAGGACCCGGTTCACTTTTATCAGACTCTACCATGCCCGGAACTGGTAAAATAAGGGTTAACCGCCGCACTCGCGGACGTCCAGCTTAGGAGCACACTTGGCAGATCCACAGGACCCGACCACTCCGCCTCCGGGCGGGCAGATGCCGCTAGGCGGCGATGGTGGGGCGAAGAACCTGATCCCCATCAACATCGAAGACGAGATGAAGCGCTCGTACCTCGATTACGCCATGAGCGTGATCGTGGGGCGCGCGCTGCCGGACGTCCGCGACGGGCTGAAGCCCGTGCATCGGCGGATTCTCTACATGATGCACGAGATGGGGCTGCATTATAACCGCCCCACGAAGAAGTCCGCCCGCGTGGTCGGCGACGTCATGGGTAAGCTCCATCCGCACGGCGACTCGGCGATTTACGACGCCTTGGTCCGCATGGCGCAGCCGTTTTCGATGCGCTATCCGTTGATCGACGGGCAGGGAAATTACGGCTCCGTGGACGGCGATCCGCCCGCGGCCATGCGGTACACCGAAGCGCGGCTGGCGCGCATCGCGGCCGAGCTGCTGGAAGACATCGACAAAGAGACCGTCGATTTCAAGCCCAATTACGACGAGCAGGAAATCGAGCCGGAAGTGCTTCCCACGCGGATTCCGAACCTGCTGATCAACGGCAGCGAAGGCATCGCGGTGGGCATGGCGAGCAAGATCCCGCCGCACAATATCACCGAGATCGTCAACGCCTGCATCGCGCTGGTGCAGAATCCGGGCATCGGTCTTCCCAAGATCGCCGAGCTGGTGACGGGTCCCGATTTCCCGACCGGCGGCATCATCCTGGGCCGGCAGGGGATTCACGACTACTTCGCCAACGGCCGCGGGACCATCAAGCTGCGCGCGCTGGCGAAGACCGAGGACATGGGCAAGGATCGCCAGGCGATCATCGTCCAGGAACTGCCCTACCAGGTCAACAAGGCCCGCCTGATCGAGAACGCGGCGGGGCTGGTCAACGAGAAGCGCCTCGAAGGGATCTCCGAAATTCGCGACGAGAGCGACCGCGACGGCATGCGCATCGTCTTCGAGCTGAAGCGCGGCGAGCAGGCCGAAGTCATCCTGAACAATCTGTACAAGCTCACGCAGATGCAGATCACGTTCGGCGTGATCCTGCTGGCGATCGTCAACGGGCAGCCGAAGCGAGATGGGGCTGCTGGACGCGCTGAAGCGCTTCATCGATCACCGTCTGGATGTGGTCCGGCGGCGGACCGATTACCTGATGCGCAAGGCGCGCGAGCGCGAGCATATTTTGCTCGGCTTCCAGCGGGCCCTGAACAATCTGGATCAGGTGATCGCGCTGATCCGCGCGGCGAAGAATCCCAAGGAAGCGCGCGAAGCGCTGATGGCGTTCATCACGCCGGCCGAGGCGAAAGAGTACGCGAAGCTCGTCGACGCAGATCCGCGCGGACCGCGTTTCACCGAACGCCAGGCCCAGGCCATCATCGAACTGCAACTCCAGCGCCTGACCGGCATGGAGCAGCAGAAGATCCTGGACGAGCTGGCCGATATCCAGAAGCGGATCGCCGAGTACATGGAAATTCTGGGCTCCGAGAAAGTTCTGCGCGGCGTGGTGGTCGGCGAGCTGAAGGAAGTCCTGAAAGAATACGGCGACGAGCGCAAGACGCAGATCGTCGAGGACACCGGCGAGATTACGCTGGAAGACCTGGTCCAGGTGGAGGACGTCGCGGTCACCGTTTCGCGCGGCGGATACCTCAAGCGCACGGCCGTCGATACCTACCGGCGCCAAACGCGCGGCGGCAAGGGCCGCATCGGCATGGGGACGCGCGCCGAGGACGTGGTGGAGCACCTGATCATCGCGTCGACGCATGCGTACTTGCTGATTTTCACCAACAAGGGCCGCGTGTTCTGGCTGAAGATTTACAACATCCCGGACGCCGGCACCACCGGCAAGGGCAAACACGCTTCGGGCCTGATGAATTTGCAGCCGGAAGAGGTGGTCACGGCGTTCCTGCCGGTGAAGGAGTTCGTGGCGGGCAAGTACATCGTGATGGTGACCAAGCACGGCGTCATCAAGAAGTGCGAGCTGACGGAGTTCGACAATCCCATGGCGCGGGGCATTATCGCCCTGGGCCTGGACGAGGGCGACGAATTGCTCGCGGCGCGGCTGACTACGTGGCTCGGACTACATTTTCCTGGGATCGCACGAGGGCATGGCCTGCCGCTTCAACGAAGAAGATGTCCGGGCGATGGGCCGTCCGGCGCGCGGCGTTCGAGGCATGGATCTGGAAGAGGGCGATTACCTGGTGGGCGCGGAGGTCGTCGGCAAAGAAGGCCTGATTCTGTCGATCTCCGAGAACGGCTACGGCAAGCGGACGCCGCTCCAGGATTACCGTCTGACGGCTCGCGGCCGCAAGGGCGTGATCAACATGAAGACCACGCCGCGCATCGGCAAGGTGGTGGGCATTCTCTCGGTGAAGGAAGATTCCGAGCTGATGATCATCACCAAGCAGGGCCAGATCATCCGCATCGATTCGAGCGAGATCCGGCAGGCGGGCCGCTCGACGCAGGGCGTGCGGCTGGTGAACGTCGAGGAAGGCGATCAGGTGGCCGCGGCCAGTCTGATTCCGGATGCTCCGGAAGGCGGAACGAACGGGCAGAGCGATCTGCCGCTGCAGTAGAAAGGGGGCAGATAGTCCCTTTGTCTTTATACTCAAGTTATGATTCCGGTGGCAGGCTTGAGACGTTAAGCAGGAGACGCTGTTGATGTCATTGCGCGACCTGGGCAGCGTCATCGTAGCCTACTCCGGCGGCGCCGATTCGGCGTATCTGGCATGGGCGGCGCACCAGGCTTTGGGCGACCAAGCGATCGCGATCACGGCCGATTCCGCGTCGTTTCCCGAATCGCACAAGCGCGATGCCGAGGAGTTCGCGCGCGAGCAGGGATTCCGGCACGAATACATCGCGACGCGCGAGTTCGAGAATCCGGACTACGTCAAGAACGGTCCGGATCGCTGTTTCCATTGCAAGGACGAATTATTCGCCAGGCTCGATGAGGTGGCTCGCGAGCGGGGCATCGCGCACGTGATTTACGGCGTGAACGTCGACGATCTGGGCGACTATCGGCCGGGTCAGAGCGCGGCGAAGATTCATCAGGTGAAGGCACCATTGGTTGAAGCGGGATTAACGAAGGCCGAGATCCGGGAGTTGTCGCAACGCGCGGGACTCAAGACGTGGGACCGGCCCGCGTCGGCTTGTCTCAGCTCGCGCATTCCGTACGGGACTCCGGTGACCATCGAGAACGTGAAGACCGTCGAACGCGGCGAAGAAGCCATCAAGGCGCTGGGTTTTCGCCAGTTCCGCGTGCGGTTTCACGGCGATCTGGTGCGGATCGAGATCGCGCCGGAAGAGCTGGAGCGGGCATTGGCGCCTGAAATGGCGCGAGCGTTCACCGCGATTTTCAAGCCGCTCGGCTTCCACTACGTGACGTTGGACCTGGAAGGCTACCGCCAGGGCTCGCTGAACGCGTCGTTGAAGTAAACACCTGACGGTAGCCCCCGCCCCCCCCTAGAGCTTTTCGTCAAAAGACAAACTCTGAATAGTCTTCTCCAGAGCTTCATTCGCAGCATCGATTTGCGTTTGCAGCTGCGCGCTCTCGCGGCGGAGCGCATCCAGGCGATTCTCCTGATCGTCCAGTTGCTTGGTGTAGCGCTGCACCAGGGCTTTCTCGTTAGCGCTATCCGTCAGGGCTTTCAGGTTTTCGCGGATGCGCTGCTGGTCGTCGTAAATGTTATGGATCTCCTCTTCTCGTTCGTCTTTTTGCGATTCCAGGCTATCTACGGCGCTCTTTTTGGTTGAACACGCCGCGCAGAGCTTCCTCCACGGCGGGACTGATGGACCGCTCTTTCACAAAGAGAGCAACCTGGTCCTGGTTCAGCGTCGAGATCTGGAAGGACGCTTCCAGCGGGCGGGCTTCTTCTACCTTCAGCGTCGCCGTCTGCTTGGCTCCGACCTCCAGGCGGAAGCGCATCCACTGAGCCGTGGTCTCCTCCGGTTTGGCGTCGCCGCGCAGACGGTAGCCGGCCCGAACCGGATGCTCGACGATGACCGTCCGGGGAGTCGTGTCCTCGTTTCGGAAGGTGTAGGTTTTGGTCTCGCGCATTTCGCTTTCCTGGATCAGAGCGCCTTTGTTGACGCGAAGCCTGGTCACACGCTGGCGCTCCGTCGACGTTGCGCGAACTGGCGTTGATCGCGAGGTCTACCGCGTAGGAGACCAGACGGCGTTCGTTGGGGCGGATATTATCGAAGATGCCCTCTCCGGCGAAGGTATCCTGTTCCAGAACGTTGAAGCTGCCGCCGTCGAGCGTCACGCCGGTGGTGTTGTTGAGCCACAGCGCGCGTTGCGGGCGCGCGCACGTTCGTGCGATCGTTCCACACCGAGACCTTCTCCGCGGCGATCGGCGATTGCACGATGGGAACCATCGCCGACTGGTTTCTGGCGATGCTGATGGGCTCTTTCAGTTTGTATTCGAACAGGTCGCCAAGATTCTGGGCCACGGCCGCGGTTTCGACGCTGGACCGGGCGGCATCGAGATTCGGCGAGGAGAACGGCGGCGGGGCTGCTCGAGTGCTTGCGATTCCGGTTCGGATACGGGTAGCCGCCGCCGAGATTCGAGCCGCGACCGAGGTTGTTGCCGGATACGTTCGCGCTTTCAGTGTTCAGCCGCGCGGTTTCCGCAGTGACTGTTATCGATTCCGCTGTACTGCCTACTTGGAGCTGGACGTCTCGCCGGGTCGGAGCCCCGTAGCCGACATTGACTCCTTGATGGACGTACTTCTTAACCCGGCGACATTGACCTCCAGGCGCACCTGACCGGCGGGCAGGGAATCAAAGGCATAGTCGCCGCGCGCGTCCGTGTTGACGGAAGCCAGAAGGTTGCCGTTCAGGTCGAAGGCCCTGACCGACAGCATTGGCGACGACGCCTCCGGACGGGTCGGATACAGTGCCCGCGATCTGCGCGAGGCCGGGAATCAGCGTCGCCTGGTACGTTTGCGGCTGCGTCATCAGGGCTTCGGACAGGGGCACGACGGGCCGCCGGGTGTAGAACGGCTGCGACAAGTTCTGGATGAACGATTGCGGCGCGCCCGCCACCAGCGACAATTGGACGTTCTCCCAATCCTGGCCAACCGTGTTGTCGACGATCGCCCATCCCTGGAGCAGCGGCATTTTAGCTTGCTTGGGATTGAGCACGATGCGGTAGGTCGCTTTCCAGACCGGAACTTCGCTGATGTAGCTGAGGAACAGCGAACGCTCGCCGGACCCTTCGGTGGAGACGGACATCCGCCGGTGTCCGGTTCGCGCGAGGCAGATGCCAAGTCGAGGTAGCGTTCTACCTTGTCGGGCAGTCCGCGCTCGAGCAGCCGAACGGAGAATGCCGGCGATAGCTCGGTGGTACGCACTTCTCCGGATTCGGTGATCAGCGAGAGGAAGTCCACCTCCGAAGTGTTTCCGCCCGCGATACGCGTTTTACGCTCGATGCTGAGCAACCGGCCGTTCAGGCTCTGCTGCCCGTTTTTGACTTCGATGCGCGCTCCCCGGATGGCTTCCAGAAACTCCATCAGCGAAGTCTTCTGGCCGATGGGAAGACGAAGGTCGCCGATCTGGCGGTCGATGGGCGCGGACGATCCGTAGTTCACCCCGGTGATCCGGCCGCCGTTCAGGTCCAGTACGGTGAGTGACTTTAGTACGTCGTTGAGTTGGCCCGAGGTAAAGGAAATCGCGACATCTTGATTCCCTTGCACCTGGCCCTGATGTTCGAAATAGCCGACCCCGTTCTTGTAAAGTACTACTCGTTTGATAGGAAGTTTATCGGGCGCCGGAGTTTGAGCCGGTGCCATCACGGACAGAGCAATTACAACCCAAATGGAACGAAGCATAGTCGTTCACCCCCTTGTGGCCGTTTGGATGCGACGTTTCGAAAAGGGGTTGCGTTTTTCTAGAAAAAGAGTTATTGTTTTGGCGGGATTAATTCAGAGGGCGAGGCTGGCTCTGATCGTCAGTCGATTGTTGAAGTCTACTCGAGTCTCTTCACGCCGCGTGAGAGAGCGCGCGGTATTCCTCTTCATGTTCCGCGGGTAGCAAAACCCACAGCGAGTAAATACCCAGGGCCGTTCCGAAAGGAATGTCGATCAGGCTGATCGCGCCGAACAGGATCGACAGCATGCGCGCCCAGGATTGCCGAGCCAGCAGACCGCAGCCGGCTGCGATCCCGATTCCCGCCAGGATCAGGAAGACCATTCCGATTGCGGGCAGGAGCGCGTGGACAAATGGCGGCACTTCGGCTGGAAGTAGCCTGCTGCTGGCGAATGCCATCAAAAAGAGCCCGGGAATCAGCCGAAGCGCGGAAATCGCCAGCCAGAGAATGCCCAGCAGCCGGACGTGGCCGGCGATGCGGCCTTGCCGCGGCATGAGCGGCGTGGTCCCCAGGGACTTGCCGCATCTGGAACAAAACGTGGCCGATCCGCTGAGCTGGGTCCCGCAACGATCGCAGAACATGGGCACCTCCTAGTGAATTCTTAAGGATGTACGGAATCGAGCGGCGGCTGGTTCCATCGTTCTGGAGAGGAAAGCGCGACTCCCACGGCCACCGTGACCAGGCATCCGACCACGTTGTACCAGAGAAACGCGTCGGTAAACTGCGCCGTGGTGAAGATGGCGGCCTCGCCGGCCAGGACTCCCACGAACGCCCCCGTGGACGTGCAGCGCTTCACGAAGAACGCCAGGACGAACACGCCCAGCATCCCGCCATAGAACAACGATCCGACCTGGTTGACGGCTTCGATCAACGCCCCGAATCCCGTAGCGGTGCTGGCAAAGACCATGGCGTAGATGCCCCAAAATACCGTCGCCACACGGGACGCAGCGAGATAGTGGCCATCGGAGCTGTGCTTCCGCAGATGGCGCTTGTAGATGTCGATCACGGTCACGGTGGCGAGCGAGTTGATCTCGCCGGAGATCGCCGACATGGCGGCGGTGAAGATTACGCCGACCACCAACCCGACAACTCCAATGGGAAGGTAGCGAGTCACGAAGGACATAAATATGTAATTTGTGTCGTTGGTGTCACTCAGTTGGAGCGCATCGGCACGCGCGGCATCCAGATTGGTTTGTGCCGCGCGAAAGTCCTGAAGTGCACCGGGAGCCGACGCCATGATCCCGCGGGCGGCGGCCTGGCGTTGGTCGAAGGCCTGCTCGTAGCGGCTCTCGAGTGCGGCATATTGGGGCGACGCCTGGACTTGCTCCATCGCCACGGGTTGAAATACCAGCGGCGGCCGCACGAACAGAAACGCCACGAAGACCATCGCGCCGATAAACAGGATGAAGAACTGCATGGGCACTTTCGCCACGGCGGTCAGTACGAGTCCCAGGCGGCTTTGGCCGATGGACTTTCCGGTCAGGTAGCGCTGGACCTGGCTTTGATCGGTTCCGAAGTACGCCAGGGCCAGAAACATTCCGCCGATCAACCCGCTCCAGATGTTGTAGCGGTCGTTCCAGTCAAAGGTGGTGGTGACGGCGTTCAGCTTTCCGGCCGCTCCGGCGAGCTTTAAGGCGTCGAAGAACGACACATCCTTCGGCAGCATCTTGATCGCGACGGCGAACGCCAGCACCAGTGCCAGCATGATCATCGCCATCTGCTGGACATCGGCCCAGGTGACGGCCTTGATCCCGCCCAATGTGGTGTAGAGCACCACCAATCCGCCCATGATGAGGATGGTCACACGGAACGGCCAGCCTAGAATCACCGACAGCACGATGGCCGGCGCCGAGAGCGCGAGACCGGCTTGCAGGCCCCGCGAGATCAGAAAGACGATGGTCACCAGCAGGCGCGTTTTGGCGTCGAAACGGTATTCCAGGTACTCGTAGGCGGTGTAGACTTTGGCGCGATGAAAAATCGGAACGGCGGTGGCGCAGAGAATCACCATCGCCAGCGGCAATCCGAAATAGAACTGCACGAAGCGCATGCCGTCGACGTAAGCCTGCGCGGTGGTGGAGATGAAGGTGATGGCGCTGGCCTGGGTCGCCATGATGGAAAGTCCCATGGCGTACCAGGGCATGGTTTTGTTCGCCAGCATGAATTCCTGGGTGCTGCCGGAACCGCGTCCGCGCCACAGGCCGTAGGACACCAGGAACACGAGCCAGGCGAACATGACGGCCCAGTCGAGCGGCCTCATGGTGCGAAGGATTTCGTGAACCAGTAGAACAGCGCGATGACGCAGGCCAGATAAACCACGACCAGGATGTAGAGACGCTTCCAGGTGCCGAGAAACGGCGGTGGCTCGTCGGCTACGGTGCGTTGAGGTTCGTTCACTGGGCTTGCTTCACCGTGTTTTGGCCGCGCTCAGCATGTTGGCGAACACGCGGTAGGCGCCGGGAACGCCGGCTGGAAGCTCACGGAACCAGTCGTAGGCGGAGAAAATATACGCTCCCTTGCCGACGGGTGCGTACAACATGCCACCGGGAAGAGGCATTTCGCCGGGATCGTGCGATTCGAGCACGCTAACGTATTTCGGATCCCACTCGTCGGCGAAATACAGCCCGCGTTCCTGAACCCAGCCTTCGAAATCGGCGCTGGTGATCTGATTGGGCTCGTGCAGCAGGCGAAGCTCGGGATTGGGGAAGGTGATGGGAGCTTCTTCCACCGTGACGCGATCGTTGCGGGTGATGCGGATGGGATACGGTCCGATGTGGGCCAGCAGTCCGCCATCTCCGGCGGCCGCAACAGCTGGAGTGGGCGCGGCGGGAGGAGGAGCGCCTTGAGCGGGTGCGCCTCGACCGGGACCGGCTTGACCGGGGGCGCCACGGCCAGGACCGCCCTCGGGCACGTTGTACTGGACGATCAGCGTTCCGCCGTTATTCGCGTAATCGAACAGACGCTGGTAATTCGCGCGCAGGTCGGGACGTGTATTGAAGGCGCGCACGCCGGTGACGATCGCGTCGAAGCGCGAAAGGTCGCCATGCGCGAGATCGGCTTCGCTCAGCAGAGTCACTTCGCAGCCGAGCTGCCGGATGGCTTGGGGCACGTCGTCGCCGGCTCCCATCACGTAGCCGACGGTTTTCGAGAGGATGCGGATATCGGCACGCACCAGCCTGGCTTCCGCCGGCGGCAGCAGCGTCTGGGTGGTGATATGCGGATACTGGATGACTTCGGTGCCGGTGGAAATGGTCTGGGTCCCGACCTGGGCGATGGCTTGGATTTTGCCTAGAGAATTGCCCGCCGGCGGCACCAGGTTAAAGAAGACGTTGGTCTGTTCCTCGGCGGCGGCGAGCTCGAAATGACTCGAGGCGGGGTCGGCGCTCCAGCCCGCGGGGATATCCAGGCGAAGGTCGCCGGCGACTTTTCCGCCGTTGGATCGGACGGTCACTTCAATTCTGCGCGGCTGGGCATCGCCGAAGACCACGGCGTGTTCCGGCAGGCTCACCGCCACCGGAGGGATCACGGTGAAGGGACGAACCTGTTGGCCATACACGCGATCGACGTAGCGATACTCGACCGGGCGCGTGAGATCAAGTTCGGTGCCGGCCACCTGCACGCGAAAATGCGCGGTGAGGACCGGCGGGTTCTCGGGTAGTCCGATGTCGCGCGGATCGGGGACCGAATAGAGCGGCCCGTCCTTGGGCTGCGCCAGCCAATACGGCTGGGTGTAAGGCTGATTCTGGGGAATGGTGAAGCTCGCGTTGTAGCGGCTGGGCTGATTGTTCGCGAGTATGGTCGGCGCCAGATTCACCGTGGGAGCGCCGTCTATTCCGCTCAGGCTGATCCCGGTGAGCGCCACCTGGTTGGGCAAGCGCTGGACCGCGGTGAAGCTCACGCGAAGCGTACCGCCCGGGCTCACGGCCGCCTTGTCGGATTGGGCCTCGAGCGACAAGCCCGAGCACAGGGCCATGGTCTCATCCAGCTCTTTCAGCTTCCGTTCCGCCAGCGGATCTTTGGTTGCCGCGACGATGGCGGCGATCAGGGGACGCGCCTTCGCCAGCTGAGGCAGCAGCGCTTCGGGACGCGCCGGCACGAAGGAATCGAGCGCCTGCTTGACGATCTCGCCGACGGCGGCTCCGCCGGGCAGCCGGTTCCAGGTGATGTCGAGGTTTTCGAAAAGGTCCTTGGTGGCTTTGTCGCCGGAGATGGTTTCCATGGGAGCCAATTGCGAACCTTTGTTCTCTGCCGAGCCGGTTCCCTGGGTGCGATTCGCGCTGCGGCTGGCCCCGCCGATTTCCCCGTAGGAAGCGCCCAGCTCGGGCGAATAGACGCCGACATCCAGATTCAGCCGGTCGGCGGGCGGCGTGTCATCTGTATTTTTTCCGGCCTTATTCTGTCCGCCCTTGCCCTTGTTTTGGTTTCCGCCCGGAAATCCGGCGTTCATCATGAGGAGCTTGGGCGTCCAGGGCTGGACGTAAGCCAACTGCTCGGGGAACTTGGTGGGATCGCCGGCGAGCGAAAACGCTTCGCGCCCGAGAATCGAGGACGCCTGGTGGTGCCCGTGTCCGTCGCGAGGAGTGCCGGAGAAGACCAGAATCACGACGTCCGGGCGGAATCGCCGGATGTTGTACACCACGTCGCCCAGGACCTTGTTACGATCCCACTTCTGAAGGGTCTCGTCGGCAGTCTTGGAGAAGCCGAAATCGATGGCGCGGGTGAAAAACTGCTCGGCGCCGTCTATCCTCCTGGAAGCCAGCAGTTCCTGGCTGCGAATGATTCCCAACTCGTCGCCTTGTTCCGGGCCGATCAGGTTTTGGCCGCCTTCGCCGCGCGTGAGCGACAGGTATGCCGTCCGCACGTGGCGGCCGAGCGCCAGATAAGCCAGCACCTGTTCCCGTTCGTCGTCGGGATGGGCGCCGATCATCATGACGCTGCCCAAGGTGTCGAGCTTTTCGAGCGCCTGGCGGATTTCGATTTCGCCTGTAACGTAGCGCTGGCCCTGGATCGGGATCAGGCCCAGAATCAGCAGCGTACAGACGGCCGCGCGAGGAGCCCAAGAGCCGAACTTCACCGCGCGCATATAAGAGATTCGCATAGGTAGCCAACGAGTTAGAGTCGTCACGGCAGTTCGATCTATTCTATCAATGCTTTAAGCGTTGGAGTCAGGCAGGCGAGGGAAAGGTTGGGTGCCCGGGTCTGGGACGAAGAGGCGCACCCTGGAGCAGCGGTCAATAACAATACAGCCTGATGTCTTCGATAATTGCTTCCGATGGGTGGCTGTCACGGCAGGCGTTGCGGACGATCACAGACCCAATATCTTCGAGGTTATCAATCTCGGCGGAAGCCTGTTCCGGATCGGAGCGTGGATCAAACCGTACTTCCACGAGGAAGTGCGTGCCGTCCTTGCTAACGATCCCCACACCGATCTCACCCTGCTGAACGGAAGCCTTCACCCACAGCCGGCCGCGTTTGTGGGATGGGGTTCCACTCTCATCCACCGGGAGCGGGATCTGTACGGCATAACTCCAACAAACTGGTCCTGTTGTCAACCGGAGACCGGTGGCTGCATGCTGCAGCGATACGCCGTCCCAAAACGTCACCGCCTGCATAAGGTCGCTACGCGCCAACAGGACCGCATCGACGGGTAGAAGTTGCGGAGCCCTCGATCTCACCAGGTCGATACAGTTCATGTCCCCTTGACGGAACTCGCAGTAGTAGACCAACTCAAATCGGGCCGGCTTTAATGCATCGATGAGCTTATCGGTGTCGTACCATTCCGCCCAAGGCGTGCCCTCGCCATCGGTTTTTTCGCCCCACTTATCGAATGGGAGAGATCCTTCCCGTTCCCAACGCGTCTTCGGGTAAGAGTGCATGATGAAACGCCCGCTCTCAGGCTTCAGGCAGGCCGCCAGCGCATCAAACTCAGGCTTCATGACCTCAATGGGAGCGTTCATCAGGGAACCAAATCCCATGACAGCGTCGTAATCGCGATCCAGCTTCATTAAGTCGTCGACGTCTCGCATTACCAGAAATGAACAGCTCTTCTCGATCCCCTTGAGCCGGCAGATTCGTCGAACCAACTCAACATTGCATTCGACGATGTCGACAAATGTTACGCTGGCGCCATTTTCAGCAAAATGAATACCGTTGATTCCCAGCCCGCAGCCAATATCCACGATCTTTCGCCCGCGGCACCAATCTCTATATAGGAGCTGGAACCAGCCGCGCATATAGTTGAGGCGGTTCTCCTCGACTGTGGCTTTCCGGGCCTTTTCCCACTGCAGAAGCAGATCGGCATCGTCTGCGGCGATCAGGTGCGGTGCTTGCGCGCGATTGTCGGCGGTGAAGGGGATCGTCTTCCATCGCTCACGGAGAATTCCTAAATAGTTCTTGGTATCGGCTGATGACATTCCAGTGTTCGCGTCGATTCTCAGGCATCTCCGTGCACGGGATGAGGGATTCGCATGGGTAGCCAGCGAGTTAGAGTCGTCACGGCAGTTTCGTCCAGTTTAGCAATGCCCTATTCTAGCAATGCCCGATTCGGCCAGGGCGACAGGCGCTTCGGGTTTGGCATTCGGCAAACGACCGAGTCTCTTCGCGAACTTCCATGTTAATAATAAAAGACTGATGTCCTTTCGGGCTTGATCCGGTATCTGCGGAACGCCGCCATTCGAATCATGTACATTTTTGACCATATTTATAAAACGGCCGGCACTTCATTCATCGGGGCCTATCTGCCGGGAGCTTTTGAATCGGAGAGGATTCTTGTGCTCCGTGGTTTCAAGGACGAAAACCTGGCAGACCTCAAGAAGCTCAGTACACTCTCCGAGGAAGAGCTTCAACCTGTGCAAGTGATCGCTGGTCACAACGCCGGACAACTGCGTGGGGCTTTCCCTGGGGCCAAGTTCCTGAGCCTGGCTCGAAATCCGACGGCACGCGCTGTCTCTGGTTATTTGCATGCCCTCCGTCACGACGATACTTTCGAGATTATCGGCCGGGAGCTACAGGAACAGAACGTCGGGTTGTCGCGGTTCATCGAGGAAGACTTGTTCGCGCGGCGCTATGCGGATTTCGTTTCGCTTCATGACGGCCAAGCAAGGGTGCTGCTGGGCGCCGAAAGCCTGTCCAACGTGTCTCTCACGGAAGAGGAGATAACAGAAGCGATTCGCTCCCGTTACCAGCTGGTCGGCTATAAGGAAGCGTTCGAGATGTTCATTTTTATGTTACATGTCACGGAAAAGTTCCCCCTGGCGCTCTTCAGTAACAGGCTGGTACGGACTGAGAGCCGGTCGTGGCCGGTTACGGAAGCTGATCTCGTAACCATCGAGCGTTATAGCCGTCTCGATCAGAAGGTTTACGACTGCGTTCGCAAGGAATTCGATCGAAAAGTCTCAGCGATCTGGACTCCTTCACTGGCCCGACAGTATGAAGAGTATGTGACAGCTCTCAAGGAATTCCAGGAAGAGGCACGCCGTACTCAGTTCCTTGGTTCTGTGCGTTTCCCGCTCGCGGGGGTCGACAGCAAGGTGTGATCGAGCTCTCTGGCTGTTAGCCCAGAAAGCTACTCTACGTCGAACGGTGCAACGCGCCGGACGGAGTTACCGGCGCTGTCCAGAGCTTTTATTTCCAGCAAGTAGGCACCCGGCTCGACCTGGGTCAGCGGCATGGATACGCTGACCGGAAGCATCCCGCTCTCACTGGCCGACTCGGTGTTCAGCTTGATGACTCCGGTGTCGGTCTTGGGCTGCAAGGTCTTTCGGTCCAGAGTGCGGATCTCGACACCAAGTTCCGGACGGTTCTGCGGAGCGGCCGTGGCGAGCAGGGGTTCGTAAATCTCGAAGTAGAAGCCCGCCGGATCGGCCATGCTGAACCGGTTTGAGCCGGAAGGAACGATGCGCTTGCCGTTGGCGATCAGAGGCGTCTGATCGTCGATCAGCAAGGCGTCCAGGTCCAATCTTAAATCCGTGGCCGGGTGGGATTCCTTGCTAAAGGCAACTCCACTCACGCTAAATTCCTTGGTCTGGTAGTCACCCACGACCAGAGGCATTTCGAGTTTGCCGAAGCCGTCGCCGCCCGCGCTGAATACGATCTTGAGGGTGTAAGCTCCGGAGGCGACGTCGAACTGATTCTCGTAATGGAGAGGCTTGAGCTTCAGACTATCGACCTGGCGTTGGTCGTCGTAGTCCAATTTCAGGGTGTCGCTGAAACGCGCGCCGATGGTTCCCTCCGGCGTGGTGGCGATGCCCAGAATGTCTATCGCCGCGTGAAGCTTGCCCTTCTCCTTCTTGAACTTCAGGGAGTCGGATGGAATTTCCATGGCCACGTTGACCCGCGCCATATTGGAGGACGTGTAGAAGTAGGGAATCTGCATCGAGGCGCCAATGGTGCCGGACTGCGGGGCGGCTGCCCGGCTCTCCAGAACCTTCTCAACCGGTTTGCCGGAGAGTACGTCGTGGGACTTGGGCGTGCAATAGCCCGGACGCGCCCGGACCTTGACGCCGCCGCGATCCACTTGAACACGCAGCTTGTGGCAGGTTTCGTCGTCATCCGACGAGGGCGGCGTATACCCGATCAGATAATACTCGTTCTGCTCCTTCCCGATTTTGTCCAGGCCGGCGAGCAGGTCATTGGTATTGCGCACTTCGAGTCCGCCGGTGCCGCTGACCAGCAAATGGGCGATCTCTTGATTCGGCCGCGAGAACTGTCCAAAATTCGGATTTGCTTCAGGGTTGGGAACGTTCCCGCGCCCGGCGTTCGGGTTCGGATTGTTTCCCGGAAAGTTGTTCCCGGGGAAGTTGTTTCCGGGGCCGGTTCCAGGCTGGCCACCGGAGCGTCCACCGCCAGGACCGGAGGGCGCTCCTCCGCCGCCGGGCGCTCCGCCTCCTCTGCCGCCGCCGACTCCCCCGCCACCACCGACTCCCCCTCCTCCGCCCGGTGCACCGCCTCCGGGAGCGCCACCGCCGGGCGCTCCTCCGCCGCCTCGGGCTTGGGGCAGGAAGGAGTTGGTGAATCCGCCCATGTTTTGACCAGCGTTGTTTACATCCAGGAACGATACCGGCGCCAGCAACTTCTGGCGAAGGCCGGCCAGCATACCGTCGGAGTGTTCGGGAAGAGCCTGTGCGAGATGCCCGATACCCCGGACATCCACGGTGTAAACCGTGACGTTGGCCATATTGCAGGCGTTCACAGCGGCGTTCAGCTCCTGCATGTGGTCTTCGCTGATCGCAAGTCCGCCGGTAAACAGGATCAGGGCCTTCCGTCCGGGGAGGGAACTCAGGTTCCGCGCCAGAATCTTCAGGGCGAGAAGCGCGTTGCGAGCGGCGAAATCGGAACCGGGGCCACCCGCTCCCGGGCCATTCGCACCTGGGTTATTGCCTAAAGCACCGCCGCGACCCTGGCCAAAGCCGTTACTGTTCAAGTCAGAAGCAGAGGGTCCCGTGCCCTGGGTTCCGACGGTCGAAATGGTGGGTTGTTTGACTTCTCTCAAGGCCTTCGCCAGGAGTTCGGGGTCGGCCGTGAAGTTCTGACTCAGTTTCAGCGCGCCGCCGAAATCGGCCACTGCCATGATCCGGTTGGGCCCGAAGTTCGCCGCGACGAACTGAGCCGCTGCCTGGCGGGCGCTGGTTTGATCGGCAATGCTCATGCTGGTCGCGTCAAAGAAGAACACCACGTACTGCTTGTCCGTGCCAGGGGCCGGCGAGCCGCCTTCCAGCGAGAGGCTCGTCACCATCTGTTCCTTTTTGTCTTCCCAAACCCGGAAATCCTTGGCGGTGAGATCGCGAACGTAATTTCCTTTTTTGTCCGTGACGACCGCATCCACCAGAACCAGTTTGGTTTCCGTTCGAATGACGTTTCCGGAATCGGCGGGCGCGTTGGCTTTGGGAGATTGAGCCGGCAGGGTGGCGCCTGCCAGGCAGAGCAGGGTTGCAAATCGCGGTATGCGTCGAATATTCACGGGGCCTCCTTCGAACTAAGACCTTCGAACTAAAACCTTCGAACTAAAACGGAATCTCCACCACGCCGTTGCGGGCCGACATGGTTTGCCCTTCGGAATCGCGGACGACTAGCCGCACCAGGTAACTTCCCGGCGTGATGTTGAGAGTAGTCTTGACGGTGATGCCGGAGTTGAGGGAGTCAAGCGTCTGGTCGCGCAAGCGCAAGTCGACAATCCTCTGAATTCCGGCGACGAAATTTCCATTCCGGTCGAACACGCTGGAGACCACAGTGAGCGTGTTGAGATTTCGATCCTCCACCTTTCGGAAGTGGAGTAGCTTTAAATTGATCTTGGCGAGCACATTGAGCTTCACCGCGGTGTCGCCGGCCCGGGCGTACTGCAGGTTCAGATCGACCGGAAGCTCCTGGATTTCGTCCCGCGAAAAGACGGCCTCCTGAATCTCTTCCTTGGCCTGCTCCTCGGAGTTGATGGCATGGTTGGGAGCGTAATAGGCGCTGCGCGCCTGTAATTGGAAGCCTTTGGGATTTTTCAGGGCGACCCTCAAGCCATGACGCGCGCCGTCCAGCTTCAGATTTTGCGGCGAGAATCCCAAGATGTAGATGTACTCCGGCTGAGCCACCAACTGCCGGAATCCCTCGAACAGGCCGTTGTCGTTATGGAAGAACTGCCCGCCGGTCGCAGTCCGCCAGCTCCGCCATCACGTCGGAATCCGCGGACATGGCATTCTGCTTCATCAACAGCATCAGGTTCGACGCCGAGACACTGGAGCGCCCGCGTTCGCTCGCATCGCCTCCGGGAATGAGGGTATAGACGCCGCGCACGTCGAGCGAATTCAGGGTCACATTGGCGCGGATCGCGCGATCCATCAGTTCGGCTTCTTCCTGGCGCATTTCAGGTGTAAGGAAGAACCCGGGCGAGGCCAGAATCACGTTCCGGCTGCCCGGTGTTGCGGACAGGCGGCGGACAACATCCTTCAGAACACTCAAATTGAGACGGCTTTCGCGTTCTCCATTACTCAGAACGCTCATGGCCGTGGCGTGCACTTCCCCTTCCGCAAGAGCCTGCTGGTCTGCCGAGTATCCGTGGCAGGCCATGTCTTCGTCGACGGCAGCGCCCTGAGCCTGGGCATCGAACTTGTTTATGATGGCGTCCGCCCAGAAGAAGTTGATGTCCAGACAATCCGCCGCATCCCTTAAGGTGGCCTGAGCGGTTGAACGCGATTCAGAGTCTCCAGCAGCTTATCGCGGTCGTCGGTGAAATCGAGGACTATCTGGCCGGACGTGGTGAAGATCGCCGCCCGGCCGCCTGGCCCAAGAGATTCGCGTAGATGGCGGTCGGCGGCGGCACGCGCCGTCACGAGATCGGCGGCTTTCAGGTGGATGTCGTCGAACACGTAAGCGATAAAACGATCGGGCACGGCGGCGGGTGGACGAGCGCCCGCGGCTGGTTTCATTACCTTTTTCGTCGAGTGCGGTGGCGACCACCTCAGGGATGAAGGGCGCGGCCGGCTTCTCTACCGAGAATCGGGTAATGAATTGCACCTTTCCTTTATCGAAGAGCTGGAAATCGTCCTGCTTGAGCGTGCCGATGGCGTGGCCCTGGGAGTCGCGCACGACCACGGGAACCAGCACCAGGTTCACACGGCTGCTGAAGGTAACCGGGGCTTCCCGGGAGCTGACCTCGGCGGTGGTCGCAGGCGCTGGAGCTTGCGCAGAACAGAGCGCAATACATACCCCAACCACGAATCCGATCTGTAATATTAGTTTCGTAAAGTCGCCAGATTCTGGCTTATTGTAGCGCGATTTGTCTAGCGGTCCCGATCGTTAGCCCCGCGTTAGAATACCAGCATGATACGTCTCATCCTCCTTGGGATCGTCGCGCTCGGAAGTGCTTATGGCGCCTCCTGCGACCGGGCCTGTTTGAAAACCACGCTCGACCAATATCTGAACGCGGTGGTGCAGCACAACCCGTCGGCTGCGCCGCTATCCATAGGATTCCGGCAGACGGAAAACGCGATGGTGCGGAGGCGGGGAACCGGCCTGTGGGAGAGCGCCAAGGGTCTGGGCAAGCTCCAGCTCCGGTTTTTCGATCCGGAAAGCGGGCAGGCGGGGTACTTCGGAACACTGGAAGAAGCCAACGGCCCCGCCATCGTGACTCTGAGGATGAAAGTGGAGGATCGCAAAATCACGGAGGCCGAGTGGGTGCTGGCGCGGAAGGGCGATCCGGGCTTGGGTCCGCTGGGCGGCGGGCAGGCGAATGCGGCCTACAACGACGTCGACTATCTGCTGGCGCACGCACCCGGCGAGCGAGTCGCTCCGAAAGCTGGACGAGTTTCGCGCACAGACCTGATCGCGATTACGAACAGCTATTGGGACGGGCTATCGGCGCACGACGGGAAGCTCATTCTTGCGCACCCCGGCTGCACGCGTTTGGAGAACGGGACGTCGTACGACGCAACGGCCGCTTCCGGGGGGCGGCGAGACGGACTGCACGTCGGAGGGAGCCATGGCCAACATTTTCGCGGTGACGGCCCGGCGCTTTCCCGTCGTCGATGAAGAAGCCGGAGTGGTGCTGAGTCTGGTGCTCTTCGAGCGCAAGCCGGGCGTGGCGATGCGCCGCAATCTTCTTAGCCGAGTGGTTTTTCATCGAGCAGGGCAAGATCCGCTCGATCTACGCGTCGATGTACTATCCCGATGCGGAGGCGATGGCTCCGAACTGGCCGCCTTATTACGGGAATTGGCCGGTGGCGCCGGCGGCGAAGTAGCGCCTGAAGAAAGCACTGTCAACTGCCATCGGGGAACCCGCCGCGGTGCAGGACCATAGGATAGTGCGGCAGAATGTCGGGTTTCTCGACCGACGCTCGCCACCCGTCAGGGTAAGGCTCCAGTCCCTGGAACAAAGGTGAATGCGTGCCGGGATCTCCGGCCAATCGCTCCAGCGACTCTCGAAGAGCGACGATATTTTGTTCGCCAAAACGCGCCTGCCAGCGCTTTTCGATCATGGCGAGTCGCCCGTGGTAAGCGTCCTGGGCAACTAGACCTTTCGCGGTGAGGCGCGCTACTTTTACCCGTGCGCCGCCCGGGTCTGGCCCGACCACGGCGACGCCTTTTTTCTGGAGGATGCCCATCGCCATACTGATGGCCTGCTTTGAGACGCCCGTCAGAAGCGGAAGATCCCGCACGCGCACTGGGTTCTCATCGAGGACCCGCACGACATTGGCGGCGATCGCGAGCGGCAAATCCGACTCGCGCTCATATTCGATTGCGAACGCCAGCAGGACGCGCGAGAGGAGCGTCGATAAGGAAAGATCGCGCGCGGTTGGCGTCCGTTTGCGATCCGGCACTTTGCTGAAAAGGCCATACCCCAGGATCGGAAGACAGTCGGGCAGCTCCATATCAATCTGACTTTCGACGAAAGCTTTCAGCGATTCCCGGAGCTGGTGGATGGCGTCCTCGCCGAAACGTTCCTCCCATCGCTTTTCGATGGCGCCGAACAGAGGACGCCATATTCGCTGAGCCTGCCGGCCTTTCGAGGTCGCGCGAATCACCCAGGCAGAGCGGGGAGGTTTAGGGCGGCGGTCGGTTGGATCCGGTGCCACCGTGGCGTACCCCCATCGTTCCATGCCGTTCAAGTTCGTCGGCGTGCGGGCGAGGTCCTCGAGCTCGCGGACAGGTACGCCATCCTCGCCGATGAACTGCATGCAGTTCGACCACATGACCAGGGACACCAGCCAGGGATCATTGCGCGAGCTGCCCGTAGACCCATGGTTCGTCGTACGATGAGGCATCTGCCGCTCAAACTCGTTGTCGAACTCGATGGTGAACGCGACCAGGGCTTGGGAGAGCAGGGTCGGCAACGGTGTAGTTGGCGATTGCATCAAGGGTGACGCGGCTGATTTGTCCCGTGAAAAATCGTAGCATGTTCGGGGGCTAACGGCCGGTCTGGAGACCGGCCCTACTGGGGCACCGCAGTCTAGAATAGAAACTGGTGAAGGTTCGAGATGTGATCCGGCTGGTGGAATCGGACGGTTGGAGGCATGTGCGGACGACCGGCAGCCACCGCCACTACAAACATCCGTCGAAACCGAATGTTGTGACGATTCCCGGACATCCAGGCGACGATCTACCTAAGGGAACTTTGAAGTCCATCCTCAAAGCAGCTAACCTAGAGGCGAGAGAATGAACAAGAAATACGCCGTCATTTTCGAGCAGCGCAAAAACGAACTGGGCGGCATACGTTCCGGATCTACCAGGGCTGCGTCAGCACCGGGAGGACTTTGGAAGAAACGGAACGGAACGTTCGGGAAGCGATCTCGGGGCACCTCCAGACGCTACGTGAGTTTGGTGAACCTGTTCCCGAGCCTACTAGCGTCGCTAAGGAGATCGAAGTAACTCCTGCCGGCATGAGCTGCTAGAAATAGCGTCATGATAGCCTTGGCTCGTCCCTTTTCGTCAATGGCGTCTGAACCCACTTTTAGTCTGCGATCCTTTCGATGACAATCAAATATGAGGTTGAACGACGACGTTGAGATCGTTAGCAGCGCGTTCTTACGAAGCTTGGCTAGTTCTCGAAGAAAGTTCATCTGAAGAGGATCTTGATCTACTCAGCTGCAGTTGGCGTGAGCGGCGTATGGCAACGAGTGGTGCCTTTTCAAGACCCCTAACCGTTCACGACAGTGTAGTCGGCCTCGCTTTGGGGGGTGGTGCTATCGTACTTCATGCCCCTATGGCCTATTCAAACGTGGCAATGTCCTGGACGAACGGACCCTCACCGTATCACCCAGAGCGCATCTCGACCGAGATAGGTTCCCGCAATGGGATAGATTCCCTCGAACCAAGGTGATACGATAGTCTCGGCTAACGAGTGCCCATGTGCTCATCGTCGGCGCTACAGGAAATGCCTTTTTTATACCCAGCCGAGCGATTTCGTGGATCTGACCAGTCAAGCGGACTTCGTTCAACAAATCGCTCGATTGGCGGATAGTCTCACATAGCAGGCCATCGATTCTGCGGCTCGGAACCGTATGTACTGTTCCTTGTATCCTAGGGCTATTCCGGTGGCTCTTCCGGCAGATCGTCGATGCGATTCTCGAACCGCGTGTATTGGCCCAGGAACCGTAGGGGCACCGTCCCGATGGGGCCGTTACGCTGCTTGGCGATGATCAGGTCCGCCAGACCTTTCACGCTGAGGTCGTCCCTCTTGTAAATCTCCTCGCGGTGGATGAAGCCGACCAAGTCGGCATCCTGCTCGATCGATCCGGAATCGCGCAGATCGCTCAACATCGGCTTGTGATCGCCCGGACGCTGCTCCGAGGCGCGGCTCAATTGCGACAAGACCAAGAAGGGCACTTCCAGATCCTTGGCCATCAGCTTCAGGCCGCGCGAGATCGCCGATACTTCCTGGTTGCGGTTCTCGATCCGGCCCATGCTGCTCATCAACTGGAGATAGTCGATGATCACCAGGCTCAGTCCATGCGTGTTCTTCAGCCGCCGCAGCTTGGAGTGGACGTCCATCAGATTGACGCCGGCCGAATCGTCCATAAACAAGGGCGACTCGGTAATCTGCGCCAGCGCGAAATGCAGTTTGCGGCGTTCCTCTTCGTTGAGGTAGCCCGCTCGAAACTTGTGCTGGTCGACGCGGGCGCCCGCGCACAGCAAGCGCGTCAGCAAACTGGCTGACGACATTTCGAGCGAGAAGATCGCCACCGGCTTCTGCATCTGCGGATGCGTCGCCACGTGCTGAGCGATGTTCAGCGCCAGAGCCGTTTTGCCCATGGAGGGACGCGCCGCCAGGATCACCAGTTCGCCCGCGTGGAGGCCGCCGGTCATCTCATCGAATTTCGCAAATCCCGTGCTAAGGCCGCGGACGCGCTGGCTGGGATCGAGGAAGGCGTTCGCTCCGCCGGGGAAGCTCTCGACGATGCTGGCGGGCGACGATAGCTGCTCGTTGGCGGACGCCTCGCCCAGCTTCAGCAGCGATTCTTCGGCCGATGCCAGGATCTTGTCCGGCTGCTCTTCGCCCAGCAGGCAGCGGTCGATGATCCTCTGCGAGCTGAAGATCAGCTTGCGCAGCGTGGCCTTGTCCTTGACGATGCGGACGTAGCTATCGAGGTTGGTGATCTCCGGTAGTCCATCGTCGAGCGAGACCAGGTAACCCAGGCCGTCCACCGATTCGAGCTGGCCCTGCTTCATCAGCTCTTCGGCCAGGGTGACGCGGTCGATACGCTCGCCGCGGCCGTACAGATCCTTCATGCGGCCGTAGATGCGGCGGTGCTTCTCCAGGCTAAAATCTTCGGGCGATAGGGAGCCTGCAACCTGGAGGTAGACCGCATCGTTGAGCAGGATAGAGCCGAGCACCAGCCGCTCGGTGTCTACGCTTGCGGGCAGACCTTTTTCAAATGTCAGATCCGCGGATGCCATCATTTTGGGGTGCCTCTTACCTTAACCGGTCCGTCACACTCCGCTGAAGAGTTTTTTAGCCGTTCATCTTCTCGCACTTACGACGTGGAAAAACCTGTGGAATACGCTGCGCGAACCGAGGACGCCAAACTACTGAGTGCAAAGCCGCGGCGAGGCGATTTCCACACACACATCCTAAACCATTTTATCGCGATTTTGTTTTGGAGGTTGGACAGCGCCTATTTCTTGGCGTCGTCACTCTTGGAATCGTCTCTGGATTCGACGGCAGCGGTTCGATGACCGCAGTAGTGATCTTGTCGAGCCGCGGGAAATCTCTTTTCGAGGAACGCATTCCCCTGGTTCATGATCTCGCCCTGCAGGGGCGTGACCTCGTCGCCGTAACCGGAATAGAGCATGTCGAGGACATCCAGGCCCTCGATCACTTCACCAAAGGCAGGGAACCCCAGGTTGTCGAGATAGGTGTTATCCACTTTATTGATGAAGACCTGCACGGTCCGGCTGTTCTTGTCTCCGGTGGATGCAAACGTGACCATGGCGCGCTTGTTGGACTGAATCACGCGGTCGTCGAACATGGTGTGTTCCATCCAGACGCGCGATATTTCCGGCCGCGCGGGAATTCCGAACTGCGCGAACTGCCTGGTGGAGCGGAAGATGATGTTGTTGTTGTAGAACCCGGCGCGCACCAGGTTATAGAAGCGGTCGGCGCCGATGGGCGCCCAGCTCTTGGTGACCCGGATCACGATGGGTCCCTTGGTGGTGTTCAGCTTCACCAGGTACACTGCGGGCGCTTTCGCGTTCAGCGTGGACGGGACCAACAGGTTCGGTCCAGCGGCTTTCGCCTTCTTGGCGGTTGCAGCTTTGGGGCGGCCTTAGCCTTCGGCGAGGATTTGGTTTGCGCCAGCGCCGCGGAGCACACCGCCAAAGTCAAAAAGGTCGACGCGAAGTAGAACGTTTTTCATACGAAGCCATTATTCTATCTCAGATTCCGAACGGCTCCGTTAGCAGTCTTGACCCACTCCATGAAGGCGATTTTTTCTCCCTGGCGGTTATGCCACCAGCCATCGGGCGTGAAACTGACATCCGGCGCGGCCACGACGACGAATTGCAGGTCGGGCGCCGCGGCTCGGAAGATCTTTCCCGAGCGGCGCGTATGGTAGTCGCTGGTGACCAGCAACACTTTGTGGACGCCCAACTGGCGCAGGCGCGGAATCGCATCGCGAGCTTCGTCCTGGGTGGAGCGGGCGTCGTTTTCAAAATGCAGGAAGTAGGACTCGGGATAGCCGGCCTTCACGGCGAAGGGAATCGCCAGATCGCATTCGTGCTATCCGTACATTCCGGAAGGTCCGCTAACCAGAATTTTCGAAACGTAGCCCTGCCGGGCGAGCTGGGCGGCTTTCAGAATCCGGTTTCCTTCTCCATCGCCCGCCAGCACCAGGGCGATGTCGGCTTTTTCCGGCGGGTCGGCCTTGACCAGGTAGGAGCCAAGCCCTGCCAGGATTGCGTTGTGGAAGATGAACCCGAGGATAATTGCGACCGCGAGAACCAGAGTGAGAAAACGGAGGGCGCGCATCACTTTGACGGCGCTAGGTGGCTACTCGTCGGACCCGCGCTGGTCACGCTGATCACGTTGATCCAGGCGGCCCACGGATTTCAGCCGCTGGAACATTCGTTCGATTTCTTGTTCCTCTTCGGGGCGCAGCAGAGGACGATGCACGGCGGGCGGGGTCTTCCGCGCGGGTTCCGGCGTCTTATTCACCTCGCCCCAAGCCTGACGATAGGGAATCCCATCCAGCAGCGCGTTGCGCGAGTAACGGCGCAGGTGGCGCAGCAGACTATTGGAAGAGTCCAGGTCGCCGGCATACAGCAGGAACACACGGCTGTCGTTCGAAAGCGTCAGGGTAACCGCCAGAGGGGCGATCCAACCGGTTTGATCCAGCCTGCGAATGTCACGCCACAGGATCGTCCGCCGGCCAAGCTGGAGATGGGTCTCATGGATTTCGATTCCCGGTTGCCACAGCAGCGCCATCAACGCCAGGGAAGTGATTCCGAAGAGTCCCGCCGCGATCCAGGTCGAAGGCCAGCGCAGGCCGGTCCAAACGGAAAAGATGGTGCCGCAGATGGCCAGAACCGCGAACAGAATGTAGCGGCGTGAAGGTCGATAGCGGGCCAGCGGGCGACTCACCCCTTCAGCCTACCACTTCGGTTAGGGAACGGAAACCGCTATTGCGTCGTGGGGAAGGTTTTCGAGATGTGGTCGTGCCAGGTAAGGTTTTCCTCGTCGACCAGAGCCCACACCAAACCCAGGCCGGCGGAAAGCAGGCTCAGGAGGCTCGCAACCTGGCGAATCCCGCGCTGCTCGCGGTCTGGCCGGCGGCCGTCGAAATCCACCAGGCGCAGTCCGGCGAACCGCATTCCCGGAGAGTCTCCGTTCGCCAGGCACCACAGCGCCCGATAGAACAGGGTGATGACCGCGGTGACTCCCAGAAGGAAGGACAGAGCCTGGCGATCCAGAGCCACCTGCCCGCCGGAGAGAAAGAAAATCGTCAGGAATACGCCGACGCCGACCAGGATCAGGCTGCCGTCCACCGCGGCAGCTACCAGGCGATGCGTGGGAGCCGCGACGGGCGCATCGCAATCGATGGTCTCGCCCGGCTGGACGCGGACCTCGGCCGGCGCTTCGTGAAATCCCAGGCTTTGCTGGACATGACCCTGCTGGAAATCCGAACGGCGATGCTGCGGCCGCGTCTGCGACGGACGGGCGGGGAGCCGGGCGCCGCTGGGCACTCCGAGCCGTGTCGCGATGATAGGGATGAAGCGGGGTCAGCGTCGGGATGGGGATGACTTTGCTTGCGCCAGACCCATCGCGGAATAGCGATGGTTGATAGTTGGGTGTTTCGAGCGGCTGTGCCGGAGACGGACTCTTTTCGGGAAACGGATCCAGAGCAGGGAAGGGATCCAGGGCCTGCGCCGTCGCGGCCGTGCTAGCCGGATTCGTCCGGATCGGAAAGGGGCCGGGAGCGTCGCCGTTCAGACGCCGGCCGCAATGGGCACACCGCTCCTCCGCCTCCTCATTCACGGCGCGGCAGTGCGGGCAATGCATAATGCGGTCCGGGCTCCTTAGAAACGCTGGTCACCTTCGAACTTGGGACGCCTGGTGACCTTTTTGGTCTTGACTGTTCCAGCAACGCTCTGTTACGGTGGCGCTTGAGAGCTTTTATCCTTCGTAACATAAACCAGCGAATTTGTCACGGACTTTATCTGCTGGTGTTCGCCGGTTTTCTTACATCCAGCACTACAGTAAAAGCTCAAACCTACCGACCGGCGTTACCTCCGCCCACGGTTCCGATCCAGCCCGGCCCCAACCCCAACGTGGCGATTCGGCCAACCCGGCCCACGGCTCCCGGACCGGGCGAAACGGCGAAAACCTCCGCGGATCAAGAGGAGTCCGATGGGAAGGTGTTGCATCTTCGCGGGAACGCGCGGGTGGAGACGGCGGATTCGCTGCTCACCGCCGACGAGATCGAGTACAACCAGGATACGCATGAGGCGGAAGCTCGCGGAAAGCGTTCATTTCGAAAACTTCTCTCACGGCGAGAAATTGAACTGCGACCGCGCGGAGTACAACACCGAGAGCAAGACCGGAAAATTCTACAACGTTAGCGGGACGTCGCCCGCCCGTATCGAGTCGCGCCCCGGGCTTCTGACTACGCAGAATCCCTTTTACTTTAGTGGGGAATGGGCTGAAAAGACAGAGGATCGCTACCTCCTGCACGACGGCTTTCTGACCGATTGCCTGATCCCTGCTCCCTGGTGGCGGCTCAAGGGGCCGATCTTCGATGTGATTCCGGGAGACCGGGCCGTTTCCAAGGGCTCGTGGTTCTATGTAAAAGAAGTTCCTATCTTTTACGCGCCATACTTCTACAAATCGTTGAAGAAGCAGCCGCGCCGCAGCGGTTTCCTGACGCCCAGCGCAGGCAACAGTTCCTTGCGGGGAAAGACCGTGGGGGTCGGCTATTTTTGGGCGATCAATCGCAGCTATGACCTGACCTATCGCGGATTGTTCTACTCCCAGACCGGATTCGGACATCAAGCCGATTTTCGAGGCGTGGTGAGTAAGAACACCTACTTTGACGTATCGCTGTACGGCATCACCAGCAGCCATGCCAACGCCAACGCGAGTGCGCCCAGCGGGCTGGTGTTATCGGTCGAGGGGAAGTCGGACATAGGCAAGGGGTGGGAGGCGCGTGGCGACCTGAAGTATCTGTCCTCCTTCCTGTTCCGGCAGCAGTTCACACAGTCTTTCGACGAGGCCGTCTCTTCGGAGACGCATTCGGTGGGGTACATCACCAAGCACTGGTCCGATTACGGGTTCAGCCTGGTGGCGCAGCGAAACGTCAATTTTCAAAGCACGGCTCCCAACGACGCGATCGTGCTTCGCAAGCTGCCGGAAGTGCAATTCACCGAACGGGAACACCAGATCCGGAAGCTGCCGGTATGGTTTTCGCTCGATAGCAGCTTCGGCCTGGAGCGCCGCACGCCAGCCCGAGTTTCAGACCCGCCAGCTGGTGCAGCGGGTGAGTTTCGAGCCTCGCGTGACTACCGCCGTGCACTGGCACGGATTCGACCTTGCGCCGAGCTTCGGTCTCCACGAAATTGCCTACGATTCCAGCTTCATCGACAATCGGGTGACCGGCGCCAACGTGGAGCATTTCGCCCGCGATGTTTCCCTGGACGCATCCTTGCCGCCGCTGTCGGCCATCTTTGACGCCCGCAAATGGATGGGCCGCGGCAAAGGCGCCCGCATCAAGCACGTCATCGAGCCGCGCGTCACCTATCGCTACATCACCGGCATCGACGATTTCAACAACGTGGTCCGCTTCGATGACACCGATATTCTGTCCAATACGCATGAGGTGGAGTTCTCGCTAACCAACCGGCTGCTGGCGAAAGACAGCAACGGAACCGTGTCCGAGGTGCTGAGCTGGCAACTCTGGTACAAGCGCTATCTGGATCCAACCTTCGGCGGTGCCGTGATCCCGGGCCAGCCTAACGTGCTGATGAGCACCGTGGATCTCACCGGGATCCCGTTTGTGGACGGGGCGCGGCACCAGTCGCCGGTGGTGAGTGTGCTGCGGTACCAGTCGAACCTGAACCTGGAGTGGCGCGCCGACTACGATCCGGTGCAGCGGGGAATTATCGACAGCGGGATCAGCGTCGACCGGCGCGTCAAGCAAGTGTTCGTTTCGCTGGGCGACTACCTGTTGAAGAGCAATCCTCTGCTGGCGTCTCCGGGTTCCAACCAGTTGCGCGGCCAGGCGACTTACGGCAGCGATAACCGGCGCGGCTGGAACTACGGGTTCAGCGCGTTTTACGACTACCGCCTGGGCGCGCTGCAGTTCGCGCAGAGCCAGGTGACTTATAACACGGATTGTTGCGGCATCAGCGTGCAATACCGGCGCTTCGACTTCGGTACGCGCAACGAGAATCAGTTCCGGGTGGCGTTCGCGGTGTCCAACATCGGCAGCGTGGGAACGTTACGGAAGCAGGACCGGATCTTCTAGTCGTTCTTGGTCGAGGTGCTGGCGGGCTTGGATTCGGTCTTGGTTTCGCTCTTGCTCTCAGAGGACTTGGACTCGGTCGACTTGGACTCGGCCGGCTTCGATTCACCCGACTTGGATTCGGTCTTGGTCTTGGACGAATCCCCGTCCGAGTCCCTTTCTCGGAGAAGAAGATCCGCCCTTGGCGTAGTCGGTCGCGTACCAACCGGTGCCTTTGAGGCTGAAACCGGACAAAGATATCAGCCGTTCGACGGTTCCTCCGCAGCCTTCATGCACCGTGAGCGGCGCGTCGGCGAATTTCTGAATCACTTCAAATTTTTCGCCACACTTCGAGCATAGGTATTCGTACAGCGGCATAAACTTTCCGGCGCCTTACGGAACGATCTTTTTCAGCGAATCGTAACCGTGCTTCAGGATCTCGTCGTCGCCGGGCTTGGGCGGCGCGGCGGGAACGGCCCCGGGGGCCGGGTCGTCATCCGGCGCCACGATGACAGTGGTATCCGCCTGCAGCACGTTCGGCGTCACATGCACGTCCTGGATGGCCTTCCCGCTGGGGGTATAGTATTTGGCGACCGAAAGAATCACGGCGCCGCCGTCGTCCATGCTGATGGCTTTGCGAATGGCGGCGTCTCCGTAGGTCGGTTCGCCGACCAGCGTGGCGCGTTTGGCATCCAGCAGAGCGCCCGCGGCAATCTCCGCCGCACCCGCCGTCCCGCGATTCACCAGCACCACCAGGGGCAGTTTGGTGATCGCCTTGGAGGCTACGGCAGTGTGATCCTGGCGCGCGTACTTCTGTCCTTGCGTGTAGGCGATCAGACCCTTATCCATGAACAAATTCGCCACCGCGATGCCTTCGTCGTCCGGTCCCAGCACGCAATAGCGGAGGTCCAGCATCAGGCGCTTGGCGCCCTGTTTTTCGAGGTCGGTAATCTTCTGGGCGATGTCCTTGGCGCGGCCCGCCTGCAGCGTCGAAGTCGTAATCAGGCCGACGGGATCCGGGCCTTGATCGGTGACCAGTTTCGCGCTGACCGGCGGATATACCAGCGGAGCCCGCACCAGAGTCAGTTTCTGCGGATCCGCCTGACGCGGCGTGAGCACGCTCATCGCCACGGAAGAACCAGGCTCGCCTTGGAGCAGAATTTCCGCGAACGCCAGGGGCATATCGCGCGTAGCGATATTGTTGATCGATTCGATAACGTCGTTGGTCGAGAGGCCCGCTTTCGCGGCAGCCGATCCCGGCAGCGCGTCCACCACCGTCAAATATCCCGCGCGGCGCGCCAGGGTCAAGCCCACGTCGCCTTTCAGGGTGCCCTTTTCCTTCTCGTACTGCTTATACTGATCCGCGTTCAGATAGCTGGCGAAAGGATCCAGCGATTCGAGCATCCCGGTGATCGCCCCGACGGTAACGGCCTTCATGTCGGGTTCCTCGACGTAGTCCTGCTTGATGTGCGAGAGAACGTCGGTGTAGACACCTAGCTGGGTGTAGGGCTGATCTCCGGCCGGAGCGCTCCGGCCTCGGACGGCTCCGAACAACAACAGCATGACCAGGCACGTGGAGGATGCCACGACGGCGAACTTAAATCGACCATTCATAAGGGAAAGGCCACCTCTCGTCTATGAGGATAGCAGGTCGGAATTGGGGCTAGCTGGACCAACAGTACCAGGCGGTCCTGCAGATCAGGAAACCCGGGGTCTACGCTTGAATACCAGCAGGGCCCCCAAAGCGAGGCCAACCAACCCCAGAGTGGCGGGTTCGGGAACGGCAACCAAAAAGCCTCGAATCTCCCCTCCTGGGACTACCGTAGTGTGGATATTTAGATAGGCTTCCCCGGCTGCCATACCCGCGGCCAGCGCGGCCTCCGCACCGGCTGTGGTCCCGCCGTTGGCAGTGATAAATGACGGATTGTAGCTCGATGCCAAGGTCAGATCGTAGAGGTGGGCATAGGTGCCGGAGGTCACTCCGAGCGGGAAGCCAGTAAACGTTGGCGTTACTGTCGCCACCCCCGCGGTACCTGAGTCTGGCACTGCCGTGCAGCAATGGATATGCGAGGCAGTGGTCGTTCCAAGCAAACTGAGAACGACACGGAGACGTCCAGGGTGTTCGCGATCGTATCGATGATAACCGTCGCAAATCCAACACCAGGCGACCCATTCGCCGGGGATTCGCTTGCACCATCCAGGTTCGCAATATAAGTAATCGGGCTCGCGATCAAGCTCGGCCCTGCCAAAAGAGCGGCTGCGAGGCAGAGATTTCGAAATTTCATGGCGTCCTCCGAGGCCAACTCAGCATATCACTGAAATATACTGAAAATTACGTATTTCTCCTTCAGAAGTACTATGCGTACCGAGTCGATAAGCATCTGAGATATCAATAGCTTGCCACGCCCATCCGACTTCCGAGTCTGCCGTCTGCGCCCCTCCATCTTAGGTAGCTGGTTCGAGAGAGAAGGACGCGTCAGAGGGGTCTGATGATGCGCCAGATGGGCAACGGAAACGGTCGCCAGAAGCCGCTGGCGTCGTAGAGAAGAAGGGGGTGGGGCAGGATTGTATCCTGCAGGCGGGTTTGCAACCCGCGTACGGCACCGATTAGAAATCGGCGCGCAGGTTGAAAACCTGCCCCACCCTGCGATATCCTATAGGTTCCATGGCAAACACAGTATCCGCGCTGAAGCGCGTCCGCATGACCGAACGCCGGACGGGCGTCAACCGGACCCGCAAGACTCGTCTTCCGTCACCAGATCCGGGCGATGCGCCGGCTCTGGAGTCGAAAGACGCCAAGGGTGCGACCGAACTCATCCCGAAGACTTTCTCGGTGATCGACCGCTCCGCCAAGTGGGGCATCATCAAGAAGAACACGGCGGCGCGCTACAAGAGCCGGCTTAGCATCGCGCATTCGCAAGATCGCAGCGTCGTAACGGCCCGTTAGCGCGCCGTCAAAGCGAAGACCATTTCTTCCATCACAATGCGATCGTCGGGACGCGCGTCGCGCAGCCCGCGGTCGGCCTCGAATACCTTCTCTATCGCGCCGCCAGGCTTTCGCTTTCGGAAACGCCTCCACGGTCTGCTCGATCTGCCGGGCCCGTTCGGGCCACATGCGCGCGCCCAGTTTATTGAAGTGGGCTTGGATCTGCTCGGCGCCTCGCAGGCCCGCTTCGCGCGCCGCCAGCGCCTGCCGGAACTGCGTGGCCAGGAAGGTCAGCGCCAGCGGCATGTATTCGCCCTCGCGCGACAGCGTGTCCAGAATTTCGAGCGAACGTTTGCGATCGCCCCGGCCCAGTGCGGCGACCAGCGCGAAAATGGTGGACGACTGCGCATCGGGGACCAGCGCCGCGATATCGTCGGCGGTGATCTTGCGCGCCGTGCCGGCATAACAGCCGCAGCTTTTCGATTTCGTTGGCGATGCGCGCGGCGTCGCCGCCCGTGGCTTCGAGCAGCAGCGCGAGTTCCGCCAGGCCGAGTTGGATTCCCGCTTCCTTGGCCAGATTCTGCGCCAGGCTGCGCGCCGCTTCCGGCGAGTAAGGACGGAACTCGACCTTGGCTGGAATCGCGGCGAATAGAACTTCTGCACGCGCTCGATCTTGGCCTTGTCCTCGCCGTCGAATTCGTAGCGCGAGCAATCGAACACCAGCGCACGTCCGGGGTCGGCTCTCGCAGATAGGCGGCGAGGCCGACTGGCCGGTTTCGGCTCGTCATCGCTTCGCGGTCGGCGCGGCCTCGCGGCGCCCGCGGGACGGCGGCTTCGGCGCCCGCAAGCCAGATCACGCGACGCGAGGCGAACAGCGACAGGGAGCGCGCGTCGTCCAGCGCGGCGGCCAGCGGAGTCTCGGTCCAGATCGTGGCGCGTGAACCCGTTTTCGCGTTCGTCGTTCCGCAGCCGGCAGCACGGCTCCAGCAGCGCGCGCCGGCAGCGAGTCGCGTTCGAAACGCTTCCGGGCCGAGGAACAGGTACGCCGGCTCGGGCCGTTCTTGCGCAAGCTTGGCAGAAATTGTTCGGGAGTCATTAAAGTTTTCCAGAATCGGCGCTGACCAGGTCGCGGGCCACCTGCTGGCTCGGCGCGATCCAGCGCCGGGTCGCTTTCCTCGAAATACTGGCTGGCGTTCGGGCTGATCTCGTAGCGCTCGTGCACTTCGAAGTTGGGCCGCGTGAAGATGACTTTCCCGTGGCGCGTTCGGTCAGGCTGACCTGCAGAGCGTCACGTGCACTCGGCACGCTGGCGCGGCCGGTGGCTGGATCGAAAATGGTCGGGTAAAGACGAGTAGTTGATGACGGTGCCGCGCAGGACCGCGTCGGCCTGATTGGGGTCGGAGACCACCCGGTAGCGCGTGCGCGTGATGAATTCGCGGCAGATGGCCTCCGGCAAGCTGGTCGGTGAGCTTGTAGCGCGTGGTAGCGTTGGCGAAGGCCGGGATCGCGATGGTGTGGATGGTCTTCGGCAGAACAGGTCGGCTTTGCCGGCGACGTGGTAACCGCAGGACGCCAGCACAGCGAAGCCGGCGGCAGAAACTCCAGCGCGGTATCCTCACAAGTTCTCTTGCGCCACCGCGACGGCATTCTCCGCCGCGAGACGCAGATTGTCCGCCACCAGCCAGAACCAGCACGCGCGCGGCTGGTTGCGATCGACCGCGATGGCGCCCACGCTGATCCCGCCCTGGCCGGCCACGCCGACGTTGGACGGCGGCTCGTCGGTGCGCACATCGATGCCGGACTCGGCCAGCGCCTTGCCAGCGCTTCGGCGCCGGGATTGTCTTCAAACTCCACCCAGGCCGAAATGCTGTGCCCGTGAAACACCGGCGCCTGGATGACGCGCAGCGACGGCATGGGGATGCCGGGCCAGCGCGGTCAGCAGCGACGCCAGATGCCGTTCCATCTCTGCTCGATGCTTCCAGCGGCTCCGCGGCTTCCTCGCCGTAACGCGCCAGCATGTTGAAGCCGAGCTGCGTGTCGAACACGTCGTTTTCAGCGTCTTGAACGACAGCAGACCGACGGTCTGTTTCTGCAGCTCGTCGAGCCCGCGCTGGCCGCGCTCGCTGGCCGGCTCGAAGATGTGGACCACGGACGCGCCGCATCGGTCCCGCTTTGGAAGCTGGCTCAGGAACATCGCCAGCGCGATGGCCGCCGGATGCGCGATGACGTGGATCGGCGCGCGAAACCTGAAGCCCTGCGGGCTCGGCCAGGGCGCGCGCAGCCGCGCTTCGGGCTGTTCCTCGAGCGCCGCCGGTCAGATCGATCAGCACGCGGGTTCGCCTTTTGGATCTGCTCGAGAGCCTTGCGGCTGGACTCGGGCGAGCCGGCCAGAAACACGACCGCGGCTGCCGCCAGGCTCGTCGGCCGCGAGCGGCGTCATCACGATGTGGCTCGTCGTCTTCCGCGCGCGAGTTGGCGGTCGCCGTCTCGCCGCCGCCGAGATCAGTTGCACCGCGGCGGCGGGCTTGCTTGCGTCCAGCACTTCGCGGACTTCCTTGCCCAGCAGCGTTTCGCCGCCCACGAGGGCGATCGAGGGGACGTCTCGGTCAGACTCAGCCAACTTGATGCTCCGGGTGCGGCTGCGGATGCGCGGACGGAACCGCCGGCGGACGATGCCGCCGGCGCGGATGGCGATTCCGCTGCAGACATAGCAGACGCGACAAAGCCAGCAACACGGGCTGCGAACAAGTCCCAGATCAGGTAGATCAGGCTGCTCAAGAAGACGAAGGTCAGCGGCGATCGCGGACGGGTGAGGCTGATTTCTTTGAAGCTGGGGTAGCGCCAGGTGCTCACCATCAGGAACGAAAGCAGCCCGAGCAGCGCCAGCCACACCACGGAAAAGACCCACCATTCCAGCGGGACGCTGTCGCGAAGGCGTAGACGACGCTGGCGACCATGGCGGCCGCGGCGGGAATCGGCAGACCCACGAAATATTTGCGATCCGGCGCGGCCGGGATTTTTGGGCACCGGATTGGTCTGGACGTTGAAGCGCGCCAGGCGCGCCGCGCCGCACAGCAGAAACAGAAACGCGAAGAAATATCCGGCGCGATGCAGGTGCTCGACGGTGATCGGAGCGGGCGGGGCACCGGCGAACTGCGACGCCCCAGGCGATACGCCAGCACGGCCGGCGCGATGCCGAAACTGATCACGTCGGCCAGCGAATCCATTTCGCGGCCGAAATCGCTCACGGTGTTGGTCATGCGCGCGATCCGTCCGTCCAGGCCGTCGAGCAATACGGCGACGCCGATGGCTATCGCGGCGGCTGCGAAAATGACCACTGGCCGCGCGCAGCCTGCGCGGTCGCTGGCGCGTTCAGGATGGCGCCGCTGGAACGCTTCCATGATGGCGAAAAAGCCCAGGAAGACATTGCCCGCGGTGAACAGCGTGGGCAGAGCGTACGCCGCCCGGCGCGGGCGTCGGTCGGGCGAGCGCGGATCGATGAATCGCTCCTGCAATCGCAGTCGTTTCATGCGCTCCTGCCTCAGTTGCCTGCGGCTCCTCACGATGCGGGCGAGGACGCTGAAGCCGCCGCTGACGCGCTCGCCGGCTGCACCGCGATCTCCCACTCGGGTCCCAAAAAAACGTCGACGCGCGAGCCGAACTTGATCAGGCCGACGCGCTCGCCCGGCTCCAGAATGTCGCCCGGCTTTTTGTAACAAATGATCCGGCGCGCGATCAGTCCGGCGATCTGCTTGAACATGACGCGGTGTCGCCGCCGAGTCGCCCTCGACGGTGAGGATGTTGTGCTCGTTGGCGCGCTGGCCTCGTCGGTTGGCCGCCAGAAACTGGCCCTTCTTGTAGTTGACGCACGCGACTTTGCCGGCAATCGGCGTGCGATTCACGTGCACGTCGAAAATGTTCAGAAAAATGCTGATGCGGGTGGCGCCCGACGCGACCGGCCGGATCGCGACCACTTTGCCGTCGGCCGGCGAAACGGCCACGGGTCCCGCAGGAATCGCGCGCTCCGGATCGCGGAAGAAATACAGGCAAAAAGCCGCCAGCATGTAAAAGGGCAGCGCGTAAGGCCATCCCAGCAGATACGTGGCGACGGCCGCGCCCGCCAGCAACCCGCCCGCGTAGTAATAGCCGTACGACAACATCCAGCACTATTGTCGCATTGGGGATGGGGTAGCCAGTTTGAAGCGCCAGCCACGCTGTTCGTAAACGGTAGGCACGAATTGTAATATCGCCCTATAGACTGGTAACCCTGGTTTGTTGCGCATGCACCGCCCTGAGCACTCCCGGCCCGGCCACGCCCGAATTTGGCCTTACTGGTCTGTCGAGGCCAAAGCGTAAGTCCTGCAAGAAAAACGCATGAATGGCGAAGGCCGCATAGCTTGCGGCATTCTTCAAACCTTCGGCGGCCGTCATCTGCGCGTAATTCTGGGTACTTCCATCCTGGGGCTCGCCGTTCGGCACGGGGAACTCGTGCGCAAAATGGCGTATCTCGTTAAGCCCTCCGCAAAAATGCGCACCTTCATGCACCAGCATCGCCGCCTGGCAATTTGGCCCGCAGTCCGGGTATTGAGTACGGATCGTGATGTGATGGTTGGGTTCTGGCAAGAAAAGCCGCCCATTGGGGCGTCCGCGAATTTTGACGCGGCGGTCTCCGGGCCCTCCCGGTAAAACGTGGTTGGATCGGAAAGCATCGTTGAGATGCGATTGAACACGCCGATCGCTTTGCCCAGGTTTGAGAACAGATTGGATGGATCGCGGTCTAAGTGAAAATGTGTGTTTACGACATCGAATATCGAGGGAAGGAAGATCGCGCCGCCGGACGCAGCCAATCCCCGCTGCAATCCAATGAGGTGAAAAGTCGCCGCCGAGGTCCACAGTTTCGCCGTAGGGGTCGCTGCGATGGCGGCTGCCAGCGGGGGCAGCCGCAGGCGCGCCTGCAAGAGCAAATCCTAGCAACAACCCGCCAGAAGACGATCAACGGACGATGGGCCTTGCTGCGAGGCGAGGGCGCTCAATCGTGCCAGCGTTTGGCCCCCCGGATCGACCCGGCCATCGTTGAATCCGATGTTGGCCGTCTGGAAGCGGCGGATGGCGGCTATCGTGAGCGGACCTACAATTCCATCGACCTTTAGCCGGTTCGCTGGGCCGCCGCTCCCAGCCGGCACCTGGTTAAGCAAAGACTGAATCAGAACTACGTCGCTCCGGAGATTGGCGCCGCCGGACCCGACCGATGCTGAGATGCGAATGTCGTCCGCAGGCAGTGTGGGGACAATGGAGCCGCCCCGTTCACCCAGCGCGCAGAAGCGAACACTCATGAAGGTCTCCTAAACACAGGCAGTTGCGGACAGCTCACCCCAAACACCGACCGGTTCTCGTACTAACTGGGATTTCCATTTTGGCTTCCCAGCTCTCGGTAGTATACAGCAGTCGCCTCGATTGCGGCCAAGTCTTGGGCAGCGCATCGCCGAAGCCTTAGGCCTTCCCACCGGACGCGGCAGCAGCTCGGCGATGTCCCGCTCACGGGTTCTCGTTTGGGAAATAGGCTTTACGCGTTACTCCTGACGGGCTGGACAAGGCCAAAGAGCCGCCGATTCCAATCATGGTTCCAATCAGTACAAGTCGCAGCGCCTGAGCGACGACCATCCGGACAATGGAGTTCCGTTGCGCGCCCAACGCCATGCGTCGCGCCGGCGAAGCCTATTTCCGCGCAGCCAACACGCTGGCGCCGGCCGGAATGTCGACCCGCACGGGAGCTTGTTTCAGCGTCGCCGAAAACGACACCGGATCACTCGAAGTCCTGACCCAAACCGTCTGCGGCGCGCCTTTGGCGAATTGAATTTGCACCGGGATGTCGACGGAGAAGTTGTCGTCGACGGAGCTTTGTTCCACGGTCCCCGAGACTTTCCACGACGGCGCTTTGCCCTTGACGGAGTATTTCACCCGCAGCGTCGGGATGCCGGTGGAGTACACCCAGTTATCGAAGAACGCATCCATCGAATCGGCAGAGACACCCGGAGGAAGCGATTTCTTCACCAGTTCGAGCAAGTCCGCCGTGCCGGCCGCACGAAATTGGTATTGCCGGCGCAGTTCGGCCAGGACCTTGAGAAAACGTTCCTTCCCCAGCCGCATTCGCAGCATGTGCAGAATCCAGGCGCCCTTTTCGTAAGTGATGGCACGGATATGCTTCGGAGGTTTGAGAGGCTTCCAGGCGGTAACCCCAGGAAATGGGTCCGGCCGATTCGACCGTCTGGCCGTCTTCGCCGGTCTTGAGCAGATCGGCCTGGAAGTCCGCCATGACGTCTTCCAGAGCGTTCGAGTCCTTTCTTCTTCTCCAGCCACAGCAGCGCGGAATAATGCGCCAGAGCCTCGGGCAGCCATTCGTCCTGATAGCTCTTGGGGATGACGACATTGCCCCACCACTGGTGCGCGACCTCGTGGGCCACCATCAGATCGGAAAAGAACGTCTGTAAAGTTGCGTTGCGCGTCGCCGGAGGCCGCTCGTCGGCATCCAGATAGGCGAGCGTGGATAAATACACCAGGCCTGGAAATCCCTGTCCGAAGGTGCCCGGGATCGGAGACACCGTCAGCGTTTTGAGCGGAGGAGGGCCGAAGAGTCCGGAGAAATACTGGAAACAGGCCGATACATCCGCCGCGACGGTGTTCAGCCGCCCTAACGGATCGGGCGGCGGCGACGGTCTGGATGATGGTCCTCGACTCTTCGCCGCGGCGGAGTGCGCGGACCGGTTGGGATGACACTCGTAATGGTGGTGGTCCTGGGAAGCGGTATCAGCGCTGGATCGAGATTGCGGTTTCCGAAAACATCCACAGTGAGCCCGCCCGCGGTGGAGGAGATCTTCTGGTAATTGCCGAGGTTGAATCCGGCCACGCGAATGGGCACGGGCGTACGGCGCTCGGTGACTCGCTGATCGCCATCGATGGTGTCCGACACGATGTCCCCCGGAGTAACCAGAGTGAGACGGCGGGGATAGCGGAAGACCAGATCGTAATCGGCGAAATTCGACGCCGCTGCGGGGATACCAATTGGAGCGCGCGCCGACGGAGTAGACTCCGTTGCCGGGGCTGGTGATGACGCTCTCCTTCGTGGTCAAACTCCACTTGGTGTACGCTGCCGGGCGCCAGGAAATCCGGCGTCGAGACGCAGAAAAACGTCGTTTTCGTCGGCGCGCAGCGCACGGCTGCGGGCTGACTCGCTGGTCAGCAATTCCGCGGGCGCGCCATCGATTCGCGCCGCCGTGACCTGCTCGGCGCGCGATACTTCGAAAGCAAAGACCCGCAGGGGCTGGGAGCCGATCTTCAGAGTCGCGCGCGTGAGCGCCCGCAGGCGCAGATCGTCGTCGAGCGACGCCTCGATGCGGAACTGGTTCAGCGAAAACAGCGGCTCGGGAGGCGTGGCTGAGCCGGTGCGGAAACGCCGCGCGCGAAACTGGGTCCAAACGTCGTAGGCCACGCGCTGGTTGCGCTCCATCAGCTGGCCGACCACGATCTGTTCGGATGCGTCGGGATCGTAAATCACGTCGAAATTCCCGAGCGTTTTGCCGGCCAGGGAGGCTAGCAGGAACCCGTCAGTCCGGGCCGGCGTGAGCAGGTCGCCCGCGATGCGCGGTGCGAAGCTATCCAGAATATTGGAAACCACCGGCGTCCATTGTTCGGCCAGCAGCGGGGCCATCTCCGGAGCCTTGTGTCCGGAGCCGTTCGCGATGCTCTCGAGAAGCGCACGCGCGGTATCGTCGGTGAACATCAGCAGCGCCCTGGTGAAAGTGTTCGTCGAGATTGGGGGATCCGGTGAAGCGCGCCAGCGACTGCCGTTCGCCGCGCTGGGGCGGCAGAAGCAGGACCTCGCCGTCGCCTCCCTCGACATCGCGCAGTGAAGACCGCCGCGATACGCTCGCCGGCCACGGGCTTGGAAAAAATCAGGTAGCCGTCGTTGAAGTAGAGCCTGATATCTTCTTTGAAAAGACTCAGGTCGCGGACGCGATAGCACTGGTCCGGGATCCAGGCCTGCGTCCTTGACGGCGCGCGCGGTTTCCGCGGCAGTTGGGCCAGCGGCCCAGGCGGCCAGCGGCAGGATCAAAAGGAATACAGCTCTCCGAACCACTTTGGATCCAGTCTACTCCAAACCGTGGGGCCGGGCTGCGCTAGATGAACATTTCCTCGTCGACGGTGACTTGATCCGGGCTGGGCCGGGTGCCTCGCATCAGGAAGTGCAGCGCCGCGCGAACTCCGGCGGCCACGCCGTTGATTCCGCGGATGGGCGCAGGATTCCCTTGTGCACCAGCTCGACGGTGTCCTGGGCGCGAGTCCAGGGCGTCCTCCACCACGATTTCGGCGCGCTCCAGTTGTCTGCGCGTCCGCAAGGAAGCGTCTTGCAGCACCTCCTCCACGGTCTCCATTTGCTGCTTGGCGACATCCAGGATCTGGTTGGTCCTGTTGGTGATTTCCGCCATTTTGACGCGCGCTTCGTCGATGGTGGTGCGCGAGGTCTCCACCAGAGCATCGACTTTCACGGTCAGCGGGACGATCTTGTCGCGCAGCTCCATCGACGCCTTATAGGTTCCGTAGAGCATGGCCGCCTGAAAAATCATGGCGGCCGCGGAAACCGCGACAAACACGGCAATCACTGCAAGAAATATTGTCTGGTTATCCATATCCACTCGCGAGCGAGCCCTCCGTCCCGCACGCCTGCCTTCCCGGTCTCTAATCGGGCTGGGGCGTCTTCACCGCTTCGCGGTATGCCTGTTTGCCTGCGTCCACCGCCGCCGACAGATTCTCTTTATGCCGCCGGATGGTGTCTTTGCCGCGATCGAGGGTATCGGTGGCCGTATCCCGCAGATCCTCGGCGCGGCGCTTCACGAAATCCGTGCCTTCGTCCGCCTTGCTGCGCAGAAAGTCGCGCGTCTCGGCGCCGGACTTCGGCGCGAACAGCACGCCCGCGGCCACGCCCAATCCCAGGCCCAGGAAAAAGTACGACAGTTTGTTATCGTCCTCCATCTCCGTTACTCCTTTCCATAATTTCGCTCATGTCACTCACAGAATAGCAGTGTGGGAAGTACTCTGCTGATACAGCGGGCCCGTGCTTCGTTTCGCGAATCGCGATGTCCGGAATCGAGATGATAGACTGGTGCAGCCATGACGCGCCGCACCGCGTGCCTGATTCTCCTGATGGCGTCGCGGACCGGGCTTCGGTCAGGGACCTCCGGAGGACGCGGATCCGATACCTTCCAGGACGTTCGCCGGATCGTGGCGATCGGCGACATTCATGGCGACTACCAGCGGCTCCTGGAGTTGCTTCGCACCGCCGGGCTGGTGGACGCCAAGAACGCCTGGATCGGCGGCGACACCCACCTGGTACTGACGGCGATTTCGTCGATCGCGGAGATCATTCCGCCCAGGTGCTGGACCTGTTGATGGACTCTGGAGCCGCAGGCTCGCAAAGCCGGAGGCGGGCTGCACGCCCTGATCGGAAATCACGAGGCCATGGATCTCTATGGCGACCTGCGCTACGTGACCAAGGACGACTTCGCCGGGTTTCAAGGGCCTGATTCTAAAGACGTCCGCGACCGGCAAATGCGCGTGGCGTTGGACGACCTCAAGCGACAGGGCACGCCCCCCGCGGACGAAGACGAATGGCGCAAGAAGTTCCAGGACGAGCACCCGCTGGGTTGGGTGGAGCATCGTCTGGCGTTTCAACCCGACGGGAAGTACGGAAAGTGGCTGCGCCAGCAGAACGCCATCATCAAGATCAATGATGCGATTTTTCTGCACGGAGGAATCAGCGAGAAGTACGCGGCATCGACTCGCCGTGAAATCAATACCAAGGTTCGGGAAGAGTTATCCGATTTCACCAAGCTCGCCAAGGGCATCGTCACCGATGATGAGGGACCGCTATGGTATCGCGGCCTGGCTCAACTGCCCGAGGACGATAAGGGGATGGCGACGCTGCTCCCTCGTATTCTGGCGGCGCACCAGGTGCGGCACATCGTGATCGGACATACTCCTCAGCTGGCCGTAATGCCGCGCTTCGACGGAAAAGTGATTGCAATCGACGTGGGATTGTCCAAACCCTTCAACGGACCGCCCGCGTTTCTCCTGATCGAGGACGGGAAGTATTTCGCCGTGCATCGCGGGCGGCGCATCGAATTGCCTCTCGAGGGCGGAAGTGTGCAGCAATACCTCAGGACCGCAGCCGCCCTGGAGCCGGATAATTCGCGCTTGCGCCGGTCGATCCAGAAAGGGCGGCCGTAGTCCCGAACAAGCTCGCTTCTAGTTCCGGCGGGGACGGTCGAACAACGCGCTGTCGCCCTTGCCTTCGAAGAACTTCACGATCAGATCGCGCCGGGCCAGCAGGCCGCGAATTTCATTTTTGCTTACGTCCCGGCCAAACTCCTTAGTCAACGTCGCCTCGTCAAGTGCTTCATCTTGGCCAGCATGTTCCGGTCGATCATCTTGAGAACACTCGGATCCTTCAGAGACTTGTGCACCCGGAACGCGCGGCCGTGGTCGATCATCCACAGGTGCCAGTCCTGGTCGATCAGCATGTTGGTCTGGTTGCGGTCCATGTTGTAGATCAGCTGGTCGAAGACGTTCATGACATTGTTCTCCTCGTTCCACGCATTTTCGTCCGGGGGCTTCACGTTCTTGGCTCGGCGCTGCTCTTCGTCCATCATGTACGTTGTCGATCCACCAGGTGAACGAGGCCGTTCTTGCCTTGATAGTTCCGCTTCACCGACGGAGGGACCATATCCTCGATCCCCAGCAGCCGGGCCAGTTTCCAGGCGGCGATGTTGAACTTGTACGTGTCCTTAAATCCGATTTCGTTCAGAAATAATTGCTTGCAGTCGTCGATGGTCTGCACGCTGGCATCGTGGGTGAGCGTTCCGTCGCTCAGGGTGACTTGAAAGGTTCCCGTGACTCCTTTCTTCGCTTCTTTAGTCTTAATGATTTTGGCCTTGGTAAGGAACGCTTCCTTTTGCTGCCAGGTGAGCGCGTCGGCTGCGTGCAGAAGACTGAACGGAACCGCCAGCAGAATCGCAGCGAGGGCTCCGCGCCTGGCGGAGCGGAAATAGAGTGCGTGCATAGGTGCTCCCTTTCCGGACAAATTGCCCATTTATCTCCAGAAGTTTATCACCTTACGATGTAGTAGAATAGGCCGCCAAGGAATCCCATGTCGAGCGCCGAGACCGCCGATTCGGAAAAAGAGCATCGCCGAGCGGGCGCTGTCCGTTCTGGCCGAGGTGCGGGCGGGCGAGGGCGCGGGCGTCCTGCTGCTGGGTCTGAACTCTTTCCTGCTCCTGATGAGCTACTACCTCCTGAAAACGGTTCGGGAGCCTCTGATTCTGACCGCAGGGCGGGGCCGAAGTAAAGACCTATTCGGCCGCGGCCCAAGCTCTGCTCTTGCTGGCGATTGTCCCGGCTTACGGGGCTTTGGCTTCGCGGGTGAGCCGCATCCGCCTGATCACCTGGGTCACGCTGATTTTTATTTCCAATTTGCTGCTGTTTTACGTTTTCGGCGTGGCGGGAGTGCGCGTGGGCGTGGTGTTCTTCGTGTGGGTGGGGATCTTCAACGTTTTTGTCGTCGCCCAGTTCTGGTCCTTCGCCAACGATCTGTATTCGGAATCGAACGGCAAACGGCTGTTTCCGGTCATCGCGATAGGCGGCTCCGTAGGCAGTCTCGTGGGAGCTCAGGCAGCCGCCATGACCATGAAAGCCACCGGCTCCTATCCTTTGATGCTGATGGCGGCCGGACTGCTGGCGGTTTGTATTCTGATCAGCCGCATCATCCAGAACCGCGCCGCAACCGACATCGGGCATTTCTCCAGTGGGCACGGCGAAGCTCCTTTGGCCAGCACCGGCGCATTGGAACTGCTGATGCGCGACCGCTATCTGCTGCTGATCGCCGTGCTGGTTTTGCTGCTGAATATTGTCAACAACTCCGGCGAGTTCCTGCTCGGCAAGCTGGTCACGGCCGACGCGATTCGCGTGGCCGGCTCCGACGTCCAACTGCAGGAACAGATCATCGGGGAGTTTTACGGACACTACGAGGTCTGGTACAACAGCGTGGCGCTGGGGCTGCAGATGTTTGCCGTGTCCCGCATCTTCCGCTACGCGGGAGTTCGAGGCGCGCTCTTCATCCTTCCCGCCCTGGCCATGGGAAGCTATTCGTTCCTGCTTTGGCTGCCGGTGTTGCCGGTCATCCGCTGGCTCAAAATCGTGGAGAACGGCGCGGATTACTCGGTACAGAACACCACGATGCAAGCCCTGTTCCTGCCCACCAGCCGGGAAGCGAAGTACAAAGCTAAAGCCGCCATCGACACGTTCTTCAAGCGTGCCGGAGACGTGCTCGAAGCGGGCGTGGTCAAAGCGGGATCCGCGCTCGAGCTGGGAATCAAGGGCTTTGCGATCATCAACCTGGTCCTGACGCTGGTGTGGCTGGTCGTGGCGATTGGAATCGCCCGCGCGCACCGGCGGCGCACCCGGAAAGAGTCTCCCGCCATCCCGGCTGGGACCGCAATCGCCGGGAGCAGCAGCGCTTGAAGATCTGGCAGTTGCCGCAATCCTCGGCCGCCCGCCAGGCGATTCTGGTGGCGGGCCTGATGATGGCCTGGCAGGTGGCCGCGAAGACCGCGCGCGACAGCCTGTTCCTGGCGGTGTTCCCCGCTACCGCGCTTCCTCCGGCCGTGGGAGCGGCGGCCGTCTGCTCCATCCTCGTCGCCCTGTTCAGTACCCGGCTTCTGCACCGGTTTGGTCCGTACCGTGTGATTCCCAGCGGGTTTCTCCTGGGCGCCGGGTTGCACGTGGCGGAATGGGCGCTTCTTGCAAGCTTTCCCGGCCCGGTGGCTGCTTTCCTCTATATCCACATCATGGCGCTGGGACCGGTGATGCTGTCCGGGTTTTGGGCTCTGGCCAGCGAACGCTTCGACCCTCGCGAAGCCCGCCGCCGATATGGCCAGATCACGGCCTTCGGAACTCTGGGAAGTCTGGCCGGAGGGCTCATCGCCGAGCGCGTGGCGATCTTGAGTTCCACCGCGGACCTGCTGATCCTGCTCGCCGCGCTGCAACTGGCCTGCAGCCTGGCCCTGTTCCGCTTCAGCCCGTCGCAAGCGGCGGAAAAGAGCTACGAGGTCCCCTCCATCCCCGAAATGATTTCGGGCGCTCCCTACCTGGTCGGGCTGGCTGCCTTTGTGCTCCTGGTTTCGATGAGCGCCGCCGGTTTGGATTACCTGTTCAAGGTCCGGGCTGCGCGGGTTTTGCCCGGGGACCGGAGCTGACCCGGTTCTTTGCCCTGTTCTACGCCGGAACATCCGTGGTGACGTTCGGATTTCAGGCCGGCGTGAGCCGGCTATGGCTAAAGCGGTTCGGTCCGGGGAAGACCGTCTCCGTGCTTCCGGTGGCCGTAACCGGCGCCAGTGTGGTTTCGCTATTTGTGCCGGGCGCGGCGGCGATCTTTGCCAGCCGCGCACTGGAGCAGTTGCTGCGCGGGTCGCTGTACCGATCCGGTTACGAGCTGTTCTACACGCCCATGCCGGCATCCGAACGGCGGTCGATCAAGCCTGTGATCGATATCGGCGCGGACCGCCTCGGCGAGGGTCTGGCCGCCGCGGCAATTCAGTTGTTGCTGGTATTGCCCGCGGAGGCCTCTTTCCGTTTCATCCTCGCCGCAACCGCCGTGTGGTCCGGCGTAGCGGCTTTTCTGGCGTTCCGGCTGGATCGGGCGTACGTGTCCGTGCTGGAAAAAGGCCTGGCGGGGCAAACCGTCACGATTCGTCCGGAAGACGTGGAAGACGAGGTCACCCGGTCTATCGTGCTCCGGTCGTCGTCGTCCATTTCCGCCTTGGAAGCGGTCGGCGCCGCACCCGATGCCCGCCCTATTCATCCGGCCGATGTGACCTTGCGGCGCCTGGCCGAGCTGCGATCGAGTGACCCGCTACGCGCGCGGGCTGCCCTGCATGCCATCGATCTGCGGGATTCCGTGCTGATCCCCCAGGTCATCGAGCTGCTGGGGCGCGATGAAACGGCGCGTGCCGCGCACGACGTCCTGTGCCGGGCGGCGGATCACATTGCGGGACAGCTCGCGGACCGCCTGGCGGATCCCGCGGAGAGCGAAAAAGTTCGCCGGCGCATTCCGCGCGTGCTGGCGGCATCCAAGAGTCCGCTGGCCTGGCAGGGCCTGTTCCGGCAACTGCGCGATGAGCGCTTCGAAATTCGCCAGCGTTGCGCGCGGGCGCTCGAAAAGATGCTGCAGGCGAATCCCGAATACCGGCCGCAGCCC